>NZ_BJEQ01000060.1 GCF_005405585.1 Agarivorans sp. Toyoura001 | reverse complement strand
GGACGACCCAAGCAAGCAAGCAAGCAGCGAGTACATACATACTAGGCAGCCAGGCAGCCATGGCGCCCACCGTGATGATGGCCTCGTCGGCCACCGCCGTCGCTCCGTTCCAGGGGCTCAAGTCCACCGCCAGCCTCCCCGTCGCCCGCCGCTCCTCCAGAAGCCTCGGCAACGTCAGCAACGGCGGAAGGATCCGGTGCATGCAGGTGTGGCCGGCCTACGGCAACAAGAAGTTCGAGACGCTGTCGTACCTGCCGCCGCTGTCGACGGACGACCTGCTGAAGCAGGTGGACTACCTGCTGCGCAACGGCTGGATACCCTGCCTCGAGTTCAGCAAGGTCGGCTTCGTGTACCGCGAGAACTCCACCTCCCCGTGCTACTACGACGGCCGCTACTGGACCATGTGGAAGCTGCCCATGTTCGGCTGCAACGACGCCACCCAGGTGTACAAGGAGCTGCAGGAGGCCATCAAATCCTACCCGGACGCCTTCCACCGCGTCATCGGCTTCGACAACATCAAGCAGACGCAGTGCGTCAGCTTCATCGCCTACAAGCCCCCGGGCAGCGACTAGACCGCGCCCGCCGGCCGCCCCCCGCCGGCTAGCTAGTAGCTAGCTCCTGCGTGAGCTAGTAGCTAGTGCCATGCGCCGTCTCTGTCGTTCGGTTTTGCTTCGGGTCACCGTGTACCCTTTGCTTGCTTGGTTTCTTCTTTCCTTTTTTCCTTTTTTTTTCTTCTTTTCCCCGGCCATGGTTCCTTTGCTTTCCAGTTGTTCTCTGCTGGATGTGATGTATCCATTGTTGCAAGCATGGCCTTGCATTGGCTACCTCTATACCTGCTACAAAACTACTGCAACGCCTATATATACTTGGGGTGAGGAACATGTGAATGCAAGCTCCGGCTATCATATACATGTAATATGGATACAAACTATATATATAAATCCGCCGAGGCGCCGACAATACTATACGACACCGTGTTAAGTTAATATATAACTGGTGCTTTT
>NZ_BJEQ01000059.1 GCF_005405585.1 Agarivorans sp. Toyoura001 | reverse complement strand
CCACCATCGATCTGCAAGTCTCGCTACGTAGCAGTGCAATAAAAAAAGCAGCCGCAATGGCGAGCAGCACCATGGCCCTCTCCTCCACAGCCTTCGCCGGCAAGGCAGTGAACGTGCCGTCGTCGTCTGCCTTCGGCGAGGCCCGCGTGACGATGCGCAAGACGGCGGCGAAGGCAAAGCCGGCGGCGGCGTCCGGCAGCCCGTGGTACGGCCCCGACCGCGTGCTCTACCTGGGCCCGCTGTCCGGCGCGCCCCCGAGCTACCTGACGGGCGAGTTCCCGGGCGACTACGGCTGGGACACCGCGGGGCTGTCGGCGGACCCGGAGACGTTCGCCAAGAACCGGGAGCTGGAGGTCATCCACTCCCGCTGGGCCATGCTGGGCGCGTTGGGCTGCGTGTTCCCGGAGCTGCTCGCCCGCAACGGCGTCAAGTTCGGCGAGGCCGTGTGGTTCAAGGCCGGGTCGCAGATCTTCAGCGAGGGTGGGCTGGACTACCTCGGCAACCCGAGCCTGATCCACGCGCAGAGCATCCTCGCCATCTGGGCCTGCCAGGTCGTGCTCATGGGCGCCATCGAGGGGTACCGCATCGCCGGCGGCCCGCTCGGCGAGGTCGTCGACCCGCTCTACCCCGGCGGCAGCTTCGACCCGCTCGGCCTCGCCGACGACCCTGAGGCCTTCGCGGAGCTCAAGGTCAAGGAGCTCAAGAACGGCCGCCTCGCCATGTTCTCCATGTTCGGATTCTTCGTCCAGGCCATCGTCACCGGCAAGGGCCCGCTCGAGAACCTCGCCGACCACCTCGCCGACCCCGTCAACAACAACGCATGGGCCTATGCCACCAACTTTGTGCCCGGCAAGTGAGGGGGTGGAGGCGCCACCGCCCACCGGCCACCGCTGCGGATATCTAGGTGTTCGGATGCACGTGAGCGCGCACTGGTTCCAGTTTGTACCATGATGTAAATTACTTACCGTACCAGGGTTCAATCGGCAAGGAAGAATTGTTGTGTTCACTGTCTTGGGCAGTCTCTTTG
>NZ_BJEQ01000058.1 GCF_005405585.1 Agarivorans sp. Toyoura001 | reverse complement strand
GTCCGAGTGGTGGCACCCACGCACACTCTTCTCCCCCCAGTCCGGACCCCGGAGGAGCCAAGCCATGGCGTCCACCTCCTGCTGCCTCCTCCACCAGTCAACCGCCCGCCTCGGCGCGTCGCCGCGCCTGGCCGCCGCCCCGCCGCGCAGCGCCCAGCTGCTCGTCTGCAAGGCCCGGAAGCAGGACGCCGCCGCGGACCAGAGCGACGTCTCGCGCCGCGCCGCGCTCGCGCTCCTCGCCGGCGTCACGGCCGCCGCCGGCGCCAAGGTGGGTCCCGCCGCCGCGGCATACGGAGAAGCAGCCAACGTGTTCGGCAAGCCCAAGGCGAGCACGGAGTACATCGCGTACAGCGGCGACGGCTTCAAGCTGCTGATCCCGTCCAAGTGGAACCCCAGCAAGGAGCGGGAGTTCCCCGGGCAGGTGCTCCGCTACGAGGACAACTTCGACGCCAACAGCAACGTGTCCGTCATCATCCAGCCCACGTCCAAGAAGACCATCGCCGACTACGGCTCTCCCGAGGAGTTCCTCTCCCAGGTCGACTACCTGCTCGGCAGGCAGGCCTACGGCGGCAAGACCGACTCCGAGGGCGGGTTCGAGACCGGCGCCGTGGCCACCGCCAACGTCCTGGAGAGCTCCACCCCCGTGATCGACGGCAAGCAGTACTACGCCGTGTCCGTGCTCACCAGGACGGCGGACGGCGACGAGGGCGGCAAGCACCAGCTCATCGCGGCCACCGTCTCCGACGGCAAGCTCTACATCTGCAAGGCGCAGGCCGGCGACAAGAGGTGGTTCAAGGGCGCCAGGAAGGGAGTCGAGAAGGCCGCCTCCTCCTTCAGCGTCGCATGATGATGTAATTTTATTTCTTCGATGGGATGGGATGCACGCACTACGTAGAGAGCTTGGCTAGGCCAGGCCTGGCTGAGCACGCTTGTGTGTTCCTTCGACTGTACATGAGAACAAAGACTAAGACCTTGTTCGTTTCTATCGGATTACACCTGGAATTGTTCCAGCTAAGGCCTTATTCGGC
>NZ_BJEQ01000057.1 GCF_005405585.1 Agarivorans sp. Toyoura001 | reverse complement strand
TTTTTTTACATGAAAAACAAATTAATGGATATCAACAATTAACCAGCAGGAAACAAAAACCACCACTATTGCACAAACATGGTTCATCTTAGTGTACAACGCCAACTCATCATCTCGACTTGCCTATGCAATGCAACGTGAAACAAAAGACACACATGCATCTCGCAGCATCAATCAATCCACGTACGTACACCCTCTCCGATCCGAAAGACAATGAAGTTGCATAGCATAGCCGTTGAGCTTAGTTGCCGGGGACGAAGTTGGTGGCGTAGGCCCATGCGTTGTTGTTGACTGGGTCAGCGATGTGGTCAGCGAGGTTCTCGAGCGGGCCCTTGCCGGTGACGATGGCCTGGACGAAGAAGCCGAACATGGAAAACATGGCGAGGCGGCCGTTCTTGAGCTCCTTCACCTTGAGCTCGGCGAAGGCCTCGGGGTCGTCGGCCAGGCCGAGGGGGTCGAAGCTGCCGCCAGGGTACAGCGGGTCGACGACCTCGCCGAGCGGCCCGCCGGCAATGCGGTAGCCCTCGACGGCACCCATGAGCACGACCTGGCAGGCCCAGATGGCGAGGATGCTCTGCGCGTGGATCAGGCTGGGGTTGCCGAGGTAGTCCAGCCCGCCCTCGCTGAAGATCTGGGAGCCGGCCTTGAACCAGACGGCCTCGCCGAACTTGACGCCGTTGCGGGAGAGCAGCTCGGGGAAGACGCAGCCGAGCGCGCCGAGCATGGCCCAGCGGGAGTGGATCACCTCCAGCTCGCGGTTCTTGGCGAAGGTCTCGGGGTCGGCGGACAGCCCGGCGGTGTCCCAGCCGTAGTCGCCGGGGAACTCGCCGGTGAGGTAGCTCGGGGGCTCGCCGGAGAAGGGGCCGAGGTACTTGACGCGGTCGGGGCCGTACCAGGGGCTGCCGGACGCCGCCACCTTGGGCTTGCCCACGGTCTTGCGCATGGTGATGCGGCCCTCGCCGAAGGAGCCCACCTTGATGGGGGTGCCGGCCATCGCCGTGGAGGAGATCGCCATGGTGGAGGCAGCCATTGCTGGAGCTGAGCGTGAAAGTGCTGGACCGGTTGCTATAGATGCCGCTGGTCGGG
>NZ_BJEQ01000056.1 GCF_005405585.1 Agarivorans sp. Toyoura001 | reverse complement strand
GCATCAATGGAAGCAGCAGTCATATCACAATCAGAATGAAAAGGTTAGTTCTCCCTCTCGATAATTTACACGCGTGGGCATTGCACATTCTTCAGACCCTCACATACAGCTTTTTATCCCGGTAAAATCAAAGACGGCATGCAGCAGCGCATGACTTGGCATTGCTCGGCGGCGTGGCGTCCGTCCTTACAGGCTAGGCGTCCTCTCGGCGGCGCCGGAGATGACGGTGAGCAGGTTGTTGCCGAAGGGGTCGCTGAGGTGCTTGGCGAGGTTCTCCACGGGGCCTTCGCCGGTGACGTAGGCCTGGATGAAGAAGGCGAACATGGAGAACATGGCCAGCCGGCCGTTCTTGATCTCCTTCACCTTGAGGATGGCGGCCTGGTCGGGGTCGCTGGCCAGGCCCAGGGGGTCGAAGGGCCCACCGGGGTGCAGCTTGTCCTCTAGGTCCAGTCCGTTGGTGATCCGGTAGTACTCGGCGCCGCCGACGAGGATGACCTCCGCGATCACGGCCACCACCAGGTTGATGGGGATGCTGTTGCCGAAGTAGTTGAGGGTGTTGCCGTCCAGGAGCAGGGCGCCGGTCTTGAACCAGACGGCCTCGGGGCCACAGTTAGCGCCGAACTTGTTGCAGGCCTCTGGGATGACAGCGCCAGCGGCACCGAGCATGGCCCATCTGGCATGGATCAGCTCGTAGGCCTGGTACTTGGCGAAGTCCTCTGGCTTCTTGCCCAGGCCAAAAGGGTCGTAGCCATAGTCTCCAGGGACCTCTCCGGTGAGGTACTCCGGCACCTCCGACCGGTCCAACAGCCCATCCGGCAGGTAGATCCTCCTGTCAGGACCATACCACTTGGCGAGCTCGTCGCTGATGTCTGGAGAAGAGGACGATACCGCAGCGGGCTTGGGCTTCTGGGCAGGCTTCTTGCTGAAAAGGGAGACAATCTTCTGAGCCCCCGCGGTGGGCGCTGCGGTGGCGTAGCGGGAGGAGCCCGCGAAGTTGAGCTGGGTGCCCAGAATCTTGGATGGAGCGAGCGCCGCCATTGTCGGAGACCCACAATTCAGAGAAAGATTTGCAGCAAAAGGGGATGGC
>NZ_BJEQ01000055.1 GCF_005405585.1 Agarivorans sp. Toyoura001 | reverse complement strand
ATTTGCTTGAAAAATATAGCAAGAGCCATCTTGTTTTCAATGATGATATCCAGGGCACAGCATCAGTGGTCCTTGCAGGTTTGTTAGCAGCACTCAAGATGGTTGGTGGGACCCTGGCAGAGCAGACTTATTTGTTCCTTGGTGCTGGGGAGGCTGGAACTGGTATTGCAGAACTTATTGCTCTTGAGATTTCGAAACAGACGAATGCTCCAATTGAAGAGTGCCGCAAGAAGGTTTGGCTGGTGGACTCAAAGGGTTTGATTGTTGACTCTCGTAAAGGCTCCCTTCAGCCATTCAAGAAACCTTGGGCGCATGAGCACGAGCCCTTGAAAACCTTGTATGATGCTGTTCAGTCCATCAAACCTACAGTTCTGATCGGGACATCTGGAGTTGGAAGAACATTCACAAAAGAAATCATTGAGGCCATGTCTTCCTTCAACGAGAGGCCTATCATCTTTTCACTGTCAAACCCAACCTCGCATTCTGAATGCACTGCTGAACAAGCATATACATGGAGTCAGGGCCGTTCAATCTTTGCCAGTGGCAGTCCATTTGCCCCCGTGGAGTACGAAGGAAAGACTTTTGTGCCTGGGCAGTCGAACAATGCCTACATTTTCCCTGGACTCGGCCTCGGTCTTGTGATCTCTGGAGCCGTCCGTGTCCACGAGGACATGCTTCTCGCCGCCTCGAAAGCGCTAGCTGATCAGGCCACACAGGACAACTTCGAGAAGGGCTCCATCTTCCCACCCTTCACCAGCATCAGAAAGATCTCTGCGCACATCGCTGCAGCCGTGGCTGCAAAAGCCTACGAGCTCGGTCTGGCGACCCGTCTGCCTCCCCCCAGCGACCTGGTGAAATATGCAGAGAACTGCATGTACACTCCCGTCTACCGCAACTACCGGTAGTGCTGCGGGGATCAATTTTGCAGTAATAAAAAATCTATCAACGCGGATGGTACTCTGTTGTTTATAGTCCCTGCTGCTAACCACCCTTGTTGCTGGTGCTGCTGGAGAGGCATTGTACCTGTCCATGCATATATGATATATATATGTTGTAACGTTGTGAAAGCAAACAATCTTGGGTACCAA
>NZ_BJEQ01000054.1 GCF_005405585.1 Agarivorans sp. Toyoura001 | reverse complement strand
TTATTTGCATCCTTACTTGCACGTAGGCCCGCCTTACTTAAGAGGACATAACATCTAACGACCATCGCATTTTTACACTGGTTACAACATAGTACAAGTACACCATGCATCGCACTCGCACCACGAGCATTCCATCATTGACAGTCTACTCAGCAGTCCTTCCCCACCAAAAAAAATGTGAAGTTTCATATATATCGGCCATCAACCTGACGATGCATGTGTGGTAGCACTCCTCAAAATGCTAATAATAAGTTCAACTCCTCATTTGGGGGTGAAGGCCTGGAAGATGGTGGCGTGGCCAGGGTCGGCGAGGTGGGCGAAGAGGTTGTCGATGGGGCCGGTGCCGGTGTACTCGGCCTGGAACCAAGCGCCCATGACGGCGAGCATGGCGAGGCGTCCGTTCTTGATCTCCTTGGTGCGCAGCTCCTTGATCTTCTCCGGCGAGCCGCTGCCCCAGCCGAGCGGGTCAAACCAGAGGCCACCAGGGTACCCGACGTCGGTGCCGGTGAGCTTGTTGCTGGGGAAGATGGGATCGGTGTTGACGCTTCCGGGCTTGATGATGTCAGCCCAGCGGCGGCCCTCGGCCCAGCCGATGAGGATGAGCTCGATGATGAAGAGGGTGGTGGTGTCGGTGAAGTACTGCTGCTCGCCGGCGGTGTACCAGAAGGGCGTGTTGAGGACGCCGATCTTGGTCAGGAACTCCGGGATGAAGATACCCGCCGCGCCGAGCATCGCCCACCGGCAGTGCACCAGCTCCGCCTGCACGTTCCACCGCAGGCTCTCCGGGTCAGATCCGAGGCCCCAGGGATCAAAGCCGAAGTCGCCGGGAAGGCTGCCGTCGAGCCACGGCGGAGGGGTGCTGCCGGGGAACCAGATCGGCCTGTCGGAATCCGCCGCGGCGCGCACGGCGAACGACGGCCGGGCTGCCTCGGCCTGCCTCAGCAGCGTCTTGCCGACGAGGAAGGAGGAAGAGGAGGAGGAGGAGAACAACGACGACGACGCCCGCTGCTGCCCATTCCTGGGGAGCGCCGCGACGGCGGTGGTGGAGGACGAGGAGGCGGACACGAGTGCCATTGCGCGCGCACAAGCTGTGGCGTCGGTGAGCG
>NZ_BJEQ01000053.1 GCF_005405585.1 Agarivorans sp. Toyoura001 | reverse complement strand
GTTCTCCCTCCCTCTCTGCCTGACCAGCTAGGATCAGCGGAAGCAGCAATGGTGATGGCGTCGTCGAGCGGGCTGAGGAGCTGCAGCGCCGTGGGCGTGCCCAGCCTGCTGGCTCCGTCGTCCCGGTCCGGCCGCCTGGCGCCGTTCTGCGCCAACGCCACCACCTCTGGCCGCGTCACCATGTCCGCGGAGTGGATGCCCGGCCAGCCACGCCCTGCCCACCTCGACGGCTCCTCTCCCGGGGACTTCGGCTTCGATCCGCTGGGCCTCGCGACCGTGCCGGAGAACTTCGAGCGGTTCAAGGAGTCAGAGGTGTACCACTGCCGCTGGGCCATGCTTGCCGTCCCCGGGATCCTGGTGCCGGAAGCTCTGGGCCTGGGCAACTGGGTGAAGGCGCAGGAGTGGGCGGCCGTCCCCGGCGGGCAGGCCACGTACCTGGGCGCCCCGGTGCCGTGGGGCACGCTGCCGACCATCCTGGCGGTCGAGTTCGTGGCCATCGCCTTCGCCGAGCACCAGCGCACCATGGAGAAGGACCCCGAGAAGAAGAAGTACCCCGGCGGCGCCTTCGACCCGCTCGGCTTCTCCAGGGACCCCGCCAAGCTCGAGGAGTACAAGCTCAAGGAGATCAAGAACGGCCGCCTCGCCATGCTGGCCTTCGTCGGCTTCTGCGTCCAGCAGTCGGCGTACCCCGGCACCGGCCCGCTGGAGAACCTCGCCTCCCACCTCGCCGACCCGTGGCACAACAACATCGGCGACATCATCATCCCCAGATCAATCTCCCCTTGACAGTTATATTGGTTGATTATTACGACTAGGCACTAGGCACTGCCTGCCTGCGTGCAGGAGCAGTACAACGACGACGACGGCGAGTCGGCGACTTCCCTCCCGCCCGGAAAGCTCTCGTAATCTAAAGGAAAAGGAAATTGGTACCATGTTGTGCACTTCTAGCATGCATGACAGCAATCGCAAGCTTCTTCCTCAGCCACTAACCTCTATGTACATTTACAGCGCAAGATCATTGTCGACAGTAGTATACATAAAAGTGTACACAATATACTGAACAAACAACCAAGACACAAGTGAATGTAATTTGGCAAAGTACAGTAAGATCCATGCATAAACAAACACCAAATGGC
>NZ_BJEQ01000052.1 GCF_005405585.1 Agarivorans sp. Toyoura001 | reverse complement strand
GACCAACCAACCCACTTCTGACTGACCACTGTGCCGCGCCGTGGTCACCGGACGGACACACAGAACGACGATGGCCGCGTCGGCGCTGCACCAGACCACCAGCTTCCTCGGGCAGGCCCTGGTCTCCCGCGCCGCCGGCGTCGATGCCGGCGGCCGCATCACCATGCGCCGCACCGTCAAGAGCGTTCCCCAGAGCATATGGTACGGCCCTGATCGCCCCAAGTATCTTGGCCCGTTCTCCGAGCAGACGCCGTCGTACCTGACCGGCGAGTTCCCCGGCGACTACGGGTGGGACACCGCGGGCCTCTCGGCCGACCCGGAGACATTCGCGCGCAACCGGGAGCTGGAGGTGATCCACTCCCGGTGGGCGATGCTGGGCGCGCTGGGCTGCGTGTTCCCGGAGATCCTGGCCAAGAACGGCGTCAAGTTCGGCGAGGCGGTGTGGTTCAAGGCCGGCGCGCAGATCTTCTCGGAGGGCGGGCTGGACTACCTGGGGAACCCCAACCTGGTGCACGCACAGAGCATCCTGGCCATCTGGGCGTGCCAGGTGGTGCTCATGGGCTTCGTCGAGGGCTACCGCGTCGGCGGCGGCCCGCTCGGGGAAGGGCTCGACAAGGTGTACCCCGGCGGCGCCTTCGACCCGCTGGGCCTCGCCGACGACCCGGACACCGCCGCCGAGCTCAAGGTGAAGGAGCTCAAGAACGGCCGCCTTGCCATGTTCTCCATGTTCGGCTTCTTCGTGCAGGCCATCGTCACCGGCAAGGGCCCCATCGAGAACCTCTTCGACCACGTCGCCGACCCCGTCGCCAACAACGCCTGGGCATACGCCACGAACTTCGTCCCCGGCAACTAACTGACTGAGCAACGCCGTACATGTGTACTACCATCAGATCCATCCATTCGTTCGTCCGTCCGTCGAGTGAACAGTGTGGTCTTCTCTGTACTCTACTTGTTCAGATCGTAGGCGTGTAGTAGTTGCACCAGCCGGCGTATGCTCATGATCGATGTGTGCTCATCAATCAATGTCAATGGCTGCCTGCTGTAAGCGGTCGATGTAAACTAAGCACAGACGCATGTATCGTCATCAGTGGATGAATCAATCTATCGATGGCCTGTGCCATTCATTTTTGAATCGAT
>NZ_BJEQ01000051.1 GCF_005405585.1 Agarivorans sp. Toyoura001 | reverse complement strand
CGATACGCACCCACCAGAGGAAAAGGGCAAAAGCCAAAAGGCATCACCGCCGCGACGACGATGGCAGCCTCGCTCCAAGCCGCGGCCACCCTGATGCAGCCGGCCAAGATCGGCGGCCGGGCGCCCTTTGCCTCGCTGCCGTCCCGCCCGTCGTCGCAACTCGCCTGCAGGGCGTTCGGCGTCGACGCCGGCGCCGCCAGGATCACGTGCTCCCTGCAGGACGTCGCCAGCAGGTGCGTCGACGCCGCGAAGCTCGCCGGCTTCGCGCTCGCCACCTCGGCGCTCCTCGTCTCGGGCGCGAGCGCGGAGGGCACGCCCAAGAGGCTGACCTACGACGAGATCCAGAGCAAAACGTACATGGAGGTGAAGGGCACGGGCACGGCGAACCAGTGCCCGACCATCGACGGCGGCGTGGAGTCGTTCCCGTTCAAGGCCGGCAAGTACCAGATGAAGAAGCTGTGCCTGGAGCCGACGTCCTTCACCGTCAAGGCGGAGGGCATCGCCAAGAACGCGCCGCCCGAGTTCCAGAAGACCAAGCTCATGACCCGCCTCACGTACACGCTGGACGAGATCGAGGGCCCGCTCGAGGTCGGCTCCGACGGCACGCTCAAGTTCGAGGAGAAGGACGGCATCGACTACGCCGCCGTCACCGTGCAGCTCCCGGGGGGCGAGCGCGTGCCGTTCCTCTTCACCGTCAAGCAGCTCGTCGCCACCGGCAAGCCCGAGAGCTTCGGCGGGCCCTTCCTCGTGCCCAGCTACCGTGGCTCCTCCTTCCTCGACCCCAAGGGCCGCGGCGGCTCCACCGGCTACGACAACGCCGTCGCGCTCCCCGCCGGGGGCAGAGGTGACGAGGAGGAGCTCCAGAAGGAGAACATCAAGAACGCCGCCTCCTCCACCGGCAACATCACGTTGAGCGTCACCAAGAGCAACCCGGAGACCGGCGAGGTCATCGGCGTCTTCGAGAGCGTGCAGCCGTCCGACACCGACCTCGGGGCCAAGGCGCCCAAGGATGTCAAGATCCAGGGGGTCTGGTACGCTCAGCTCGAGTGATTCGAGTGTCTAACTGCTAGGTGTCCGACCGCCGTCATGGATCTTGGGAAGGTGTATGTATACCATGGAAAACTTTGGAGAGCAGAGGAGGAATCGTGTATGTAATGTACTTGTTAATGCAAATTCGGGC
>NZ_BJEQ01000050.1 GCF_005405585.1 Agarivorans sp. Toyoura001 | reverse complement strand
GCACACCAAGGAGAGTACGTGGAGGAGCAGCCATGGCTTCATCGGTGGCCGCCGCGGCGAGCACATTCCTGGGCACCCGCCTGGCGGACCCGGCGCCACAGAACGGGCGCATCGTGGCCCGGTTCGGGTTCGGGTTGGGCGGCAAGGCGAAGCCTGCTCCGAAGAAGGTGGCGAAGACATCGACCTCCTCTGACCGGCCGCTGTGGTTCCCCGGCGCCGTGGCGCCCGACTACCTGGACGGCTCGCTGGTCGGCGACTACGGGTTCGACCCGTTCGGTCTCGGGAAGCCCGTGGAGTACCTGCAGTTCGAGTTGGACTCGCTGGACCAGAACCTGGCCAAGAATGAGGCCGGCGGCATCATCGGCACCCGGTTCGAGTCCTCCGAAGTCAAGTCCACCCCGTTGCAGCCCTACAGCGAGGTGTTCGGCCTCCAGCGGTTCCGCGAGTGCGAGCTCATCCACGGCCGCTGGGCCATGCTCGCCACCCTCGGCGCCCTCACCGTCGAGTGGCTCACCGGCGTCACCTGGCAGGACGCCGGCAAGGTGGAGCTGGTGGATGGGTCCTCCTACCTGGGCCAGCCGCTGCCGTTCTCCATCTCGACGCTCATCTGGATCGAGGTGCTCGTGATCGGCTACATCGAGTTCCAGCGCAACGCCGAGCTCGACCCGGAGAAGAGGCTGTACCCCGGCGGCTCCTACTTCGACCCGCTCGGCCTGGCGGCCGACCCTGAGAAGAAGGAGCGGCTGCAGCTGGCGGAGATCAAGCACGCGCGGCTCGCCATGGTCGCCTTCCTCGGCTTCGCCGTGCAGGCCGCCGCCACCGGCAAGGGGCCGCTCAACAACTGGGCCACCCACCTGAGCGACCCGCTCCACACCACCATCTTCGACACGTTCGGAGGGTCCTCTTAAGCCCGCCATTGCTCCGCCCCGTCCATCGACCGGCCGGAACGTGTTCTTGGATTAACTACGATCTCTATGAGCCTGGGGATGGATCAACCCGTCGTGCGTGGTCTCGTTTTGTGATGAGTGGGAGAGAGAGAGAGAGAGGATGACAAGATCGATCCTTTGTTAATGGAGATCTCGTTAATTAGGAGAGCTACCGCTGGGACTTGGTGGTTTGTAATATATGATCCAACCAGTGATGAATTAATGCATTCACTTGTGTACACATATACATATCTACCTTGCATATATTGGG
>NZ_BJEQ01000048.1 GCF_005405585.1 Agarivorans sp. Toyoura001 | reverse complement strand
TCGATAATTGATGATGTATTGAAGAACAGAGTTTTGAACCATGGAGCAGTTTGGAAGTTTTACATGACTGGGGAAAAAAAGGACATGGGATTGTAGCTTTTATGAGCACTGCTACTAGTAATGTTCACATAGCATGGCTCTGTAATAATACTGTTGATCACCACATCCACCAGCAGCAGGCAATCCGGTTGCCAATGAGGAGGCAGCCTCAGACAAGCACCTGAGCTGCAGCTAGCCTAGCAATCGGAACCCTGAAAGGGGAGCAAGAAACGTAATCCAGCCCAGCCTTCGCGAAGAAGGCCACAGAGGAAGGCTCTCCACCGTGTTCTCCACAAATGCCCACCTTCAAGTTAGGCCTAGCTTTGCGGCCCCTCTCTGTAGCAAGCTTCACCAGCTCGCCCACTCCCCTCTGGTCCAGGACCTCGAAGGGGTCATGTTGGAGAATGCCCTGAGCAAGATAGACGGGAATGAACTTTCCCACATCATCCCTGCTGTACCCAAAGGTCATCTGCGTCAGGTCGTTCGTTCCGAAGGAGAAGAATTCAGCCTGCTCCGCTATCTCATCAGCCACCAGAGCTGCCCTGGGGATCTCAATCATTGTTCCAACTTTGTACCCGATAGTCTTGCCCACATTGGCGAACACTTTCTCAGCAACTTGGCGGATAAGAGTCACTTGATGCCCCAGTTCCTGTGGTGTTCCAACAAGAGGAACCATTATCTCTGGGAACACTTGAACACCCTGGTTGGTCATTGCTATAGCAGCTTCAAAAATGGCCCGGGCTTGCATCTCTGTCAATTCAGGGTACGATATACCAAGCCTGCACCCACGGAAGCCAAGCATCGGGTTTACTTCTGAAAGCTTTTCAATTCGCGCGAGGGCATCCTCCTGGTTGGCTCCCGTCTCAGCACATAATTCACTTACAATGTCCTCGATGTTCCCTTCTGGAAGGAACTCGTGGAGGGGAGGGTCCAGGAGTCGGATGGTCACCGGGAGTCCATCCATAGCACGGAAAATGCCTTCGAAGTCAGACCTCTGATACGGCAAGAGACGGTCGAGCGCCTGCTGCCTCAGCTCAAGCGTGGGAGCCATAATCATCTGCCTGACAGCCTTAATCCTCTCGTCTGAAGCAAAGAACATGTGCTCTGTCCGGCATAATCCAATTCCTTGTGCCCCATTGTTTCGCGCAGTCAATGCATCATCAGGGGTATCGGCGTTAGCCAGGACCTTGAGCTTTCTAACATCATCCACCCAGGCCATGAAAGTTCCCAGATCGCCACTAAGGGCTGGTGGGGAAAGCGGCTGCTTTCCAAGGATCACCTCACCAGTCGCACCAT
>NZ_BJEQ01000047.1 GCF_005405585.1 Agarivorans sp. Toyoura001 | reverse complement strand
GCACTTCTATATTGATTATTGAATGAAGAACTTGTATGTTTGTTTCAACTCTAGAGTTGACTAATAATTGAAATCCAATGGAAACATTTGGCCGGTATATTCGGACGACCTCGCCGAAACGGGTGAATTTCACCGAAAGTGAGTCATTTCGGGGTGAATCCCAAAGCCCTGTGGAGGGTGAGGAGTTACAAAGTGCTATTACAATGCAACGCTTCACTTCCACTGGTTGGCGCAGATGTCAGCGAGGTCGACGACCCTCTGCGAGTAGCCCCACTCGTTGTCGTACCAGGAGATGACCTTGACCATGTCGTCGCCCATGACCATGGTGAGGGAGGCGTCGATGGTGGAGGAGACGTCGGAGCACCTGAAGTCGACGGACACGAGCGGCACGTCGCAGACCTCGAGGATGCCCGTGAGCTCGTTGGCCGCGGCGTCGCGGAACGCCTGGTTCACCTCCTCGGCGAGGGTCTTCTTGGAGACCTGCACGACGAGGTCGACGACGGAGACGTTCGGTGTGGGCACCCGGAGCGCGATCCCGTTGAGCTTGCCCTTGAGGTTGGGGAGCACCAGCGAGACGGCCTTGGCGGCGCCGGTGGATGTGGGCACGATGTTGAGCGCGGCGGCGCGGGCGCGGCGCAGGTCGCGGTGGCTCGCGTCCAGCAGCCTCTGGTCGCCGGTGTAGGAGTGGGTGGTGGTCATGGTGCCCTTGATGATGCCGAACTTTTGGTCGAGGACCTTGACGAATGGCGCGAGGCAGTTGGTGGTGCAGGAGGCGTTGCTGATGATGGGCTCGTCGGGGTTGTACTGGTCGGCATTGACGCCGACGACGTAGGTGGGGATGTCGCCCTTTCCGGGCGCCGTGATGAGCACCTTCTTGGCCCCCGCCTGGATGTGCTTCCCCGCGCCCTCGCGGTCGACGAAGACGCCGGTGCCCTCGATGACGAGGTCGATGCCGAGCTCGCCCCACGGCAGGTTGCTGGGGTTGCGGTCGGACACGACCTTGATGACCTTGCCGTCGACGGAGATGGCGTTGTCGCCGACGGGCTTGACGTCGGCGTCGAAGATGCCGAGCGTGGAGTCGTACTTGAGCAGGTGGGACGCCTGCTTGACACCTCCGGTGTCGTTGATGGCGATGACGTCGAGGGGCGAGGCGTCGCCGCGCCCGTGCCAGCACCGCAGGAAGTTGCGCCCGATGCGGCCGAACCCGTTGATGGCCACCTTCAGCTTTGCCTCCGTCGGCGCCCGCCGCGACCCGCCGCTCGTGCCGACCGCGTGGGTCCTGAAGGAGACGGCGGACATGAAGTCGTCGGAGGTGGCATTCCGGCGCATGGGCAGCGACGCGGAGCTCCTTAGCCCGGAGAACTCGGACAGGCCGCCCCCCTGCTGGAGTGGCACGGTGGTAGCGGAGAGCATGGACGACGCCATGGCCACGGACCAGAGCAGGATCAAG
>NZ_BJEQ01000046.1 GCF_005405585.1 Agarivorans sp. Toyoura001 | reverse complement strand
GTTTCATTTACGCCTAATCCATATCGAGTAGACCCTGTCGTTGTGAGAATTCTTAATTCATGAGTTGTAGGGAGGGACTTATGTCACCACAAACAGAAACTAAAGCAAGTGTTGGATTTAAAGCTGGTGTTAAGGATTATAAATTGACTTACTACACCCCGGAGTACGAAACCAAGGATACTGATATCTTGGCAGCATTCCGAGTAACTCCTCAGCTCGGGGTTCCGCCTGAAGAAGCAGGAGCTGCAGTAGCTGCGGAATCTTCTACTGGTACATGGACAACTGTTTGGACTGATGGACTTACCAGTCTTGATCGTTACAAAGGACGATGCTATCACATCGAGCCCGTTCCTGGGGACCCAGATCAATATATCTGTTATGTAGCTTATCCATTAGACCTATTTGAAGAGGGTTCTGTTACTAACATGTTTACTTCCATTGTGGGTAACGTATTTGGTTTCAAAGCCTTACGCGCTCTACGTTTGGAGGATCTACGAATTCCCCCTGCTTATTCAAAAACTTTCCAAGGTCCGCCTCACGGTATCCAAGTTGAAAGGGATAAGTTGAACAAGTACGGTCGTCCTTTATTGGGATGTACTATTAAACCAAAATTGGGATTATCCGCAAAAAATTACGGTAGAGCGTGTTATGAGTGTCTACGCGGTGGACTTGATTTTACCAAAGATGATGAAAACGTAAACTCACAACCATTTATGCGCTGGAGAGACCGTTTTGTCTTTTGTGCCGAAGCAATTTATAAAGCACAAGCCGAAACTGGTGAAATCAAGGGGCATTACTTGAATGCGACTGCAGGTACATGCGAAGAAATGATTAAGAGAGCTGTATTTGCAAGGGAATTAGGGGTTCCTATTGTAATGCATGACTACTTAACAGGAGGATTCACCGCAAATACTACTTTGTCTCATTATTGCCGCGACAACGGCCTACTTCTTCACATTCACCGAGCAATGCATGCAGTTATTGATAGACAGAAAAATCATGGTATGCATTTCCGTGTATTAGCTAAAGCATTGCGTATGTCGGGGGGAGATCATATCCACTCCGGTACAGTAGTAGGTAAGTTAGAAGGGGAACGCGAAATAACTTTAGGTTTTGTTGATTTATTGCGCGATGATTTTATTGAAAAAGATCGTTCTCGCGGTATCTTTTTCACTCAGGACTGGGTATCCATGCCAGGTGTTATACCGGTGGCTTCTGGGGGTATTCATGTTTGGCATATGCCAGCTCTGACCGAAATCTTTGGAGATGATTCCGTATTACAATTTGGTGGAGGAACTTTAGGACATCCTTGGGGAAATGCACCTGGTGCAGCAGCTAATCGTGTGGCTTTAGAAGCCTGTGTACAAGCTCGTAACGAAGGGCGCGATCTTGCTCGTGAAGGTAATGAAATTATCAAAGCAGCTTGCAAATGGAGTGCTGAACTAGCCGCAGCTTGTGAAATATGGAAGGAGATCAAATTTGATGGTTTCAAAGCGATGGATACCATATAAAATAAAAAAAAAAGCAAAATAGAAAGAGAAAAAATAAGTTAAGAAATGCAGTAATTCTTCTTTATTCCTCTAATTGATTGCAATTCAATTCGGC
>NZ_BJEQ01000045.1 GCF_005405585.1 Agarivorans sp. Toyoura001 | reverse complement strand
CCGGAAGGAAGGAGAAGAAGACGAGTGTCAAGTGAACCTGAAACTTGCGGTGTCACTGGCTGGTATAGCCTGAGTGTGAGTGAGTGATCGAGCTAGCTGAGCTCCGATCCTCGCTAGCTAGCTAGGATACCGCCATACCACAAGTCTTCTTCACAAGTTTAGGAGTGACAGCAACAAGAGATCTCGATGGCCTCTGCCACCGTGCTCAAGTCCTCCTTCCTTCCCAAGAAGTCCGAATGGGGCGCCACCAGGCAGGCCGCCGCGCCCAGGCCGCCCACCGTCTCCATGGTCGTCCGCGCCTCCGCCTACGCCGATGAGCTCGTGAAGACCGCGAAAACGATCGCGTCGCCGGGGCGGGGCATCCTGGCGATGGACGAGTCGAACGCGACGTGCGGGAAGCGGCTGGCGTCCATCGGGCTGGAGAACACGGAGGCCAACCGGCAGGCGTACCGCACGCTGCTGGTCACGGCGCCGGGCCTGGGCCAGTACATCTCCGGCGCCATCCTTTTCGAGGAGACGCTGTACCAGTCCGCCGTCGACGGCCGCAAGATCGTGGACATCCTGGTGGAGCAGGGCATCGTGCCGGGGATCAAGGTGGACAAGGGCCTTGTCCCGCTCGCCGGCTCCAACAACGAGTCGTGGTGCCAGGGCCTGGACGGCCTGGCGTCCCGCGAGGCCGCCTACTACCAGCAGGGCGCGCGGTTCGCCAAGTGGCGCACCGTCGTCAGCATCCCTAACGGCCCCTCCGAGCTCGCCGTCAAGGAGGCCGCGTGGGGGCTCGCACGCTACGCCGCCATCTCACAGGACAACGGGCTTGTGCCGATCGTGGAGCCGGAGATCCTGCTGGACGGCGAGCACGGCATCGAGCGCACGTTCGAGGTGGCGCAGAAGGTGTGGGCCGAAACCTTCTACGCCATGGCGGAGAACAACGTCATGTTCGAGGGCATCCTGCTGAAGCCGTCCATGGTGACGCCCGGCGCGGAGGCCAAGGACAGGGCCACCCCGGAGCAGGTGGCCGCGTACACCCTCAAGCTCCTCCACCGCCGGATCCCCCCCTCCGTGCCCGGGATCATGTTCCTCTCCGGCGGGCAGTCGGAGGTGGAGGCGACGCAGAACCTCAACGCCATGAACCAGGGGCCCAACCCGTGGCACGTGTCCTTCTCCTACGCGCGGGCGCTGCAGAACACCTGCCTCAAGACCTGGGGCGGCCAGCCGGACAAGGTCAAGGCGGCGCAGGACGCGCTGCTGCTGCGCGCCAAGGCCAACTCCCTGGCGCAGCTCGGCAAGTACACCTCCGACGGCGAGGCCGCCGAGGCCAAGGAGGGAATGTTCGTCAAGAACTACAGCTACTAATTAATCGCCCGGCCATCACCCGGGATACCGCCGCCCCTCCGAGAGATACGTGTGTACTGATCATGGTTAAGCACGTACTCCGATCCATTCCCATCACATGAAGCCATGATAATGATGATATGATCCATGGACCATGCATGGTGCTCTGGTCGATGCCGTACGTGTGTCCCTGATACAATACTATTTGTACTGATGCTAGTCATCATATATATCGAGCTCGCCACTGCGAAGTCTGGGAGATAATGCATGTATGCTTGACGGCGAGATCTGAGGAAAAATAATTTCTATATATGCATGTTTCGAG
>NZ_BJEQ01000041.1 GCF_005405585.1 Agarivorans sp. Toyoura001 | reverse complement strand
AAAAGTATGTTATGTTTATTCATGCTGATCTCCAATCTAGTTTATTATCATTAACTATTATGGCTCTGGCTTTCAGCTAACCCACGAAGTTGTAGAACAGCACCTTCTTGGGGAGTCATTATGTCTATGTGCACTTGGAACTATGAATAAAGACTCTTACAGTACCTTTATTGGCGCTAAAGCAGTGGCATTTACTTGGATTGCTGCTCTGATTTCTCCTGTATTCTTGGAAATAGGAATACAGGATGGATTCAGCAAGCACTTCTATATCGGCGTCGGTTGTTTGCTGCTTATCCTTATTTCATTTGTTGATGGCATCAGGGCAAGGCGTCATGCTGTTTACTCTGACTTTTGGGTATGTTCAGTTGTGCCTGTTGCTGTTTTTCTTGCAAGCTTGTCTTTCGTTTGGTTAGCTAGTTCGGTGTGAGTGAGCGTCGTGCACATAACAAATAAGAATAGGTGTCGCGCAGCCGACACCTTATTCGGGTGTTGAACAAGCCCGATGCTCCCTTCTATAGTCAATAACGGTGTTGATGTTGGCGGGGCCAAAGCCTTGTTACTTTTCCTAAGAAGAGTCAAAGGGCTTTACCGTGTATGTTTCGCCTGTCGGCGATGTAATAAGCTTTTCTCGCTAAAGCTTACGAAGTAAACGATGCCTGTTACCTTGTAAAGTAGCCCTGATTTCAAGGTCGCACTAATAAGATGTTATGAGCCTGAGTATGTTTAAACTAATCACCTCGATTATTGTTGTTTCTTCTTTATCTTTTGGGATAGGAGTTCTTACGTATTATCCAAATGCTATTTGGCTAATACATAGTTTATCTATAGATAGCCCAAGTTGGAAGGGGGAAGAAAAAATTGTTCACTTAATCCCTAAAAAGTTAGCGTTATTAAAAGTTACGTCAACAGAATCTAAGTGTTTTGGTGACTTGGCTGGGCAACGGATTAGCTATATTAACCTGCTCATAGATATAGCAATGAATAACTACCCTGATGCAGAAATATTTCCATTAGATAGAATTAAAGCTAAAGAGTTAGTTATCCATTTTCTTAATTTGGATTGTAGTATAAATGAATACCATCCAGCCACAGGCTTCACTCCTCTTCTTACTGCATTAGTATTAGCACACGAAGATCCTGAATATGTGATAGAAATAATAAAATTAGGTGGCGATCTACAGAAAAAATTCAAATCTAAGCAGTTTAGTATGTTATATGGCATTAACGGTATCGAGTATTTAGAGCTGGTAGTAAGCAAAGGTACTTCCCCTGATCTTGAGTTCTATAAAACTCTACTTTCTCAAATAAAGGCTAATAACAAATAACAATAGGTGTCGCGCAGCCGACACCTTATTCGGGTGTTGAACAAGCCCGATGCTCCCTTCTATAGTCAATAACGGTGTTGCTGTTGGCGGGGCCAAGGCCTTGTTAGTTTTCGCAAGGCGAGTTTGGCTAAGACGGGGTGAATGGCGTTAAGCCCTTACCCGTTTGGCGTAGTGCTAAGTTGTTATTTTATGTGTATTTTCATCCTCATGTTAAGCCCAGCCATTCTCCTTATACTGTTCGCCTTTCGGCTAGCTCGTTCGGCTAAGGCCAGTGCAGTGCAGTGCATGGGATGTTGGCAGCAAGGGCATAGCTGAGTAACGACATTGTTATTGTTGTCGGTTTGGATCGCGATGTGTATTGAAGCAACAGCAGCCCAATGTAAAAAGCCCAACGTCATAAACCACACAAGATGACTAGCCAAGTCTTTGTATTTTTTGATAAGTTTGTTGATAGAACGAATATTGGTGGGAATGGTGCCTTGGAACACAGGCTCATCTCTCGAATTATCAACACAATAAGCGGCATCTTTGGTTTCTTTGTGAACATCTGGTCCAATAAAAAACGTGCTAGATGTAGACATGTCGATCTCCTGTTCTGTTAAGACTTTACATCTAACAGTGTGGCTCTAGTTTGACTAACCCACGATAAACGCAGGAGGTCGGCACTTTCACCGGGGATCATTATGTCTAGGTGATGTCAGATGAAAAGTATGATGCTTCAAGTGGCTTTATTTTTCGTTATCCTTCCGTTGACTGCATGTGGTAATTTTGCAGTGATTGAATTAGCTGATAGCAACGGTATTACTGATAGCGCCATTGAAAATTTTTGCAGTGATAATGGCTTGGTTCAGGATAAAAAGCCTTGGATACGAAGTTATAACCGCTGGGCTAACAGCCCTCGTAACGAGTTGTTGAGATCTTGGAGTGGTGAGTATGAGGGGGAGGCCGTCATGCTTGTCGAACTTAAGAGAGATGGGAAATATATCTTAGTTGTTGATGTCCAATATGCGCACGAGCGGCCAAATGAGGTCGCGAATCATATCGTAGGTCGGTTAAAGCAAGCGGGAGTTAAGTACGATATCGTGATTGAGTATAAAAGTTTTCTACGGCTGTCATAAATGAATCACCTAACAAGCGGTTGTTATCGCCCCGTTGGGGCTGGGACGGCCTTTCCGCTGCTTCGCAGCTCCAAGTCCGCCCCAAAACCGGGCGTTGATATGATCCCCACTGTCAACACGCACAAGTCTACTTCTACCGATTAACACCGGCATAGAAAACCTGAATGAGAGACCTTTGGCAAGTAAGTGTCGGCGGTTGACCTTGCTGATATTCGC
>NZ_BJEQ01000040.1 GCF_005405585.1 Agarivorans sp. Toyoura001 | reverse complement strand
ACAGCATGCAGATTGTACGATGTTTATTATTACAATATGTATAATATGCCAAGATTTTCCACTTGGACTTGACAACAAGAGTGAATATAAAGAGGCAGGAAATTACATATGCATAGGGAAAACAGACGCTGCCAGTTCGGCATTTCCATCCAAAACTGACAAAACGCCACCATCCGGAAGCTGATTATTGCGGTGCACTCTGCAGGTGAGTGAAGAGAAGCCGCCTAGCCAGTGTTCTGCATGCCGGCGGCGATGCCCTTCATGGTGAGGATGAGCGTGTCTTCCAGGCCGGGCGGGTACTCGCTCGCCGGGTTCAGCTTGACCAGTCCGGCGGGCTTGTTCTCGTCGGCGAACTCCTTGGACAGCGGCGGCTGGGGCGTCACCTTGAAGTTGGGGTCCCTTATCCGCTTCAGCGTGTAGGCCTGGAACACGTTCAGGGTGGTGATGTAGGGGTTGCGCAGCACCAGCCCCTGCTTCAGGAATGGATCGCCTTCAAGAATATCCTTGTGCCCAGCGATCTGGAGGAGAAGCTGCTGTGTCTCCACGTATTTGTCCCTGAGCTGCTTCCCAAAGGGCTTGAGTTCTTCCGCCACAAGCAGCTCGTCATACAAGCCGGCAATGCCGGGGTCTCCCTTGGCGAAAACCATCTCCAGCAGGTCCAGGGTGACCCTGAAGAATGGCCACTCGTTGTACATCTCTTTGAGGACCTGGAAGTTCCTGACGTCCTTGTCGATGGCGAACTTGAATGCGGCGCCGACTCCCAGCCACACGGGGAGGTGGAACCTGGTCTGGGTCCACGAGAAGATCCAGGGGATGGCGCGCAGGGTCGTGATGCCGCCGCCGGGCCTCCTCTTGGCTGGCCGGCTGCCGATGTTCATCCTCCCGTACTCGGTCTCCGGTGTAGCCGATCTGAAGTACTCGACGAAGCGCGCCTCCTTGACGACGACGGAGCGGTACTCCTCCGTGGCCACGACCGCCATCTCGTCCATGAGCTTGCGCCACTCGGGCTTGGGAGAGACCGGCGGGTGCATGCCGTGCTCCAGCGTGGCGGCCGTGAAGCGCTGCAGAGTCTGGAAGCACAGGTGCTCCTCCCCGAAGCAGAACTCGATGACCTCGCCCTGCACCGTCACACGGATGGACCCGTTGATGGTGTCCGGCGGCTGGGACAGGATGGCAAGGTGCGTGGGCCCGCCACCCCTGCCCACGGTGCCTCCGCGGCCGTGGAACAAGGTGAGCTTGACGCCGTAGCGCTTGGCCACCTGCGCCATCTCCTCCTGCGCCCTGTACAGCTGCCACGCCGCGGACAGGCGGCCGGCGTCCTTGCCGGAGTCGGAGTAGCCGACCATGACCTGCTGCTTGCCCTTGATCCGGTCCATGTACCAGTCCACCGAGAAGAGGCGCTCCACGGACGCGGGCGCCGACTGCAGGTCGGCCAGCCTCTCGAACAGCGGCACCACGGGCAGCGGCTGGCGCACGCCGCACTCGCGCTGCAGGAGCTCCACGGCGAGCACGTCCGAGGGGGCCGTCGCCATGGAGATGATGTAGGGGCCGAAGCTGTCGGGCGGGAGCTCCGCGAGGACGTGGAACGCGCCGATGACGTCGGCGATCTCGTCGGTCTGGGGAAGGTCCGGGGGCAGCAGCGGGCGCTTGCCTCGCAGCTCCGACAGCAGCCACTCCTGCCTCTTGTCCTCGGGCCACTCGCGGTACGACCCGATGCCGAGGTGCGTGGTGATGGCGTCGATCACGTCGGTGTGCCGCTCCGACTCCTGCCGGATGTCCAGCTTCACCAGGGAGAGCCCGAACGTGAACACCTGGCGCAGGAGGTCCAGGAGGCTCCCGTCCGCGATGGCCTTGTCGCCGCAGTCACACAGTGATTTGTAGCACAGCTCAAGTGGCTCAAGGAACTCTTCGATACTGGTAAATGACGATTCCGCTGAAATTTCAGAAACTCCAGAAGCCAGCAGATGGCGAGCACGCTCGCGTGTGTTGTACAGCTTGTCCCTTACATGGCCTAGTATCACCCGGTAGGGCTCGTTTGGAGGAATTTGCTTCCAGAATTCTATGTAATACTTGGTAACTTTGGAACCAGACGAACTGTGGAGCTCTTCGGCACGAACACGAAGCTCATCGTTGCAGCGCCACATAGAGAGCTCAAACATCAGCTCTTCAATCTGATCGATGTACAAGTTTGCAGCCATCATTCTGGCCAGCAAGCATACATCTCTTGTCACCTCCGGGGTAACTCTTGGATTTCCATCGCGGTCACCACCCATCCAAGAAGAGAACCGAATGAGAGAAACATTGTAGGGAAGGCGCTCATTGATGCCGATATTCTTCAGGGCTGTATCCACACGGCGCAAGAACTTAGGCACGCCCTTCCATACAGTCTCATGGATGTAGCTCATCCCATAGCGCATTTCGTCCTGCGGGGTGGGTTGTGCCCTCCTGATTTCATCGGTTCTGAAGGCTGCTTGGATCTCTCTCTGCAGAGCCTCATCGAGCTCCTGCTTGTCGTCGTCAGTGATGTCCTTGGCATTCAGCTGGGTCAGACAATTCCGGATCCTGGCGTTTTTCTGCAGGAGCGAGCGGCGGGCGGACTGCGTGGGATGCGCGGTGAAGACGAGGTCGACAGTCTGGTTCTTGAGCGCCTCGAACACCTCCTCAGGGGACTTGCCGACCTCGGACACGAGGCGCTTGAGCGTCTCCTCGATGTCGGACTCGGTGGTGGCGGAGCCCTCGTCGGCGAAACCACCTTTCTTGAGCTTGCTGTTGCGGCGGCGGTGCGCGATCTGCACCTCCTCGGCCAGGTTGGCGAGGTTGAGCATGTGCAGGATGGAGCTCGCCACAAGGATGGCATCGGCGGGGGCCAGCCCCGTGAGCTTGGCGCCGAGCTCGCCCAGCTTCGTCGTGTCTCCTTTGCCCTCGTAGTCGGCCGAGACCTCGTAGCACTCCTGGACAAATTCGCGAAGGCTGGGCCCGTGGAGGTCCTGGAGGATGTTGAGGAAGCGGTCGACGAGCAGCGCATCGTACTCGATGAGCTTGTCGTCCTCGGAGACCTTGCCTGGGACTAACTGACGGAGCTGCGCATCGATGGAGTGGTGCTTCTCGCCGGGGCCGGGTGCCTTGGTCGACGCCATGGCGCGGCGGGAAGCTAAGCAGGGAAGCGAGACGGTTGGAGCGGCACGGCGTGCTGCTCGTGCTGCTGCGATG
>NZ_BJEQ01000039.1 GCF_005405585.1 Agarivorans sp. Toyoura001 | reverse complement strand
GTGACCTACTTTCACATGGGGAAACCCCACACTATCATCGGCGCAGTTGCGTTTCACTTCTGAGTTCGGCATGGGTTCAGGTGGGTCCACAACGCTATTGCCACCAGGCAAAAACTTGTTGTCTTTAACATTCGAAAAAGCTGCAATATCCCACGAGTCTAACAAGCACTCTTGGTTTCTAAATAAGATTATCTTCATCAAACATACACACCACTTAGGTGTTGTATGGTTAAGCCTCACGGGTAATTAGTACAAGTTAGCTCAATGCCTCACAGCACTTACACACCTTGCCTATCAACGTTGTAGTCTCCAACGGCCCTTCAGGGGACTTAAAGTCCCAGTGAGAATTAATCTCAAGGCCTGCTTCCCGCTTAGATGCTTTCAGCGGTTATCAGTTCCGAACGTAGCTACTGGGCAATGCTATTGGCATAACAACCCAAACACCAGCGGTTCGTCCACTCCGGTCCTCTCGTACTAGGAGCAGCTCCCTTCAATTCTCAAACGCCCACGGCAGATAGGGACCGAACTGTCTCACGACGTTCTAAACCCAGCTCGCGTACCACTTTAAATGGCGAACAGCCATACCCTTGGGACCGACTTCAGCCCCAGGATGTGATGAGCCGACATCGAGGTGCCAAACACCGCCGTCGATATGAACTCTTGGGCGGTATCAGCCTGTTATCCCCGGAGTACCTTTTATCCGTTGAGCGATGGCCCTTCCATACAGAACCACCGGATCACTATGACCTACTTTCGTACCTGCTCGACGTGTCTGTCTCGCAGTTAAGCTGGCTTATGCCATTGCACTAACCGTACGATGTCCGACCGTACTTAGCCAACCTTCGTGCTCCTCCGTTACTCTTTGGGAGGAGACCGCCCCAGTCAAACTACCCACCAGACACTGTCCGCAATCCCGATAAGGGACCAACGTTAGAACATCAACACTACAAGGGTGGTATTTCAAGGTCGGCTCCACATCATCTAGCGACAACGCTTCAAAGCCTCCCACCTATCCTACACATGTAGGGTCAATGTTCAGTGTCAAGCTGTAGTAAAGGTTCACGGGGTCTTTCCGTCTAGCCGCGGGTACACCGCATCTTCACGGCAATTTCAATTTCACTGAGTCTCGGGTGGAGACAGCTTGGCCATCATTACGCCATTCGTGCAGGTCGGAACTTACCCGACAAGGAATTTCGCTACCTTAGGACCGTTATAGTTACGGCCGCCGTTTACCGGGGCTTCGATCAATAGCTTCGTCCGAGGACTAACCACATCAATTAACCTTCCGGCACCGGGCAGGCGTCACACCGTATACGTCATCTTTCGATTTAGCACAGTGCTGTGTTTTTAATAAACAGTTGCAGCCAACTGGTATCTGCGACTCTCAGCAGCTTAGGGAGTAAATCCCATCACCATCAAGAGCGTACCTTCTCCCGAAGTTACGGTACCATTTTGCCTAGTTCCTTCACCCGAGTTCTCTCAAGCGCCTTGGTATTCTCTACCCAACCACCTGTGTCGGTTTGGGGTACGGTTTCGTATAATCTGAAGCTTAGAGACTTTTCCTGGAAGCAGGGCATCAACCACTTCATGTCCGTAGACACTCGTCATCAATTCTCAGCCTTAGACACCCGGATTTTCCTAAGTGTCCAGCCTACAACCTTAAACATGGATAACCATCACCATGCTGGCCTAGCCTTCTCCGTCCTCCCATCGCAATTATACGAAGTACAGGAATATTAACCTGTTTCCCATCGACTACACTTTTCAGTCTCGCCTTAGGGGCCGACTCACCCTGCTCTGATTAACATTGAACAGGAAACCTTGGTCTTTCGGCGAGGGGGCTTTTCACCCCCTTTATCGTTACTCATGTCAACATTCGCACTTCTGATACCTCCAGCAAACCTTACGATTCACCTTCAACGGCTTACAGAACGCTCCTCTACCATGCTAATAAATTAGCATCCGTAGCTTCGGTGCATAGCTTAGCCCCGTTACATCTTCCGCGCAGGCCGACTCGACCAGTGAGCTATTACGCTTTCTTTAAATGATGGCTGCTTCTAAGCCAACATCCTGGCTGTCTAAGCCTTCCCACATCGTTTCCCACTTAGCTATGACTTTGGGACCTTAGCTGACGGTCTGGGTTGTTTCCCTTTCCACGACGGACGTTAGCACCCGCCGTGTGTCTCCCGGATAGTACTTAGTGGTATTCGGAGTTTGCAAAGGGTTGGTAAGTCGGGATGACCCCCTAGCCTTAACAGTGCTCTACCCCCACTAGTATTCGTCCGAGGCGCTACCTAAATAGCTTTCGAGGAGAACCAGCTATCTCCCGGTTTGATTGGCCTTTCACCCCCAGCCACAAGTCATCCGCTAATTTTTCAACATTAGTCGGTTCGGTCCTCCAATTGGTGTTACCCAATCTTCAACCTGCCCATGGCTAGATCACCGGGTTTCGGGTCTAATCCCAGCAACTATGCGCGCAGTTAACACTCGGTTTCCCTACGGCTCCGCTATTCGCTTAACCTTGCTACTGAAATTAAGTCGTTGACCCATTATACAAAAGGTACGCAGTCACCCCACGAAGGGGCTCCCACTGCTTGTACGTATACGGTTTCAGGTTCTATTTCACTCCCCTCACAGGGGTTCTTTTCGCCTTTCCCTCACGGTACTGGTTCACTATCGGTCAGTCAGGAGTATTTAGCCTTGGAGGATGGTCCCCCCATATTCAGACAACATATCACGTGTGCCGTCCTACTCGATTTCACTTAAAGTAGATTTTCATGTACGGGGCTATCACCCTGTATCGCTGTCCTTTCCAGAACATTCCACTAATCACATAAAAGCTTAAGGGCTAATCCGGGTTCGCTCGCCGCTACTACCAGAATCTCGGTTGATTTCTTTTCCTCCGGGTACTTAGATGTTTCAGTTCCCCGGGTTCGCCTCGCAACGCTATGTATTCACGTTGCGATACTGCATAAAATGCAGTGGGTTTCCCCATTCGGAAATCCATGTCTATAACGTCTTTTATCGACTTAACATGGCTTATCGCAGATTAACACGTCCTTCATCGCCTCTGACTGCCAAGGCATCCACCGTATACGCTTAGTCACTTAACCATACAACACCTAAATGTTGTCGCTTAACTAACTTGAATGGTCAGGCTGTATAAGTCCTGCCATTCGAGTACGATCACCTTATTTTTTTGAATACCAAAAACACTTGTTATTTAACTCGTATTTTTGAGATATTTTTTATCAGCTTTTCCAAATTGTTAAAGAGCA
>NZ_BJEQ01000036.1 GCF_005405585.1 Agarivorans sp. Toyoura001 | reverse complement strand
GCATGAGAACCGACGAACTTACTTGCTTCAAGCTCATGCATTAACTCGCCCTTTAGGCAAAGAGCAATGGTTCACACGAGCTAGGGGTTTAGGCGCTCAACTTGACATGGGGAGTCATACCAACGCCCGCATAACGGGCTAATAACGCTTGGCTAAAATTGGTGAGGCACGAACCAAGCCAAGCGTTACTAGTCCAATGCGTTGATGCGTTTGTTATAGCTTCTGCACCTGAAATCCCATATATTTTATGCTTTTATCCACCAAGTTATTAGTTAGTGTAAATACATCACTTTTATAGTTTTCAACTATTTCATTTAGTTGCTCAAGGTTTGATATGTCTTTTGAAATAGTAATATTCTTGTGAGTGATCCAAACAGAGTCACCGCCATTATGACCAGTATCTCCATTAGATGCTAAAAACTTTCCTGTATTTACATCAAATAATGTGAAACTGATTTGTGAATAAACAATTTTATTGTCTGAACCAAAGAAACTACGATTATAAATACCATAGCCTTCTACATACTGGTTTGTTTGATAATATGCATCTTGAAAATCAATAGATGTAATGAATAAAACGTAGTCAAAACCTTGTTTTTTAAGAATATTTAAACCATTTTCACTTGTCATTGCATTGGAGTAACCAGTTAGATAATTGTCCGAAGGGATAGTTAGCTGGTCGTTTATTTGGTTATAAGTTTGAGGACTGTAAACACCTTTTAATTGATTTATAACTCTGTTTTCAACGTGAGAGTTTAATTCCCAGTGCTCAACATTGGCTGCGAACTTTTTATTTTGAAATGCAGTTGTTCCTGTTACTTGGAAATTGAATTCATTATTTAGTTGGCTTGCTATAAATATCTTACTTTTTGCAGCCACTTCTTTTGAAGCAATTCCCTGTGTTGAGGCGCACCCCTGAATTAACATGATAAATGCGCAAAAAACTAAAATTCTCATACGATACTCCCTGAAGTTATAACGCCGCATTAAGCGGACTAAAATTGTTGGTTAAAATGTGTAGCGAAGCGAAACCTAACCAACTGTTTTAGTTGATCTTCCCCCGATAAAGTAGACACGGGTTACGCTTCCTTTGCTCTACCTTCGTATTCTACTGGACTTAAGTATTTTAAACTTGAGTGCAGTCGAAATCGATTATAAAAATGTTGTACATATCCTGCTACTTTATCTCTCAAATCCCATTCACTTGTAAAGTGATTCGATTTAATGAGTTCTCCTTTTAAGGTATGAAAAAACGATTCCATTTCTGCGTTGTCTGTACAATGCCCTGGTCGATTCATACTCGGTGTTACGCCGTACTTACTTAACAGTGATTGAACTTCATGAGCGCGATACTCTGCGCCTCTGTCAGTGTGAAACACCAATCCAGCCTGTGGCTTTCTATTTCTAAAAGCCATGTGCAACGACGCCATCGTTACTGCTGTTGTTTTACGGTGATTCATCGACCAACCAATCACTTTTCGTGAATATAGGTCTATGACTACTGCTAGGTATAACCAACGATTACCTTGACGAATATAGGTTAAGTCTCCTGCCCATTGTTCGTTAACAGCAGTTGGTTTTGGCATATCTTTGCGAATATTTTTTATCGATTGATAGAATCGATGTAGCTTAGCCATTTTAATGTAAACCCTTGAACAACGGGCTTTAAGGCCGCGCTCTCTCATCAACCTCGCCACGCGTTTTTTGCTGGTGTGGATACCTGCTCGCTTTAATTCTGCATGGACGCGAGGACTGCCATAAGTCTCTCTGCTCTTGGTAAATATCTTCTCTATCCGATAGGCGAGTTGCTTATCAACGAGCCAGTGGCGGCTCACTTTTCGCTTACAGAAGGCATAGTAACCAGAGCGAGACACCTTAAGAAATCGGCACATCATGGTGATGGGAAAGCGTTGCTTATAATGGCTTATGAATCGGAATTTCGTCGACTTTCCTCCGCGACGAATCGTTGCCACTTTTTTAGCAAATCATTCTCCAGTTCAAGTTGTTTTACTTTCTTTTGAAGTTCAGCAATTTTTTCATTTTCAGAAAGATTCATGGGTTTGCTTAGTTTTTTCCGTCTTCTATCAGACATGATTTTCCCCTCGCGATAATCCTTTCGCCACCGAGATAACATGAACGGATGAATGTCGAGTGACTCTGCAACTCCTTTAACTGTAGCACCTGCCAAGTGGGTTAATTTAACGGCGGTTGCTTTGAATTCAGTTGTGTATTGCTGAGTTTTTTTACCTGTTTTATAAGCTGGCATAAACACCTCATCTTGTTTGAGTGAAGTGTCTACTGAATCGGATCAACTACAAGTTCCGTTTAAATGCCTTGTTATAACCCGATTTCATCCAGCCTACCGCTTTAGTTTTTAGAGGATTTAAGTTTACACCAACACCAAAAAAGTTCGGGTTTAGATCTATTAACTCAACTGTTTCTGCAACCATTCCACTTCTTGACTCAGTAAATTTATTGATAAAGTCTGTATCACCGTTTTCCACATAAGCACATAGTTCACCAAAAAACTGCTCAAGTGTATTAAAATGCTTGTCTATCATCTCCACTGGAGAATAGAGAATAATGTCTTCTGCTGTTAAATCATTTGGGTGAGCAGAGGTAAACAACAAACCAAGCCCTTTACCAGTAGAAAGCATATCTCTAATGTCATTGTTTTTAAAAGCTAGAGCATTAACACATTCAGAAAGGTCTTCAGTTAAATCCATACCTTCATGTGGTGCAATAACAGCACCTTTCTCGCCTAACTGTTTTGCCAGTGTATCAAAGTTATCCATCAATGCTTTGGTAAACCCTGTTTTCCAACTAATATCACCAACGACATATAAATAGAATTCAATGCCTGGTACTTTTGGTATTTTATTTAAAGATGAAACTCGATATCCCATAATGCCTCGTGATTACCTAGGGTTATAACGCCTTGCTCACCGGAAAATTAGGAGCGAAGCGAGTAATTTGTCCGAGTGCAGCAACTTGTTAGAGTTACCTTTCACCATCACACTCGATCTCGCCCATTGATTTATCATGATTTCGGCCGGATGGAAATGCTGTGAACCCAGGGCGGCGGATATTCTTTCTCGTTTCATCATAAAATACAGAAAGAACTCCGGTTAATATAAATTGGAGACCTAAATGAGATTCTCCTTCCTTGTGTAAGAGATTTACGAATTCGGCCTTAACAACCTTTTTTCCTTTAGGTCTTCTCTTAAATATACTCCACTCACTTAACGAACCAATATATCCAACTAGATCATCAAATTTTGGCGTTTCATCTTTTGAGTAAGCCTCAGTGACCTTTTGAAAAATCCAGTCTAGATTGTCAGTCTTCTTTTTATCGATTTTTGAACTCATACATATTAACGCAAGGTACGGACCACGTACTTTATCATTTGGGTCATTAGAGCTCTGTGTTCTGCAAAGTTTCGATGCGGCCCAAAGTGCTTCACATTCTTTTTTAACATCACCATCATTTAGATGTTTTTTTACTGATAAAATTGCAACAACGCCTTCAGGTGGGACTATTACACTATTACCAAATCTCTGAAATACTGGGTAACACTCTGAGTCATATACGATTATATCTAGTTGAGATGAGTGCTCATCAGAATCATTTCGTCGCTCTCTTCCGCTGACACCAGTTTTAACAGCTGGTCGTAAAATAAAACCAGTTAATACCTCTAATCCCTTAGGTAGGTATTTTGAAAAATACTCCTGAATTAGGTCTTCAACAAAACGTCCATCCTCGCCATGATGAGCGGCCCCTTCATGTTTATCTGATGGGATTAGTGTTTCAAACTGCTTATAGGTAGCGATAAGTGCTTCGACTTCTTGAGACCAATAATTTTGTATTCTTATGCCATCCATACTTAATCCAAATCTGAAGTAACTCTAGACATAATGATCCCCGGTGAAAGTGCCGACCTCCTGCGTTTATCGTGGGTTAGTCAAACTAGAGCCACACTGTTAGATGCAAAGTCTTAACAGAACAGGAGATCGACATGTCTACATCTA
>NZ_BJEQ01000035.1 GCF_005405585.1 Agarivorans sp. Toyoura001 | reverse complement strand
TCGATGCGCGCTACGACACCTAATTTAAAGGCCAAGGTGTAATCTCGTTGTGTGCGCTTACGGCTTGAGTTAATGGGTGTTGTCATAAAGAAGTCCTCTTTATGTCAACCTATTTCCGGACGGGACAATAGATAATAAAAAGCCTCAATTTCTTGAGGCTTTTTATTTTTAGCGCTTAGCAGACTAAAACGGGATATCGTCGTCAAAATCCATTGGCGGCTCGTTAAACTGTGGTGCAGCTTGTTGAGGCGCTTGCTGCGGAGCAGCAGGCTTAGCTTGTTGCTGATAGCCACCTTGCTGAGGCGCAGCCTGTTGTTGCGGCGCTTGCTGCTGGAAACCACCTTGTTGTGCGGTAGGAGCAGCCTGTGGAGCTGCTTGCTGTTGGCCACCCCAGTTATTTTGCTGCTGTGGCGCTCCACCCATGCTTTGACCTTGACCACCGCCTTGGCGACCACCTAGCATTTGCATTACGCCATTAAAGCCTTGAACAACTACCTCTGTTGAGTAGCGGTCTTGACCATTTTGGTCTTGCCACTTACGCGTTTGTAATTGGCCTTCAATATAAACCTGTGAACCTTTTTTAAGATATTCACCAGCCACTTCGGCCAGTTTGCCAAACAACACTACGCGGTGCCATTCTGTGCGTTCTTTCTGTTCACCACTTTGCTTGTCTCTCCAGCTTTCTGAAGTAGCAATAGTAATATTGGCGACGGCCCCGCCGTTTGGCATAAAACGTACTTCAGGATCTTGTCCTAAGTTACCAACCAAAATTACTTTATTAATGCCCCGAGTGGCCATGTATATCGCTCCTATATTCTATCTGTTGTGGCGAGGAAGACCCGCTATCATACTAGGCTGCTCGCACCAAATCCAATGCTCTAGCCAATTCAAATTCTTTTGTTTTCACTTTGAGGTAAACAGTACGGTCACTCGAAATCACTACCGCTTCTACAACCCCAGGTAATACCTGCAGTTTTGCCAATAAACTCGCTGGTTGGTCGGCAGATGATATCGCCAACGAATAACTTTTTATGCCACTTTGCGCACGCATTCCTAAACTAACAACTAACCAAATAAGCAGCAAAGCAATAGCAAACAGGCTTACTCCATACGCACCTGCTGCCATATACAAGGCTCCAGCACTAGAACCGCCAATAAACGCCCCTAGAAATTGACTGGTAGAAAACACCCCTAAAGCAGCGCCTTTATTACCTGGAGGTGCTAGATTAGAAATAAGCGCAGGTAAGCTCGCTTCTAAATAATTAAAGCCGATAAAAAAAATCGCTAAAATTGCGCCTAACAACCAAATAGACGATACATCAACTAACAGTAGGGCATTAGCCAATAGCAATAAGCTAATTGCAAACAAAAAGTAACCACGTTGCTGATTACGTTTAGCGGCAATAATAAGTAACGGCACCATTAATACAAACGACACTAATACTGCAGGTAAATACACTTGCCAATGACTGGCGGCTTCTAGTCCTGCATCCACCAAACGTAGTGGCATCACCACAAATAGTGCGGTCAATACTAGGTGTAGCGTAAATACCCCCCAATCTAAACGCAGTAATTGAGGGTGTTTGAGTAGTTTGAACATTTGAGCAGAGTTAGCACTCACTTCACCACTAGGGGCTTTAGAGTGAGCATTTGGCACAGCAAATTGCACCACCAACATAGCCGCTAACGATAAACCAGCAATTAACCAAAACAACCCCGATAAACCTAGCTGTGCAGACACTATAGGCCCAAGTACTAAAGATGCAGCAAAAGATAAACCAATGCTTACCCCAATAAACGCCATCACCTTGGCACGCTGGGTCTCTCGGCTTAAGTCTGCAGCAAGTGCCATAACCGTACTCGCAATTGCCCCCATGCCTTGCAAAGCTCGCCCAATAGCAACGCCATGAATCGATTCAGCCATAGCGGCCACCACTGAGCCTAGTGCAAAAATGCTCAAACCTAAAAAGATAACCGGTTTTCTACCAATGCGGTCCGATAGCCACCCCATGGGGATTTGAAACATAGCTTGGGTTAAGCCATATGCGCCAATAGCTAAGCCAACCCAAAGAGGCGAAAAACCTTTTAACTCTTGACCATACACAGCCAAAACCGGCATTAACATAAACAAGCCAGCCATGCGCAAAGCAAACAACAGCGCAAGCGAATAAGCACCGCGTTTTTCAGTAGGATTTAAACCTTCTTCCACAGCTATAACCATAAAAAATTCGTCAATTGAGAACCGGTAATGCTAACACAGGCACTTGGCTGCAAACCAGCTTAAGATTGCCGCCTTACTATTACTTCATTCACACCAGCAGAACGGCGCATTTCAATAAATAATGTGTAATACTGGACGATTTACTGCAGCAATGATCAGGTAACAATGGACAGTATCGATATTAGAGGTGCACGCACCCACAACCTCAAGAACATTTCGCTTACCCTCCCGCGCGACAAGCTTATTGTTATTACTGGGCTCTCTGGTTCGGGGAAGTCATCGCTAGCATTTGATACCCTCTACGCCGAAGGTCAGCGCCGTTATGTAGAATCTCTTTCAGCTTATGCGCGTCAATTTTTGTCATTGATGGAAAAGCCCGATGTTGACCATATTGAAGGTTTATCTCCGGCAATCTCCATTGAACAAAAATCTACCTCGCATAATCCGCGTTCTACTGTTGGTACGATTACTGAAATTTATGATTACTTAAGATTATTGTATGCGCGAGTGGGCGAGCCACGCTGCCCGCATCACCATCAACCCTTGGCTGCACAAACCATTAGTCAAATGGTAGACAAAGTGTTTGAAGAGCCAGAGAACAGCAAACTGATGTTGCTGGCGCCCATTGTTCGAGACCGTAAAGGCGAACATGTAAAAACCCTAGAAAACCTTGCTGCTCAAGGTTTTATTCGTGCACGAATAGATGGCGAGGTCTGTGACTTAAGCGATCCTCCAGAGCTCGAGCTACATAAAAAGCATAATATTGAAGTGGTTATCGACCGTTTTAAAGTACGCGCTAGCGATGACTTATCTCAACGCTTAGCCGAGTCGTTCGAAACGGCGCTAGAACTTGCTGAAGGCACAGCCATTTTGGTGGATATGGATAGTGGTGATACCCGCCAGCTATTTTCCGCCAACTTTGCCTGTCCAGTATGTGGTTACAGCATGACAGAGCTAGAGCCTCGGATCTTTTCGTTTAATAACCCTGCAGGCGCCTGTCAAACGTGTGATGGCTTAGGTGTAGATCAGTTTTTTGATGATAACAAAGTCATCATAAATGCGAGCTTGAGCCTGTCGGGCGGGGCCATACGCGGCTGGGACAAGCGCAACTTTTATTATTATCAAATGCTTAAATCTTTAGCGGCTCACTTTGAGTTCGACTTAGAAACTGCTTTTGAAGAACTCAGTGAAAAACACCAAAAAGTCGTTTTGCATGGTTCAGGCCGTACTAGCATTGAATTTAAGTACATGAATGATCGCGGCGACGTAACCGTGCGCAAGCATCCCTTTGAAGGGATAATCCCCAATATGCGTCGCCGTTACAAAGAAACAGAGTCTAATGCTGTGCGGGAAGAACTAGCGAAGTTCATTAGTAATCAAAATTGTCCAAGCTGTAACGGTAGTCGTCTACGCGAAGAAGCCAGAAATGTGTTTATTGGCACTACCAACTTGCCAGAAGTCAGCTGTAAATCCATTGGCGAGGCCATGGAGTTTTTTGACTCACTCAGTCTGACCGGACAACGCGCCCAAATTGCCGACAAAATTCTCAAGGAAATCTGTGAACGCTTGAACTTCTTAATTAACGTTGGCCTAGACTACCTTTCATTAGATCGCAGCGCAGATACTTTATCAGGCGGTGAAGCTCAGCGCATTCGACTTGCCAGCCAAATTGGAGCGGGTCTTGTTGGCGTAATGTACGTACTTGATGAACCTTCGATTGGTTTACACCAGCGTGATAACGAAAGATTACTCGCTACCCTCAATCATCTACGAGATTTGGGCAATACTGTAATAGTGGTTGAACACGATGAAGATGCCATTCGCGCCGCCGATTATATTGTCGATATCGGTCCTGGAGCAGGTGTGCATGGTGGCGAAATTGTTGCTCAAGGTACTTATCAACAAGTCATAGACACTCCCGATTCACTCACCGGACAATATTTGTCGGGCGTTAAGGCAATAGATGTTCCCGCAAAACGGCATCCTTTAGGTAAAGACTGGTTAAAGGTACTTGGCGCAAGTGGCAATAACCTCAAAGACGTTGATCTAGCGATTCCACTAGGCTTGTTAACCTGTGTTACAGGCGTATCAGGCAGCGGAAAATCTACCTTAATTAATGACACCTTATATAAAATTGCCCAGAAAGAGCTCAACGGTGCAGCCGGTGAAGATATCGCCCCACACAAAGCTGTTGAGGGTCTAGACAAGCTCGACAAAGTCGTCGATATTGACCAGAGTCCGATTGGCCGAACACCGCGTTCTAACCCAGCAACTTACACAGGTATTTTCACACCCATTCGCGAGTTATTTGCTGCGACTCAAGAATCTCGTTCTCGCGGCTACAAACCTGGTCGATTTAGCTTTAATGTAAAAGGCGGTCGCTGTGAAGCGTGCCAAGGTGACGGCGTAATAAAAGTTGAAATGCACTTTTTACCCGACGTTTATGTTCCCTGTGATGTATGTAAAAGCAAACGCTACAACCGCGAAACACTAGAAATAAAATACAAAGGTAAAAGTATTCACCAGATCTTGGATATGACTGTTGAAGAAGCTCGCCCATTCTTTGATGCTGTACCAGCCATTGCTAGGAAATTACAAACACTGATTGATGTTGGTTTAACGTACATAAAGCTAGGCCAATCAGCGACCACCTTATCCGGCGGTGAGGCCCAACGTGTAAAACTGGCACGAGAGCTCAGCAAGCGAGACACCGGCCAAACCTTGTATATATTAGATGAGCCAACCACTGGCTTGCACTTCCACGATATTGAATTGCTATTAGAAGTTATTCACCGCTTACGCGACCACGGAAACACCATTGTAGTAATTGAACACAACTTGGATGTGGTGAAAACGGCAGACTGGGTGGTAGATCTTGGCCCTGAAGGTGGTAAAGGCGGAGGTGAAATCCTGATAGCTGGAACACCAGAAGATATAGTAAAAGAACAGCGCTCTCATACCGCTCGCTTCTTAAAGCCAATGTTAAACAAATAGTGATTGAAAGGGCACTTGATGCCCGCATTTTTCAAAGGAAATGATATGTCAGCCAAGTTGACACTAGAACGTTGTTTTATTTATGTATTTGCCGCAATGATGCTTGTTGGTATGCATTACTTCCAACATAACCAAGGTGGTACCGGCCTCGCGCTTCCATTTAACTTAGTAGTATGGATGTTCGCCTCAATGCTTATTGGTATTGGTCTTATTAAAGTTAGTACTGCAGAGCAACTACGATACAACCAACCTTTAATTGTTCTTCTCGCTGGTGTTGGCCTTCTCTGGATTCCGTTGTTTTATCCAAATGCCGAGTTCGGCGAGTTTGCCTTAGATAGACTAATCGGATTATCCGCGGGCCTTTTGCTTATTTTTGCGTTTATGCAGTTAGAACTAACACGTAAAGACTGGCACCTAATGCTGTTTCTAATTGTCGCGGGAGCCTTAATAGAAAGTGCTTACGCCTTAACTCAGATGTACCTGCTCACTGAAGGCAATTGGGTTGGCTTTAATGTCAATTCCACCCGTGCGGCCGGAATTTTTCAGCAACCCAACGTACTAGGTACCTTTGTCTTATTTGGACCTTTAGCGTCTGCATGGTTAATTTCTGAAAAAGCTATAACAACCAAAACCCAGCTTACTCTAGTGGCTGTAACCAGCTTTCTAGCAGCCTGGGTATGTTTCCTATCAGGATCAAGAACCACTACCCTCTCCTTGTTTTTAATCTTGCCGCTACTAGCTCCTTATCTATATAAAACCTCAAGAAAGAAAGAATTGAGAGTATGGTTATGCAGCATTGCTCTGGGTGTAGTAGCTTCAAGTATTCCGGAAATGCTAAGTGAATCAGTTGCACGTGACGCCATAGGTGGTGTTACCACTGCCTACCGAATCACCATGCTAGAAGTAAGCTGGGAATTATTTAAACAACAACCTTTACTTGGTTGGGGTTACGGCGGATATGATGGGGTATATCATGAAGCGCAGGCTCTGTTAAACCAGCAAAGCATTATAGATGGCTATCATTTCAATGTTGCTCACCCTCATAATGAGCTGGCTTATTGGGCCGTCGAAGGCGGAATACTTCCTATACTTGTGTTGCTGACATTGGCCGGATATTGCTTAAAACTTTGGCTTACCAAAGGCTGGCAGAAAGGTCTCTTCTACTTTGCTATTCTATTGCCAAGCTTATTGCATAGCATGACCGAGCTTCCGTTTTATCACTCATCAATACTGTGGTTTTTGTTTTGTATAGTGCTAGCTAAAACATTTATGGAAACCGGAAAAATCACCGTCATAGGTTTCCCAGCTAAATTTGCTCCAAAAATATTCGGCGTGTTGATACCATTATTCACGGTGATCTTCATGGTCTCTGGTTTACAAAGTATTAAGCTCAACAAGGACTATGAACGCACTGGCAGTGTAGATGTAATTTACTTGGAAAAAGTAAGCAATCCCTTACCAATTCAAACACGTTACGAGTTTAACGCCATGGTATTTCGACTAAAAGCAGCGATTGGTTTAGGTTTGCCAGAAGAACTACATGGCTATCTAGCATGGTCAGAGAAATTGATGCGCCGCCAAACACGTACTGAGCAATTCTATAATCATCACCTAGCCTTAACAGCTCTTAATAGGAATGATGAAGCTGACGCACTGTATCAACACGCCTTAAAGATTTACCCTGATAATCAACGAGTTTCATACCGCTATATCCATGCCTATAACTATGGTGAAGAAGCTTTAGAGGAGTATGTTAAATGGAACAACTCACTTAGCGCTGACGAATTATCACCTGAATTATTCGTACACAAAATAAATGCACTAGTACAGCTGGATAAAATCAAGCTGGCTGTTGATGCTCTTATTGCTGGGCAAACACAGTTTCCTCAAGAGTTAAATCTTAATAGTGTCCCTAGACTTAAACCTTATGTGCGTATTGAAGGCTAGCTCTAACTACTAGAGGGAGTCTATCTCCCTCTAAAAACCGCTTTATACAGCTCAGCACTAAGTCACCATAGATAACTTCCTTTAAACTAAATAAAATTACACCTATGCCGGCATGCACATTTTATTGGGCACCTCGGTGGCGATGACTTTATAGTGATTTTTACCCGACAAGGCTGGCAACCGCCGGTACTGCAATTGCTCAATCAGTTTGATTCTCGGCGAGAACCACTTTATCGCCAAAAAGACTTAGATGCTGGCGGAATTGTCGCCAAAGACCGCGAAGGCCAGCAGCGTTTCTTTCACTTAACCGGTTTAGCTGTAGGAGTCACCCGCTGGACAAGCGCAACTCAACTCAGTATCCAAGAGTTAAGTGAACGCGCCAGCCTTGCTAAGAAGCAAGCCAAAAAAAACCATTGGTCTACCT
>NZ_BJEQ01000034.1 GCF_005405585.1 Agarivorans sp. Toyoura001 | reverse complement strand
ATGCGCGCTACGACACCTAATTTAAAGGCTAAGGTGTAATCTCGTTGTGTGCGCTTACGGCTTGAGTTAATGGGTGTTGTCATAAAGAAGTCCTCTTTATGTCAACCTATTTCCGGACGGGACAGTCGCTCACAAAAAGTCTCAATTTATTTGAGGCTTTTTATATCAATTGTTAACTAGCCTGAATAATTCACAAAAATGACTAAGGCCTTGCGTTAGCTTGCCGAATAATAAAAAAGACCTCTAATAAAAATCAACAAGACAGGATCCAACTATGTCTCTTACAATTCGCCAACGTTTACTCGTTTTAGCCCTAGGGCCAGTTCTTATTCTTGCTACCAGCATGTTGTATCTAAGCTACAACGAAACCAAATCACTCAGCCAAGCTCAGTCCTCAGAAACTCAAGAAAACATGATGGAAATGAAAAAAGCCGAGCTAAAAGCTTATATGGACATGGCTTATTCATCAGTCGCCAGCATTTACGAAAGCGGTGGCAGCTTAGAGCAAGCTATGCCAACACTTAAACGCCTAAAGTATGGCGAATCAGGTTATCTATTTGGCTACCACAAAACCGGTACACGAGTGCTGCTAGGCGAAAATGATAAGGGTATTGGCGATAACTTTTGGTCCTTACAAGATAAACAAAATCAGTACATCATTCGCGATTTACTCAAAGCGTCTAAATCAGGTGAGTTTTATACCTACTACTTTCCCAAGCCTGGCGGTAATAAAGCGCTTCCTAAGCTTAGTTACGCCATTTATTTAGATAAGTGGGATATATTTATTGGCACCGGGTTTTACACCGATGATGTTGATGCCCTCATCACAAAACTGGAAGAAGAAGCACAAGCTAGCTTAGAATCGTCGATGTTTTTCATATTCCTTACGGGTGCGGCATTACTGGGGCTTGCTGTGTTAATTAGCTACTTCATTAACCGAAGCATTATGGCGCCGCTGCAAGACTTGAATCAGTCTTTTGCTAAATTAGCCTCCGGCGAAGCCGATTTAAGTGCTCGCCTTAAGACCGATTATGTTCATGAGTTTGGTCAATTGGCGGGTAACTTCAATGCCTTTATTGAATTGCTACATGAAATCATCAGCATGGTAGGTAAAGTTGCCTTAGACGTCTCAAAGGAAACCTCATCTATGTCAGACAGAGCCAACTCGGTAGACCAGCTGTTGGTTGAGCAGCGTGAAGAAACCGAGCAAGTGGCCACCGCTATGACAGAAATGACCGCATCTGCTCATGATGTATCAGACAACGCCAATCAAGCCGCAAACTCTGCTCAACAAGTAGATAATAGCGCTGGAGAGGCCATGACCACCGTAGATAGCGCTGCGGCGACTGTGCAATCGTTAGCAAATGAAATTGCCCAAGCCAGTGAGGTTATCGCTAAGCTAGAAGGTGATGTGCAAAATATTTCGTCTGCATTAAGTGTGATTCAAGGCATTGCCGAACAAACTAACTTGTTAGCCTTAAACGCAGCCATTGAAGCCGCTCGGGCTGGCGAACAAGGTCGCGGCTTTGCGGTTGTTGCAGATGAAGTACGTCAACTGGCCAGTCGCACCCAACAAAGTACTGGCGAAATTCATGGCATGATTGAGCGCTTAAAAAGCGGTTCCGATGCAGCCGTATCTGCCATGGACAGCAGCCAAGAACGCAGTGGAGAAGCGGTAACAGGGGCCAATGCTGCTAGTGAAGCCCTGCAACTGATTAAAGATTCAATTCAGCACATTATGGATATGAACGCCTTAATCGCGACTGCCACTGAGGAGCAAAGCCACGTAGGCCAAGAAATCTCTCAACGCATCGTACATATTGCTGACCAATCCAGTCAATCAGCTGGCTTGGCCCAGGAAAACCGGAGCGGCAGTTTGAACCTAAAACAGCGTGCCGAACAACTCGAAGAACTCATTAAACGCTTTACTTTGTAATCACAATCACTGGATCGCCCAATAAAAAAGCCACCCTATGGTGGCTTTTTACTCGCTAACGTTTGATTAACCTACGTTAACGCGTGCGTTACGGAACATACGCATCCACGGGCTATCTTCGCGCCAGTCATCTGGATGCCACGAGTGCGCTACGGTGCGGAATACGCGCTCAGGGTGAGGCATCATAATAGTCACTCGACCATCTTTTGAAGACAAACCTGTAATACCTAGCGGCGAACCATTCGGGTTAGCTGGGTATTGCGTGCTAGCTTCGCCATAGTTATCCACGTAGCGTAAGGCCACGGTTCCACTGTTAGCTAAGGCGTCTAAATGCGCTTGGTCACGCACTTCTACGCGGCCTTCTCCGTGAGATACCGCGATAGGCATTTGTGAACCAGCCATACCGTTTAAGAAAATCGACGGTGATTGCTGTACTTCTACCAAGCTGAAACGCGCTTCAAAACGTTCTGATTCATTACGTACAAAACGAGGCCACAAGTCGGCACCAGGAATCAGCTCACTGAGGTTAGACAACATTTGACAACCATTACACACACCCAGTGCAAATGAGTCGTTGCGCTCAAAGAAGTTAGTGAACTGCTCGCGAGCACGTTCGTTGAACAATATCGATTTTGCCCAACCTTCACCAGCACCCAATACGTCACCGTAAGAGAAACCGCCACAAGCCACTAAACCGGCAAACTGTTCTAAGCTCACACGGCCAGCGAGTATGTCACTCATGTGTACGTCTACTGCAGCGAAACCAGCGCGGTCGAAGGCGGCGGCCATTTCGTGATGCGAGTTAACGCCTTGCTCGCGCAAAATCGCCATTTCAGGCTTCAAACCCTTAACAATGAAAGGCGCAGCAACGTCTTCATTAATGTCAAAGCTTAAACCAATGTTCAAACCAGGATCTGCCGCATCAAACTTAGCGTCAAACTCTTGTTTTGCACACTCTGGGTTATCACGCAGCGCTTGCATTTGGTAAGTGGTTTCAGCCCAAACACCACGGTAATGAGTGCGGGTATTAGCCAATACCACTTCACCGTTGCGGGTAAAGCGGATAGCGTCATCATCGTTCAGTGAACCAATTACATGGCTGCAAGAGGCTAAGCCGTGACCTGCTAACACATTAAGTACTGCTTCTTTGTCTTCAGTTTTAACCTGAATTACCGCACCTAATTCTTCATTGAATAGTGCTTCTACACTGTCTCCAGCGAGCAAATCTAAGGCTACATTTACGCCGCAATGTCCTGCAAAGGCCATTTCTGCCACAGTAGTAAATAAACCACCGTCACTACGGTCGTGGTAAGCCAATAGTTTTTGATCAGCAGTGAGTGCTTGAATGGCATTAAAGAAACCTTTAAGCAGCTCAGGTGAATCAACATCAGGCACCTTATTGCCTAGCTGTTTATAAACCTGCGCTAAACACGACGCGCCCATGCGGTTTTTACCCTGACCTAAATCGATTAAGATTAAGTCTGAATCACCAAGGTCATTACGCAGCTGAGGAGTCACCGTTAGGCGAATATCTTCAACTTTGGCAAAAGCACTGATAATCAATGAAAGCGGCGAAGTCACAGACTTATCTTGGCCTTCATCTTGCCAAGCCGTCTTCATCGACATTGAATCTTTACCAACCGGAATGGTTAAACCTAGTGCAGGACATAATTCCTCACCCACCGCTTTAACCGCTTCATACAAACCAGCATCTTCACCAGGGTGACCCGCTGCAGACATCCAGTTAGCCGATAACTTAATATTATTTAGCGAACCAATATTAGTCGCTGCAATGTTGGTTAGTGCTTCTGCTACCGCTAAACGGGCTGAGGCAGCGTGGTCAATCAGTGCCGCAGGGGTGCGCTCACCAACCGACATAGCTTCGCCATGGTAAGTATCATAGCTGGCTGCTGTTACAGCACAGTTCGCTACGGGTACTTGCCAAGGGCCAACCATTTGATCGCGAGCCACCAAGCCGGTAACACTGCGATCACCAATGGTAATTAAGAAGGTCTTCTCGGCAATTGCCGGCAAACGCAACAAACGCTCGGCCGCATCGCTTAAGTCTACTTTTTCAGAGTTGAAACCAGGGCCGTTAAAGCGAGCTGATTTAACATCACGATGCATTTTAGGGGCTTTGCCTAACAGAACCTCTAACGGCATACGAATAGGATCGTTGCCAAAGTGCGAATCGTGCAGGACTAAATCCATTTCTTCAGTTGCTACACCAATCACTGCATATAGCGCGCGCTCGCGCTCACAAATGGCATCAAATACAGCTAGGTGCTCTGGTGCTACAGCAAGCATGTAACGTTCTTGCGACTCGTTACACCAAATCTCTAAAGGCGACATGCCAGGCTCGTCATTTGGCACCGCGCGTAAATCAAAAATGCCACCGCGGCCACCATCGTTTACTAATTCAGGACAAGCGTTAGATAAACCACCTGCACCAATATCGTGAATAAAGGCGATAGGGTTCGCGTCACCTAGCTGCCAACAACGGTCGATAACCTCCTGACAACGGCGTTCCATTTCTGGGTTTTCACGCTGTACCGAGGCAAAATCTAAATCTTCACTCGATTGGCCAGAAGCCATTGAAGAAGCCGCGCCGCCACCTAGGCCAATATTCATTGCTGGGCCACCCAGAACAATGATTTTTGCACCAACCGGGATCTCGCCTTTTTCTACGTGGTCTTCGCGAATGTTACCTAAACCACCGGCCAACATAATCGGTTTGTGATAACCACGAACTTCTAAGCCGTTAAAGCTTTCTACTTGCTCTTCGTAAGTACGGAAGTAGCCAAGAATATTAGGTCGACCAAATTCGTTGTTAAAAGCAGCGCCACCTAGCGGAGCTTCTAGCATAATCTCTAGGGCGTTAACGATACGGCTCGGTTTACCAAAGTCACTTTCCCAAGTTTGTTCAAAGCCCGGAATACGCAAGTTACTAACGGTAAAGCCCACCATGCCTGATTTAGGCTTAGAACCACGACCAGTAGCACCTTCGTCGCGAATCTCTCCACCAGAGCCAGTAGCGGCTCCAGGATATGGAGAAATAGCCGTTGGGTGGTTATGCGTTTCTACCTTCATAAGAATATGAATATCTTCTTGATGGTAGTTGTATTGCTTGGTGTCTGAATTTGGGAAGAAACGCCCCGCTACAGAGCCAGTCATTACCGCGGCATTATCTTTATACGCCGACAATACATAATCGCTGTTTAGCTCGTAGGTATTCTTAATCATTTTGAACAAAGATTTAGGTTGTTTTACCCCATCAATTGTCCAATCGGCATTAAAGATTTTATGACGACAGTGCTCAGAGTTTGCTTGGGCAAACATCATTAGCTCTACATCATTAGGATTACGTTTCATTTTCTCAAAATTTTCTACTAAGTAGTCAATTTCGTCATCAGCTAAGGCTAAACCCAACTCTTGGTTAGCTTGCTCTAAAGCTTGTTTGCCACCGCTAAGAATATCTACCGATGTAAAAGGTGCTGGGCTAGCGTGTTCAAATAACGCAGCTGCTTGTTCCACCTCTGCATATACCGCTTCCATCATACGGTCATGAATCAAGCTGTTTAATTGAGCGCCTTGTGATTCGCTTAACTCACTGCTGATTTCTACGTAGTAAGCAATACCACGCTCTAAACGTTGTACGTTGGTTAATCCACAATTATGAGCAATGTCGCTGGCTTTTGAAGACCAAGGAGAAATTGTGCCAGGGCGAGGAGTAACCAATAACAGTTTTCCAGTTGGCTGGTGTTCTGCAATGGTAGGCCCGTAGGTTAATAACTTGTCTAATACTTGTTGTTCAGCATCACTTAAATCTGTAGATATATCAGCAAAATGCATGAACTCAGCATAGATAGAAGTAACAGGAAGGTCTTGCTCTGCGCAACGTTTTAACAGTTGTGCAATTCGAAAATCAGACAGTGCAGGTGCACCACGTAGTACCAACATATTTATGGCTCGCTTTTCCAGATGGAGGTGGGAGGGGGAAAATTGCGCGTATTATAGATAAAAACTGCGACAATGGTAAACAAAACGTTAGCTTAACGAGGAAAACCGCGCTTAAAGCTAGACAGCTAGGCGGATATCCATAAAATCGAATAAAAATATTAGTGTGGAAAACAAATTTGATGATTAAACAGCAACGCTTCACCCTGCTCTTAGCGTTGCTCGCTTTGTTTCTTTTGCAAGGCTGCGAACCCAAACCTTTTGTCTCTGAACTAGAGCAAATTCGCCAACGCGGAAAATTACGCGTGGGAACGCTGTATAGTCAGCAAGTTTTCTATTACGACCAGCACGAGCAACCTACCGGCATGGAGTATGAGTTGCTAGAGGACTTTGCAGCTTACCTTGGTGTTGAGCTACAAATGGTGCCTTTATATAACCAAACCGAACTTTACCGAGGCTTGCACAACAAGCAGGTAGATTTATTAGGTGCAGCTTTATCCCCCACCAATGCGCTACGTGAGAATTTTCGCTTCTCTCCTGAAATTTATCGTGTTGATGCCAAAGTTGTTTACAAGAAAAATACCCGCCGCCCCCGCGATATTAGCCAAGTAGACTCACCGTTATGGATCACCTCGGGCAGTTATCACCAGCCTTTATTAAAAAGTTACCGCAAAGAAAACCCTGAGCTGAGCATAGAGGTGACTGACCGACTGGATAGTAGCGAACTACTTAAAAGCATTGTGGATGAGGAAATCCGCTTCGCCTTAGTCGACGATACCACCTTAGCGCTCCATCAGCGCTTTTACCCAGATCTTGCCGAGGCCTTTACTCTCAACAAATCTACGTCAGTGGTATGGATGGTTAACCGGCTTCGTGATGACAGTTTGTATAGCGCCTTAATCGAGTTTATTGGAGAGAAGCACAACAGCGGTGGTATTACTCGTTTATATGAGCGTTATTTTGGCCATATTCAACGTTTTGACTATGTTGATACTCGCGCCTTTTTACGCTCAACCACCACTCGCCTGCCGAAGTACGAAGACTGGTTTAAACAATATGCTGGGCAGCTCGATTGGCGTTTAATTGCCGCGGTCTCTTATCAAGAGTCTCATTGGCGCCCGCACGCTAAATCGTTTACCGGTGTACGCGGCATGATGATGTTAACCCTTCCCACGGCTAAGTCTGTGAAAGTGACCAATCGGCTTGATCCTGAGCAAAGCATTCGTGGTGGAGCCGAGTATTTACAAAAGTTAATTAATCGCGTGCCCGACAGCGTGCGCGAAGATGACAAGATCTGGTTTGCCTTGGTGTCCTACAACATTGGTTTCGGCCACATGTTAGATGCCAGACGAATTACTAGAATGCGTGGTGGAGATCCCGACGCTTGGGTAGATGTGAAGGAAAATTTACCGCTATTGATGCGTAAAAAGTGGTATCAACAGACTCGCTATGGCTATGCTCGCGGCCAAGAAGCCTATAACTATGTGAACAATATTCGTCAATATTATCAAAGCTTACTGTGGTTAGATGCTCAAAGAAAAGAGTCTCAGCGACGCCAGGAGTTAATGAAGAATCGCGCGCCTTACCCAGTGAATAACCCTACAGATCCAGTAACCACTCCGAATAAAACAGAGATTAACTCCAATAATTAGAGAATAATCTTGACGATTTGTCACAATACTGTCATGTTTTGTGCTTAATCTACAATGGAGATTAAAAACAGTAAGCGTCCTGCCTAACATAATGGAGAGGATAGATAGTATGATTAGAAAAAAACGCGTTACCCTTCACTCGCCACGCCGCCGCATTCAACTGGCTCGTCAGCATCGTAAGGTTTTATTAAGACAACGTTCTTTTGTTTTGTCTGAAATGGGTTTAGTCAGCGTCGCTGGGTAAATCACTGCTCTGTTGTTTTTTTCGCAGCTTGTGTTGTTCACGACGCTTGCGGAAAAAACGACTAATAGTATCAGCGCAAGATTCAGCTAACACACCAGCTTCAATCTCTACTTTATGATTTAGCTGCTCACAATTAACAATACTGAACACACTTCCGGCCGCACCTGTTTTTAAATCACTGGCACCAAACACTAAGCGCTTCACACGGGCGTGCACCATTGCACCCGCACACATAGAGCAAGGCTCTAGGGTAACGTAAAGCGTGGTGTCTAATAGTCGGTAATTACCTATCTTTTTGCCTGCCTCGCGCAATGCAAGCACTTCTGCGTGAGCAGTAGCATCATTTAGCGTAATGGTTTGATTCCACCCCTCGCCCACCACCTCGCCTTGGTAAACCACCACTGCTCCCACTGGTACTTCGCCCTGAGCCTCAGCTTTCGCTGCTAAGTTTAGTGCATAGTTCATCCAGTCAATATCAGTGTATTCCAAAACGATGTCTCTCAAGCTTAATTAGGGGGCATATTGTAAACCCGAACAGTGATAGACAAAAGCCAGCAACTCCGGCTTTAACTCATTCACAATACAACTGACCCGTCCTAAAATAGATTGACGGTTTTTAGGCCAGCTCCAGTAGCTGGCCTTTTCTATTATGCACCTGATTGGGCGTTTCCATATTTAAACTCAGGTGCGGTCTCATCGTGTTGTATATCGCT
>NZ_BJEQ01000033.1 GCF_005405585.1 Agarivorans sp. Toyoura001 | reverse complement strand
CGATGCGCGCTACGACACCTAATTTAAAGGCTAAGGTGTAATCTCGTTGTGTGCGCTTACGGCTTGAGTTAATGGGTGTTGTCATAAAGAAGTCCTCTTTATGTCAACCTATTTCCGGACGGGACAATGAGTTAAAAAAAAGCGGCTAAAGCCGCTTTTTTTATTTTCTTGGTAGTTCGATTTTCTTAGCGTCGCTAGGGCGGTAAATGACCAAGATATGTCCAATCACTTGAACTTTTGCTGCCTCTGCTTTACTTACAATAGTGTCTGCAATTAATTGCTTCATTTCTCTATCGTCAGTGGCAATTTTCACCTTGATTAATTCATGGTGCTCTAAGGCCAGCTCTATTTCTGCCAAAATCCCTTCGGTTAGCCCATTAGACCCAAGCATCACAACTGGCTTTAGGTTATGAGCCAAGGATTTCAGGTGTTGTTTTTGTTTGTTAGTCAGTTGCATGAAACTTTCTGCTTACTCGGGGTTGAAAAAAGCACATTCTAGCGCCATCTAAGTCTTAATACTATTTTATAATCAACATACCGTGTGGTTTTGTAACTATAGTGGAAACAATTTGTGACCAATAAAAAACATACAGCCAGTTCTAAACGCTGGTTAACTGAACATTTCGACGACCACTATGTACAAAAAGCGCAAAAGCTAGGTCTGCGTTCGCGCGCTGTATTTAAAATTGAAGAAATTCAAAATAAAGACAAATTACTTAAACCTGGCATGACAGTAGTGGACTTAGGCGCCGCCCCAGGTGGTTGGTCGCAATACTGTGTAGAACAGGTGGGTCTGGATGGACATGTTATTGCGTGTGACATTTTACCAATGGATCCGATTGCGGGCGTAGATTTTCTATGTGGCGATTTCCGTGAGGAAGATGTACTTAACGCTTTGCTTGAGCGAGTAGGCGAGAAGAAAGTTGATGTTGTGCTGTCTGATATGGCGCCAAACATGAGCGGCAACAATAATGTTGATCAATCACGTGCAATGTACTTGGTTGAACTAGCATTAGAGATGTGTCGAGAAGTACTTGCACCTAAAGGGTGTTTTGCCGTTAAGGTATTTCAAGGCGAAGGTTTTGATCAATACCTACAAGAAGTACGTTCTATGTTTACCAGCGTAAAAACACGCAAACCTGACTCTTCTAGAGCTCGCTCTAGAGAAGTCTATATAGTGGCTAGTGGCTTTAAACTATAGTAGGCTAGCTAATAATTCTTATTTAAATATAACCGGTGAGGTTTACGTCTTGAGTGACATGGCAAAAAATCTGATTCTATGGCTAGTAATAGCAGTGGTTTTGATGTCTGTATTCCAAAGCTTTAGCCCTGATTCAAACAGTGGTCGGCAAATGGATTATTCCACCTTTGTTAAGGAAGTGAATCAAGAACAGATCCGCGAAGTGAGAATCAGTGGGCAAGATGTTCGAGGCATCAAGCGTACTGGTGAACAGTTCAGCACAATCATTCCTCTGCATGATAAAGACCTGTTAAATGATCTTATCAACCACAACGTGAAGGTATTGGGTGAGCAGCCAGAAGAACAAGGCTTGTTAACCTCTATCTTTATTTCGTGGTTCCCAATGCTACTGCTGATTGGTGTTTGGATCTTCTTTATGCGTCAGATGCAAGGCGGTGGCGGTAAAGGCGCAATGTCATTTGGTAAAAGTAAAGCGCGCTTAATGAGCGAAGACCAAATTAAAACTACTTTTGCTGATGTTGCTGGTTGTGATGAAGCGAAAGAAGAAGTCAGTGAGCTGGTTGATTATCTGCGCGACCCTACTAAATTCCAAAAGTTAGGCGGTAAAATCCCTACTGGTATTTTGATGGTGGGTCCTCCAGGTACAGGTAAAACCCTATTAGCTAAAGCTATTGCTGGTGAAGCTAAAGTTCCGTTCTTCACTATCTCTGGTTCTGATTTTGTAGAAATGTTTGTGGGCGTGGGTGCATCTCGTGTGCGCGACATGTTTGAACAAGCTAAAAAGTCGGCACCTTGTATTATATTCATCGACGAAATTGATGCGGTAGGTCGCCAACGTGGTGCAGGTTTAGGTGGTGGTCACGACGAACGTGAGCAAACTCTTAACCAAATGCTCGTAGAAATGGACGGCTTTGAGGGTAACGAAGGTATTATTGTTATTGCTGCAACTAACCGCCCTGATGTATTAGATCCAGCTTTACTGCGTCCAGGTCGTTTTGACCGTCAGGTAACAGTAGGTCTGCCTGATATTCGTGGACGTGAGCAGATTCTTAAAGTGCATATGCGCAAAGTTCCTCTAGGCGATGGCGTAGATGCTGCAGTTATTGCACGTGGTACTCCAGGTTTCTCTGGTGCTGATTTAGCTAACCTAGTAAACGAAGCTGCGCTATTTGCGGCTCGTGGTAGCAAACGCACAGTTTCAATGGAAGAGTTTGAAAAAGCTAAAGACAAAATCATGATGGGCGCTGAGCGTAAATCTATGGTGATGACTGAAGCTGAGAAAGAGATGACTGCTTACCATGAAGCGGGTCATGCTATTGTTGGGCGCTTAGTGCCTGAGCACGATCCTGTTTACAAAGTAAGTATCATTCCACGAGGTCGAGCTTTAGGCGTCACGATGTACCTACCTGAACAAGATCGAGTGAGTCATAGCAAGCAACACCTAGAGAGTATGATTTCGAGTCTCTACGGTGGTCGATTAGCTGAGCGCATTATTTACGGTGATGAGAAAGTATCTACAGGGGCGAGTAACGACATTGAACGCGCAACTGAAATTGCACGTAAAATGGTTACCCAGTGGGGCTTATCTGACTCTATGGGACCGTTACTATACGCTGATGAAGAAGGCGAAGTGTTCTTAGGTCGCAGCGCTGCTAAGACTAAGCATATGTCTGACGATACAGCTAAGGCTATCGATTTAGAAATTCGAGCGGTGATTGATCGTAACTATAAGCGCTCAGAAGCATTACTCAACGAAAATATGGATGTATTACATTCCATGAAAGATGCGTTGATGAAGTATGAAACTATTGATGCTAAGCAAATTGATGACTTGATGGAACGCAAAACACCGCGTCCACCTGCTGATTGGGATGATTCAGATAAGCCAAATAATCCGCCAGAGTCTAACGACAAGGGCGATGAGCCAAAGGCTGAGACACCTGAACAACCAAAAACTGTAGGTGAAGATCCAGCACAGTAATTGGTAATAATCTATTAGCCCTGTAAGTTGCTTGCAGGGCTTTTTTGTAAGTAAAAAATATGACTCAAGCATTCAATATTGGCCCTCATCAGTTTTCTCGACCGGTGATTATGGGCATTCTTAATATCACTCCAGATTCTTTTTCAGATGGTGGCAGCTATTTTGCTCGTCAGCAGGCATTAGCGCGCGTAGAACAAATGTTAGAGGAGGGGGCTGATATTATAGACGTTGGTGGCGAATCGACTCGCCCTGGCGCCCCTGAGGTAAGTCTTGAAGATGAGTTAGATAGAACCGTGAGTCTCATCTCCGAGATCAAGCAACGCTTCGAGTGTTTAGTTTCTATTGATACCAATAAACCTGAAGTGATGCTGCAGGCCGTTACAGCCGGTGCCGATATCATTAATGATGTTTGTGCTTTAAGCAAACCCGGTGCTTTAGAGGTAGCCGCTAGCTTAAACGTACCCGTGTGTTTGATGCACATGCAGGGGCAACCGCGCACTATGCAAGCAAATCCTGAATACCAAGATGTTATTAGCGAAGTAATCACTTACCTAAAGCAGCGAGTTGAGAGCTGTGTTGCGGCAGGTATTTGCCAATCGAATATAATAGTTGACCCTGGTTTTGGATTTGGTAAAACTCTTGACCATAATTTTCAGCTGTTAGCTCAACTTAATGAGTTTAAACAGTTAGGTTTGCCCATATTGGCAGGCATGTCGCGTAAAAGCATGTTCGGTAAATTATTGTCTACATCGACAGATAATCTATTAGCAGCAAGTATTACCGGCGCAGTGTTAGCGGCTCAACAAGGAGCCCACATATTTCGTGTGCATGACGTTAAAGAAACGGTAGATGCACTAACAATTTTTTCTAAAGTACAGATGAGTAAGTAATGACAAGACGATATTTTGGCACGGATGGTGTTCGTGGAAAAGTGGGTGAATACCCGATCACTCCCGAATTTGCATTAAAACTAGGATGGGCTGCAGGTAAGGTATTGTCGAGTACTGGAACGCGTAAAGTGTTAATTGGTAAAGACACCCGTATTTCTGGTTATATGTTGGAGTCGGCCTTAGAAGCTGGGCTTTCGGCAGCGGGTGTTCAAGCAAGCTTTGTTGGCCCTATGCCAACCCCTGCAGTCGCTTATTTGACACGTACTTTCCGTGCAGAAGCGGGCATTGTAATCAGCGCTTCACATAACCCTTACTACGACAACGGTATCAAGTTTTTCTCAGCTGGCGGCACTAAATTGCCTGACGATGTAGAACTGGCCATTGAAGCTGAGCTTGATAACCCTATGACGTGTGTAGAGTCTGCGGCGTTAGGTAAAGCCCGCCGCATCGAAGACGCAGCAGGTCGTTACATTGAGTTCTGTAAGAGTACATTTCCTAACAAATTCAGCCTTGCTGGATTAAAAATAGTAGTCGATTGTGCTCATGGTGCTACCTACCATATCGCACCTAAAGTGTTTAGTGAGTTAGGCGCTGAAGTTATCGCGATTGGTAATCAGCCAGACGGGCTAAATATTAATGAGAAATGTGGCGCTACCGATACCGGCTTATTAGCTGAGCAAGTGTTAGAGCATAAAGCCGATTTAGGTATTGCTCTTGATGGTGATGGCGACCGCGTGATGATGATCGATCAACACGGTGTGCAAGTTGACGGTGACGAAATCCTCTACATTTTGGCTCGAGATGCCAAATTAAGCCATCATTTAAGTGGTGGGGTTGTTGGTACGTTAATGAGCAATTTAGCGCTGGAACAGGCATTTGCTGATATGGACATTCCATTTAGCCGTGCAAAAGTAGGTGACCGTTACGTTATGGAGCAGCTTTCTGAAAAAGGCTGGAGCTACGGCGGCGAAAACTCAGGCCATATTATTTGCCTAGGTCATACCACCACTGGAGATGGTATTGTTGCTGCATTACAGGTGCTAGCCGCTATGTTGGCGCAAAAGCAAAGTTTGCGCGGTTTATTAAGCGAGCTGACTTTATACCCACAGTTGCTAGTGAACGTTCGTTTTAAAGGCGAATCAGATCCACTGAGTAGCGATTTGGTCAAAATGGCCCAGCAAAAAGCCGAAGCGCAGTTAGGTGATTCTGGTCGCGTTTTATTGCGCAAGTCCGGAACTGAGCCATTGCTACGTGTAATGGTAGAAGGTGCCGATTCCGCATTAGTTGAACAATGCGCAAACGATATTGCTGAAGCAGTACGTGTTGCTTGCGATTAAAGCGAACAATATTTAAACGGTTGAACACAGAGTAAAAGTTTTTTGAAGCTGGTGCTTGTATTAGTCGCAGAGGTTCGCTAATATCTCGCCCGCTTTGGTGACTTGTGTTTCACTAAATGACGGTCGGATTAAAGGCCGACCCAGACTTAGGTGAAAGAGAATGTACGAAATTTTATTAGTAGTTTATTTAGTAGTAGCGCTAACCTTAATTGGCTTAGTGTTAATTCAGCAAGGCAAAGGTGCCGACATGGGCGCATCTTTTGGTTCTGGCGCGTCAAACACTGTGTTTGGTTCTTCTGGTTCAGGTAACTTCCTAACTAGAGCAACGGCCATTTTTGCTACCTTGTTTATTGTTATCAGCTTAGTGTTAGGCAACCTCTCTGCCAAACAAACACAACAAGTTGATGAGTGGGGCGATTTATCGCAACCTGCAGCAGAACAAGTTATCCAAGATGGTGATGTACCGGTATCACCTGCTAGCCCAGGTAGCGACGTACCAAACTAATTTTAGCCGAGGTGGTGGAATTGGTAGACACGCTACCTTGAGGGGGTAGTGTCCTATGGACGTGCGGGTTCAAGTCCCGCTCTCGGCACCAATAGTTATTTTTGCATACTGTCAGAGTGATTGTTATAATCCTCGGCAATCGGACGCGGGATGGAGCAGTCTGGTAGCTCGTCGGGCTCATAACCCGAAGGTCGTCGGTTCAAATCCGGCTCCCGCAACCAACTATCAAATACTTCGGTATGGGTAGTGTAAAAGGCTCAGAAATTTTAAAGCCCCGCTTCATTCGGGGCTTTTTGTTATTTTCGCGCCGCACCTTAGGTGCTAGAACTGGGCTTTTACGCCCTTTTTTTGTTTCTGGAGGGGAACCTTGGCAACTGTAGAACAACGACTAACTGACATGCTTACTCCAGCGGTTGAAGCGCTGGGATTTGAGTTGGTAGGTATTGAATATGTCAGTGCTGGCAAGCACTCCATTGTACGTATCTTCATTGATCATGAAGACGGTATTAACGTGGATAACTGCGCCGACGTAAGTCGACAAGCTAGCGCTATTTTGGATGTTGAAGATCCAATTAGTACCGAATATAACCTTGAGGTGTCATCTCCTGGTTTAGAACGCCCCCTTTTTAAAGCGGAACACTACCAACGTTTTATTGGCGAGATTGCTTTTTTGCAAGTACGTATGCCGGTAAACAATCGCCGCAAATGGCAGGGTGAAATTATTGCTGTAGAAGACGACACTGTCGTACTTGCAGTAGACAAAGAACAACATCGGATCGCGCTGGGTAACGTACAAAAAGCGCATCTAGTTCCCCAGTTTGATTAAAGAGGGCCAGGAATGAACAAAGAAGTCTTGTTGGTTGTTGACGCGGTATCTAACGAAAAAGCGTTGCCGCGCGAAAAGATTTTCGAAGCTATGGAAGTCGCCTTAGCCACTGCAACCAAGAAAAAATATGAAGGTGATATCGAAGTTCGAGTAGATATCGACCGTAAGGACGGTAGTTTTGAAACGTTCCGTCGTTGGATGGTGGTAGAAAACCAAGAAGCGATTGAGAACCCATATCGTGAAATTACGTTAGAAGCTGCCCAATACGAAGAACCAGATAAAGAACTTGGTGATTACGTAGAAGAGCAAATTGAGTCAGTAGTATTTGACCGTATTACTACACAAACTGCTAAGCAAGTTATCGTACAAAAAGTACGTGAAGCTGAGCGCGCTCAAGTGGTTGAGCAGTACTTCGATCAAGTTAACGAATTAGTAACAGGTGTTGTTAAAAAGGTAAGCCGTGAAAATATCATTGTTGACCTAGGTAATAACGCAGAAGCAGTGATTCATCGTGAAGAATCTCTTCCTCGTGAAGCATTCCGACCAGGTGACCGAGTGCGTGGTTTACTTTATGAAGTTAAACCCGAAGCGCGTGGTGCCCAATTGTTTATGAGCCGTACTCGCCCTGAAATGCTGATTGAATTATTCCGCATTGAAGTGCCAGAAATTGCTGAAGAAATGATTGACCTTAAAGCGGCTGCCCGCGATCCAGGTTCTCGTGCAAAAATCGCAGTGAAAAGTAACGATCGCCGTATCGACCCTGTTGGTGCGTGTGTGGGCATGCGCGGCGCGCGTGTTCAGGCTGTATCGGGTGAGTTGGACAATGAGCGTGTAGATATTGTGCTATGGGATGATAACCCAGCACAGTTTGCGATTAACGCTATGGCACCAGCTGAAGTTGCCTCAATCATCGTTGATGAAGATAGTCATTCAATGGACATTGCTGTTGAAGCTGACAACTTAGCGCAAGCGATTGGTCGCAATGGTCAAAATGTTCGTCTTGCTTCTCAACTAACAGGTTGGGAACTTAACGTGATGACCGTTGAAGATGCTAATAGCAAGCATCAAGCTGAAGCACAAAAAGCGGTAGATACTTTTGTACAATATTTAGATATTGATGAAGAGTTCTCTGAAGTACTTGCGGAAGAAGGTTTTACCACTCTAGAAGAAATTGCTTATGTACCGGTTAACGAGTTACTAAGTATTGAAGGTCTAGATGAAGATATGGTAAATGCCTTGCGCGAACGTGCTAAAGCAGCACTCGTTACAGAAGCTTTAGCTAAAGAAGAGTCTTTAGATAATGCTGAACCAAGTGAAGAATTACTTGCTCTAGAAGGTATGGAACGCCACCTTGCGTTTGTACTGGCTAGTAAAGGTGTAATTAGCTTGGAAGACCTTGCAGAGCAGGGCATTGACGAGTTAGAAGATATCGAAGAATTGTCGGAAGAAAAAGCCGGCGAACTGATTATGGCCGCCAGACAGATTTGTTGGTTCGGCGACGAAGAATAAGGTCGACGGAGGATTATAGCCCGATGACAGAAGTTTCAATTAAACAACTCGCGACCGACGTGGGAACAAACGAAGATAAACTAATTCAGCAATTTGCAGACGCTGGTATTAAAAAATCTTTAACCGATAGTGTTACTCAAGAAGAGAAAACTAAGCTTCTTGAGCACTTAAAATCACAGCATGGTGAAGAAAGCTCGCCAAGCCGTATGACCTTGAAGCGCACAACAAAAAGCACCTTGAATGTTGCTGGTACTGGTGGCGGTAAAGCACGCTCTGTACAAGTTGAAGTTCGCAAGAAACGCACATATGTGAAGCGTAGCGCTGTTGAAGAACAGGCTAAGCAAGAAGCAGAAGAAAAAGAACGCATTGAAGCTGAAGAAGCTGCTCGCGTTAACGCTGAAGCTGCTGCTAAGCAAGCTGCTGAAGCGGCTGCTAAGCAGGCTGCAGAAGACAAAGTTAAGCGTGAAGAGAAAGCTGCCGCCGCTGCAGCTGCCGCCGCTAAAGCGAAAGAAGCCTCTAAGCAAGCTGATGCAGAGAAATCTCCGGAGCAACTAGCTGCTGAGAAAGAAGCTGCTGATATTGCTCGTAAGCAAGAAGAAGCTGCTATTGCTAAAGCTGAAGCCGACGCCGAGAAAAAGGCTGAAGAAGCTAAAAAGCTGGCAGTTGAAAATGCTGCTCGTTGGGCCGAAGAAGAAAAGCTTCGTAAGAAACGTGAAGAGTCAGCAGACTACCACGTAACTACCTCTACTTATGCGCGAGCCGCAGAAGATGAGCAAGAGCAAAAAGCTGAAGCACCACGTCGTAAAAAGCGTAAGCCTAAGCAAAATGACGATAACAACAATCGCCGCGGTGGCCGTAAAGGTAACAAGCGTCAGGTTGCAACACCTTCTGCTATGCAGCATGGCTTCAATAAGCCAGCGCAACCAGTAGAGCGCGACGTTCGCATTGGCGAGACCATTTCTGTTGGTGAACTAGCTAACAAAATGGCAGTTAAAGCGACCGAAGTGATTAAAGCGATGATGAAGATGGGCGCCATGGCGACCATTAACCAAGTGATTGACCAAGAAACTGCTACTTTAGTAGCTGAAGAACTTGGCCATAAAGTTGTTCTTGTAAAAGAAAATGCACTTGAAGAACAAGTTATGCAAGAAGCTGAATCAACTGGCGAGCAAACTACACGTGCTCCTGTTGTTACCATTATGGGTCACGTTGACCACGGTAAAACATCGCTACTTGATTATATTCGCCGCGCTAAAGTTGCCGACGGTGAAGCGGGTGGTATTACCCAGCACATTGGTGCTTACCACGTTGAAACTAACGGTAACATGGTTACCTTCTTAGATACTCCTGGACACGCTGCGTTTACTTCAATGCGTGCTCGTGGTGCTAAAGCAACCGATATCGTTGTGTTAGTTGTTGCTGCAGATGATGGTGTAATGCCTCAAACTGTTGAAGCGATTCAGCACGCTCGTGCGGCTGAAGTTCCATTGGTTGTTGCTGTAAACAAAATGGATAAAGAAGGCGCAGATCCTGACCGCGTTAAGAATGAATTGTCACAACATGAAGTTATTCCAGAAGACTGGGGTGGTGATGTTCAGTTTATTCACGTATCAGCGAAAAGCGGTGAAGGCATCGATGACTTATTAGAAGCCATTGTATTGCAATCAGACGTTCTTGAACTAACTGCTAGCCATATTGGTGCAGCCTCAGGTGTGGTTATTGAGTCTCGTCTCGATAAAGGCCGTGGTCCAGTTGCTTCTATCTTAGTTCAGCATGGTCAGCTGCAACGAGGTGACATCATTCTTTGTGGTTTAGAATACGGTCGTATTCGTGCTATGAGAGATGAGAACGGTAAAGATATTGAGACTGCTGGTCCGTCTATTCCAGTAGAGATTTTAGGTCTTTCTGGTGTGCCACAAGCTGGTGACGAAGCGACAGTAGTTCGTGATGAGAAGAAAGCTCGTGAAGTAGCCTTGTACCGTCAAGGTAAGTTCCGCGATGTTAAGCTTGCTCGTCAACAGAAATCTAAACTAGAAAACATGTTTGCCAACATGGAAGAAGGTGAGGTTCAAGAGCTGAACATTGTACTTAAATCTGATGTACAAGGTTCACTAGAAGCAATTGCAGATTCGTTAACTAAACTGTCTACAGAAGAAGTTAAAGTTAACATCATTGGTCGTGGTGTAGGTGGTATCACTGAAACCGACGCAACCCTTGCTGCAGCGTCTAACGCAATTGTTCTTGGCTTTAACGTTCGTGCCGACGCAACTGCGCGCCGCATCATCGAATCAGAAAGCGTAGATTTACACTATTACAGCGTAATTTATGACTTAATCGATGAAGTGAAAAGTGCGATGACGGGTCTATTAGCCCCTGAATTCAAACAGCAGATTATGGGCTTGGCAGAAGTTCGTGACGTATTTAAGTCACCTAAACTGGGCGCTATTGCTGGTTGTATGGTACTTGAAGGTCAAGTTAAGCGTTCTAACCCAATCCGTGTACTACGCGAAAACGTGGTTATTTATGAAGGTGAGCTAGAATCTCTACGCCGCTTTAAAGATGACGTAAACGAAGTTCGTAACGGTATGGAATGTGGTATCGGCGTTAAGAACTATAATGACGTGCGTGCTGGTGACCAAATCGAAGTATTTGAGATAGTAGAAGTTAAACGCACACTGTAAGTGTAAGTTTATACATTATCTCTAAGATGGGGGCTTGCGCCCCCATTTGTGTTTTTAATGCTCCCTTGGGAGTGGTATCAGGAGAAATGTGATGCCTAGAGAATTTAGCCGCCCTGATCGGGTAGCCCAACAAATTCAAAAAGAAGTTGCTGTTATTTTACAGCGTGAAGTACGTGACCCTCGCTTGAGCCTGGTAACAGTATCAGCGGTAGAAGTGACCCGAGATTTAGCTTATGCCAAAGTCTTTGTCACTTTTTTAGATGACAGCGAAGACGCCGTAAAAGCTAGCCTAGAAGCGTTAGAAGAGCATGTTAGTTATGTTCGTCATCTATTAGCTAAAGCAATGCGTTTACGTGCGGTACCAGAGTTGCGTTTTCATTACGACGGCTCATTGCGTGAAGGTCTACGCATGACAGAGCTGGCGACTAAAGCGGTAAAAGACGATAAGCAAAAAGCCGAAGCTTCTGGTCGCACATTAGTCGATGATGCAGAGCAAGAGAAAGAGGGCGAGTAATGGGACAAGGACGCAGAAAAAAGGGACGCGCGATTGATGGCATCCTTCTGCTGAATAAACCTACTGGCGTGTCGTCTAACGGCATTTTGCAGCGTATTAAGCGGATTTATTTTGCTCAAAAGGCAGGGCATACAGGCGCGTTAGATCCTTTAGCGACTGGTATGCTGCCTATTTGTTTGGGAGAAGCGACCAAGTTTTCACAGTTCTTGCTCGATTCAGATAAGCGTTACCAAGTAACTGCTCAGCTAGGGGTTCGCACTAATACCTCTGATTCAGATGGTGAAGTGGTTGAGCAACGTGAAGTAAACGTTAATCAAACAGACGTAGAAGCGGCTTTAGATACTTTTCGAGGGCCTATCAATCAAGTGCCGTCGATGTTCTCGGCGTTAAAGCACAATGGTAAGCCTTTATACAGTTATGCGCGCGAAGGTATCACTATTGAGCGCGAAGCTCGGCCGATTACAGTGTATGAGAACAACTTCATTTCGCTTGAAGGCGATATGCTAACGCTTGACGTGCACTGCAGTAAGGGTACCTATATTCGTACCATTATTGATGATTTAGGTGAAATGCTTGGCTGTGGCGCACATGTGGTTAAACTGCATCGCTCGCAAGTGGCTAGTTACCCCAGTGAGCGAATGGTGACGCCGGAGCAACTTGAAGCCTTATTGGAACAAGCCAATGAGCAGGAGATTGCACCTAAAGAGTTATTGGACCCTTTATTGTTGCCAATGGACTCTGCAGTTGAGCATTTACCTGAAGTAAATATCCCTGAAGCCTTGGGTGGATATTTAATGCAAGGCCAAGCTATGCAAGTGGCTGGCGCGCCGTTGAATGATGTGTTCAGGTTGACTATTGGCGAGCAACGCCGATTTGTTGGAATTGGCCAGCTAAATGATGATGGTTTAGTGGCGCCCAAGCGTTTGATTCAAAGCAGCGATAGTTAAGTTAGTTGCTTGCAACTGTTCTGAACGCGCTATATAATGCGCGTCCTTCTTCGCTGAGTTAGTGATTGGCGGAGAGTAAATTTACATTTTTAGGAGTTAGTATGTCACTAAGTAGCACTGAAAAAGCAGCAATCGTTGCAGAATACGCACGTGAAGCAGGAGACACTGGTTCTTCTGAAGTTCAAGTTGCTTTGTTAACTGCACAAATCAACCACTTGCAAGGTCACTTCAAGAAGCACATTCACGATCACCACAGCCGTCGTGGTCTACTACGCATGGTTAGCCAGCGTCGTAAATTGCTTGATTACTTGAAGCGTAAAAACCAAGCGAGCTACGCTGAGTTGATCGCTAAATTGGGTCTACGTCGTTAATTTTAACGTCGCCAAGAAAGAATACCGAAAGGGAGCCTTATGGCTCCCTTTTTTGTTGCCTAAATAAAAATCACAAACTCGCGCAATAACAAGGCTTTTAATAAGGATAAAGTTATCTTTTGCAATAGCATTGTTTTATACTTTAGCGCGAATTAAAAGAGCACATAAATTAAAGGAAATTCACGTGAATCCTATCGTAAAAACGTTTAAATACGGTGAGAATACAGTCACCATCGAAACTGGCGCTATTGCTCGTCAAGCAACCGCTGCTGTAATGGTAACTATGGACGATACAACAGTATTTGTATCGGTAGTGGGCAAGAAAACCGCTACTCCTGGCCAAGATTTCTTCCCGTTGACTGTTAACTACCAAGAACGTACTTACGCAGCAGGTAAAATTCCTGGTGGTTTCTTCAAGCGCGAAGGTCGCCCTTCTGAAGACGAAACCTTAATTGCACGTTTGATTGACCGTCCAATTCGTCCGCTATTCCCAGATGGCTTTGTAAACGAAGTACAAGTTGTAGCCACTGTGGTATCTGTTAACCCACAAGTACAACCAGACATTGTTGCCCTAATTGGTACCTCTGCGGCATTAAGCCTTTCAGGTATTCCATTTAACGGTCCAATTGGTGCAGCACGTGTTGGTTACATTGATGGTAACTACATCCTTAACCCAACCACTGAAGAACTTCCAGAAAGCAAACTAGACTTAGTGGTTGCCGGTACTGAAAGTGCAGTACTAATGGTTGAATCTGAAGCTGAGTTGTTGTCTGAAGAAGTAATGTTAGGCGCAGTAGTATACGGTCACGAGCAATCTAATGCGGTAATTACTGCCATTAACGAGCTGTGTGAAGAAGCGGCTAAACCTGCTTGGGATTGGCAAGCACCTGCAGTAGACGTTGTACTTAAAGATAAAGTAGCAGCGTTAGCAGAAGCTAAGTTAACTGAAGCTTACCAAATCACTGATAAAACTGAGCGTTACGCTAAAGTTGGCGAAATCAAAAAATCAGTTGTTGAAGCATTAACGGCTGAAGACGACGCACTAGACAGCCAAGACATTGGTGACGAGCTAGGCAAATTAGAGAAAAACGTAGTACGTTCACGCATTATTGCTGGTGAGCCACGTATCGATGGTCGCGAACCAGACATGATTCGTGCTCTAGACGTAATGACTGGCGTATTACCGCGTACTCACGGTAGCTCAGTATTTACTCGTGGTGAAACGCAAGCATTAGTAACCTGTACTTTAGGTACTGAGCGTGATGCTCAAATGATTGACTCGTTAGCTGGCTTGCAAACATCTCGCTTTATGTTGCACTACAACTTCCCTCCATACTGTGTTGGTGAAACTGGCTTCATTGGCTCTCCTAAGCGTCGCGAAATCGGCCATGGCCGTTTAGCTAAACGTGGTGTTGCCGCGGTTATGCCTACCTCAGAAGAATTCCCGTACACAGTACGTGTTGTTTCTGAAATCACCGAATCTAACGGTTCAAGCTCAATGGCTTCAGTTTGTGGTAGCTCATTGGCATTGATGGACGCAGGTGTTCCAATTAAAGCGTCTGTTGCGGGTATCGCAATGGGCCTAGTGAAAGAAGGTGACAACTTCGTTGTTCTTTCTGACATTCTGGGTGACGAAGATCACCTAGGAGACATGGACTTTAAAGTAGCTGGTTCTTCTGAAGGTATCTCCGCATTGCAGATGGATATTAAGATTGAAGGTATCACTAAAGAAATTATGGAAATCGCTCTTCGTCAAGCACAAGGCGCGCGTTTACATATTCTAGGTGTAATGGACCAAGCTATCGGTACTTCTCGCGAAGATATCTCTGAGTTTGCTCCACGTATCCATACGCTTAAGATTAACCCTGAGAAGATCAAAGACGTTATTGGTAAAGGTGGCGCTACGATTCGTGCACTTACTGACGAAACTGGCACTACTATCGAAATCGAAGATGACGGTACTGTAAAAGTTGCTGCTACTGACAATGCGCAAGCGCAAGAAGCGATTAAACGTATTGAGCAGTTAACTGCTGAAGTTGAAGCGGGTCAATTCTACGAAGGTAAAGTTGTTCGCTTAGCAGACTTTGGTGCATTCGTTGAAATCCTTCCTGGTAAAGATGGCCTAGTACACATTTCGCAAATCTCTCAAGAGCGTGTTGCGAATGTATCTGACCACCTAACTGTTGGCGACATCGTTAAAGTTAAAGTACTAGAAGTAGACCGCCAAGGTCGCGTACGTTTAAGTATTAAAGAAGCGGCTGCGCCTAGCGAAGCTCCAGCAGAAAAAACTGCTGAATAAACGCTTATTTAATCAGTAAAAAAGCCGGCTATACGCCGGCTTTTTTGTGTTTGTTTGTCCCGTCCGGAAATAGGTTGACATAAAGAGGACTTCTTTATGACAACACCCATTAACTCAAGCCGTAAGCGCACACAACGAGATTACACCTTAGCCTTTAAATTAGGTGTTGTAGCGCGCATC
>NZ_BJEQ01000032.1 GCF_005405585.1 Agarivorans sp. Toyoura001 | reverse complement strand
TCAACTTGGTCTACCACTGCCAATTTAAAGGCAAGAGAATAATTTCGTTGGGTACGTTTACTGGTTGTTTTCATGACACTCTCCAATTTCATGTTGGATATGTGTCAACCTTATTTAGGACGGTACAGCACCAACAAAAAAGCCGACGAGATGCCGGTTTGTTCAGTATTAGTACTTAACTAGAGCTTAATCACTACTCGCCCCGTTACTTGGCCATTGGTAATGGCTTCAGCATATTCTGCCACTTGCTCTAGCTCTACTTCAGTACACGCTTGTTGGTAATAACTTTGTGGCAATAGTTCAGCCAAGCGTTGCCATGCTTTAATTCGTTTTGCTGTTGGGCAACTCACCGAATCAATGCCAAGCAAACTTACATTACGCAATATAAATGGCATTACCGTGGTGGGTAAATCAAAGCCACCCGCTAAGCCGCATGCAGCAACAGCACCGTTATAGTCCATTTGAGCCAATACTTTAGCCAGTACTTTACTGCCTACAGTATCAACAGCACCCGCCCATAGCTGCTTTTCTAAAGCACGTGCAGGCTCTTCAAACTCAGTTCTGTCAATAATACGCGCTGCGCCAAGTTGGCTAAGTAGTTCGCCATTCTGTTCAATACGGCCAGTTACCGCCGCTACTTGGTAACCTAGTTGAGCGAGCAAACAAACCGCTACAGAGCCCACGCCGCCGCTAGCGCCGGTTACCAATATCTCGCCAGATTCAGGCGTAATACCTGCATCAACTAATGCTTGAACACACAACATAGCAGTAAAACCTGCAGTACCAATCATCATGGCTTGCTTACCACTTAAGCCTTCTGGCAGAGGCACTAACCAATCAGCTTTAAGACTAGCTTTTTCCGCCATACCGCCCCAGTGGCCTTCCCCAACTCCCCAGCCAGTTAACACAACTTTATCACCCGCCCCATAACGCGGGTCGTGAGATTGCTCAACAGTGCCAGTTAAATCAATTCCCGGCACCATCGGAAAGTTACGTACGATCTTGCCCTTACCAGTAATGGCTAAGCCGTCTTTATAGTTAAGAGATGAATAGTCTACTTGCACCACCACATCACTTTCAGGTAAATCTGAAACTTCAAGCTGACGAATATTTGAGTGAGTTTGCTTCTCTATTTGATCGAGAACGAGAGCCTTAAACATAGTAATACTCCGAATAGTGTGCGAGTTAATTTAATTAGCTAGAGTGTAGTCTTTCTATCACTATGTATTAAGTGAAATTTTATCATTTGATACATGCACCACATACATAAACTCTAGTTGGCTAATCAAGGTGCCAGTATACGGCGAGTAATAAGTATTTTAGGCTGATTGGTTAAATGCTGTTTGGTTAAGCGAACGCACTTACCACAAGTTTTGCCTAAGCCGAGAGATTGCTTTAATTGCTTATATGTGGCTAAAACCAAAGCTTTGGCGGTAGGTGGTATTGTGTTTAATGACTTACTGAATAACCAAGACGTATTAGGTGTTGGTTACGCCGAAGTGGAACCCATAGAGCGTATTCGCAAACAGCACGGTAATGAGAAATCGATAGAGATTTATTACGATGTTAAAGTCACCAATCGCCGCAGTATTGAGCCGGATATTCAGCATTACCTCACTAAATCGGCAACCAGAAGTGTAAACACCGTGGGAGATACCATATTTGGGCTTCGCTTTAGGTATATGCTGTAGTGTTTAAAACTAAAACCCTAAGATCCTTATCTACTAAGTGACTTAAGCCTCTGCCGCAACCCGAAAAAGCGCATTGCGAGCAATGAGTATATGAAAGGGTAAGATACACTTGAGATAAATACGACCACCAATATTATGAGGGCGTACCCATGTGGCTAAATACACGCCACCGTTATGCGACATGACCGAGACCCGAAAATTCAAATGTTTATCATCGAATCCTGCAATTAGCTCATGACTGTTTTCAATCTCGACGGGGAAAGGCCCAAGCTTATCTTCAGCGTCGGGCCCATCGTTTGATAGGCCGAAGGGTAAAGTAACTACTCTTCGCAATAACAAAAGCACTCGAGCCCAAGGCGGAAAGTGCGTAATTACCTCAGCAGCCCGACGAGGCGGTAAATAAGACGCTACCGAATAGCAATCCAAAAAGTCTTTTGGTTTAACCCGAGCATTCAAAATACTGTCTGGCGGTAGTTTCGTTTCTAAGACTTTGGGGGTCATTGATTAACTCCTGATGCCGTTGTTCAACCCACAAAAGCGAGTTTAAGATTGTTATTTACACTCATCCGCGTATTACTGATTCTTATTGCCTGTTTTATATACTGGCACAAATGCCTCACCTTGTTTGAATGAAATGTTTACTGAATCTGATTCACTACCCTAGATAGCCGTTGGCTTATTCACCAACAACGCTTCAACAATATACCGTTGCTCTGCGCCACCACTGAGTTGATTGAAAGGGTAGCAAGTTATCAACGTTAAACGATTATCATCACTAGGTGCCATAAATTGAGTATCAGATTGATGAGCAATTTGAGTATTCACCACCTGATACAATAATACTTCGCCATCGTTTGCTTCTACTTGTAATAGGTCTCCTTTGTTAACCGCAGCTAAATTGGAAAAATGGGTATCACGATGGCCGGCAATCACGGTGTTTCCCACCTCTCCAATTTTTGCGCCACTAAGCACTAAACCGGGGCCAAAAGCCAAAGTGCGCCCCGACGCTCCTGCCAATACATACACCGAATCGACTTGATGTTTAAAGCCAATGCTTTCAAGTTTGGTCACAAAGCTTAACTTAGCAACAGGATAGGTATCAGCCCAATGCCAAGGTTTATGAGTTTGCTGATCGGCTAGAGTGTTCTGCCAGGCTTGAGCAATTAAAAACTGCGCCAAGTAGGCTTTTGCCTGTATGTACGCGCCGTGTCCAAGCACCAAAATACCGAGGAGGAATAAACTACAAGGCACCGGATGTTTTGCCATAAAGCTAATGCTCATGGTGCTGTCCTTTTTGAATAGTTGGTTTGAATAGCTGAGTAAAAACGAGCATGAGTTATCTGTTCATGCTCTTGCTTGAAATGTGTTAGTGAGCTACTCGGTTTTCATTACTGAGTGTTGATTTGCGCCAACCAAGGCCCAACGCAAGGAGTAACAACAAGCAACCAATGAGAATGTTTAACCGACTTGAAGTCGAGGTTTGCGGCAATATTCCACCAGCTTGCCAGCCTAACGGCATACCGCCATCTATTTGTTTATTAATAGCATCAAACGACAAAGGCTTAGCGGGTGTTAAATCTACCGCCACTAAACTGGTTTGCGAGCTCACCAAATGATATTTAAGCGCCAGCGCTAAGACTTGTTTCTCTACCCGCTCTTGGTTGAGCGAGCTTTTGCTTAACTCTAAGGCAGACATGTATTGGCGGGCCCACAATAAATCTAAACCGGCTGCTGATTGGTTAGCTTGTAAATTTAACCTACGTTGCCAAAATTGCTCACCTATATTGCCGCTCACCACTAGCTGTTGTTGAGAGTGGCTAGGCATTTTAATGCTCACCATTAACGGCTGACCCAGGTACAAATCTGGAATGTTTGCCGGCCAATATTCAGGCACAGTGGCGTCACTAAAGCTCAATTGCACATCGCTGACCACTGGGTGAGAAATTTGCTTAAATAAAGTCGTCACCTTTTGTTTCACTTCATTTTGCTTGCCTATGTAGGTAAAGGTACCTTTACCCAACTCGGCAGCACGCTGCATAAAGTGTGAATTAGGCGCAGAGCCGATACCAATGGTAAACAAGCGATTATTGCCTAATTGGTTAGTGATTAACTCAAACAAGGCAGACTCGTTACTCACAGCTCCGTCGGTGATAAAAATCACCTGGCGAAGTCGCTTGAGCTCTTCCTGCTCCTGGTTAACATCTTTTAGCGCCGCTTGTAAGGCCCCGTACATTTCAGTCCCACCATTGGCTTGCAGCTGGTTAACAAAAGCACGTGCTTGTTTTATATTTTTGCTGCTGGCAGGTACCGATTGAGGCAAAAAATGCCGGTAGTTTGAGTTAAATTCAATTAGGTTAAAATAATCATGCTCGGTTAATCCGCTTAATGCTTCGAGTAAGGCTTCACGAGCTTGAGCCATAGATTCTCCAGACATCGACCCAGAGGTATCAATAACCAGAATAAGCTCCCGCGGTAGGTCAATAATGTCTTCAGCGTTCCCTTGCGGCGGCATTAACATTAGCAAAGCGTAGTCATCTTTAGCTGGCAACGCTGATGTTTGATGGCTCAGTCCAGTTTGCTTGTATACTGCAGCTTCAGGACGAGAACCAATAATAGGTTTCCACTTCAACAAGAAATCACGATTTGCATCGGTATTTAGCAATCTAATATCAATACTACCATCGCTAAGAACTTGCTTAGACACTGGGTGATAAACACTTTGCAAGCTATCTAACTCAAAGCCTGTATTTAAAGAAATGTGTAAACTCGCCTTAAGCGGACTGGTTGATTCACTTTGGCTATATTGGCGAACGCTATGTTGCATCAGCTGCATCATGTGCTCAAAATTGCTGTTGCCATTCGCCGTTTGATACGGCTCTTCCATTAAAGCAGCCAACGACAACGCTTGCGAGTTATCATCCGCCAGGGTTCTTCGCGCTTGGTCGTTGAAAATTTGCGGGGTATAGCGTGGATTTACCACCATAGGGAAACGCAAACTAAACTCGCCATCTTGATAAGCCAACTGTTGCTGATAGCTTATTTTCACCTGCAAGCTTTCATTGGGGCCAAGATTAGCCACCGCCGTGGTAAAAATATTCGGCCTTCGTTGTTCAACTAAGCTGGCTCGTTTACCTTCTTGTTTAGCGGTTTCAAAAGTACGTTTAGCTTGTTTTTTCTCTTGAATCTCCCCTTCTATTTCGCGGTCTCCCACAATTAGATGCATTTGGTCTACGGCAGCATCATTAGGTAACGGAAACATGTAGCGGCCATTAATCCAATCTTGAGTATTATTCTCAAATGTTTGAATAAGCGTCACTCTATTGGTCATACCCGATACCGTCATTTCTACCTTGGTATGTAGCGGTAGTCGCTGTTGACGCTGGCCGTTGCTGTCTATAAACACCAAACTGCCTTGGCTTAGCTCCTGCCCGCTTTCCCTGTTGTCACTGTGCACTGCCGCTTGGCTGGGCGACGCAAAGGCCGCCCACAACACGATAATAGCGCCGCCAAAGGAGACGCTGTGACAAAAACCGCTGGCTAATCGAATGACATCTATTTTCATTAGGCTATCTCCCTTAGCTGTGGTGATTATTGCGCTGCTAACATTCCACGTTCAGACATCAGTTTTAGGGTGACGCGGCGGTCAAAGAAGTTGTTCTCTAAATTGGCCTCTGCTTGAAGCGGTGCGGTATCACCAAAGGCTTTGGAGTATAAACGCGATTCAGCAATGCCTTGATTAACTAAATAGGCTCTTACTTCAGCTAAGCGCTGTTCCGATAAAGCTTGGTTGTAACTTGAATCCCCTTGGCGATCGGCATAGCCGGTTAAATCTAGCTTTAAATCTGGTGCCAGAGACATGGCATAAACTACGTCGTCGAGTTGCTGTTTAAAGTGAGGCTCGATTAACGAAGAGCCGGTTTTAAACTGCACGTTTAACCCAATCGCAAGCTCCTCAAGTTTTTGTTGTTGCGCCATTTTTAGTTGCTCTAATTGGCTATTCACTCGAGCGTGCTGCTGAGTAAGAGACTCTAGCTGTTCACTGCGCTTAGCTAATACCTCAATTTCATCTTGCTGCTGGTGTAATTGCTGCGTTTGAGCCGCTAACTCTTGTTCATCGGCAACCGATTTGCCAATCCAGGTGCCAGTGAAGCCACCAATAAACGCGCCTACAGGGCCGCCAACTATCGCGCCAATGGCAGCACCAGTACCAAAGCCAACCATCTCACTTTTGCCGCTACGTGGTGAAGATGACTCGGAGACTTCGTTAGCAACTGATACAGTTGATAGGCTTAGGCTGCTAATAATGGCTAGGGCAATTAGATGCTTTTTCATGGAGTATTTCCTTCTCGATGGATAATTATGGTTTTGTTGTTAGCTTGGTCTGTCCAAGCCGTTTCGATGGCTTAATTAAACACTGTTGAAATGGCATTAGCGGGCGCTAAAAATGGCAGTTCGCTTATCAAATGTGGCAACAAAATGGCAATTGCGCTGAAGCCACCAAAGCGTGATAAAAATAATGTATAGTCTATGCAAGTCAGTAGCTTAGAACGTAAGTAAAACCATGAAACGAATTGCCATCGTAGAAGACGAAGCGGCCATCCGCGAAAACTACAAAGATGTATTACAGCAACAAGGGTATAGCGTACAGGCCTATGCTAATCGCCCTAGCGCACTCTCCGCTTTTAATACTCGCCTGCCCGACTTGGCCATCATTGATATAGGTTTAGAAGATGAGATAGATGGCGGGTTTTCGTTGTGCCAATCACTGCGCGCTATGTCGAGTACCCTGCCGATTATTTTTCTAACCGCACGCGACAGCGATTTCGATACCGTTTGTGGCCTTAGATTAGGCGCCGACGATTACTTAACAAAAGATATAAGCTTTCCGCATTTAGTGGCTCGCATTGCCGCATTGTTTCGTCGCTCAGAATTACTTGGCGCAGCCCCTTTAGAAGACAACTTACTGGAGCGAGGTCCTTTGGCTATTGATGGCAACCGCATGCAAGTGCTGTGGAACCAACAAACTATAGAGTTAACCGTGACCGAGTTTTGGATGGTACATGCACTGGCTAAACGTCCCGGCCATGTTCGAAGCCGACAAGAACTAATGACCGAGGCGAAAATCTTTGTCGACGACAGCACGATTACCTCTCACGTAAAACGTATTCGTAAAAAGTTTCTAGCCATAGACCCAAATTTTGAGTGTATTGATACGGTGTATGGTATGGGTTATCGATGGGATAGCGTGGCCTAATGCTACCAGTACTGCCAATTGGCCTACGCGCCAAAGTCACCATTCTTTCACTATTTTTATTGTGCTTGCCTTGGTTGGGTTATCAATACGTGTGGGAAATGGAAAAATACCTGCGCTTAGGCCAAGAAAAAACCTTAGAAGGTACCACGCAAGCCTTAGCTACCGCCCTGCACGAACGCCCAACGTTGTTTAATAGCCAAGCCAGCTTTTTAAGCCAAGTACAAAAAGGCCGTGATTTATACGCCTACCCGCTTTCTGGTCCAATTCAACTCGATGGCAAACTAAACGACTGGCACGAGTACCAACATCGCATGTTGCGCTATGGCGACGAGCATGTGATTTATCAAGCTGATCCCGATGCCCCCTTGCAAAGCGAATTTACGCATATGGTGGGTAAATTTGGGCGCTATTTATATGCCTACTTTGAAGTGACCGATCAAGATGTAGTTTACCGCGGCAAAAATACACTGCGCGTAGACAACAATGACCACCTTGCCATCGCGACGCTTGCACCCGATGGCGAGTTTAGGCGCTATGTTGTGGCAACAACAGAAGATGGCTGGATAAATGCTTTTGAATTGCCCCTAGATCCCAGCTTAAACACCCCAGTAAAGCCTGAGGTGAAAATTCAAGGTCAATGGTTAAAAACCAATAAAGGCTACAACATTGAACTGCGAATTCCACTGAGTATGGTGGGCAGTAAACTGGGCTTTTCGATTTACGATGTAAACCGCACACCGAAGCGAGAGTTAGTGTCTATTGTGGGTACGTCGGCCATTGATACGGTTGATCAATTGGGTACTGTACTAGTTCCCTCACCTGAGATAGAAAGCATCATCAAAGGGATGAGCCACAACAGCTCACGCATTTGGGTAGTAGATAAACACGGCCGAGTATTGGCTAAATCAGGTGATATTCGCAGTACCCAAAGTATTTGGGCACGCAGCCTGAGCCGCGATAACAACGATGATTGGTGGAGCCGCTTTACCACCGAGTATTTACACCCACTGTATTATAAAATTCTGACTAAACCACCACAAGATTTTGTCGATTCCCTGCAAGATTCTACTGAGCTAAAAGGCAGCCATATTCAGCAAGCGCTTACCGGCAAACCTGGTTCAACATGGCGCTTAACACCCGACGGGCGTGCCGTGGTGTTAGCTGCTGCCAGCCCGATATGGATTGACGATAAAGTGATGGGCGTGGTGGTAGCGGAAGAGACTACTAACGGTATTCGCACTTTGCGTAACCGCGCACTAGAGCGCTTATTCAATATTATTTTGCTGGTTATGGGGGTTGGCACGCTGTCACTCTTTTTGTTTGCCTCCAGCATTTCTAGCCGAATTAGAAAGCTACGCGACCAAGCAGAAAAAGCCATTGATAGCCAAGGGCGAGTAACTGCCACGTTGCCCGGTTCTAAAGACCGCGATGAAATTGGCGACCTTTCACGCAGCTTCGCCAATATTGTTAGCCGTTTAAGCCAATACACACATTACCTAGAAAACATGTCTTCGCGCTTATCTCATGAACTTCGCACCCCGGTTGCAGTAGTGCGCTCTTCGCTAGAACACTTGAGTTTACAAACACTGGATCAAGATACTCAAAAATACGTAGATAGAGCCCAAGAAGGGGTGAATCGCTTAAACATGATCCTCAACAACATGAGTGAGGCCACTCGTCTTGAGCAAAGTTTATCGCAAGCAGAAACCAGTCGTTTTCCGCTATCTAAAGTTGTGGCCGGCTGCATGCAGGGCTACCAATATACTTATCCTGAACAGGCTTTTGATTGCGATATTACGCCCAACACATTAAACATTGTTGGTGTGCCAGAATACATTGCCCAGCTTATGGACAAGCTCGTCGCCAATGCTATGGAGTTCAGCCTGCCAGACAAACCCATCAAGGTGAGCTTCCAACAGGATAACAAAGATGCGGTACTACTGATTAGCAACCACGGTCCGACTCTGCCGGATAATATGGTAGAGCAAATCTTTGAATCAATGGTGTCAATTCGCAGCCAACAAGCCCAGCAAAAGCCCCACTTAGGTTTAGGTTTGTATATTGCGCGTTTAATTGCAGAGTTTCATGGCGGCCACATTAGCGCTCGCAATTTTACCGACAATAGTGGTGTGGAGTTTTGTGTTCGCCTGCCTTTAGAGCAATAGGCCTAAACACAAGGTAGCGCACATTTAGCACAATTGTCGTGAGCAACGCCGCTCCCTTTCTATACTTAAGCTAATCCATATTAGTTGAGTTTAGACATGCGGCGTTTCCTTTTAGTACTTTCTCTATATTGGGTATGCGGGCAAAGTTACGCAGAGTTACCCAAGCTCAGCTACCTCAGCGAAGATGCCTACCCCATCAATTACCGAAGTAACAACGGCCAAGCGAGTGGGTTTTCGGTTGAGCTACTCAAGCTCATTTGGCAACAATTGGGTGAACCTGAGCACAGCGTGAAAATAATGCCTTGGGATAGAGCCTATTACTTACTCGGGCAAAAACCCAATACAGTGTTGTTTGCTACGGTACATACACCAAAACGTGCCCCTTACTTTAAATGGGTATGTGCTATCGATAACGTGAATATAGTTCTCATGGGCAATAACAAGCGTCATCCAAAGCTCTCCTCACTCAAACAACTCAACCACTTAAAAATTGGCGTATTACGCGCAGACGTAGGAGAACAAATTTTGCTAAACAATGGCATTGAAGACGAAAACCTAATGTTTAGCGACAGCTATCGCCATTTAATTAAGTTGTTGTTAGCTAAGCGGGTTGATTTTATCGCTGGCTCAGAGCAAACCATTAGGCACGCGGCCAAACAAAACAATTACTCATTAAAACACTACGAAGTAAGCTGGGTACTTCAAGAGCAAGAACTTTGCTACGCCTTTAATAATGCTGTCGACGACGCTGTTATTGGGCAGTTTCAACGCGCCTTAGAGGAGGTAAAGCAAGGTAGCGCGTTTAAGCAATTACTCACGCGCTACCAGCAACAAAAACTCAACCATTGAGCTAGTTGGCTTTAATCGACACACTTTTGATAAGGGCAATAACCGACATAACCACACCGCCAGCAACAATGCCTAACAACGCATTGTAAGCAATGGGAGCGCACGCCTCCATAAGTGGAGACAATGCGCCTAAATTGCCAGCCCAGTGTTGAACATGATGAGTCCAATCAACAAACATGGGAATGCCATGGCTTAAAATACCGCCCCCCACTAAAAACATTGCGGCGGTACCCACTACGACTAAAAACTTCATGAGAATAGGCGCAAAACCTAGCAAGCCTTTACCCAATGTTTGTTGCAGTTGGCCGCCGTTATTTTTCTTAGCATGCTCAAGCAAGTATAAGCCAGCGTCATCTAGCTTTACTATGCCCGCCACTAAACCATAAACCCCAATGGTCATCGCAAAGGCAATACCCGATACCACAAGTATCTGGGTTAACAGCGCGGCCTCGTTCACTGTCCCTAACGCAATAACGATAATCTCGGCAGATAAAATAAAATCGGTACGAATGGCACCTTTAATTTTATCCTTTTCAAAAGCCACTAAATCCACAGTGTCATCGGAGTTGGCTTGTAAGCGCTGGAGTTTGTTTTGTTGTTCATTATGAGTATGAGGAAATAACGCATGAAAGACTTTTTCAAAGCCTTCAAAGCATAAAAATAAACCGCCTATAATCAACAATATACTAATTGCCACTGGCAGAAAAACGCTTAAGGCTAAAGCACTTGGCACCAAGATTAATTTATTAGCAAAAGAGCCTTTAGCGACCGCCCACACCACCGGTAATTCGCGGTCAGCTTTAACCCCCGACACCTGTTGGGCGTTAAGCGCTAAATCGTCACCCAACACTCCTGCGGTTTTCTTTGCCGCAACTTTAGTCATTAGCGCAACGTCATCTAACACTGCTGCAATGTCATCAAGCAATGCGATTAAACTTAAACCTGCCATCCTAATCCTTGGAATCGGTAAAAAAGAACTATCCTAACCAAAGCATTGTAGGGCGACTAGTGCTAATTAAAGATAATTTAATCAATTAGATTAATTACTTGGGTTCTACCAGCTAAGCTTTTGTTGAGTATTGTATTAAGTTCACGCTTTAAGGATTGAGAGAGCTTTGAGTGGCTAAATATCGTCATCGGAGTTCGATTTTTGAGCTCATAGTGCTAGCATCAATACAACAAGGAAGGCAGTAATTACCTGTTTTTTTGAGAGTACAGCCAGCAGCTAGTTCTCAAAATTCATTGTTAGGAAGGGAGCCATTTTGCGAGCGATTTCTCTATATTGGAAGTGTCTATTCTTTGGCTTGCTAAGCCTCAATATGTTTAGTGCGAATGCGCAAGCAAACAATAATGTATTAGTGGTTCATTCCTATCACAACGAACACTTTTGGACCGGTTACTTAAAACAGGGCCTAGACAGCTCATTCAAAGATGATGGCAATACCCGCTTGTTTCATGAATACATGGATGCCAAACGTTATCCCAACAGTGATTTCAGGCTAAGCTTTTTAAGCTACCTAGAGACTAAATACGCCAATACCCCTTTAGATGTTATCGTGATTTCTGATGACCCTGCCTTCAACCTTATTAGAAATAATAGAAAACAATTTTTTAGCACAGTACCAATTGTATATTTGGGTATAAACCGCGTAACAGAACAAGTACTGAACGCACCTAATATGACAGGGGTATTTGAAAATCGAGACATTGCTAACACTATTATTAGTATTAAACAACAAACTGGCCAAAATGAATTGGTGCTGGTAATAGATCCTAGCTCAACCGGTTTAGCTAATCTAGCCAAAGCAAAAACGGTGATAGGAAAACCAGGTGCACCCAGTAAAATTCACATTATCGAAACCTTAGCCGAGGATGAAATTGTTGATGTGTTTGCCAATATCAACAGCAACATTCCAGTATTACTGCTAGGCCAACTAACTAGCCCAGCACGAAACAACGCATTATTAAGCTGGAACGAAGGCACCCAACAATTAGCAACCTGGACTAACAACCCTATTTATACTCTTGCTATTACAACGCTGTCACACGGAGCGGTAGGCGCAGATGAACTAGACGGTCGACAACATGCTATGCGCGCGGCCGAGTTAGCTAAGCGTATTATAGCCGGTGAGTCGGTTGATGACATAGAGCCGATTACCCTTGCCCAAAGCCAATGGATATTCAATTGGGAGAAACTACAAGAATATAATTACTCCGAAAAATCTTTACCTAAAGACGCTAAGATCATCAATAAGGAAGAAACCTTTTACCAAAAATACAAATTAATGGTGAGGCTGGTCGTCTCGGCTTTTGTAGTATCTTTACTGATTATTATTTTATTGATGGAGATAATTCGCAGAGGCAGCATCACCCGACAACTACTAGCAGAAAATGAATCCCGTTATCGTGATTTAGCAAAAGCTGGAGCAAATATTTTTTGGGAAACCGATACAGAACAACGCTTTAGTTACCTGTCTGGTGATACTCGACCACTTTATGCTGCAGATGCAACACAACTAATTGGTAAAACCTTATCTGAAATTTGCCGTTCCAAGCCCGAATTAAGCTTTCCTTGGCTTGAATATGAAAACGCGGTCGCCTATACCCAACCTTTAAATAACCTAACCTTTAAAGTTAAGTTACCCAGTAAAGATATAAAGATATTTCTGCTTAATGGTAAGCCGATTTTCGATAGCAGTAATAACTACATTGGTTATCGCGGGATCAGCAAAGAAATTACCGCTGAGCACCTATTGAGTCAAAAGCTCGCCTATCAAGCAACTTATGATTCCCTCACCGGTTTAATTAACCGCGCCAGCTTTAATGAGCAACTCAAGGCTTATGCCCAGCGTCATCAAGAAGAAAGCCAAAATTGTTATTTATGTTTCCTAGATTTAGACCGTTTTAAATTGGTAAACGATACTGCAGGGCATTTAATTGGTGATGCTATGTTGGCCGAAGTAGCCACGGTAATTAGCCAATGCATAAACAAACAAGATCTTATAGGGCGCTTGGGTGGCGACGAATTTGGCATTATTTTAGTCAGTAAAAGCCAAGCTGAAGCGCAAGCCTTATGTGAGTGCATTATTGCTCAGGTAAACGCGTATCGCTTCCATTGGAATAAACGCTTATTCAACGTGGGTGTTAGCATTGGCATGGTGCCGATTACTGGCGCGTTAAATGAAACCGAATTGCTCAGCAAAGCTGATTTATCTTGTTACAAAGCCAAAGAAGAAGGCCGTGGCCGAGTATATATTGCAGATTTGGATAATGATGATTTGTTCGATGAAGCCAAACAAATGGGCTACATCGCAAACGTGGCTCAGGCTATAGAACAAAACCAGTTCTATTTGGTGAAGCAAGTGATTGCCCCACTTGATAAAAACTCCGATTCAAAACACTACGAAATGTTGATTCGTTACCGTGATGAACACGGCAACATCATTCCACCTAACTTGTTTATACCTGCGGCAGAAAAACACAGTGTAATCACCATTATCGACCAATGGGTGCTTGAAACAGTGTTTAAGCGCTACCACCAGTATTTCCCTGATGGCAACACAGTAGTGTCGATAAATTTATCTGGAATTAGTTTAAGCAACGATGAGTTTGTAAATAAAGTCGTTGAATTGGTTAAACACTCTTCCATAAACCCCAAAAACATTTGCTTTGAAATTACCGAAACCGCCGCCATTTCTCAACTCACTAGAGCCTTAGAATTTATGCGAGAAATGAAGGCTTTAGGGATCCGCTTTGCCTTAGATGACTTTGGCAGTGGTGCTTCGTCCTTTGGTTATTTAAAAAGCTTACCGGTGGATTATTTGAAAATTGACGGTAGCTTAATCATTAACATTGTTAGCGAAGCCACCGACCGAGCCATTGTAGAATCAATTAACGCTATTGCTCACATGATGAATATGAAAACCGTGGCTGAGTTTGTTGAAAACCAAGAAATTCAAAATGTATTAGCAGAGATTGGGGTGGATTATGTGCAGGGATATGGCATAGGAAAACCGCAACCTTGCAATCCAATAAACTAAAGCGAGCCATTGGCTCGCTTTAGTTTCTGCTCTAGGTTCAATCTAGTTTAAAAAACGGCTAATTAAACAGCCCATCACCAAAACTCACACTAAAGTCTCGGCACCACACACTAATCCCACCTAGAGCATCCAGTTGACTGGCGCTAGCCAAATTTAAGCTCAGGCTATCGTTATTATAAATTGGCCCATTAATAGTACTACCAATGTTAAAACCGCCTACATTGTAGTTGCTGGTTGGTGCGCCATAAAACAGTACGTCAGGGCCACCACCATCATAATTAAACGTAGTAACCTCTAATGTACAATTATCAACAATTTCTACTCGGCCACTTACGCCATGTGCTTTAGTATCTAAAATTGCTACTTGGCCAACTTTTGGGTGGTCGGCAGCATTACAATTGTAGGTTTGGCTAAGATTAATACTTTCAACATAACTCGCGATATCGGCTAGATCAGCGTTACCCAGCCTCTGCTCACTCCAAAATGGCATATTCCCTTCGACCAAATTAGTAAAGTAGGCGCTACTCGATGGCCCCGAAGTACGTACTTTAGTGGCCACTTGCGCCGCGCTTAAACTAGAGCCATGTAAACTATTGGCTAAGTGACTACCGCTTGCATTATCGCCATGACAAGTAGCACAGGTTTGATTAAACAATTGCTCGCCATTGTTTGAGTCAGCGCCGCTAAAATCACTAATTGCCGCCACTTGATTAAAACTGACTTCATCAGCAACCGAACCATCACTAAAGCTTTGCAAGTATTGCTGTAATGCCCCCCACTGCTCGCTGGTATCGCTATAGGTATTGGCATCCATCCAATCTACCCTACAGTTGTTTACAGCATCAATTAACTCACTAAAGCTGCCGTTATAGAAGGCATTACGATTTACTACATTACGTAATGAGTGAGCCGGACGATGCAATTGCTGGTCATCCAAACCTTGGCTATCTTCGTCAATGGCATGACAAGTACTACAAGAAAACTGATTGCCACCAGCGTCAGCTTGAGTAAACAACTGCTGACCAGTTAAAGACTGAGCTGGAGCGTCACTTCCACCCCCGCCACCGCAGGCGACCAGTATTAGGCTTATAGATATCACCGTTAGCGAATGAAGTTTAGGTAAAAATGGATTAAACATCGGCAGTCCTTTGCTCAGCTTTTTGTTTTAACGTTGTTATTAAACGCTAACAAAGGCTTCTGCAAGCAACAAGCTCAGAACGCAAATGTTATCAAATTGTGATAACTTGACCCGTCCTAAAATAGGTTGACGGTTTTTAGGCCAGCTCCAGTAGCTGGCCTTTTCTATTATGCACCTGATTGGGCGTTTCCATATTTAAACTCAGGTGCGGTCTCATCGTGTTGTATATCGCT
>NZ_BJEQ01000031.1 GCF_005405585.1 Agarivorans sp. Toyoura001 | reverse complement strand
GCGATATACAACACGATGAGACCGCACCTGAGTTTAAATATGGAAACGCCCAATCAGGTGCATAATAGAAAAGGCCAGCTACTGGAGCTGGCCTAAAAACCGTCAACCTATTTTAGGACGGGTCAGACTGTCCCGACAGCTTAAAGCTATACCCCCACAGCAAGGCAAGCTTCCACTAAACGGGGGATCTGTTGCTGCGCTAAACCTGCAATGTTAATGCGCCCACCACCCACAATGTAAATTGCGTGTTGTTCACGCAGCTGCTCGGTGTGCTGGTGGCTAAAACCCGTTAGCGAGAACATGCCTTGGTGCTGGGTAAAGTAACTAAAACGCTCACTGTTAGATTGCAGATTAAACTCATCAGCTAGGTTTTTTCGCAAACTGCGCATACGTAGGCCCATTTGATTTAACTCATTTTCCCATTGAGCTCTTAGCTCGCTGCTATTTAGAATCTCAGCCACTATAGATGCGCCCCAGTTGGGTGGCATGGTGTAACTTCTGCGCGCTAATTCAAACAGCTTACCTCTAGCATTTGTGGCTTGTTGCAGGGTTTCTCCCACGACTATCGCCACACCACTGCGTTCACGATATAAACCAAAGCTTTTAGAATTTGAGCTAGCAAGTAGCAGCTCTGGCACGCGGTTAGCTAAATGGCTTAAGCCTTTAATGTCTTCTTCCAAGCCTTGGCCAAAGCCTTGATAAGCTAAGTCTACAAAGGGTAAAAAACCATTTTTAAGTGCCAGTTCGGTAATACTTTGCCACGCTGTAAACGAAAGCTCGGCCCCTGTGGGATTGTGGCAACAGCCATGCAGCAGCAACACATCATTCGGCCCAAGCTTGGCAATCTGTTCCAGCATCGCTTCTTCATCAACCTGTTTACTTGCGGGATTAAAATACGTGTAAAACGCCACCTTTAAGCCTGCCGCTTGCATAATCGGTTGATGATTTACGTAGCTAGGGTTAGACAACCACACCGTAGCGTTAGGTTTGGCACTGGCGATTAAATCGGCTAACAAGCGCAGTGCTCCGCTGGCGCCAGGGGTTTGCATAGCGATTGATCGCGAATAAGCGGCATTGCCTGTAAGTAGCAAATCTAACATGGCTTGGTTGTATTCAGCATTACCAGCTAACCCTATGTAGGCTTGAGTGGTTTGCTGTGCAAGCAAACGGTTTTGTGCTGCGGTTACCGCCTGCATCACTGGTGTTTGACCATGCTCGTTGCGATACACGCCTATCCCTAGGTCAATTTTGTTATCACGAGGATCGGCTTTATAGGCAATGCCTAAGGATAAAATAGGGTCATCTTTAGCAATCGGGAGGTCTTCAAACATAGTCATTCCTTTAAACGAGATAGCGAGATAGTTTGAACAGGTTTTTTAAACCATCCGCTGGCGGCAATCACACCTAATACAGTGCTTATCATACCTATAATTGTTAGTAGATCGAGGCTTTCAGCAAATAGCCAATAAGCAAACATTGCGGCAAATACCGGCGTTAGCGAACCCAAGGCTGAGCTTAGCTCGGCGCCTAATCTAGTAATGGCATAGCCGTAGCAAAAACTGGCCAACAAACCCACTGCAAGCCCTTGTACCAGCATTTGTGCCGCTAAGGCTTGCCAAGGTAGTTGAGTAAAGCCCCAAGTATGAGAGCCGAAGCTGATAAGATAAATTAATAGCATTGCAGCATTGGGTACCGTAACTACGGCAGCTGTTTCTAAGGGCTTTAAACCACTTTGCCTAGCGCAAATGGTAAATACTGCCCATAAAAAGCTCGCGACCAAAAATATTAGCTGCCCAAAGGTTTGTTGTGAGTTTACTTGCTGCCAACTACTCGCCAGCAACAGTATTACTCCCACGCCAATAGCGCTTAAGCCCAGTTTTTTAAACGATTCAAAAGGTTGCTTATAGACTAGTACGGCAATAGCCGTTACAAAGAGAGGAGCTACTCCCGGCACCAAGGTACTGCCATGCGCAACGGGCGCAAAGCCCATGGCTACCGCAGACCCCAGAAAAAATGGCAAACCTGCTCCAATCACCATTCCAGCTAAATAAAACCACGGTACTTGGCGAATGCGCTGCCAACGCTTTATCAGTAAGGGGCTGAGCAATAATCCTGGAATCACATAACGAAACAAGCTCAGCTCAAGTAAGCTTAAGGGCGATAACGCACTACTTCGCAAAGATATAAAGTAAGCAGACCAAACCAATACCGTGGCCATTACCGCTAACAAACCTAAGCACTGTTGTTGCTGGCTACTTTGAATAGCTTGCACAAGAGGCCTGCCAGAGTAGTGTTGTTTAACATATGTCAATGATTGAGGTATTTGCATAGGAGCCTTCCTTGGTTACCCCTTTATTATTACTAATTAATAACAGTGATAATTGGCACTTTGATTCAGCAAAGAAGACTTAATTGGCTCTGAGTGTTAGATTTTACTTATTAAGTGATGTTTTGAGCTAATGAGGACTGTGTGAACAATGTTGATAAAGAGCTGCTTTATTTAATTCAGCGAGACAGCAGAATAACCACCGCCGAATTGGCAGATAAAGTGGGGCTATCGCCGTCACCCGTTGCAAGGCGAATAAGGTTACTGGAAGACCAAGGATTTATAGAGGGCTACCGAGCTCACTTAAGTAAATCTAAATTGGGCTTAAATATTACCACCTTTGTACATGTGCGTTTAAAAGAGCATCAAGACGCACCCGTAACGGCCTTTGAATCAGCGGTGAGTGATATGGCTGCAGTGGTTAGCTGCCATACAGTATCGGGTGCTTTTGACTACTTGCTACAAGTACTTACAGCAGATTTAGTAGCCTACGAACAATGGGTAAGGGAGCTACAACGTTTACCAATGGTAAGCCAAGTAGACAGCAGCTTTGCGATTCGCGAAGTGAAAAACCAACAAGCTTTGCCGATTTAGTCATAGTTAGATACAAAAAAGGCGTAACACTGAGTGTTACGCCTTTTCTAATATGGTGGCCCTTCACAGACTTGAACTGTGGACCTAACGATTATGAGTCCGATTTAGGGGTATTTTAGGGTATATTACAGTGAACAACAATGAACAATAAAATGCCATTTTATATTTATTTATCAATAGCTTAAAATCTTATTGTTTGTTCACTGAATAATATTGAAAAACACTGTTATACTGCCAATCTGCTACATATTTGCTACACAGGAATTGCACTTGGCTATTACAGGAAAGATAGGCACATCAACGCTTAAGGCGCTTTCTCCTGCCGATAAACGCATAAATGACACCGAAATAAAGGGCTTTCATGCGCGGATTTCGTCCTCTGGGGCAATAAACTACTACCTTTATTACCGAATTAACGGTAAACAAGTGAATTATTTGCTGGGTAAAGCAGGACATATTAGCCCCGTACAAGCCCGTGATTTAGCCAAGCAAAAAGTGGGGGAGGTAGCCGCTGGCAGAGATGTACAACTGGAAAAGCAAGCACTGAAACGTAAAATCGCTGCAGAAAAGTTCACTCGTTTTGCTACCTATGTAGAAAACAAATATCACCCTTGGTTGGTTACCAACAATACTCGTACAGCAAACCAAATTAAGAATGTATTACTAAAAAACTTTGCCAGCTTTGCTGATAAGCAGTTAGTTGAAATTAGCGCATGGGATGTAGAGAAGTGGCGTTCAGAGCGCAAGAAACAGGGCGCTTCTATGGCAACCATTAACTACAACGTGAACACCTTAAAAGGTGCGCTTAGTCGAGCCGTTGACTGGGGAATTATCGAAGCCCACGAGCTGAGTAAAGTAAAAGCCTACAAATTGGATAACTCTAGAGTGCGTTATCTCAATGATGATGAAGAAGCTCTATTATTAGGAGCGCTGCGCCAACGAGATAAAACCACTAAAGCAAAACGCAATAGTGGCAATGCTTTTAGAGAGCAACGCGGTTACGAGCCACTACCAAGCTTAGATAACTATCGTTTTGCCGACCATATTGAGCCCATAGTGCTAATGGCAATGAATACAGGCATGCGTAGAGGCGAGATCTTAGGGTTGAAATGGACAGATATAGACTTAAACATCCCCAGCCTAACCATTCGCGGAGAAGCGGCAAAATCAGGTAAAACTCGCCATATTCCTTTAAACCCAACAGTGCAGCAGGTTATTCAAGATTGGCGCAAGCAAACTACCAGTAAACTTTATGTATTTGAGGGCGAAGAGGGCAAAGCGCTAACCGATATTAAAAAAGGCTGGGCTAAAGTGGTTGAATTAGCAGAGCTAGAAAACTTTAACTTTCACGACTTACGCCACCACTTTGCCAGTAAGCTAGTGATGAAAAGTGTCGATTTAAACACTGTTCGCGAGTTACTAGGCCATGCGGATATGAATATGACATTGCGTTATGCGCATTTAGCACCAGAGCATAAAGCGGCAGCGGTTAATCTTCTTTAGGTTTAGTGAATACGTGTAACTTAATAATTAATTTATCATTTCTCTTTAAATTGTTATTGACCAATGAAATAATAACGGTAATTTTAAGTCTCTCAAGGAACGTCAGTGACTTCTTTTTCTGGTATAGCTAAAGCCAAAACCATAAAACTCTACGAAAACCATTCTCACGAAGTGGGCTCGGTGCTTAAACAAAGTGACCCTAAAAAATATGAAAAATACGAGTCTACTGACTGTATTACATATGTACTGAATGTTTTGTCTCATGCGTATAAGGAAATGGGGAATGGTCAGATGGCAAAAGATGTCTGGACAATGGGAAGGGAGACTTCTCGTTCAGATTTCAGAGGTACAATTCTCGCCAAACGTTTAGTGACGCAAAAAAATTGGGCAGGTATCTATGTATCTCCTGATAGCATTCATCCTTCAGATGGAGATCAAGAGCATACTTATGCCAGCGTAGTTGCCAGAAAGCAATGTATCTATAGTACGGATAATGTTCCACTCAAGCACAGGGTCGTTAATTACAACCCAACTAAAGAGGATAATCCTAACTTTCAGGCCCTATACCCTTATTTGGGTAAAACAAAACTTAATGATATTGATTATAAAGAGCTAGCAAAGATACCATTTGGTTTCGGCTTATCTAGGGGGGGCATGCATACATGGCTGTTTGTCGAAGGTTTTGTGTATGAGGTTCACTGGGACGCTATAGGAAAAGGGTTGTACGAGAAAACAGCATTAAGAAACTATCCTTGGTTGTCTAGTGCTATCTTTGTGCCTCAGGATACTGCAATAAAGCTCAACTTAGCCAAGTTAAAATGCGCTTCATAAGGACTCACATGAAACAAATCTTGCTTATTGTCATTGCTAGCGTATTCCTCATTTCAGGATGCACCCAGTCATCTATAGAAGATAAGACTGTCGTTTTACCTTACAAGGCTTTTGGACCACCTTCTATGAGCGGCCATTTATTGGGTGTGGAGTGGTTTCAGTGGCAATCGCATGGTGATTCGAGACCTCGCGAATACCCTGTTAAGGTGGTTGTTTACAAGGATGCATCTTTAGAAGAGTTAGAAGCTGCTTATCCGATTGATGAGGCTTTAGAAAAAGATTTTAGGTATGTGGAATATACAGCTGCAATAAATTACTTCGATAAGAATGTTCACGAAGTCGAGGAAATGGCTAAAGAAGGCTATCCAATGGGAAACCTTTCTAACGAATTAGAAGAAACCAAATCTCTAATTGTGAAAGCGCTTAGTAATTAGATTCTGAGTCATTTGCTTTGGCTAGTGGCTTGGAGTGACCTTTAGAAATATAGAACGAACCGTGTCCAGAGTTGGAGATTTTGTTTTTTGCCATAGAAAAGCTGAGCTTAGGTGGTTAGATTAGCCGAGCTAGAAGATTTTACCTTTCACGACTTACGCCACCACTTCACCAGTAAGCTTGTTATGAAAAGCGTCGACTTAAATATAGCTCGCGGGTTACTTTGGCCATTCGGATATTAATATGATATTACGCTATGCGCATTTAGATCCTGTGCATTAATGCGGCAGCTGTTAATCTTCTATAAATAGGCTCTATATCTAAAAATAGTATATCTGTACAAATTATCACCAAAACTAAATCTATTTTAGTTTTCTTTAACCGCCCTGTATTTTTTTTATTCTTTAAATTCAATAGTTTAATTTTTATCTGAGGGGCTGTTTCCGTGCTTTTTTCTTTAATAAAACTTATGTTTATCAGTTGCTTAGCTGAAATCTGGGAGGAGATTTATTCTCTCAGTTGACAGCTACCTGGTAATGGATATTATTTGTCTTGGGCAGGGGGAGCATCGCTCCCCCTTATTTTATCCAATGTCATTGGGCATACGGCAATATGCCCCACAAAGGACTTACAATGTTAGATTATTTAAAAAAAATATCCAATCAGTATATTTCTATGGTTGACTCGCAAACAGGTATTCGCATTTCATCATGTGTCATGAATACCGAAGATTTTATTGCGTTGGCCAAAACGAATGGTGTACAGCGCTTTACAGAGGGGCGATTATCTAAGGCGCTGAAAAATCACCTTAAAACACCTTTCCCCACACATTGCTCGGCAAGCTTGGCTCTATTGCCCAGCGGTGAAATGGTAAAGCTTGACGCCCATACTCGCTGTGAAGCGTGGGAGGGGGGGTATCTTGATATGCCAAAACAATTAATGGTGACAATTTACCATGTTGATGACGAGCAGTTTACCCGTCGATTATATCATGCTCTAGACAATAAGAACGCTGCAGAAACGGCTGCTGATCATGCTTATGGTTCGGCTAGGGGGTCTTTAGAGCGTAAGCCCATAAATGGTGCTTTGTTTAGCCGGAGAGGAATTAGAACTGCTCTTGAAATAGCTCTCAATAATGGAGCTTCTATGACGGATGAAGCATTTCGTGCTCGCTTGGAGCACTCAGATGGCAGAAATTTGATTGAAGTGTTAGATAAGCACCATTTCAAGCCGAATTTGTTTAACGCCGGTTTCCTGGGAGCAATTGCGCTTTCGATTCTGAAAGATGGTGAGGACGCTATGGGTTTCTGGTCTAAAGTGGCAAGTGGTGAAGGAACTAAGGAGGCTGGTCGGTTAGATGCAGTAGAGATGGCGTACCAATTTAAAATGGATATCGACAGGTTCAAGTCGGTTAAAGCGTCATCTATGCGCCCAAAAGATGTTCAAAATGGCTCTTCTAGGTCAATAAATAATGATTATTGCTTGAGGGTTTTACCATTTTATCAAGCTTGGAAAGCCGGAAGGACTTATCAACCTACACCTAATGCAAAAGGTTGGACGACACGATCTCATAAAAGTTTTGAAAGTTCTGCTCACTTTTTAAAAGCTTAATTTATGTTTAAGACCGAGTTACAGCAGTTAGACAAAGGGGTTGCTCGGTCTTTTATAGTTTATAAGTCGTTGCCATCACCATAGTCAAACATTGTATGCAGATACCACGTAGTTTCAGAGTATGAAATGGCGGGCTGCTTAGTACCGCTACTAACCCCATTTAGTTGTAGCTAGGCTAACAATTACAACTATCTAGATCATGTAGTCTAGATTCTTTATTCTGCGAAATAATACCTTTGATTACTATTAATTTTTTTTAAACTTAACCTTTATTTTCAATCAATTGTAATATCTAATTGACTTAAGTGTAATTAGTGGGGCTGATGTACCTAGCTTTAGCTTTTATAGGGGGGAGATATTAGGTGATGGATAATGATGTGATTGTAGGTTTAGTCGGTAGTGCTCTCCTGGCTTATTTGGTTCCCAAGGTTGCACCGCACATCGATCTGTTGATACGAACAATATCAAACTTCCTAGTTAGGGATGTGCCAAGCAGCGTAAAGGGAATTTTTAGAAAAAGACGGCTTAAAAGACTTAGAGTTATTCTAGAGATTAGGTTTAATGATGATGCCGTTATGTTTCAAATGATGAAAACGCACACCTATTTTCTTCTCTTCTGGGGGGCCATAGGCTTCTATCTTATTCTTTTGTTTTTAGGGCCTCTAGTTAGCTTAATCGAGGCCAATTCGACTTTGGCAATGTTCTGTGTATTACCAATATATGTGGCGGAGTATTTTTGGCTGGTCGAATCAAGAAAGGTGAAAAACTTGGTGAAGATGCGAGGGTATAAACGAATTACGAAGTAGGCAAAGTAACGTACGTTTTTTATCTATAAATAGCGGGTGAACAAAAGGAGTTGTTTTGGAAAAGTTTATATCGTTATCTGAAGTTGGGAATCATTCCAAGTTAACGGAAACGGAAGTTGTCCGAAGTGCCGGCTTAGCTGAGTTTGAATGGGCTTGTTTTATCGGAAAAACTAAATCAATTTTAGGTGTGTTTTTCGATGAAGGGTTCCGAGGTTTAGGAACATACAATTACCGTGGCTGGGTGGGTGTTCCTGCTGAGCATGCAGTAACGATTGTAGACGAGAAAAAAGTCCGATTACGTTTCGGACGAGCCATTGATATTACTGGGGCTGAGTTACTATCAGCTCCTATTCCATATACCGTTAGTTTTCCAAATGAGTTGTATCGTGAATGGGGATATCCCCGAGAGTTAACTGAGCACCCCGTTATTCACATTTTCCCATTTTTTGAGCAAGTTTTATCAGAAACACATGACTGGGTTAAAGGTTTGGATATGATTCAGAACATGCTTGAAAAAAACGCTCCAGCAGGTTTCGAAACCGAACCCTTTGTATGTGACAGCTTAAGAAAGAAAGCCGAGCAGACGCCAGAATATGTTTTGAAAGAACACCCCTTTGAGTTTGAATATAAAGATCTAGGTATTAGCTTAGCTTCCCTCAAGAAGCTAGAAGCGCAAATGTTTGGAACACCGGAAGTTGAAGCCCTAAACCCTGTAGAGCAAGTTCAACCTATCGAGCCCAAGCACGCAAACACTTTAACGTTTAATAATGATTTACATGAAGTGTTGTACAACATACTTATTGCTGGTGGTGATACTTCCCATAAAGGTGTGTGGCGCACCTTGGAAAACGAGTTCACTAAAGACGAAGGAGAACGCCAATTTGATAAGTACAATATTCTTCTCGATGTATCTGCTACTGAGCTGCTTTGGGTCAGTCGGGCAGGCTTAAATCGTCAAACTATGAAGTTCTCTTCATTGGCTACAGCACTAAGTAAACTAAAAAAACGGATAATTTCTAACTAAAAATTATCGCTGCACTTATTGCAATTATCGCTGCGCTAATTCGACCTTTTCACTAAGTAACACTGCTCCTGAATCTTAAATGTACCAGGAGCTACAAAGATGATTAACCTTAGTGAAACAGATAAACGGGTACTAACCGAACAAGAAACCGCTATCTATATTGGCATGAGCCGCTCTTATTTACGCCAAGCGCGTATGAGCGGCAACCGTGACAACCACACCCCAGCACCACCATTTATTAAAATTGGCCGCGCGGTTCGCTATTTACGCGAAGACTTAGACGCATGGCTTTGCAGCTTTCAACGCCTTGAGCATTTAGGGCAGTTGGGAGGTGTGGCTCATGTCTAAGCTAATAACCAATGAAGCATTAAGAATGCTGAGTGATTTTGCTAACGGCGCATGCATCAATTTTTACGTAACGCCCGAAGGTGAACATGTAAGAGAAAAGACCTGTAAGCGCCTATCTAAGCAATTTGATAAACGCACCTTTAATCGCTTAAAGGACTTAGGTTTGATTACTTTCTCTTCGGTTTACCATTGCGGCATTCAATGGCTGCAATACCGCATTAGCACCAAAGGCTGGGAGGTGTTTAATGCCCGTACCTGAGCAAGATGATAAAGCGTATGTTTTGCGTATATTAGCCAGCTTTCCTACAGAGTTTCGAATGCCACTTATGGCGCAGTATCATGCTGCGCCTACTAAGCGAGATGCCAATATTGGCATCCGCGCTACTCGCGATAACGTAGCCAAAGCTATTGGCGCTAAACCCATAAGCTTAAACTTAGATTTGTGTGAAGAAGACTTAAGAAAAAAAGCCTCTGAAAAGGCTGATAATTGCACTAGGCTTACACGCTTAAGTGACTCACCTAAATCTGCTTATGAAGATATAGCTGCTTACATACGGGGTAAAGGTATAAAGCCGCCTATTCCTCGTATCTTATTAAAGGGTGACGTTGATACCGCCGACACTGAAAGCGATGCTTATAAAGGAGCCATCAACCGCACTAAAAACAGTGCTTGGTGGCTCAGAAAGCTACGCCAAAAACTTAACCAAGATATTGAAGCCACTGCGCAACACATAGGGCTAGTGAATAAAAGAAAGCAAATCTACTGCAGCAACATCACTCTTAACCGCCGAACAGCGCAACTGGCCTATCAAGACAAACTTATGTCTAGTTCCTTTGTAATAAACGATGCAGGGCAACGTTATAGCTTAAAAGAGCTATCAGACTTAAATGTGTCTAATCCCGAAATCCGCAGACAAGAATTAATGGTAAGGGCGAGGGGCTTTCAAGAGTTAGCCGAAGAGCATAAGCATATTGGTTTGTTCTTAACGTTAACTTGTCCGTCTAAGTACCATTCTAGTTATGGCACTACCGGCCACCGTAACCCGAAGTGGGATGGTTCGTTACCTAAAGATGGTCAACAATACTTACGCGATATCTACGCTAAAATCCGCGCCCAACTCGATAGAGACAATATCAAACCCTATGGCATTAGAGTGGCAGAGCCTCACCATGACGGTACTCCCCATTGGCACTTACTGGTGTTTATTGCCCCCGAACAAAAGCAACGCATGTTAGATATTTATCGTCACTATGCCTTTTAAGAAGATGGTGATGAAAAGGGCGCAGACTTACACCGCTTTAAAGCGGTAGAGATAGACCCAAACAAAGGCAGTGCAGCAGGTTACTTAGCCAAATATGTCTCTAAGAACATTAACGGTAAATCATTAGAGAGCGGCATACATGGTGAAGAGCCAATAGAAGCCGCCGCAAGGGTTAACGCGTGGGCTGCTTGCTGGAGGATAAGACAGTTTCAACAAGTGGGCGGGGCATCGGTTACGGTATGGCGAGAGCTTCGCAGACTCAAGAAGGTTTGCCAGTTTGATGAAACCATACAACAAGCCTTTAAAGCGGCCGATACCGCCAATTGGAAGGCGTTTACTAAGGTCATGGGCGGCGTGTGGTGCAAGTTAGCGAATAGGCCATTAAGAGTGTACTACCAACAAGCCGTAGATACCGAAACAGGTGAATGTAAGACCAACGCCTATGGTGATGTATTTGTGAAACGGCTTAAAGGGGTGCTTTACCAAGGATTGGAAATCATTACCCGCCATTTTGAATGGCAGGTGGTTAGAGGCTCTAGCTCTTCGGCTTTACTTGGAGTTCTGTAAATAAGTGTACGAAGCCAAATTTATGCGGGTTACGGCCACCAAAACAATGGTTTGACACTTTGTTTGAGGGTAACCAGGGCTAGTGGCTCTAAGGCTTGTCTTGTTTGTGCCAGCGAGTGGCTGTTAAAACGCTCTGAAAAACGTTATAAACAAAAGACTTTGTTATATCGAATAAAACTATAAATACGGATTGAATGACCGTTAATATAATAGATATGAATAATAGCAATTTATCATCGTCTAGATGGCTAGAGTTATTTAGTGCACTTAAAATTGGAATTGATTGTGAGCAAAAAAATGCTAGGGCAGCTAGAAGAAGTATGTCATATATGTTTTTAATGAAAGTGAAGTGGGCTACTTTTAAATAAGAATGCACATAGTCAGGATGCTTAGTGTTATGCATAAAGATCAATAGATCTTTGTCAGAGAGTGTTGCGAATATTGAGTAAGCTGCTAGAGAAAAACCTAAAATCGTAATCGATGTGGTCAATAAATTTTCGGAAACACCTTTGAGTCTTGATATGGTTTCTTCCACAGACATAAAGCTGGATAAATTAATAAAGCTAAAGACAAACAGTGAAATTATTAATAGATAATACACTGTCTTAGTATCACGTATTTTTCTACATTCTCGGTAAAGCTTCCAAGAGGAGTCTTCTTTAGTTAGCGATTCTGGCCTAGAATGTTCTTCCTTGAGGGGAGTCACCGTGTAAACCTTCTCACTACGTGTGATATTCTTTCCATAGTTTTAGCTTTGTTCGTAATTATAGGTTTTGTAATAATACCATCCACTATCAACTTTCTAAACATATCATAAACTCTATATGTTAGTGCGGTGTAAGAGTCTTCTATTTCACCTAAAGGCTTTTTGAGAACTAATTCATCGTTGGTACCCTGTATCTCGGAGCCGTGGATATCTATACCTTTTATTGCCACCTCGACATTTTGTGTTTTCAACGCATTTTTCGTGAGTTGAGATACGCCGTTATGCTCTAGAGATTTCTCTTTGTTCCCGGTAGAGTATGTAAGAGTAGTCTTATAGTTACCTGTATTTGTTTGGGTATCTTGCAATTGCTCAAATAAGCCTGAGTGGTTTAGTTCCCCATTCGGTACAATTAAGGTATAGCTGAGTTTATTGATTCGCTTCATGCTTCGTATAAACTCATCAATGCTTGCATCTGATGATAGCGCTGTTATTTCCAAACTACACTCGGGGTACCTGGATTTAATATTTTTTTTCAGCGGCTTTCTATTGCTCTTACCTTGATACTTCCATTCTTCGATTGCTCTACCATAGTCTTCATTTATGAGCTCGTTGGTGGTGGCTTTAATGAATTTAAATATGGTTGCTTTGAAAGCTGCCATGTCTGGCGAATCTGCAGAATCTCTAATGTAAAAAAGTCTATGATCAGATAACGATAGTATAAATGTTGATATAGGAGCTGTTTTAATAGATTTAGGGTCTTCTATAAGTTCGCCATTGTCATAGAATCTTGACCTTTCTAAATTAGTATCCTTGATTAAATGTCCATGAAGGAAAAAATTAGTTTCATTATCAAATTCATGCTGGACGAACGAAACTTCATGAAACCTCCAGGTCGTGTGTTCACCCCAGCGCCTCGTCAGGTTTTTATTCAGGAATGCAGGAATAATAATGGTATCTAGATGGTCAATCAGGTCTAGTTGTTTGTTTTCACCGAAGTGGCAAATAAAGTTCCAGAACTCAACGTTTCGACATTTACCCACGCATTCTCCAAATTTTATTGTTGTTTAATACTATAATTTAGCAGCAAAATTTTATGCATTCAATTTATATATGTTATTTATCAATAGATTGTGATTTGATAGGTGTAGATTCTTTTTAGACTAGCTTGTTGGTGTTGATAAGGGGTTTGCTCCTATAAACTTAGATGCATGAAGATTCAGGTCTTTCCTTTCCTTTTCTTTGTTTTGTGGTATTTATCTATTTTTATTACCAATAACAATAAAATTTTTTGTTAAATAAAGTGGTGTGGTGTTAATGAATTATTTCTGGGTAAATGTAGGCGTTTCATTCAAGGAAGTTTTACAGGAGGGTTTTCTTTGGGCTCCGGCTCCCTATATCAATGATAAAAAGAAGTTAGTCTCAAGTGCGGGCTGGAAGCACGTACCAGAAATGAAGAAAGGGGATATTGTCTTTTGCAATAAAGATAAAACACTTATCTATGTTGGCGTTGTAAAGGAGGATGGGTACTCAGCATTACGTCCCGATAGTAGAAAATTTGATGCGTGGAAGAGAGATGGATACAAAGTCGAGATAGATGTATTTAAGCTCATTGGCGGAGTGTCAACAGATACTTTTAAAGACTTCTTTTATAGAAGCTTCAATGACAATTGCGACCCAAAGGTCATAAACTCCAAAGGTGACTTTTGTGAACAATATTTGGCTAAATTACCAGAAGAAGCTGGAATTTATCTACTTAGCTTGATTGAAGTCTATAGAGATCAAGTAGTTAAAGCTAGCGAAACACTAATTGAAAACGACTATCGTAGTTATGCACTCCCCTATAAAGCAGGGTTTAGCTGGTTGCTCGAGAAAGAAAACCTTGCGGTGAAGAAAGTAGATAAAACGTTAAAAGAGCAGGGCTGGACTGGTATTCCTCAAGAGATAGTAAGTTTTTTTGTTGGTAGTCCATTGAAAAAAAATGCAGAAACAACAGTGACTTTGTGTGTTGATGGGAAGGAATATGTTACTAGTGTAAAAAGGCGTCCCGATGGTAGGCACAAATTAGCTCTTACAAAGGTTAAGAGTAAACTGAAGATGAGCCATTTGATTGTAGACACTGATAAAGTTTGGTTTGAGCGTGATATCGAAAAGAGAAGATATTTTTACGTATATACATATAGTATCAAACCTTCTAATTCTGTACCGCCAAAGCCATCTCTGAAAAGCAAGCCTGGTAGCACAACACGAAAAACTAACAGTGAAGCTCGTATTGGTCAAGATTATTTCAAAGCTGCTGTTAGTGAGGTGTGTAAAGGTCGTTGTGTTGTTACTGGAGTGAAAGATCAAACGCCGAGCATTTTAATTGGTAGTCATACTAAATCTTGGGCTGATTCTAATGACGAGGAGAGAATGGATGGACATAATGGCTTACTGTTGGCACCACATATAGATAAACTGTTTGATAGGCACCTTATTAGCTTTTCAGAAAGTGGTTATATGTTGGTGTCAAAAAACCTTGATGAATCTGTTTTGCTTGCTTGGGGTATTAACCCTAACAAACAACTCTTGTTGACGCCCAAACAGCATGATTATATGAGTTTTCATAGAGCTAAGTTTAGAGAGAAATGTTTATAGGTGCTGTCGACGCTCTCTTTTGCCACTCGTATGAAAGTCATTCTCTGAATTTAGTGAAGGGTTTAATGATTGTTAGCCTTTGGTGAAAGTGCGAAGTGTTCAGCAGCACAGTTGAGCACTTGTAATGATTTTTTTAGAGTATAAGGTGTCTGAGTTGCTTTGACGTTCCTAACGTTGGAGCGGAACTTCTTTTTGCAATGGGTCTTTTCCCTGTCTAGCCAAATTAATTGGATAATTTTATTTTTTGAGACTTACGAAACAATTCTTATGATCCACTGGTTATTGATCTTATTAGTGTTATGTTCATTTTTACTTCGAACAGCCTGGTTTAAGGGGTGGTTTGGAGAGCTGTTGTTAAGCTTATCCTTTAAGCTCTTTCTTGACGGTAAATTATACAAGTTAGTAAATGATGTAACGCTGGCTTGTGAAGATGGTACAACTCAAGTTGACCATGTTTTGGTTTCTCCTTTTGGTGTTTTTGTTGTTGAAACAAAGAACATGAAGGGGTGGATCTTTGGAAGTGAGCACCAGAAGCAATGGACGCAGCAGATTTACCGCCACCGAAGTAAGTTTCAAAACCCACTGTACCAAAACTATAAGCACCTAAAAGCTCTCGAATTTTCTCTTGATTTAAAGCCTACAGATTTATTCTCGGTAGTGTGTTTTGTCGGTGACGCTACCTTCAAAACGACCCTGCCTGCAAACGTAACGCATATACGTGGTTGCTTAGGTTATATTCGCTCGAAGCAAGAGAGTAAGTTTAGCAACTCTGAAGTTGCAGCGCTCGTTGCCAAGCTTGAGGAGTTGAAGCTTAAAAGAAGCTTTCAAACCTCACGCAGTCATAAAACCCATGTTCGTAAACTAGTGGCTGAAAAAAGCCGTAAGAAGCAATCTGGTGAGCTTTGCCCTAAATGTGGGGCAGAGTTAGTCGAACGATTGGCAAAGCGCGGCAAGAATGCAGGGAATGCGTTTATTGGCTGTTCAGCCTATCCCCGTTGTAAATTCACTCAGTAATTTTAAAAAGAATCGGGGAATAACAGTTTTTTACCTGAAATCTGCTACATATTTGCTACACAGAGCGCAGAAATAGAAAAGGCGTAGTGGTTACTAACCTTCTACGCCTTTGTATATGGTGGCCCTTCACAGACTTGAACTGTGGACCTAACGATTATGAGTCGTGTGCTCTAACCAGCTGAGCTAAAGGGCCAAATTGAGTGTTGCGAGCTTAGCTCAAACAACGAGGCTGGATTATAAAAAAACATCTCAGCCTTGTCTATGCGTTTGAATCTAAGCGCTTATTTATTCGCCGTTTAGCGGCCTATTCGTCTAAGAAACTGCGTAGTTGCTCAGAACGAGAAGGGTGACGAAGCTTGCGAAGTGCTTTGGCTTCAATTTGACGAATACGCTCACGGGTTACGTCAAACTGTTTGCCTACTTCTTCAAGAGTATGGTCGGTGTTCATACCAATACCAAAACGCATACGCAGTACTTTAGCTTCACGCGGGGTTAGGCCTGCTAGTACTTCTTGAGTGGCAAACTTAAGGTTCTCACCGGTCGCTGCGTCTACTGGCATCGACAAAGTGGTATCCTCAATAAAGTCACCTAAGTGCGAATCTTCATCATCACCAATAGGTGTTTCCATGGAGATTGGCTCTTTAGCAATTTTAAGTACCTTACGGATCTTGTCTTCAGGCATTAACATACGTTCAGCCAATTCTTCTGGAGTAGGCTCACGACCCATCTCTTGAAGCATTTGACGGCTAATACGGTTTAGCTTGTTAATCGTTTCAATCATGTGAACCGGGATACGAATAGTTCGTGCTTGGTCTGCAATTGAACGAGTGATTGCCTGACGGATCCACCAAGTAGCGTAAGTAGAGAATTTGTAACCACGACGGTATTCAAATTTATCTACGGCCTTCATTAGGCCAATGTTACCTTCTTGGATAAGGTCTAAGAACTGCAAACCGCGGTTGGTGTATTTCTTCGCAATAGAAATTACCAAACGTAAGTTAGCTTCAACCATTTCTTTTTTTGCACGGCGAGCTTTTGCTTCACCAATGCTCATACGGCGGTTGATATCTTTAATGTTGTTAATGGTTAAGCCGGTTTCTTCTTCAACACTTTTCAGTTTGAAGATACAACGACGAACTTCTTCGTCTACGGCCATTAACGCTGGTGCGTAGTCTTTGGCAGACGTTTTATGTTCGTTAAACCATGTTTCGTTTGTTTCGTCTTTAGAGAAGGCTTTAACAAAAGTGCCTTTTGGCATTTTGCCTTGCTCAACACATAATTTAAGAATTAGGCGCTCTTGAGTACGAACTCGTTCCATCATGGTACGCATACTGGCAACAAGCTTATCAAACAGTTTTGGTACTAGGCGGAAAGTGTGGAAAATTTCGCTTAGTTCAAAAATCTCTTTGGTGGCACGGGCAGACATACGGCCGTGCTTTTCAATCGCTTTATGCGTTTTATCGTATTGGTCACGAAGGGTTTCGAAGCGCTCTTTCACCAATTCTGGGTCAAGACCTGTGTCTTCTTCTTCCTCGTCTTCATCTTCGTCTTCGTCTTCAAGATCTTTTTCTTCAAGCTCTGAACCGATGTGAGTAGCTGTAGGTGCTGCTTCGGCTACTTCGTCTTCGTCGATGAAACTATTTACGATGTCGCTAATTTTTAGCTCTTCTGCTTGGTACTGGTCGTACATTTCAAGCAAGATAGAGATGGTTTCTGGATACTCAGAAACACTGCGTTGAACTTCGTTAATGCCTTCTTCAATACGCTTGGCGATGTCGATTTCGCCCTCACGAGTAAGCAGTTCAACGGTACCCATTTCACGCATGTACATACGTACTGGGTCGGTAGTTCGGCCTAATTCTGATTCTACCGTTGCAAGCGCTTGAGCCGCGGCTTCTGCTGCGTCTTCATCGGTAGTATTTTCCGCCAACAATAAGTCATCGGCATCGGGTGCATTTTCATGTACCTGGATACCCATGTCGTTGATCATTTGAATGATATCTTCAACTTGATCGGAATCTACGATATCAGCAGGTAAATGGTCATTTACCTCTGCATAAGTTAAGTAGCCTTGCTCTTTACCTTTTGCGAGAAGGAGTTTGAGTTGAGACTGTGGGGTTTGTTCCATAGATGTCATCCGAAGTAGATTAAGCTAGCAAAACCATAAACGTAAGCGCTATAAGCGCAAACGAAGAATTATATCAAGTATGGGTTAAAATTTCTATATCAAGGGCATTTAACCAAAAACTTTTTGTTTATTACTTAGTCAGCCCATTTAAGGCTTTAATTCCACTACTAATTGCAGCATTTCACGTTTTTCTTCCACACTCAGTGTTCCGTTTAGTGATTTAACGTTGAGTTGGTCGTAACGCTGCAATAGTAATTTTTCGACAAAACTGGCAATAATATCTTGCAGCTCGTCTGGGTAACCTGATTCATCGATTTCTAAATTATAGCCAGCCAGCGCACTCAAGTGCTTTTGCTCTGGTTGGTCTCGCCAGCGTTCTAATAACTGGGCGGTAGTGATATCTGTTTTTTTGTGTATCTCGGCAATAATGGCCAATAGTAAGGGCATGCCCTTAATATTTACTTGCCTTAGTTGCTCAGGCGGCGGTAAGTCATTGGCGATAGCAGGGCGCTGCAAAATCATCGCAATGGCTTTTCGCATTGGCGTTAAGCTCATTTTAGCGGTGGCATTGGGCTTACTGCGCTCAGCTTGTTTTAGCTGCGCCAGTTCTTTTTCCAGTTGGCTACGAATCATTCGATTCTGGGTGGCCAATTCCGTCAGCAAGGTTTCTTTATAAAATGCTGCATTTACCTGCGAGATAAGCTCGTAAGCTCGAGAGGCTAAATGGCTTTTTCCTGCGTCGGTAGTAATGTCTATTTCTTGGCTTAAGCGTTCAAACAAGAATCGCGATAACGGCATCGCATCGCGCATGCGTTGCTCGAAGCCGTCTTTGCCCTCTTGGCGTACCAAGGTGTCTGGGTCTTCACCATCGGGCAAAAACATAAACTTAAGTTCTACGTTGTCACGCAAATGAGGCAAGGCGTTTTCTAAGGCGCGCCATGCTGCATCACGTCCGGCTCGGTCGCCGTCGTAACAACAAATAATTTGGCTACTGGTTCTAAACAGTGTTTGTAAATGCTCCGGCGTCGTTGAAGTACCTAGCGAAGCTACTGCGTAGTCAATATCAAATTGAGCTAACGAGACTACGTCCATATAGCCTTCAACCACCAGTATTTGTGGTATTTGCTTATGTGCTTGGCGAACTTCGTACAAGCCATACAGCTCTCGGCCTTTGTGAAATACGCTAGTTTCAGGCGAGTTTAAATACTTTGGTGTGCCATCACCAAATACTCGACCACCAAAGCCAATATAACGGCCACGTTTATCCCGAATAGGAAACATAACGCGATCGCGAAAGCGATCGTAACGGCGGCCTTTGTCGTTTTCTATCGATAAACCAGCATCAACCAATTGTTGGCTAGCTTGCTTAGAGCCGCCTAGAGCTTTTCCTAAGGCGTCCCATTCGTCGGGCGCATATCCAATTGAGAAGCGTTGAACCACTTCGCCACTTAGGCCGCGACTTTTTAAATAGTCAATCACTTGCTGCTTGTTGGTGTGAACCCGCAACTGCTGTTGAAAAAAGCGGCTAGCATGGCCAATAAGCTCGTATAAATCTTTACTGGCTTGGCGCTGTTGCTGGCTCTTGGCCTGATCAAACTTGCTGTTGTTGGTATTTTCCCGCTCTACTTCTACACCCATTTGGCTAGCGAGATCTTCAATGGCGTCAACAAACTCTAGTTTGTCGTACTCCATTAAAAAACTGATGGCATTGCCATGCGCGCCACAGCCAAAGCAGTGATAAAACTGTTTGTCTTGGCTTACGGTAAAAGAGGGGGATTTTTCATTATGAAAAGGGCAGCAAGCAGAATAGTTTTTTCCGGCTTTTTTAAGACGTACACGCTGATCGATAAGGCTAACAATATCGGTACGAGCCAATAAGTCATCGATAAACTGTTGCGGTATTCTTCCGGCCATTCACTACCATCTTCAGTATTACAAAAAACAAACAAGCCGTGAACTCAATGAGAACACGGCTTGTTCGAGTATCTAAGTGACGGGTTTAGGCTAGTTGTTTGCGAACAGCAGTGCTAATAGCACCCATGTCTGCACGGCCTGTTACCTGAGGTTTCAGGATGCCCATCACTTTACCCATATCTTGCATTCCTGCAGCACCTGATTTGGCAATGGCGTCTTCAATTAACGAAGCCACTTCTTGCTCATTAAGCGCTTTAGGAAGGAACGTCTCCAAGATGTCTATCTCGGCGAGTTCTTTATCAGCTAAGTCTTGACGTTCAGCGGCCGAAAATTGTTCGGCTGCGTCTTTGCGTTGTTTTACTTGTTTAACAACAATGCTCAGTATTTGATCATCGTCTAAAGTAATGCGCTCATCAATTTCGACTTGCTTAACCGCCGCAAGCAACATGCGAAGTGTGCCAAGACGTAATTTGTCTTTGGCACGCATTGCTGCTTTTTGTTCGTCTTGTAGCGTTGCTTTTAATGACATAGGTTATTATAAGCGCTTAGTACAAGCGAACGCGACGTGCGTTTTCACGAGCTAATTTCTTAGCGTGACGTTTAACAGCAGACGCTTTAGCACGTTTACGAGCTGTAGTTGGCTTCTCATAGAATTCGCGACGACGAACTTCAGAAAGAATGCCTGCTTTCTCGCAAGAGCGCTTGAAACGACGTAGAGCTACGTCAAATGGTTCGTTTTCACGTACTTTAACGATTGGCATATGCCTATCACCTTCCGGTTTATTAACGGCCGAACAAAAATCAGCCTGAGTGTTTAAAAATGGTGCGGAATTTTAAGCCGAACTAGGGGGCAATGTAAAGCCTATTTGTAATCCACTGGTGAAATAAGCTTCGAGCAAGTAAGATAGCTGCGATTTTAGGCCGGCTAAGTGGTTAATTTCTACAATACTTATGCCAGTAACCAAGCAGGAAAAGCAAGACTATGCGTGTACTAGGTATTGAAACATCGTGTGATGAAACCGGCGTGGCCATTTATGATGATCAGCAGGGCTTATTGGCAGATGTTCTATACAGTCAGGTAAAACTGCATGCCGATTACGGCGGTGTGGTGCCTGAGTTAGCCTCTCGTGACCATATTCGAAAAACCATTCCTCTTATCAAAGAAGCAATGGAACTTGCTAACTGTACGCCTGACGATATAGACGCGGTGACCTATACCGCGGGCCCTGGTTTAGTGGGCGCTTTGTTGGTGGGCTCTCTCACTGCGCGCAGTATTGCCATGGCGTGGGATAAACCAGCCGTACCGGTGCACCACATGGAAGGCCACTTGTTAGCGCCCATGTTGGAAGACAATCCGCCTGAGTTTCCTTTTTTAGCCTTGTTGGTATCGGGTGGGCATACTCTACTAGTAGAAGTAGACGGTATTGGTGAATATCAAATTCTAGGTGAGTCTATTGATGACGCTGCCGGTGAAGCCTTTGATAAAACAGCCAAGTTGCTGGGTTTAGATTATCCGGGTGGCCCTGCACTTAGCCGCATGGCAGAAAAAGGCACGCCGGGTCGTTATAAATTTCCAAGGCCAATGACCGACCGCCCAGGTTTAGATATGAGTTTTTCGGGCTTAAAAACCTTTGCTAAAAACACTATTGATGCGGAAGGAAAAGATGAGCAAACCCAAGCCGATATTGCCTTGGCTTTTCAGCAGGCCTTGGTTGAAACCCTCATCATTAAATGCCGCCGCGCGTTAAAGCAAACCGGTCTGAAACGCTTGGTGATAGCAGGTGGAGTGAGTGCAAACAAGTCTTTACGTGAACAGTTGGGCGAACTGCTTGAGTCTCGTGGTGGTAAAGTGTTCTATCCTCGACCTGAGTTTTGTACAGATAATGGCGCTATGATCGCTTACGCTGGTATGCAACGTTTTAAAGCAGGGCAAACCGAAGGTTTATCGGTTAAAGCGATGCCACGTTGGCCCTTAGATGAGTTGCCGGCTGCTAAATCCTTGTAGAGTTTACATCTATCAATGACCCGTCCTGATATGGGTTGACACTTGATTGACTAAAACGCTCGATGCACTTCATCGGGCGTTTTGTATTTTAGTGCCTCGTGAGGCCTATATTCATTGTAGAGCTTAACCGATTCATCGAC
>NZ_BJEQ01000030.1 GCF_005405585.1 Agarivorans sp. Toyoura001 | reverse complement strand
TCGATGCGCGCTACAACACCTAATTTAAAGGCTAAGGTGTAATCTCGTTGTGTGCGCTTACGGCTTGAGTTAATGGGTGTTGTCATAAAGAAGTCCTCTTTATGTCAACCTATTTCCGGACGGGACAAAAGGCCAAAAAAAAGCCCAGCCTAAGCTGAGCTTTTTTACATAATAGCCAAAATCTATTTGATTTTGCCTTCTTTGTACATAACGTGCTGACGAACAACAGGATCAAATTTTTTGATTTCCATTTTCTCAGGCATGTTACGTTTGTTCTTATCAGTGGTGTAGAAGTGACCAGTGCCAGCTGATGAGTTCAAACGAATTTTCTCGCGAATACCTTTAGCCATTATTTAGCTCCTTATACCTTCTCACCACGACCACGCATCTCAGCTAAAATAGCGTCGATACCTTTCTTGTCGATGATGCGCATACCTTTAGTAGATACGCGTAATTTAACAAAACGCTTCTCAGTCTCTACCCAAAAACGGTGAGATTGTAGATTAGGCAAAAAACGACGACGAGTGCGGTTTTTTGCGTGCGATACGTTGTTACCAACAGCTGGTTTTTTACCAGTAACTTGGCATACTCTAGACATGTCAGTCTTCTCCAAATATGTACTTCTGCTCGAGCATCTGTTCATGCCCCGTTAGGCCGTCGCCCGGGACGACAGAAAGGCCGCATTTTATACAGGAAATAGAACCCTAGATCAACTAAAAATTGAACAAAGATCAGATCCAACCGCGCTCGGCGAAAGACACAGTCTCTCCACAGCCGACCACTACATGGTCTAAAACTCGAACATCGATTAGCTCTAAAGCCTTGATTAATTTAGTAGTTATTTGCTTATCGGCCAAACTTGGTTCGGCCACACCCGAGGGGTGATTATGGGCAAATATTACTGCAGCGGCATTTTTTTCTAATACCCGCTGTACCACCACCCGTGGATAAACACTGGCGGCATCAATCGTTCCGAAAAATAGCGGCGCGAATTGTAACACCCGATGCTGATTATCCAAAAGCAATATCGCAAATACTTCACGTTGATGGTGAGATAATTCCATAGAAAGGTAGTTTTTTGCCGATTCAGCAGTATTCAGCACACTATTTTCACTGATCTCGGCCAACAAATACCGCCGACTCATTTCTATGCTGGCATGCAGTTGTGCATATTTTGCACTGCCCATACCGCGTTCAGCACAAAACTGCTGTTGATCAGCTGCTAATACTTTTCTTAAGGAGCCAAATTGAGTGAGTAAATGCTGCGCCAAACTCACTGCATCTAATCCCACGCACCCTACGCGTAAAAAAATCGCCAGTAGTTCAGCATCACTTAAACTCTCAGCTCCTTGGTTTAATAGCTTTTCTCTAGGACGTTGTTCGGCGGGCCAATCACTTATTGCCATAAAATAGTAATAACAGATGAATCAGTAAAAATAAGCGTAGTCGAAACTGCCACCTTGTGTATGCGGAGATCTTAAGTTTTGTGATAGGCTTGCCGATATCAAACGGTGATTAATATTTCGGTATCAGCATGTTAACGGGAAAGAAGATCCTGCTCGCCATAACCGGCGGTATTGCAGCGTATAAAATGCCAGAGCTTGTGCGTCGCTTAAAAGAGCAGGGCGCAGAAGTAAAAGTGGTAATGACTAACCACGCCACCAGCTTTATTACCCCGTTAACCTTGCAAGCGGTATCTGGCGAACCGGTGGGGCAAGAAGTGGTAGACCCCGCTCAAGAAGCCTCAATGGGTCATATTGCTTATGCCAAATGGCCAGATTTAGTATTGATGGCGCCTGCCACGGCAAATAGCATTGCCAAATTTAGCCATGGTTTAGCCGACGATTTAGTCAGTACATTGCTCCTCGCTACAGATGCCCCGATTGTGATTGCTCCAGCAATGAATCAACAAATGTATCAAGCGATGGCAACTCAAGCCAATTTAAGCCTTCTCAAGCAACGCGGCGTGCCCATTTGGGGCCCAGCTCAAGGCGAGCAAGCCTGTGGTGATGTAGGCCCTGGGAGAATGCTAGAGCCCGCTCAGTTATTGGCAAACGTACAAGCCATGTTTGCTCCAAAAGCACCTCCAGTGCTAAACGGCGTCAATGTAATGATTACCGCTGGCCCAACTCGCGAAGCCATTGACCCAGTGCGTTACATTAGCAATCACAGCTCGGGTAAAATGGGCTTTGCTTTAGCCGAAGCAGCTCAGCAACTTGGTGCCAACGTAACCTTGGTATCAGGTCCAGTTAATCTTGCTACGCCAAAGGGCGTAGAAAAAGTGGCAGTTAATACCGCGCAAGAAATGTTAGACGCAGCACTTGAAAATGCAGCCCAATGCGACATTTTCATCGCCTGTGCGGCAGTCGCCGACTATCGCGTTGCCGACGTGGCCGAGCAGAAAATCAAGAAAACCGATGAAAGCGACGAGATGCAATTACGTTTGGTGAAAAACCCAGATATTGTGGCCACCATTGCAAGTTTAGCCAAAAAGCCTTTCACGGTAGGTTTTGCGGCAGAAACCCAAGATGTTAGCCACTATGCACAAGATAAAATGGCGCGAAAGAATTTAGATATGATCGCCGCCAATGACGTATCAAAACCTGAACAAGGTTTTAATAGTGAACAAAATGCCCTAACGGTATTTTGGCCAACCGGCCATCAGCAATTAGACCTAGCTGATAAATCGGCACTGGCACAACAATTACTGGCACTGGTTGCCAAGCAGTACGCTGCACAATAATCAAAATAAAAAAATGACCCAAATAGCACTAAAAATACTAGACCAAAGAATTGGCACTACCTTTCCAATGCCAGAATATGCAACGCCAGGCTCGGCCGGCATGGACTTACGCGCCTGCCTAGACCAAGCCGTAACATTAGCCCCCGGTCAAACCGAGCTAATACCTACCGGCCTTGCGATTCATATTGCTGACCCTACGCTTGCAGCCACCATTTTACCGCGTTCTGGCCTTGGCCATAAACACGGCATTGTACTAGGTAACCTCGTCGGACTTATCGACTCAGATTATCAAGGACAATTAATGGTGTCTTGCTGGAACCGCGGACAAAGCACTTTTACTATTGAACCCGGCGAGCGCATCGCCCAGTTAGTTTTTGTACCCGTGGTACAAGCTAGCTTTGAAATAGTAGAAGACTTTACCGCCAGCCAGCGCGGCGAAGGTGGCTTTGGCCATTCGGGCACCCAATAAACGGTTATCAAGTAGTACGCTAATAGACTAATAAAAAGGATTACAATAAAAATGGCGGGAAAACCAAAAAGCAATCGCCGCGAACAAATTCTGCAGGCGCTTGCGCGCATGTTAGAAACCAGCCACGGACAACGCATCACCACAGCCAGTTTGGCTAAAGAAGTCGGTGTATCAGAAGCCGCGCTTTATCGCCACTTTCCAAGCAAAGCACGCATGTTTGAAGGGCTAATAGAGTTTATAGAAGAAACCTTGTTATCACGCATTAATCTGATTCAAGAAGAGCAAAAAGATACACTTAACCGTTGTCAGCACATTCTTATGTTGTTACTCGGGTTTGCCGAGCGTAACCCAGGCTTAAGCCGCATTTTAACTGGTGACGCCCTGCAAGGTGAGCACGAACGTTTACGCGCTCGTGTGAGTATTTTATTTGAAAAAATAGAAGTGCAGCTAAAACAAGTATTACGCGAACGCCGCCTACGCGAAGGCCAAGGTTTCTTGATTGAAGAAAACAGCCTAGCCACTTTATTGCTGGCTTATACCGAAGGCCGAATTAGCCAGTATGTTCGCAGTGAATTTAAACTTGAGCCAACCGCACAATTTGATACTCACTGGGGCTTTTTGAAGCAACAGTTGATTCAAGGTTAAACCCGCGTTCAAAACATTGCGCCCATGCATCTCATGCTGGGCGTACTTTGTGCTTTCTGTAAAAAAATTAGACACTTGTTTGTAATCAAAAAGCTGCTAAATTTGTAGCAACTTTTAACACTAATAGGTCTAAAAACATGGACGTACTAAATCAAGGCACAAGCTGGTTGGAAAACAACCAAGACTTGCTAATGCAATACGCAATTAATATTGCTGCCGCTATTGTTGTTCTGTTTGTTGGTATGATCGTAGCGCGCGTAATGGCGTCTAGCGTAGAAAAACTAATGAACGCCCGCAACCTCGACTCAACCATTAGCCATTTTGTTGGCTCAATGGTGAAATACGTGATTGTTGCTTTTGTTATCATTGCAGCGCTATCGCGCATTGGTATTCAAACTGCTTCTTTTGTTGCCATTATTGGTGCCGCTGGTTTAGCCGTTGGTTTGGCACTACAAGGTTCACTATCTAACTTTGCTGCCGGCGTACTAATTATTGGTTTCCGCCCATTCAAAGCGGGTGACTACGTAGAAATTGCCGGTACTTCTGGTTCTGTTGCTTCAGTGCAAATTTTTACTACGGTATTAAAAACGCCAGATAACAAGCAAGTTGTGGTACCAAACGGTTCTGTATTGGGTGGCAATATTGTTAATTACTCTACCCATCCTACCCGTCGTGTAGACTTGGTGGTTGGTGTTAGCTATAACGCCGATTTGGCTAAAACCAAAGCCATTTTGCGTGAAGTATGTGAAGCAGATACTCGAGTACTTAAAGATCCAGACATCACTATTGGTGTGTCTGAATTGGCTGACAGCTCAGTAAACTTAGTGGTTCGCCCATGGGTAAACAGTGCTGATTACTGGGGTGTGTACTTTGATTTAAATGAAAACATCAAAGTAGCATTAGACAATGCAGGTATCGAGATCCCATTCCCACAAATGGATATACATTTGGAAAAAGTAGCCAGCTAAACGGCTCTCTCCTCCAAATAGAAAGCACAGCCTAGGCTGTGCTTTTTTGTTACTACATTGTGTCGCTAAATATCGTCTAAGCGATGAGTAGCATGCACCATTTGTTGTTGGCGTTTTTCTTGATGCTCAATTAAGTTTGCTAAAAATTGCCTAGCACCCAACATGGTGAGTTCATCTTTAGCTAAGCGTAATAAGCCTAGAGATTGTTCGCTAAGCTCTAAAGCCAAGCTACCCACATCATCACTTGTCATATCGGCGGGTTTACTCAGTTTAGCCACCTTATCTAAGAGGTCTTGCTCTAACCGAATATCTGTCCAGGTGTCTAATAGCTCTGGCTTAGCTTGGCTAATAAAGGCTTGTAAATGAGCGGCGTTTTCTCGCTCCTGATGCTGCAAATAATTGAGCAGCATACGTACTCGCTCAGAATCAGCATTAAGCTCTAATCGTCGATACATGGCTTGCATCGCCTCACGGCAACTTACAAAATGTTCGAGCAATAAATTAAGTTGATTAAATCGCATCTTCCGCTCTCTAGTTAAGCCCTGATACTTACTATAGTAGAGCCACAAAACACTTTCGTTTTGCTTAAGACAAGTTGGCTTGATTTACATCAAACAGATGAAGCGCCAAACCCTATAGTTGCGAGCAAGAACAAATTTTATACAGCACTTAATTAGTAAGCGGCGATGGAATAAATTTGCTAAGTTACTCTTTAAACCACTGATATTAGGTTAACAAGATGAAAAAGCTCATAGAATGGAGCGACAAAAACAACTTCTATTTTCTTACTATTGCGCTTGTTGGCTATATTTTTTTGGCGGCTTGTCTTGACCAATTTTGGCAAGGCGATGGCTTTAAGTTTCTGCAAATCGCCATGGTATTAGTGCTAGCAGCAGGAGTGTGGCAAGCCAAAGGCAAACGACTTTGGTATGTAACTGGTTTAGGGTTTTTGCTCACCAGTACTACCTTGGCCTTTTTTAGTTATTGGTTTGAGGCTGAAGGCTTAGTGAGCTTGTATCTAAGCATCGTATTCTGCTTTTTAGTGATGACAACGTGGACAGCCTTAAAGCAAGTGCTGTTTACCGGCAATATCGACAGCAATAAAATCGTTGGGGCTATCTGTATCTTTTTACTGATAGGCCTAGGCTGGGCCCACTTGTACACCATACTTAATTTTTGGTTTAACGATGCATTTAATGGCGTGCCCACCGAGCACTGGAGCACCCAAATGACTGACTTCATCTACTTCAGCTTTGTTACGTTAACCACGCTAGGATATGGCGAAATCACTCCTAATACGCCCATTAGTCGATTTTTTACTTACAGCGAAGCGATCTTTGGTCAATTCTATATGGCTATACTGGTAGCGAGTTTAGTGGGAGCGCGAATGGCAAGCAGAGAAAACGAGCACTCATAAGCACTTCAAAGCTGTTTAAGCTTGCGCCGAACAGCTTTAAAGCTCGCACTGGCGGCATGACTACTGTTGCTTGGTGGCTAACATCATCGCCACTACGCGTAACGATAACGCCGCTAACATGAGTATGCTTGGCCCATTAACACCCTGCGTTTTTAATAGCATAGTGTTGTTTTGAATCACCACTGCGTGACTAGTTGTCGTGGTTTTAGCGGCAGTTTTCGCCAAGCTATCTAAGGAGCTAAGTAATTTGTCATAAGAACTGACTTCACCGGCCAGCATATCCATTAACTCATACGCTTTTTTGTCTTTAAAAGGCGACTTAATCGATTCATCCTTAAGCTGTTTACCTATCTTTTTCATCGCACTATTAACCGCGTTTTCTAAGCCATTCATATTGGCAACTTTACTGTTAGTTGATTGCCTAGCACTAAAACGATGCTGTGGCGCAGCTGCTTTTTCTTGAGCTTTACCAATATTAAGCACATTGCTCTTTGAGCTTTTAATTGTTTTGCTTAAGTGGGCAAGCTTATCAGCAGCCGTTTTTACTTTTTGCTCCCACTGAGAGTCGGTGCTGCGGTTTTTAATGGCGGTTAAGGCGTTTGAAACGAGCAGTGAGATTTGAGTTTTTGTGGCATTGAGTTCAACAGACATGAGACTTCCTTAGTTCTCTGAATTACATGCAATTTCCGAAAATACAGGGTTATTAACCCTAAGCATCGCTACTCTATCCATTAAAAACAAAAGCATCAATATAGCGGGTGATAAATACCGCATTTTGGCCAAAAAAAAGGCGACTTAACAAAGCCGCCTTAGGTTTAGATATTATAAATGCTAAGCAATACCGTATTGTTCGCGATAAGCGCTCACTGCCTCTAGTGCTGTTTGATTATCGCTTTGTTCTTCTAAGTAGGTGATTAAATCAGCCAACTTAACAATCGAGATAACCGTAGCGCTGTAATCGCGTTCAACTTCTTGAATTGCCGACAGCTCGCCTTTACCTTTCTCTTGGCGATCTAAGGCAATAAGCACACCGGCTAACTCAGCGTTGTGGGCATTAATAATGTCCATAGATTCACGAATCGCAGTACCGGCAGTAATTACATCATCCACTAGCATGATTTTGCCAGCTAACTCAGAGCCTACCAAGCTACCGCCTTCGCCATGAGTTTTCGCTTCTTTGCGATTAAAGCAGTAAGGCACATCTTTACCATGGTGCTCGTCTAAAGCAACCACAGTAGTGGTAGCAATAGGAATACCTTTGTAAGCTGGGCCAAATACCAAGTCATAATCAATACCTGAATCTTGCAAAGCCGCCGCGTAAAACTTGCCTAAGCGGTTTAAATCTCGACCAGTATTAAACAAACCCGCATTAAAAAAGTAAGGGCTAGTGCGGCCAGACTTTAAGGTAAACTCGCCAAATTTTAATACGCCTTTGGCTAAAGCAAATTCAATAAACTCTCGTTGATAAGCTTTCATCTTCTTCTCTCAATTACTTAGCTAGGGCTTCGCGCTGGGCAGTATTGATTTGGCTAATCCCCTCTTTGGCAAAGGCTAGCATTTCAAGCAGCTCTTCATGGCTAAATGGTGCGCCTTCGGCAGTACCTTGTACTTCAATCATGTTGCCGTCTTCACACATCACAACATTCATATCGGTTTCAGCTACACTATCTTCGGTGTACTCAAGGTCACAAACTACTTCGCCACCTACAACACCTACCGATACTGCAGCAATAAGCTGTTTAAGTGGGCTCACTTTTAGCTTCTTCTGCTCTATCATCCACCAAATGGCATCTTGCAAGGCTACGCAAGCACCAGTAATAGCCGCTGTACGTGTACCGCCATCAGCTTGAATAACGTCACAATCCACTACAATGGTGTATTCGCCAAGCGCTTCTAAATCAACTGCAGCACGCAGTGAGCGACCAATTAGGCGTTGGATTTCTTGAGTACGACCACTTTGCTTACCACGAGCAGCTTCACGGCCCATACGGCTATGGGTAGAGCGCGGTAACATACCATATTCAGCGGTAATCCAACCTTGGCCTTTACCTTTTAAGAAACGTGGCACACCATCGTCTACCGAGGCATTACATAGCACTTTAGTATCGCCAAACTCGACCAAAACAGAACCCTCGGCGTGCGCCGTGTAGTTTCGAGTAATAGTAATTGGACGCATTTGTTCAACAGCTCTTCCGTTCGGACGCATGGTAATAACCCTGTAATTTAAAATTCGCGGCTATTATATAGGCTTTTATCGCACTTGGTCACGCCTAGACTGACTAAGCGCCCAATAGCCGCTATAATCGAGCAAATTTATTAAGGGCATTCAACTATGATCCACAGCATGACAGGCTACGCACGTCACCAACTTAAAGGCGATTGGGGCAGTGCAACATGGGAAATTCGCAGCGTAAACCAACGTTACCTAGAAACTTACTGGCGCATGCCAGAACAGTTTCGCTCCCTAGAGCCAGTGCTGCGTGACAAAATCCGCAAGGCCCTACAGCGCGGTAAAGTTGAATGTAATCTGCGCTTCGAGGCCGACCAAGCCAACCGTGGCGAACTGCAGTTAAATAAAACCCTTGCCGAACAACTTATTCAAAATGCCGAATGGGTACAGCAGCAAGCGGGCGGGCAAATTAACCCAGTAGACATACTGCGCTGGCCTGGCGTAATGGAAACCCCCGAGCAAGACGCCGACGCCATTAGCAAAGAGCTACTCGCTGGCTGGCAAGAAGCGCTAACGGCATTTATTGAAAGCCGCGCCAGCGAAGGGGCAAATACCGCGGTGATGATTACCACCCGCCTTGATAAGATTACCGAGCAAGTGGCCTTTGTTCGTGAGCAAATGCCAGCAGTGATGCAATGGCAGCGCGAGCGCTTAAAAACCCGCCTAGCCGATGTGATTGACGAGCTAGACCCGCAGCGCATCGAGCAAGAAATGATTATGGTAGCGCAAAAAATTGATGTGGCGGAAGAGCTAGATCGCCTAGATTCACACGTAAGCGAAACGCAAAAAATCCTTAAAAAAGGCGGCGCCTGCGGCCGACGCCTCGATTTTATGATGCAAGAGTTTAACCGTGAAGCAAACACCCTAGCGTCTAAATCGATTAACGCCGAGATCACTCAAGCCGCGGTAGAGCTTAAGGTTTTAATCGAGCAAATGAGAGAACAGATCCAAAACCTAGAATAAGGTTTATATCAGTATTCCACTGACACGAAACACAACTAACACCTTGGTTAATAAGGATTTATTTGTAAATTAGTGTTTATCTTTGTTATCCTTAGTTCATCTGAAGATGATGACACAGACGATGACACATTTTTTATTAAGTAGTTTTTAGTACTGTTTTTTAATTTTGTGTCATCACTAAGGACAGCTTGGTGAACAACAAACAACTAGACGCCCTTATCCGTAAAGGCGACCCCGTTATGAAGTCCCTTGATACTGGGCTTTATTTTCGAATAGCTCGGGGTAAGCCATCTTGGGTAGTTAAATACACCATTAATGGGAAAAGAAGTCAGATTTCCTTAGATGGATCTTATCCTCATGTCTCAATCGTTAGCGCCAAGCTAGAGGCCGCTCAATTACGCGATAAGATTTCAGCCGGCATAGACCCTAAAGCAGCTCGAGCTAAAAACCGCAAAAAACAATATCACTTTCAGTCAGTCAATGATTTGTTTGAGGATTGGCTTGAAACGGATATAAAGCGCCGATTAAAGCATCCTCATATTCCGAAAAGAATCTACACCAATGAGTTAAAACCGCTCATTGGCGAGTTAGCACCTAAGGATGTAGAGCCCACTGATATCAGGGATATTATTCAAGCCATTGTTGACAGTGGACGCCCCTCAACAGGCAATCAAACCCTCATGTATGCCAAACAGATGTTTAGGCATGCGGTAAAATTAGGTCTGCTAATTCACAACCCAGCTCAGGCATTTACTCAGTCTGACGCAGGAGGCGTATGCATAGCCAGAGATAGAATGCTCACACTTGAAGAACTAGCGGTTGTATTTAAAGTACTGCGAGATAACCCCTTAATTTTCACCCGCCAGAATTATCTCGCAATTGCACTACTCACTTGCTTAGCGGTACGCAAAGGTGAACTCATTTCAGCAAGGTGGGAGCACTTCGACTTAGAAAAGCAGCTATGGCACATGCCCGCTGAAAATAAAACAGGTGTGGCAATCACGGTACCTCTACCTGAGCCATGTACGGACTGGCTCAAAGAGCTCAAGGTTCACGCTTGTGGCTCAGATTATGTTTTCCCTTCTCGTAGGCTCAGCAGGCGACGCGAGTATATTAGCGACGACACGCTAAATCACGCTCTTGCAAAAATGTTTGGAAAAAAAGTTGATAGCAACAAAGAGCCTTACGAGAACATGCTTGGAAAAGCAAGTATAGAACACTTCACTATTCATGATTTGCGCCGAACTTGTCGAAGCTTATTAGCCGCACAAGGAACGCCTGGTCATATCGCAGAGCGCTGCCTCAATCATAAACTCAAAGGCGTTGAAGGTATTTACGATCGCCACGACTACTTGAAAGAGAGAAAGGCGGCGTTGGATAAACTAAGTCAAACTTTGAAGGTAATAATAAACAATGCGTGACATACCGGAAGTAAAAATACTAAGTCATTACGACCCTATTAAACTTCTTATGGAAGGACCCGATGAACTAATGAAACAAACCCTGAGTGAACAGGGTGGAACTTATTTGGATTGGTTCGATAAGCCTTTTCAAAAAAGTAATTTGCGCCCTTTTGCGGAGAAACTTCAGGCCAACTTAAAACACTCTCCGCCTTTTCACTTGGCTTCACATAGCAATCTACAAGAAAATCTCGATTCTCTTCAAACTCAACTTGGAAATGAAAGTAAACAGCACCTTAACGGCTTAGGAGAATCGAAATATACATTGGAAAGCTTGAGCCAACAGAGTTTGCAGATTGCCGATGTGCTAAGAAATCACCCAGACAGTGAGCTTATAAATAACCTAGTTTCACATTCAATTTGTGAAGCCTTAAAGCTAGGCATGTCATTAGGAAAAATGGAGTATGGAGAGATACTTAATGAGCTCCTTACACATGGTTTTAACGACATAAAAAATCAAACCGCCTGGGAAAACAATGGGGCGATGAAAAGTAACAAAGAAGCCTACAAAACAGTACTAGCTATCGCATCAAAAACCCGCTCCAAATACCCCAGCGCCTCAACAGTCAAAATAGCTGAGAAAATTCTTCAGCAGCAAAAAGACATATTTTCTTGTAAAAGCCAAGTCCCGGAGCAAACAACAATAGAAAGCTGGATAAATGACTCCGAGGTTGAAAAGCGAGACAAATCAAAGAGAAATATCAGCTTCGAGTTAGTTATCCATTAATACCAACCATTCTCTTATTAACTCCAGCAATCCAGCGACGACACGGCTAAAAACTCTCGTACAGTGTGGGAGAAGCATACCCACATGAAATCTTAGCTTGTCTTTATTTACGAAGATATAACCACTCTAATTTAACGAAGGTATATCCCTTACCTTCGTTAACTCAACTAGCTCAAGTCACTATAGAACCTCAATTTACTTATGGAGTTCATATATGACTCAGCAACTAACTAACCGCTTTGTACGAGAGCGTGAATGCGCTCAAATCACCGGCCTTTCTCGCCAGCGCCGCTGGAAAATGGAAAAACAAGGCACTTTTCCTAAACGCATTAACCTAGGTCCTAGAACTATTGCCTGGAAACTTTCTGAACTACAGCAATGGATAGAAGACACAGCTAAAGCGGGGTACCTTGCAAATGCAAAGTAAGGTCGTTAGCCAAAAAAAACAGAATCAATCATCAATACTCTCAGTAAAGGTGATGGTAAAAATGATATGTGAGTTAACCCTTCTATTCGTTTTGCTATCTCTACTATGCAGTTACGGAGGGTAATGATGTTAAATCAACACCGCTTTTTGCCATCTAGTTCACCTGAGCAAGTAAAAGCCATAGCCTTACTAAATAAAACTCGAGAAAACTTAAGACAACTACAGGCTGCTGACCCTATTAGGCATAGAAAGTCCAACTGGAGAGAGACCGAAGTTATTCTGTTAACTGACAGTGTTTGGACGGCCAATCTACTTACAAAGCAAGCTGATATAGCTGTGGGGTGTATACCCAAACGAATGAATACTCTCAAAGCATTAGGTACTTTGACAGCAGCTTATCCCCAATCAACGATTGTGCTTTGCTCAGGAAATACTAAAAGCATTTCCACACTTACCGCTAATGTAATATCGCCACCTTGGAAAGAGACTCAGACTAAGTGTTCTAGGTTTTTATCACAATTAGATTGGTTAATAGATTACTTCCAGGCAACGAACCAGAAGCCTCTTGCTAATCATTTATCTTGCCGGAGGAAGCAATGACAATCGAAGTCAACTTTCCAGACATTGAGGAAACCGCAACAGGAAAGATTCGGCCTTTAAATACCGCCGACAATTTAAAAGCGTTACTAAGAGCTAACAAAATTAAAGCCATGCTAAATTTAATGACTTTAGAAACGGAAATATTTTTCCAAGACCAGCAAACAAAGCTTACCGATGAAGGAAGGCGTAGTTTCCTCATCAGCCTTGCAGCAAAATCAGGATTAGCAAAATCAACAATAGAAGATCACTTAATAGCCGTTGCAGAAAGTGCGCCTTACCACCCCTTTGCTAACTATTTAGACAGCTCTTGGGATGGTATACCACGAGTAGAATCGGCTCTCTCTAGCCTAAATGCGAAGTTCCCCGAACTAGCAAACACTGTGCTAACAACTTGGTTAGTGGGAGTTGTTGCTTCTATATATGAAGATAACTTTAAGTCCAAGTTAGTTCCTATACTACAAGGTCCTCAATCTGCTAAGAAATCAGCATTTATAGAGCGAATAGCAAATGTATTTGAAGGTGCTTTTTTAGAAGGTGCAGAGCTTAACCCTGACAATAAAGACAGTGTGCTTTCATGTATTCGCAGCTTAGCAGTTGAGCTTGGCGAACTCGAACGTTCTACAAAGAACAACCAAGGCAGTTTAAAGGCCTTCCTATCTAAAGGTGTCGACACAGTGAGGCCTCCTTATGCAAAAAGTGACATTAAAAAAATAAGGCAAACTCACTTTATAGCCACAGTGAACGGCACCGATTTTCTAAAAGACGAAACAGGTAGTTCTCGTTTTGCTGTTATCGAATTAGCTTCTTCGGTGGATATTGAATCGCTTAATACAAAACTAGGCTGGCAGTATGATAGTGCTGGCTCTTTGAAACTTAGTAATCCGCAATTATTAAAGCAGTTTTGGTTGGAAGTTAAGCATCTTTACCTACAAAAACACAGCTGGCACTTAAGCCAAGAAGCATTAACGCAAATGGTTAGCATCAACTCCAAGCACTCGGATAAAGGGGAGTGGTACGGCGTGCTAGAAGATAAGTTTTTTAGTAGCACCAGTGAAAATCGCCATGTACTTCCTTTAACTAGTACACGTATCTGCGAATTAATTGGTGAAAGCACTAAAAACAATCGTGCTATTGGTAAAGCGCTAATGATGCTAGTAAAAGAAAAGAGACTGAAATCGGTTAAACGAGGCAATGTAAATCATTACTACGTCCCTGTACCGATGAATATTAAAGCCTAACTTTAACAAAACACACCCCACCTAAACCACCTGCAACCAAGTATCGCGGTACTTAACAATGTATTACCTAACTATTGGTGTACTGGTGGGTTAGGTGGTGTTAAAGCTCAGAAACAGGAAAATTACATGGCTCGAGTTCACGCGGCAAGAGACAAGCAAGAGTTCACTATCATCTTAGAAACCCTTGAGAAAAACCATGGTTTAAAAGCCCGCTGGTTAGCTGAACTAACGGCGTTATGGGCACTGCGAATTAGCGACTTACTTGCCATAACAACCGCTCAAATAGATGAGGCATTCAAGCGCGGAGAGTTCACAATCAAGGAGAGAAAAACGTCAAAATGGAAGACTATCACACTCACAGAGCACGCAATTAAGTTACTCAATGAGATGAGATGCAAATACCCCAGAGATCAGTATTTGTTTGAAAGTAATTACGGCAATCGACACCTTCCAGTTAGTCGCCAAACAGCCTGGCGATGGATGACAGAAATAGAAGCAACCGTAATCACCTGGCGAAAAAAAAATGGAAAGCTCGGTGGAATCAACCTTGGAACCCACTCATTACGAAAATCCGGTTCAAGATTAAGACAACAACACGGCGTAACTTTAGAAGAGTTACAGCTTTTGTTAAACCACAGCAGGCCTGAAACCACTGTCAGCTATCTAGACAACAGGGAACAAGATTTGATCGATACATATTCTAAAGGTGACCAAGCTTTATTTACTTAACCTCGAGTTCAGCAATTATAGTCAGTATAGCTTCTGTGCTGGCTTTCAGTTCTATGCAGCCAGCTACAATCAATCAATTCTATCGAGGTTCAATAGCCCTTGGTTTAGGACCATTGCAATCCTCATAGCAAATGAATGGGTTCCCTCGTTTTTGAATCTTTGTAATCGCTTTATTTCTATCTAACTCGTGTTGATCAACAGGGTCGCTGTCATGCCACTGAGTAAGCTTTTTACGATCTATCTTAAGGGGCAGACCGTACGCCAAATGCATATAGAAAATTGTCCTAGCTATATCACCTTTAACACTATCCCTGGGTTCTACTAAACCTCCCACTTTTTCATAGTCGTCGCAGACATCTGTTTTTACCCTGTGCGTATCTTTCGGTAAAGATCCGAAGGGGTGGTTGCTACGTGACTTATTAATGTCTGCTCTAGAAGGCCAAAGATTATGAAGGTCTGCGCTTGCAAAGTGATAGGCATCTACTGGGCATGAGTCTCTGTTATAACAGCCAAAATGTTCTGCTATCCAAGATGCAGGATAAATATGCTCAATGTTTAAGCCAGCTCTGTCTGTGAAGTCTTGACCGCAATAGATTGTTTGTCCTCCGTCTTTATAGAGAGAATTCCAGAAGTATTTAACACGTGCTTCATCGTAAGTTTGAATAACAGTCTGGGAAAAAGAACTTGCTGAAAACAGCATTAGCAGTACAGAGAACATAAATTTCATTAGTGACTTCCTTATCATCTAACATTCTCTAAATGTTAGCAGTTTACTGGAAGTCTGCTGTTATTTTGGTGAGAACAGCAGTACAAGCTACGGGGAAAGGCGTGTTGCACACCATTCGCTGTAACACGCATCTGGACATAAACGCGTTAGGAAAGTAATTTATGCTGTAATGTTTTCGCTAACCCAAAGCTATGCATACTCAGTATTAACGCCGCGTTAAGTAGTGAGCAACGCTACCACGAAACCTAACCAAACCACCGTAAACACAATACCCAACGATGGAATGTAAAACGCCATGCGTTGGGAATCTGTCTTAAACGCTTTGTTATAACTCATTTAGCCAACAAACTCTTCGAAAGAGATATCAGATTCTTTCACCAAACCCTCATTGAGCATATCGTTGAACCATACTTTTAAAGCCACTTGCATTTCTGGCATTGAAGATTTCCAAACAGGTTTGATGTGTTTAACCCAAAGCTCAATCTCTTTTTGCGTATATGTTCGATGCTTACACAAAATACGAGCAACTCTCAGAATATCATCTGCAGCTTCTTCGTTGATTACTTGGCTAGGGACTGACCAATGTTTTTGACCTAAACAATCTGTGTAAAATCCGACTTGCTTTAGATCGTCTAGTAACGCTGGAAAATCGTTTTTATCGGAGTAAATACCACCGAAATCACGCAGTTTTGCACAACCACTTGCAACCAAATGAGGAAATACGTACATCACATTCTTTTTTGTATGTGTGCGATAAGCTTTCCATGCGTCTTTGACGTCATTGCCATTTCTTGCGACTGCTAACTCACGCAAGATTGAGATCTTGCCTGCCTCTTCAATTGCTAGCACAGCTATCGAATAAGCCGTCGGATAACTTTCAAGTTCAAATAGTTTTTCAGCGTCACTCAATAGTCGATTAGCGTTTTGTTGAGCAAAATTCATCCCATCAGCAATCTCGCTTACATTGAGTGTATTTTTCCACTGTTTCAGATTTTTACTCACGAGTACTCCTATGAGTTATAACGCCGCATTAAGCGGACTAAAATAGTGGGTTATAATGTGTAGCGAAGCGAAACTTAACCCACTGTTTTTGTTCAGTTTAAATGCCTTGTTATATGCGGTTTAGTATTCAACCGCTTGCTCAGTGTTTAATGGAAAATGATCATCAATATTTTCTTTTAACATTTCACCGTCAAATGTTTTGATTCTGCTTGCAGCAAGCCATTCTCCATTAATTTTTTTTAATCTAAGTTCTTGAACGAAGCTACCATTTCGAGTTTGAGAAAAAATGTTTAATTTTTTTTCTGTAATATTGCCAAGGTTTATCATTCCTTGGGTACTTGCTGTTTTTGCAGGGATATTTCCAACATCTAGTATCTTGTCATCACCAGTCATATTCTCCAGTGTTCTTGGTACTTTTGATGCTAAATCATATATTCTTACCTGCAATTCGTACATATTATAATTATCACTAACATTAGAAATAATTAGCTGCCCGCTATTAGTCTTACCATCCAGCGATTCAATAGTTAATTCGGGGTAACTATCACCTCCTGTTGTATGATTCAATATTTCAACATTAAGCTTATTTATCTCTTCACCTTTATCAATTAGTTGATCACTTTTCAATTGCAACTCACTACTTTTAGCTAGCAATTCATCATTTTTCTCATTAATTTCAGTGCTTTTTTCAGAGATAATTTCTGCTTGAGAAATTATCTCTCTTCCTTGCTCTTCAAGTTTATTATTTACTTTAGTTTGTAAATTTGAAGACCAAACGACACCTATAGTACTAATTAAAGCACCAAGTAATATTAACCCATTCGGGCCAACTAGCGATTGTAACAATGATGACATAATTGAACCTTGATTTTGTATTACGCTAAGCATATAACGCTAAGTAGGCCGCACGTGCGGCCTATCCCATTCAATGAGCGCGCGGCCTATCTCAAAAAATATGACCTTTATCACATTCGCTCATCAATTAATGATTTTATATTAACCCATTGTCTACCTTAGTTTTTTACTCGGTATCAATCAATCGTCGAGCCACTTCTTTCATTGATTGCTTTGACAAATGACACCAGAAACGCTGTGCGGATATACAGTTAAAAAGTGCGCAAACCTTGGAAGCTAAACTAATCCCAAGATTCCCTCGTTACTAACTAGTAAAGTCGAGATTCAAAACCATTAGTTTTGGTATGGAAAAAGCAGTGTGTAACCGTGTAATTCGTAAGAGGGCGTAACAAACTTTGGGGCATAAACGCGTTAGTAACTTTCGTGCGTTATCTGCCAATTTGGTTCCGTAATTCATCATTAGCATTAGAAAAACTGTTGAGAATGAAATCATGTTGTAGTACCAACTCATCTTCACAACTCTTACCCTGAAATAACACCTGGCAGTCATCTATTGTTGCAACGAATATTGGTCTGGTTTTAAGCATTGCTTTGGATAAGCCTGAAGCATCACAATACGTATTGAGACCGTCAATGCTTTTTGCCCATGAGCACCCCAGATTCTCCGAGCACTCTCCGTCCCTGCCTATTCGGTATAAGGTAATGACTTGATTACTAGGGGGATAGGTCTGCGGGAATTTCGACAGTTTAAAGTGAAAGCAATCATAATTACCTGAAATTACGTCTGAAGTGTACAGTTCAATAAGCATTTGGCGTTTCGCATTGCCATGCATTAACTTAATTATGAGATCTTTATGACATATAAGAAAATGCAGTAGACACTCCAAGTTATCGCCATGATCGCTAGTATAAAAATCAAGTCCTAGATCTTGCTCTGATTTCAATGTTCTATCAAGGTAGTCTAGTTCGTTACCACTCAGGTATTCACGTTGTAAGTGTTCGATATCGATAGCTATAGCATCGAATAATGAAGTTAAATATTTATTCAAACTGGTATTCCCTTATGAATTAATCCCTTATAACTGCATTGTAATCATAAGTTAAAAATGAGACTCACTTTACTGAAAATACCAGCTAACTTAGTGGCAACTTCTTGGGAAGATGATGGTTGTTATTGCCCACTAAACGTGAAGAAGACTTGTGCCCCGCCAATAAGAACGAGTAAAAATGTTAATATCTTCATCCAGTTCTGTTGTTTCAAAAGTTGGATGTGCCTTCGTTCGTCCTTTTCAAACTCTGAAATGGTATTCAAGGCTTGCGATGTGAGACTATATTGAAAGTTGTCCAATTTTAAGTCTCCACTCTCGACTAAAGACTCTAGCAGTAGTTTATTGAAAGATATGTTGAGGTCTTTATCTGGGTGAAATACCCAATGTAATGGGTGTTTTAGTTCATTTAGCATTATAGGTGATGTGCTAAAGTCTGGGTTTTGTACAGTCTTATCTACAATTTCTCTCAAGGTTTCTAGCTTTTCAAAGCGAGCTAATTTTCTTTTATTGAAAACAAATTGCTGTGCCTTACCAAGTAAAATCAGTCCCTTATAATAATGACTCCAACCTTTGTAGATCATCTGTATTGTTGAGTCATAGGTAAGGTTATAAGTTTTGTAAAAGTGAGTTATTTCGAGATCAGCTTCAGAAAACTCGCTATACGTGATGAATGAGTTGTCTGTGTGGCCTATATCATCCCCCTTCCACAGCCTGCCTTGTACACCTTTTGGTAGAACTTTATCAATTAGTAGTGAGTAGGAACCATCTTTTGCTTTTAAGTAAGCCGCTATGCAATCTACTTGTTGAGCTTTATCTCCTGTTCTTGGAATGGTTTCTGGGGCCAGCTTTTTATTTAGTACATTCAGAACAACCGAATAATACTTGTCCCTAATTATATTTCCTAATTTCAATGTCTTTACCCTAGAAGCACTTGGATATTAAAAGGGTACAAGGATTAGATAAAATTAGTCAACTCACGAGCTAATGAAGCGTGATTCAATCGCTATGAAACACGGAGTGGGGCAAAGGCTTGTTAGCAATAATCACCTCACACGCTAGATGAAAATAAGAAGCCAACTTCAACTAAAAGAGTCTAGTTTTTCTGCAATAGCAATATCCGCAGGAGCTAACCTTTTCTTAGCCAATAGATTCACATCTAGCCATTTAAATTTGTCATGATCGACCAATTTATAACTGCTTCGTTGGTAATCACATAGAAAAGATATTAGTTCGATATTGAAAGAGCCATAATTATGCAAAACGGTCATGAAATGCTCTTTTACAAGCACATCCATATCAAGCTCTTCAAGTAACTCACGCTTCAAACACTCCTCATACGATTCGCTTTCTTCGACTTTCCCACCAGGAAATTCCCAATAGCCCCCCATTGGCTTTTCAGGCTTACGACGACAGATGAATACTTGCCCCTCGTCGTTAAAAATGATTCCACAGGTAACTTTAATCGTAGCCATGAGAGCTCCGATGATATTTGAAGTTTTCTAAATTGATGTGATGATTGGGGTGGACTATCAATCTACCTTCTGCATCACCTAAAAAAGTAAAATCATCATCTACAGAAAACATTCCCTTATCAAACATTACGTGGTGGTTAGGACATAAGCACAATAGGTTATCGACACTATCGTCACCATCATGTGGACGGCCTAATGGTTTGATATGAGCCCCTTCAGAATAAAATCCATTTTTAGTTCTTATCGCTGTGCCACAAACCTGACACTGATGAGCATAGAGCTTCTTAATACTCTTAGATATTTTTGTATCACGAACCAGTCGAAGAATGCTTCCCGCTCGGCGTTCATTAGTTTTTTTCAAATACTCTAAGTTAGTATTATCACTAGGAATTCGATCAGGGTTTTCATCACTATATACAAGTCTATATCTACATATTCTGAAACCTTCATTCCCTACTTCTTGCCATGCGTCGACAACTCGGTATAACCCTGCATAGCTATAACCACTTTTTGGGGAGTATGGCGACTTATGTTGATGGCCACGAATCACCCTCACAGCAAGACCCTGGTCCATACTAGTCAACAATCCAGCATTTCCAGGCTGCAACCAAGTTTGATCACCAACTTGCTTCCCTTCTTTGTTACCGCCAGCACCTGTATAAACGATTTCATCACCGTAATCAGCATCATCTGAGTAACCACCTGAAAGTACAATTGCAGCCGTGCCTTGTTTACCATTCCCATCGATACCAGATGTCCAGACCCTATGAAAACTACTAGGCATCATTTCTTTTCGATCCTTAAAGTAATGACCTTCTCTTATCCCTGGGATGTCGCCAATAATCATTGGCCTCTTAGTTTTACGGGTTTCTTTTGGGAACTTACTTTCAGGAGTTAAACCTAGTTCTTTTATCGGCCTACCTACCTTGGAAACAATTTCAAAATTCAGTCTCGTCAGAACTTTAAAGCATTCGCTACCCAATCCTCCGGTAAAGTGATATGAATGTATTTGCTCGTCGAGAATTGAGCTTAAGGCAAGTCCAAATATAGCTTTAGGGGGATAGCGTTCACCATCATAGATTAAGTCATAACCGGTAGAGTCCGCATATGTTTCTACTTCTCTATTGTTAAGCACAAATCTTTTTATAGAAGCCTCTATATCAGCAACTGTTATAGGAGCAGCCAACTGCATTAAATTTTTCAGACGATTACTTACATCAAGCTCATACTTCATTAACTTTCCCTTACCCATAACTACCTGAATTATCTTTTCCATGCTTCATCAATAATATCAAACAAAATACATATGGTAAGTCCCAGAACATTAGACATTGGGCAAACACAACCTTTCTCTACAAGCCCCAATAGAGCTAGTTTTCTTCACATAACCCCAAAGGAAGTGTGAACATTGAAACAGTTTGACTGTAAAGTAACAAAAGAAGAATAACCTATTGAAAGGAAACAACATTCATTATTGAATTTCGTTTAGAAATATCATGTTGGCGATTTTGCTGTTGTACCTAACGATGTAGCGGCTTTTTAGGCAATAAAGAAGGTGAATACTTTTTGAGGAGCCATTTCTCTTCGTACGGCGTCTTCACCTTTAAGGGGAACAAGCTCGACCCTTTAAACGAAAGGCTTTATGAACTTTTTGTATGCTATTTTTACCCGTTTAAAAGACAGGCGTCACGAAATACCACTACAACAAACGCATAAAAATTCACGACTATTCACACTAATACTACTCTCACAGAAACAAACTATTGATACAATTAACCTTTGCGCAAGGTGGCCTGCCGTGATGTACTGAAATTAAAGCGCTATAGAATTAAAACCGATGACCATATTAGCCCCACCTCAGTATGTTGCATGCCCACATTGCAGTGGCTTAGCTATGAAATTCCGATTCGTATCCTTTAATTATAATCTTCATCTCGATGACCAAGAGCATTGGTCTGATGGGGCAACGACGCCAGATGATTTGTCGTTTCTAACTTCTTATGCTGTTTGCGCCCACTGCGTGCAGGTTTATTCTGTAAAACTGCTCAATGAGATTAATGAGCAAGTAGCCAAGCAGCAAGAGGCTATGCTTTCGCCAGCAGCACAAGATAAAATTACCTACTATCAAAAGCCCTCATTAAAGAATGCATTTAGAGCATTATCTGCAAATAACACGAAGCTTGGAAATGAGCTCAGCTTTAGGCTTTGGTTGTGGCGAGAAAGCAATACTGATTATCGCGATAATCCCTACACTCAATTTAGTGCTCCGCGTATAGATAACATGCGGGTACTACTGACAATGCTTGAACACTCTGGCATCGAAAACGAAACGGAAATACGCGCAGAACTGTATCGCCAACTTGGCCAATTTAAAGAGGCCTTAGCAACCTTGGCCAACTCAAAGGATAATGTTTACACTAGAGCAACACGTAAGTTCTCTGAACAACAGTCTATAGAAATAGTTAAGGTTGACCCTCAAGAAGATAGGCCTGACCCCAAACCCAATAAACAACCCGGTGTTTATTTTGAAGCGGATTGCTCAACTGTTATTGCCTACCCAGGCGGATGCGTCAAAACCATACTGTCAGACGGTTCACGCAGCATCAGATCGAAAAGAGGGCACGAAATGGACATTGACCACCGAGGGGAAGTTGGCTACCGGACCATACATGCATAGTGTGTATTTAGAATAATGTTACTGCTACACTGAGGCACAATAAAAGAACACGGCAATTTGATGTTCAAATGTATGTTTAAGGTCGATTGAGCGATGACCGTCTTACTTCAAACAAGAATGCTATAGCCTAAGACCTAACGATGACACAAACGTTGACACAAGACGAGAAAACGACAATGAAAACCCATAAAGCATTGTTTTGTAAAAACAAAAAATCGGCACTCCACAAATAGATCCAAAACCTCGAATAACCTAATCATAGCCATAACCTAAAAGCCTCTTACTCAAAGAGGCTTTGTTGCTTTCGACCTCGGCTATGCTGTGCTTTTGCAAACAATCTCGATTAATCCTTGCTCTATAGCCTAGAATCATTACAGTGTGCGTCCGTTCTATGCTTTAGACTGTTTTCTAGGATTATTATGAAAAAGACTTACCCGCTAACTCACCCAAAACTTAACTTAGCGCGCATTATTGAAGCCGCTAAGTATGATGCTAAAAAGTATATTCGCCGCGAGAAGAACAAAGCTTTGCCTGCTGGTGCAGATTTTTGGGCATTTGATTGTAAATACGGTCCTACTCAAGAAGAAGCAGAAGAAATTCATGTTTCACAAATTAACGCATCTATGGATAAAGCAGAGCAACAACAGCTACCGTCTTTCTACTTAGAGATTATGGCAAAGCCTGCAAACCGCCCAGAGCGACCGGTTTCTGAAGAAGCAATGGACGAAGAAGGCGCTGAGTTAGACGATATTATTGCTAACGCAGAGCAAGAGATAAGCAAAAACGCAGAGTAACACCGTTTACATTTGTCTTTAGAAAACAGTTAAGGCCAATCAGTTATTCCGACTAACGATTGGCCTTTGCTCAACCTGCTACACCACACCAACAATGCCCCCTCAAACCTAAGCCCCTAAGTTATTGATGATTAGCTGAGTTTATAAACTGCCTGTACAGTTGCCGCCTGTTCGTTTGGTTTTTATAAGATTAAGATGTACTTAAAAACAAGCCTAAGCAGCCTACTACGTTGTTTATTGCTGCTTACCCTTTGTTTCCCGACGCTCGCCCTTGCTGATGGAAATCAAACCATTGAATCTTTCACCAGCGCCAAGCGTTTGTTATTGCAGCAGGTGTATATTGAGCCCTCGATGCGTAACACCTTGTATTGCCAAGCCTCATTTGATGAGAAGAAAAATGTTAGCTTAAATGCTGGCTTTTCCACCAGCAAATACCTTAATCGACTGGCTCGCTATGAAACCGAACATGTCGTGCCTGCAGAAAACTTTGGTCGTAGTTTTAGTGAGTGGCGAGAAGGGCACCCAAGCTGTGTAAACAGCAAAGGAAAAAGCTATAAAGGCCGCCGTTGCGCAGAAAAAGCCAACAGCGAATACCGCTTAATGCAGGCAGACATGTATAACCTTTATCCTGCTATTGGTGCGGTAAATGCGGCGCGTTCTAACTATAACTTCACCATGTTAAGCGATAGCGCATCTAGTTTCGGCAGTTGTGATATGCGCATTGAGAGCCGTAAAGCGCAACCACCAGAGCTTGCTCGCGGACCAATTGCTCGCAGTTATTTGTATATGGACGCCAACTATTCTCGTTTTACGCTAAGCAAAAGCCAACGCAAATTAATGCACGCTTGGGATAAACAATACCCGGTTACACAGCATGAATGCCTAAGAGCAGAGCGCATCGAAAAGATTCAGCAAAACCGCAATGCCATTTTATATGAGTGCTGTTTAGCCATGAAATAACATAAGCTTAAGTACGATAGATTAGACTGAATGCTCTATTCCGCTCACCAAATGTGGTTATTTATACGTTATGAGCTGTAAAGCCCTTTAAAAAACATAGGATTAATTGATAATAACAGAGGATAAATAGTCACTCTTACTCTCTTCAATTGGTATATGAATTTACAGCAACGAGATGTTTACTACCCGCTACTCTTCCTAGTCTCTTTGGTATTAGTCCTTTGGCAATACTTTGGTATGGAACATCAGCTGAACTTCAACCTACACGAAGATTCTCCCATTTCGCTCTCACATCAGCTAGCAGATGGTCGCGTGGGAAAAGGCCTATTGCTGAAACAACAAAACAAAGCCACCTTGTTTTGTAGTACGCCCGCCGAAGACAGCGCCCAAGCCTGCGGTATGCAATTCCATCTGCAAAATGGTAAGCAACAAGGTATTGATTTAAGCGCTTATCAAAGCATCACTATAAACTTGTCTTATCAAGGCAATGCGCCCGATAACCTGTTGCTGCAACTGTATAACCCACAACAAAAAAAGCCTGAATATTTGCACCTCTACCAACAAAGCCTATTACCCCAACAAGGGCGCGGTACTTATAGTTTTGACCTAGACCAGCTTTATATCCCCTCTTGGTGGCAGTATGCTCAGCGCGACAAACCAAGCAGTGATGAAAACCAGTGGGTAACACATTTAACCTTACTTACCGGTGATAACCAGCAGGCTAAGAATATTGAACTATCACTACATTCTGTAGAGCTTGAAGGTAAATGGCTACAAGCTAAAGACCTCTATATAGCGTTACTGGTGGTGTGGTTGATTAGCATTACTCAGGCATTTTTTAGCGTATCGCGCGGTGTAAAAGCCCAAAACAAGCAATCTGATAAACATGCACTAGAGCTAAATAAAGTGAATAGCTTTTTAAGCATTGAACGCGACAACTACGAGTTTATGGCCAAAACCGATCCACTCACTAGTTGCTTTAACCGTGCGGGACTCAGCAGCATCTTCAGTGATATTGTGATCGAATATGTAGATATAGGTATGCCCGCTAGCATTGTGTTATTCGATATCGACCACTTTAAGCGAGTGAATGACCAATACGGCCACGATGAGGGCGACAAAGTACTGGTAAACATTGCTAACCTAATTCGTCAGCAAATCCGCGAGGGCGACTATTTAGCTCGCTGGGGTGGTGAAGAATTTCTTGTGGTATGTACACACACCCGGTTAAAAGGCGCATGTGCCTTGGCCGAGCATTTGCGTAAAAGTGTAGAAAGCACAGTTCTCAGTGAAAAAGCGCGTATAACGAGTTCTTTTGGCGTAGCAGAGATTAACTCCGGTTTCATTGAACAATGGATTAAACGCGCCGACAAAGCATTGTATGCAGCAAAAGAAACTGGCCGTAATAAGGTTGTTGCAGCTAAGTAGTCATTTCAACATTTTATGAAGCGCTACATTCCTAGGCACTTATTTTCTCGCTGCGTCAACCCACTAACCCTGAGCCAACCGGCACTTCGCTACACTCAACTAAACAAAGAAGCCACCAACTAATAAGCTAATGGCCATATAGTGAAAACTATGTTGCTACTCGCAATACAACATGACCCGTCCTGATATGGGTTGACACTTGATTGACTAAAACGCTCGATGCACTTCATCGGGCGTTTTGTATTTTAGTGCCTCGTGAGGCCTATATTCATTGTAGAGCTTAACCGATTCATCGACCA
>NZ_BJEQ01000029.1 GCF_005405585.1 Agarivorans sp. Toyoura001 | reverse complement strand
CGATGCGCGCTACGACACCTAATTTAAAGGCTAAGGTGTAATCTCGTTGTGTGCGCTTACGGCTTGAGTTAATGGGTGTTGTCATAAAGACGTCCTCTTTATGTCAACCTATTTCCGGACGGGACAACCGGGTACAAAAAAGCCAGTCTTTAGACTGGCTTTTTATTTAGCGCGAATACTGATTAATCAGCACTAGCGGCTTTATCTTCATTGCTATAAATCAAGATAGGATCGCTCTCACCTTGAATAACCGTTTGGTCGATAACTACTTTCGAAATGTTATCAATCGATGGCAAGTCGTACATGGTATTAAGCAGTACAGCCTCAACAATTGAACGTAGACCACGAGCACCGGTTTTACGTTCCATGGCTTTATGAGCAATCGCCCGTAATGCGTCTTCACGGAACTCTAACTCAACATCTTCAAGTTTGAACAAAGCGCCATATTGCTTGGTTAGCGCGTTTTTAGGTTCACTTAAGATTTGAATCAAGGCGTCTTCGTCTAACTCTGTTAGCGTAGCAACCACTGGTAAACGGCCGATGAATTCAGGAATAAGACCGTATTTTACTAAGTCTTCTGGTTCAACTTTAGAGAAGGTCTCGCTTAACGAGTTCTTATCCGCTTCGCCTTTTACTTCTGCGCCAAAGCCTATACCAGTACCGGTTGAAGCACGCTGCTCAATCACTTTATCTAAACCGGCAAATGCGCCGCCACAGATAAACAAGATTTTAGAGGTATCTACCTGCAAAAACTCTTGCTGAGGGTGCTTGCGTCCGCCTTGAGGAGGCACTGATGCAACTGTACCTTCGATTAGCTTAAGCAATGCCTGTTGTACACCTTCACCAGATACATCACGAGTAATCGACGGGTTATCTGATTTGCGAGAAATTTTGTCAATTTCATCGATGTAAACAATACCGCGTTGGGCTTTCTCAACATCGTAATCACATTTTTGCAGTAGTTTCTGAATAATGTTTTCTACGTCTTCGCCCACGTAACCTGCTTCGGTCAATGTGGTGGCGTCGGCCATCGTAAATGGCACATCTAACAGGCGAGCCAGCGTTTCAGCTAGCAGTGTTTTACCACTACCTGTTGGACCAATCAGTAGGATATTACTCTTACCTAACTCGATACCGTCGGCTACATCACCATTACGCAAGCGCTTATAGTGGTTATACACCGCTACCGCTAATACTTTTTTAGCATGGTCTTGGCCGATAACGTAGTCATCAAGGTGTTCCCTAATTTCTTTAGGAACCGGTAAGGCATTGCCTTCTTTCTTCGGCGATATTTCTTTTATTTCTTCTCGAATAATGTCGTTACATAACTCAACACATTCGTCACAAATATAGACGGAGGGACCGGCAATCAGCTTTCTCACTTCATGCTGGCTTTTACCGCAGAAGGAGCAATACAACAGCTTGCTGCTATCTCCATCACCCTTGCGCTTATCTGTCATTCGTTAACCTCAAACTATGTAGCACTCTTAGCTTTTATCTACAGTGTAAATCAATCCGCTAAGAATGCTATTTTCACTATGCTCTATCTGTACAGACCGTGAAACAATACTAATTATTCACGACGTGCAAAAATATCGTCGACGATACCATATTCCTTGGCTTGTTCAGCCGTCATATAATTATCGCGATCGGTGTCTGCAGCGATAGTATCAAAACTTTGTCCGGTATGCTCGGCTAACAACTCGTTCATACGACGTTTTGTTTTAATGATCTCATTTGCATGAATTTCAATATCAGATGCCTGACCTTGATAACCACCCAAAGGTTGGTGAATCATTACTTTAGCATTTGGCAAACAGTAACGTTTACCTTTTGCGCCACCAGCCAGTAAGAATGCGCCCATGCTAGCCGCCATTCCCATACAAACCGTACTAATATTTGGTTTGATAAACTGCATAGTGTCGTAAATTGCCATGCCAGCGCTAATAGAGCCGCCCGGCGAATTAATATAGATAAAGATATCTTTCTCTGGGCTCTCTGATTCCAAAAATAGCAACTGAGCAACCACTAGGTTAGCCATGTGGTCTTCCACTTGGCCAGTTAAAAAGATAACTCGGTCTTTTAGTAGTCGAGAATAAATATCAAAAGAGCGCTCCCCTTTAGAGGTTTGCTCAATAACCATTGGCACCAAAGCCGCCATGGGGTCGAATGCAGACTGATTAACTTCTTTAGACATTGATGCGCTCTTCCTTAAAAAAAATGGCTCGTATGTAGTACATACGAGCCATTATATGCGAGATAAAGGTGGCTAAGTCAAATTAGACCTTAGTTTGCACCTTGCTTGTTCATAATTTCGTCAAAAGCGACTTCTTTTTCAGTTACTTTTGCTTTATCAAGTACAAATTCAATCGCTTGTTCTTCTAACACTACGTTACGAACGTTGTTCATCAACTCTTCGTTTTTAGCATAGTGCTCTAAAACTTCTGTTGGATCTTCGTAAGCAGATGCGAAAGAAGCAATATGTTGCTTAACTTTTTCATCGTCAGCTTTCAGTTCGTTAACTTTAATTAACTCACCTAGTAGCAAACCAGTGCGTACGCGACGTTGCGCTTGCTCTGTGAATAGCTCATCAGGAAGCTCAGGAGCATTTTGTGCATTTTCACCAAAACGTTGCATAGCTTGCTTACGTAGCTGCTCAATTTCTTGAGACACTAGCGCCGCAGGCACGTCAATTTCGTTTTGCTCGATAAGACCAGCTAACACTTGCTCTTTAACACCCGCTTTAAGCGTTTGCTCTAGCTCGCGCTCCATGTTCTTGCGGATCTCAGCTTTAAGTGCGTCTAGTTCACCAGACTCAATACCGAATAGTTTAACGAATTCTTCGTTAACTTCTGCAAGTTCAGGCTTCTCTACTTTGTTTAATTTAATATCGAAAGTAGCCGCTTTACCTTTTAGATTTTCAGCGTGGTAATCTTCAGGGAAGTTCACTTCGATAGTGAATTCTTCGCCAGTTTTCTTACCCATGATTCCATCTTCAAAACCTGGAATCATACGACCAGCGCCCATAGCTAGGTCAAAACCTTCTGCTTTGCCGCCTTCGAATTCTTCACCGTCAATTTTACCTAAGAAGTCTAGGTTTACGCGGAATTCGTTTTTAATCATGCCCTTGGTTTCTTTCCAAGTAGCTTGTTGCTTACGTAGAGTGTCGATCATTGCATCAACATCTTTTTCGTTTACTGTAGCAACTTGTTTCTCAACTGCGATTGCATCTAGGCCAGAAACTTCAACTTCTGGGAAGATTTCAAACGTAGCGCTAAAACTAAACTCACCATCTTTGGTGTCGCCAGGCTGAAGTGCTGGTGCACCTGCTGGGTTTAGTTTTTCTTGAATGATTGCTTCGTAGAATGAACGTTGCATAGCTTGACCTGTCACATCGTGACGAATCGCAGCACCGTAACGCTTCTTAATGACGCTTACTGGCACTTTACCAGGGCGGAAACCGTCAATGCGAGCACGACGTGATTCTTGACTAAGCGCTTGCTCAATTTGCTGTTCGATTTGCGCAGCGTCAATCGAAATCGTAACACGACGCTCCAAGCCCTGAGTTGTTTCTACTGAAACCTGCATTTTATTACCTCGGCTATAGTCAGCACCCTGCTGACAATTTACTTACGTAAACAATGGGAGTTTAACTGCTCACTACTGCGAACCAGCTGTCCTTGAATAAGGGCCCATAATTTCAAAACGCCGCATTATAGCCATGGTTTCGGTCAAGGTCGAGGCTGTTTGCTCGATAATCACAGATATCGCGTAAATATTTGCTGCTACGCATACCCGTTTGGCGATTTTAAACGCACAAACCCCAAAACGCGCCCAAATAAGCCTTTAGCGCTAAATGATAGATTGATTGCTTATTGTTAGCTCGGCCGCACAAAAATAGACCAACGACTCTAGAATACTAGGCAAGGCGATTACTAACTTTTATACTCTCCCCCAATAAACCAAGTGTAATTATTAGGGATAGATGAAGAACCAAGGCTTTACGTTAATCGAGTTAGTTGTGGTGATTATTGTTCTTGGCATTCTTGCGGTTACCGCTGCCCCCAAGCTCTTAAACCTTTCAAGCGACGCGCGGATTAAAACCATTGAACAGATCAAGGTCAGCATTAAGGCCGCTAACGATCTACTCACACTAAAATCTTATATGCCCAGCTATGTTGCTCAGCAAGTTGTCAACCGTGAGGATTTAATCGACGTTGATATGGATGGTGATGGTAACTTTGATGTGTTTAACCCCGATAGCCCAGACGTGCGCTTAAAATGGCGCTATTTAGACAATACCGACATTACTAAGCGTATTGATATTGACGATACGTTTGTACTACAAGAACAAGGGATTGCTTTTACTTACCTAGGTTACGATAGAAACGATAACGGCCAAGTCACCGACGACAACTGCTATTTTCAATATACTCAAGCCAGTAATGATACTACACCTCCGCAATACGATTTAATCACTAGCGGCTGTTAGCTGACTTAAACGACCTCGTTAAAGGCCTAAATATTCTCACTAATTCAACAGCCAAACAGCTCAACTAAAAGCAATATCAGTTAACACCGCCGCAACACACAAGAAACATCAAACCATTTTTGATGTCAGCATCTTATACACCAATCACCAAAAGGTCACACCACTTAGTGACAAATCAATCATTTATGGTTTGGCGCGCTTAATGCACTCGCAATCACGCACTAATTGTAAGGATATAAAACAACTAAAAAGTTAAAAGGATATAGACCATGGAAACGTACAAAAAGATAATCACTACTGCATTGTTTGCTAGCACATCATTTACTAGCTTTGCTGCAACTATCTACCTAGACCCATTTGCTGATAACTTACGATTAACTGATGGCGCATCAGCACTTAGCGTTGTTAGCGAATCGAAATCCACTTTAACGGGGGGTAGCTGTGTAGGTACGATTTGTAAGCACAATGACAATTCTCAATTTAGCAATGATGGCACGGGCGGCCTAATGGGCTTATTACCCTATACGGCTAGTCTGGATACACAAGGTTTAGGCACTGATTGGGTGCTAGACCTCGAATACGAAGATGTTTCAGGAGGCTATGCTAACGGCGTATCATATTACGACGACTATAAAACCTTTGGTTTCCACCTTCACAATAAGTTAAACGGAGAAACCCACAAAATTGCTGAGCTTCTTGTCACCGGTGGCCACCTAGAAGTAGGTAATAGCCATATAGATGGTTTATTCAACTATGACTGGTATGACGACACGGTTGATAGCGACTTAGCCACAAGCTTTTTCAATATTAAAGTAAACAATACTATCACTTCTATATATGACTTATGGGAGCAAGGTAGCGACGTAGCTTGGCGCTGGGATTTTAATATCGCCGGAGGGGAAGAGATCCTTTATACAGGTGATTCAACGGCAGCGTTTCGAGATGTCAGCATCACCGGCGAAATGCAAATATACGCTGTAGATGAGCCCACTACACTGGCAATATTTGGTATTGGTTTAATACTATTAAGCAGTGTTAATCGTAAACGATTTGTTTAACACCATTTGTCACTAAATCAGTCTAAGGGCTGATTTAGTTTTTACTCCACCCCCACAAATAATACATAAACCTCAATGGAGTAGATGAAATACGTCTTGGTAGACGAATCGATTATTAAGAACGCTTTACCGGAACAAGTTTATTTACTGAGAGTAAACTGATAACACATGATGAGAGAGTTGCGAGTGGTAAATACTGAGTAACAAATACAAAAAAGCCCCGTCATTACTGACGAGGCATCATATAGTGGCCGGTGATGAGCAAAGTTTAAAAGCGAACGCCCGACTTTATGCCTGAATCCTCACCATCGCAGCTTACAGATACAAAAAAGCCTCGTCATTGCTGACGAGGCTTAATGTAGTGGTCGGTGATGAGAGATTCGAACTCCCGACCCTCTGGTCCCAAACCAGATGCGCTACCAAGCTGCGCTAATCACCGAAAACTTGTTGGTATGTTTTAAGCGTTACCTACGCTTACACCAATAATGGTGCGGAAGGAGAGACTTGAACTCTCACACCTTGCGATACTAGAACCTAAATCTAGCGCGTCTACCAATTCCGCCACTTCCGCAAAACTATTTTCGCAACATTGCTATGGCAATGTAGTCGAATAATGGGGTGAGTAATGGGGCTTGAACCCACGACAACCGGAATCACAATCCGGGGCTCTACCAACTGAGCTATACCCACCACAAACTTTTCGTGCTAATTAAAGCACATATTTGGCGCACCCTGTAGGACTCGAACCTACTACCTACGGCTTAGAAGGCCGTTGCTCTATCCAGATGAGCTAAGGGCGCATCTTTAGCGTCAAATAACCCAGTGTAAACACTAGGCTTTAAAATTTGGTCGGTGATGAGAGATTCGAACTCCCGACCCTCTGGTCCCAAACCAGATGCGCTACCAAGCTGCGCTAATCACCGATTTGTTTAAAGCACTGCTTTGTGCCCTTCAACGGAGGCGAATACTACCCACTTGGATGGTCAGCGTCAAACAGTTTTTAACGCTTATTTACCGATTGGTTACAGCATAGCCAAATTGAGTAGTTTTCGACAGTATCGCGCTCCATTTATCATCAACTTACCTTCTATAAAGGTTAGATGAGCTTACAGCACTCTCCTCATTCTAAACGCAACAAGTGATTATTAAGATCATTGTTATTTGTTAATCCAAATCAAAAGGCTATTACGACTAAAGTAGTAGTCTTTGGCTGTTTTATAAAACACACATTAAATACAACTCAATTGTTACAGTTGGAATGGAATCTCATGAGTGATGTAGCGTTATCCATCTTGGTCTTATCGGCCGTGGCTGTTATTGGCCTTTGGTTTGGTGGCTTAAAAATTCGCGGTGTTGGCTTAGGCATTGGCGGCGTATTATTTGGCGGCTTATTTGTTGGCCACTTTATTAAGCAATTTGGTTGGCACCTCGACCCCCATGCCCTGCACTTTATTAAAGAATTTGGCCTTATTCTGTTTGTTTACACTATTGGTATTCAAGTAGGTCCTGGTTTCTTTGCTTCCTTAAAAGCCAGTGGACTAAGGCTTAATTTGCTCGCCGTTGGCATTGTATTGCTTGGCGGTGTGACCGCCGTAGCCTTACATTATATCTTCGATCTTCCTTTAAATGTCTTTTTAGGCATATATAGTGGCGCAGTAACCAATACCCCCTCTTTAGCGGCTGGGCAGCAAATATTGCAAGAGCTAGGCATGGCAACCGAAGACACCACGGTGCTTGGTCTGGGTTACGCCATGGCTTACCCCTTCGGCATTCTAGGCATCTTACTAACGATGTGGATTATTCGCTTAGCCTTTAGAATAGATATAGATAAAGAAGCTGAAGAGTTTGACAACGCTAAAGGTAAAAAGAAGCAAAGCCTATTAGACATCAATGTCATCATTGAAAACCCCAATTTGAATGGCTTAGCATTTTCTGAATTAAGTAAGCTTATTGGTGAAGATGTTATTTGCTCGCGAGTTAAATCTGATGGCGAGCTTAAAGTCCCTAGTCCCGATATGCTTATGCACAAAGGCGACTACCTGCATTTAGTTGGGCCCAGCCGAATTAAGTTAGACCAGGCCACATTGATTATTGGCCAGGAAATTAGCGAGTCATTATCCACCAAAGGTACACTACTTCGTAGTGAACGGGTGGTGGTTACTGAAGAACGTATTCTTGGTAAAAAGCTTAGTGAGCTCGATTTAAAACACAGTTTTGACGTTATCATCTCGCGACTAAACCGTGCCGGAGTGGAGCTAGTTGCCAACAAAGACACCATCTTACAGTTTGGTGACATTTTAAACATTGTCGGCCCCAGTGAAGATATCGAAAAAGTGGCCAAAAGCCTCGGTAATGTGCGCAGTAAGCTACAACACGTACAAATGCTACCTATCTTTATCGGCATTGGTTTGGGGGTATTGTTAGGCTCTATGCCTTTGGCTATTCCAAGCTTACCAGCCCCCCTAAAACTAGGTTTAGCCGGTGGGCCGCTGATTGTAGCCATTATATTGGCCCGAATCGGTAGCATAGGTCGCTTGTATTGGTTTATGCCACCGAGTGCCAACTTGGCCTTACGAGAAATAGGTATTGTGTTGTTCTTAGCGGTGGTAGGAATTAACTCAGGCGCTAACTTTATTGAAACCTTAGTAGAGGGTGACGGCTTAAGTTGGATGTTCTACGGCGCGTTTATCACCTTAATCCCATTGTTAATCATTGGGTTTATTGGCCGTTACATACTTAAAGTTAACTATCTCAGTTTATGTGGCTTAATGGCTGGATCAATGACTGATCCACCAGCCTTAGCTTTTGCTAACTCTATTCACAGCACTTCAGGCGCTTCTGCGCTTGCCTATGCCACCGTTTACCCCTTAGTGATGTGTTTACGCATCTTATCTCCCCAGGTTATTGCCGTATTGCTTTGGGTTGCAGCTTAATCTTAAAGGCCCGCTTAATGCGGGCTTTTTCATTCCGTGACTAATAAAGCCACAATTCTCTTCAAAAAAATCTGACATTTTTTCGCCTATCATGCCAAAATAGCGCCCTCTAACATCGCCAATCATTCGTTAAAGAAGAATCAATGTCTGCACAAATAATTGATGGAAAAAAAATAGCCCAGCAAGTTCAAGATAAGGTTGCTGAACGGGTAAAGCAAAGAGTCGCTGAAGGAAAACGTGCTCCTGGACTCGCGGTAATTTTGGTGGGTGATAACCCCGCCTCTCAAGTATATGTAGGCAGTAAGCGCCGAGTATGTGAGGCCGTAGGCTTTATTTCTAAATCAATCGATTTAGATGACAATACTGATGAGCTAACGCTATTAGCAGAGATTGACAAACTAAACGATGACCCACTAATAGACGGTATTTTAGTTCAACTACCGCTACCAAAAGGCATCGATGAAACCAAAGTTGTTGAGCGTATCCGTCCAGATAAGGACGTTGATGGCTTTCACCCCTACAATATTGGCCGCTTAGCCCAGCGCATTCCCGCTTTGCGCCCATGCACCCCTAAAGGCATTATCACGCTAATCGAATCTACCGGTGTAAGCCCTTATGGCTTAGAAGCCGTAGTGGTTGGTGCATCGAATATTGTGGGTCGACCAATGACCTTAGAGCTATTACTCGCAGGTTGCACCACCACCACATGTCACCGCTTCACTAAAGACTTAGAAGCGCACGTGCGCCGCGCTGATTTAGTGGTAGTCGCCGTTGGCAAGCCGCAATTTATCCCCGGTGAATGGATTAAACCAGGAGCGATGGTTATCGATGTAGGTATTAACCGATTAGACAGCGGAAAGCTAGCCGGCGATGTTGAGTACGAAGTAGCGCGTCAAAATGCAGCGTTTATTACGCCGGTACCAGGCGGCGTTGGCCCAATGACTGTAGCCACCTTGATTCAAAATACCTTAGAAGCCTGTGAAGAGTTCCACGACCAATAATTAAAACTGGCGAGTACTTTACTCAAAGTATTCGCCTTTTCTAATGCAACTTAATCAAAAGTAAGCTAATTTTAAACAAGGAACTTGACTAGGATAGCTTATGTTCGGCCGTTACTTATTGGCATGTGTTTTGTTACTGCCCCTCGCCTCTCGGGCGACCACAATTAATTTTGTAACGGAAAACCTCCGCCCATTTAACTACGTTGAAGACGCCCACTTAACAGGTATTTCGGTTGAATTGTTGCGCTTAGTTTGGCAAGAAATGGGCGAAGACCCACAACCAATTCAAGTAAAAACTTGGGAAAAAGCCTACTACTTACTGCAACATCGGCCTAATATGGCCTTGTTTTTGACCATGCGTAGCCCACGTAGAGAACACATGTTTCATTGGGCCTGCCCAATCACCACCTCAGATATAGAGTTAATTGCCTTAAAGTCACGCGCCATAGAAATAGACGAAGTTGGCTCTGACTCCAAAATTTTATATGGCGCAATGAAAGCCGGTGTTGGTGAACAGTTGTTGCTTTATAAAGGTGTAGAGTTTGAACAGATATCGTTAACTGATGACCTTGAGAAAGCTCTACGAATGTTAAAGCGTGAGCGAGTTGACGTGATAGCGTCTGAACCGGAAGTAATTAACCAAACCGCTGCGGCTTTAGGTTTTGAAGAAGAGTTGTTTGAATCAGTTTACCCACTTGGAAAACTTGAAGGTTGTTACGCCTTTAGCCAAGGCACAGATCCTGAGTATTTAGAACGATTTCGCCGAGCACTGTCAAAAGTCACAGCTACCGAGCAATATCAACGCCTGCTAGACAAATACCAGATGTAAAAAAGGCAGCCTAAGCTGCCCTTTTATTAGTTTGAATACTTTATTTAAGCCTTACGCCAAGTAGTTCCGCCCGCTCCATCTTCTAGCACAATGCCCATTTCACTTAAGCGATTACGCGCAATGTCTGCGGCAGCCCAATCTTTGTTAGCTCGGGCTTCATTACGGGCAACAATCAATGCTTCAATCTCAGCTACTTCGCTATCGTGTCCGCCTTGTAAAAAGCTATCTACGTCTTGGTTAAGAACACCTAGTACGCTGCTTAACTCAAGTAACAAACTGGCATATTGCCCAGCCAACTTCACATCGCTCTCTTTAACACGGTTAATCTCTTTGGCTAACTCAAACAATACTGGTAAGGCTTCTGGCGTATTAAAGTCATCGTCCATCGCCGCTTTAAATTGCGCTCGGTAAACTTCGGCCTTTTCTCCGGCAATATCTTGCAGTTCAACTCCGCGTAAAGCGGTATATAAACGCTCTAGTGCAGAGCGAGATTGCTTAAGATTACCTTCTGAGTAGTTCAATTGGCTGCGGTAGTGACCAGACAATAAGAAGTAACGCACCGTTTCCGGATCGTACACTTCTAGCACATCTTTAATGGTGAAGAAGTTACCCAAGGATTTCGACATTTTTTCTTTGTCTACTTGCACCATGCCCGAGTGCATCCAATAGTTCACATAATTGGTTTTATGGGCACAGCAAGACTGGGCGATTTCGTTCTCGTGATGAGGAAAGGCTAAATCTGAGCCACCACCATGAATATCGAAAACATCGCCTAGGTGCTTCATGTTCATTGCTGAACATTCTATATGCCAACCAGGTCTACCATCACCCCAAGGCGATTCCCACATTGGTTCGCCCGGCTTAGCGCTTTTCCACAGCACAAAATCCAAGGGGTTACGTTTATCTTCTTCGACTTCTACCCGCGCGCCTGCTTGCAGCATTTCAAGGTTCTGCAAGCTCAGCTTTCCATAGTCAGCAAAAGTATTCACTTCAAACAATACGTCACCACTATCCGCTACATATGCGTGACCATTAGCTAACAATTTCTCGATTACCTCTATGATTTCAGGCATGTGGGTGGTTACCCGAGGCTCTATATCTGGGCGTAGCATATTTAGAGCGTCAAAGTCGGCATGCATAGCATCGGTAAAACGCTCTGTTAGCGCTTCACAACTTTCGCCATTTTCAGCCGCACGCTTGATAATCTTGTCGTCAACATCAGTGATATTACGTACAAAATTTAATTCATAGCCTGACCAACGTAAGTAACGAGCTACGGTATCGAAAGCGGCGAAGGTGCGAGCATGGCCAATATGGCAGTAATCGTAAATGGTCACTCCACAAACATACATACCCACTTTCCCTTCTTCTAAAGGTTTAAAAGCTTGTTTCTTGCGGGTTAAGGTATTGTATATCTGTAACATCTATTTGTTTTCCTGTTCCATCTACGGGTAAATTCTTAAGCTGGCTATTCTACCATCGCCGATAAGGAAAAACAGCCGATTTAAGCACTGTGACTAGTCACTGCGCATGGGAAAGTTTAGAATCGGTTCACTTACCAAAAAAGGCTGAAAAAATGGTTACTTTACACACAAACTTTGGCGATATCGTTGTTAAATTAAACACTGCAGAAGCGCCTGAAACATCTAAAAACTTCTTAGATTATGCAAACGACGGTTTTTACACTGACACTATCTTCCACCGTGTTATTGACGGTTTCATGGTTCAGGGCGGTGGTTTCGCTGCTGGCATGGAAGAAAAAGAAACCAATGCGCCAATTAAAAACGAAGCGAACAACGGTTTATCAAACAAAACCGGTACTTTAGCAATGGCACGCACCATGGATCCTCATTCGGCTTCTGCTCAGTTTTTCATTAACGTGAATGACAATACCTTTTTGGACTTTAAAGCAGAAACTACCGAAGGTTGGGGTTACTGCGTATTTGCTGAAGTGGTTGAAGGGATGGACGTAGTAAACAAAATTAAAGGTGTAGATACCGGCAACTTTGGTTACGTTCACTCTGATGTACCACTAGAAGAAGTGGTTATTAAATCTGTAAGTGTTGCGGAATAAGCTTAGGTGCTAACCTATTTTATTGCGGATTTACATCTTAGTGACGATCGGCCCGATATCATTCGGGCCTTTCTAGACTTTATTGAGCAACAAGCCCCAAAAGCCGACGCACTTTACATACTAGGCGACTTGTTTGAGTTTTGGATTGGTGACGATGATAAAACGCCCGTTGCTAAACAAGTAGAATTAGCCTTAAAAGCCCTAAGCGATTCTGGCGTACCTAGTTACTTCATTCATGGTAATCGAGACTTTATGGTTGGCAAAGCCTACGCTAAACGCTGTGGCATGACCTTACTCGAAGAAGAGAAGCTTGTTGATTTATACGGCAAAAAAGTGCTCATTCTTCATGGTGATACCCTGTGTACAGACGATGTAGGTTATCAAGAATACCGCGAAGTCACTCAAAAGCTTTGGTTAAGAAGACTGTTTTTACTACTGCCCTTGTTTGTTCGGCAACGCATTGCCAATAAAATTCGCAGTAAAAGTAAGCAAGCGAATACCAGTAAATCATTGGGTATTATGGATGTTAACCAACAAGCCGTTGAGCAACGTTTTGCCGAGCAGCCAATTGACTACATGATTCATGGGCATACCCACCGCCCAGAGATCCACCAGCTAGCATTAAGCGGTACCAAATACCGTGTAGTATTAGGCGATTGGTATCAACAAATGAGCATATTAAGCGTTGATAACAACGGTTTAGTTTTAACGGCGAATGGTCAGGCTCAGAAGCTTGAGCTTGGTCAATAAAATCAACATTAAGCATTAGCGCTTTGCTATTGCCATTTGTTATAAAAATAGCGCAAAATCTAGTCTAATCAATCATTAAGCACCGCCAAAGCCGATTTGTTTATTTTATAAACTACTTGACGACTTAGCAGTCATCACGCATAACTTAATTGTTAATGTTGCACTAATGTTAATTTTGCGAGGATGCGCCTATGTTATTTAGTCATGTTTGGGGACTAGCTTCACATACAAAAGAAGAATGGCAAGACATTGATAAGCACCACGAAGGGATCGGAGCGAGCTTATCTCACTTGTTATTAATGGCATTAATTCCTGCCATTTGTGGTTACTTTTCTACGGTACATATTGGCTGGAAAGTAGGAGCAAATAGCTTCTCACTCACCAGTGAAAGTGCGGTGTTTATGTCTGTTGCGATGTATGCAGCATTGGTTACCGTGGTATTGTGCTTAGCCTACGCCGCGTTATGGATGGCCAAAACCTTTAATACCGATACCACTTATCAACAAACTCTAGAACTATCAGCTTACGTTGCTACACCAGTGTATATGGTGGGCTTTGCAGCGCTCTATCCTGAACCTTGGTTTGTTATGGTAGCAGGCTTAGTAGGCGTTACTTACGCTATCTACTTACTCTACACGGGAGTACCAATTATTATGCATATCCCTGAAGAGCGTGGATTCATCTTCGCCAGTAGTTTAGTTACCGTAGGCTTAGTGATGTTAGTGACAGTACTTATCTCAACGGTAATTCTGTGGTCTAGCGGGGCTGGGCCCATATTTGCTAACTAACTCCTTCTGCAATAAAAAAGCTCGCTAATTAGCGAGCTTTTTTACATATGCTGTTATTTTAATCGTCTTCTTTTTGCCGCTTGGCTTTGGGTACGTGAGCGATGCTTTCGTACTGACTTTCTAATACGTTGGCTACTACGCACTCTGTCATCAATCTTAATAACAGTATTCTCTTCTTTGCTTAACTGCACCAAACCACGCAAGTAGTTAACTTGCTCTAATGGCATTTCCTGCCAGCCGCTGCGAGGCAAACCTTTAGGTAATGGAATTAAACCATAGCGTACGCGAATCAAACGGCTAACCTGCATGCCTTGTGATTCCCACATTCTACGCACTTCGCGGTTTCGGCCTTCACTTAAGGTTACTGAGTACCACTGATTGATACCTTCACCGCCTTGACGCCTTACCGTGGTAAATGCAGCACGACCATCTTCTAGCTCCACACCACTGCGTAACGTTTGAATGACTTCGTCATTTACATCACCAAATACACGCACGGCATATTCACGTTCAACTTCAAAGCTTGGGTGCATTAAGCGGTTAGCTAATTCACCATCGGTTGTAAACAACAACAGACCAGAGGTATTAATATCTAAACGACCTACGGCTATCCAGCGACCATGTTGTAAACGTGGTAAGCGGTCAAATACCGTTTCACGACCTTCTGGGTCGCTTCGAGAACAGATCTCACCTTCTGATTTGTGGTAAGCCAGTACTCGACAAATAGTATCTTCCACTTTCTGAATGTCGATAACTCGACCATCCACTCTAACTTCTGCCCCTTCTTCGATGCGGTCGCCTAACTTGGCGATAGCCCCATCTACGCTAACTCTCCCTGCGTCTATTACAGCTTCCATCTCACGACGTGAGCCTAAACCGCTACGGGCCAGGACTTTTTGAAGTTTTTCACTCATTTTTCTTATCCGAATGATAAAGTGCGCTAAGTCTGAAAGTCTTGCGGCAGTTTTTCAAGTAAAGATTGATCTAATTCTGGCAAATCAGCCAGATCTTTCAAACCAAAGTAATCTAAGAAGTTGTTAGTGGTAGCAAACAAGGTAGGTCTGCCGGGTATTTCTTTATGGCCAACACTGCGGATCCAATGACGTTCTTTAAGCACGCTAATGATATGGCTACTCACCGCAACCCCACGAATAGCTTCAATCTCACCGCGAGTAATAGGTTGCCGATAAGCAATTAAGGTCAGTGTTTCTAACATGGCGCGGCTAAATTTGGGGGCTTTTTCGGCCCATAAATTAGCCAAATGCGGAGCATACTGTTGCCGAGCTTTAAACTGAAACCCGGAAGCCGTTTCAACTAACTCAATGCCAGAATCTTGGTAACGTTGCACTAATTCTTCCAAAATCATATTAACCTGCGTACGAGCTAACCCCACCTCGGCCAATACCGTTGCTTGTAGCTCCTTAACACTAAGTGGCCGGCCAGCAACAAACAAAGCAGCTTCGACTAGTTTCACTAAGTTGGGTTTTACTGTCATCTATACTTCTTCCGCACTAACGAGTATGACTTGAATCGCCATCAATGGCTGGCTTTGTACGCACTTAATATAGCCTTCCTTAATTAACTCAAGAATCGCCAGGAAACTCACCACTAAACCGCTACGCCCCTCATCTAAAGAGAACAGTTGAGTAAATTCAACAAATTGATGCGCTTGTAATCTCGCAAGAATGTCACTCATACGTTGTCGTGTTGATAATTTCTCACGCTTTATCTCGTGGTGCTCAAAATTAACCACTCGCTGAGCAATACCTCGCATAGCTTGCAGCAATTCATCCATGGTTACTTCTGGGTAGATAACATTCACCGGTAGCTCATCAGGTTTAGCCACCAAAGCATCAAAAGTATCGCGTTGTTGGCGCGGCAGTATATCTACCTTTTCGGTCGCGTCTTTGTACAGTTCGTATTCTTGTAAACGCCTAATCAACTCAGCGCGCGGATCAAGCTCTTCTTGTTCATGCTCTTGAACCGGTAACAAGGTACGTGATTTTATTTCTGTCAGTAAGGCTGCCATCACCAAGTACTCTGCCGCCAGCTCTAGTTTCAGCATACGCATGGCTTCAATGTATTCCATGTATTGTTGGGTAATGGCCAATACAGGCAAGCGTTCTATGTCGAGTTTTTGCTTTCGAATAAGGTACAGCAATAAATCTAAAGGCCCTTCAAACTGCTCAAGAATAACTTCCATAGCATCGGGTGGGATAAACAAGTCATCGGGAATATCCAGCCAAGGCTCGCCATTTACACTGGCAAGCGTTAGCTGTTGAGTAGGCGAAAGCTTATCTTGCATTTATTCGAATGGGCTTGTGTCGCCCGCGCCGCTACGAAGCACTTCAGGTTCATCTTCCGACAAATCGACTACCGTTGTAGGTTGTTCTCCTAAATAGCCGCCATTGATAATGAGATCAACTTGGTGTTCTAAGTCATCACGGATTTGCTCCGGATCAGACTCCGTCAAGTCATTACCCGGAAGAATTAAGCTCGAAGACATTAACGGCTCACCAAGCTCTTCTAGCATGGCTAACGCAATTTTGTTGTCGGGCACTCGAATACCGATAGTTTTACGTTTAGGGTTTAGTAAACGGCGCGGTACTTCTTTGGTTCCTTTAAAAATAAAGGTGTATGGCCCAGGGGTATTATTACGCAATAAGCGGTAAGCCTGATTGCCCACTCGCGCGTATTCCGATAATTCTGACAAATCGCGGCACATTAAAGTGAAATGGTGGCTTTTATCTAGCTGACGAATTCGACAAATTCGCTCTAACGCAGCCTTGTCACCAATATGACAACCAATGGCATAGCCTGAATCCGTGGGATAAATCACCACACCACCCTGCTTAATAAGGCTAGCAGCTTGTTTCATTAAACGCTGCTGAGGGTTGTCTGGATGTACATAGAAAAATTGACTCATAACGATCCCTGCTATTACGAATGCCCCATTGGCATTTGCAGATTATTGATTTTGCCAGCGTAGCCAAATAGGCTGACACTTCTCGGGTAAGTGTAAACCTCTACCCAGTTCTCGCCAAGGAGAAGGATGATGAAAATCTGAACCCTGCGAGGCACTTAGGCCATGTTGTTCCGCTAATTCAGCAAGCCACTTCAGCTGGTCTTTGGAGATTTGCGGCATGGCTATTTCCATACCGTCTCCGCCAGCATCAGCAAACTCAGCGACCAGTTTACGGATCCACTTATTCGATAAGTCATAGTGAGTTGGATGAGCTAATACAGCCACTCCACCCGCTTGATGAATAACCGCTACTGCCTCGGCAATGCTCATCCAATTATTTGGCACATAGCCGGTATTACCGCGGCTTAAGTACTTATCGAATACCTTATTGAAACTGCTGGCTATGCCCCGCTCTATCAACACTTTAGCAAAATGTGAGCGAGTGATAGGCGCAGTGCCTGCCAGGCGTTTAGCCTCACTATAAACACCATCTATACCGGCCTTTTCTAAACGGCGGCTCATCTCTTTAGCCCTTATTTCACGCTTATCTCTTTGCTCAAGCAAATGCTGTTGAAGTAGGGAATTTGAGGTATCAAGATTTAAACCTACTACATGAATGTCAAAGGCATGCCAAGCAGTAGATATTTCAGTGCCGGCGATAATTTGTAGGTGTTTTGCGCTCGCTTTTGCTTCGGCCACGCCATCGGTTGTATCGTGGTCAGTAATAGCCAAAACGTCGACTTGCATGTTTTCAGCACGCATTACTATTTCCGTTGGCGTTAAGCCGCCGTCGGAGGCAGTAGTATGGCAATGCAAATCAAATCGCATTAAATTTCCTAATATTTTTCTTGACTTGGTTATGTCATTTACAGTTAACTTAGTTTATCAGAATGACTTAGGATAAACATGACAACTTTTCTTCTTACCAACAAATCTTGGTGGTGGCGCACTCCGAAATAAACGGGTGTGAGTTGTTGTATTTCCAATACATTTTACAGAACAACAAAAAGCCCGCTTAACGCGGGCTTTTTTTATATTTACGCTACGGCCTTATCCAGGAGTAACGAACCATGAGTAATCACCCTAGGGTGCAGCTAAACAACCAAGTGATAGATGCGAGCTATGTGCACGATCCGCTAAGCCTCTATCAAGAATTGTGTAAAGAAAGCCAGCACAACGTATTGCTAGAGTCTTCAGAAATTGACAGTAAAGAGAATTTACAGAGTTTGATTTTGGCCGATGCGGCGCTAAAGATTACGTGCACCGGGCGGCAAGTAAACTTCTCTGCTATTTCGCTGAATGGTGAAGCAGTAATAGCCGCAATAGCGAGCAAAACCGACGCTTCTCTTATTACTCAACAATCTGCCACTCAACTGGTTCTGCACTACCCTCTCCCAGCCACTAACCTAGATGAAGATTCTCGTTTAAAAGCAAATTCTCCGGTAGATGCTTTGCGATTAATTATTGCCCTTTATGGCGATCTTACCGAGCACGACAAGGGTGTATTTATTGGTGGGGTGTTTGCCTATGACTTTATTGCCAGCTTTGAGCAACTTCAAGACGTAGCCGAAAGCACTAACATCTGCCCAGATTACCAATTTTATCTAGCTGAAACCTTATTGCTCATTGATCATCAAGAGCAGGTAACCCATTTAATTGGTTCGCTCTATCATGACGATGAACAAGCGCGTATCAACCAACGCTTAGCGCATTTGGTTGAGCTGTGTGAACATGAGAATCACCAACAAGCTGAGCCCGACTTTAGTGGCTACCAAGGTAAAATAGAAGCAGATATTAGCGACCGTGATTTCTGCCAAAATGTTGAAACCATGAAAGACTACATTCGCCAAGGCGACATCTTTCAAGTGGTTCCCTCTCGCAGTTTCAAACTCTCTTGCCCAGATAGCTTAGCGGCTTATAGAGAACTTAAAATCACTAATCCCAGCCCATACATGTTCTATTTGCAAGATAGCGAATTTGTATTGTTTGGAGCCTCCCCTGAAAGCGCCATTAAATATTCTGCAAACAGCCGCGATGTAGAAATTTACCCCATTGCCGGCACCCGTAAGCGCGGTTTTAATGACGATGGTTCAATTAACCGTGATTTAGATGGCCGCTTGGAGCTAGAGCTGCGCTTAGACAAAAAAGAAACCGCAGAACATATCATGCTGGTTGATTTAGCACGCAACGACGTAGCCAGAATCAGTGAGCCAGGTACTCGCCATGTAGCCGATTTGCTAAAGGTAGACCGCTATAGCCACGTTATGCACTTAGTATCACGAGTCATTGGTACTTTACGCAGCGATTTAGATGCACTGCATGCTTATCAAGCATGTATGAATATGGGCACCTTGGTGGGTGCCCCCAAAATTAGAGCAGCAGAGCTGATTCGCTCGGTAGAACAACAACGCCGAGGCAGTTATGGTGGCGCGGTAGGTTATCTTGCAGGTAATGGTGACATGGATAGCTGTATTGTTATTCGTTCAGCCTTTGTAAAAGATCAGGTCGCCCATGTTCAAGCTGGCGCAGGTGTCGTGTATGATTCATTGCCACAAGCAGAAGCAGACGAAACCCGCAGTAAAGCCGCTGCTGTATTAAATGCCATTGCCCGCGCCCACGGCTCTACTTTGAAGGACGTTAGCCATGACTCATAGTGTATTTTTACTCGATAACTTTGACTCATTCACTTACAACTTAGTGGATCAGTTTCGTAGCCAAGGTTTAGATGTGCGAATTTACCGTAATCATTTGAGCGCCAGTGAAATCAAACAGCATATAGACGACAGCCCAACTCCACCGGTATTAGTGCTTTCTCCAGGCCCCGGTAACCCGCAACAGGCTGGCTGCATGTTAGAGCTGATTGATTTGTGTAAAGGCCAAGTGCCCATTATTGGCATTTGCTTGGGCCATCAAGCGCTAGTAGAAAGCTACGGCGGCGTGGTAGGTAAAGCCGATGAAATTGTTCATGGTAAATCGTCGGCCATTGACCACGACAACAAACTCATGTTTGAAGGGCTTACCAACCCACTGCCGGTGGCGCGTTATCACTCTCTCGTGGCAACCTCTATGCCAGAGGGTTTAACAGTAAGCGCGCATTACCAAAAGATGCCAATGGCAATAATTAATGAAGCCGATAAAGTCGTGGGCTTTCAGTTCCACCCAGAATCCATTTTAACCAGCGAAGGGGCAACGTTGTTAGCCCGCAGCCTAGACTGGGCAACACAGCAGGAGCAAACGTAATGCAGGCTATTTTAGAGCAGCTATATCAAGGACAAAACCTTAGCACCGAGCAAGCACAGCAAGTGTTTAGTCAAGTGATTCAAGGTGAAGTAGACCCTATTGTATTGTCATCACTACTTACCGCTTTAAAAATTAAAGGCGAGCAACCACAAGAAATTGCTGGCGCGGCTAAAGCCTTGTTAAACAATGCAGCGCCGTTTCCTAGTCCTGATTACGACTTTGCCGATATTGTAGGCACTGGCGGTGATGGCCATAACACCATTAACATATCCACCACCTCAGCATTTGTGGCAGCCAGCCTTGGGGTAAAAGTGGCAAAACATGGTAACCGCAGTGTATCCAGTAAATCAGGTTCGTCTGATTTATTAGCCGCACTGGGTATCAATATTCAGATGACACCAGAAACAGCACGCCGCTGTTTAGACGAATTAGGTTTGTGTTTCTTGTTTGCGCCGCAATACCACGCAGGGGTACGCCATGCCATGCCGGTTCGCCAAACCCTAAAAACGCGAACCATTTTTAACGTGCTTGGCCCGCTAATTAATCCAGCTCACCCTACTATGGAAGTCATGGGCGTTTATGACCCAGCGCTTGTTTCACCTATCGCCCTAACCCTGCAACAGCTGGGCATGAAAAAAGCCATGGTGGTGCATGGCGCTGGCCTAGATGAGGTGGCAATACACGGCCCCACTCAAATTGCAGAGATTAATGGTAGTGAGGTTAGACAATATACCTTAAACCCTGTTGACTTTGGGGTTGAGCAAGCAGACTTAGCTGCTATTAAAGGCGGCACCCCAGAAGAAAACAAGGCGATTACCATAGACCTATTACAAGGCAAAGCCTCCGCCGCACAGCAAGCCGCTGTAGCAGTAAACGTGGCAATGCTTCTAAAACTAGCGGGTAAAGCTGATAGCGTCGCCCAAGGCGTTCAAATGGCCATAGATGAAATGGCCTCTGGCCGACCATTGACCTTAGCAAACCAATTGGCGGAGATGAGCCAGTGAGCCAACAACTAGAAAAACAAGCCACCATTCTCGACAAGATTGTGGCAGATAAAGAAATCTGGTTAGCCGAGCGTATGCAACAGCAACCTTTAGCCAGCTTTATTGACCAAGTTGAGCCCACCGAGCGCAATTTTTATCAAGCCTTGAGCGGCAGCCCAGCTAAGTTTATTTTGGAATGTAAAAAAGCCTCTCCTTCGAAAGGTTTGATTCGCCCTGAGTTTGATTTGGATTTAATTGCTGGCGTATACAAAAACTACGCCGCGGCCATTTCAGTGCTTACCGATACCAAGTATTTTCAAGGAGAATTTGACTACGTTACGCAAGTTCGTGAGCAGGTTGAGCAACCGGTATTGTGTAAAGACTTCTTCATTGACGAGTATCAAATTTATCTTGCGCGTTACTACAAAGCTGATGCCATTTTGTTGATGTTGTCGGTATTGGATGACAACGAATATCGCCTATTGGCTAACGTGGCCCATAAACTCAACTTAGGTGTACTCACAGAAGTGAGTAACCAACAAGAGCTAGAGCGTGCCATAGAGTTAAATGCCAAAGTGATTGGAATAAATAATCGTAATTTGCGCGATCTTTCGATTACATTAGACCGTACTCCTGAACTAGCGAAGCAGATCCCTGAAGATAGAATCATTATTTCAGAATCAGGCATCTACCAACATCAACAAGTTCGCGAGTTGGCTAAATATGCTAACGGCTTTTTAGTGGGTAGTTCGCTAATGAGCAAAGATGATGTGGATATGGCCTGTCGTAAGCTCATTTTAGGCGAAAACAAAGTATGTGGTTTAACCCGAGAGCAAGATGTACAAGCGGTTTACCAAGCGGGTGCGGTATACGGAGGTTTAATTTTTGCCGAAAAATCTCCACGCTGTGTAGATCTAGGGCAAGCCGAACAGCTAGTGAAAGCCGCTCCGCTTAATTTTGTGGGTGTGTTTGTAAATAGCTCAGTAAGTAACGTAGCAACGATAGCCAATCAGTTACAACTTCACGCGGTGCAATTACACGGCGATGAAGATGAAAGCTACATTGAACAACTAAAAACGCAACTTGATAGCAGCTTAGTATGGAAAGCGCTGGGCGTAAGTGAACAACTGCCTAGTGCTCCTAATAATGCCGACAAAATACTTTTCGATAGTAAGGTCGCAGGCCAAAGTGGCGGCACAGGCCAAACCTTTGATTGGCAATTATTAGGTGAGCACAGTCAAGGTGCGATGTTAGCTGGCGGTATAAGCCCAGCTAACATTCAAGACGCATTAGCGTTTGCTGCCGCCGGGTTAGATTTAAACTCAGGAGTAGAGCAATCTCCGGGAATAAAAGACCTTGCAAAAATTGAAGCGGCATTTGAGAAAATTAGACAGTACTAATCTGCCAAAGATTAAGACACGTTAGCCAATTATTAAAAGTATGAGTCAACAATGAATAAATTAGATCCCTATTTTGGCGAATTTGGTGGCCAGTTTGTGCCACAAATTTTAGTGCCTGCTCTCGATCAATTAGAGCAAGCATTTATTGACGCCCAGCAAGACCCAGAATTTTTGGAAGAGTTTAATGGTTTGCTCAGTGAATATGCTGGCCGACCTACCCCGTTAACGCTATGTCGCAACTTAGCTGCTGGAACAAAAACCAAAATTTACCTTAAACGTGAAGACTTACTTCACGGTGGCGCCCATAAAACCAACCAGGTATTGGGCCAAGCTCTACTCGCAAAACGCATGGGTAAAAAAGAAATTATTGCTGAGACTGGCGCTGGCCAGCATGGCGTAGCTACAGCGTTAGCCTGTGCTTTACTGGGGTTAAAATGCCGTGTTTACATGGGTGCGATTGACTGTGAGCGCCAAAAACCCAATGTGTTTCGTATGAAACTCATGGGCGCAGAAGTTATTCCCGTTCATAGCGGCTCTTCTACGCTTAAAGATGCCTGTAACGAAGCCCTGCGAGACTGGGCAGGCAGTTACGACACTGCCCACTATTTATTGGGTACTGCGGCAGGGCCTCACCCTTTCCCAACCATTGTACGCGAATTTCAAAAGATGATTGGCGAAGAAGCCAAACAGCAGATCATTAAAGCAGAAGGTCGTTTACCCGATGCGGTTATCGCCTGCGTAGGAGGAGGTTCAAATGCTATTGGTATGTTTGCCGACTTTATTAAAGAAGAAGACGTTCAACTGATTGGTGTAGAGCCTGCCGGCAAAGGTATTGATACCGACCAACATGGCGCACCACTTAAACATGGTCGCAAAGGCATGTTCTTTGGAATGCACTCGTTATTAATGCAAGATCCTAACGGCCAAATTGAAGAGTCATACTCAATTTCAGCAGGTTTGGATTTCCCATCAGTTGGTCCTCAACATGCTCACCTTAATGCGATTGGTCGTGCAAGTTATGAGTCAGCCACCGACGAAGAAGCATTAGCAGCCTTTCAAGCCTTAGCAGAGAGCGAAGGTATTATCCCAGCCCTAGAGTCTGCCCACGCGTTAGCTTATGCCCTTAAATTGGCGGAGCAAGATAAAAACAAAGAACAGATTCTACTGGTGAACTTATCGGGTCGTGGTGATAAAGACATTTTCACCGTAGCTGAAATATTCGAAGAACGAGGTAGCCTATAATGACTCAACGTTACGCTAATCTATTCCAGCGTTTAAGCGCTGAAAAACAAGGTGCCTTTGTTCCTTTTGTTACTTTGGGCGATCCTGATTTGGAACAATCCTTAGCGATTGTTGATGCTCTTATGGAAGGCGGTGCTGATGCGCTGGAACTCGGCATTCCTTTTTCAGATCCAGTAGCTGATGGGCCAACTATTCAAGGTGCAAACGTACGCGCTTTAGCCTCGAATGTTACCCCGCCAAAGTGCCTAGAAATGCTCACAGCAATTCGTGCAAAATACCCAGAAGTACCTATTGGCCTGCTGCTTTACGCGAACCTAGTCTATTCAACCGGTATTGAAACCTTTTACCAAAAATTAGCCGCAGCTGGCGTAGATTCTGTGTTAGTCGCCGATGTACCAATACGTGAATCGGCGCCATTTAGAGAAGCTGCTAACAAACACGGTTTACAAAGTATTTTTATTGCACCGCCAAATGCTGATGATGAAACATTAGCGAAAGTCGCTGAGTACGGCCAAGGTTATACTTATCTAGTTAGTCGTGCTGGTGTCACTGGTGCAGAAACCAAAGCTGGCGTGCCTGTTGGCAAACTGCTTAGTAAATTGAAGCAATTCAATGCCCCCCCAGCCTTACTTGGGTTTGGTATCGCTACACCCGAGCAGGTTGCTGAAACGATAGAAGCAGGCGCTGCGGGAGCAATCTCTGGTTCGGCAGTGGTAAAAATTATCGAGAATAACCTAGATAACAAACCGCTAATGCTAGAAACCCTGCGTGGTTTCGCTAGCTCAATGAAAGCGGCTACCGTTTAAGCACGCTTCTTGATACTATCAAAAGCCGCTTTTTAGCGGCTTTTTTATTAACCGCGACTACTGAGGAATTATGAAACAGTTTTTCGAGTTTATTCCCCTAATTATCTTTTTTACTGTCTACAAAATGCAGGACATTTATGCCGCTACGCTGGCACTAATAATTTCAACTGCGATATTGCTGGCTATTTCTTACATTAAAAATAAGAAAGTTGAGAAAATGCACCTCATCTCTTTTGTTCTGATTTTGGTTTTTGGTGGCTTAACCCTAATTTTACGCGATGACGACTTTATCAAGTGGAAACCAACGGTCATCAACTGGATTTTTGGACTGGTTTTATTAGTGAGTCAATTTGCTTTCGGCAGCCCATTGATTAAAAAAATGTTGGGTAAAGAGATGACCCTTCCCGATCAAGTTTGGTCAAAAGTAAACGTTGCCTGGGCATTGTTTTTTATCGCCTGCGGTACCTTGAACCTCTATATTGCATTTACTTATTCAGAAGAGTTTTGGGTAAACTTCAAGGTGTTTGGTTTACTCGGATTAACACTAGTATTTACCGTAGGAACAGTGGTTTATTTGTATAAACACTTACCTAAAGACCAGCAAGAGTCTTTATCTCAGAAAAAGGATAGTTAGTATGTGGTACGTAATTTATGCCCAAGACGTTGAAAACAGTTTAGAGATGCGCAAACAAGCTCGTCCGGCTCACTTAGAAAGACTGAATAGTTTGCTTAATGAAGGGCGCTTACTAGTCGCAGGACCAATGCCAGCGATTGACGCTGAAGACCCAGCTGAAGCTGGCTTTACCGGCTCAACAGTGATCGCCGAGTTTGCCAGTCTCAAAGAGGCACAGAGCTGGGCAGATGCAGACCCATATGTTGATGCAGGGGTTTATGCCAAAGTAACTGTTAAACCCTTCAAAAAAGTACTTCCCTAGTCTATTAAAAGGCGAGTCTCTCTCGCCTTTTCTTCACTTTCGCTTCGAGTTTCTAGCAATTTCACTCAAATGAGTGATTCACCTATTTGGTTGTTGCCCTACATTTATTCATGGTTTTATCAAAAAGGAGAATAACCATGAATTTGAAACAACTACTCATCGCTATAGTATTCAGTGCAATTGGTCTAGGCAATGCTTTCGCTAATGAACCCACTGCCCAACTTAACCTAAATACCGCCAGCGCTGAGCAGCTTGATGAGCTAAAAGGAGTAGGAATATCAAAATCAGCGGCAATTGTTAAATATCGTCAGCAAAATGGGAACTTCAAAAACGTAGAGCAAATTGTATTAGTTCCAGGCATAGGAGAGAAAATTTACCTAGATAATAAAGATCGAATGTATGTCGACTAACTCCTAAACAAGCATCGTCCGCAGCTAGTTGCATAAACTAGGGCGACTGCTCTTCTTCTAGTAAGTCTTTAATTATATATCCCCACAGATCTGATTTATCACAATTTAAAATGTCACTTTCACATGTTACATTAACCAAGCATTTACCATTACTTTTCAAGAGACTGAAAATGACCCTAAGAGTACAAAAAGCTGTACTGCCAGTGGCTGGACTTGGCACAAGGATGTTGCCAGCAACGAAAGCTATTCCCAAAGAAATGTTGCCGATAGTAGACAAACCGTTGATTCAGTATGTGGTTCAAGAGGCAATCGCCGCTGGCATCAAAGAAATCATCTTAGTGACCCACTCGAGTAAAAATTCAATCGAAAACCATTTCGATACCAGCTTTGAGTTAGAAGCCACACTTGAAAAACGCGTCAAACGCCAATTGCTTGAAGAAGTGCGTTCGATTTGCCCTAAAGACGTAACCATCATGCACATACGCCAAGGTGTCGCAAAAGGACTGGGGCATGCCATTCTCTGTGCTCACCCCCTTATTGGCGATGAACCATTTGCCGTGTTACTACCAGACGTTGTACTTGATGACTCCACTTCAGATCTTCGTACTGAAAACTTGGCGGATATGGTTGCTAAGTTTAATCAAACGGGTTCTAGCCAAGTAATGGTTGAAGCTGTTGCTAAAGAGGATGTAAGTAAGTTTGGTATTGTCGATATTGACGGCAAGAAGCTTACGCCAGGTGAATCAGCAGATATGATAGGCTCTGTGGAAAAACCAGCTATTGAGGACGCACCTTCAAATTTAGCGGTTGTCGGTCGTTATGTACTCTCCGCACAAATCTGGAATGAACTAGAAAGAACCGCTCCAGGCGCTGGCGATGAAATTCAACTTACCGATGCAATCGACAGTCTAATGACTAAAGAAGCTACCCAAGCCTATTACATGGTAGGAAAAAGCCATGACTGTGGTAGCAAGTTTGGGTATATGAAAGCCATCGTTGAGTTCGGATTACGCCATCCTGAACTAAGGGATAGATTCACTAAATACCTATCTGAACTTAAGCTTTAAGCTACAACACTTCAAAGCGCTTAACTAGCGCTTTGAAAGCCCTCCCCAACATTTAGCCCTACCACAACTTAAATCATGAATACCCATTCTTTTCTATAAAAACGTACTCTCTACTAGTAATAATCTTATTTTACTAATCGCTTTTCCATATCTCACAAAACAACTCCCTAAGTAAGCGGCTAGCTACACTAGAAAGGAAGCACAACAACCCGTGTAGTCCATCATCAGAAAATAGCGAATAGGCTCAGTGGGTACAAGTGAGGGTGCCAGCCTTGTAAAAAAGCAAGCCAAAGAAAACCATTGGTCTACCTTGTATGTTCAAGAGAGTGATAAGCGGGAAAGGGTAGAATAAAGCTCTTTTAAAAACGCAGAGTAAATTGCCTCGAGCGATAAATCGCAGGCAATAAAAAAGCCCGCTCATTGAGCGGGCTTAGTAATAAGAGCCTGGCGGTGGAACAGGGGTGCAGCATAGCTGCTTCCGCTTCGGCCGAAAAAAGCACGCTTTTTCCTGACGGCCTTCGCCCTACT
>NZ_BJEQ01000028.1 GCF_005405585.1 Agarivorans sp. Toyoura001 | reverse complement strand
CGATGCGCGCTACAACACCTAATTTAAAGGCTAAGGTGTAATCTCGTTGTGTGCGCTTACGGCTTGAGTTAATGGGTGTTGTCATAAAGACGTCCTCTTTATGTCAACCTATTTCCGGACGGGACAATAGAATGTAAAAAAGCCAGTCAATTGACTGGCTTTTTTTATTGCCGCTAAAAGAGGCTTAATCCGCTAGTTCGGCCACCGCTTCTATCTCAATAAGCATCTCTGGACTCGCTAAAGAAGTCACGCCGACCCCAGTTAAAGCAGGACGAACTTCCCCTAAGTATTTGGTTAATACAGGAGTAATACTTTGCATATGTTCAGATACTTCACCTCTTACAAAAATTCGCACTTGCAGTAGCTTTTCCATCGACGAGCCAGCTGCATCCAATACAGTTTTTAAGTGAGTGAAAGCGACATCAGCTTGGCCTGCAATATCGCTATTTTGTACGACGAAATCGGCTGACCAATCAACTTGCCCCGACACAAACACCAAACCAAGTTTGTTTGATACTGTCGCTTGAGATAAGCCATTTGCAGAACCATCGTAAAGATTGTCAGGGTTTACTTTTACAATACTCATATTCTTCTCCTAGAGTGTTAAACACCCTGAAGAGTAATCAGCTCGCTTAAACCAAACAATCAAGCACAGCTTGTAGCAGCTACAAGCTAGGCAGATGCAAGCTCCTTAGCAATCAACTTAACTTGTTCAATCAACCATTGTATTAAGGGGTCGTTAGCCACACTGGGATGAAATGCTGCGACCAGTTCATAACCAGGCGGATATTTAACTAGGGGAATCGCATACAAACCATCTTCTGGTAGCAAACGTGAAGGAATAAAGCCGACCAAATCACTCGACTTGATAAGCTGTTTAGCCAAATAGAAGCTAGGAGCAGAGACCGCGACCTTACGCTGTAAGCCTTGCTGCTGAAACCATGCATCGGCTGAACCCAACAAGCTGCTGCTAGCGGGGTTGGTCACCACAAACTCATGCTCAACTAACTCCTTCAAACTCAAATGGCCTCGCTCACTCTCCAAAGGTTTCGCTGCTACGCAACAATACTTCTCGGTAAGCAAGCGCTCTAGGTTTAGCCCCTCTGGAACATAAGCAGATGTAGTGAATACCAAATCTATTTCACCTTGGCTCATTTTCTTATTCAAAGAATTGAATTCTACGTTCATTATCAGCATCTTAGTGTTGGGGCTGTATAGTTTTAGCCTTATCGCCAGCTCTTTCACTAGCACCTGTTGCGCATAATCGGTGGCCGATACAACAACCGCTCTTGGTAAGTCACGATGGTCTATTTGCGAGGCAACGGGAATTGCATTGAGGTTGCTAAGCACCGACTCAATATAAGGTTGAATATGCTTCGCATAAGGTGTTGGCACCACCCCATGCCCCTCAGCAACAAATAAGCGATCACCAAGTAACACTCTCATTTTCTTTAGTTTTGCACTAATGGCCTGCTGAGAGATATGCAGCTTTTCAGAGGCCAAAGACAAATTTTGACTGGCATAAAGCGCATTTAAAGTGCGTAAGTGATGAAGCTCTAAGTTATCAATCATATGCCTCCCTACTAGATACACAAAATGTATTCGTCAACCGGTGTACCGCAGCTTAAGTCTTAGTTGGTACTGCCTGTAAAGCCGTACTTAAAGCGGCTTAAGGCTAACGCATATAGCTAGGATAATATAAACTAAAAGGCTGCTAGATCACTATCTAGCAGCCTTTCACATACAACTTGAATTCGCAGTTTCACACTAGGCAATTTGGGTCATTTCATTCAATACAAACTCTTCTACTGCGCCTTCGGTGGCTGCCATGTACTCAGCTAAATGAGTATTACCCATGTGAGTTTGCCATAGCTCGCGAGAGGTCCAATTCTCGTAAAACATGAAGTGAGCTGGATTATCATTGTCTTGATGGAGATCGTAATTAATACAGCCTTCTTCTGCGCGAGTTACTTCGATTAGCTTTAACAACTCGGCTTTTACCAAATCAATCTTATCTGCATTTGCTTTAATGTTTGCAACAATTGTTAGTGTAGACATGGTGAATTCCTCTCAGTGATATGTCGTGCTTTGCTCTAACATAATCAATACTAGCTTTGCTTCGTGAAACGTAAAACAGCCTTAAGTTTGAATTATTATCAATTATTTTTTGATAATTTTTACTCTATTCTTTTACGAGCATAGTTGTCTCCCAACAGCACCACGTAGGTAAATGCCAGCTGCTAGTTTCGCCATTTTATTGAGCAGCCCATACTTGGCATTTGCCCTTTTGGTCCTAGATCTGTTGCGGCGATTAGCCGCATTGCATTAAGCAGCTCAGGCGTTCTAGCCGATGCTTCCCCCATGCGAGCATCATCTAAACGCCCTCGGTATTGCAACTCTCCTCGGTGATTAAAGCCAAAAAAATCAGGCGTACATACCGCCTTGTATTGCTTACCTACGACCTGGTTTTCATCGACCAAATAAGGAAACTCAAAAGCATGTTTTTTGGCAAACAGTTTCATGTTCTCTGGTGAATCTTCAGCGACCGTCCGGTAGTCATTCGACATAACAGCCAGTACATTGATACCTTCACTCATTAGCTGCTTAGTGTCTTCGGCTAAGCGCTCAGCAATGCGTTGAACATAAGGACAATGATTACAAATAAACATGATCAGCATGCCATTATCACCGAGCTGTTCACTCATCGTATAGGTGGTTCCATAAGCGTCTTTTAAGGTGAAGTTAGGCGCTTGCCAGCCGAAATCACAGATGGTGGAATCTAATAGCATCGATAATCCTTACACGACAAAACAACAATTAATTCGCTTTAAGATAGCAGATAAAACCAATTGTAGGCGTTCAATACAAAATGAATTGTTTGGTGACTTTATAGCCATTTCACAAATCTAGAAAACAAAGGAAGAGTAATGCTATGTCAATGAAAAACAGTACATTTCCGTTTTATATTATTTTATAAAAATACTTATCAGATCAAACCTTCCGCATCGCATTGTGATATATTCCCATCACTATTGATAATGGAAATATTAATGTGAGTTTACTTATGACAAAACAACCCCATCGTATCGGATTAGCAATATTAACCTCGGTCCTACTATCGGCTTGTTCTACTCAGTCCCCTCAGGTTGAATCAGTCGAGAATAAGAACTCGCAAGAGCAACAACTCGAAGCTCAACAAGCCTTAACAACTCCTGCCCAACCTCTACTAAAGAGAAAAGTGGCTTTGGGCCGTATAACAAATGAAACGATTTACGGGAAAAGCCTACTCAGGGACTCAAAAGGGGACGTATTAGGCAAGCAGGTAACGGATATGTTATCTAAAGCTCTGACAGAGTCAGGAAGTTATTTAGTATTCGAACGCCCTGATATAGAACGCTTAAAAGACGAAGCAGCCCTGACCGGTGAAAGCTTGGATTTAATCGGTGTAGATACACTAATTATTGGCTCCTTAACAGAGTTTGGAAGAAAAACTGAAGGTGAATCAGGATTTCTGTCTTCAACTAAGACGCAAGTAGCACATGCAAAAGTAGACTTGCGCTTGGTCGACTCTAAAACCGGACACGTTTACCACTCTTTATCTGGTGCCGGCGAAGCGTCGACGGAATCTGCTTCAGTAGCAGGGTTTGGGTCTAAAGCTTCATATGATGGCACACTCAATGATTTAGCTATTTCCAACGCTATTTCTGATGCGGTCAACAAACTAACAGCGCAAATCCAAAAAAGGCCTTGGAAAACTGACATTCTTGCCATTGAAGACGGACTCATTTACATCAGTGGTGGTGCAAGCCAAGGTGTTTCCGAAGAAATGGAGTTTGATATTGTCACCAAAGGGAAAGAGGTAAAATCCAAGCAAACAGGATTTACAGTTACTCTTCCTGGTAAGAAAGTAGGAAAAATCAAAGTTATTCAACTATTCGGCGAAAGCGAAACCAATGAGGGCGCGATCGCAGAGGTAATTGATGGCCCAATGAATAATTTAGACATTACTACCGTTGACGTAATGGAGACCAAATAATGATTAGAAATACTCTTATTGTTCTGCTGCTAAGTTTAGTCGGCTTGTCAGCATGTGTACAAATGCCCACGTCTACCAGCACAACGATAGATAACCGACCACAATTGTCATTTATTGCCGCATCAGAGCAAATAAATTTAAGCGATTATTCTGTTTGGGTTGACGGTTTAGAGTCAGGACTTGCTTCAGATTACCAAGCTGAAAAAGCCGCACTAAGAGTGTTATCTGGCACTCACCAAATTGAGCTAAAAAAGGCTGGTGAGATCATCCAAAAAGAGACTATTTACTTGGGTGATGGCGTTACTAAACATATGGTAGTGAACTAAATGAACGATTTACGATTTTGCTTAATACTATTTGTTAGTTTTTTATCTGGATGCACGTCAACGCAAACGACTCTTTATAACTGGGGAGGCTACGATGAAGGTATTTATGAGTATTACTACGACCCTGTTGAAGCGGCAAACTTTCCCGAATTAATGGAAGCTCATATTCTTCAATTAGAAAACAATAATCAGACTCCAGCGCCAGGTCTTTATGCTGAAGTTGGAACTTTTAAACTGAAAACAGGCGATATTAATAACGCGATCAGTTTTTATAAAAAAGAAGCTGAAACATGGCCAGAAAGTAAGCCTTTAATGGATGCCATTGTACAAAATCTAGAACGACAAACTGATACTGAAGAGAGTAAATAACATGTTAAAGCCATTAGTTTTGTTTTTCATGGTAACTCTTTTAGCAGCTTGCCAGTCTACCCCTGTTCCTGAACAAGAATTCGACCTAGGAGAGCCTCGTTCAATTCTAATCTTACCCGTGGTTAACCATAGTGTAGATGTTGAAGCCCCGCTTTCAGTTTACAGCTCACTACCAGTGATGCTAGCGGAAAAAGGCTACTATATTTTTCCTATCAATACGGTGAAAACTATACTGGAATATGAAGGTCTATATGAAGCTGAAGAGATCCATCAACTACCAAGCACTTCTTTAGCAGAAATGTTTAATGCAGATACGGTTCTCTACGTAACGATTAACCGCTGGGACACAACATACCTATTACTTTCTAGTACCACAATTGTGGATATCTCATACGAGATTCGAGGTAAACAAGGAGAAGTCCTTTGGCAAGCCGACAAGCATATGGAATATACCCCGCAGAATTCTTCTACAGGAAACTTACTAGGAGATTTAATCGGCGCTGCAATTACAGCGACAATTAATCGAGCGGCGCCTGATTATATGCCTTTAACAAGAACAGCTAATTACCAAGTGTTTTACGGTGATGCCGCTACTTATCTACCAAATGGCCCTTACTTACCTGAAGCGGTGAAATAGTCACTTCAACAAAGGCCTATAAGTTTAAATAAACCAATAGGCCTTACTTTTTCGGCGAAGTACAACTGGCTCGGACTAACAACTGGGTAGGAACAATGGTGTCTTGGTTGGCTTTTCCGCCCTGTAAAATCTTCATTAAGGTATTAGCTGCCGTTTTGCCTATATCTTCTTGAGGCTGGCGAATGGTGGTGAGTTCTGGGTTGGTATATTCCGCAAATAGCAGATCGTCGAAGCCGACTATCGATAAGTCTTGTGGCACTTTAATGCCCAGCTGTGTAGCGGCTTTCATTGCGCCCAGTGCCATCATATCGTTAAAGCAGAATAATGCGGTCATTGCATATTGCTGATGCAGGCGCATAAACGCGCTATAGCCCGACTGAAAACTAAAGTCACCATCTTCAAAAGCAGCTTCATCGCTCTCTATATTTACTTGCTGCAAGCCATCCTGATAACCGGCTTTTCGGTCTACACAAATTGGGTTTTCCATAGGGCCTGTAATGCAACCTATTCGGCTATGGCCGATATCTAGCAAATAATCTACCGCCCGCTTAGCTGAACCGCGATTATCAATACGCACCGTGGGAATAGGAAAACCAGGAAAGTACTCACATGCCATTACCATTGGAATTTCGGTGCCTTGGCGGATCTCCATAGGCAGCTCAGCGGTAAGCGAAATAATGCCATCGGCTTGCTTACTGCGCACTAAATCCATATAAGCTTTTGCTTGCTCAACGGTGTGAATCGAGTCCCCTAACAGCACTTTGTAGCCATTGTTTAAAGCCACCTGCTGAATGCCACGCACGATGCTAGCAAAGAACATATTGGCAATATCGGGCACAATTACAACGATAGTTTTGGACTCACTACGGCGTAAGTTACGGGCAATAACGTTGGGCGAAAAGCCTGACTCCGCCACCGCTAACTCCACCTTCAAGCGCGTTTTTTCAGACACTTTTTCGGGGTTCATCATCGCACGAGATACCGTTGCGGTAGAGACTCCCGCCAACTTGGCAACATCTTTAATGGTCGGCATAGTGCGTCCTTTCTAGCCACAAAACTTAGCAAAAACTGCTTAAACTCTGCACAAAATGTAACGGATTACATCAATTATTGTAAAGTACTTTATTTTAAATCACTTACAGCCGCCACCCTCAATCGTTCAAAAAATAAACTTTTACGGCCGTCACATTTTCGCAACATCATCTAGATAAAAGGAAAAATATTGTATAAGTTTTATTCAGCTACTAAATAAATGCCATGCAATGCGGCGAACTAAGCCACTAGCCCAAACTGGGAGCATGGTTTTTTTAAACAATAAAATGTAATCGATTACATTGATGACAATGAACGGCATCACTCTAAACATCGATAAAAGGATTGCTGATGAAAACTCTTCAAGGACCAGCCTTATTCCTCGCCCAATTTGCTAGCGACGATGCGCCCTTTAATTCACTCGCATCAATATCCGCTTGGGCGGCTAGCGTGGGGTATAAAGGCGTACAAATGCCCTCTTGGGATAAACGCTTATTTGATCTAGAGCGCGCAGCAGAAGAGCTCTCTTATTGCCAAGAAGTATTAAGCCTACTCAAAAACAATGGCCTTACCCTTACCGAGCTTTCTACTCACCTTCAAGGGCAGCTTGTGGCGGTACACCCAGCTTACGATGAAATGTTCGATGGATTCGCTCCTGAATCAGTAAGAGGCAACCCCAGCCTTCGCCAAGAGTGGGCCGTAAACCAAATGCTACTCGCAGCAAAAGCCTCTAAAAACTTAGGTTTAAGCGCACACGCTACTTTCTCGGGTGCATTACTTTGGCCTTACATGTACCCATGGCCACAGCGCCCGCAAGGTTTGGTTGAAACGGGCTTTGCTGAACTAGCTAAGCGCTGGCTGCCAATCCTTGATGCCTTTGATGAAGCAGGTGTAGATGTTTGCTACGAGATCCACCCCGGAGAAGATTTACATGACGGCATTAGTTTTGAAATGTTCTTGGATGCAGTTAAGCAGCATCCGCGTTGCAATATCTTGTATGACCCTAGCCATTTTGTTCTGCAGCAACTGGATTATTTAGACTTTATTGACCGCTACCACCCTCGAATAAAAATGTTCCATGTAAAAGATGCTGAATTTAACCCAACCGGGCAACAAGGTGTGTATGGCGGTTATCAAAGCTGGACAGAACGCGCCGGGCGCTTTCGCTCGCTTGGTGATGGCCAAGTGGATTTTGTTGGTATTTTTTCCAAGTTAGCACAATACAACTTCGATGGTTGGGCGGTGGTTGAATGGGAATGCTGCCTCAAACATCCAGAAGCGGGGGCTATTGAAGGAGCCGCCTTTGTCGAGCAGCACATCATTGAAGTCACCGACAAAGCCTTCGACGATTTTGCCGACAGTGCCATCGACCAAGCTGCCAACCAACGTATTTTGGGTTTGTAAGGAGAGCATAATGGATAGAATTAAACTAGGAATGGTTGGCGGTGGCAGCGGAGCATTTATTGGTGCTATTCACCGAATTGCTGCTCGCTTGGATAACCATTATGAATTAGTTGCAGGGGCTTTGAGTGCTAATCCAGAGCGAGCGGCACAGTCGGCGCTTGATCTGGGCATTGCGAACGAACGCAGCTACAGTGATTACTCAGTGATGGCAAGCGCTGAAGCCGCTCGTAAAGATGGTATTGAAGCGGTAAGTATTGTTACCCCTAACCACTTGCACTTCCCCATTGCTAAGGCATTTTTAGCGGCCGGTATTCATGTAATTTGCGATAAACCCATGACGTGCTCGTTGCATGAAGCCTTAGAGCTGAAAAACCTTGCCAATAATAGCGGCAAGCTATTTGTACTCACTCATAATTACAGCGCCTACCCAATGGTTCGCCAAGCTCAGCACATGGTGAGTGAAGGCATACTCGGTAAGCTGCGCTTAGTACAAGTAGAGTACGCCCAAGACTGGCTTACCACTGCGGCAGAAAATACCGGCAACAAGCAAGCCGAATGGCGCACCGACCCTAAACGCTCTGGCCCAGCAGGTTGCTTAGGCGACATTGGCACTCACGCCTTTAACTTAGCCGCGTTTATTAGTGGCTTACAGCTTGAGCAAGTGAGCGCTGAACTAAGCACCTTTGTTGAAGGACGAGTATTGGACGACAATGTTCAAGCCATGCTGCGCTTTGAACAAGGCGTGCGCGGTATGTTGTGGAGTTCGCAGGTTGCCCCAGGTAATGAAAACGGCTTACGCATTCGAATTTACGGTAGTGATGGCGGCCTTGAATGGTCGCAAGAGCACCCCAACCAATTACTCTACAGCCCGTTTGCTCAACCCAGTCGTATTCTCAGCCGTGCCGGGTACGGTTATCAATCAGAGGCTGAACACCTAGCTCGAACACCAGCAGGTCACCCTGAAGGTTACCTAGAGGGTTTTGCCAACCTTTATACCGAAACAGCTCAAGCTATACGGGCGGCCCGTAATGGTGATTCTCCCGCCGAGATTTTAAACAACAGTTTGTTACCTGGAGTGAAACAAGGTGTAGAAGGTTTGCAGTTCATCAACGCGATGATCCATTCCTCACAAAACGATGGCAAGTGGACACCTTTGGAGAATGTGCATGAGCTTGCCTGAACCCATTTTAAGCTTAGAGAAGATCTCTAAAAGCTTTTCCGGCGTGCAAGTGTTGCATGCGATTAGCGTGCAAGTAAACGCCGGAGAAGTGATGGGGATTTTGGGTGAAAATGGCGCGGGGAAATCCACTCTACTTAAAATCATTTCAGGGATTTACCAACGCAGTAGTGGGCAAGTATTGGTGGCTGGGGAGGCGGTAGAAATCACCAGCCCTAGTGATGCTAAAGCCTTGGGCATTGCAATGATCCCGCAAGAATTTAACTTAATTGCTAGCTTAAGTGTCTTTGAAAACATCTTTTTAGGCCAAGAGCTAAAAGGTCGCTTATTACTCAACAAAAAAGCGATGCGCCAACGCACTCACCAACTGCTGAATTTACTAGAGACCCAGCTATCGCCAGATGCACTAATCGAAGAACTTAGTGTGGCTGAAAAGCAAATGGTGGAGATTGCTAAGGCCTTGGTCAACGAAGCGCGCATTTTGATCATGGATGAGCCCACCACCGTGCTTACCAGCCAAGAAGTGGAAGTACTGTTTAAGCTTATCGACAAACTAAAAGCGCAGGGTGTCACTATTTTATTCATTTCTCACAAACTAAAAGAAGTGAAACAACTCTGCGACCGTTTGATTATTTTGCGCGATGGTGAGCTGATTTCAGTCGTTCAGGTTAGCGAAATCAATGAGCAAGACATGGCGCGAAAAATGGTAGGGCGCGAACTCAACCAAGTGTTCCCTCCTCGCTCACAAGTACAAAGTAAAGTTGCCTTAAAGGTAGAAAACTTGGCGGTTAAAAATCTGTTAAGCAACATCAGCTTTGAAGTACGCCAAGGCGAAGTACTGGGGTTTGCCGGATTAATAGGCAGTGGCCGCACCGAAACCGCCGAAGCCATTATGGGTTTACGCCGCCGCCAAACAGGCGACATTTATGTACAGCAGCAAGCGGTGCAAATTCACAACATTAAAGACGCAGTAAAATATGGCTTAGCTTATTTAAGTGAAGATCGCCAAGGCTGCGGTTTAACGATGAACTTTAATTTGCCAGAAAACATTAGCCTTATCTCACTAAACAACTACAGCAAAGGCTTTATTAATCACGCTCAAACCCGAGAAAAAGCCCAGCAATATGTTCGAAAGTTCGATATTAAAGCCGCCTCATTGGATACCGAATTACTCTATTTAAGCGGAGGTAATCAGCAAAAGGTGTACTTGTCTAAATGGATGGATACTCAGCCACAAGTACTGATTTTAGATGAGCCTACCCGCGGAGTAGATGTAAACACTAAAAAAGAAATCTACCACTTTGTGCAGAGCATGACCGAGCAAGGTTTAGCGGTAGTGGTTATTTCATCAGATATGGAAGAACTCATTGGGCTCGCTCACCGGGTATTGGTGATGCGCGAAGGTCAGATTCAAGGAGAGTTACGTGATCAGGACATCAACGAACAACAAATCATGTTTTTGGCCGCAGGTTTGCAAAGCCAGGCAGCGCCGTTATCTACGACGCTACAGGAGAACCACCAATGAGTGAGGTAGCCAAAATGGATACTAAATCTAACTCTTCGTCAGCTAGTTGGGTAACTAGGCTACCTAAATTTACGCTCTCTAACTGGGCACCGTTAGTTGCGTTATTGGTATTAGTGGTACTTTCTGCCATGGCCAGTGAGCACTTTCTTATCCCTAGAAACCTTACCAATGTATTACGCCAAGTGTCTTATACCGGCATTATCGCGCTAGGGATGACTTTTGTGATTATCGCTGGCGGCATCGATTTATCGGTAGGCTCCATGGTGGCATTAGTGGGCGTATTGGTGATTATGCTGCTCAATTATATGGGCGATGGCTGGATGGCGGTAACCGTATCAATAGCAGCTGCCATGGCCATGGGAGCGGCTTTTGGTGCGGTAAATGGTTTACTTACCACCAAGGGAAAGATTACCGCTTTTGTTGCCACATTAGCCACCATGTCTATCTTTCGCTCGCTCACCCTATACATCAGTGATGCCGGAGAAATGGTCTCGCAAAACAACCACTACCCAGACATTGGCGGCGGTTACTGGATGGGCATTCCTATTCCGGTGTGGTTGTTTATTGGCTTAGCCTTTGTGGGCCACATCATTTTGCGCCATACCGCTTTTGGTCGCCATGTGTGCGCGGTGGGGTCAAACCCCAAAGTTGCCACCTACTCGGCGATTAACGTTAAGCGCGTTTACTTCTTAACTTTTGTGATTGTGGGATTCACCGTGGGTTTGTCTGCGGTAATGCTGTCATCACGTCTTAATTCGGTGAGCCCTGGTGACGCGGGTTTGTTTTACGAACTGGATGCCATTGCCGCGGTAGTTATTGGCGGAACCTCGCTAGCGGGCGGCAAAGGCACACTATGGGGCACCGTTATTGGTGCCATCATCTTAGGCATTATTAACAACATGCTGAACTTAATGGGGGTTTCACCCTATTTACAAGGAACGGTAAAAGGTTTGGTTATTTTGATTGCAGTGTTAATGCAATTCAAACGTGACCGCTAAAACCAAGCCGTAGATAACAAACAAAGGAGAGTAACTCATGCGTTTATTGCAACACATAGGAAAACTACTACTTGCGGCTATGCTAATTGCCTCGCTGGGCATTAATGCGGCGGTAGCCAAAACCTTGAAAGTGGGTGTATCCGTTCCCTCAGCAGATCACGGCTGGACAGCCGGCTTACTTTGGTGGGCAGAAAAAGCTGCCGCAGACTTTAAGAAAAGTGAAGATGATGTTGAGTTCTACGTGGTGGCTGCCAGCTCGGGCTCTAAGCAAGTGGGCGATGTAGAAGATTTAATGATTAAAGGCATTGATGCCTTAGTTATTTTGCCGCACAACCCAGCCACCTTACAAAAAGTGATTGAAGAGGCTTATGGCAGTGGTATTTATACCGTAGTGGTAGACCGCGAGCTTGAAACCCCAGCGCAAAACGTGTTTATTGCCGGCGACAATGCAGGCCTAGGAAGCGTAAGCGGTGAATGGCTAGCCAAGGAAATGGACGGCAAAGGCAAAGTGGTAGTGATTGAAGGCATGTCGATCCCGATTAATAAGCAGCGGGTAGATGCTTTTAACGATGTGATTGCCCAGCACAAAGGTATGAGCATACTAGACAGCCAGCCTGCTGATTGGTCGACCCAGAAAGCCCTAGCCGTAATGGAAAACTACCTACAAAAACACCCTGAAATTGATGCGGTTTGGTGCCAAGATGACGACATGTTAAAAGGCGTGATGCAGGCAATTAAAGAGTCTGAACGAACCGATATTAAAACGGTACTTGGCGGTGCAGGCTCGCAAGACATCATAAAAATGGTGGTAGATGGAAACCCAGTAGTGCGTGCTACCGTGACTTACCCGCCGAGCATGGTGGCCTCTGGCATCGCATTAGCGATTACTGGCGCTCGCCATGAAATGCTAGGTAAGATGTACCATAGTGCGCCATCACGGGTTATTTTGGCGGCAGAATTGGTCGATACAAACAACGCTAGTGAGTTTGTCGTCGCCGATGCTGCATATTAGTACGCGCCTGAGTTAAGTTACTTAACGGTAAAGTTATATTTTACCCACAAAAAAAGCGAAATAGACCTTAGTCTGTTTCGCTTTTTAACTCCTCACCTCAGTAACTTATTGAGGTAATAACCCGGATACTATTCTTCAGTCAATAACTCAAAGCTCACATCAACACTGTCGTTATACAATAACTGCGCTGCTTGATAAGAGCTTGCACCAGCATCTGCCGCGGCCATGCTAACCCGTTCAATCTTCATTAATGGAATAGCAGACTGATTACGGTAGTTAATCTCAACCACAGGGCCTAATTGGCCATTATAGCCATCGGCTAACTGTTTAGCTTTAACGTAAGAGTCGGCAATAGCCATTGAACGCACTTGTTGCTGGTGTTGGTCTTCTTGCGAGCTTTTATATTGCAAGTTACGTACTTCATTCACACCACTCAACATGGCTGCATCGAGTACTTGAGTAAGCCCGTCTAAATTAGCGAGTTCAACAATAATGCTACGCTGTGCGCGATAACCTACAAATACCCGCTCACGATCTTGGTATTTATATTCCGCTTGAATTTGCAGTTGGCTGGCTTCAAAGCGGTCAGAGTCGGTTAACAAACCAGCTAAGTTAGATTGAGTCACTTTTACTACTTGATCAACTTGTTGCTTAGCGTCACTGGCGGTTTTCGCTAAACTGCTTGCATGTAGGTCTAATTGAACTTGGTCTGCAATAACCAGCAGCTTCGCCTCGCCGCTGGTATGCAACAATGCAGCAAATGCTGGCATGGCAGTCACGCTACAAGCCAATAACACTGGTAATAAAATCTTCTTCATCTCTACCCCTTTAAACTTCACTATTCAGCCAATTTAAAACGCTGAGGAGGTGCAACATAACCCTGATAGGCGTCCACAGGCAAGGCCGATAACAATTCTACCTGCTGCTGATTCTCTACCCGTTGCGCCACCGTTACAATTTGTAAGTTTCTTGCCGCCCGGCAAATGGCACTAAGAAAATGAGTATCGCCCTCTTCTGCCAGCGCTTGAGCGGTATACCCATAATCAATTTTAACGTAATTAGGTTTTACCCTGCTTAAATAGCTTAATGAGTTTAAATTACGCCCGTATTGATCAATCCCTATTTGAAAGCCTAACGCTCGCAACAAGCCTAACGTTTTTTCCAACTCTGCATTTTCTTGGAGAAAAGCCGTTTCCGGGATCTCAAAGGCCATTCTGTGAGCGACTGATTTAAGCTGCACTGCGGCCTCACCTAACCAAGTTAAAAAACTTTGCTCACTAATGGCAGACAGCGTTAGGTTAATGGCTAAACTCAAATCCGCATGTTTGCTCAACGCACTGGCGGCTTGCTCAATCACCATTTGGTCAAACTTGGCACCTAACCTAAACTGCTCAACAGCAGGCATAAATTGCCCTGCTGCATAGTGCTGAGCGTCTACTTCAATTGTTGTAAATAGCTCGTGGTGCAATACTTTATCGCTATGGATAAAATTCACAATCTGGGTTTTGTAAGCCAAGCTTTGGCGGCTAATGGTGGTTTCTAACAACTGCTTCCACTGGCTGCGTGGAATATGCGTATGCTCCACATCCGCTAAACTAAAGAACCCCTCTCGCAGCTCTCGTGCGACATGCAAAGCAGTATCAGCAGCAGTCAGTAGTTCGCCAATGTTTTCGTCTTTTTGGCGCAATACCAAGCCAATTACTAACGGCCGAGGCATGTATTGTTTCCACGTTGCTAAGCGCTCTAAGATGTCTTGGTGAACTTGCTGCGCTAAGTCCAGCAACTGTTGCTGATCAAATCCCTCGGCTAGTACCGCAAACTCAAGATTACTGATACGCGCAAACACTAACTGTTGCTGCTGTTGGGTATAAGCCGTAAACAGCTCACCAACTGAATGAATAAATTCGTCGCGGGCGCTAAACCCTTCTTTTACATGGATCGCTTCGATAATGTCTAAAGATATTAAAGCTAAGCCACCCACTCCAGATTCTGCCAACCATGACTTACTTTGATTAATAAAATAGGCGCGGTTCCCTAAACCAGATACCGAATCTTGAAAAGCTTGTTCGCGTAATGCGTTTGCTTCTTTAACTTGGCTTTCAAACTGCTGAGCGATGTTGTCAGACATATGATTAATCGCCCCCACAACACTGCGCAGCTCTAGGGTATGCGGCAGTGGAATAGTTTGCCCAAACTCGCGTTGCTCAATTAACTTAGCTTGCTGCTGGATTTGCTCTAATGGCTTAAGTAAGTATCGTAGCGCCCGCATTAACATAAGCACCGTGGCTAAATAGCCCACTACAAATAACTTGGCGAGATCTACCATGGCATTCCATAGCTGCAAATATGCAAAGCCAGAATGCCCCACCACGGTTAGCTCGCCTAACTGCATCCACCCGCTGGTAAGCACTTGCTGCTGAGAGCTGGGCTGGAATAGTTCGAAGGAAGTGAACCATTCTGGTACCCCTTCAATAGCGCTGCTGTTTTGGCGATCAATCACGCTTTCGTCGGCAAATAGCGTCAAGCTAATTTGTTGGTAATAACCACTATCGAACATGGCATTAATTACCGACTCAGCCCCTACTACATCACCATCTTCCAAATAAGGGCTTAAAGATAAACCCAAAGAGGTGCTGGTATTGTTTACATCCGATAATTGCTGCTCAGACAAATAGCTACGGGTATTGCCAATTTCAATACTGAACACTACGGCTAACAAACCTCCGTAGATAAGCAGTACTACAATCAACAATTGTCGATATAAGGTCATAGTGTTCCCCTAAGCATCAAAATTCTTTATCGGTTTTTTAAGTTTATTCAGTCGCCAGCGCTGCTGTAAATCAGTCCACAATTTCAAACGACTCGATTTACCCGCCAGCTGGCCGCGGCCTTTTTCTTTCATCAACCAAAGATGCTGACCATTAAAGCTGTAAATAGGCACAAGGTCATCACGCTGAGTCGCGGGCAAAATAGTTGGGTTGATATTATCGAGAATAATCGGCACAGATGAAGGCGTTTGATAATAAGCCACCACCATATGAAATTGGTTGTAGGTAAGTGATTTGACATAAACTAAGCGCATCTTCTCATCACTTACGCCTAGCTCAATCAGTGAGAAATATTTGGCAATACTGAAGTCGTCACAATCACCGGCTGCTGCGCCCAAAAACTCTACAGGTGTCGCCCAATAGTCTTTTTGGCCCCAAACATCGATATCGTCGACAAACTGCATTTGATTGAAGAAGTCATTCACGGAGTGCAGCTGTTCTGTTTCCGATAGCGCATGGCCGTCACTAATCACCTGCCGCCAGGCTCTTACGCGTTGCTCGGCTTTGTCACCATAGAAAGAGCGAACAGTTGCGGCGAGTTCTTCTAGCTGATAACCGGTGGCAAGAATGAGTACTGGCCAAAGCAGTACTAACATCCACCACCGAGCTAGAAGACGCCGCATCTAGAGTCTCTACTGTTTTAAATGAGGAGTGTAGATAGACCAACGAGGAACAACTTTGCGGTACTCTTCTTGAACAAAGATTCTCGCTCTACGATTAGCGGCCTCAGACTGCTCAGAATCTCCCGCTACTAGCAGCTCTTCTTCACCAATGGCTTCAAGCTCTATGCGCTCAGCTGGCACCGCATAATCAGTAATCAATTGCTGACGAACACTCGCCGCTCGACGCTTAGAAAGTTTCAAGTTGTAAGATTTACTACCACTGGCACTGGCGTAGCCTTCAACGCTGATTTTAACCTCAGGGTATTTTTGCATGAAGTCAGCCACTTGTTGCAACTGAGGTTCAAATTCACCAGTAAGTTTGCTGGAATCGTGGCCAAAAAAGACCATTAACTCGTAACCGTCATCAATGCTTTGAAATTCAGAACAGCCGTCGTTATCTACTGCGGCTCCTTCTTCAGTATCAGGGCAAAGGTCTCGTTCATTAATCACACCGTCGCTGTCTTGATCTTGACGGTCATAGTTGGCGGTTTCAGCCTTATAAGTTTCGGCAGATTGACTACACGCAGTTAGGGCTAAAATAGCGGCTGCGACAATTAAGCTTTTGTTGTTCATTAAAAGTTCCAGTCCTCAGGTCGGTTAACACGTAATGCTTCAAGCAGTAGGCCGGTAGCATTTAGTAAGCGGTATTTAGCACGCAGCTCATCGATATCTGCGCCAATAAATTCGTTTTGAGCTTCGAAAAGCTCGTTTTCGGTATTCAGTACATCAAGTAAGCTACGCTTACCTAAATTGAATTGTTTTTTGTAGGCCTCAACCGTTTGAAAGCTCGCTTCTACGTGTTGTTGTAGAAACGACTTCTGACGCACCAATACATCCCATGCGTTCCAGGCTAAACGAGTGCCTTCGGTGACTTGTCGGTGGGCGTCATCTCCCACGGCCTTGGCGCGATTTACATCATAAGCACTGCGGCGAATTTCGGCAGCATCACTACCACCATTGAATAAGTTGTAACGCAAACGCAGCATGGCGGCCAATTCATAGTCTTTGGTATCATCGTAACCATTACGGTTATTATCCCAATTACCATCGAGCTCCACGGCTATCTCAGGATAGTTGTTTGCTTTGGCTACGGTGTTCTGGGCGTTGGCTGCAGCAACGTCAAATTGAGCAGCTTTTAGGGTAGGATGAACATCTAATGCTGCGGCCAAAGCAGCATCTAAATCAGCAGGTAACAAGGCAATATCAGCGCCGGGTAGCACCAAATCATTAGGTAAGGTATTCACCACCCGTAAAAACTGAGTTTGTGCATCAAGTAGGTTATTTTTAGCCGATAACGCGTTAGTTGTAGCACGCGCTACCCTGCCGTTTACTTGGGTTAAATCGGCACTAGAACCCACTCCTGAATCGGTGCGTTTTTTAATGTCTTTTTGAATGGCTAAGTGAGTTTGCAGGTTACTATCTGCGAGTTCTAACAGTTGTTCTTGCTTTACGACTTCTAGGTAAACATCGACGACCCGCAGCGCGATGTTTTCAGCGTCGTTATATAGCAGCCACTGATCGGCTCGCGCTTCATTTTCAGTACGCGACACTTCACCTGTGGTAGCAAAACCACTAAACAAGAGCTGACGAATGCTAACCCCAACTTCTGTTGGAGTACCACTTTCTACCTGAGGCTCTTCGGTTTCTGTGCGAGCCCAGCCCGCTCCAGCAGTTAAATCTACGGTTGGGTAGTAGCCACCTTTAGCCCCTTGGTATTGCTCGGTACTGGCTTTAAACTGGTTAAAAGAAGATTGTAACTGAGGGTGCTCAGTTAATACTTTAGCCACCGCCTGCTCAAGAGACTGAGCACAAGCAAGGTTAGAGCCCAGTAACAGACCTGATGCTAAGGTCAAGCTCAGCTTATTCATTAACACTCCTTGTCATTTGCTAAGCAACGACTTAGCAAATACACATTCTTATCGTTCGCGTAACGCAGATTGTTGCGCTTTAATTATTGGTTTTAATAGATAATCTAAAATACTTTTCTTACCCGTAATGATATCCACACTAGATAGCATTCCTGGAATAATCGGCAATGGTGTATCGTCTGTACCTAGATAATTCTTGTCGGTTCTTACTCTCACCAGATAATAACTATTGCCTTCTTCATCTAAAATGGTGTCTGCACTAATATGTTCTAGCTGCCCGTCTAAGCCACCATAGATGGAAAAGTCGTAAGCACTGAATTTAACAACAGTTTTAAGCCCCGGGCGAAGAAATGCAATATCTTTCGGCTGAATTTTCGCTTCCACCAATAACTTATCTTCAATTGGTACGATTTCCATGATGCTCATGCCCGGCTGAACCACACCACCAACGGTATTAATGTAAATCTTTTTAACCGTGCCTTTAACCGGCGAAACTACCGAGGTTCTGTCTACCCTATCACGCAAGCCCACTTGCCCTTCGCTCAGCGGTTGTAGCTCAGCTTCAATTTGATTCAGCTCTCGGCGCGCTTCGCTTAAAAACGCTAACGCAATATCACGGCGCTTATATATTGTTTCGGCAATCGCGCTGCGAATTTTAGGCTCAAGTAACTTACTGCTTTGTAATTCACCCTTTAAATCATTCGCTTGTCGGCGCAATTTAAGAATTTCTACTTGTGAAACAATGCCTTCTTCTGCCAAGGGCTTAGTAATTTTTAGTTCTTCTAATACTAAATTGTAACTTTGATTTACGTGCAAGATTTTGGACTTTAGCTCCACTATCTCTTGTTGCTTCTGATCGATTTGCCCTGCAGTAATAGAAAGCTGATTTTGCAAGGCTCGTAAACGAGCAGTTTTTTGTAATTGTTGGCCGGTCACTTCCGATGGGTATTTCAGCTTAAACTCATCGTTAAACTCAATCTCAACATCGGTAACGCTTACCTGTTCTTGCCATTGCTCGAATGCCAAATTAGGGTCTAACTGAATACTGGCGATTTCACTTCTTAAGCGAGCAACATCACCTTCTAGGTTTATCACTCTTTGCTCTTGCTCGCGAAAGTCTGAGCGAAAACGGGTATCGTCGATAAGCAATAAGGGCTGAGCAGGTTCTACTTGCTCGCCTTCCCTAACCAAAATCTGTTTAAGGATACCGCCTTCCAAGTTTTGAATTGTTTGAATCTGTTGAGATGGAATTACCTTGCCATTGCCAATAGTGACTTCATCTACCTGAGCCCAATGCGCCCAAGATATTGCACTCACTAGTAAGACAAAAATAAGCCACAACAAGCGACGCGAGCGACGCGGTGTTTTCATCAACATTGCGGCATTAATATCATCAACAAACTTAAGCTCTGCCTCAGAAATATCAGGCCTTTGCTTACTCATTGGGAGACCTCACTTTGCCGCTGCGTAATAGCTCTAATACTTCCGCTTTAGAACCATTGGCCACTACCGCTCCTCTATCTAATACAATGATACGGTCAACCAGATCTAACATCGACATCTTGTGAGTGATTAAAATAAAGGTTTTGTCCTCTGCTACTTGCTTTAATCGAGATTTAACTAAGTTCTCAGAGAACGCGTCCATACTGCTTGTTGGTTCGTCTAACACTAATACTGGCGGGTTAAACAACAAAGCGCGGGCTAATGCGACCGCTTGGCGTTGTCCACCAGAGAGATACTGACCTCGCTCGCCTACTTGTCTGTCTAAACCCTCTGGATCTACGTCAGTGAACTGCGTCACCCCGGCAAGTTCTGCGGCACGGAAGATTAGTTCATCTTCAATGTGCGGCACCCCCAAAGTAATGTTGTCTCGAATAGAACCATAAAATAAATTTATGTCTTGCGGTAAACAGCCGATTTTTTGGCGAACATCTGCCGGGCTAATTTGTTTTAAATCGACACCATCGAGGCGAATGGCACCTTGCTGGGGTATATAAAAACCGAGTAATAGTTTTTCTAAGCTGGTTTTTCCCGCGCCAATTTTACCAATAATGGCGACTTTCTCTTTGGCTTTAATTGAGAAGCTCACTTGCTTCAAAACTTGCTGTTCACTGCCAGGATAAGTAAAACTCACATCGCTAAAACTAATCGCACCATCAAAATGAGAACGATGCATATAGCGCTCTAAATTCTCATCTGGCAGCTGCATAATATCTTCAAGGTTTTCTAAGGCTGATTGCGCTTGGTTATATCTTGTAGCCAATAGCGACACCTGAGAAAAAGGCACTAACGCTCGCCCAGTTAACATCACTGCGGCAACTAAGCCTCCCATCGAGAGATTACCTTGAGAGATTTGGAATACCCCCACCACTACCAGCAATACAGTAGTACTTTGAGAGACAAAGGCATTCACATTACCTACCGAGGTAGCAAGCTTTCTAATAGCCATATTCCAAGTAGCAATGTTACCAACGAGCTCTTCCCACTTATGCTGAAACTGGCTTTCGGCTCCTGCCAATTTAAGGGATTCGATACCATTTAAACTCTCAATTAAGTGAGCATTTTTTTGGCTAGCAAACCGACTGCCTAATTCAACTTCTTGATGCATTTTGCGTTTGATGTAAAACGAATAAAGCAGCATTAATACTGCTGCCCCTGCTGGTACTAGCGCCAAGGGGCCAGCCACCATGGCGATGACTAACAAGAACAGCAATGAGAACGGTACATCAACCAAGGCAGCAACCGTAGAAGAAGTAATAAACTCTCTAATGGAATCAAATTCTTGCACGTTTTTAGCAAAAGCCCCCACCGATGGCGGCCTTACTTCTGCCTTTATGTTTAACAGTTTTTCAAAGATTCGAGCAGACAACAAAATGTCCGATTTTTTAGCCGCTAAATCCAGCGTATAAGCGCGCATTTGCTTTAAGGCAAAATCAAACACCAATACCAAGGCCATACCTGCGGTAAGCACCCACAAGGTATCAATGGCTGAGTTTGGCACTACTCTGTCGTAGACGTTCATAACAAACAGCGGTGAAGCTATCGCAAACAAGTTAAGGAATAACGATGCCACCAAGGCATCCCGATAAATGGGCGCAGAACGACGTAGAGTATTCCAAAACCAATGGCCCTGCTTGTTGCTCAGAGATTCTGGCGAGCGAGCGTCAAAACGGTAGCGTTTGCGCACATAGCAGCAAAAACCCGTGTAGTCTGGGGCGAGTTTGTCTAGAGAGATGGTTTCATGACTATCTGGAAGTTCTGGCCAAGCTACTTCAACAGAATCAGAAGTGCGTGAAACGAGAACACACGAGCGACCATCTTTTAACAACAAGATACAGGGTAAGAGTAATTCAGGAATTTTGCCGATAGGCTTTTTTACAAGAGATGCATCCATGCCTGCTCGCAAAGCAGCACGCGGCAATAATGCCGGAGTGAGTAGTCCTTCTTCCAAAGGTAATCCCGCTGACAACGCTCTAGCAGAAAAAGGCTTACCATAAAACTTGGACAAAAATACCAAACTGTTCAGTAAGGGATCAATGCGTTCTGCGGTTACATCTAAATCACGATATTGCTGCTGTGGTTTTGCGTCCTGCACCTAGCATCCTTTCCTAAATATAAAACATCAAGAGTAAGCCTTAGCTTACTCTTGAAAGTGGGTTTTCCCAAACGTAAACGGCCTAGTTGTCTATATTAAGCTGCTGATCTTCAATCAATTGAGTCAAAATATCATTATCACTCATACCACTGAAATCGACATCTTTAAGGGTGATCGTTTGATGAACACTCTCGCCATTAGCCCCACCATCTTTATCAATTGATATGATCGTTTCAACAGCGCCACCATTGCTTATGGTTTCAAACGACAAATAAGATTCTAAACTCGCTTCCGTTTCGCCTTGTAATAAATCACTCAAGTTAAGTACATCAGGGGCGTTATTCGGATCACTATCGTCTTTTAAGGTAAAGTCGTTAATGGTGTCATTAGTGGTGCCTTGATCGTCACCGTCAAGCCAAGCAAACATATCACTATCATCACCACCAATTAATACGTCGTTACCTTGGCCACCAATTAAAGTGTCAGCTCCTATACCGCCCATTAACAAGTCAGCACCTTCACCGCCTTCTAGTTGATCGTCGCCAGCATAGCCTACCAAGGCATCATCACCCGCTTCACCAGTAATGGTATTGGCAAACTCATTACCCACCAATACCTCATCGCCATCTCCGCCATCAACAGAGTTACCATGAACACCAATAAGCTCTGCAGTTGCAGTATCGATAACATCGTTAGTATCATCAATAATGGTATAGTCAAATTGCTCCTGCACATCATCATCAGCTTTTTTTACATAATCCGCGTTGGTTACGTCAATAGTTAAATAAAGCTGATAATCACCACTCTTTGAAGGGTTGTCAGCGACTATTTGGAAATAGTACTCACCTTCATATTGGGCTTCATAACCATCTTTGGGGCCCTGCCAGTTTTCACCAAATTTAGTTATCAATTTACCGTCTTTATCATAAAGATATAGATCTGTTTTCACAGAAGGTTGTCCCGAAACAGGATCCATGTTTGCCCAGATTTTTTCACCTTTCGCTAGAGATATCTTTAACCAATCCTGATCATGACCATTAGTAGCGTCACTATCACTAGCAAGGCTTCCTTTAAATGAATATGAATACCCATTAGGTAACTGAATAAAATCAGCATCATTAGAGCTAAATAGAGAACGGTCAGTTAAATCTACAGCAGTTGCGAGGCTATTGTTAAGACCATTTAATTCACTATCATTCTCATTTTCTGAGCCGGTGATAGCTTTATCTTCAGTTTCAAAGTTACTATCGTGAATACCTAGGCCTACATCATCAATTGAACTAAATAGAATTTCATCGCTGCCAGCCACAGAACCGCCTACGACATTATCGATTTCAAGCAAAGAGATCTCTTCGCCAGTGTCATTCCACAGCAAGGCCAAACTTGGTACGCTAATTGTGCTACTACCATCTTGGTTTGTAATAATGACATCACGATTAGCATCTACAGCTGCTTCAAATATAGTACTAATTTCAATATCAATAGAATGAGAGTCGCCATCCAAGTCCGTTACTGAGACCTCTAAACTCTCTTGTTTACCCCATCCATCGCTATCTACATCCAACTCATATGAATAAGCTCCTGTAGAAAAATCAAGCAAAAACAAACCACCCAAAGCCGTTGTAATATTGATGTTTTTCGCCTGCTGTGGTTCAGCGTATGGGTCATAATAATAAGTGTGGGGGCCAGAAACTGTCTCAATAGTAATAGTGCTTACATACCCTTCATCGGCTCCGACCATAAAACCATTAGTTGAAGCTGTTTTGAACAGACCCAAAGAAGCCTCAATATCAGAGTCAAGATAGCTTTTTATAAGTGTAACCGAGAGGTCGTTTACATCTTCGACAATAAAAGCAAATTCATCGGTTGCTGATTCCGAAGCTACATCTTCTAGAACCCCCAAATCTGCATCACCAATCCCAATACCATAGCTGGTGTCTAGGTTATTTTCGACAAAGGAATCCCATGCAGCTAATCCATTTAGACCTTCATACTCAACAGTGTCATCAACACCGTGACCAGAAGTAGGTTCACCATCAGAGATAAAATACAACAAAGTGTTGTCAGCAAGCGGTTGATTAATCGAGGTACTGGTCGCTATCACTTCATTCAGAGCCAAATCATAATGGGTCCCCCCTCCCGAATTAAGGCTTTCAAGGAAACTAATTGCTTCAGATACATCGTCACTAATCCAACCACTAGTCTTCACCGATTCCGAAAAACCAATGACCTGAACGTTTACATTTCCGCGAGAGTCTGCCTGTTCAATCAGGCCAGATAAAGCTTCTACAGCAATACCAAGATAATCCCCTCCGTTCGTCATACTGGCAGAAGTATCGAGTACCAACACTAAGTTCGTAGTCACTAATAGAGGTCTAGAAGCTAAGTTATGATATACATCGCTACCCACCGGAGCATCATCAACGATACTAACTTCTAAGTTGCCTTGAGTAGCGAAGCCCTCTGCGGGGTTACTCACAACATAATCGAAGCTTTCGGTGACGCTATCACCTTTAAGACTTGACGAGTTCAATTGGTACTCGTAATCGCCTTTGAAAAAACCGTTGTAGTCTTCGGTATAAACCGTTAGCGAGCCTTGTTCAGTATCAAAGCTAATCACACCATTTACGTCAGCAGTGTTCACTCCACCATCATAACCGATACTAGAAATGGCTAAGCCATCAACCACCCCACCATCATTACTGAGCAAGTTACCCGTTGTTAGCGTAGCTGCGACGCCAGCGTCCGAACCAGTATCTAAACCAGCTTCAAATACTTGCGCTGAATCATTAACGAGATCAACGACATTTCCAGATACGCTAGCTGAACTTTCAGCGCCAAATTCGTCCTGTAAAACATAATTAAAATCAACTGCGCCATTACCATCTGCATTAGCAGTAAAGCTAATTACTCCTGCCGCTGTCACGTTAACAACACCATTGGCTACAGCAATATCTTGCGCAATTCTCGGGGTAAGTTCTGTGCCGTTAATTGATTTAATGCTTATCGCATCACCTTCCAGATCGCTATCGTTAGCCAACAAATCTAATTGGACAGATTCAGAAGGCGCTACATTTGAGAAATCATCGTCTTGAGCATCTGGCGCGTCATTATCTGGTCTTAAATCTAAGCTGGCACTGCCGCCTACCGTTTGCGGGTCACTAGCGCCATTTGTACTGCCATTGTCGGTGATGTCGTAGCTGAAACTCACTTCGGTATCGTCATTAGCAGCTGGCGTATAAGTCCAAGTACCGTCGTTGTTATTAACTAAGCTACCGCTCCCTGCGCTAATTTGCAGGTTGCTTACCGCTAAGTCATCACCTTCGATATCTGCTGCGCTAGCTAACAGTTCATCACTGGTTATAGTAAGTGCACCGCTGTCTTCTGCTATCGGCGTTAATACCACCGCATCGGTTTCCGGTGCATCATTCACGGGAGTAATGTCTAAGCTGGCACTGCCGCTTACCGTTTGCGGGTCACTTGCGCCATTAGTACTGCCATTGTCGGTGATGTCGTAACTGAAGCTCACTTCTGTATCGTCATTAGCAGCTGGCGTGTAAGTCCAAGTACCGTCGTTGTTATTGACTAAGCTACCGCTCCCTGCGCTAATTTGCAGGTTGCTTACCGTTAAGTCATCACCTTCGATATCTCCTGCGCTAGCTAGTAGTTCATCACTAGTAATTGTACGTGCACCGCTGTCTTCAGCTATCGGCGTTAGTGCCACCGCATCGGTTTCCGGTGCATCATTCACACGAACAACATTCACGATGTCGCTATCAGTCGCGGTTTGTCCATTCGCGCTAACTTGAACACTAATGGAGAGTTCAGACAAGTTTAAAGCATCACTGTTTACTGCCGCCACGCCATCAGCGGTGAGTTTTACTTGGTTACCATCAATCACAAAATAACCATCGTCGTTATTCAACAACAGGTAAGCCTGCACATCTCCATCTGGATCGCTTGAGGTAAAATTGGCAACAATTGTATCTGTACTCACTGCATCTTCAGTGACGCTTTGAGCAACCACGTCTATCGTTGGAGCTTGATCTACAGGAGTGCTTGGTTCGTCGTCCACTCTTACAATGCTAAGCGTATCGCTATCAGTGGAAGTAAGGCCATTAGCTTCAACTTGAACGGTCAAATCCAAGCTTGTCAGATTTAAGCTGTCATCATTAATCGCCGCCACACCATCAGCGGTGAGTTTTACTTGGTTACCATCAATCACAAAATAACCATCGTCGTTATTCAACAACAGGTAAGCCTGCACATCTCCATCTGGATCGCTTGAGGTAAAATTGGCAACAATTGTATCTGTACTCACTGCATCTTCAGTGACGCTTTGAGCAACCACGTCTATCGTTGGAGCTTGATCTACAGGAGTGCTTGGTTCGTCGTCCACTCTTACAATGCTAAGCGTATCGCTATCAGTGGAAGTAAGGCCATTAGCTTCAACTTGAACGGTCAAATCCAAGCTTGTCAGATTTAAGCTGTCATCATTAATCGCCGCCACACCATCAGCAGTGAGTTTGACTTGGTTACCATCAATAACAAAATAGCCGTCATCGTTATTCAACAATTGGTAAGTTTGAACGTCACCATCAGGATCGTTTGAGGTAAAATTGGCAACAATTGTATCTGTGCTGACTGCATCTTCAGTGACGCTTTGAGCAACCACGTCTATCGTTGGAGCTTGATCTACAGGTGTGGCGGGCTCGTCGTCTACTCTAACAATCTCTACAGAAGCACTATCAGAAGCCGTTAGGCCATTAGCTTCAACTTGAATGGTTAAATTCAAAGTCGTTAAATTGAGTTGGTCATTGTTAACTGCAGCAATACCCGCATCACTCAACTTAATTTCGTTTCCATCAATAACAAAAAAACCGTCAGTATCATTTAGCAGGCTGTGATTTAAAACATCACCGTCGGCATCATTTGATGTAAAGCTAGCAATAACGGTATCGGCATCCACTAAATCTTCAGTAATACTTCCAGCAGTAAGCGTAATCGTTGGTGCTTGATCGGGACTAGGTGCAGGGGGAGTGGGAGTGGGTTCAGGTTGAGAGTTATCGATTGCTGCTAGCGGTTCTGGAGCGTTTGCATCAGAGTCAGTTTGGGCTGCATTAGTTGGAACTTGGGGAGCTTGGGTATTAAAACCAGTTTGAGCAATGGTTTCTCCACCAATTCGGTCGATCGTAATAAACCCACCGTTGCCAGCTGCTTCACCATCCGCAGCAGTAGGAGCGCCACCAGCCGCAGTCGCTTCAAACAACTCCGTTGGGTCAGCACCTTCTAAAATGGCTTGTTGCAAAGCGTCTACATCAAGATCGTTAGCCGCGCTTAAAGGGCCTTCTGCAATATCAACATTGGGAAGTTGAGTAGCACTATTGTCACCAAGCAGGTACTGGTCTTCACCATAGTAAAAGCCAAGTTGCGCACCTTGGGAAGTAATAATCATTTCGCCAGGCACAACACTATCCCCTGGTTGCAGGGATCTAATAGTGCCTTGGGCATCTACTGCAAACGCTTGTCCTTGTATTGATACAATCGTTGCATTTGATGTTGCAATGCTCTGTTCCATCTGATTATTCCTTTCAATCTTTATTTAACACGCCCGCTATCCGCAGCCAGCGACTCAGCCTATATCGAAGGGCTTAGAGTATAAATTTTAGTCAATAGACCTTAGTTTAACGAATGAATTTTTCTAATCTAAACCTAAGATCAAACATAAGAGCCTGAATAGCTTAGGAAAACACTTAATACTAAAACTATAAATATAGAAAATTCATTGGCTTATAAAGCTAAAGTAAAACAATCATGAACTAAAAGCGAGAAAATTGAAGAGGTAGGATAAGTGAACAAATAGCTGGTGGAGCAACACTTTAAACGTAAATTAAAATGTACAACTCATCAATTATGGCTGAAATAAATCCATCTAATACCATTTACTTGTGATTTAAAAACGAATAAGGCTCGCCAAAGCGAGCCTTAAGTAATATAGCCTTAGATGACTAAATTACAGCACGTCTACTGCATTTAAGTCAGAGAACGCTTTTTCTAAACGAGCAACCATTGAAGATTGACCAGCACGTAACCATACGCGAGGATCGTAGTGCTTCTTGTTAGGTTGATCAGCACCTTTAGGGTTACCGATTTGGCCTTGTAGGTAATCAAAGTTTTCAGCTGAGTAAGTACGGATACCATCCCAAGTTGCCCACTGAGTATCAGTGTCGATGTTCATTTTGATAACACCGTAGCCGATAGACTCTTGGATTTCTGCTTCAGAAGAACCAGAACCACCGTGGAATACAAAATTAAGTGCGTTTGGTGCAATACCAAATTTCTCAGCACAGTAAGCTTGTGAATCACGTAGAATAGTAGGAGTAAGTACTACGTTACCCGCTTGGTAAACACCGTGTACGTTACCGAAAGAAGCAGCAATAGTGAAACGTGGGCTAACAGCCATTAGTTTCTCGTATGCGTATGCTACGTCTTCAGGAGAAGTGTAAAGCTCAGATGCGTCCATGTCAGAGTTATCTACGCCGTCTTCTTCGCCACCAGTACAGCCAAGTTCGATTTCGATAGTCATGTTCATTTTAGCCATGCGCTCTAGGTACTTAGCACATGTATCAATGTTTTCTTCTAGAGACTCTTCACTTAGGTCAAGCATGTGAGAAGAGAAAAGAGGCTTACCAGTTTGAGCGAAGAACTCTTCACCAGCATCTAGAAGACCGTCGATCCAAGGAAGCAATTTCTTAGCCGCGTGGTCAGTGTGCAGGATAACTGGAACACCGTAGGTTTCAGCAACAGCGTGTACATATTTTGCACCAGCAACAGCACCAAGGATTTGAGCACCTTGACCTTCAAGTTTAACGCCTTTACCAGCGAAGAAACCTGCACCGCCGTTAGAGAACTGAACAACAACTGGAGACTTAACTTTAGCCGCAGCTTCTAGTACGCCGTTGATTGAGTCAGTGTTAACTACGTTTACCGCTGGTAGTGCGAATTTGTTTTCTTTAGCAATTTCGAAAACTTTCTGTACGTCATCACCAGAGATTACACCTGGTTTAACTGCGTCAAAGATCTTAGACATAGCAATGGTTCCATTTAGTCTTGTTGATTAAAAATTCTTGTTTCTGTAACAGAGTATTCTAATACAGAAAATCGGGAGCTGCGCTCCCGATTACGTTCTTAGCCTTTTGCACGCTCTTCAAGCATGGCTACAGCTGGTAATACTTTGCCTTCTACAAACTCTAGGAAAGCGCCGCCGCCCGTAGAGATGTAAGATACATCGGCTTTAATACCAAACTTGTCGATGGCCGCTAGTGTATCACCACCACCCGCTACAGAGAAGCCTGCAGACTCGGCGATAGCTTTAGAAATACCCGCGGTACCTGCTTCAAAATTCTTGAATTCAAATACGCCAACAGGGCCATTCCAAAGGATAGTTTTAGCATTGCCAATAATTTCAGCAAGAGCTGCTGTAGAATCTGGGCCTAAGTCGAAGATCATATCGTCGTCTTGTACTTCAGAAACATTTTTGATTTCAGCTTCTGCATTTTCATCAAAGGCTTTAGCACAGGCAACATCAGTGGCTACAGGAATAGCACACTCTTTCATTAGTTTTTTAGCGGTATCTACTAGGTCAGCTTCGTATAAAGATTTACCTACATTGTGGCCATCTGCAGCGATGAAAGTATTAGCAATACCGCCACCCACTACAAGTTGGTCAGCAATTTTAGATAAAGACTCAAGCACTGTTAATTTAGTTGATACTTTAGAACCGCCAACAATAGCCACTAACGGACGAGCTGGGTTGTCCATCGCTTTACCAAGCGCTTCTAGTTCAGCAGCAAGTAAAGGACCAGCACACGCTACAGGCGCGTTAGTACCTACGCCGTGGGTAGATGCTTGGGCGCGGTGAGCTGTACCAAATGCGTCCATAACGAAGATGTCACACAATGCAGCATACTTCTTAGATAGCTCTTCTTCGTTTTTCTTCTCGCCTTTGTTGAAGCGAACGTTCTCAAGAACAACCAATTCACCCGAGTTTAGCTCTAAGCCGTTTAGGTAATCTTTAGCTAGTTTAACGTCACAATCTAGTGCGTCGTTTAAGTAGTTAACTACAGGAGCTAGAGAGAATTCTTCAGCGTATTCGCCTTCAGTTGGACGACCTAGGTGAGAAGTAACCATTACTTTAGCGCCAGCTTCTATACAACGCTTAATAGTAGGAAGAGATGCTAGGATACGTGCATCAGAAGTTACTTTACCGTCTTTTACTGGAACGTTTAGATCAGCACGAATGAATACGCGTTTGCCTGCAAGATCTAAGTCGGTCATTTTGATAATTGACATTATCTGTCCTCTATAGTTTTAAAAATTAAACTTACAGTTTAGCCAGCATGGCTAAACCTACAATTCCGTGTTACTCATTAATTCAGCGGTATCTAACATGCGATTGGCGAAGCCCCATTCGTTGTCACACCAGGCCAACACTTTCACTAAATGTTCGCCGCTAACCCGTGTTTGAGAACCATCAATAATGCTTGAATGACTATCGTGATTAAAGTCGATAGACACCAAAGGTTCTTCGGTATAGCTCAATATGCCGCTTAATTTACCGCAAAGTGCTGCTTGTATGGCTTGATTTATATCAGAAACTGTAACTTTTTTACACAATGTTACACTCAAGTCCATCGCCGTAACGTTTTGCGTAGGCACCCTCACCGCAATGGCTTCAAACTTACCGGCGAATTTAGGCAAGATTCGCTCTACACCCTTAGCCAGCTTAGTATCAACAGGAATGATTGACTGCCCAGCCGCACGGGTTCTGCGTAAGTCAGTATGGTAGGCATCAATGACCTGTTGGTCGTTCATTGCTGAGTGAATTGTAGTAATAGTACCACATTCAACCCCAAAGGCTTCATCTAAGACCTGAATCACCGGTACGATACAATTGGTCGTACAAGAGCCATTTGAGACCACTTTGTCGCTAGCACTCAGCAAATCTTCATTTACACCATAGACTACCGTTTGATCTACGCAAGGATCGGCAGGGTGAGAAAACAAAACTTTCTTGGCCCCGGCGTCAATATGCATTTGCGCATCGGCCACCGAGCTAAAACGCCCAGTACATTCCATGACAATATCTACCGCTAAATCTTTCCACGGTAACTGATTGGGCTCGCGTTGATGCAGCAATTGAATGGCTTGACCTTCTACTGTGAGCTTTTCGCCTTGCAGCAATACATCTTCAGCAAACGTGCCGTGGGTAGAATCGTATTTAAGCAGATGAGCCATTGCTTCTGGGCTGGCTAGTTCATTAATCGCAACGATTTTGATTTTGTGTTGACGGTGAGATTCAAATAAAGCGCGAAGCACGCTGCGACCAATTCGGCCGAAACCATTTATCGCTACTTTGATAGGCTGACGAGGCATAATAATCGCCTTTTTCTATAACGCTGAAACAAAGAACCCTCTTAGCAGAGGGTTCTATTTATTACTGAACGAGCACTTGCAAGTGCTTACAGAAGTTCGTTCGCCATGTTCACTAAGTTTTCTTTAGTGAAACCAAATAGCTTGAACAATTCACCCGCTGGCGCTGACTCACCGAAGGTAGTCATACCCAGTACTTTGCCATCAAAGCCAACGTACTTGTACCAGAAGTCTGCAATTCCAGCTTCAACAGCAATACGTTTGCGTACAGCAATAGGTAACACTGATTCACGGTATTCTGGCGATTGTGCATCAAACACATCTGTGGCTGGCATCGAGACTACACGTACTGCTTTACCTGCAGCTGTTAGTTCATCCGCTGCTGCTACCGCTAGCTCAACTTCTGAACCTGTAGCAATCAAGATAAGCTCTGGCGTACCTGCGCAATCTTTCAGTACGTAACCACCACGCGCAACATCAGCAAGTTGCTGTGCATCACGCGGTTGCGGCGCTAACCCTTGACGAGAGAAGATAAGCGAAGTTGGGCTATCGGTACTTTCTACCGCATGACGCCAAGCAACTGCAGACTCTACTGAATCACATGGACGCCAGGTGCTCATGTTAGGTGTTAAACGTAAGCTAGCAGTTTGCTCTACCGCTTGGTGAGTTGGGCCATCTTCGCCCAAACCAATTGAATCGTGGGTATAAACAAAAATTGCCGGTTGCTTCATCAAAGCAGCCATACGCAAAGCGTTACGTGCATATTCCATAAACATTAGGAACGTAGCACCGTAAGGCTTTAAACCACCATGCAAAGTCATACCATTCATAATGGCCGACATACCAAACTCACGCACACCGTAGTGCATGTAGTTGCCTGATGCGTCTTCAGCGGTTACCGCTTCAGAACCAGACCACATAGTAAGGTTAGATGGTGCTAAATCAGCACTGCCACCTAGTAGCTCTGGCAATTTAGGGCCAAAGGCTTCTAAGGTTTTTTGTGAAGACTGACGAGTAGCAATTTTAGCTTGGCTTGCTTGAAGCTCGCTAATGTAGTTGTCGGCAAACTCTTTCCAATCACTTGGCATTTGGCCAGTCACACGACGCTTGAACTCAGCTGCTAGTGCTGGGTGAGCCGCTTCATAGCCGGCAAACAATTGGTTCCACTCTGACTGTGATTTCTCACCCGCAGTTTTAGCGTCCCACGCTTGGTAAACATCTTGTGGGATTTCAAACGCAGCATGTGGCCAGTTTAAGAACTCACGAGCAGCTGCAATCTCTTCAGCGCCTAGTGGAGCACCGTGACAATCATGGCTACCCGATTTGTTTGGCGAACCAAAACCAATCACTGTTTTACAACAAATCATGGTTGGGCGAGTCGTTTCAGCCTGAGCGGCTTTAATCGCTGCGCTAATGGCTTCACTATCGTGGCCATCTACGCCACCAATTACATGCCAGCCGTAAGATTCAAAACGCTTAACGGTATCGTCGGTAAACCAACCTTCTACGTCACCATCAATAGAGATGCCATTGTCATCCCAGAATGCGATAAGTTTACCTAGGCCTTGAGTGCCCGCTAAAGAACAAGCTTCATGCGAGATACCTTCCATCAAACAACCATCACCTAAGAAGGTGTAAGTGTAGTGATCAACAACCGGGAAACCATCTTGGTTAAATTGCGCCGCTAAGATTTTCTCAGCCAGTGCCATACCTACGGCATTAGTAATGCCTTGGCCTAGCGGGCCAGTAGTGGTTTCTACGCCAGGTGCGTAACCGTACTCTGGGTGACCAGGTGTTTTAGAATGAAGCTGACGGAAGTTTTTAAGCTCTTCAATCGGAAGTTGATACCCAGATAGGTGCAACAGAGAATACAGCAACATAGAGCCATGGCCGTTAGATAAAACAAAGCGGTCACGGTCTGCCCAAGTTGGGTCAGTTGGATTGTGTTTCAAAAAGTCGCGCCATAGAACTTCAGCAATATCAGCCATTCCCATTGGAGCACCAGGGTGACCAGAGTTAGCTTGCTGAACTGCATCCATACTTAAAGCACGGATAGCATTGGCGTATTGACGACGAGAAGACATGAATTTCTCCTGCAAATATTAGGGCTATAGGGTGTCGAGAGGCGCGTATTGTCACAAAGTCAACGGTGTTACTCAATAAATATCTAAAAAGAATAACCAGATTTATTAAAAAACTCTGCTAATTGCTTAAGCAAACACATATTTACAGCTGACAAGGACGTGATAAAGTCTTGATACAAGAAATATTGAGGGACGGTAAACCAACTAGATGGCAAATAATTTTGCATTTCGCAGCCGCAGTTTTTTTGTTTACCTGTTCATTGGTTTGTTCTCTAGTGGTATTGCCTTGCTATTTAGCGACCTTGCCCACCTTAATCCTAATCTTTTGCTTAATCAGCCCCTTCCACCATACTCGCTTCCTTTACTCGCGGCCTTAAGCATCTTGTTTCTTGAACGGCTGTTTGCTAACTACAAACAAGTGGGTTTAATTTTTGTGGTTAAAGCCTACCATTTTGATGAAGGGCAACTTCATTGGGGCAATTTAGCTTATCAATTCGCAGTGGGACTAATACTTACTTGGGGTGGTTTCGCTGTTGGCGTAGTTGGGCCTGCTTGTTACCTTACCGCAGTAGTGGCCAGTAATCTCTCCCACGCCGCTCGCCTTACTCAAGGACAAATTCGCTTAAGTGTCGCTTGCGGCACGGCGGCAGCAGTAGCAGCTTTATTTAATGCGCCGCTTGCCGGCACCGTAATTGCCTACGAATTAGTAATGCGTCGCTTTAATTGGCGCTCAATTGCTACCATTGCAATATGCGCCTATACGGCTAGCGTTGTTTCCGATCTACATGGTGGCAGTATGTTAAGCATCGACCTCCCCGACCAATCGTTTACTTGGACGGAGCTGCCTCAATTTGCGTTGCTTGGCATGTTGTGTGGTTTATTTGCCACTTTATTGGTGCGAGCGATTCGTTCTATTCCAACACTTAAGCGCAGTTATGCAGTGGCTATCGCTGCAGGTATCACTGCCTTAGCGGGAGTAATTAATCCACACTGGTTAGGTTTAGAGCCCATTACTCCAAATGGCTTATTGAGCTGGGAATTAGCCTTAACTGAACAACACCTGTGGCTGCTTGCCAGAATAGTACTCACCACAGTAGCCTTAGCCTTTGCTTTGCCTGGCGGGAGCTTAGGGCCCATGTTAGTGATTGGTGGAATTTTAGGTAGCATTATCGGTAATGTAATTCCCAATGCCCCCAACTCGATGCTTGTTATCGTTGGCATGGGCGCAATGTTTGGTGCTGTTTTTCGCACTCCTTGGGCCGCATTCTTACTCATTACCGAACAAACCCTACAAGTAGAGATTGTGCTGCCGGCGATTGTGGCCTGTTTGTGTGCCAGCGCTGTTGCCAAGTATCTATTCCGTTCGCCTAGTTTGATCGAGCAACAATTACTTAATGCCCAGATCCGCTTAATCAATAGCCCAGTACTGGTAAAAGAAGAAAACAAAACCTTAAACAACGAACAATTACAACAACACTAATTCAAATTGACGACTATTTATGTGCCGATGCTGCCGTCAATATATCTTCATCTGAGTGGCCTACTCGCTAACTTAATCAAGCAACAAGAACTCAACCCGCAAACTTGCATAACCAATAGATGCAGTGCTATTTCATAAAAACCAACCCTAGGCGGTTGAGTAGAGTTGTATAAACGGATAATCCCTTATTAAGCAAGATAAAGCTTTGCCTCTAAAGTATTGATTTAACCTATACAATCACCTCAACCAGCAACTATTCACTTAAATATTTGGTTTATTTAAAAATGAGAGCGCTATCACAGTAAATTACTGTGGGCTTACGGCTTAGAGTGATCTACTATGCCAGAGATATTAATAGTGGCTTTGTATTTATAGAGGGAAATTTTTTATGCGCCGCCTAGTTGTACTGTTAATAATGGCTATGTTACCTAGCCAAGTTTTAGCTTCAGTCAATACCGAAACCACCACTTTCCGCCCTAATAGTCGGGTTATAGAAAGCTTCACCGATAAGTATGGTGTAAGCACTAAACAAATACCTAGCCTCAAAAAATTTGATGCTGGCCAATACTTCTACTCACAACGTCTTGAGTACTATGAATTCATTTGGTCATGTAAAGAATACGGTGATAATGGCCAATGCCTAGATTTAGTGCGTAGCCCTCGCCCCCCCTTACGTTTAGTGTCTTTTGTGCATGACCGTAATGACGAAAGTAAGATCCAAGCTGATTTGGTGATGATTTATAACCAGCAGAACGAAAAGAAAATTGAGCTCATCAATCTCAGTAAAGACAAATCTGCGCGTAGCAAATATCAAGTTTCTACCCTACCAATATTATTAGTGGTACGTGGCGATAAAGAAATTGCGCGAAAAACCGGACTAGAAACTCGCCAAAACATGAGCAACTGGATTAAGCATGAACTCGGCAAGCCTTAATAAAGCCGCTTAATTAAAGCTGGAAACACTTAGCCGCCCCCGAGGCGGCTAAGTTATCTTTATACACTAGCGACAATATCCATTTTGTTAGGTTCTTAATAAGCCATAAAGAAGCACTACCATTCCCCTTTAAGATATATCACCAGCCCGAATTGAACACATTTAAGGCCACCAGTTAGCCCCCTTATTCTTAAGATAGAATGGTGAATGAGCATTGAATAAACGCCTGCCAAGCATCCTGTCAGCACTATCCAGCACTAAGCAAAACAAACCAATACAACAAAACTAATCCACTAAGGTGAATTTTTTTCATTAATAAGCGCTAGCAAATCTGTAAACCCTCACTTAGAATAGACGTCCAGATGGTAAAACATCCATACGTATATAATCATTTACGAGATATAAACATGGCTACTCATTTATTTACTTCAGAATCAGTGTCTGAAGGGCATCCAGATAAAATTGCAGATCAAATCTCTGACGCAGTATTAGACGCAATCTTAGAGCAAGACCCTAAGGCACGTGTAGCCTGTGAAACTTACGTAAAAACCGGCATGGTAATGGTAGGTGGTGAAATTAACACCTCAGCTTGGGTTGATATTGAAGAGATTACTCGCTCAACTGTGCGCGACATAGGTTACACCCACTCAGACATGGGCTTTGATGCCGATTCTTGTGCGGTACTCAACGTTGTGGGCAAGCAAAGCCCAGACATTAACCAAGGTGTTGACCGCTCTCGCCCAGAAGAACAAGGCGCTGGCGACCAAGGTTTAATGTTTGGTTATGCCACCAATGAAACCGACGTATTGATGCCTGCCCCTATCACTTACTCGCATCTGTTGGTTAAGCGCCAAGCAGAAGTACGTAAAAATGGCACCTTAGATTGGTTACGCCCAGATGCAAAATCGCAAGTCACCTTTGCTTACGAAAACGGCATCATCACTGGCGTTGACGCGGTCGTGTTATCTACTCAGCATTGTGACAGCATTTCTACTGCCGATTTACGTGAAGCAGTAATGGAAGAGATCATTAAGCCAGTATTGCCAGCGCAATGGTTAAATGAAAATACTCAATACCATATAAACCCAACTGGTCGTTTTGTAATTGGTGGCCCAATGGGTGACTGTGGTTTAACCGGTCGTAAAATTATTGTAGATACCTACGGCGGCATGGCGCGTCATGGCGGCGGTGCATTCTCTGGTAAAGATCCTTCAAAAGTAGACCGTAGTGCAGCTTATGCTGGTCGTTACGTAGCTAAGAACATTGTGGCTGCAGGTTTAGCAGACCGCTGTGAAATTCAAGTGTCTTACGCCATTGGTGTTGCAGAGCCTACCTCAATTAGCATTGAAACCTTTGGTACAGGCAAAATTGCCGACGACAAATTGGTTGCATTAGTACGCAAACACTTCGATCTACGCCCTTACGGTATTCTAAGCATGCTAGATTTGGAGCGTCCCATCTACAAAGCAACAGCGGCTTACGGCCACTTTGGTCGTGAAGAATTCCCTTGGGAAGCGACTGATAAAGCAGAGTTACTAAAGAGCGAAGCTGGCCTATAAGCCAGAGGTAAACTCGCCAAGCTAAGCCGAAAGCGTATAATCCTTGATTATCCTTTCGGCTTTTTTGATCGTTAAACATTACTGACCATTTAACACTATGGAGAACTCAAGTTAGCGTGCAACGCCTAAACCAAACCGTAGAAAATTGCTTTATCCAAGCTGAGACTTTTTTTGAGCGAACATTTACCCGCCCAGAAATACTGTTGTCGGCGCGTAATAGCAAAGTGGCAGGCAGTGCTAACTTAAGCCGCTGGCGTTTGCGCTTTAATGCCCACTTTTATCAGCAGCAACCTGAACACTTTCTAGCACAAACCGTTCCTCATGAAGTCGCCCATATCATCTGCCATGCGGTGTATGGCCGCGTAAAACCACACGGTAAAGAGTGGCAAGCCATTATGTTAAACGTATTTAACTGCCCGCCGCACACCACCCATAACTACTCGCTTGAAAGCATAAAAATCAACAGCGTTGAATACCGCTGTGCGTGCCAAAGTCACCTGCTCAGCATCCGTCGCCACAACAAGGTACTTAAAGGCGCGAGCTATCAATGCCGCACCTGCAGACAGGTTCTTCAAATAAGTCAGTGAAGAGAGGTACCTTATCCTTCCCAGATTCATAGAGTTGCTGGGAATAAACCAGCAATAGGTTTATTCTTTAGCAGTAAAACCAACCATTTTTCTTGCTAGATTACGGAGCCACCTTTTTACCATGCGCATTCCTCGTATTTATCAGTCTCAATCGCTCGCGCTACATCAACTCACAGAGCTAGATGAAGAAGCCGCTAATCATGTGGGCCGAGTATTAAGAATGGAAGCAGGTCAGCTACTCGAGCTATTTAATAGCGATGGCAACAACTACCCAGCCATCATTGAGAGCAGCAGTAAAAAGCATGTATCGGTAAAAATTACTGAAGTGCATATCAATGATTCTGAATCACCGCTAGATATCCACCTAGGCCAAGTTATTTCTCGTGGTGATCGCATGGAATTCACCATTCAAAAATCTGTAGAGCTAGGCGTAAACAAAATTACCCCTCTTACCAGCGAGCGCTGTGGCGTAAAACTGAATCAAGAACGGTTCGAGAAAAAACGCCAGCAATGGCAAAAAATTGCAATCGCTGCCTGCGAGCAATCAGGCAGAAGCATCGTGCCTGAAGTAGCACAGCTACAAAGTTTAGAGCAATGGGCTAGCGAGACCTCATCAGCAATGAAGTTGAATTTGCATCCAAAGGCCCCATATAGCATTAAGACCCTGCCTACTCCTGAAAATGGAGTACGCTTACTAATTGGGCCAGAAGGCGGCTTAAGTGCTCAAGAAATTGAAGTATGTAATCAATACCAATTTCAAGAGACCATTTTAGGCCCCCGTGTATTGCGCACAGAAACCGCCGCATTAACGGCAATCACCGCTTTGCAGTGTCAATTTGGAGACTTAGCATAAATGAGTATTAAACTCGGTATCGTGATGGACCCCATCGCCAACATTAACATTAAAAAAGACTCAAGCTTTGCCATGTTGATGGAAGCGCAAAAGCGCGGCTACGAAATTTACTACATGGAAATGCAAGATCTTTACTTAGATGGCGGCCGTGCGGCGGCCAATATGCGCCCACTTGCGGTACAAGAGAATCCCCAATCTTGGTACGAACTTGGCAGCCAAGTAGACCAGAGCCTCAGTGAGCTCGACGTGATACTGATGCGTAAAGATCCACCTTTTGATACTGAATTTATTTACGCCACCTACATACTAGAGCGCGCAGAAGCTGAAGGCAGTTTAATTATTAACAAGCCACAAAGCCTACGTGACGCCAACGAAAAGCTGTTTACCGCATGGTTCTCTGAATTTACGCCAACGACCTTAGTTAGTAGCGACATGCCGCGTCTTAAAGCGTTTCATCAACAACATAAAGACGTCATTATGAAGCCGCTAGACGGCATGGGTGGCGCGTCTATATTCCGCCTAAAAGATGGCGATCCTAATGTAGGCGTAATCTTAGAAACCCTCACCAATCACGGTCAAGAATATTGCATGGCGCAAAAGTTCATCCCCGAGATTGTAGATGGTGATAAGCGTATTTTGATTGTAGACGGCGAGCCAATGCCTTATTGCTTAGCGCGCATTCCCTCTAAAGGAGAAACTCGCGGTAACTTAGCAGCAGGAGGCCGTGGTGTTGCACAACCGCTTTCTGAAAGCGATTGGAACATTGCCAACTCCATTGGTCCATCTCTTAAAGAAAAGGGCTTAGTCTTTGTGGGCTTAGACGTGATTGGCGATAAAGTCACCGAAATTAACGTTACCAGCCCAACTTGTATAAAAGAGATTGAAGCCGCCTATGATATATCTATCACTGGCAAGTTAATGGATGCGATTGAAGCTAGACTTAAAGCATCAACCTAGACAGTAGTAAGGTTTAATTTGGACGCAATGAATACCCTGCAAAACCAGTTTTTAATCGCCATGCCGAGCCTGAACGACCCGTTCTTTAAGCGCTCGGTAGTTTACCTTTGCGAGCACAACGATGAAGGCGCTATGGGCCTAGTCATCAATGTACCTGTCGATCTATCGGTAGAGTCGTTGCTAGAGCAAATAGAATTGCAAGATCAGGTAGAAATGATCCGCCAAGATTTAGATAAACCGGTTTACCAAGGTGGACCAGTGGCTCAAGAGCGCGGTTTTGTTTTGCACTCGCCAGTTAAAGGCTTTAGTAGTAGCTTAGAAATAAGCGATGAACTGATGGTGACCACCTCAAAAGATGTGCTCGATACCCTAGGCACAGATTCTCAACCCAGTGAATACATTGTTACCTTAGGTTACGCCAGCTGGGAAGCGGGTCAGTTAGAGCAAGAGATTGCCGAAAACTCTTGGCTAACCCTGCCCGCCAGTACCGATATCATTTTTAGGACACCAAGCCATAAGCGCTGGGAAGCCGCGGCCAATCATTTAGGTATCGATATTTGGCAACTATCTAGCCAAGTAGGACACGCGTAATGAACACACATCAACATCGTTCTTGCTTAACTCTAAGTGCAGCTTGGCTAGGTTTATGGCAGCCCTCTAACACTAAACCAGCAGGGCGAACATAATGGCGCGCGATGGAGAACGTTCAGTACTGGCTTTTGATTTTGGAACCAAAAGCATTGGCGTAGCCATTGGTCAAGAACTCACCGGCAGCGCTAAGCCATTAACCGCAATTAAAGCACAAGATGGGATCCCTTCATGGCCCCTATTGGAAAAGCTACTAGAACAATGGCAGCCTGATTTATTAGTGATTGGTTTACCGCTGAATATGGACGGTACCGAGCAAGACATTACGAGCCGCGCCAAGAAGTTCGCCAACCGCTTACACGGCCGCTTTGGCTACCAAATTGCGATGCAAGACGAACGACTAACCACAGTAGATGCCAAAGAAAAGTTATTTGAATTAGGTGGCTATAAAGCCCTTGAAAAAGGCGCGGTAGACAGCCTAGCAGCCGCTCTTATCTTTGAAAGCTGGTGCGCAGAACAATATTAAGCTTACAAACATAAAAAAGCCTCGAGAGTATCGAGGCTTTTTTATGTTGCATTGTCCCGTCCGGAAATAGGTTGACATAAAGAGGACGTCTTTATGACAACACCCATTAACTCAAGCCGTAAGCGCACACAACGAGATTACACCTTAGCCTTTAAATTAGGTGTCGTAGCGCGCATCGA
>NZ_BJEQ01000027.1 GCF_005405585.1 Agarivorans sp. Toyoura001 | reverse complement strand
AGCGATATACAACACGATGAGACCGCACCTGAGTTTAAATATGGAAACGCCCAATCAGGTGCATAATAGAAAAGGCCAGCTACTGGAGCTGGCCTAAAAACCGTCAACCTATTTTAGGACGGGTCAAAACTAAACGCTATTTAGTCCAGTTCCAAGACTGTGATTGAACTAATTTCATTACGCCACGTTCAACCCCAACACTAGCGGCTTGGCTGAGTTTTTCAGCGAGCTTTTTCTTAGTGTGATATTTAAACTGAATAACTTGTTTATCGCTAAACTGTTCCATTAAGTAATCATCACTAGTACTGACTTCGTCTACCAACTCTAAACCAAAAGCTTGCGTGCCATACCAATGCTCGCCAGTGGCTACTTTAGTAATATCCAATTGCGGGCGAAACTCTTGCACAAACTCTTTGAATAGCACATGGGTCTCTTCTAGTTCGGTTTTAAACTTCTTACGTGCTTCTTCAGTATTCTCACCAAACATGGTCAATGTACGTTTAAATTCGCCAGCGGTTACCTGCTCAAACTCTATGTCGTGTTTTTTCAGCACTTTATTAAAGTTTGGTAGTTGCGCTATCACACCGATAGACCCAACAATAGCAAAAGGTGCAGCAATAATTTTGTCTGCAATGCAGGCCATCATATAACCACCGCTTGCGGCAACCTTATCAACCGCAATAGTCAACTTAATACCTTTCGCTTTAATACGTTTAAGTTGCGATGCAGCTAATCCATATCCATGAACCATACCGCCGCCACTCTCTAAACGAACTAAAACTTCGTCTTGTTCTTTAGCTGCAACAAGTACTGCGGTAACTTCTTCGCGCAAACTCGCGACTTCTTTAGCGTCAATACTGCCTTTAAAGTCGATAACAAATAACCGTGGTTTGTTTTGTTCTTCGCCTTTTTTCTTGTCTTCTTTTTGTTGCTGCTTCTGCTGCTTCTTATATTGCTTAAGCTGTTCTTTACTCATGAGGTTATGATTCAGCTTGTCTTCTATCTCATCTTGTCGCTCACTAAGATCAGTGACCTCTAATTCGCCACTCTTGTGCTTAGTTTTTGAAGATACTGCGATAACCACAACCACCACAGCAATAATGGCGATAACAATGGTTAAAGCCTTCGCAAAAAACAATCCAAACTCGATCAAAAAATCCAAACTTCTGCCCTCTTAAATTCAAGCTGTTATTAGTACCACAGCTTGAAAGACTAACCAAGCAACAAAAAAGGCCTGCGCGATGCAGGCCTTAGATTGATTATTTTTTACTTATTGAGCGGTGCTAATAACCGAGCTGTCATTCACCACTACCGTCGCGTTTCCAGCATCAGCACTTACTGCATAGCCCACAAACTGGCTTTGCATTTCAACGGTTGTTGCTAAACTCACCGTCGGTGAAATCAACGAACTGTGAGAGCCTTGGCCAAAGCGAATCGCATAACTACCTGCAGACGTAACTGCTGCGCCCTCTAATCCCATGGCAGCAATTAGCGGCTCGGTTCCCACTAGCGGTAACGTTGCCAGCGAGTTTGGTATCACTTGGTCACCACTTCCTTCGCTACCATCACCTACTACCTCATGCACCAATACTGGCATAGAAAAGCCTGCTTGCGCATAGTTTAGCGGGTCAGCTCCATCTACAACGGTTTGACCCAAAGCACCAAATACTTGAGCAAAAGCCGCATAATTGGAGTCAATAACTAGCTGCGCTGCTTCTGGATAGGTGGCTTGATAAACCGCAAACTGCTCCAATGCCGTAGCTGAGTCGTTATCTTCAAACCCTAAACCGGCAGCCACTAAACCTAAGTAACCAGGGTTTGCTTTAAGGTTTGCTTCAACTAAGGGGGCAAAGCTAGGCGAATTTTGGAAAATGCCCGCTAAACCACCACCTGGCACGCTAAACGAAGCACTTTGTAAGGAGTAATCTATGGGAAAGCCACTAACGATGACTTCACCAGCTAATGCGGCAGCGCCAACTCCAACAATAGAACCTAATGACTGGCCAACAAAGTGAACCTTGCTACCATCTAATTCTGCCGGAGCCGTAGCTGCTTGAAGTGCAGCTCGCAGGGCTAATAAATCAGCACTAGATTGGCGCAAGTTTTCTCGAATGCTTAAAAAGCTACCTAGATTTGCAAATACTTGCGCATCAGCATTAGCACTTAAATCTGCATTTCCATCGCCTGTTAAATCAATGCCACGGGTGCCGTGATAAGGTAAATCCATTGCTAACACCGCATACCCTTGAGCAGCATAACTTGCGGCTATGCCTGCGGCAGTTTCTTTTAACGAGCCAATCCCATGTTGGAATACCACAACTGGCCAACCATCCGCTGGCATAGTTTGTCCAGTTAAGGTTTCGTCAGGAAGGTAAATATCTAGGTTGAGTAAAGCAGTACTGCGTGTTTCTGGAATCGGGTTATAAGCAGTTAAATGGCGATGTGCATCTACGGCTTTGGTTTCGCCGTCTTCAACGTAGGTTAAACCCGCTAAATCGGCTTGAGCTAACAGGGTTCCGGCAGTTGCAGTATCGCCGCCAGTCAATAGACCACCAAAAGTCGCTGTGTCAAAACCTTTAGCACCAGCTTGTGCCCAAAAACTAGTGGCGCTAGCTTGGTCGGCAAAGTCCGCATTAGTTTGTAACAACTGAAGAATGGCAACCGGGCTGTCCGTTCTAGCTTGCGCCCATTTATTCATATCAGCCCCCGTAATGTCTGGATTATCTAAGTCAGACAAATAATAAGGAACCGATAAGGTTGATTTGAAGTACTTAGCAGCAGCAAAACTCGGCTGGCTAGCGCCTAACACGGTATTTGCTACATCTTCTGCAGTGCTGCCAGTATCAACCAATGCACCTAAAGGCAGTAGCCCGCTCAGTGCCATACCTCCGTATACTTGTTGCAATGCGCTAAGTACACTTCCTACTGATTGCGTAGTAAACACCGCTGCGTAACTAACAGCTTCTGTTACCCCTTCAGCAGCTAACAGACCATTGTTGAAGCCAGTTAAACCTTTTAATTGCTGAGTGGTTGCATCGTCTTCAGCAATAGCTGCAGTGCTTAGTAATTGATAACCACTGCCCGCTTCTACCGGGCGACCGTTGCTATCTAACAGCGATTCTGTAATCGCAACCATATAAGATGTTGCTGTGGTGAAAGGTTTAAGCGGCGTAACAACTATGTTGCCGTCGCTAAAGGTAGCAACGTAGTCTTCGCCATAAACCAACTGTTCATCAACCCTACAAGTTTGGCCGGCTGAAAAACTACCGCCGTTTTCGGTCACATCGGCACAGGTATCAACAAAACCAGAGGCTCTCACTTTGTAAAGCAAAACGCCTGCAGCAAAGGTGCTTTCATCTAAGGTAGTATCAATTTCTGCATTATATTCGCCTTCTTCGTCACCATAACCAAGAGGAATACTAAACGGTACGCTGGTCTGCCAGCCATCTAGGGCGCCAAGTACGTTGGTAATAGATTGATACTCTTGCGTAGCCACAATAGCAGCTTCACTAGGTAGATTAACGGTCCCGTCTTGGCTGCCATTAAACAGCAAATTATTTGGTGTAGAAACATCACCAATCAGCGGATTGAAACGAATTTTTACTGAGTTTGGCTCATTTGGCGTGATATCATTACTGAAATCAAAAGGCGAGTTGCTACTACCACAACCTGCAAGAGTAACAGAAGTAAATAAAGTGACAGCTGTAGCTATTCGGGACAAACGCATATTAGCAAATTCCTTTTTATTGTATGTTTTTCAAAGAAACCTTAAACATTTGTTTACATTATTGCAACAGGTCTAACCAGGCGTTAAACAGATGTTTAAATATTAAACAAATATTTGTGGGCTAACGCACATCTACAGGAACAAATAATGAGCACGGAAATCTCTCCTCAACACTTTCAAGCCAGCGCAGATGAACTTAAAGATAAAGTAATTTTGGTTACCGGTGCAGGCGACGGAATTGGCCGTCAGGCGGCGTTAAGCTTCGCTGAATTAGGTGCCACCGTGATCCTCCTTGGCCGAACAGTTAAAAAATTAGAAGCTGTATATGATGAGATAGAAGCGTTAGGCGCACCGCAGCCCGCAATCATTCCGCTTGATTTAAAAGGCGCCAGTCAACAGAACTACCTTGATATGGTTGCCACAATCGACAATCAATTTGGCCGCTTAGATGGCGCATTATTAAATGCCGCGCATTTAGGCGTGCTTAGCCAATATGTGCAAATTGACGAAGATCTTTGGGATCAACTGATGCAGGTAAATGTGAAATCTCAATTTCTACTTAGCCAAGCCTTAGTACCACTGATGCTTAAAAGCGATAATGCCTCATTGCTGTTTACCTCTTCTAGCGTTGGTAAAAAAGGCCGCGCCTATTGGGGTGGGTACTCGGTATCTAAGTTTGCCATTGAAGGCATGTCTCAAGTGATTGCTGATGAATTTGATAAAACTGGCCTGCGCAGTAACTGTATTAATCCTGGGGCAACTCGCACTCTAATGCGCGCTACGGCCTACCCCGGTGAAGATCCAAAAACGTTGAAAACGCCTTTAGATATCATGCCTAACTATGTGTACTTGATGAGCGATGCAAGTGCTGGCGTGACCGGGCAAAGCATTGACGCTCAAGCGAAATAGAACAACAACCTATGAGCATACCCTTTCGAGCAAAAAGCACATTAGAACAATGGCGTATTTTTCAAGCAGTGGTGGATTACGGGGGGTATGCTCAAGCTGCCAGTCAGTTAAACAAGAGCCAATCTTCGCTTAACCATGCGGTAAGCAAACTGCAAAACTTACTTGGCATTCAATTGCTCGAAGTAAAAGGCCGTAAAGCTTATCTCACGCCAATGGGCGAAGTAATGCTTCGCCGAAGTAAGTTACTCAGCCAAAATATTCAAGAGCTCGAACTACTCGCAGCAAGTTTAGAACAAGGCTGGGAACCACAATTGAGCCTGGCCTGTGAAATTATCCAACCCCGTGCTCCTATTATTAAGGCACTTAAAGCATTCTTGCCCGAAAGCCGTGGAACCCGTGTAGAAGTCATTGATACGGTAATTACTGGCGCCGATGAAGCAATTACCGATGGCAAAACCGATTTGGTGATTACCGGATTGTTGCCTAAAGGCGTATTGGGCGAGCGACTTAGTGCCGTTACTTTAGTGCCTGTAATTCATCGCAGCCACCCATTAGCTAAAATGCCCCAACCAGTGTCTATCGACGAAGTATTGCAACATGTACAGCTGGTTGTGCGTGATACTGGGAAAAACCCTCAGCCTGATCGTGGCTGGCTGCGTGCTGAGCAGCGTTGGACATTTAGCGGCTTTAATCAAGTGCTGGAGGTACTCAATCAAGGTTTAGGTTTTGCCTGGTTACCAGAGCATGTAGCAAAACCATTTTTTGAAGACGACAGCTTGGTTGAGTTAAATATTCAAGGAGGGGCATCTAAAACGCTAAACACCTACTTGGTGATTCCTCGACCCGAACAACTCGGCCCTGCGGGTCAATATTTCTCTAAGCTATTGTTACAACACTGTAAGGCTGCTCGCTAAGGACTGACATGTTATTAAATTGCGATATGGGCGAAAGCTTTGGCGTATGGAAAATGGGCATTGATGAGCAAGTAATGCCTCATATTGATATGGCGAATATCGCCTGCGGTGGACACGCTTCAGATCCCGACGTAATGAGTAATACCTTAGCCCTAGCTAAACAACACAATGTAAGCGTAGGCGCGCACCCAAGTTACGCTGATATTGGCGGTTTTGGTCGGCGTTCAATTCCCTACCAGCCCGATCAACTAACTCACCTAGTGCTAGCGCAAGTAGGCAGCTTACAAGCCTTATGCCACTACCATAAACTCAGCCTGCATTACGTAAAACCGCATGGCGCGCTTTACAACGACATGCATAAAGAGCCCAGTATTTTTGAATCGGTGGTTAAAGCTGTCGCCTCATTAAACGGCAATATTAAGCTAATGGTTCACGCTACCCAGTCTGCTGGATTTATAGAGAAAATTGCCGAAAGCTATCGCATCGAGTTAATCAAAGAAGCCTTTTGTGATCGCCGCTATTTGGCCAATGGTCAGCTGCAAGCTCGCAGCGAAGCTGGCGCGGTAATCACTGTACAATCCGATTTGATTAATCAAGTCACTACTATCCTAAGCAATCACAAAGTGATCTGTGCAGACGGTAGTGAATTAGCCGTACATGCTGACACTTTGTGTGTTCATGGTGATAATCAAGCCGCGCTTGATACCATCAAACAAATAAAGCAGCACATCATTCAAGCTAATCGAAGCAGCTAGCCTGATATGTACTGTATTGATTATGTAAATGAAGACAGCATTTTAGTTAGCTGTAAAAACTCAAAAGATTGCTCATCCCTGCCCGCGCTTTCTCAAATACTCAAACAGCAGCTTCGCGGCATTCTAGATATCATTGTGGCTGCAGACAGCTTACTGATCGTTTTAGAGTACACTGCCGATATCGATGCTTTACTATCAGTGGTAATTCAGTTTAACCCCAGTGAAGTCGTCAGCGGCTCGGCAAATGTTATCAACATCCCTGTATGTTACGAATCAAAGTTAGCGCCAGATTTAGCTGAAGTTTGCCAATTAAGTAAGCTAAGTGCTGACCAAGTAAAAGATCTACATCAGCAGGCAAGGTACCAGGTTAAAGCCATTGGATTTATGCCCGGTTTTGCTTATTTGAAGGGTTTACCTGCTCAGTTACAACTTCCGAGAAAAGCCGTACCCGCTTCAAAGGTTGCGGCAGGCAGCCTAGCCATTGCTGAAGACATGACTGCGGTCTACCCCGCTAGCAGCCCTGGCGGTTGGCATATTATTGGCCAAAGCCCTATGCAGCTATTTAATAAACTGTCTGAACCAATGTGCCCTTTTAAGGTCGGTGACGAAGTACGCTTTGTTGCCATCACTTATCAAGAGTTTATTGCTTTCAAGGAGAACCGATGAGCTCTCCAGCCGCCATGAATATAATCAGAAGTGGTCCGCATACATTGGTCGTCGACCAGGGCCGTTTTGGTTATCAAGACATAGGAGTCAGCCCTGGCGGGCCGGCAGATTTACACGCTTACTATTGGGCAAACCGTTTATTAGGCAATTCAGTAAACTGTGCAGCATTAGAAGTTACCATTGGAGGCGCCCAGTTCCAATTTAGTCACAGTTGCACAATCGCCGTTTGTGGTGCCAAGATGCCAATCACAGTCACGTCTGCTAACACTAGTACCTCAATAAACTTAGCCACTTGGCAAACTATAAAGGTAAACGCAGGCGATAGGCTAAGCCTAGCGCCCGCGCGTAGTGGTTTGCGCAGTTATTTGACGATATCAGGGGGATTTAGCGTAAGGCCAGAACTAGGCAGCGTGAGCAGTTCAATAAAACAAAAATTGGGAGCGTTTAATGGTCGCTTGCTGGCGGCTGGAGATAAGCTTGAATACATAACGTCATGCCAACACCCTGCACTCTCACAGCAACAGGTGCCGAACCGCTTTCTGCCTGATTACCAACAAACACTAAAACTAGCGCTTATTCCAAGTTATCAGTTTCAGCAGTTTACCCAAAAAGACATTGATACCTTACGCCATCAAACCTATACGCTTAGCGAATTAAGTGACCGAATGGGCCTGCGATTGATCGGTGATCCATTAGTAGATATTCCTCCCAGTGGAGAATCTGAGGCCATTGCTTTGGGTGCGGTGCAGGTTCCTCCCAATGGGCTGCCCATTGTATTGTCGGTAGATAAACAAACCATTGGCGGTTACCCCAAACTCGGCTGTATAGCCCGCCTTGACCTATATGCACTAAATCAACGCCGCCCTCAGCAAGCAGTGCAGTTTTACATAAGCTCTTGGCAAGCACAGCGACAACGTTGGTTAGCATTTCAGCAGTTCTTTTCAATACCACTGGGCGTAACAAGAAATGCCTAAAACTAAACAAGCTACACAACTTAGAGATTTAAAAGGTTTTGGTCCTAAAAGCGAAGAGATATTGGCCAAAGTGGATATTCACTCCGTCGAACAATTTATGGCAAGTGACCCTTTTGAGCTTTATGCCAAACTTAAACAAACGGTTAAAGGTACCGGGTTAAATTCGATATACGCAATTATTGGCGCCCGAGAAGATCTTCATTGGCAAATCATCAAACAACAAAGAAAAACCGAAATTCTACTAAAACTCGACGATATGGGTCTTGCACCTAAATAGACGATATTTTTGAGTTGCTAGGCTAAATACTACAAACTCAGCCAATGACGTAAGCTATTTACGATATGGTCCATTTCACTCAGCTGATTTAGTCGCTCGATAGTTTCTAATGCAATAATCGGTGAATCCGTCACTATGCCATCCACCCTCAGATAATAAAGCCTCTCCACGTCGGCTGCGCTATTTACCGTCCACACGTGCACTTGTTGGCCTCGCTGCTGAGCACTTAATAAGCGCCAAGCATTTACCCATTGTTGGTTAACAATCAACATATCTACGTTTTGCTGTACATCGGTTTCACCAAAACTAGCAGCAGCAATAAAGGCAGTGCTAATGTTTTTTGCCTGCGGAGTACCACTCATTTGAAGCTTTAAGGTTTCTAGCAGTTCACCATCTAAACTACTTATGATGACCGGGTGCAGATAATCTTTGAGCGCGTCCAGCAAGGCAGGAACCAAAGCCAAAGAATCGTTATAGCGTTTGAGTTCTATATTCAAGGTTATCTTGTCTGCACTTTTAGCTAACCAAACTGGCAAAGCTTGAGGCGTACTAAAACCTGCATTAACAAAGGCTTGTTGAACTTGTTCAAAGCGACTTAAATGCACTACCGCGCTATCGGCAGTTAAGCGTCGTAAATCTCTATCATGCACCACAGCAATTTTGCCATCAGCGGTTAACTGTACATCTATTTCTGTGACTTCTAGCCCAAGGTTTATCGATTTTTGTAAGCCTTCTAAACTGTTCTCTAGCGCTAACCAGCCACCTGCTCGGTGGCCCATCACCACAAAAGAGTTGGGTGCAGAGAAGCGCTGACTAAAGCGATTAATTTCATCACTTATTTCGTTGGCTCCAAGCACCAACACCGCCAAAAACATCATTCGTAAACCTAGATGCAAACGGCGGCTTTCTCTTAGTACTCGCTGATGAGCCAGTTTTAGCCCAGAACGATTACGTTTCACCAATACTTTGAACATATAAAACTGAATGCTGGCATATAGCCAAGTATCAAGAAAGCTCAGTACCGAACCACCAGCAAGCACAGCAAAGCTAAATAGAAATAGCCATAAACTGGTGACCTCTTCAGGCTGCCACCAACTTAAACTAAATCGTAGCAACCAAATAAAGCCACTGATAACTGAAACAAACACCAATGCACGCAGCGCAAACCAACCGGCATTAAGCGCCAAGATAAGTCTGCGTTGATGGTGGCTTAATTTGGTTGAATCTCTTAGTTGGTTGCTAAGCGGCTTTTTTTGCAGCATGCAGTATGGAAGCGCAAACCACCAATTGAGCCACTTTGCGCCAAGCCATAGCGCTAATGGGATCCCACCTACGCTTACGGCAGTAACAAAAATCCATAATTGATTACGCTGTTGATCGAGGTAATAGTTTATGTCCCAGTCGGCCAGCATTAGGCCAAACAACCAACGGCCAATAAACAAAATGGTACAAGAAATACTGATTAACAAAGCGGATTGCAGAAAGGCTAAACGGGCAATTAACCAAGAGCGATTTAGCAATAAACGAACGGCTTGTGATACAGAACGCCGATTAACTTCATGCTGAGCCAGCAGTAAAGTAATCACCCCCTGCTGTAAGAAAAAGTTGAACAATGCCATGGCAACGAGCCAAATAGCAAACAGGTATCCACTGGGCGAAAGAAAAAAGGCCAGTAACTGCTGATTAGCAACGCCTTGTAAACCATACCAAGACATTAAAGATTCGCTCACCACAATCGACACGGGTGCGACTACTGCCAACCAACATGCCTGCACCAGCAGATAAGCGCCAAACATTGCGATGCCGCGGCTTTTAAGCGAGCCGGCTAAATAATATATAAAGTGTCGAATACGATGTAATGCGTTGGGGAGAATCACTGGGTATTTAGCCCCAATATAGTGGCCATTTGTTGTACTTGTTGTTGCGAAACCTGCAATCGACTTAACTCTTTATCCAAATCTTTTGCTGCAGCCATGGCTAAGGCATATCGCTTGTCGAACTGAGAAGGTAATGCTGTTGATGCAGCGCTATGAAAATGCCTGAGTCCACTATTTAACAGACCGAGTATATTGTGTTCTCGCAATCCACCAGCAGCCAACCATTCAATGGTTGGAAAACACTGTTGCATGTCGAGTAACAAGATGAGTCCATCTTCAATGTTGTTCTTCTGACCAGAACTAAGCACACGTGTAATATTTAATGCTTCTATTTGTGTTGCTGCCTTTTTAGGCTCAGCCACACAATCGAAGGCTCGATGAAAGGTAGTACTAAGCCCCTTGGCTGCTTTAACCAATTGTTGGCATGCAAGTTCGTCCACCGAAGCGTCAGTATTTAGTGCACCAAAAACCACGCCATTAAAGCCTAAATCTTTAACCATCGTTATATCGGCAACCATTTGAGCAACTTCGTCATCGCTATAACAAAAGTCGCCGCCGCGTGGCCTAATCATTACAGTAATGTCGATTTGGCTTAAATAATCTTTCACCAATAACAATGCGCCATAACTAGGAGTCGTGCCGCCTTCTGCTTGGCCTGCGCAAAACTCTACCCGTGTAGCGCCACCACTAATAGCGTTTTTTACATCACTAATGCTGTAGCAGCAAATTTCAAGAACAGGAGAATTAGAATCAGATTTAGACAAGTTTTGGCCGACGTTCACGGGTTAAGTGTTTTTATTATAACGAATTATGCTCTAGCTTCACCTTCGTAAGCGATACATAATTAGCTTTTTCATCGAGAACCCTCGATTTTTATAGCAATAAACCATGAAACTTTGCCTAACTATAGAGAATCGTTAAGCTTTAATGCTTTAAACCAAGCGACCCATAGTGTTGATTTTGAGTTCACAACTTAGTCGTTCAAACAAGCGTTTTGCTAAATATCTGTGTATATTAAACGGGTTATTCTAGGGAAAGAAGACACTTTTAGGTGAAACCATGAAACGATTTCCACTTTATTTATTAACGGTGGCATTAAGCATCAATGCTAATTACACCTTAGCTAATGAGTATTTATTTGTAGGTACTGGTAATGTTAGCGGCGTTTATTACCCCACTGGCAACGCCCTTTGTCGCTTGCTAGAGCAGAGCAACGAGCACCGAAAATTAAGTTGTACTGCAGAGAGTTCAGGCGGTTCTAGCGACAACGTGGAAGCACTGCAAAGTGGTGATATTGATTTAGCTATTGTTCAATCAGACGTGCACTGGCAAGCCTACCAAGGTAGCGGCGAGTTTGCTGAACAAGGCGCTTATAAAGAAATGCGATCTCTTCTTTCCCTCTATGCTGAAGCCTTAACTATCTTAGTGCATGCAGACATGAAAATAGGGCAAATAGAACAGCTTAAAGGACATTCGCTAAACCTTGGACCAGAGGGTTCAGGCCAGTATTCAACCATGCAACTGGTGATGGAAGAACTCAATTGGCAAGCCTCGGATTTCTCTAAGTTAAGTAATTTAAAACCCGACGAGCAAAGCCGTGCCCTATGTAGTAAAAAAGTAGACGCAATTATCTATGTGGTTGGGCACCCTAATACCTCTATTACCCGCGCCACAACAATGTGTGAGTCCAACCTTATTAGCTTGTCTAAAAAGACCATTATGGCCCTAGCAGATAAGTATGATTACTTTTCGCCAGTGACTATCAAAGGCGGCACCTACCACGGTAACCCTGATGATGTTTCATCTATAGGGGTAAGTGCCACCTTAGTGGCCGACAAGCAGCTTTCTGAACAAACGGTTTATAACTTTGTTGCGGCAATTTTTGAAAACTTAAACACCATGCGTTCACTGCATCCAGCGCTAGCCGATCTGCAAGTAGAAGATATGATCAATACCAACTTAACCGCTCCCCTGCATGACGGTGCCAAGCGTTACTATCGTGAACAAGGTTGGATTAAGTAAGGTGCAGGCGGGTTTAAAAACCCGCGTGTTTGGCTAGCTGACTTAGCGGTAAATCTAGAGAGTCACACATTCGGTCAAGTTCCTTCCCTATAACTTGGTGCCAATCTGCACACTCCCCTTGCCAACCTAAGTGCTCAAGCCAAGCTTGCCTAAACGTTTTGTTAGTGAACAAATCATGCAAGTAAGAACCTTGAATATTGTTAAGTTGCCAGCCTGTATCAGCTTCGACAAAGCTAGCTAAGGGCTCAATGCACACTGTTTTACCGTGATGAATTTCGTAACAATTCAGCTCACTATGTTGCCAACTCAGCCGCCGTTGACGAGTCGTTTTTTGATCTGAGTATTCGGTAATAATTGGCAGTAAAGACAGACCCTTAAAGCTCTCTCCTTCTACCGAATTAGGATCAAGATTTTGCTCACCTAAAATTTGCAATCCTCCACAAACCCCGGTGATTAACACTCCAGCAGAAGCCGCTTTAATAATCTCATTATCCAAGCCACTCTTGGCTAAGTGAGCCCGACTTGCCGCAACATGTTTCGAACCAGGCAATATAATCGCATCAAATTGGCTAAGATCTTGGCTGTCACGCATTGGAACTACGTTCACACCTTGTTGGTAAATGAGAGGATCAAACTCGTCAAGATTACTGGCATAAGGATAAACAATCAGCGCAACGTTTATGCTGCCGGCTTGCCAAGTACTGCGATGGAAGAAATTATCTTCTTCAGGAAGTTGATGCGCAGTCCAAGGGATGACCGCAACAATAGGGATACCGGTTTTTTCCTCTAACCACACATTTGCATCGTGTAACAAGGCTTGCTCACCACGAAACTTATTAAGCACAAAACCCTTAACCCTTTGTTGCTCCGCTTCACTTAAACACATCCAAGTACCCAGTAAATGAGCGTAAGCGCCACCTCGGTCAATATCTGCAATTAAATATACTGAAGCATTGGTATGCAATGCTACTTCCATATTCACAATGTCACTTTTACGCAGGTTAACTTCGGCTGGGCTGCCTGCACCTTCAATCACCAATAAAGGGTGTTTACTCTGCAAACGCTGCAAACTGGCTGTAACGGCCGGCCAAAGCACCGCTTTACGTTGGTGCCAGTCTTTAGCCAGCAGCTCATGGCTCACCTTACCGTTCACCACTACCTGCGCGCCCTTTTCACTATGCGGTTTAAGCAGCACAGGGTTCATATCGATAGTGGGTGTTTGTTTGGCGGCAATCGCTTGAAGATATTGCGCTCTGCCTATCTCGCCGCCTTCTTGGGTTACCGCAGCATTATTACTCATGTTCTGCGCTTTATAGGGCGCGACATCAAGGCCTCGATTGGCTAAAAAACGACACATTAAGGCGCACACTAAGGATTTACCCGCATCACTGGTGCAACCCATAAACATGATGGGATCGGTTGTTGAGAACTGTGGTTTCATTAGTGAGTATTATCTACCAGTAATACCGACAGTACGTCGCGCCAAGTGACCAAGCCGAGTAATTTATTCGCCTCATCTATCACCGGTAAACAGCTAATACTTTTATCCACCAGCAACTGCCCGGCATCTCTAACGCCGGTAGTCGGTGTGCTGCACAACGGCTCTCTGGTCATAACATGATGTACCCGCTGGGTTAACGTTTGTACATCTCGCTGATTTTCTGCGGCTTTACCTAAATAAGGACTTAGCGCAGCCAGCAAATCAGATTCGGTGAGCACCCCTACCACTAAATCTTCGTCATCAAGTACCACCAAATGATGAAAGCTCACGTTATCAAAAATGTCTTTTATGTCGAATAGGCGTTGATCCATTCCCACAGTGACAACTCTGGTTTGCATAATATCTTTGATTATCAAGTGATTCTCCAATCCGCTGATGTTTCAACCATTATAAACACAACAATGGCTTTTTCGCTGTTTAGTTAATGACAACTATAGAAAAATTCATGCACATACGTACACTAGGGCGGTAACTAATTAGAGTAAGAAATCATGGCCTATCAAATTATTCCGGTAACTCCTTTTCAGCAAAATTGTAGCCTCATTTGGTGTGAAGCAACCATGCAAGCAGCCATCGTTGATCCAGGTGGCGATCCCCAGCTCATTCAAGCTGCGGTTGATAAGGCAGGCGTAACCGTAACTAAAATCTTGCTAACGCATGGTCACCTTGATCATGTTGGTGCTAGCAGCCTTATTCAACAACGTTACCAAGTGCCGTTGATCGGCCCACATATAGAAGATGACTTTTGGATAAGCAAAATGGCCATGCAGTGCCAAATGTTTGGTTTTCCTGAAGTGGCTAATTTTACTCCAGACCAATGGCTAGAACATGGCGAAGTGATTGAAGTGGGCGAGTTAAAATTGGAAGTACGCCATTGCCCAGGACACACTCCTGGCCATGTGGTATTTGTTGATCACGACAATAAACTAGCGATAGTAGGCGATGTACTTTTTAACGGCTCAATTGGTAGAACAGATTTTCCAAAAGGCGATCACCCTACTCTCATTAACGCCATTAAAACTCAGCTTTACACACTAGATGACGAGTATCAGTTACTACCAGGTCATGGCCCCATGTCTACCATAGGTCATGAGAAACAACATAACGGCCATACCCGCTAAACACAAAAAAGCACCTTTGATTCAATACTTCAAAAGGTGCTTTTTTATTATCTATACCATTAGACTGGGCCAATTAGCTTGTGTTTATCACGATAAATCAGATAAGCACAACTTAACCAAACCCCCACCGCCATAAAGAATAATGGATACTCCCTCGGACAACCTGCTTGCAAACAACTTAGGTCAGTATACGGAAATAAACCTAAAGGTGTGAAAATATGGAAGAAAATCGCGCCCGACATAATACCTAAACCCAGCAAGGCACCATAAAGGCGAGTTGCCTTACGCAAAATGAGAATGCTAGCAATCAGCTCAGCTAAACCAATCACGGTTTCACCGTATTGGCCAAACAAGTCGCCAATTAGCGTTAAGCCTAATCCTTCCCGCATCCATTGCCCTACCGTTTGAAAAATGTAAACGGTGATATCTGCTGGGCTACCAAACCAACCTGCAAATTTAAATACTAACGATTGTAAAAATACAAAAGCCACATAAATGGCAAGCACCAACGGTATATGTTTTTTCAAAGCAAACTCCCTGTTTTAAGCTTTTGTTTAAGCGTAGTTGATCAAATTGCTTACGCCTGTTTAAGCGCCAAGCATGTGACCCGACTACCAAGCCTTCGCTTTCAAAAAAGCTTAGCCGCTAGGTAGCAAAACGGCTGAGCTTGAACAGAGCTTTTTATTGAAATCGCTAAGTATTGTTAAGCGGCAACTCCAGTACTGGCGCTTTATCTTCACTAAGCGTTCTGCCCGCAAACCGCTCTCTTAAAGATTGGAATAACACAAAAAACACCGGCACAAATAAACAGCCGAGAACCGTAGCCGCAAGCATCCCACCAAAAGACGCCATACCAATTGCTTTCATCGCCGATGCCCCCGCAGACGAAGCGAGCATTAAAGGAACCACACCTAAAATGAATGAGAATGCGGTCATTAACACAGCACGAAAACGTAACTTTGCAGCGGCAACACCCGCTTCAACAATACTGTAGCCTTTTTCTTCCCGTAACTGCTTAGCAAACTCAACAATAAGAATTGCGTTACGACTTGCCATGCCAATTAACAACATAATGGCAATTTGGGTATATAAGTTCACGGTAGTGCCACTCACTAACACCGCAGACAACACGCCAAACACAGCAGTAGGCACTGCAAGCAAAATCGCTAAGGGGGTTAACCAAGATTCATATTGAGCAACCAAAAACAGGTAGGTAAACAACATGGCAAAAGCAAAGGCAATTAAGCTAGCGTTACCGGCTTGTTGCTCTTGTAAGGTTAAACCTGTCCATTCGTAACTATAACCATTAGGTAGAATATCTTCTGCTACTTGCTCCATCGCACTAATGGCTTGGCCAGAACTGAAGGCAGGCATAGCAATACCGTTAATGGTGGTACTCCCGGCAACGTTATAACGCACCAGCGAACTTGGGCTCAATACCGTAGATACAGACACCAAATTGCTTAAACGCACCATCTCGCCTTGAGTAGAACGTACATACAAATTAGACAAATCATCAATCTGTTGTCGCGAATCAGCTTCGGCTTGCAACATTACTCGGTAGTTGCGTCCACCTTTAGTGAAATCGTTAATGTAGCTACCGCCATATTGCACATTTAAGGTATTCACAATATCGCCAAAGGCAACGCCCATCGCTGCCGCACGCTCTTCATTAATATCTAGAAACAAGTTAGGCATGCTAATACTAAATGTTGAAAACGCCGAGGCGATCTCTTCGCGCTGATTGGCTTCAAGCAATAGCTGTTCTAGTACTTCTGCGGTGCGTTCAGACCCGTGGCCCATTTCATCTTTTAGGACAAATTCAAACCCATTAACCATACCTAAAGCTGGAATCGCCGGTAAACCGAAGGCAAAACCTACGCCTTCTGGCAGTGCATCTATCGCACTTTGTACTCGAGCAATCACCGCGTCTTGGTGTTGTTGCTGGTCAGTTCGCTGCTCCCAGTGTTTCAAACTAAATACCAATAAGGCTGAATTTGAATTACTAGACTCATTAAGCAAGTTGTAACCCGCTGCTGAAAAGGTCATCTCAATATCTGGATCATCACTAAGCGACTCAATCAGCAGCTTGGTCATATCACGCGTACGATTTAGCGCGGCCCCTTCGGGTAAATCAATCACTGCGAAAAACGTTCCTTGATCTTCATCAGGTAGAAATCCACCTGGTAGCTTAGCGCCCATCCACGCACTTCCAGCGATCACAATGGAAAACAGCAATACCGCTAAGCCTAAACGGCGACACAATACTGCCACTGATTTACCAAAGACTTCGGTAAACCTTTCAAAACCACGGTTAAAAGCCCGAAAAAAGCGGTTAGGTGTTAAATCGCGGGTCATTAGCAATACACACAAGGCAGGCGTTAAGGTCATCGCCACTAGGGTAGAAATAACAACCGATACTGAAATGGCAATACCAAATTCAGCGTAAATAATGCCTACCATGCCCGGAATCACCAAGGTTGGACCAAATACCGCTAACAGCACAGCTGCAGCCGCTATACAGGGTCCAATCACCTCTTTCATGGCAATTTCTACGCATTCTTTTACCGGTTTAGTGGTTTCGTGTAACAGGCGTTCCACGTTTTCAATCACCACAATGGCTGCATCGACCACCACACCAATGGCTAACACCAAACCAAACAAGCTGATCGTATTAATAGTCGAGCCAAACGCTTTCATCACCGCAAAGGTAGCAATCAGGGAAACCGGAATAGCAATTGCGGGGATCAACGTAGCTTGCCAAGTTTGCAAAAACAGGTAAGTCACCAAGGTGACTAACACCAGGGCGATAATGAGCGTTTCTTTCACATTATAAATGGATACATCAATGAACTCGGTGGCATCGTAGGGCAAGGTAAACACCATGCCATCAGGTAAGCTTTGCTCAAGTTTAGCCATGGCTTCTTTTACATCCGCCGCGACTTGCATAGCGTTAGCAGTAGGGTCTTGATAGACCATCATTGCTACCGACTCTTTGTTGTTTAGGTAGGTATCCACTAGGTACTTCTGCGCACCCAGTTCAATACGAGCAACATCTTTTAGGCGCACTAAACTGCCGTCGGCATAAGCTTTAATCCGAATGTTACCAAAGGCTTGTTCGTTGGCTAATCGTCCTCTAACTTGCACCGTATATTGCCAATCATTATTCCCAGCAACAGGCTCTGCACCAACACTGCCCGCTCCGCGTACTGCATTTTGATCCGCAATAGCGGCAGCAATATCATTCACCGTTAGATCTAAGGCTTGCAGGCGTTCAGGCTCTAGCCATACGCGCATCGCATATTCTTTTTCGCCCAAGGGCGTTACTTTACTCACCCCTTTTATTCGTGAAAGGGTTTCTCGAACAATGCCAGTAAGGTAGTAACTCAACTCCAAGGTATCATGAGCACCAGACTGTGAGTTTAGGCTGGCAATCATTAACATAGACGGGCTCATTTTTTCTACGTAGATACCCGAGCGACGTACTTCTTCTGGCAATAATGGCTGGGCTGCGTTAACCCGGTTTTGTACTAACGTGGCTGCACGGTCGGCATCAAAACCTGTTTCAAAAGTCACGTTAAGGTTATAAGAACCATCGTTGTTCGAGGTAGACTTCATGTAAATCATACCTTCAACGCCGTTCACTTCTTTTTCAATCACCGAGGCTACAGTGTCGTTTACGACTTTGGCGTTAGCACCGTTGTATTGAGTAAATACATTGATCATTGGCGGTGCAACATCAGGGTATTGGCCTACCGGCATGGTGTAGGCGGCTAACGCACCTAACACACTCATGATTACCGATAAAACAATGGCGGTTTTAGGGCGAGAAATGAAGAATTTAATCATATTTACCTCGCTGTCTTACAAGACTACCATCTGTCAGTTTCTGCTGGCCTCTAGAGACCACCACCGTGCCATCGTCTAAACCTTGTAATACCTCGGTTTGATTTCCTAGCTGGTCACCCAATTCAATAGCTTGCAACTGAGCTTTACCGCGAACCACTTTAAATACTGCGGGGCCACTTTGGGTTTGCACCAGGGCTCTACTAGGGATCACCACGGTGTTTTTGTGTTCCCGTAAAACAACTTCTACAAATTGACCCACAAATACACTGTCGTCGTTATGAAATTTGAAACCAACAGCTAATGCGCCTGTAGCCGGGTTTATTTTGTTGTCGATGTAATCAAGATCCCCCCCTATTGGGTACTCACTGCCATCTAAGAATCTCGCCAGTACTTCAAACTGCGAAGTGCCATTGCGGTATTGTTGAACCGCTTTAAGCACAGTTTTTTCATCAATGCTAACGGTCACTTTAAAAGCGCGGTCATCAACAATTGATGCGAGTTGGTAACCCACACTCACGGTATCGCCAGGGCTGAGTTCAGCTTGACTAATTCGACCAGCACGAGTGGCTTTAATTTCGGTTCTACTAAGCAGTAATTGTGCGTCGTCTACTTGCTTTTCAATCGCCTTAAGACTGGCTTGATTGACTAAAAATTGCGTTTCAATGTCTTCAAGCTCTTGCTTAGAAATTGCATCACCCAGTTTTTGGGCACGCTGCAAACTGTTTAAAGCGGAATGGTATTTTGCTCGTAAGTTAACCAAATTGGCTTGTAAGCTGGCTAGGTTAATTTCAAATTCTAAAGGGTCTAAACTAAACAGGAGTTGCCCAGTTTGTACGTAATCACCTGCTTGAAAATGTTTATCTAGCATGGTGGAGGTTACCCGCGATACCACTTTTACTTCTTCATCTGGAAGAACAGTGGTGGTGTAGATTTCTTCAAATACCAAGCTCTCTTGGCTGGCATTAGCTAAGTCCACGGGAATAGTGTCACTTACCGCACTTTGTAGTGGCTCATTACCAGTAGAAGTTTCACAGGCTGTTACAAACATGCTCGCCAACAACATACTTAATAATCTTATTTTCATTTTCTGCCCTTGTTTTGGATTTATTATCCTTAGCGTTTAGCAATTGGTTACTTCCCTGCAGGAGCATGGTAAGCCTTAGGCAGAAATAGCTTAAATTAGGAGCTGTAAGGACAGCTTATAGCCAAGAGGTATTGTGAAAAAGCTAGATAGTAAAAAAGGGAGCCCAATGGCTCCCTCTCCTTACTGGCTAAGTTTAACAATCATGAGGCTTCACAAAGCTCTGGATTGCCAGCTTGTTGCTGCCGTTTATCTAAAGCGCCACTGATTCTTGTGAGAAGCAATGCGCCCAGTACAATTAGCGAGCCAGCCCAAGGTGTATGCATAACACCAACCTTAGCTACAATCATCCCACCGCCCCATGCACCTAAGGCGATACCAACGTTAAAAGCCGCAATGTTTAAACCAGAGGCTACATCTACCGCGTTTGGTGTATGTTGCTCGGCAAGCTTTACCACATAAACTTGCAAACCCGGTACGTTGCCAAAGGCAAACGCTCCCCAGACTAAAATGGTCGCTACCGCCGCTACAGGATTAACCGCAGTAAAATTGAACACCATAAGCACTGTGGCTAAACCTAGAAATATCCAGCTTAAAGCTTTAATGGGCCCCATTTTGTCGGCCATCTTTCCGCCCCAAATGTTGCCAAACGCTACCGATACGCCATAAACCAACATAATTAAACTAATTGCACTGGCGTCAAAACCACTGATGTCTTGCAAAATAGACGCTAAAAAAGTAAATGCGGTAAACGAACCACCGTAGCCAATAGCGGTAATCGCATAAACCAACAGTAAACGCGGCTGGGTAAGTACCCTTAATTGGTCTTTTAATTTGGTCGCTGGTGGTTGTTTTAGGTTATTAGGCACTAATAACGCACTGCCGATTAAAGCGATAAGGCCCAAGATGGCCACCACTAAAAAGGTGGTTTCCCAACCAAAGTGCTGGCCAATGTAAGTACCTAAAGGTACACCAGTAACCAAAGCCACCGTTAAGCCAGTGAACATAATCGCTATAGCACTGGCGGCTTTATCTTTAGCCACCAAACCCGTAGCAATGGTGGAGCCAATAGAAAAAAATACGCCATGCGCCAAGCCAGTGAGGATACGCGCCCCCACTAGGGTTTCATAGCTAGGCGCTTGCCACGCGAGTAAGTTGCCTGCTACAAACAAACTCATTACCGCCAGTAATACGTGTTTTCTATTCCACTTACCGGTTAAGGCGGTAAGTACCGGAGCGCCTATGGCCACACCCAAGGCATATAAGCTTACCAACAAACCAGCAGAAGGAAGTGAAACCGCTAAATCTTGCGCCATGGTGGGGATTAGCCCAACAATAACAAACTCGGTGGTTCCTATGGCAAATGCGCTTAAGGTAAGCGCGAATAGAGCTAATGGCATAACAGTAATCTCTCGTCATCGATTAAGTTGTTGCACTGCGCAACAAGTGATGGCGAGCATTATGATCCAAAGAACTATTGTCAAAAATGGCACCTAGAACAAAATACTTTTGTAGAAATTAATGTTAATCCGCTAGGTAAACTGGTCTAGAAGCCGCTAATATTAAGCAACGTTATTGTTAGAGTGTGGCTATGTTTACCCTTAAAAACCGATCTGATGAACTCGAAATACTGCTAGCGGTGGTAGACAGCGGTGGCTTCTCGGCTGCTGCAGACGCCTTAGACATTCAAGTGGCTAAGGTATCTCGAGCGGTTAGCAAAATAGAGAAGCAGCTAGGCATTACTATTCTTAACCGAACCACCAGACGGGTGGTACAAACCGACGAAGGCCGCCAATTTATAGAAGCGGTACGTATAGGCTTGAGCCAAATTCAACAAGCTGAAGAAGACATTATTAGTAAGGGGGAATTGCCTCAAGGTAGGCTGCGTGTTGATGCCGCCAGCCCATTTGTGATTCACCAATTAGTGCCCCTAATTGGTGAATTTAAACGCGCCTACCCCAATATAGAACTAGAGCTAAATACTAACGACGGTTTTGTGGATCTGCTGGAAAAGAAAACAGATTTGGCGATCCGCATTGGTACATTAGCAGACTCCACCCTACATGCTCGCCCCATCGGCGTGAGTAACTTGTATATTGTCGCCGCGCCCGCTTACCTTGAACAGCGCGGGGTGCCGCTGCAGGTTGCACAACTAAACGAACATGAGCTGCTCGGCTTTAGCGGGGCAAAGGTGCTAAACCATTGGCCATTAAAAGGATTTAAATCAATGAATCCTGCCATTACCGCCAGCAGCGGAGAAACCATTCGCCAATTAGCTTTAAGCGGCAATGGCATTGCCTGTTTGTCGGGATTTATGGTGAAACACGACATCGAGCAAGGAACCTTAGTGAGTTTATTCCCAGCCCTGCAGGTAGAAGAAACTAACCAGCGACAAATTAACGCGGTGTATTACCGTTCATCTAAAGTAGCGCGACGCATCACTGCGTTCATTGATTTTATTAAGCCTCGCTTAAGCTTGTAAGTTGCTGCTTGACTTGGAGTTAGCTCCAAGGTTTAGGCTACACCTTGAGTCGCAAACTTTTAGGTCATTACATCAGAGGAAAAGATCATGGAAAGTAACCGATACCAACGCGGATTAGACAAGCTTAATGAAATAGACGGTGAAGCAGGCCATAAAGTTATAAATAGTCTTGCTACTATTTGCCCAGAGCTCGCTAAATTCACCATTGAATTTCCCTTTGGCGACATCTACAGTCGCCCTGACTTAGATTTAAAATCGCGAGAAATCGCTACCGTATCTGCCCTCACGGCAATGGGAAACTGCGCTCCACAACTTGCAGTGCATATTCATGGCGCTTTGAATGTAGGCTGTAGCCCAAAAGAAATTACCGAAGTGATTTTACAAATGGCGGTATATGCAGGGTTTCCGGCAGCAATTAACGGCATGTTAGTCGCGAAACAGGTTTTTGAAGAACGTGGCATTTTAGAGCCTTCACAATAACAAGTAGTTAGTTAACTTGGCATGGGTCATCGCCAATTGCGACTAGGCACTTAACACCAGTAATAAATATTGCTTAGGGGTGATTTTGGCGATGCTTTTACACTCTCGTGTCATGTGGGCTTGGTCAGAAAAGCCCTGACTTAGTGCCAACTCTGCTAAATCTACAGTAGGCTGGTTCTTTAGGGCCTTAAGAGTCATTTTCACTCTTAAGGTACGTTGCCACTGCTTTGGGGTCATGCCCATCAACTGTTGAAAATGCCGCTCAAGTTGACGCTGGCTTAACGCCACTTTGTTGCTCAGCAAGCCAATGTCTTTTGCATATTGCATAAAGTTAATGGCTTGAGTAAAACTTTGCGGTGGAGAATCAACTGCACTCAAACTGTGCTGTAGCCACTTGTACATCACAATAATTCTAGACTGCTGCCCCCTAAGTTCTTGTAATTGTTGGCAGAGTAACTGGAGTTGGTGATTGCGTTGCGGATCGATACTATCATTGGTGTTTCTTGGCAGAGTACCAAAGAACCCTGTACTCACTCCGGGTAAAAACCTAAATCCTGCAAGCTGTGCCTTGGCAGGTAAGGTGATTGAACGCGCCACTTTGCTAACCGGCAAAATAATCATTCCTGCTTCATACTGTTTGCCATCTAAACGCAGCGGCGGCCCTAAATTAAACAGCACACCGCTGCAGCCGTCGGCCTGCAACCAGCGTGTCATTGAGCCAGCACTTTGGCCATCAAGCGAAGCCGACCACAAGGCTTGAATGGTATCGGCCAAACGCCCCTTGGGTCGAAACAAAGAAAACCTAAAACGCTGGTCAACCTCGTTCAATATTTGCTTAGCTGGGTGTATAACTGCCTACCTTTGATGTAAATGCTTTCGCGATTCTATTCCAACTATTGATCGCATTAATGGCAATGGTCAAATCAACAAGAGATGGCTCACCAAACGCTTCATGCGCTTTACGATAAAGCGCATCACTTATCGGCTGCCCTGCGCTAAGCTGTTCAGCCCAGCTCAAGGCCATCCGTTCGTTCTGCGTGTACCAAGGCATATCTTTCCAGGCGCTCAAACCTATAATCCGCTGCGCTGTCTCACCAGCTTTTAATGCATCTTTACTATGCATATCAATACAAAACGCACATTGATTAATTTGGGATATACGCAATTTAACCAACTCCCACATGGCTAAGTTTACGCTGTCAGATTCAAGAAATTGGCCTCGTAAATAGTCCTCTTGTTGCATGAGGATCTCCATACCCTTCGGCGCATTATCAAAATAGTTCAGTCGAGTTGTCATAGTCTTCTCCTTTTTGGTTACAGAAAGACTAACGGGAAGCCTTAAAGGTTTATTGAAGATTTTCGACATCCTTCATCAGCAAACAAATTGCAGCTGTAAGTTAGCCTGAAAGGTGCTTATTTAACTAATATTAATAAGGCGCAGATAATAGACACATACAAACAACAACAGTGAAAACAGACCATGAACAACCTTAGCAAAATTCTTATTGCCTCTGTACTTGGTGCAGTGTTTTACAATAGCGCAGCCACAGCTAACATTGTAGAGATTGAAATCTACCAAGATGGTATTGAATACGAGTGTTTACAAGATACTCAAACTGGCAAAATTTTTAACTGTGAGCGTGATTAATATGAAAACCTACTTAGCTATACTTGCCGCTTTTATTGGATTCACCGCCAATGCCGACACGCTTAACAATGCTATACAATGGCAGGTTGGCGACAACAATAATGCCATGATCGTAAGTAAAGATTTAGGTTACGTAGCCGAATTTAGTTTTTACGATGGCGGGGTTATTTTCTCTAGTACCTTGCGTGGTAAATGTGCCGGTACACAGCAGCGCCATAAGGTACAAAGTAAAACCGTTGAATTTACCCTAAAGCAAAACAACGAACATTGTTCATTGATTCCAACAAACAATAAAGACAAAGCAGCAGTGAATGGGTCGTTTAATCGCTTAAGTACGGTGAGTTTTAACAACGCTACATTTACCACTAATGGCTTCCACGACGCCTTGGTAAGGGCTGAAAAAATCCGTTTTACTCGCACTAACAGCTAAGCTTGTAAAGGGTAAACCCGTCTCAACAAAATAAATGATGTTAATAACGGTTTTCACATCCTCCGGTTAACCACATTCAATATTTGTTTCTACGTAGAAGCTGAACAAGGACGTTGCTAAATCATAAACTCAATTAGCCAATAGGTTCTTCATTTTTAATATGAAGATTTGGAAATACCAATAACCCTTAGTAACCGCACCCTTCCCTCCAAGTCGACAGTTTTGAATAGCTCATCGTCAAACATTAACAACAACACAGTTACTCGGAACTTAGCCAGTGTCTTCTCTATTGCTAATCATTGTCTATCCCTTAACTTTTAGTATGCAAAAAACAGCATATTATTCATTAACTTAATAATGCGTCCTCTGCTTTAGCGCAGTCGAATAATCAACCAATAGCTGCTCGTTATTCCACCACGCAGTATTCAGTGACAAGGTTGAAACTATAGTTACTAAACCATTAAGGTATTACAAAACAACAAGTTAACCCTCACACAACTCCGACCAGAAGGTACATTAGATTTACTTAGTAGTCTCTCGTTTCACCACCACGTACTCCGCTTTGAGCTTCTGCACATTTTTGTAAAACAGCTAATTATTCACCCACTCGAAATAAATATTGATCAACCAATTGTGATGAAGATCTAAATATTGGGTTACCAATAATGTTACTAATTTCTTATTGATACAATTATTGGTCAACCTATGTGGTTATTTAGGGACACTAATAAGCCAATAAGGAGGTTGGTAATTCTAGAATCGCTTAACCAAGGGAGTGGATACCAGTGTTAAATAATTTATTTGAAATAATCATATTACTTAAGCCCTTGGCTTAAGTGTTGCTGCTGGTGACTAACGTAATTGGTAAGTAACTCCCCTAGTGCTTAAGCAAGTAAACAATCAATTTTGGTAACCAATATTGGTGTACCAAAAAAAGCATATGCGTTTAAAAAATAGAGAAGTAGCAAACGCGAATAGATAACTAGGATATAAACATAGGAAGTTTTATGACTATTAAGGCAAAGAAAATGGCTCCACTCTACTTTGCCGTCAGTTCAATTCTGAGCATAGGTGTATGTTCAGCGGCGACTGGCGAAGCAATACGAGTAGAGGCCGAAGATTTCGTTATGATTGGCGGAACCTTCGATGATGGCCAAATTGCTGCGGTAAGTACTTATACGGTAAATGGCGCAACCGCAATCAACTTTGTAAACAAAGGTGACTACTTAGATTATCAAGTAGACATTGCCGAAGCAGGATCTTACAGCATTGATTACTTTATTGGCACTGGTATAGCAGACGGTGCGGAAATTGAAGTGCTAGTAAAAGACGGCGGTGCTTGGGTTTCTCAAGGAAGAACCACAGTACCAGCGTCAGGTTGGGACAATTATCAAGCGCTAGATTCTAACCACTCGCTAGAGCTGCCCAGTGGCCAGGTTGATATCAGAATCTCAGCCTCTGGCACTAACGATTGGCAGTGGAATTTAGACTACTTTACCCTGCAAAAAATTGCTGACCAACCGGTAGATCCAGAACCTCCGGTGGTATTACCCCCAGAGGCGATTATTACCCAAGCGAGTAGCTTTGCGTCTAGCGGTGGCACCTTTGCCGATGGTCAACCCTCGCCTGTTAGCACCTACACCAGCAATGGTGTAAGCGCGATTAACTACATCAACAAAGGCGACTATGTTGATTACAACCTAAACATTGCAGAGTCAGGTGATTACAGTATTGAGTACTTGATTGCTACCGCAATTGATAGCGGTGCAGAAATTGAAATACTGCTAAACACTGGCAACGGGTGGACATCAGTAGGTAAATCTTCAGTAGCAGCTGGTGGCTGGGATAACTTCCAATCTCTAAAACCTAGCTACCTGTTATCCATTCCTAGTGGTTCAGTACAATTACGACTAAATGCATCAGGCAGTAATGATTGGCAGTGGAACCTAAGCAGCTTTGCTCTATTACGAGAAGCTGATATTACTGATCCAACGGACCCTACCGATCCAACCGACCCTACTGATCCAACGGACCCTACTGATCCAACGGACCCTACTGATCCGACGGACCCTACTGATCCAACTGACCCTGTTGATCCTCCCGTGGTTATTCCACCGGGTAACGGCAGTGACCCAGTACCCGTTAGTGGTAGCTTTACCCTAGAAGCCGAAAACTACCAAGCAGTGGGCGGCGAAGTTCAAATCTACGACTTGGATAACGGTAAAGCAGTCAATTACTTTAACTCTGGCGACTACTTAGAGTTTTACATTGAGCTAGAAACCGGCGGCTTATACGACGCCAGCTACCGAGTCGCTACCGGTACGCTCAGTGACACAGCCGTAGGTTTAATGGTCACCGACCACAATGGCCAATTAGCGGTTAAAAACGTAACAACAGTTAATAGCGTTGGCGGAGACTGGGATGCATTTTACACCCAACCTGGTAATGGTAAATTTAACGTCTTTAGTGGCGTAAATACTATTCGAGTTTATGGTGCAGGATCAGCAGATTTCCAGTTTAACATCGACAGCATCAGCTTTAGTCGCGTGGGTAATATTGACCTCGCAGCAGATGGTGATAACGATGGTGTGCCAGATGTTGATGACTTATGTCCTAGCAGTCCAAGTGATGAAACAGCAGACGCAAATGGCTGTACTCCATCGCAAAAAGACAGCGACGAAGACGGCATTAATGATCGCATCGATCAATGTCCAAACACGCCTCCGGGTTCTTTTGTTGACGACATAGGTTGTATTAGCACCGGTGGAGACGATGACGACTTTGATGGGATACCGAATACCATTGATCAGTGTCCTAACACCCCATTTGGTCAAAATGTTAATCCGCAAGGTTGCCCTGTTTCAGGAAGCGACGCCGATGAAGATGGCGTTGCCAACAGTGTAGATATTTGTCCAAATACATCTGCCGATGAGTTCGCCAATGCCGAAGGTTGTTCGACTTCTCAGTTAAACAATAGCCACACTGTATCGGTTAGTGTAAACGCCAACATCATGCACGAAGTAAATGGGATATCTGACTTTGGCCGTAATCGCCATATCACCATGCACAGTGCTATTTACGAGAATGATTGGAACGGCCACAGTGACCGCCTAAATTACATCGTAAATACTCTTGGTGTAACCTTAGGTCGAGACAACGGTACTGCTACATGGCGCTTTAACGAAACCGCCCAAAATCCAAACGAGGCCAATACGCCAGATTTAGATTGGATGGTTAATCGTGGTGAAGTACTGCGTAACGATTACGCAAACAATGAGTTTTATAAACGCTTCTCACCAAGTAGCACCGAACTAATTGCTGGTACTAACCCACACCCTACTTACCCTACCCTTAGCTGGTACGACAATGGCATTACTACCACTGGTTGGCAGCCGAAAACCATTGAAACCTCAGCCAAATGGATGGGCCATTACTTAGCGAATTACTACGCTAACTCGCAAAATGGAAACGTAGGCGAACCAATGCCTAAGTTCTGGGAAGTGATCAACGAACCTGACATGTTAATGAAAACCGGTCAGTTCATGGTAACTAACCAAGAAGATCTATGGCGTTATCACAAACTGGTTGCTCAAGAGATTAAGCAAGCACTGGGTGACGAAGCACCAATGATTGGCGGCATGACTTGGGGTCAGCATGACTTCTACCGTCGTGACGGTATCTCTCGCTACGCCGACGACTACCTATGTGCATGGGTAGACGAAGAAGCCTGTGAGTTATTCACCAGCAAGATGCAAACTACCGTTGATGATACCCGTGAACAAGACTGGTACCAGTGGGATGTTATGTGGCGTGGCTTTATGGAAGAAGCAGGTGCCGATATGGACTTCTACGCAGTGCATATCTACGACTGGCCAAGTGAAACAGCCGGCGGTCGCGCACCTACCGTTCGCCGTGGAGGACACGTACAAGCCATGTTAGACATGATGGAATGGTACGACGTGAACCTAGGTGGACTAGAAAACCGTAAACCGATTGTAATGTCTGAATACGGCGCAGTAAATGGTGCCTGGGACGAACTCCCACACGAAGAGCGCTACGACATAGCCAACCTTAAAGCCTTTAACGGCATGTTAATGCAATTCTTACAACGCCCAGACTACGTAATAAAGTCTATGCCGTTTACCCCAGCTAAACCACTGTGGGGATACAAGCCTGGTGGTTGTGGTTACGATGCAAGCGTTAACTGTACCGCGCCTTACCACTACTCGATGATCATGGAGTCAGAACTAAACAACGGTGATTGGCAGTGGTCTTCTTACATCAAGTTCTTTGAGTTATGGGCTGATGTAGATGGTACACGTGTTGATGCACGCTCTAGCGATCCAGATGTTCAAGTCAATGCCTACGTAGACGGCACAGAGCTGTTCGTCATCCTCAACAATCTTGAAGATTACGACACCAGTGTAAACCTAAACGTAGCGGGCTTAACTGGACTAAACGTAAGCAATGTAGAATTGCGCCAAATGTACTTCGATGGTGTAGAGCACACTAAACTAGAGCGTCGCCATAAACAGCAGCTTCCTTCTAGTTTAACGCTGGCAGGTGATGGAACAGTGGTACTGCGTTACTCATTAAGCAGCGACATAGCCGTTAACCAAAAAGTGGTTGAACGCAAATACTTTGGAGAAAGTGTTAGTGGTGGTTCAGTACCACATCGCATTAGCGTAAATGGTGGTGCTAAAACCGTTAAGGTGAATAACCTTGTCGTGCCTAGCGGTTCTGCCGATGCAATGTTACGCCTTACCGTTGCCTTGTTCCCAGACCAAGACGACCTAGAAGGTGGTTTGCTAACCATTAACTCTCTAAACGTAAATGGAAACACAGTAATAACGCCGATTGATTGGCGTGGACCAGCTAAATACTCAGCCGACCGTTACTTTGCCACCTTAGAAATTCCTGTACCGGTAGAGTACCTCTCTACCAACAACACCGTAAATGTTGATTTTAAACATAACGGTGAGCTAACCGTAGCTAGCATTGTTGTGTGGGACTTCTCCGCTCCACCGCAACGCTAAACAGTTAGCAAAATCTTGGCCCTAGCACCAAGACCGTAAGCAAAACGCCGCATCCCTGTGCGGCGTTTTTTTTAACAAACATAAATAACAACCTTAGTTCTACGACGCTGTTTTCAAGTTAGCGCTAAGGAGCGACTAAAAGGATAACTAAACCAATGAAAACGTTTAGCTTTACCACTTGCCACTCAGCCTTAGTAAAACTAAGTACAAGCAGTTTACTGGCGCTTACTCTTAGTGTACCTGCCGCCAATGCCTGGCAATGGGGCGATGCGACCAACGACAACAGCTATCAGCAGCTTAAGTCGCAAGCACAAACCGCACGCAGTCTACTAATTCAAACCATCAATCAAGCCGAGCAGCAAGGCCTTAACACCGACTACGCCAATGTATCCAAAGTGGTCATCGATCTATTTCTTAGATACGCAGAATTTGACCGGCAAAATCCGCAAGTTATTCAAGCCAAAATAGACGCTATTTGGTGGAACGAGTTCATCCCTAGCAACTACGCGCAAAACATTCCCTTTGAAGAGTTAAAAGACAGTATCACTGTAGCTGAGCGTGCTGTAGAAGAGCTGCAAGCCCAAATGAACGGCAGCTTAGTATTACAAACCCCTTACGACTTTAGCTCTGGGCCAGTTGTTCTCAAAGGTGACAAGTTCACTATTAATGACCAAGCCGTTTATCCTAGTAGCTTTAATTGGCTACCCAGTGAAGACAATTACATTGATGCCTTTGGCCGAATTGGTGGCGATTACTACCCAGTAGCAGAACTAAAAGAAAGCGGCGGCTTACATAGTTGGTCGGTTAGCGGCGCAGTAGAAGAACTGCAAAAACAAAACAGTAAGTACATGGATCCCAAAGTCTTTTTCTTGGGTTATAACGCCAGCACTTGGCAAAAAAATGCCGCGCCAGAAGCCTTTGAAACTGGCCGATACTTTGTGCCCTTCGATATAGACAACAGCAGTATTCGCAGTTGGTATCAACAACTCATGCAGCACTATATTCCTGGCACCAAAGATCAAGCTGGTCAAGGCACAAGAATTCACTTATTAGCTAACGAACCACACTTTGCTACCCGCGAGGGCGGCTGGTTAGCCGACAACGGGGTATCTGCCACCACCAAACAAAAATACCAAGATTGGCTACAACAAAAATACAGTAGCATTAGCGATTTAAACCAAAGCTATGGCACCCAATATAGTAACTTTACGCAAGCTAAAAACGGCTTAGTGTTGCCAATTGCTAAATCCCTACAAGGTGGCCCCATTTGGTACGATTGGTGCAAATTTAACATGGCGCGTGTTACCGAGTGGTTCAGTTTCTTAAAACGCAACGTTCAGCAGCACGATCCTCAAGCCAAAGTCACCATTAAAATACTGGGCTGGATCATGAGTTCAGAATGGCGAGACCATGGTATCGACATTGAAGCACTGGCCAAGCTCCAAGATGTAATGGGTTCAGATTTTAGTATGGGCCCAAGAGATTTAGTGAACTTTAAAAACAAAGAATTTGAATTTAGAGAGCGCTACAGCATTGAATGGGTAGAGCAATCTCGAGGCTTAGACTTTTATCGCAGCATAGCCCCTAACAAACCATTCTATGATTCTGAGTGGCACGGTTTATCGGCCGAATGGCAACACTTTGACATGGAACCCAGCTACGTACGCGCAAGCCTTTGGTTAGCCCACACCCACGGTATGAAAATGAATACCGCTTGGGTATGGGGCCGCAAAGACGACGGTGATCCAAGCAGCGTAAACTCAATATTTGTGTCAGAGCCAACCACCCAACCCCTCGTGATGGATGCCTACGGTCGTACCATGAAAGAGCTAAATGCTCATACCGACAGTTTCAACCAACTGGTCGATTACGACACAACATTCCGTATTTTCTATTCTGAAGATTCAGCCATTCAAGACGGCAGCTACATTGGCAAACTCACCAAAGTGTACGAAGCACTTAAAATGTTGAATGTAGATGTAGGATTCACTACCGCGTCAGAGTTAAGCAACGTAGGCGCAAACAACGTGATCATTATTCCGCCCACACCGTATTTAAGTTATTGGGAATATAAAGCACTGCAAGATAACGCCGCTGAAAAGATACTGGTTGATCGCCAAGCGTCCTTTGTTAAGAACCAACACGGCAAGCAACGTAATCAACCACAAATGCCCTCTTATGCCGATATTACCTTAAGTGGCGTATATGACATGGCAGACGAACTCGCTAGCAACGTTAACGCTTTAGCTAAGCCGCGAGTGGTAGATTTCCAAATAACCGATATGCAAAACCAAGCGGCTTATGGAGTGTTTGTTCGCCAAGCAACTGACAACAACGGCGACACGACCCTGTCGATCATTAACGTGAGTAAAGACAAACGTAAACTGCGTTTAGAGCTTCCTAATAAAGTAAAAGACTTAGTGACTGGCAATATGTTATCTCAAGGTTTTGAGTTAGCGCCTGATGATGTTTATCTGGTAAAAACCAGCCAACAAGCCACCGCAGTTAACAGCTTAACAAGCATAACCGTTCCGGCAACCATCAATGCTGGGCAGCAACTATCTGTCGGTGTTAATTACTCGGCAAACGCCCAACAAAACTTAGAGCTGCACTTGGTCAGTCGTACCACCTGGGCATCAGTGGCAAAGCAACAAAAAGTGGTTTACTCAGCAAGCAATAAAAACACGTGGTTTGATTTTGAGGTGCCTAGCGATATCCCCAGTGGCGACTACGAGTTTAGAGCCATGTTAATACCTGAAGGCCATACCTGGCGCGAGGCACATGACATACTCAACCAACAGGTGGTGGTTAACGAAAACCAAAACGGTAGTGCCATTCCAAGCGATTGGACCAACCTAGAACTCGCCCACAGTGGACGCTGTTTCGACTTAACCGGAGGCAACACCGCTAACGGCACCGGTTATCAACAATGGGATTGTAATACGTCCAACCTAAATCAACGTTTTAAGTTTGTTCCTGTCAGCGATGGGTGGAACCTCATTCAATCTCAACGAAGCGATAAGTGCGTTGATTTAGACAATGGGTCAACCGCCGATGGAGCGAAGGTGCAACAATGGAGCTGTATGCCAAACAACCAAAACCAACATTGGAAGATAAACCCGAAAGACAATGGCGGGTTTGAGTTAATCGCTCGAAAGAGTAATAAATGTATCGATGCCGAAGGTAAAGCCACCACGAATGGAACATCGCTAGTACAGTGGTCTTGTTACAACGGAGATAATCAGCAATTTACTTTTAAATAACCGTAAATACATCAAGCTTCCTGCAGGGAAGCTTGATGTTACAACATCCACTTCACAATTACATTGATTACGCTATTAAGCGTCCTTAGTTACCCTTAATTTACGCGCACCTTTACCAGCTTAGCGGCTGGTATTAGAGCAAATGATGGAAAGAATATCGCTAACGTTTTGACAAACGGGCTTTGTTACTGCCCTGCCTTTAATCTCTTTAGCCATGCCCTCCTCAATGGTTCCTATGCTACCCCATCGCGCAGACTTAGAAAAAGCACTGGTAGTACCTTTAATTTATATAGTAATTTGCATAACGGTTCGTTCAATAAGCATGCATTGTTGCCGAGGTAGTGAAAAGTTTTTCCTTGAGCAAATTTCAGTGGGTGTAGGCTCTAGCCTAGCCACCAAGTTAGTTTGAGACTTTTCCATCCTTCCGCTATACCGAAACCTTAGCTTCTTGCTCTCTAACAAACTCATACATAGCATTTATTTCAAGACCGTTAGAGTAATACTAAATGGAGTCCAACTAGTTGTGACTAATTTTTTTCCAATTGAATCGGCTTGGTTTACACACAAGATTTGCTTGTCAAATCAAAAATCAAAAAAAATAACATAAAATCAGATGGTTAATATACAGCGTGTATTGCCCCTCACTGCTACAGCGTATAAATGAAAAAACTCGTCAACAGGTGACCGATTCACTATTCGTAATATTTAATGCACTACACTTACCTTAATGACTATTAAGTTAATTGCGTTGATTGAGAAATCACAGCAAGTATTTTACTAGCTTTCCTCCAATCGTTCGTACCAGGAAAGCACCAACAGGAAAGGATTAACAGACTATTTATAACAAGATGGAAGTTAGAATGAAAAATGGCACAAGTAGTAGTGTTGTACTAAATGCGACGGAACTTAAAATACTTAGAAAAAAAAAGGACTCTCACAAGAAAAATTAGCAGAAAAGAGTTCTGAAATTCGAAATCCAATATCTTGCTCATCAATTAAAAGAGCCGAACTAGGGTATAAAATATCACTTAGAACCGCTCGAAGTATTTGTGATTTTTACTCAAAATCAATGGATGAATTAATTTCAACTGAAAATGATATAAATATTGATATGCTAGAAATTCAAAGACTAAGTACTCTAATAGTGTGGAAAAACGTCTTAAACCTGTCAAAAGATAAACATCAATCAAGGGTAAAATCAGCCTGTTACAAGCTACTTATAGAGATTCATGGCTCTAGTGACTCCTCAGTTAATTCGGCTTGCATTAGTAAAAACCTAAATAGTTTAAAAACTTAATTGACACCAAACTGATACTGATAACAAAACCCAAGTCACTATAGTGAATTACATCAACTAACCATATTTAAATAAGGGGAGTTGTTGTAATTCACTATAGCTATGGAGCCAATTGTCATGAGTAATAGCGGGAATATCAATTTCTCTTTTATCCACGAGTTAGAGGGGTTCTCTCTCACCGGATATGTACCAGATCCCAAACATAGTCGGTCTGGTGTAACAATAGGAGCAGGCTTTGATATTGGTCAGTGTTCTATTGATGAACTAGAAAAGGCATTCACTCCCCATCTAACTATGAAACTACGACCGTATACGGGGCTGATTAAAGATAAAGCAGAAAGAGTCTTACGTGAAAAGCCTTTAATTATTACTTCCGATGAAGCGCAACAAATAACAAGTTATGCCGCACGAAGGACACTTCATAGATTGACCAAAGAGTGGGCTCAAAGTAACGCAAAAACACCTTTTAAAGACCTCCCATCTCCCTGCGCAACAGTAATAACTTCGTTGTATTTTCAATATGGCAGCTTATCAAAGAGAACTCCAAATTTTTGGCGCCAAGTCACAACTAATGACTGGAGATCAGCGCTAAGCAACCTCAGAAACTTTGGAGATAAATACTCTTCAAGGAGAAATAAAGAGGCCGATTTACTTCAATCTTGGCTTGACGTTAACCATTCACAAGCAACTAGGAACTAACTATGTCCAGTTCAAATTTAACTTTACAAAACCTCGTAGAAGCAATCATGAATTCCATTTCTGATGCTCAAGACCAGATTGAACGCCAAACATTGGACAACATCAATGAATGGTTTGATGACGAAGGCCGCCCCAAAACAGTCATTTTTAAAGTTCCATCTCTACATCCTGATGATGTTGAGTCTAGAAAAAATGGCGGGGAATTAGTGGAACGGGAAATCGAAGTCCCTTTACTAACACTAATGCAAAAAAACCCAATAAAAATTAAGAAACTAACGTCCAAATTTGATATCAGCCTTGGTGGAGTTGAAATTCAAGAAAACCAAGGAGACACATCAAAAACCCTTATTGGGTCTGAAACAACCAAACGAATTCGCAAAATTCTTTCTACTGATTTGTTTACTGGTAGCGCAAAGGAGAGCAGTAAACCTCGCCAAGCCAGTATGGAAATTGAGTTTGAAAGTAGTGAGCCTACAGAAGCATTTCTAAAGATTCAGAATGACCTTCTTAGGCTTTTTTAACCCCAAGCATAAAATAAAGGAACTACTATGGGTGAATTAGTAAAAATGTCAGACCAATTTGGCGGTTTACCAATGGATCAATTAATTGGTGGTCCGCTAACAGCGGCATGTGATGCTCAGGTCTCTTTGGCGAGAGCAACATCAGACTTTATCGAAACTGTCGGATTTGAAGACGGTAAAGTTCGCTATGTCGATTTTAAGTTCGATAAAATAGAGGAGGATCCCCAAGCCGACGGTTCATTGAAGCGAGTAAAACGAGAATACAGCCTAAACATTCCATTTGTTGCAATAGTATCAGTGCCAACACTTCAGGTCAGCGAAGTCGACGTTAACTTTATGATGGAAGTAAAATCATCATTTAGTGAACAAACGAAAGATGCGCGCCAAGCATCTTTCGAAGCCGAAGGCTCTGGTGGTATAGGCCCTTTCAAAGTCCGAGTAAAAGTTCAAGGTTCAATTTCCTCGAGCAAGGACACACAGCGCTCTTCTGATAATTCAGCCAAATACGAAGTATCAGTAAAAGCGCGCCAATCGGGCACTCCTGAGGGGTTATCTCGTGTACTTGATATTTTACAACAATCAATCACGCCGGTTCCAACTTCAGAGCCGATTGAAGAAATATCAAGTCAACCAGCCTAGTTAAAAAAGCTTAGGTACACACTAGGGCTCTCTAGCTGGAGAGCCTTTCACAAATTTGTTAACCAAGGATAAGGATATGTTTAATTCAAATGCTTCCCAATTAAATACCTTTGATGTCACAGACGTTGGTTTTTTGGAGCGCATAGTAGTGGGAACAACTGACCCTGCAAGCATGCCAACCGAAGAAGAGACTCAAGACAAAATGACAGTTTTGAATCGTTGTTTATCTGAGTACCCCAAAGGCCGAATTATCGGGATAGAGCGCAGTTTCTCTGTAGTTCGAATCGGTGAGCATCAAGTGGTTTTGGAGGCTGTTGTTTACCATGTGGGCTTTAAAAAGGCTCCATTGTGGCTTGAAGAGAACAAACAAGAGTCCAGCCGATTTAAAGTCGATCCACAAAAGGTTAACGATATCATCCATCAATATTAGTCATTAATAAAACAAATGCACTGAAAACTTAAGGAAAATAAAATGACACAATTAATAAAAAGAACCTCTGCCAATAGTATGGATATTTACTGTTACGATGATGAAACCGAAGCCGTTGAGGTAAACGAAACTCTCCACAATATTATCAGAGAGTTTAATACAAGAATGAACGTTTGGGTTATAACAGGTACCCATGGAAACGTGAATGGCGAAGTTGAACCCGAGTACAAAGATAAGGACTTTAAGAAAGAAGACCTTGATAGTGCCAATGTCACTAGTAAAAATATTCACATAATGGACTATCATCTATTGGCACCTAATAGATGGGAAGCTCTTAAAAACAAGCCTGCTGCAACCAATGTAGCTGTTTTGGCTTTCTGCTATAGCTCTCAATGGCTAGAAAATGATGATATTCTCGGAAACAACAACAAACTGTAATCTATATTATTAGAAAATAGTTAGTATGAAGAACTTAAAAATAAAGCCGTCAATTCCATGGCGGCTTTCATATATTTTTTAGTTTTAGGTTTGAGATAAATATAGTAAGTTATTTCACCCAAAGCATATACAAATCAACACTTTTCACAAAAAATATGTATTACAAATTAAGCAATTTGATGTAAAATCTATTCTTTATCTTGCCTATGCTGTCATGCCACGTTTTACACCATCTACATTAATTACGCTGTTGGGCGTATTTTTAGTTGCCCTTAATTTACGCGCACCTTTTACCAGCTTAGCGCCGGTATTAGAGCAAGTGATGGAAAGCTTATCGCTAACGGCGTCACAGGCTGGGTTTATTACCGCCCTACCCTTAATCTCTTTAGCCGTATTCTCTTCAATGGCGCCTAAGCTCTCCCATCGCATAGGTTTAGAGAAAGCGCTGGTAGTATCTTTAATCTGTATAGCAATTGGCATAGCGGTTCGTTCATTGGGCAATGTATCACCACTTTATCTAGGCACGGTGATCCTGGGGGCCGGTATTGCCTTTGGTAATGTATTGTTGCCCGCAGTAGTGAAAAAGTTTTTCCCCGAGCGAATTTCCGAAGTCTCATCACTATACATTTTTGTTATGGGTGTAGGCTCTACATTGGCTGCAAGCTTAATGGTACCCTTATCTCATCAAGCACCTGCCCAGTTATTTGGTTGGCAGTTTTCGCTGGCTTTTACTCTCACTTTTCCAATTGCAGCACTAATGTTTTGGTTACCAAGCTTATCTGCTCAGTCAAAATCCAAGCAACACCAAAGCGAAAAAGACGCAACAGAGCACACGCCGCTGTCCTCTCTTTTACGCTCGCCAGTGGCTTGGTTTGTAACCTTAGCGCTAGGTATTAACTCGTTCACCTTTTATGCTTTTGCCGGGTGGCTGCCTAAAATCCTTAACGACGTTGGCTACAGCGAATTAGATGCTGGCTATATTTACGGTTTTTTGCAGTTTTCTACCATGGTGCCTGGCTTAGCACTCATGCCTATTTTAGCAAGAGTACGCAATCATGCCTTGCTTATAGGCCTGTGTGCTTCTGGCGTTGTATTCAGTTTACTTGGCACGATAGTGGCGCCTAATTTGGCCATTATGTGGGTGGGGTTATTTGGTTTAAGTAACTGCTCTACCTTTATTATTGCGCTAAGTTTTATCGGCCATAAAACCTCTAATACTCAGCAAGCGGCTGCTTTGTCGGGCATGTCTCAAAGCATTGGTTACGCGCTAGCAGCTACTGGCCCATCGCTAATTGGCTTTATTCACACAAGCAGTGGTAACTGGCAATGGCCAATTATTACCATCGCCCTATTTGCGGTGGCGTGTACGGTGTTTTCAGTACTTGCCGCTAAAGGGAAAAGGCTAAAGCTTAACAGTAAGAGAAAGCAAAACCCTAACACTTAGCCTTTCTTAACCACCTACCGCTTAACAGCTCAAGCAACTAAAGGAAGTTAGGCAGAGGTAACTACAACAAAACCAGTAGCTAGCAAGGCTGGTTTTGTTATTTAAAAGCGGCAAATTATTCATTAGGTATAAAATGAGTGGCGCATATTTTGTTGCCGTCTGGGTCACGTAAGTAAGCCAAGTAAAGCTGGCGCGGCGCTTTACCTCTCACCCCCGGCGGATCTTCAATCGCTGTTCCGCCGTGTGCTAACCCTATGCGATGCCACTCGTTTATAATCTCTGGACTACAGGAAATAAAGCCAACGGTCATGCCGTTGCCGATACTGGCGGCTTCACCATCTATAGGTTTAGTGAGGCCCAACACTCCAGACGCGGTGGCATACATACAACGCCCTTTGGGGTCTATCACGCCTTTGTTGTATCCGAGTACCAACATAATTTCATCATAAAAAGCTTTCGAACGTGTCAGATCATTAGTACCAATCATCACGTGACTAAACATAACTTATCCTTAAGGTTAAACGTCTACTGCTTATCAAGTTAAAACAGTAACAACTCTAGAAATAGAACGATATTGCGATTACAGCGAGCTGCCTAAAAATCACTAAATGAGGTTTGAGCCTCACTGGCTAAACAGTAAAACTTAGGCCTTTATATTTGCCAATAAAGCGATTACTTCTTCAGTTTCTGCCGGCCTCACTATGCGCGCCACCTCTTTTCCAGACTCAAGCAAAATTAAAGTTGGCCAAAGCTTTACCTTAAACGAACGACCTAAGCGCTTTCCCTTACCGTCAAACACTTTTATGTGTGGTAAACCTGCCTTAGATAACACCGATTCAACAGCAAGTGCAGCCGCTTTACAGTGGCCACACCACGTTGCGCCGAATTCAAGTATTGCGTAGCCGCTAAGCTCAGCCACCTCTTCAATGCTGGGGGCGTCTTCTTGGTATTCAGGGTTAAAACCTGTGTGGCTTGCTTTCATGCTATTTTCCTATGCGATTACAAAATAATTAACGCGACTCAGCGCTTTTAGTAAGCTAAGCCCTTTTGGGTTAATGTTCAAATTCACCCGTTTTTAAAAACAGCTTCACTTGTTTTATTACGTCATCATTTTTCATCATAAAGGTGTGAGTAACCGGCATAACAACATGGTCTGTCATGCCCTCAACTTTTGTTCGCTCAACGGAAACCTTTCCATCATCAGGGTTGGGTAGCATTAACGAGAGAAAGGGATTAAAGGTAGAACTGCCCGCGATAATGCCAACGGGATAAGTCACCGGGCCAATAGAGTTTGGCAAGCTGTCATCTTCTGTCCCGAGTTGCATGCCAGCAGGGCCATTAACCAACTCAAAACCTGGTACATTTTTAAGCCTATCAACAACCTCACTGCCCTTATTTGGAGGCCCTAACATCACCACGCGGCCAAGCTCATTAAGCCTGTTTTCTCTCAAATACTTTCGCAATACAATACCGCCAAGCGAGTGAGTAACAAAATTTACCGGTTTAGCACTACCACATGCTTCTAATGCTTTAGTAACGTGTAACTCGGATATTGCTTCAATATCTAGGCGAGTAGATGGATAATCATAGTTAGAAACAATATACCCTTCTTCCTCTAGTACTTTGGCAAGTTTACCCATAGAACTCTCTGAGCGGGCCATTCCATGAAGTAAAACCACGCACTCGTCGGCCAACACAGAGTTGCTTGAAATCAAGAGCAAGATAGCGATAACTACAGTCTTTGTTATGCCGAATTTTACACTTTCCAGTTGCTTAGACATGAGCAGAAAATGGGATAATTGCTGTTTAATATTAACGTACCGAGTCATTGATGTTTAAACGGAGACAAAGCCACCTAATCTGATTGGCAAACAAAGCGCGATAGGGATTTTTTCTAGGCATTTTTATTTGACTCTGACCCCTTTTATTACTTTTATTATGACCCCTTTTTTTATTTTGTCGTCTTGCTGTTGTGTAGATTTCATTTTTAACCTTGTAATTTCGCCCAAAGTAACGGAAAGCTTAAGCCTTAGATATCGGCCTCAACTGCCCACTTAATCGCTCTTTCTAAGCGTTCATTACCCCAAAAAAGCTCGCTACCGACATAAAAAGAAGGCGCACCAAAAATTCCACGCTCAATCGCCTCTTCGGTTTGTTCTCTCAGCATTAACTTAGCCTCTGCAGTGACCGCTTCCCTCATCACTAAGGAAACATCTGCCCCAACAGCACCAAGGCAACGTTCGATTACGCTTGAAGATGAGATATCTTGGTTATGCTCAAAATTAGCAGAGTAAACTAACCTTACGAACTTCGGAACCCAAGGTGCTTCAGAAAATCTAGTTGTAACGCGGGCTGCTAACAATCCATTTTGCGGAAATTTTACGGGGCGGCTAAATGGAAGATTGGAATCGCGACAAATTCTCGCCATATCTTTCCACATGTATTCACCTTTAGCGGGATAGACATTAAAAGGTGAATCATTCATACCCTGTTTATTGAAGATTGCCCCCAACAGAAAAGGCCGCCACACAATACTTACATTTTTATCGGCCGCCACAGACTCAATACGCATTGCCGCAGGATAGGAGTATGTACTAGCATAATCAAACCAAAACTCAATGTTCACTATGCACTCCTCTAGAAGCTAAACGCCTAGTTAAGCCAATGACTTAAGCGAATACTATTTGTTGTTTTCTTTATCCGCCAGATACTTAGTAATTAATTGAGGAATATGTAGCCCTGTCTTGCGAACAAGATACCAATCTATAGCAGCCAGGATAACCAAACCTATTATCATTCCCATTTTCAATTCTCCATGTACTTTGAAATACAAATCTATCAAATGGTTAAGAAAAACACTTTGAACCTAAATGCACTATTGATATTAGATCTGGATAATTACCTTTATTCCGTAGACATAATGACTCCCCAAGAAGGTGCTGTTCTACAACTTCGTGGGTTAGCTGAAAGCCAGAGCCATAATAGTTAATGATAATAAACTAGATTGGAGATCAGCATGAATAAACATAACATACTTTTTATTGGCCTAGATACTCACAAAGAGTTTGTTGAAGTCGCCTATATTGAAGACCAACGCGGGGCGCAAGCGGTTCACTTCGGCAGAATATCTAGCGCTAAAGCCGCCATTGTTAAACTGGCCAAACAGCTTCACTCTAAATACCCAAGAGCCACCTTACACTTTGTCTATGAAGCGGGGCCTTGCGGTTACTGGATATACCGCCTGCTCACCAGCCTTGGCCATTGTTGCTATGTGGTCGCCCCGTCACTTATCCCTAAAAAGCCAGGCGATAAGATAAAAACCGATAAGCGTGATGC
>NZ_BJEQ01000026.1 GCF_005405585.1 Agarivorans sp. Toyoura001 | reverse complement strand
TCGATGCGCGCTACAACACCTAATTTAAAGGCTAAGGTGTAATCTCGTTGTGTGCGCTTACGGCTTGAGTTAATGGGTGTTGTCATAAAGACGTCCTCTTTATGTCAACCTATTTCCGGACGGGACAGCAGGTATAAAAAAAGCCAGCGAGTTGCTGGCTTTTTTACATGTGTTACGTGACTAGTTTATGCTTTAACAGCCCTCCTATGCACTTATTGCTGATAGCACTAGTCAATCCCCAATCTGAAACGCTAAACTGTCGGCCTATTTTATTTAGTTTAAAGGTAGTGTGATGAACCCGATTCTTGCGATGTTGAGAGAGAACATTATTAGCGACCAACAGATTAGTGAACTTTTTGAAGTGCTGACGCAAAACCCTCTTGCGGCTATGGCTACCATTAGCCAATTAGGTTTGCCTCAAGAACAACTTCAAATGTTAATGGGGCAAGTGATGCAAAATCCTGCTTTGATTAAAGAAGCCGTAGATGAGTTAGGTTTAGATTTTTCGAAAGTAGAGGCAGCCAAAGAGCAGCTTAAGAAATAACGCTAGCGATGAACTAGGTTAGCAGGCAATGCTAAGCACTAAAGTGTGACAGCACTTATTGTGATTTGCGTGCTAACAAACGGGTGAGTCTAAGGCCCAAATTCCCTTACAGGGTAATTAGACACTAGACTTAACCCGAATGATAACATTGGGCTAATAACTAACGACTATATCGTTGTTTTTTACTGCGCAATCGACGTATCCATTGAAAACGCGCCAAACGCTGCATATCTTCAATTGCATCGCTTTCATCAGTAATTTCTTGGCCTAACAAGGTTTCAATGATGTCTTCCATGGTGAGCAAGCCCTGAACCTCGCCGTATTCGTTAACTACTGCTGCAATTAAGTCTCGAGCTTGCAGCAGGCGTTGATAAGCATGGCGTATGCTTACGCTGGCGGGGAGCATGAGTAATTCTCTAGAAAACTCACCAACTTGCCGGCTACCTTCTTTATTAAGAGCTGCGCTCATAATGTCTTGTTTATGTACATAAGACACAATGTTATCGCGATCACCTTGATAAACTGGGATCCTAGAAAATGGCTTGGCGAGATGAGATTCAATAAACTCGTCTACGCTACTGCTATGTTCAATGCGATGGACCACCGCGCGTGGTGTCATCACTTCAGTTATTTTTAACTTCTCTAATTGCAACAAATTACGCAGTACTTGAGACTCGCCTTGTTCAATAACACCTTGCTGGTGGCCTAACTCGGCAAGTGCACTGATCTCTTCTCGTAGGCTAGAGAAGTCTTCTTCGTGTTTACCAATACGCGCGGTAATGCGATCACTTAACCACACAAAAGGGTAAAAAACCTTAATCATTATTGGCAATAACCAAGAGGCAAAAGGGGCGAGTTTTCGCCAGTAGGTGACTCCTAGGGTTTTTGGCACAATCTCTGATAGTACCAGCACTAGTATCGTCATAATGGCCGAAGAAACGGCAAGATACTGGGATCCGTAAAGAGACGCGACTTGAGCACCTACGCCAGCAGCACCTGCTGTATGGGCAATAGTATTGAGAGTGAGAATGGCCGCCAGTGGTTTGTCGATGCTGGCTTTTAATTTGGCTAAGCGTGCAGCAGCATTTGGGTTGTGTTGCTGCTGAAGGTGAATATAACTAGGGGAGACGCTGAGTAACACCGCCTCTAAAATTGAACATAGAAAAGAAACAAAAATAGCAAGACATAGAAAACTTACTAAAAGAAACACGTAATCCACCATTATATTAACCCAAAGACACTGTTGGGCGTTCAGTAAACCCAGCGCTATTGGTATGAGTGCTAAGTTAGCAGCAGTTTACCAATTAATATCAACAAAAGGGCAGTAGAATATTAAAACGACTTGAAGCCTTGGTTGTGTGGGCGGTTATCATCGATAAATGCTAGGCACAAAAAAAGACACCCTAAGGTGTCTTCGTTTGTAGAATTGGTGGAGCTGGCGGGTTTCGAACCCGCGTCCAAAACCATTCTAACCAATGGCGCTACATGCTTAGTTTGTCTTTAATCTCGTTAGACAGCTGCGAACAAACACGCCACTGAATAACACACCAGAATTCTATTTCGCGGTTCAGCTCTCTAGTCAAAGCATCCCTCGCTATCTTGTTTGGGTTTGAACTTCTATGATTCCCCGTCTTACAAGCGGAAGCTAGGGTAGAAGTGCTCTAACAGGTTATTAAGCTGCTAGTGCGTAGTTTTCGTCGTTTGCGACTATTTTTTTGCGGCTTTTTACGTGGCAAACCGCCCCACGACATGCTCCACAAGCCTTCCTGATCCTGTCGAATCCAATTCAGCCCCGGAATTTCTAGAACATTCTAACACAAGCCGTAGACATACTGATATACACGAGTGTTTAAACGCTGTTTATTTACTCAATCGCAGTTTGCTTACCTAAAGCTATGCTTCATCACACGGTCTTTAGTGCGTTGCCATTCACGATCTTTTTCGTCTTCTCGTTTGTCTTGGTCTTTTTTACCTTTGGCTAAGCCAATTTCTAGTTTGGCCCAAGAGCCTTTCCAGTAGAGGGCCGTAGCCACAATGGTATAACCTTGACGTTCTACTGCCCCAATTAATTTGTCGAGTTCACGACGATTAAGCAGCAGCTTACGAATTCGAGTTGGGTCAGCAACAACATGGGTCGACGCTGACAACAAAGGTTGAATATTTAGACCCGAGATAAAGGCTTCACCATCGCGAACATAAACATAACTTTCTGCGATGTTGACCTTACCGGTCCGCATGGATTTTACTTCCCAGCCTTGTAGTTCTATTCCCGATTCGAATTTGTCTTCGATACGGTACTCATGGCGCGCTTTTTTGTTTTGCGCGATGGTGTTAGAACCAACTTTTGATTTTGATTTATTCTTGCTCATGGCCGCTATTATACGCATGCTGCGGGGCTTTAAAACTGATAATGTGCGCAAAGGCCAAGCTAATGTTAAAATGCTGGCAGATTTGAAGAAAGAGTGGGTTCATGCCGCAAGTAAACCGTAGTGCGTTGGTTATGTTTAGTGCCAAGCAAATGTACCAGTTAGTTAACGATGTACATGCTTATCCAGAATTTTTACCTGGTTGTGTTAATAGCGAGATCTTACAGGAAGGGCCATCATCAATGGTGGCCGAGGTAGGTGTGGCAAAAGCTGGAATAAAAAACAAGTTTGTTACTGAGAACACTCTTACTGAAGACCAGTCTATTCATATGAATTTAGTTGACGGCCCATTTAAGTCACTCTCCGGTGTATGGCATTTTGTTGCGCTGGACGAACAAGCTTGTAAGGTGATGCTAGATCTAAATTTTGAATTTAGTAATCGGTTAATCGCTGCAGCTTTTGGCCGGGTATTTAATGAGTTAGCGGGCAACATGGTACAAGCCTTTGTTGAACGCGCAAAGCAGGTGTATTAGTAGTGGCTGAACAAATTAATATTGAAGTGGTATACGGCTTACCTGATCACCAAGTATTACTCGCGCTAAAAGTTGAACTGGGCTGTGACATTCTCAGTGGCATTCAGCAATCTGGTATTGTGCAGCATTTTCCCGAAATTGAACCAGAAAGCGCATCGGTGGGCATATTTAGCAGAGCCGCTAAGTTATCTCAAGCGTTGAGAGATGGTGATCGAATTGAAATTTACCGTCCACTGATTGCCGACCCCAAAGAGTTACGAAAAATTCGTGCTGAGCGAGCAAAGGCGGAAGGGCGAGCCAGTAAAGTCACGGGTGGTAGGCCAATAGCTAAAGTGAGCGAAAGCTAGAGACAAAAAAGCCAGATGTGATTATCTGGCTTTTTACTATTTATTGGAGTACTTACCCAGCGTCTAGTGGCTGCATAAATTCATCACTCACTTCGTAATCACCTTCCACAAAGGCTAAATGATCGTTCACAAACTGAATCACTAAGTTACGTTTCTCAAAATCGCCATTACCGCTTTGATAGCTATACAGGTAATACCAGCGTTCTTTGTCAAAAGCATCAATTAACATTGGGGTACCAAGAACAAAGCGTACTTGTTCTTTACTCATGTTAATTCGGAGCTGCTCAACTTTGGCATCATCAATGTAGTTGCCTTGGGGGATATCAATTTTATATACCATCCAGTCGAAGGCTGAACAGGCACTAAGGCCTAAGCTGGCCAGTAAAACGAAAATTTTTGCTGAAAAACGCATGGGAATGGAAGCTCCTTGTTAAGGCAAGCATCATAACTAAGCCCCGCCCTAAAAAGAAGTATCGATTACTAAGAAATTAGTCCTCAATCAACAATTCTTGTGCGTTTGCCAGTGCTGAAGGAGTAATTGCATCACCCGCTAGTAAGCGTGCCAGCTCTTCTAAGCGTTGTTTACCGTTGAGTGTTTGCATGTTGGTGATCGTTTCATTTTTCTTTTGCTGCTTACTAACCAACATTTGCTGGTGACCATGGCCTGCTACTTGCGGTAAGTGAGTGACACACATTACTTGGCATTGTTTACCCAGCTGGCGAAGCATGCCACCCACAACCGCTGCTGTTGGTCCGCTAATACCTACATCTACTTCATCAAAAATTAGAGTGGGGGTGAGAATGCTGGCAGAGCAAATAACTTGAATCGCTAAGCCTATACGTGATAACTCACCACCAGAGGCTACTTTTTCAATGGCTTGCATAGGTTGCCCTGGGTTAGTTCGTACTAGCAGTTCAACTCGGTCAATGCCGTTAGCGTTGGTAAATTGCTGTGCATCACTTTGCAGTGAAAACTCACACTGGGCTTTGGCCATGCTCAGTTTGTGGATCTCTTTGGTAATTTGCTTACTTAAACTATTGGCTGCTCGTTCTCGACTTTTCGACAACTTATTTGCTTTGTTTAAATAATGCTGCCAAGCACTTTCAATCTCATCTGCGAGATGTTCAAAACGTTCACTTTGTTGGCTTAGTTGAGTTAACTGCGCCAGTAAATCTTGATGCAAAGCTGGAAGCTGTTCTGGTGAAGTATGGTGCTTCCTTGCCAGCTCCAAGGCAAGGCTCATCCTTTCTTCTAGCTCTGCAAATAACTCAGGATCGTAGTCTAGTTGCTCACTATACTGTCCTAACTGCTGAGTTGCCTCTTCAACCTGAATTTGCGCGTCATGCAAGAGATTATTAATGGTTTCTAATTTGGGGTCTAGCTCAAGTAGTTGGCTGGTTGTTTTGCAAGCTTGGCTGAGCATATCCATAACATTTACTTGATCGTCATGACCAAGTAATTGCGTGAGTTGGTGGCTGCTTTGCTGTAATTCAGTACTGTGTGATAAGCACTGATGTTGTTGCTCGATATCCTGATACTCGCCTTCTTGAAGGGAGAAAGCATCCAGCTCTTTTACTTGGTAATCAAGCAACTGGCGCTGAGCAGCTAGCTCTTTTTGCTGTTGTTCGGCAAGTTCTAGCTCGTTACAGAGCGCTTTCCAGCCTTGGTAAGCTTGTTTTACGTCACCGATTAGCTGAGGATGGGCAGCATATTGGTCCACAATTGATAGCTGTTGGTTTGGCTTTAACAATAGCTGATGAGCATGTTGACCATGAATACTTACTAAGTATTGGCCAAGGCTTTTTAACTGAGCAAGCGGTACTGCTGTGCCATTAATGTAGGCCTTGGAACGACCTTCTTTTGTTACCACTCGGCGCAGTATGCATTCGTCATCACTCAGTAACTCATTTTGCTGCAACCACAATTGAGCCCGTTGGTTATTGCTTACGTCAAATTGTGCGCTAATTTCAGCCTTATCAGCTTCTTGTCGCACCATTGAGGCTTCTGCTCGATTACCCAAACATAAACCAAGGGCGTCAATGGCAATAGATTTACCCGCTCCGGTTTCACCCGTTATGGTGGTCATTCCTTGATTCAAATCGAGTTCAAGAAATCGAACAATGGCAAAATTTTGTACGCTTAATTGAGTGAGCATTTTAATACCTGTTTATTCATACAGTAACTGTGTAAATATATAGTGCAAGTTTTATTCAAGCAAGCGACATTTTTAAAGATTTTGCTAAATTATGAGAAAGCTATTGTTTTTTTTGCCTTAGTTTACTGAGCTAGTTCAGCATTTATTCAGCTACTAGATAGCTGCAGCTTTTTGTCTAGGTAAGGAACAAGAGGTAGAGCTTACTTAGTTGGTAAACTAGTTGAAGCCGCTGCTTATGCTGTCTATTTTGGCTGGTTTGTGCTTTTCATATACTTTCTAATAAAAAAATATTTCAACTCACTACACTCTCTCGGAATTAGCTACTACGCTTTTAGCTGTCACATTAGTGTCATTAAATTCGTGCATGTTTATCAAACAGTTGTTGTATCTGTGCCGCATAAGTCGGTAGACCAATTCACCTTGAACCACATGGAAGAGATTATGTTGAATAAACGTTTAACACTGAGTGCTTTGGTACTTAGTATGGGCGCAATGGTTAGTGCGCAAACGAGTGCTGAAACGCTTCGCTTATTAACGTGGGGTGGCTATGCGCCTCAGGAAGTGATTGATATGTTCGAAAAGGAAACGGGCATTGAAGTAAAAGTGACTAAATCAAATAACGAAGACATGATTTCAAAGCTTCGAGCCACTGGTGGTTCGGGGTTTGATTTAGCTCAACCTAGCCAAGATCGTATTACTGGCGTACAGCAACAGTTTGGCATCTATCAGCCGATTGATTTGAGCCGTATTGAGCATCAACAAATGATTACCTCTATGCTTGACGCTACCAAGAAAAATACTGCGGTAGGCGACCAGGTATTTGGAGTTCCTCATGTATGGGGTACCAGTGGTTTAGTGGTTAATGGTGAAATGGCCAAAGATGTGGCCGATTACACCGACCTTTGCCAAAAGCAATATGAAGGCAAGATTTCTTACCGCTTGAAGCGCCCAACCTTAATTGGTTTTGCTTTTGCATTGGGTGAAGACCCATTTGCTGCTTATGCTGACCCTGTTAAATACCAGCAAATACTTAATAAAGTTGAAACTGCTTTGGTTGACTGTAAGCCACTGGTAAAAACGTATTGGTCGGGTGGCGATGAATTAATGAACTTGATGCGTTCTAACGAAGTGGTAGCTGCTATGGCTTGGGATGCTGGCGGTTGGAAACTCAATCGTGAGCAGCAAAACATTCAGTTTGTAGCGCCTAAATCTGGTGCATTAGGTTGGATTGATACCTTTGCTATTCCTAAAAAGTCGAAAGCGATTGATGCAGCCTACAAGTGGATCAACTTTGTTATGCGCCCTGAAGTCGCCGCTAAAATTACTGAATCAGCAGGTAATTTTACTGCGTCTAAAGGCTCTGATGCTTACGTAAATGAGTTGGCTAAAGCCCAATTTAATACCAGCTTTAGCAGTGACGATATCGATAATATTAAGTGGTATCCAGCTGTTCCAGCCGGCCTAGAAGCCATGGAAGGCAAAGTACTCGACCGCGTTCAAGCGGCCAAATAGCTAAGATGGGGCCTTGTGCCCCAAATCTTGTTACCTCTTCGTAAAATCTTGGACCCTATATGGCGGCTAACGCTAACTTTGATCTTGAATGTGAACAACTCTCAAAGCACTTTGCAGACTTTACTGCGGTAGACCAACTTAACTTTTCGGTAGAAGCTGGCTCGTTTTTCTCTATTCTTGGCCCATCAGGCTGTGGCAAAACCACGTTGTTGCGCATGTTGGCTGGCTTTGAATCGCCCTCAGAGGGAGAAATTAGAATTCATCAAAAGCGAGTGAATGAATTAGCGCCGAATAAACGCCCGGTGAACATGGTGTTTCAGCACCTAGCCTTATTCCCTAATATGAATGTGGCTGAAAACATCGCTTATGGCTTAAAGCGCCGCGGTATAAAAGGATCAGAGCGTGCCAGTAAAATTAAAGATGTATTAGAGCGGGTAGGGTTAGATGGCAGCCAAACTAAGCAAATTGCTCAGCTTTCTGGTGGGCAAAAACAACGAATTGCGATTGCCCGCAGTTTAGTATTAGAACCCAGATTATTGTTGTTAGATGAACCATTGGGCGCATTAGACTTAAAGCTTCGCGAGAAAATGAAAGTGGAGCTAAAACACCTGCAACGGGAATTCGGCACCACATTTATTTACATCACTCACGATCAATCTGAAGCCTTGGTAATGTCAGATAAAGTGGCGGTGATGAATAATGGTCGCTTTGAACAACTTGCCAGCCCCCAGCAACTTTACTACCAGCCAAGTAGTGCTTTTGTGGCTAAGTTTGTTGGCCAAACAAATGCTTTATCGGCAGTGGTATGCGAACAACGCCAAGATGTAGCCTTAGTAAAAACGGCCCATGGTAGGCATTTGATTGTGGCAACAAGTATTAATCAGTCGGCCAAGTCTACAGTAGATGTATTTGTTCGACCGGAGGCTATTGGTATTGCCGAGGCTGGCCAAGAGCTAAAAGCCGACAACCAATTTGACGTAAAAGTAGAGGAGTGTTTGTTTGACGGCGCAAGCTCTACCTTAGTCGTTCGTGATATTCACCATAATGACCTATACCGAGTAGCCCCGGGAGCGAGCTTCTCGCTACACAATGTTGTGGTAGGAAGCACCTTAAGGATTTTTTGGGACGCTAAGCAAGCTATGTGCATACACAGCGAGGTAAGTAGTGAAAGCTAAAGGCTTAGGTTTCTATCTGTTATTGCTACCATTTGTTTTGTGGTTTGTACTGCTGATTGTATTACCTCATTTGCAAATGTTTGAGTTGTCGCTGATTAAGCGTGATTACGCCGCTGGCGACAGTATTGGAATGTATCAATATCAGCAGTTTTTTGAAGAACCGTTGTACTGGCGAACCTTGGTGCGAACGGTGTGGATGTCGTTATTGGCGACCTTTATTACCCTGTTGGTGAGTTTTCCAGTCGCATTTTTTATTGCCAAAGTCGCTAAAGGTAAAAGTAAACGCTTGCTACTGCTCAGTTGTTTATTACCATTTTGGGTCAGTGAGTTAGTACGTACTTACGGTTGGATGATATTGCTACGCGAATCGGGAGTGATTAGCCAAGGCTTATTAGCCTTAGGCCTTACCGACCAGCCGATAGAGTTTTTGTATAACGATGTCAGTATGCTAATTGGACTGGTGTATACCTCAATGCTGTTTATGGTTGTACCTCTGGTGAGCACATTAGAAGGGCTTGACCAAAGCTTAATTGAGGCGGGTTACGATCTTGGTGGCAATGGTTGGAATGTGACTCATTCTATTATTGTGCCTTATGCCATGCCAGGCATTGTTTCCGGTTGCATCATGGTATTTATGCTGTGCTTGGGCAACTACCTTACGCCGCGATTGTTAGGCGGTAAAGACAGCTTATGGTTTACCGAACAAATCTTTACCCAGTTTATTACCCGTTTCAATTGGGAGCTTGGTGCAGCGTTTGGGGGGGTGTTACTGGTGGTGTCTTCACTGGTCGTGTCATTAGGCTTAAAACTCAGCGGTCAGTCTTTTAGCCGCACGCTTGGTCGTTAACGGAGCCGAAGAATGTTGCATCAACTACGTGGGCCGGCTAAATCACTGTATCAATTTTATATGGTGGGCTTTTTAGTCTTTTTAGCACTGCCGCTAAGTATTGTTGCGGTGTTTGCCTTTAACGATAGCTTATTTGCGGCCTTGCCTTGGCAGGGGTTCACTTTGGATTGGTTTGTTGGTCAAACCGAGCCAAAGCTAGGTATTTTTTATGATGAAGGGCTGCTTTCGAGTATTGGAGTGAGCGCCTCAATTGCTTGCTTGGTAACACTACTTTCTTTGGTATTAGCAACTGCCAACGCATGGCTGTTTATTCGTTTTGATTTCCCGGGGAAAAACTGGTTATACATTGGTTTGCTATTACCTTTAGTCATCCCCGGCGTCATTTTGGGTGTGGCAATTTTGGTCGCAAGCAGCAGCTTAGCTAATAGTGTTGAGGATGTGTGGGGCTGGGAGTTGGAGTGGTTACGTCCTGGCTTTATTTTGGTGGTTATTGGTCAAGTTGCATTTATTACAACGATATCTACCTTGGTGGTATTAGCTCGCTTAAGAAAGTTTGATTTTAGTTTAGAAGAAGCCGCGCTAAATTTAGGTGCCGGGCCATGGGTGGCCTTTGTTACTGTAGTGTTGCCTTTTCTCATGCCAGCTTTGATTGGCGCAGCAGTAGTGAGTTTTCTAATGTCTTTTGAGAACTTCAATACCACCTTAATGTTAGTGGGTTCTGATGCCCCCTTAACCATTGCCATGTACGACCGCTTACGTGAAGGCTCCACGCCAGTGCTAAATGCTGTTTCATTATTATTGATGCTTGGTTCTGCAGTGATTGCTCTCACCTCCATGTTATTTAGTGGTGATAAAGATGTTTCCAGTAAATAGTATCTTCTAAGTACAAGCGTTTACTTAGTGTTAACCGCTATCTAAGTTACTGTTATTAGGTGCTATGTAGGATACATGGGCAGAACTTAGTTACTTATCGCTATTGCTGGGAGCGCGTGTTATAAGGCTTTGTTGTCTGTAGAATTAAGGAGTAACAGGTGAACAAAGTGAACACGGAAACTAAAGCTTTTATTTTGCTGTTGGCTGGCATGATGTCTTTAGTTGCTCTCTCAGTAGATGCTATGTTGCCAGCACTAGTTACCATTGCTAACGACTTCGACCTAGCGCAAACCGCGCAAGCTCAATGGACAATCACCTCTTTGTTTATCGGCCTATCTATTGGCCAGCTTATTTATGGCCCGTGGTCAGACGCTGTAGGGCGTAAACCTCCTATCTACTGGGGCTATTCGCTGTTTATAGTTGGCACCTTAATATGCGTGTTTTCTGAATCATTTAGTTGGTTAATTGCTGGCCGTGTTTTACAAGGAATGGGAGCAGCTGCACCACGAATCATTACCATGGCGTTAGTACGCGACAAGCTAAAGGGTGCAGAAATGGCGCGCATTATGTCGGTGGTTTTTTCGGTGTTTATTGTGGTGCCGATTTTAGCGCCAGCCATTGGTCAGTTGATTATTAGTGTTGCTCACTGGCGGTGGATCTTTGGCATGTTGCTGATTATGGCGGTATCAACTGGGTTTTGGTTTTGGCGTTACCAAGAAGAAACCTTACAAGAAGAACAGCGTCGCCCACTAACAGTGAAAAGCTTTATTGAAGGCTTAAGGTTTTTATTGGCAGAAAAAGCAGCACTGGTTTATACGGTTATTTCCGGGCTAGTGTTTGGCAGTTTTCTGGGCTATTTGAACAGTGCGCCTTTGGTGTTTATTCAGCTTTATGACCAACCAGATAACTTTGCATTATTGTTTGCCGCTGCAGCCTGTGCAGTGGGTGTAGCGTCCTTAGTGAATGGACGAATGGTGTTAAAAATGGGAATGCGTAAAATGATTATTTACGCTCTGCTGGGGCTCGTTGTTTTAACTAGCTTGTTTTGTGTGGTATTGCTCGCTAGTAATGGTGTGCCTCATCTATTGATGTTGATGTTGTATTTGGTACCAGCGTTTTTCTGTATCGGTATTTTATTTGGCAACCTCAACTCACTCGCTATGGAGCCTCTTGGTGCTATTGCTGGTATGGGCTCAGCTTTTGTCGCCTGCCTTTCTACCTTAATCGCCATTCCGATTGGGAGCCTAATTGGCTTAAGCTTTAACGATACTTGTTATCCCATTGTGTTGGGCTTTATGTTTGTTGGCTTAGGTAGTTTAACGCTGATTAAAGTATTCGATCCTTTAGTGCAGACCAAGGCTTAGGTGCTAGCACTTCACTGAGTGAGATAAGTACCGACATTTTTGCTTACAGTATAAAATATCGAAATTAATTTTTATTAAATCAACAGCTTATAGATAAGTTGGTTGAGCTTACTTAAAATGGTCTTTAGCTTGTTAATTTTTGGTACTAACGATCTGCTTTGATTATATAAATTGGTATTTAACTCTTAATTTTTAGTTAGAGTTGAATCATCCGGCTGTTTTTCTTGGTTTTTATAGTGCTTCAGTATTAAGGTTGTTGTTATCACTTTGTTAACTAGGCCTTAGTTATGAATACCCACGCCGATTGTTTACTACAACTTAATCACCTGAGCGGTTCTGCCGTGCATGATTTGTCCTCTTCTTTTGATAACTTACCGCATACTCAACATGCCGATGGTCAGTATCGCCTGCGTCGTTACTCCGTGGTTAGGCTTACCAAAGAAGGCGTGCAGCGTTTAGCGGGAAGGGCCTTTGTACAAAGTGAGCAAGTGAACCACTTTCAAGGGGATGTTGTTCGCCAATTTGAAGATATTGAAGATGCGATTATTGCGTCAAAAGGCATGCATGAAATGTGTTCCTTATTCCTTGAGGCTAACTCCTTAGATGAACAACAAGATATCGAGATCCACCAAATTCGTATAGCTGCTCAGCAGAATGACACTCCCGTTGCGCCTGAAGGTGTCCATCAAGATGGTTTTAATCACATTGCGGTGGTGGGGATCCGCCGGCACAACATTGATGGCGGTGACTTTATGGTGTTTAAAGATAAACATCAGGCACCGATTATGACGTTAGCCTTAGACAGTGGTGAAGTAGCTTTGTTAGATGACAGTAAACTTTGGCATTACGCGCGGCCTATTCGCGCCCATCGCCCCAGTGAGCCCGGCTTTATGGATGTATTTGTATTAACCGCGAAGGATCAGTAATGAGTTTTTCTGTTGAACAAGCGCGCCTGCTTTTCCCTGCTCTAGCGGCTAATGGGGCAGGGCACACACCGGTATTTCTAGACGGCCCTGGTGGCTCACAAGTTCCCAGCTCAGTGATTCAAGCTATGTCTGACTATTTACTGGGTGGCAACTCCAATTTAGGCGGCGCTTTTAGTGTTAGTAAACGCACAGAGCAAGTTTTGCAAACAGGCAGAGAATCAGCGCAAGCCTTGTTAAATGCTCCTAGTGCAAACAATATTATATTTGACGCCAATATGACTTCACTGACTTTCAAACTGAGTCGTGCTATTAGCCGCGATTGGAAAAGTGATGACGAAGTGATTGTTAGCCGTCTCGATCATTATTCAAATGTATCTAGTTGGCAACACGCAGCCGCAGATAAAGGCGCTCGGGTTCATAGTGTGAATATTGATCCGCAAAACTGTAACCTTGACTACCAGCATTTTGAATCATTGATTAACCAAAATACTCGACTCGTTGCCATCACTTACGCTTCAAATACCAGTGGCAGCATCGTTGATTTACAGCGGGTTATAGCAAAGGCCAAATCTGTAGGCGCAATGGTGTATGTTGATGCTGTGCATTATGTGCCCCATGGCTTAGTAGATGTGCAAGCGCTTGGTTGCGATTTTCTAGTGTGTTCGGCTTACAAGTTTTTTGGCCCGCACCTAGGCATCGCTTATGTAGCTGATCCTTGGTTAGAGCATCTAGCGCCTTATAAAGTCGAGCCTGCCACCAATATTGGCCCTGGGCGTTTTGAAACTGGTACTCAAAGTTTTGAAGCTATTGCCGGAATGACTGCAGCCGTTGAGTACTTAGCCCACTGGAATAGCGATACTGGCGATTTACGCAGTGCCTTGGTGAAAAGCTATCAGCAATTTAATGCTCATGAGCAAGCACTTAGTCACCACTTTTTAGAGCGTTTATCAAAACACCCGCATGCGCAGCTTTATGGGGAAAGCAGTAATCAGCGTTTAGCTAATCGTACCGCTACGTTTTCGTTGCGTTGGCCAAATCATGCTCCAGAGCAAATTGCGGGCATGCTAGCCGATCATAATATCGCGACTTGGCATGGTCACTTTTATGCCCAAGGTATGATGCAGCAGCTAGATATATTGAATAAGGGCGGGGTATTGCGTATTGGTTTTATGCATTACAACACCCATCAAGAAATTGACCAATTGTGGGATTTACTAGATCAATATTGTTTGTAGCTAGATGCTACTTTTTAGACGTCGAGAGCGAGATGAGCCAGCAGTTGGTCTAGCTCACTTTGGCCATCAAACTTAATACCAATCGCTAGCTGATCGTGGCCATCTTTGCTTTGGCTTTTTACTGTGCCTTCTATAATGGTGTCGCTTTCTGGTTTACCAGCAACCCGAATATGTACAAATACATCGTTAAGTAAAAATTTACCGTAACTCTCGGGCCAGGCTAATTTAAAGCGACAACCGCCGGCTGATAAATCAAGAATGACCCCGTCGAAGCTTAAGTCATTCTCTATTTGTTGGTCGCTAACCGATGAACGGTGAGTCACTGTTGCAGGAATACGGGTGGTTGCTCGCTGTTGTTTACGTAAGCTAAACCGTTCTATTTCAGTAGGGTATTTTACAAACAGTAAGTGTTTAGGGCTTTTGAATATGTCGGTGATGATGCTACGAAAGGCGATGCATTGACCGGCTTCACCTTCAATAATTGAGCGTACAATACAGGCCATACCTTCAATTAATACATCGTGATGACCTTGCTGAGCAGATTTAGGCACTGCAAAAATAAGGAAGTTTGCGTCATCTACACCAATTAGTTTGCACTTAATCCGTACATTACCTTCTTTGATAAATTGTACGTCTAGTACATCGCCAAAGCGCATTTGGCGCATAATATCTACCACTTCTTTACGCTGTTTTACGAGTGGGCTTGGCGTTGTTGTCAATGTAGGCGTCCTTGTTATTGTTTGCTCGAGACTTAAAACAAACGGCTTCCCCAGCCTAACTTTGTTCGTAAAATCTTAAAATAATCATAGCTCTTTGGATGAACTAAGCGCAATGGATGTTGTTGCTTACGAATAATCACTTCGTCACCTGGCAATACGGGCAGTGATACATGGCTGTCGCAACTAATGTGCATGTGGTCGCTGTTTTCATGAGATAGCTTAAGCTTAATCTCACTTTGGCTATCAACCACTATCGGACGAGAGCTCAAGGTATGTGGAAACATTGGGACTAAAGCTATCGCATCTAAATTTGGGGTTAAAATAGGGCCGCCAGCAGATAAAGAATAGGCGGTAGAGCCTGTGGGAGTGGTAACAATCAGGCCATCGGCGCGTTGGCTTAGCATGAAGTGATCATCTATATACACTTCAAACTCAAGCATGGTAGCGACTTTATCGAGGTGAAGTACAACTTCATTCACCGCGCTGTTATGGCTTTTTACCGCGTTATGACGCATCACCTTGGCTTCTAGTAGGCCGCGTTTCTCAGTCACGTAGTGGCCTTGTAACACTTCTTTTAGTGGGTGCTCAAAGTTAAACGGGTCTAAGTCGGTCAAAAAACCTAAATTACCACGGTTGACTCCCAGCACCGCAATGTCGTAACGCGACAATACTCGCGCTGCGCCCAACATATTGCCATCACCACCCACAACAATAGCTAAATCAGCCTGCTCACCTAAATCGTTAATGCTCACCAAATTGAGATTATCAATCTGCAGTTGTTGGCCAGTAAGTTCTTCTACCAATACGGTATAAGATTGATCTGCCAGCCAATGAAATAGGGCAGTAAGTGTGTTGTTGGCACCTTCATGATGAGGTTTGCCAATTAAACCAATGGTAGAGAAAACTTGAGTCATAATGTGTTGATTTAACATTGTGTTACCGATGATTATAACGTGTGCTTTTGGTACTCAGCCAGTTTTATCGTGAGTATCACTTGAAAGCGGCTGTTTGATCCCCATAATATGCAACAGATTAGAGTTATTTGTGAAGAATTACGGAGACCCTGCATGAGCAGTGAGCAAAATAAAGCGCAGCCTGAAGAAGTTGTAGTAGAAAATGAAGTAGAACAGCAAGTTGACGCGATTGAAGCTGAGTTAGAGGCGGCCGCTGAGCAAGCTGAACCTGCAGCTGAAGAAATTAGCGTGGCGGAGCTATTAGAGCGCCTATCCACTGCAGAGCAAACAGTTGCCGACCAAAAAGACGGTGTGGTACGCGCTAAAGCTGAAGTGGAAAATATTCGTCGTCGTTCAGCACAAGAAGTAGAGAAAGCACGCAAGTTCGCTTTAGAGAAGTTTGCAAGCGAGTTGCTACCGGTTATCGACAACATGGAAATGGCCCTGCAACATGCCAACCGTGAAGACGAAGCGCTAGCATCAATGATTGAAGGTGTTGAGTTAACCCTTAAAACACTGATCGATGCAGTGAAAAAATTCGGCATCGAGGTTGTTGCACCACAAGACCAAGCCTTTGATCCAGAAAAGCATCAAGCGATGGGCATGCAAGAAGTAGAAGGCGTTGCACCAAATACTGTAGTTGCAGTGTTACAAAAAGGCTACGAATTAAATGGTCGCTTATTGCGTCCAGCAATGGTGATGATTTCTAAAGCGGCATCAGTAGATACCAGCGCTTAGTTAGAACATTATTCCTAAAGGGCCAATTGGCCCTTTTTTTATGCCTCAAATTTGGTTTGCAATGTACAGCTTGCCAGACAGGCTTAAGGCGCAGAATTGTTGCTGTTTTGTTTGAAATCTTTGACCTAGTTAGTTTGCTTATGCCATTGTTAAGTTATGAATAAAAATTATTCGTATTGACCAAAGGGTGAGCAAAGCGAGCAAATGGAACAGTTAGAGATTTTCGACATTCCCAACCCCTGTCGCGGAATTTGCCAAACCAATAGCCGCGGTTTGTGCATGGGATGTTTTCGAAATCGCGACGAACGCTTTGCTTGGCAAACGCTTCAGCCTGCCGAACAACAAAACATATTACGCTTAACGAAACAGCGTCGAATGCGTTTTATTAGGTTACAACGTAAGAAACTGGCCGAGCAACAACAGCAAACTCCCCCGCAAACCGAACTGCCTTTTTAGTAAGTTATTACTGCGTTAAACAGTGGCAGATGCCTTTCACATCGGGCAATATATGCATCCAGAGATATGGATGTGTTGTTATTTAGAGGTCCTATGAGTGATTTAAATCAGCTAATCAGCAATAACCGTAGCTGGGCGAAAAATATAAAAGAGCAAAACCCTACCTTTTTCTGTGATTTGTCTGAACAGCAAAATCCTGAATTCTTGTGGATTGGCTGCAGCGATAGCCGAGTACCAGCTAACCAGATCGCTGGCCTACCACCCGGTGAAGTATTTGTTCATCGTAATATTGCCAATGTTGTTGTACATACCGATTTAAACTGTTTGTCGGTCATTCAATACGCGGTAGACGTACTTAAAGTTAAGCACATTATTGTTACCGGCCATTACGGTTGTGGGGGCGTGTTAGCGTCTATGGAAGATAAACAGTTTGGCCTTATTGATAACTGGTTACGCCATCTTAAAGATGTTTATCGCTATCACGAGCAAGAACTGGAGGCCATAGCAGACAAACAGCAGCGTGCTGATCGTTTGTGTGAGCTTAATGTGATGGAGCAGGTTAAAAACGTATCGCAAACCTCTATCGTGCAAAATGCGTGGCGTAATGGCCAAGAGCTATCGGTACATGGTTGCATCTACTCGATTCAAAACGGCATTCTTAACACTCTGGACATTTCACGAACCGGACTAGAATAAATGCTGTAATGACATATTGAAGACATAAAAAACGCGGCCAATGCCGCGTTTTTTATTGCGAGTTAACTTAAGCTTTTTCGGCCTTAGTTAACGGCGTTTCTACTTCGAACGGTAAGTGAACTTCTTCTTCCGACAAACCTGCTTTAGGGTTGTTGTAAGTCTCTAAGTTCAAATCGCCTTCAGATTTAGCCACAGCCACTGTCACCATACTGTCGCCAGTAATGTTTACTGCAGTACGCACCATATCTAATAAACGATCCACACCAATGATTAAGGCAATACCTTCAACTGGCAGGCCTACTTGCTGCAATACCATGGCGAGGGTAATTAAACCTACGCCAGGTACACCGGCTGTGCCTACAGAGGCTAAGGTGGCAGTTACAATCACCATTAAGAAGTTTCCGGCAGTTAAATCGATGCCGTAAACCGTTGCAATGAAGATAGTCGCCACACCTTGCATAATAGAGGTGCCGTCCATATTAATGGTAGCGCCTAATGGCACGGTGAAAGAAGCGGTAGAGTTACGTACACCTAATTTATGGGTCGCTGTTTCCATGGTCACAGGAATAGTGGCATTTGAAGAGGCTGTACTAAATGCAAAAACAATGGCTTCACGCATTTTCTTGATGAACAAGATAGGGTTTAAACCAGTTAATGCTTTTAACAAGGTTGGATAAACCACTAGGGCATGTAGCAACAGTACCACTAACACCACCATAAAGTAGCTCAGCAAGCTCGCAATCGCGTCAAAGCCAATCTCAAAGAACAGTTTTGCCAAAAGCGCAAATACGCCGTAAGGGGCAAGGTTCATTAAAATGGTCACTAACTTCATGATGACGACATTAAAGTCTTCAAAGTGTTTACCAATGCGTTTTCCTGGCTCACCAGAAATAGCGATGGCGATACCAAATAGCAATGCAAATACAATAATTTGTAGCATGTTGCCCTGCGCCATTGAGGCAATAGGGTTATCTGGGAACATGTCGATAATTACTTGGCTAATGCTTGGTGCTTCTTTAGCAACAAAAGCCGCTTCTGTGGTTAACTCAATGCCTGTTCCTGGGCGAACCAGCAGCGCAACTGCCATAGCTAAAGAAATTGCAATGGCAGTCGTCGCCAAATACAACAATACGGTTTTACCACCAAGGCGGCCTAAGCGAGCAGTATCTTTCATCGACGATACGCCGCACACTAAAGATACAAATACCAGTGGAACCACTAGCATTTTTAAGCTGGCTACAAAGATAGAGCCTGTGATGTTTAGGATGCCATCAACGATGTAATCTTTGACTAAGATAGACTCAGCAAAAAAGGTTTGTAAGAAAACCCCTAAGCCAATACCGGCAACCATGCCGATAAGTATTTTGTGAGTAAGACTCAGTTTTGAATCGTTTTTCATTTCCCTTCTCTCTATTTTTTACACAGAGTATTCATCTGCATATAACTTAAAGTTGGGCGCATAGTATCACAGGTTATAAAAATAGCCATTTATAGCACTGTCAGCTTGGTTGTTGGTGAATTTGTGTGCTGAATCTGTGATCTTCTGCTCAGTCAGTAATCAAATGTAATTTTATTTTCCTTGTTCATCTTTAGTCATTTTTTTTTAGCTTTTCCCTTGAAAAGTTTTTTGCTGCCCCCACTTACTTTCTCAACAACGAAATATTAGTTACAACAGAATTTGGAGAACACCATCATGGGTAGAATTATTGGTATCGATTTAGGAACCACTAACTCTTGTGTTGCAGTACTAGACGGCGATACCCCTAAAGTAATTGAGAACGCAGAAGGCGATCGTACAACACCGTCGATCATTGCGTTCACAGACGACGGCGAAACATTAGTAGGCCAGCCTGCTAAGCGCCAAGCAGTGACTAACCCTAAAAACACCGTTTTTGCTATTAAGCGTTTAATCGGTCGTCGTTTTACTGATGACGAAGTTCAACGTGATATCGAAATCATGCCATTCAACATTGTTAATGCTGACAATGGTGACGCATGGGTTGAAGCAAAAGGTGAGAAGAAAGCACCGCCACAAATCTCTGCAGAAGTTTTGAAAAAAATGAAGAAAACTGCAGAAGACTATTTAGGTGAAGCGGTAACTGAAGCAGTAATTACTGTTCCTGCTTATTTCAACGATTCACAGCGTCAAGCAACTAAAGATGCTGGTCGTATTGCGGGCTTAGACGTTAAACGTATTATTAACGAGCCAACTGCTGCAGCATTTGCTTACGGCGTTAACTCAGTTAAAGGCGACAACGTTGTTGCTGTATACGACTTAGGTGGTGGTACATTTGATATCTCTATCATTGAGATTGACGAAGTAGATGGCGAGAAAACCTTCGAAGTATTAGCAACCAACGGTGATACTCACCTAGGTGGTGAAGACTTTGATAACCGCTTAATCAACTACTTAGTAGAAGAGTTTAAGAAAGACCAAGGTTTTGATCTTAAGCAAGATCCATTAGCGATGCAGCGCTTAAAAGAAGCGGCTGAGAAAGCAAAATGTGAACTTTCTTCTGCACAGCAAACAGATGTAAACCTACCTTACATTACTGCTGATGCTTCTGGTCCTAAGCACCTTAACATCAAAGTAACTCGCGCTAAGCTTGAGTCTTTGGTTGAAGAACTAGTACAACGTTCTTTAGAGCCGTTACGCATTGCTCTACAAGATGCTGATCTTTCAGTTGGTGACATCAACGATGTAATTCTTGTTGGTGGTCAGACTCGTATGCCTCTAGTACAGAGCGCAGTAACAGAGTTCTTCGGTAAAGAGCCACGTAAAGACGTTAACCCTGATGAAGCAGTAGCCATGGGCGCAGCTATTCAAGGTGCGGTACTTTCTGGTGACAAAACTGACGTACTACTACTAGACGTTACTCCACTGTCTCTAGGTATTGAAACCATGGGCGGCGTGATGACTCGCGTTGTTGATAAGAATACTACCATCCCAACTAAGGGTTCACAGGTATTCTCTACCGCTGACGACAACCAAAGTGCTGTAACAGTTCATGTTATTCAAGGTGAGCGTAAGCGTGCTGCAGACAACAAATCTTTAGGTCAATTTAACCTAGAAGGTATTCGTCCTGCACAACGTGGCGTGCCACAAATTGAAGTAACCTTCGATTTGGATGCCGACGGTATCTTACACGTATCTGCGAAAGACAAAGATACAGCTAAAGAGCAGAAAATTACCATTCAAGCGTCTTCTGGTTTGTCTGACGACGAAATCAACAAGATGGTGAACGAAGCTGAAGCTAACGCTGAAGAAGACAAGAAGTTTGAAGAATTAGTTCAAGCTAAAAACCAAGCTGATGCACTTGTACACGGTACCCGTAAGCAAGTTGAAGAAGCTGGTGAAGCACTTCCTGCCGAAGACAAAGAGAAAATCGACGCTGCAGTCACTGAGTTAGAAGCAGCGAGCAAAGGTGAAGATAAAGCAGAGATTGAAGCGAAAACTCAAGCTCTTATCGAAGCTTCTCAAAAGCTAATGGAAGTGGCTCAACAACAAGCCCAAGCTAACGCAGGCGAAGCTGATGCTGAGCAAGCTGCTCCAGCTCAAGATGACGTTGTTGATGCTGAGTTTGAAGAAGTGAAAGACGACAAAAAATAATTTGTCTTAAGCACTTTTAGTAAATTAATAACGGGCGTTGTGAGAACAACGCCCGTACGTCTATCAAAGCCAATACTTTCAACGAGTTTCGTTGTAAGAAAGTAGAACACCCATTATGTCAAAACGCGATTATTATGAAGTTCTTGGTCTAGGCAAAGATGCCGGCGAGCGAGAAATTAAAAAAGCCTACAAACGTTTGGCGATGAAATTTCACCCCGATAGAACCAAGGGTGATAAAGCTTCTGAAGAAAAATTTAAAGAAGTAAAAGAAGCCTACGAGGTTCTGAATAACCCTCAGAAGAAAGAAGCTTACGATCATTACGGCCACGCAGGGGTTGATCCTAACCGCGGAGCGGGTGGTTTTGGTGGCGGACAGGGCGACTTTGGTGATGCGTTTGGCGACATCTTTGGTGATATTTTCGGCGGTGGACGTGGAGGCGGCGGTCGACGCCAACCTCAACGTGGTTCTGATCTTCGCTACAACCTAGAGTTGAGCTTAGAGCAAGCCGTAAAAGGCGTTAAAAAAGAAATTCGCGTTCCTACTTTAGTGCACTGTGAGCAGTGTAATGGTAGTGGCGCTAAAAAGGGCTCAACGCCAAAAACTTGTGGAACTTGTCATGGCCAAGGCCAAGTACAAATGCGCCAAGGATTCTTTGCGGTTCAGCAAGCCTGTCCTACCTGTAAAGGTAAAGGTTCAATCATTTCAGACCCTTGCCATAAATGTCATGGCGAAGGTCGTTACGAGCGCGCTAAAACCTTATCGGTTAGCATTCCAGCTGGCGTAGATACTGGTGACCGGGTTCGCTTATCGGGCGAAGGCGAAGCTGGCGAGAGCGGGGCTCCTGCCGGTGATTTATATGTACAAGTACATGTAAAAGAACACCCAATCTTCAAACGTGAAGAAAACAACCTTTACTGTGAAGTGCCAATTAGTTTTACCTTAGCAGCATTAGGTGGCGAGATTGAAGTGCCTACCTTAGATGGCCGAGTGAGCTTAAAAGTACCAAACGAAACCCAAACTGGCCGCATGTTTAGAATGCGCGGCAAAGGCGTTAAGTCAGTACGTGGCGGTCCAATTGGTGACTTAATCTGTAAAGTGATTGTTGAAACACCGATTAAGCTCAACGAAACTCAGAAGCAATTGCTTAAAGATTTCGAAGAAAGCTGTGGTGGTTCTGCTGGTAGCAAACATAAACCTAAAGCCGAAGGATTCTTCGACGGGGTTAAAAAGTTTTTTGATGACTTAACCAGTTAATCGATTAACTAAAGAAAAAGCGGCATTAGCCGCTTTTTTTATGCCTATTGGTTGGCGTATTGCATAGAGCTTAGCCATATCAAAACCCAGTTTAGCTATGTTATTATTCGGTAAAACAATAGGGTAGCTAAATGATAAGCCTAGTATTGGGTGGTATTAGAAGCGGCAAAAGTTCGTGGGCCGAAAAGCAGTTTAGTTCGCTCAATAATAGCAAGCCGGTGTACATCGCTACAGCGATGGCCAGTGATACCGAAATGGCTCAGCGCATTCAGCACCATCAATCCTTAAGAAAAGCGGCTTTTGATACTCATGAGCTTGATTTTTCATCCGAGAACTTAAGTGATGTACTGAGCCAGTACGCCATGCAGAATAAACCTGTGCTGTTGGAATGCATGTCGACTTGGCTGGGTTGGTGGTTATGCACAGATAAAAGTCCGAATGATCAATTACAGGACATAAAGCTGCAAACCTCGATGTTGCTGGCTTGTCTTGAGCAGTTTTCTAGTGACTTAGTGATTGTGAGTAACGAAGTCGGCCTAGGTTTAGTTTCTGATAACCCCATGGCGAGAATGTTTGCTGATGAATTAGGGCGTTTAAATCAAGCTTTAGCTGCAAAAGCCCACCAGGTTGTATTAATTAGCGCTGGATTGCCACTAATATTAAAGGATACGCAGGCTTAAAGGTTTGCCTAGAATGGAAGTCATACATGAATAAAATGCTAAAAACAGCAGTAGTCACCGTTTCGCTAGCAGCTTTACTGAGTTGCTCTGCTTCTCCAACGGGGCGTAAGCGAGTATTACTTTATGATGATTCGAAGATGAGTGCGTTAGGCGCTCAGTCTTTTGATGAAATTAAAAAGCAAGAAAAGATCTATAACGACAAAGCAACCAACGACTACGTGGCGTGTGTATCTAATGCAGTAACCGCAGAAATTCCTGGTCACTACGGTGATGAAGACTGGGAAGTGGTGGTATTTGATTCAGAACAAGTGAACGCATTTGCTTTGCCAGGAGCTCATATTGGTGTGTATACCGGGTTGATCCAAGTGGCAGAAACACCGGATCAGCTTGCCACGGTAATTGGTCACGAAATTGCCCACGTATTGGCTGAACACAGCAATGAGCGATTATCACAAAACCAAATTGCCGGTATTGGCACCGCCGTGGCTGCTGTAGCCATTGGGGTGAGCGATGACGTTAAACACAAAGGCGCAGCCATGGCAGCTTTGGGCCTAGGTGTTCAATATGGCGTATTATTGCCTTATGGCCGAACTCAAGAAAGTGAAGCCGACGTAATGGGTTTAGACTTAATGGCTAGTGCAGGATTTGATCCGCAAGCCAGTGTGACCTTATGGCAGAACATGGCGAAAGCCGGTGGTGGTTCGGTTCCCGAGTTTTTGTCTACCCACCCTTCAAATAAAACCCGTATCGCCGACTTAGAAGCACGAATGTCGCGTGCCACGCAATTAGAAAAGCAAGCTATCGCCCAGGGGAAAGTGCCCCAATGTAAACGCCCGGCAAGTTTTGATATAGACAGCGAAAAGTCAGATGCCGATAAAACTAGCAACGCAGAGTGATATTGAAAACATCTGCCTGGTTCAGCGGAAAAGCTGGCAGCATGTTTACTCACCGTACTTAGTAAAAAAAATGTTCAAGGTGTTGCCCTCCAGTTTGCACCAAAAGCTTTGGCAGCAACGAGTAAGCAATGACAATAACCAAGTGTGGGTGCTAAAAAATCCCCAACTAGAAGGGCTGTTAATGCTAGAGAAACAAGCTGACGAGATAGAGCTAGCCGCGCTATATCTTTTGCCTAAAACCATTGGTAAGGGTTGGGGGCGCGCAATGCTTAAACACGCTTGTCAGCAGGCGAATGTGAAGCAGTTACATTGTTGGGTGATGCAAGATAACGAGCATGCTGAGGGCTTTTACCGCCATTTAGGTTTTACCTTTGACGGAGAGCTTCGTAAAGTGGCGTTTTCTGGTAGTGACTTTATGCAAAAAAAGGCGCATTTAGCCACTGATTCGCGGTTTTTCTAGCCACTTTATGTTAACCTTTTGGCTCTTTTTATTGATTAGATTTAAGAGTTGAAATGAGCGATAAATATCAAGGCGCAGCAGCGCAAGCAAGTTACGGTTACGGCCTTCAAATTGGCGAGCAAATTGAGCGCGCAGCATTCGACGGATTAGAGCTAAATGCCATGTTAGATGGTATTCGTGATGTGATGAGTGGTGCTCAACCACAACTTGACGAAGCAGTAATTGGTGCGGCTTTCCAAGAAATCACTAAAGATATCGAAGCTAAAAAAGCTGAGCAGCATAAAGAAGCAATGGCTGAAGGCGAAACTTTTCTAGCTGAAAACGGTTCACGTCCTGAAATCAACAAAACTGAAACGGGTCTTCAGTACGAAGTACTTGTTGAAGGCGAAGGCGAAACTCCAAGCGCTAGCAGCAAAGTACAAGTTCACTATGAAGGTACTTTAATTTCTGGTGAAGTATTTGATAGCTCAGTTCAGCGCGGCCAACCTGCAGAGTTCCCTGTGAACGGCGTAATTAAAGGCTGGACCGAAGCACTACAACGCATGAAAGTGGGTGACAAGTGGAAACTTTACATCCCTCAAGAGCTAGCATATGGCTCTCAAGGTGCTGGCGCGGCAATTCCTCCGTTTGCAGCATTGGTATTTGAAGTTGAGTTATTAGCTATTCTTGGCTAATAGCTAAAAACCTTCTTAAAGAACCGGCTATTGGCCGGTTTTTTTGTATAGAATGATCCACCTGAATTACTCTACATTTTTCAATACACTCTCAATGATTGATTGAGCGCTGCCATCTTTAAGCATTTGTTTAAATGCCTCATCGAGTTTTACTGCTAGTTCGGCATGATCTTTATGTACATAATGATAGAGCTTTAATTGGTCAACAGGTGGTTCAACTAAGCTAACACTGTTGAGCTTAAGCGCCTTTATACGCTTTAGGCCTAACTAACGCTCTTCTACTACTAGGTCTGCTCTATCTATACTCATAAATTTGAAGGCTGAATCTAAGTCTTAAAGTTGGTTAGTCTTGGGGAAATTTAAGGTGGCTATTTCAGCTGCCTTTAAGCTGCTGCGATAAGCAATGCTATAGGGTTTTAAGCTCTCATACCCTTCCACTATTAGTTCACTTAAACGAGTAAAAACCACATTCTCTGAGCTTAAGTAGCTGGTAGGAATTTGAATTAAATTGGCGTATTTAGTCTATAAATTGTCGATACGAAACATCTCCGCATCGATTGGTTGCCTCCAAGGCGTTTGCGCTAGGTAATAACTCAAATACAACGCGTTCTCCCGCGCGGTAATATGCTTCAATTAATAGAGCTTGCCTCATTTTTGCGAGCGGCCGGCTAATCACTTGGGTTGTACGATACGTTTTAGCGGATAGGGTGGGTGATAATATCAAGCAAAACAACAAATAGAATACAAGCTTCTTCATGTTTCTTAACTTGTTTTAATACAATTCGTAGATTATAGAGACGAAAAACAAAATAGCCGAACACTTAAATAGCGGGTATTTCCTTATGAACCGTTATGACTTGGGGTCTTGTCCCTCACTCGAAAACACTGATAAGTAACGGTATAGCTTTATGTACTATCGCTATTCTTGTGCGCCAAAGTTGTGCGGCGGTGGTCTAAGTTAGTGAATTCATTGGAAAAATGTAAATACTACTTAAGGGGTATAAATAATTTTAAGTTGATGATTTATAGCGTTAAAAAAATGTGATCTAGATCTTGGCACGTGATTGGCTACCTACTAAGTATTAACACCTTATGATTACTTCAAACTAGGTACTTAGGAGCAGGGATGCAAAATTTAATCACCGTTAACTTACAACAAATTATTAAAACAACCATTGTTACAGCTGTGCTCTCGGCCAGTGTTATTGGCTTTACTCATGCCGAAGTGGGAGAGCCTGAAAAAGAAGATTTAAAATTTGGTTTTATTAAGTTAACCGACATGGCGCCGTTGGCGGTAGCTTATGAGAAAGGCTACTTCGAAGATGAAGGCCTTTATGTTCAGCTAGAAGCACAAGCGAACTGGAAGGTTTTGTTAGATAGGGTGATTACCGGTGAGCTAGATGGTGCTCATATGCTAGCGGGTCAGCCACTAGGTGCAACCATTGGTTTTGGTACTAAAGCCGACATTATTACAGCCTTCAGCATGGATTTAAACGGTAACGCGATTACCGTATCAAACGATATCTGGGCGCAAATGAAACCACATGTGCCTCATGAAGGCGGCAAGCCCGTTCACCCGATTAAAGCCGATGCGCTAAAGCCGGTTGTTGATAGTTACATTGAGCAAGGTAAACCGTTCAATATGGGAATGGTATTTCCAGTGTCTACCCACAACTACGAATTACGTTATTGGTTAGCGGCTGGCGGTATTCATCCCGGTTACTATGCGCCACATAAAGGTGATACCTCAGGCAAAATTGACGCAGATGCCCTATTGTCGGTGACACCGCCACCGCAAATGCCATCTACTATGGAAGCCGGAACTATTTACGGTTACTGCGTGGGCGAACCTTGGAACCAACAAGCAGTATTTAAAGGCATTGGTGTACCGGTTGTTACCGATTACGAGATTTGGAAAAATAATCCAGAAAAAGTATTTGGGGTGAGCCAAGGCTGGGCTGATGAATACCCAAATACTCACATTCGGGTCGTTAAAGCGATGATTCGCGCCGCTAAGTGGTTAGACGAAGAGAACAATAAGAACCGCCCAGAAGCTGTGAAAATTTTGTCTAAAAGCCAATATGTGGGTGCCGATTACGATGTTATTGCTAACAGCATGACCGGTACTTTTGAGTACGAAAAAGGCGACAAACGTGAAGTGCCAGACTTTAATGTATTCTTCCGCTACAACGCGACTTACCCTTACTACAGCGATGCTATTTGGTATTTAACGCAAATGCGTCGTTGGGGACAAATTTCAGATAACAAACCAGATTCTTGGTACATGGATATTGCCAAAAAGGTTTACCGTCCAGACATTTACGCGACAGCGGCAAAAGAGCTGATTGCTGATGGTGTTATTGATGCCTCAGAGTTTCCTAACTTCAAAACCGAGACTGGTTTTAAACCACCGCAAACACACTTCATTGACAATATTGTATATGACGGCTCAAAACCAAATGCCTACTTAGATAAGTTCGACATTGGTTTGAAAAAAGACGACAAGATCTAAGCCATATCATTATTGAGAGCGGCCGGGCTTAGTGCCCGGCATCGAGATTCGCAAAAGGAGTTGTAGTGATGAAAGATAAATTAATTCACTCTCTAGAAACAGTAGGTTTGAGCCCTGTAGTACCCATGGTGCGTTTGGCTAGCGGTGAAAACCCAAAACAGCAATTAAGTGAAATTTTTGAGCGTATTGGATTGCCTATTCTGGCGATTGCTTTGTTCTTACTACTTTGGAGTGTATCGGCAGCTAAGGTGCAAACCAGTTTAGGGACCTTACCTGGCCCTTCACAGGTGTGGCAGCAGTATCAGGGTTTGGTGGTTGAACACCAAGAAGAGCGGTTAAAAGAAGAGGCTTTTTATCAACGCCAAGAAGTGCGTAACGAAAAAAAATTAGCTAAGAACCCCGACGCTAAAATAAAGGTTCGTCCTTATACCGGAAAAGAAACCTTTTTTGACCAAATTCTTACCAGCTTATTTACCGTGTTTACCGGCTTTATTTTAGCGAGTCTTATCGCCATTCCTATTGGTGTAGCATGCGGTTTAAACAAAAAGCTTTACGGGGCAATTAGCCCGATTATTCAAATATTAAAACCAGTATCACCGCTCGCTTGGTTGCCTATTGTGACCATGGTGGTGAGCGCGGTATATGTGAGTAACGACCCGATGTTTTCTAAGTCATTTGTTACCTCAGCTATCACCGTGACGCTATGTTCGTTATGGCCTACTTTAATCAATACGGCCACAGGTGTTGCCTCTATTGATAAAGATTGGTTAAACGTGGGCCGCGTGATTCAGCTGCACTGGAGCAAACAAGTCTTCAAAATTGCGATTCCAGCCTCGTTGCCGATGATCTTCACTGGATTACGTATCTCGTTGGGTATTGGTTGGATGGTATTGATTGCCGCTGAAATGCTGGCACAAAACCCCGGTTTGGGTAAGTTTGTTTGGGACGAATTCCAAAATGGTAGCTCCAACTCTTTAGGCCGCATTATGGTGGCTGTAGTAGTGATTGGATTAATTGGCTATGTGCTTGATTGGTTGATGGTAAGCCTACAAAAAATAATCTCTCATTCAAGCCCAGAAAGTGCACGTTAGGATAAGGAAATAATTATGTCTCAGTATTTACAAATCGATCATGTAAGCATTGATTTCCCCACCAAAAACGGGCCTTTTAGAGCACTAGATGGTGTAGACCTAAAAATAGCAAAGGGTGAGTTTGTATCGCTGATTGGCCACTCTGGTTGCGGTAAGTCGACGGTACTTAACATTGTGGCAGGGTTGTATAACGCCACTGAAGGCGGCGTTGTTTTGGAAGGGAAAGAAGTTTACCAACCTGGCCCCGACCGCGCGGTAGTGTTTCAAAACCACTCTTTATTACCTTGGTTAACCGCTTATCAAAATGTTGAGTTGGCGGTAAGAGAAGTCTTTAAAGGGCAAAAGTCTAAAGCTGAAATGAAAGAGTGGATTGAGCACAATTTAGAGCTTGTGCATATGACTCATGCGAAAGACAAAAGACCAGATGAGATCTCTGGCGGTATGAAGCAGCGGGTTGGTATTGCACGGGCTTTAGCAATGCAACCTAAAGTGCTGTTAATGGATGAACCCTTTGGTGCCTTAGACGCCTTAACTCGGGCTCACCTGCAAGATTCTTTAATGGAGATCCAGCAAGAGCTTAACAACACCGTTATTATGATTACTCACGATGTAGATGAAGCCGTTTTGCTATCAGACAAAATTGTTATGATGACCAATGGACCCGCTGCCACCATTGGTGAAGTATTAGATGTAAAACTAGCGCGTCCGCGCGATAGGGTGGCCTTAGCCGATGATGCTGAATATAACCATTACCGTTCACAAGTGCTTAAATTCTTGTATGAGCGCCAGCGTAATCCCGCTCAGGCGAGTGAAAAAGTTAAACCTAAACTGGTTAAATCAGGTGAGGCAGCTTAAGCATTGCTCGCATTTTAGATAACAAAAAGGCCACGTTAACAGTGGCCATTTTTGTTAATGGGGAGTCAAAGCTGGCAAGACTGCCAATAGCGTAATTCACTAGAAGATTATGTGTTTCTAGCCACTCTTCGCCTAACTCTTGGCTAAGCCTCGTTTTATATAGCTTGCTTTGTTATAGTCGAGCACAATCTCGGTATGAGTAGCGGTTTAAAAGGAGAATAGTTATGTCGCCAGTAAGAGTAGCGATTGTTGGATGTAATGGACGAATGGGCAAAAATTTACTCGAAGCAGTAAATGAAAGTTCAGCCACCACTTTAGGCGCTGCCACAGAGCGCCCAGGCTCTAGTTTAATTGGTGTTGATGCTGGTGAGTTGGCAGGTTTAGGTAAACTCGAAATCGCTATCGTAGACAGTATTGAACAAGCTAAAGACAACATTGACGTTATCATCGATTTTACCGCACCCGTCGTTACACTCGCACACCTTGCTTGGGCCCGAGAAAATGGTAAGAAAATGGTTATAGGCACGACCGGTTTTAGTGACGAACAAAAACAAGAATTAGCTGATGCCGCTGAAGATATCGCGATTATGTTTGCGCCTAACATGAGTGTTGGAGTGAATTTAGTATTTAAGCTGCTAGAAGTTGCTGCCAAAGTGATGGGTGATTACACCGATATTGAGATTATTGAAGGTCATCATCGCCATAAAGTTGATGCTCCTTCAGGGACCGCTATAGGCATGGGCGAAGCGATTGCAGATACACTTGGCCGAGATTTAAAGAAAGTTGCAGTATATGGCCGAGAAGGTATTACCGGTGAGCGCGACAGAGAGACAATTGGGTTTGCGACTATTCGCGCTGGTGATTTAGTGGGCGAGCATACTGCCATGTTTGCTGATATTGGCGAACGTGTAGAAATAACCCATAAAGCCTCTAGCAGAATGACTTTTGCTAATGGTGCCGTAAGAGCGGCCGTTTGGTTACAAGATAAACCTAAGGGTTTGTTTAACATGCGTGATGTATTGGATTTAAACGACTAATTGATACTCGTTCTTCCGCTGATTAAATAACGCCGCTATGCGGCGTTTTTTTTATTTTTAACTCAATTCCACATAGTATTTTATTCGGCTAAACATCTTGAAAGCGTTATCAAGGGTTTTTATGAAATCGTTTTCAAGAATTATGTTCTTTGAGCAGTCTCACAAAGCCTATAAAAAACACTGCTATGTAACATTGTGTTACCCAAAGTTACGTTGTCGTCACAGTCCTTTTTTGCCCGAAATCCTACCTTATGTGCATCTCGTCCAATGGAAGGCGAGAGCAAAAAAATTTACACATAAAAACATTAATTTGCTGAATATCGGTTCAGTAATAGGAAAGGAAAGGCTGACATGGATATAAAAATTAGTAAGCTAGCAAAGCTTACCATGCCCATTTTCGTAGCTGCCGCACTTGCTGCGTGTGGAAGTGACGATGATAGTGTTACTCCACCAGTTACACCTCCTGGAGTTGAAATACCAAACTACCCACAAGAAGTGACTGCCCCAACAGCGAATCAAGTTTTGGTTAGCGTAGTTGACCCTGATGGTGCAACAAGTCGAATGGGTGAAGCTTTTACAGGATGGACCCTAGTTCCAAACGCTTCAGATTCTTGTGACGCTTTGTCTGGAGATGCTCTTTCACCATCAGGTGCTGATGAGTTTGGTCCATATTGGTACTTAGATAGTATTGCCTCTGGTGCTTGTTTGAGTTTTTCAGTGGCTGATGAAAATGGAGCTGAAGTTCTCCCTGTTGTTGAATATACTGCAGATGACGCAGCTAACGGAGAAGAGGTTGCCTTTAAGAAAGGCGAAACTAAAGCATTAGAATCTCGAACTGAAGCTTACACAGGGTTAAAAATTGCTCGTGTTAAAAGCTATGATCCTGTTGGCGAAACCGAAATCGCGGCAACCAATAAAGCGATTGTTAATTTCCTAGATATAGAAGCTGTTAATGGTGAGGTTCCAGCAGACAAATACAATGGTTGGACTTTACACTTATGGAATAACGATACGTGTGACTCCTTGGACGCTGCTGCGATACCTGGCTACGATGATTGGAATAACACAACCAATGTTATAGCGGGTAAAGACGCTGCGGGCCCTTATTGGGAGCTACCATTAACTTCAGAAGACGGTTGTGTTAACTATATCGTTCGAGATGCGGATAACAACAATTTAACTGGCTCTGATATGCAGTTACATTTTGCTGATTTTCCGGATAGAACAGTTACCGTTGTTAGTGGTAACTCCACATCTTACGATACTCGAGATGAGGCTCTAGGTACTTTATCTAGTGGTATTACCGGTCGAGCTGCTCATTGGGTTGACGAATCGACTGTGCTTTGGGAGGCAACCGGCACTGGAGCAAGACTTTATGTTACTAACGGTAAAGCGCTTGAAACTAACGAAAAAGGCCAACTTGTAGGAACTTTCGTAGAACTTACAGCAGGTGACATTAGTGATGAACTGAAAACTAAGTTCCCACACCTGAGTTCATACAAAGCGTACACTGTACCTGATGATGTAAACCCTCATGGTTGGGTGAAAGAAGAAATCGTAGCTGTTCTTACTGATGCAGACGGAATTATTCAAAGTGCGACAGTTGTTCAAAATGCAGGCCTGCTGGATGACTTGTTTTATGACGATGCAAAAGACGTAACTTTGGGAGCTATTGCTGCTAATGGCAGTACTATGTTCAAGTTGTGGGCTCCAACAGCCAAACATGTAAACTTATATCTATATGACGAAGACCTAAGTGCGTTAGGTGAAGAGTCGATGGTTGAACTTGAAATGGATTTGTTCACGGGTATTTGGTCAGCGAACGTTGAGCAAGACCTTGTTGGAAAATTCTATCGTTACGAAGTGAATGTTTACCATCCGTTAACTCGGAAATGGGAAACAACAATGGTAACTGACCCATATTCGCTAAGCTTATCTACAAATAGTACTCACTCTCAAGTCGTGGATCTTGATGCTGATGAGCTAAAACCAGACAATTGGGATGAAGTAGCCGCCCCGTCAATTAATTCCCCCACAGAGTACGTATTATACGAAACTCACATTCGTGACTTTAGCTCTGCAGATGAAGACGGAACTGCCGCATATAAAGGTAAGTATCTAGCTTTCACTGATACAGAAAGAGCCAGCTACAAGCACTTGATGGAATTACGGGATGCAGGTTTAAATAACGTTCATCTTCTACCTGCGTTTGATATTGCCACTGTAAATGAAGCCGACGCTGTCGATATCGACGACACTATAGGTGATTTATGTGCTTCGAACGCTAACGCTTCTGTATGTGGAACAGAGAATGACACAGCAGTTATTAAAGATGTGCTAGCGTCTTACGATCCTGCTACTGGTGACGCGCAAGCATTAATGAATGATTTACGCGGTTTAGACAGCTTTAACTGGGGTTACGACCCCTACCATTATACGGTTCCAGAAGGGAGTTACGCTACTGACGCAAATGGCACCGCTCGTATATTAGAGTTCCGCCAAATGGTTAAACATTTACACGAGCAAGATATGCGAGTGATCATGGATGTTGTGTATAACCATACTAATGCTTCAGGTCTTAATGAAAAATCTGTTCTAGATAAAATTGTCCCTGGGTATTACCACCGCTTAAATGCGTCAACAGGTATTGTTGAAACGTCTACGTGTTGTGATAACACTGCAACTGAAAATGCCATGATGGGCAAACTAATGACCGACTCGTTGGTTACTTGGGCTGAAGCTTATCAGATCGATGGTTTCCGCTTCGATCTAATGGGACACCAACCTAAGGATCTTATGGTAGCGGCATGGGATGCTGTTAAAGCGGTTGACCCTGATAACTACTTTTATGGAGAAGGTTGGGACTTCGGTGAAGTTGCCAGTGATGCTCGATTTGTACAAGCTACTCAGCCTAATTTAGGTGGTACTGGAATTGGTTCATTCTCAGACCGTTTGCGTGATGCTGTGCGAGGTGGTGGTCCATTCGATGAAAAAGAAGCTATTCGTGCTAACCAAGGTTTTGGTAATGCTGCCGTTTGGAATGAGTTGGTAGAAAGTGAAGATACCGCTACCGAGAAACTGCTTAACGATGCTGATTTAATTCGCGTAGGTATGGCTGGTAACCTTAAAAACTTTGTACTAGTTGATAACAAGGATACCGTAACAATTGGTAAGCGAGTTGACTATAACGGTCAAGAAGCTGGTTACACTGAAATGGCTCAAGAGAATATCTCGTATGTGTCAAAACACGATAACCAAACGCTTTGGGACAACAATAACTACAAGTTTGCGACAGAATTAAGCTCTAGTGAGCGAGCTAGAATGCAATCTGTTGGCTTAGCAACTGTTATGTATGGCCAAGGTATTCCTTTCATTCATATGGGGTCTGAGTTACTTCGTTCTAAATCTATGCAACGAGATAGTTATGATTCTGGTGATTGGTATAACCGTGTAGATTTTACTGGTCAAGATAATAACTGGAATGTTGGCTTACCTCGTGAAGACAAAGACGGTGCTAACTGGCCGTTGATTGGTCAGATTATTGAAGACCCCTCTGCTAAGCCGAGTGTTGCAGATATTGCATTGGCTAAAGCACAGTTCATGGAAATGTTAACTATTCGAACTGGCAGTCCTTTGTTCCAGCTTAACGCTGAAGCAGATATTAAGGCTCGTGTGGATTTCCATAATACGGGCTCTCAACAAACTCCTGGTTTGATTGTAATGTCTATCGATGATGGCGCTAGTGCCGGCGTTGATCTAGACCCTAATTATGACGCTATGGTTGTTGTAGTTAATGCCAGCTCAGAAATGCAAGAATTTGTCATTGAAGGAGCTTCTGGATTTACTCTGCATCCAACATTAGCTGATTCTGCTGATAGTGTAGTTCTAGGCTCTATGTTTGCTAACGCAACGTTCACCGTACCTGCTATGACTACGGCAGTGTTCGTGCAAGAACAGGGTGACTCACAAGGTGCTGGTCTAAAGGTTAGCGAAAAGGATACTTCTGGAATTCCTCCCTATGGTGACAACGAATTGTTGTTACGTGGTGATATGAATGAATGGGGTACTTCAGACGTTACCGAATTTAAAGGTAGTGGCGTTTACTCAATCACTAAGATTTTAGAAGCTGGCTCTTATAACTTTAAGTTTGCGACGGCAGATTGGTCTAGTGTGTTAGTTGGATGCGGAAACGCTACTATTGATTCAGGGTCACTTCCGTTAGTTGGAGATGATAACTGTACATTAGAGATTACAGAAACAGGTTCATATAGTTTCTCGGTTAATGCTGAAGATGATGCTAACCCAATCATCAAAGTAGAGGCGGTGGCTGATGAAAAACCGTTTGGTGATACTGTGGTAGCCTTAGTTGGTACAGTTACTGACTGGGCTCCAGGTAATGCTGATTATGCAATGGAGTATGCAGGCTTAGGTAAATATACTTTTACTACTAATCTAACAGATGTCGATATTAGCGATAACAATGGACAGTTTGCCGTTAAGGTTGCTGATCCTAGTTGGGGTAGCGAAGGAGTTAACTATGGTGCAGAAACTGAAGGTGACCCGCTCACTGTTGGTAACTCATTTGCGTTAACTGGCGGTGATGGTGCTCAGAATATTGGATTTGCTACGCAAAATGCAGGCGAATACACCTTTGTGTTTAATGCTGCTAATAAAGAAGCTGCAACTTTAACTGTTACTTACAAAGAACCCATTCCGGTATGTGAAGAGTTAGCGCCAAGTGGTGAAACGGGTCCTATGGGAAGTACATCGTTATATGTTCGTGGTGACTTAAGCGATTGGACAGCTCAAGATGCGTATAAGTTATCTTATAAAGGTAATAATACTTACCAAGCATTTTTTGCGCACGCAGGCGGAACAGCAGAGTTTAAGATTGCTGATGATTCATCAGATTGGACAACTCAGTTCTATGTGCCAACTGCTGAAGATAATGACGCTCCTAAGTCAGGCTTAGTTGTTGATGAGTTTTACACCGCATGGTCAAAAGCGGGCGGTGCTTTTTCAAATAACTCAATGACATTCCCGGCTGGTAATATTAGTGTTCGCTTTATTGTAGAGAACGCAGCTGCATCTGACGCTGCAGCAGGAAAAATTCTTATTCAAAAATGTGAATAAAAATATTTTAATGTAATATTGACAAAGCGGGCTTAGGCCCGCTTTTTATTTATCTCAAGATTCTTTGGGTATTAAGAGCGGAATAGCTTATTAAGCTAGAATGTTGGCTTAAACTTCTGCTTTTAACACTTTAAGGATGTTTTTTATATAAAGCGCCTATTTTTATAAGTTTGTATAAAAAATGATAGACCTTTCTGAGTATCTCTTCTATAATCCGCGGAATTTGCCAAATTTTTATCGTATTGGACTAAATTTTAACCTTAGTTCAACTTTGTCGTGTCGACAGTTCTTTGTTAGGAGGTTGCCTTGAGCAAATCAGCGCTGCTGGTATTAGAAGACGGTACCGTGTTCCGTGGAACCGCAATCGGAGCCAATGGTTCCGCCGTTGGAGAAGTCGTTTTTAATACTTCGATGACTGGATACCAAGAAATTTTAACTGACCCCTCATATGCTCGCCAAATAGTCACCCTCACTTACCCACATATTGGTAACTATGGTACGACCCCCGAAGATGAAGAATCGAATGCTATCCACGCTTGTGGTTTAGTGATTCGAGATTTGCCTTTGGTTGCGAGTAACTTCCGTAGTCAACAAAGCTTAAGTGAATACCTAGAGTCGCGTAACGTAGTTGGTATTGCTGACATCGATACCCGCAAGCTAACCCGCATACTTCGAGAGAAGGGCGCGCAAGCTGGTTGTGTAGTAGCGGGTGATGATTTAGATGAGGCTCTAGCCTTGGCTTCTGCTAAAGGATTCCCTGGCCTTAAAGGCATGGATTTAGCTAAAGAAGTTACCACTAAAGAAACCTATACATGGAAGCAAGGTAGCTGGGACTTGGTTGACGGCTTACCGGCCGACAGTGAAGACAGTAAGTTTCACGTGGTTGCTTACGATTTCGGTGTTAAACGCAATATTTTGCGTATGTTAGTGGACCGAGGTTGTAAACTCACGGTGGTTCCTGCACAAACACCCGCTGAAGAAGTACTAGCACTTAAGCCAGATGGTATCTTCTTATCAAATGGACCTGGTGATCCAGAACCATGTGATTATGCCATTGCTGCAGTGAAAACTTTCTTAGAAACTGATATTCCAGTATTCGGTATTTGTTTAGGCCATCAAATTCTTGCTTTAGCCAGTGGCGCTAAAACAGTGAAAATGAAATTTGGTCATCATGGTGGTAATCACCCGGTTAAGGATATTGAACACAACCGGGTAATGATTACTGCGCAAAACCATGGTTTTGCTGTTGATGAAAAGACCTTGCCTGAAAACCTTACAATGACTCACTTCTCATTGTTCGACCAGAGCTTACAGGGTATTCATCGCACCGATAAGCCTGCGTTTAGCTTCCAGGGTCACCCTGAAGCGAGCCCTGGTCCGCACGATGCAGCACCATTGTTTGACCATTTCATTGAATTAATCGAGCAGCGCCTTAACGGCCAAGCGTAGGTAGAGAGCAGCAGAACTTATGCCAAAACGTAATGATATAAAAAGCATTTTAATATTGGGCGCAGGCCCAATTGTCATCGGCCAGGCTTGTGAGTTTGATTACTCCGGCGCTCAGGCTTGTAAGGCGCTACGCGAAGAGGGTTACCGAGTTATTTTGGTTAACTCTAACCCCGCTACCATCATGACAGATCCTGAAATGGCCGATGCGACATACATCGAACCTATTCATTGGGAAGTGGTTGAGCGCATTATTGAAAAAGAACGCCCAGACGCCGTATTACCCACTATGGGCGGTCAAACAGCATTAAACTGTGCACTTGAGCTAGAAAGCAAAGGCGTACTAGAAAAATACAATGTTGAAATGATTGGCGCTACCGCTGACGCGATTGATAAAGCCGAAGACCGTAGCCGTTTCGACAAAGCCATGAAAAGTATCGGTTTGGCTTGTCCAAATGCTGGTATTGCACACACAATGGAAGAAGCTTACAGCGTATTAGACGAAGTTGGCTTCCCCTGTATTATTCGTCCTTCTTTCACTATGGGTGGCACCGGTGGCGGTATTGCTTATAACAAAGAAGAATTCGATGAAATTTGTACTCGCGGTTTAGACCTTTCGCCAACCAGTGAATTGCTGATTGATGAAAGCTTAATTGGCTGGAAAGAATACGAGATGGAAGTGGTTCGTGATAAAAACGACAACTGCATCATTGTATGTGCCATTGAAAACTTCGACCCAATGGGCGTGCACACCGGTGACTCAATCACAGTAGCTCCAGCTCAAACTTTGTCAGATAAAGAATACCAGTTAATGCGTAACGCCTCTTTGGCTGTTTTGCGTGAGATTGGTGTAGAAACTGGCGGTTCAAACGTACAGTTTGGTATTTGTCCAAATACTGGCCGTATGGTGATCATTGAGATGAACCCGCGTGTATCGCGTTCATCTGCACTTGCTTCTAAAGCTACCGGTTTCCCAATCGCTAAAATTGCTGCGAAGCTGGCTGTTGGTTTCACCCTTGATGAACTGCAAAACGATATTACGGGCGGCCAAACACCTGCATCGTTTGAGCCTTCAATCGACTATGTTGTAACAAAAATCCCTCGCTTTAACTTCGAAAAATTTGCTGGTGCTAACGACCGCTTAACCACGCAAATGAAGTCTGTAGGCGAAGTGATGGCGATTGGTCGTAACCAACAAGAGTCACTGCAAAAAGCCTTACGTGGCTTAGAAGTTGGCGTTGATGGATTTGATCCTATCGTTGACTTAAATGCCCCTGACGCCATGGAAACCATCCGTCACGAACTACAAAACGTTGGTTGTGATCGTATTTGGTATATTGCTGACGCATTCCGTGCCGGCATGAGCGTAGAAGACATTTTTGGCTTAACGAATATCGATCGTTGGTTCTTGGTACAAATCGAAGACATCATCTTGCTTGAACAGCAAGTTGCTAAAGATGGCGTTGCTAGTTTAGACGCGGTAATGATGCGTAAACTTAAGCGTAAAGGTTTTGCTGACGCGCGTTTAGCTAAGCTAACGGGCGTGTCTGAAAAAGAGCTGCGTAAACTGCGCCATCGTTTAGAGGTGTTACCTGTTTACAAGCGCGTAGATACCTGTGCTGCAGAATTTGCTACCGATACCGCTTACATGTACTCAACTTACGATGAAGAGTGTGAAGCGAAGCCATCGAATAACAAAAAAATCATGGTACTAGGCGGCGGTCCTAACCGTATTGGCCAAGGTATTGAGTTTGATTATTGTTGTGTTCATGCGGCACTCGCTATGCGTGAAGACGGTTACGAAACCATTATGGTTAACTGTAACCCTGAGACAGTCTCTACCGATTACGATACCTCTGACCGCTTGTACTTTGAACCAGTGACGCTGGAAGACGTATTAGAAATTGTACGTGTTGAGCAGCCTACCGGTGTAATTGTTCAATACGGTGGTCAAACGCCACTTAAGTTAGCGCGCGAACTAGAAGCGGCTGGTGTGCCAATTATTGGTACCTCACCAGATGCGATTGACCGCGCCGAAGACCGTGAGCGTTTCCAGCTAGCTGTAGACCGCTTGAAGCTTAAACAGCCAGAAAATGACACGGTTACTACTACCGAAGAAGCGGTTATCTCTGCTGAGCGCATCGGTTATCCATTGGTTGTTCGTCCATCTTATGTATTGGGCGGCCGGGCAATGGAAATCGTCTACGACGAAATTGACCTACGCCGTTACTTTAAAGAAGCGGTAAGCGTATCTAATGATTCACCAGTACTGCTTGATAGTTTCTTAAATGATGCTGTTGAAATCGACATTGATGCCATCTGTGATGGCAAAGATGTAGTGATTGGCGGCATTATGGAGCATATCGAGCAAGCAGGTGTTCACTCGGGTGATTCTGCATGTTCATTACCGGCATATACCTTGAGCCCACAAATTCAAGACCGCATGCGTGAACAAGTTCGCGCGCTGGCTCTTGAGCTTGGTGTAATTGGCTTAATGAATACTCAGTTCGCGGTTAAAGACGATGAGATTTATCTCATTGAGGTTAACCCTCGTGCTGCACGTACTGTACCGTTTGTATCTAAAGCCACTGGCGTACCCATCGCAAAAGTAGCCGCGCGGGTAATGGCCGGTGTTTCTTTGGCTGAGCAAGGAATTACTAAAGAAGTCATTCCACCATTCTACTCTGTGAAAGAAGTGGTGCTGCCATTTAACAAGTTCCACGGTGTAGACCCTATCTTAGGCCCAGAAATGCGCTCTACGGGCGAAGCGATGGGTGTAGGTGATACTTTTGCAGAAGCTTACGCAAAAGCTGAATTAGGTATTGGTAACGATGGCCCTAAGAGTGGTCGTGTACTGTTATCAGTGCGTAACTCAGACAAGAAACGTGTAGCAGAGCTTGCCGGTAAGTTATTAGAGCTTGGTTATGAGCTAGATGCTACACACGGCACAGCAGTTGCCCTTGGCGAAGCGGGAATTAACCCTCGCTTGGTAAACAAGGTGCATGAAGGGCGTCCACATATTCTCGACCGTTTGAAAAATGGCGAGTATAGCTACGTTATTAACACTACCGAAGGGCGCAAATCTATTGAAGATTCTCGTCAGTTACGTCGTGCAGCCTTAGCGCAAAAAGTGAACTACACCACTACCTTAAATGGTGCATTTGCAACTTGCCAAGCACACACAGCTGATGACCGCGGTACTGTGACGTCTGTTCAAGAATTGCATAAACGTATCATCTAATCGGTGACTATTGTTGCGCCTAAAGCGGTGAAGATCTTCACCGCAGCGTGAAATAGCGTTACACTGCAATTATTAGTACAAGGAAATTTGGCTGTCTTCGACAGCCAAATTTTTTTCTGTTTTTTCAGTTTGATTGAGTTAGTAGATATGAAACCAGTTCCTATGACGGTGCGCGGCGAAACGCTATTACGCGAAGAGCTAGAACACTTAAAGACAGTTGTTAGACCTAAAATTATTGAAGATATTGCGATAGCGCGTGAGCATGGAGATTTAAAAGAAAACGCTGAATATCATGCAGCTCGTGAGCAGCAAGGCTTTTGTGAAGGTCGAATTCAAGACATCGAAGGCAAGCTGAGTAACGTGCAGGTTATCGACGTAACCAAAATTAACAATGTGGGCAAAGTGATTTTTGGCGCCACTGTGAATTTGCTGAATTTGGACACCGATAAAGAAGTCACCTACGCCATCGTGGGCGATGACGAAGCCGATATTAAGCAAAACCGCATCTCGGTGAATTCTCCAATTGCTCGCGGACTTATAGGCAAAAGTGTTGAAGATGAAGTAACTGTATCTACACCGGGTGGCGAAGTAGAATACGAAATTACTGGCGTTGAATACATCTAGTATTTAAGTCATTCAAAAAACGCAGCTATAAGGCTGCGTTTTTTATGGGAGAAAGTTTGTGTTAACCATTGATTACGCTAAATACGACGCCTTAATTTTCGATATGGACGGTACCCTAGTAGACTCCATGCCTGCGCATTTATCCGCTTGGGAGCAAGCCTTGCTTAAGCAGCAGCTGCCAGTGCATATTGATTTTGTTGCCCAGCGTGGTGGAATGCCGACCTTAAAAATTGCTGAGCAGTATCAACAGCACTTTAAAGTGAGTATTGATGGAGAGCGTCTACTTCAAGATAAGCGTGCAGGGTTTGATGCTTTGTGGCAGAAAGTGTCCCGCATCGATGCGAGCTGTCAATTGCTAGCAGAGTTTCAACAGACTAAAAAGCTTGGCTTAGGCACGGGGGCAGAGCGAGTAAACATGCAGAGAATTATTAGCAACTTAGATTTGGCTCAATACTTTGAAGCGATGGTTTGTGCTGAAGATGTGCAAGCTCATAAGCCCGAGCCTGATACCTTTCTTCAAGTGGCTAAACAACTAGCTGCTGCTCCGCAACGTTGCTTGGTATTTGAAGATACGCCATTTGGCCTACAAGCTGCGCATAACGCGGGTATGGACTGTGTACTGGTTAAAGATATGAAGTTAGATGCTTTTATGGCGGTAAATTCTTAATTTACCGGTGAGCTAGGAGTTATTTACTGTTTAATAGATGCAGACCTAAGTTATTCATTTGACTTATTGTAGATATCTAGCTTATTAATTGTACGCGCGCTAGGCATTTGTTATAGTGCAGAAGTTCGCCAAGGATTGGTTGCTTTTTAACTGATTTAGAGGTGAATTAATGTCAATGCAAGTCAACTCAAGCTCGGTCTACCAATATCCGCAGCCTAGTACCTCGTTAACTAGTTCAGTTACTTCCTCTCAAAGTAGTCCCAATTATGGTGATATTGTCGATAAGATTTCTGACGAATATGACCAATTAAGCCCTGAAGAACAACGTAATGCTCGCTTGTATGTTGGCGGTGAAGTAGCCAGTTACCAGCAAAAACAGCAAGCAGAGATTGATGCTAAGCGTAATGTTGTAGTGGGTGTGTCGGCGGTGAATCACCAGCAGAATTTGCTCGATACTTATTACACTAGCGCTACCGGAAACGACTCTAAAAATAGTGGGAGCAATCCCGTTAGCTACAAAGCCTTAGAAAGCATAAACAGTAATTTTGAGCAGCAAAAGCAAGTTAATCAACAATTAGCGATTGCCGAGTTTTATGCCAAGTATGGTGGGGGAAACGAAGAGCCTCAGCCAGAACCTTATCAAAGTGTTGCGTTAGCCGTTTAGGATTAATGTGACCCGTCCTAAAATAGGTTGACGGTTTTTAGGCCAGCTCCAGTAGCTGGCCTTTTCTATTATGCACCTGATTGGGCGTTTCCATATTTAAACTCAGGTGCGGTCTCATCGTGTTGTATATCGCTA
>NZ_BJEQ01000025.1 GCF_005405585.1 Agarivorans sp. Toyoura001 | reverse complement strand
TCGATGCGCGCTACAACACCTAATTTAAAGGCTAAGGTGTAATCTCGTTGTGTGCGCTTACGGCTTGAGTTAATGGGTGTTGTCATAAAGACGTCCTCTTTATGTCAACCTATTTCCGGACGGGACAACTACAAATAAAAAAGCCACCCTAGGAGGGTGGCTTTTTATCACAATCATTCGATTTACAGCTGAGCATTAAATCTCGCTAAGCCAGCCTCTAAATCGGCGATAAGATCAGCGGTGTCTTCTAGACCAATATGAACACGGATTAAGGTGCCACTCGCATGCCACTGAGTGGCAGTGCGAAGCTTATCAACGCCATTAACTCCCATTATTAAGCTTTCATATCCACCCCAAGAATAGCCCATCTTAAAGTGTTCCATTCCATCAAGTAATGCCGTTAAGGCTGCTTGATTGCCTCCTTTCATAACAAAAGAAAACAAACCACAAGCACCCTGAAAATCACGCTTGAAAAACTCGTTCCCCGGGCAGCTTGCTAATGCCGGATGGCGAACATGATCAACATCCTCACGGGTAGCCAGCCAATTGGCTACTTCTAAAGCATTTTTCTCATGCTGAGCTAAACGAACACCTAAGGTGCGCATGCCGCGCATGGCCAAATAAACATCATCAGGCGAGGTGCACTGCCCTAATAAATAAGAGTTCTCTCTAAGTTGGTCCCAACAGCGCTTATTAGCAACGGCTGTACCTAGCATTACATCAGAATGGCCCACTATGTATTTAGTAGCCGCTTGAATAGAGATATCAATATCAAAATCAAAAGGACTAAAGTTAAGTGGTGATGCCCACGTATTATCAAGCATCACCACAATATTTTGCTCTGCGGCGCGTGCTGCTGCCACTATTGCAGGTGAGTCTTGCACCTCCATAGTGAGAGAGCCAGGGGATTCTAGAAAGATGACTTTGGTATTGGCTTGAATAAGTGCACTAATACCAGCACCAATCAAGGGATCGTAATAGGTGGTTTCAATACCGTAGCGAGTTAGCAACTTCTCGCATAAATCTCGTGTAGGTTCATAAGCAGTATCCACCATCAGCAGGTGGTCGCCGTGTTGTAAAAACGACAACAATGCACCACTTATCGCAGCCGTTCCACAAGGGTAAAGCGCACAACCTTCTCCACCTTCAATCTCTACCATTGCTTCTTGAAAAGCAAAATGAGTTTGAGTGCCTCTACGCCCATAAAACAGGGTTTTATCGTGACGTTTAGCGGTTGCTTGTTTCATCTCTTTTACGCTGTTGAACACAACCGTAGAGCCGCGAGAAACCGGCGGATTTACAAGGCCTTGAGTCCATTTTTTATCGCGTCCAGCACTGACAATTTTGGTTGATTTTTTCATCATAAAGACATCCGAGTAGCAGCAACAAAAAACCAGCCCGTAGGCTGGTTATTAAGGGTATTGGCAATTAAACGCGAGGGGCTTTATTTAGCTCATCAACTACCATATCGCCAAAGGCGTCAGTGTCGATAAGTTTAGCATCTTCGCCTTTTGCCAAGTCTGGCGTGCCGTAACCATTGGCAAATACCGACTTCATTGCATGCCAAAGATTTTTAGCTTCTTGCTCCATGCCAAAGCTCATTTCTAGCATTAATGCTACTGAGCCAATCATTGAGTAAGGGTTAGCAATGTTTTTGCCCGCAATGTCTGGAGCACTGCCATGAGATGGCTCGTAGTAAGACTTATCAGGACCCATACACGCTGAAGGCATAAGGCCTAACGAACCTAAAATACCGCCGCCTTGGTCACTTAAAATGTCACCAAACATGTTTTCCATCACCATTACGTCAAACATACCTGGGTTTAAACATAGGTAGGTGGCTGCTGCATCTACCAAGATGTGCTTAACTTCTACATCTGGATAATCTACGGCAACTTCTTCTAAAATTTCGTTCCATAGTACGCTTGATTTCAATACGTTACTTTTATGGATATTGTGCATTACTTTTTTACGGCGTTGCGCAGTTTCAAAACCTACTTTTAGAATGTCGCGAATTTGGCCTTCATCATACTCAAGCACTTCACGCACGTAACGCTGACCATTTTCGTCTTTACCCACTTCTTTCTCGCCAAAGTACAAACCACCCACTAACTCACGAATGATCATGATGTCGATGCCTTCGCCAATCACTTCTTGTTTAAGAGGTGAAAAGTGAGCGAGTTCTTTTGGAAGGTAAACAGGGCGGAAGTTTGCGTAGGTATTGTAACGACGACGAAGCGGCAGTAAAGCGCCACGCTCTGGCTGTTCGTCTACTGGGATTTTCTTTGAATCTTCATGATTTAAGCCAATAGTGCCTTTAAGAATGGCATCAGCTTCATCACAAATTTTGATGGTTTCAGCAGGGAAAGATTTACCCGTTTCAAAGTAGGCAACCGCACCAAACAAGGCTTCGTTAAGTTCAAATGCTACTTCTGGGTTACGCGCTTCAACCGCTTTAAGTACTTTGACCGCTTGCTTCATTACTTCAGGACCGATGCCGTCGCCGGCCAATAAGGCGATCTTATAGTTCTTCATTGTGTTTGCGTCTCCATTGCATTAGTTTATTTTTTTGATTGCCGCATCATAGCAAAACCAGCGCAAGGGTAAACCACAGATCGAGCTTTTCAGCTGCGATTCTGGCGAAACTAGTTATCTAAATCAGTTTTGTTACGAATATTATGTTCACGAAGTTTATTGGCAATTGCGGTATGCGAAAGACCCAGTTTTTTGGCCAGCAGTCGTGAGCTTGGGTGCTGTGGATAATGATAACTCAGTAAAAGGTGCTCAAACTCGCCCATTGCTGAGTGGTAGTCTTGCTGCAACAAGCTCTCTATACTGACGTTATCCACCACTTTTTCATGATGATACTTAATATCACTCACTTGCCAGCGCTTTAAACTGCCTACTTCTAAAGAGTCTTGTAATACTTGGTATAGCTGCGGAATATTGCCCGGCCAACTCAAGGAACTCAAGTAACGCTTTACCTCGCGCCCTAATGGAGGAGACACTTCTTGATGCTTAGCTGATTGGAAATCTAACCAAGACTGCGCCAAGGGCACAATGTCTTCTTTACGTTGTCGTAATGGAGGCACACTAATACTGTTTTTGATGATCGAATAATAATAATCGCCCCCCCACAACGCGGCTAATTGCTCTGGGCTATAGCGGCTTGAAAACAACAAGTGTTTTATACCGAGCTGCGGCGCAGTGAGTGAACTAACTGCGTCTTCTATCTCATTACTTTTCAAACGTTCAATATTAGTGAGCAGAACTGTATTAGGTTGCTCGGCGGCTATTTCAGCCAACTGTTCAGAGAGACTGTATTCTTGGCTATGGCAACTAACAGAATAAAAACGTTCGTCACTGCCCATGGAAAGCTCATTGAGTAGACGCGCTAAAAAGCGTTTACCAACGCCTGCTTCACCAAACAATAAGGTGGGCATAGGGTGGTCAACTAAACGTTTTAAACTATTAAGAACATTATTGGTTTCGTCACTGCTGGCCACTAAGCGGCCTTCGCTAATGCCTAGTTCAATTTGTGATAAATCAAAGCTAGCTTCTAACCAATGCGCTGACTTAAACAGCATAATAGCGCCAGGCAGATGTGAGAATAATGCAGTTTCTGAGAGAGGGATAATGTCAGCCATATACACTCGACCGCTAAGCTGGATCTCTACTAATTCGCGTTTGCCTGATCCACTGCCAAACCAGCGCTGTACACTAAAGCCGCGCAAAAACTTACTAATATCGCTATTAGATAAAGGCTGTTGGGTATCTCCACAAGATTGCTCAAAGGCTTGATTGAATTGACGAATTTGACCAAGTTTGTCGATAAGCACCACCGGATACGGCACGTTATCGAGCAGAATTTGTACTTCTTTATGCTCTACTTCTGAGGGTAAGGCCGATACGATTCGTGCATCAGATACACCATTTAAGTAGCGAAACTCACTAAGTAATTGTTGAGTAAGGGGAAGTTCAAGTTCAGTAAGGTGGAGGAATAAATGCCCACTATCTACACTTTGCATCGCTTGCAGGGCCAAGCCATGTTTAACCAGTACAGCCAATACTGCGCTAAAAACTTGGGTGTTTTGCTCACAGTTTAGCTCTATGCGCATAACGCGCCTGCTTTTAGTTTTAGCGACCGAGACAGTAACTGGAGTGCCTGCAAAAACTCACAGCTGCACCACATACCGCCCTCTCCTACAATCCATACTAAACGCAAAAAACTCTCCTATTGAGCAACTTATTACAGCTCGAAATCTATCGAAGCTTCTTTAGTCTAACCAAAAAAGCCAACATAACCCAAGCGTCATTTAACATTCACTTGAGTTATTTTGAACTGAACAAATTTATTTCACGTTTAACTTATAAGTTTTTGAACTGACTATGAAGTTCAAAATCACGCGCGGTAACCACCTTCTCAACTTTGCGTAAACGTTGCTCAAAGCCATCAAATTGATGCTCAAGTTCATTTATAGCTTGGCTTGGCGTTTCCCCTCGTTGCCACACTTTTGATTTAATTGTCACTGATTCGTCACTTTCTTGGTTACTAGGTCGCTTGTCCATAAACAGCCAAGCGGCACCATAGATAATCAGAAACAAACCTAAGTTAGTAATGGCAACGGTAACCGCAATAATGCGAATTAACCACGTTTCTGCGCCAAGGCTATGCGCTAATCCGGCACATACCCCCGCTATTTTTCCTTTACGAGGATCGCGATATAAAGGTTTATCAAACATTAGCGATCCCTCCAATGCGGTACACTTTCATCCAAAATGCTCTCTAAAGCACGAATCCGAGCAGACATATCTTTGGCGCGTGTAGCGATGGCGTTTAATTGCTCTCGCTCTTGCTCACTAATGCCGTGTTCAACTTGTCGCTTGCTTTTGTAGTGCAGAATCAGCCACAAAGGAGCCACAATCGCCATAAACAATATTAACGGGGTTACCAATACAGTAAGCATATGCTCTCCTATTGTTGCTCTAACTTAGCTTTTAATTTACTCAGTTCTTCTGCGATTTCAGCATCAGCGCTCAACTCAGCAAACTGTTTATTTAAGTCTGGGTTATTACCATCGTTACCCAATACTTCTGCTTTTGCTTCTAGTTGATCAATCTTAGCTTGAAATTGCTCAAATTTTTCACGGGTTTTTAAAACGCGTTCGTTATCAAGTTGCTGTCTTACTGCATGACGGTTTTTAGCCGTGGTTTGTCTTGCGAGTAAACCAGCTTGACGATTTCGAGATTCGGTAAGTTTTAACTCAAGCTGTTCTATCTCTTGTTGTAACTGTAGCAAGCTATCGTCTACTAAGCTGAGCTCGTGGTGCTGGATCTTAATAGACTCCTGAATGTGCTTTTTCTCTACTAAGGCTAAACGCGCTAAATCTTCACGCTCACGACTAAGAGCTAACTCAGCTTTCCCCTGCCAATCATCAGCTTGCTGCTCTAAGATTTGGATTTTGCGAATCAGCTGCTTTTTATCGGCAAGTACTTTGGCCGTGCTGGCGCGCACCTCAACTAAAGTATCTTCCATTTCTTGAATGATTAAGCGCAACATTTTTTGTGGGTCTTCCGCCTTGTCTAACATGGCACTGATGTTAGCGTTAATGATGTCAGCTAAACGAGTGAACATTCCCATGGTATTTCCCCTTACGACTAAAAGTTAAACCGTTAATCATTACGGCTAAGTGTTATAGATTGACTAACTAGCTATAACAACTCTTGTGCCAACTATGTAAGCTTATGATATCTATATGTTTAGATGAAAAGTGACAAATTCCCCAGCCGAAGTTATAGTTAAATTAACCAATAGTTAGTCTATATAGCCAATGAAAAGCCCAAGTTTACTAGGTAATGCTCCCAGCTTTTTAGAAGTACTTGATAAGGTGTCTTTGCTTGCCCCACTTAACCGCCCAGTGTTAGTCATTGGCGAACGTGGGACCGGTAAGGAGCTAATTGCAGCGCGTTTACACTATTTGTCTGAGCGCTGGGACAAGCACTACCTAAGCCTAAACTGCGCTAGTTTAAATCCCAATTTGATTGAGTCTGAACTATTTGGTCATCAAGCTGGTGCATTTACCGGTGCCGCTCAGCAACGTATCGGGCGTTTTGAGCAAGCAGATAAAGGGAGCTTGTTTTTAGATGAGCTCGCCAACATGCCCTCTGAGGTGCAAGAAAAATTATTACGCACCATTGAATACAATCAAATCGAACGTCTTGGAAGTAATAAAACCATAGATGTTGATGTACGCTTAATCTGTGCAACTAACCAAGACCTTCCCAGTTTGGTCACCCAAGGTAAGTTTAGAGCCGACCTGTTAGACCGTTTATCTTTTGCGGTGATTACCCTGCCGCCACTGCGTCATAGAGCCGAAGACATTTGTTTGTTAGCCGAACACTTCGCTCAAAAAATTGCCCACGAGCTTAACTTAAACAATCGAGTTAGTTTCACTACACAGGTTAAACAACAACTCGAAGCCTACTCATGGCCAGGTAATATTCGCGAGTTAAAAAATGTAATAGAGCGCGCCGTAGTTGAAAATAGCAATGCTAAGGGGCAAGTAGAGGCGATTAACGTTGACCCTTTTGCTTCACCTTGGCGCCCAGTTGCAGAGCCAAACAATGAAAGCCAAGTTGTCCATTCGCACTTAGGTTTTACGCAGCAAGTCGCTGAGTTTGAAAAAAAACTTATTATCGATACCTTAGAAAAACACCATTATAAACAAACCCTTTGCGCTCAAGCCTTAGAGATCAGCTACCATCAACTAAGGGGTTTGATCAAGAAACATCAAATTAATACCCAAGGCTAAGTCCATCATTGGTTGAGATAAGCAGATGGTTAATGTTAAATTATCAAGCAGTTATCAGGATATCAGCCTCACATGAATGCATTCTCATTCGGCACAATGATGTGTCTAAGTTTTTTGCTGCTTGGTTGTGAACAGCAACAAGATGTAAAAAAACTCGGCTTGGTGTATTGCACCGAGACCGCTCCGCACACATTTAACCCTCAGTTAGAAAGTTCTATGAATGCTATTGCGGTGACTTCTCGGCATTTATACGACCGCCTAATTGAAGTAGACCCTATCACTCAGCAACTGGTAGGTGGCGTGGCGAACAATTGGCACATTAGTGAAGACCGCTTACATTATCGCTTCGACTTACGCCAAGGTATTCATTTTCATAAAACCGATTACTTCTCTCCAAGCCGTAATTTGAATGCTGATGATGTAATGCTTAGCTTTGAGCGAATTTTAAATTCTGAGCACCCGCTTTATATCTTAGCCAATGGCGATTATCCGTTTTTCAATAACATTGGCTTTGGCAACAATATTCAAGCCTTAAACAAGCTATCAAATAGCAGCATCGAATTTGTACTAAAAAAACCTGACGCAGCTTTTTTGGCAAATCTGGCCAGCGATTACGCGGTTATTTTGTCCGCAGAGTACGCCCAACAGCTGAATGACAAAAATCAGCTAGGTTTACTCGATCAGCAACCGATTGGCAGCGGCCCATTTTATTACGCCAGCCAACGTAAAGATCACTTTATTCGTTACTACCGCCATTGGCTGCATTGGCGCGGTGCTCCGCCCATGCAGCAATTGGTATTTGATATCACTCCTACCTCTTCTATTCGTTTGGCCAAATTACTGACAGGCCAATGCGACATAATGGCTCAACCAGCAGCCAATCAATTAGAAGTACTTAAAGAACGTGATGACTTGTTGGTGTCGGTTCAGGCGGGATTAAATGTCTCTTATTTGGCCTTTAATACTCAAAAGCCACCGTTTGCCGATGTACGTGTTCGGCGCAATGTAGCAGGCTTAATCAACAAACAACGAATTGTAGATTCCGTTTATTTGAATACCGCTGAAATTGCCGATGGAATGTTATCCGCTTCTTCTTGGGCCTATCGCCACCAAGCTCGCTCACCAGAGCAAGATTTTTTGGTATACCCCTATATCGAAAAAGCCAAACAACAACCGATTGAATTGTGGGTACTCAATGAAGCGAAAAGTTATAACCCACAGCCCCACAAAACCGCAGAACTAATACGTAATGACTTGGTGAAAGATGGTTACCAAGTAAACGTTAGATTATTTGATTGGGAAGTGCTTCGCCGTTACTTACTGGCTCCAAGTGTTAACTACGATATGCTGCTAGTGGGTTGGTCTACCGATAATAGCGACCCCGATGATTTTTTCCGTCAACAATTTGCTTGTGAAGCGGTAGAACAAGGTTACAACTATAGCCGTTGGTGTAATGGGCACTTCGAACAGCTGCTCGATGCTGCCACCACCTCACCGCGATTAGCGGACCGCGTGAGAAGTTACTACAAAATTCAAGAAATTATTGAGCAAGATGTGCCCGTACTTCCCTTAACCCATGCGCTTAAAATGTATTCGTATAATAACAGTGTCAGTGGTATTACATGGAATCCATACGGAGGCGTTTCTTTTAGCAGCGCCTATAGGAAGTAAGCCATGTTACGTTACTTTATTCGTCGAATTAACCTACTGGTGATTACCTTTTTAATCATCAACTTAATTGCTTTTTTCTTTCAGAAGAATCAAACCATCTTTATTGAAACAGACGGTAATTGGCTAAGCCAGTACCTAGTCTTTGTTTGGAATAACCTCAACGGCGACTTGGGTGTATCTAGCATTACCGGCAAACCAGTATTCGATGAACTGATTAGCTTTTTACCCGCCACTTTAGAGCTGTGCTTTTCTGCTTTTTTGCTGTCTTTTATTGTGGGTATTCCACTGGGTACGTTAGCAGGTATTTATCACCAACACTGGATTAGAAACCTAATCCTTAGCGTTACAATGGTGGGCTACAGCATTCCGGTATTTTGGTTAGCCTTACTATTGGTGATGAACTCGTCACTGTTATTGGGTTGGTTCCCGGTATCTGGTCGTTACGATTTACTGTTAGAGATCCCTCAAATTACCGGTTTTGGCATCATCGATGTCATGTGGTTAGAACCTCAAGCACGTTGGCCAGCCTTAATGAGCATCGTTAGCCATTTAGCCTTACCTACTCTTGTATTAGCGGTAGTGCCCACAACAGAAGTAATACGCCAGTTATCCAACTCAATGGCGAAGGTGATGAGCGAAAACTATATTAAAGCTGCAGCGACCAAAGGGCTATCAAAATGGCAAATAGTGACACGCCACGCTTTACATAATGCCTTACCACCCATTTTACCCAGCTTAGGCCTTCAATTTGGTAACGTGCTTACCATGGCAATGGTTCTTGAAGTGGTGTTTGCCTGGCCCGGCATCGGACGTTGGTTAATATCCAGTATTTACCAGCAAGATTATGTGGCGATTCAAGGTGGCATGTTAGCTGTTGCCACTTTGGTAATTATTACCTTTGTACTCACCGATTTGTTTACCGCGCTAATACACCCATTACGCCGAAGAGAAGTTTATGCTCAACACTAATGTATTTGCAGAAACGACCATCTCTAGCGCTCTCCAACGTGTATTAGAGCGTTTTAAAGATAACTCCATTGCAATGATTGGCTTTTGGGTACTGCTGGGTTTTGTTGCCTTAGCGCTGTTTGGCCCGCTGATTGCGCCTTATACCTTAGATTTTCAAAGTGATAATTTATTACAGCCGCCTTCGTGGAATCAAAGCGGTCACGTTGATAATTTTTTTGGCACCGATGATTTAGGTCGTGATGTTTTAAGCCGCCTCATCTACGGCTGCCAGCTCACCTTTGGTGGCGGCTTAATTGTTGTTACCTTTGCGGCGCTAATTGGAATTCCTTTAGGCATCTTTTCAGGCATGAGCCGTGGCGTAAAATCTAGCGTTTTACACCATGTGATGGACACGGCCTTATCCATACCTTCGCTGCTTATTGCCATTATGGTGGTATCGTTTTTGGGTACGGGTTTAGAGAACACCTTAATCGCTATCGCTTTAGCACAAATTCCCCAGTTTATTCGATTCACTTACATTGCGGTTTCTACCGAAATTCAAAAAGAGTACATTACCGCAATTAGACTTGATGGTGCGACCAACTATCGAATTTTAAAACACGGCGTATTACCCAATATTGCTGACTCAATCGTGTTTCAAATAAGCCGTAGTTTCTCTTCATCGTTAATTGATATTACCGCCCTAGGTTTTATTGGCATTGGCGCACAAGCTCCACTGCCCGAGTGGGGTGCAATGTTAGGGGGGAGTAAGGATTTACTATTCTCAGCCCCCTGGACCGTTACCCTACCCGGCTTTGTTATTATGACCAGTATCTTAAGTGTAAACATGGTAGGCGAAGGTTTACGCCAAGCGATGTTAGAAGGAGTCGACTAATGGCCTTACTAGACATTCGTAACCTGACTATCGAAATTGATACTCCCACCGGCAAAGTTAAGGCAGTAGATCGCGTTAGCTTAACAATGGCTGAAGGCGAAATTAAAGCTTTAGTGGGTGAGTCAGGTTCTGGTAAAAGTTTAATTGCTAAAGCCTTACTAGGAGTCACCAAACCCAGCTGGACTATAAAAGCTGACAGAATGCGCCTAGGTGATGTAGACCTTCTTCAGCTCACCACTAAGCAACGGCGCAAGGTACTCGGTCACGAAATAGCGATGATCTTTCAGGAACCGAGTTCTTGTTTAGATCCCTCAGAAGAAGTGGGTAAACAAATTGAAGAAGCGATCCCTTGCCACAATATCAAAGGGGGGTTTTGGCGCCGTTTTCAATGGCGGAAAAAACAGGCGCAAGCCTTGTTGCATAAGGTAGGCGTTAAAGACCACCATAAAGTAATGCGCAGTTATCCTTATGAACTGTCTGATGGTTTATGCCAGAAAGTAATGATTGCCATGGCCATTGCTGGGCAACCCAAGCTGTTAGTCGCTGATGAACCAACTACCGCGATGGAGGTCACTACTGCCAGCCAAATTCTTCGCTTGCTGCACAAACTCAATAAGCTTAACAATACGGCTATTTTGTTAATTAGCCATGACTTGAATACTCTCTCCGATTTAGCCGATACAATTAGCGTGATTTATTGTGGCCAAATGGTGGAGGTTGGACGCTCAGAACAAGTGGTAGGCAATAGTCACCATCCATATACCAATGCTTTGCTTAGTTCCGCACCTAAATTCAGCCAACCTTTCGATAGAAAAGCTCTACTCCCAGGGTTGCCTGGCTCTATTCCAGCATTGCAGCATTTGCCTATTGGTTGCCGGCTAGGCCCCCGCTGCCCTAAAGCCCAACGTAAATGCGTAACTCAACCTAAATTAAAGAAAGTAAAAGGCCATCAATATGCTTGCCACTACCCGCTCAATATTGAAAAAAAGGTCACTGTGAATGGCTAACCTTTTACACGTTAAAAACTTATCGCAGCACGTGTATGTGCATAAAGGTTGGTTAAGTCGCCAACGTTTTGCTGCAATAGATGATATTAGCTTTGACCTCAATATGGGTGAAAGCTTGGCAATTATAGGTGAATCAGGCTCTGGGAAATCTAGCCTGGCCAAAGTACTCGCCGGCATTAATAAACCCAGTAGCGGTGATATTTTTGTAAATGGCGAGGCCTTAAAGTATGGAGATTATACTCGCCGCTGCCGCTTAATAAGGATGATTTTCCAGGACCCTACCAGCTCTTTAAACCCCCGTTCTAACATTGGCCGGATCCTCTCTGCACCACTAATGTTAAATACCGGCCTAAGCACCGAGGAGCAACAACAAAAGGTTGTAGCTACTTTGAAACTGGTAGGTTTACTTGAAGAACATGCTGAATTTTATCCCAACATGCTATCGAGTGGTCAAAAACAGCGCATAGCGGTAGCTCGAGCGCTGATTTTAAGTCCGAAGATTATTGTTATTGACGAAAGTATTGCGGCACTCGATGTATCGGTAAGAGCGCAAATAATTAACTTGCTAATTGAATTACAACAACGCTTTGCGATCAGCTATGTTTTCGTCTCTAACGATTTGGGGTTGGTACGTCACTTTTCCGATAAAGTATTGGTAATGCAGCAAGGAAAAGCCGTTGAATTCAGGCCAACGGAGCTATTTTTTACTCAGCCCGAACACGAGCTGAGTCAACGTTTATTAAATGCCTACCAAGATGCTTTCCGTAAATAACATCGCGATAATTTTATGAGTTACCACGATACAAAATTGACTCTTGCGCCCCTACAACGGAGCTCATTGAAAGTGATAAATTAACTTCTCTTTCAATCATATCCATCAAAGGCTTAAGCGTAATCGGTAAATCGCTACGGATTTTCTCTGCAGTAATATAATAAGGCGCACGTTGACCGTGATACTCAACCACAGGACCAATTTGCTGAAATTTAATCCCTAATAAGGCAGTACTGCGCGCTAACCTAGGCTCCATCATCACATATGCATGTTTAATATTATGCCTCTCAACCAACACCGTAGCGGCTAAATACATGCTTGCAGTAATAAACGGGAAACAACGCAACTCTTCTTCATAAAGCTCGGCTACGTTAATGCCACCGGTAGCTGAATCAACAAACTTATCAGTTTTACGTCGTCTAAAAGTAGCGCGTAATGCTAAACGTGATATTTCACATACGTCTTCTCTAGCGAAATTTTGCGGGTGTAGATCGTCGTCAGTAATCGCTCCCTCACAATACTTTTCCAATGGGAGCAATTGGTCGCCCGTTGGCGATACCACTCGTACGGTACTAGCATAAGTTCCAGACGATAAATGGCGAACCAAGCAATAATCAGAATAATCATCAAACTCGTCACGTTCTACCTGCTCGGGGTTTACTGGTTCAAAACCTAACTCCTCACAATAAACATCGTGGCGCAAACGGTAAACACTGGCCACATCCTCATCACTGAGTGCAACCAATGGTTGAAAATAAGTCTCGTAGTGTTTGGCAATTTCAGCCGCTTTTTTCTGGGCGGCATGTTGGGTTGTTTTGCTAGTAGGTAACCCAACTACTTTTCCTTTAATACTGGTCGGAAGTATTTTGTTTTTCAAAAGCTTAACCCTTATTCCCTTAAGTGTTTTTATAGTTGCTTAATAAGCATCGCGTTTAGTATAGCCACTATCTCTATGGGATAATGTTTTGCTAATTTGATATTAAGTTTATATCAGAAAAGTGCCAAGGCTAGCCAGTAAAATTCTACCGACACCCATTAATGGCGGCGCTAGAAGCAAATCTGATTGTGCTATCACTTAAGAATAACGGGTTTTAAATAGAGTGCTCAATAAACTGCTCTGATCAGCTAGGCTAAATGCCACTTTAATAGCAAACATGCTAGAATCATTGCGTTTTTTAGCGTTGAAACAACAATATACTTAGCGCTAACTATTTGGCCAAGTTTAAGGAATTAGCATGATCATCAAACCAAAGATCCGTGGTTTTATTTGCACAACCACTCATCCGGTAGGCTGCGCAGCCAACGTGCAAGAGCAAATTAATTACACCAAGCAAAAAGGCAAAGTTACAGACGGCCCTAAACGTGTATTGGTGGTAGGATCTTCAAGCGGTTACGGTTTGTCTTCACGCATTGCCGCTGCATTTGGCAGTGACGCTGCAACCATTGGTGTCTTTTTCGAGAAACCAGCAACCGAGCGTAAAACCGGCACTGCAGGTTGGTATAATGCGGCAGCGTTTGACCAAAAAGCGCACGAAGCAGGCCTTTATGCCAAAAGCATTAATGGTGATGCATTTTCTCATCAGGCAAAAGAAGCCGCTATTGAGTTAATTAAACAAGACTTAGGCGAAATTGACTTAGTGGTTTACTCACTCGCTTCTCCGGTACGCAAATTACCTGATAGCGGTGAGTTAATCCGATCGAGCTTAAAGCCTATTGGTAATACCTACACAGCAACCGCTGTAGATACCAACAAAGATACTATTATCGAAGCCAGCATTGAACCCGCAACCGAGCAAGAGATTGCTGATACTGTAACGGTAATGGGCGGCGAAGATTGGGAGCTTTGGATTAAGGCATTAGACGAAGCAGGTGTACTTGCTAAAGGCTGTAAAACTGTTGCGTACAGCTACATTGGCACCGCACTTACCTGGCCTATTTATTGGGATGGCGCATTAGGCAAAGCCAAAATGGATTTGGACCGAGCAGCCAGCGCTCTAAATGAAAAGCTAAGCACTAAACAAGGTAGCGCGAATGTAGCGGTACTTAAAAGTGTGGTCACTCAAGCGAGTTCAGCTATTCCAGTGATGCCTTTGTACATATCAATGGTATTCAAAATCATGAAAGAACATGGTTTACATGAAGGCTGTATGGAACAAATCTATCGTTTATTCGATGAACGTTTGTACCGTAATGATGGTTCTACGCCAGCGGTAGATGAAAGCAATCGCTTACGCTTGGACGACTGGGAGCTACGTGACGACATTCAACAAGCCTGTGTTGATCTGTGGCCACAAATTACCACTGAAAACCTTAAACAGCATTCTGACTATGAGTACTACAAGGCTGAATTCTTAAAACTGTTTGGGTTTGGGGTGGAAGGTGTTGATTATGATGCAGACGTAGATACTTTAGTTCCATTCGACGTTAAAGCCATCTAATTAACTCAGAACAACTATTATTAAAAGGCCTCTATTTTTGAGGCCTTTTTATTGGCTTTGATTTGAATTTTGTTGGCTGGAATTTACTTTGGTATAACGAACTCTGCCAACCCTTGGCAAATATGCATCTAAACGCTGACCATCTTTAGAGACCCGATATTCAACCACTCTATCGGTTGAGGTAACAATGACTTTATTACCATTTATCTTGTACTTGGTGGCTACTCTGCTGCCAGATTTAAGCTGACCATCATCAGTGAATACTAATCGCTCTTTCTTGCCATAGAAAGCATGTTCTGACTCCCAAGCACCAACAATCGGATTTACTTTAACTTCTCGCTGCACGCCTATGAGCTCAGGATAAGTAAAGTAAACGAAAGACAACACGCCTAAGCAGATTCCAAATAAGGCAATAATTAATACCAAGGACTTTTTCAAGACAATCTCCCAAAACTACAAAAGGACGTAAAACGTCCTTTTTTCAGTATCTTACGTAAGAGATAAGCTTACAACAAGTTTTGGATTTCTGCTTTGCTTTTTAAGACATCAATCAATACTTGATAACTAGCTTCAGTTTTTACGCTGCTAAGCTGTTCTAACCAACGATCGGCTTCACTGCTATCCACTGAGCTAGATTCATTCACCTCAGTGACTTGAATCACCAACTGATCGCCATTCATAGTGGCGATACGACTCGCTACTTTTTGCTCGGTAGGCTTAGCCATCATGAATAAATGACGAACCACTTGTGGTTCAAAGTCTTGGCTATCTCGAGCAACTTTCACTTTAGAGTCTACAGTTAGGTTTTGCTCGTAAAGCAAGCCGTCTAAGCCTTCTCCAGACTCTAGGGCGGCGATTAGGCTATCAGCATAATCTTGAGCAGCTTGATTAGAGCGAGAAAGTGTTAGATCACTAGCAATTTGCGATTCAACAGTTTCGAATGGTTTAACTTCGGCAGCTTTATGAGCCATTACGCGCACCACTACCGAGCTATCATCCGCAAGTTGAATGGCTTCACTGTTTAAGCCTTCAGCAATAAAGTCTAAGTTGAACAGTTGGCTAAGCACTTGAGGTTGGCTCAATATCGCGTTAGCGCTTGAACGAGTTAAGCCTTTAACGGTTTCAACAGTTAGCCCTGTTTCACTGGCTACATCAACGAGAGAGTCAGGAATTTCAAAAGACACTTCAGCTAAGCGTTGAGCTTGCTCATAAAATGCATTTTGAGCTTGTTCTTGTTGTAAACGCTGACTAATTTGCTCTTTCACGTCTTCGAGCGGTTTCACTTGCGCTGTTTGCACATCAATCAGTTTAATTAAGTGAAAGCCAAACTCAGTTTTAACTAACTCACTTACATCGCCCTTATCGGCCAAGGCAAAAGCAGCAGCATCAAACTCAGGCGCCATTACGCCACTCTCAAACCAATCTAGCTCACCGCCTTCTTGACCACTAAAAGTGTCGTCTGATGATTCAGCCGCTAAAGTAGCGAAGTCTTCACCTTGCTGAACTTTCGCTAATAAGGCTTCAGCTTTCGCTTTATCGGCAGCTTCATCGTCACTAAATCCAATCAGAATATGCGCAACTTTACGTTTTTCCGGCTGAGTATAGCTTCGGCTGTTAGCTTCGTAGAATTGCTGAATATCTTGCTCATCAACAACAATACTGTCTGCAATTTTGGCAGCGTCTACCACAATGAATTCAACGTCTACTGACTCTTCAGTTTTGAAGGTGTTTTTACGTTCTTCGTAGTAGGCTTTTAATTCTTCGTCTGTTGGCACTTCTTGAGCGGCAAAATTAGCCACCGGAACCGTTACATAACGTACGTCTCGGGTTTGCTGATTGAGTTTAACCAACAACTCAGCTTCGTTTGGAAGCGCAAACTCGCTACCTAACAAGGCTTGCTGTAACTGGCGACGGGTTAAGTCGTTGCGAATCATATCGCGGAATTGACTCGGCTGAAGATTCGCGCGGTAAAGCACTGCAAGGTAACGTTCGTTGTCAAACTTACCGTCTACTTGGAATTCTTGCATACCTAAGATTTGCGATTTAACTCGCTCATCGCTCACGCGTAAACCGTATTTTTCGGCAGCTTGGTCAAGCAAGCGCTCTCCGATCATACGCTCTAGAACGTTATTTCTGAACTGTGCCATATAGCTTGGATCAGCCGCTAGTTGGCTAAATGCAGCGCCAAACTGGCTTTCTAATCGTCCGCGTTCGTTTTGATAGGCTTGATCAAATTCAGCACGGCTAATGGACTCGCCATTAACTTCAGCAGCGAGTTGCTCACTAGGTGTAGCTATGTAGCTACCTACACCAGCTAGAGCAAAAGATAAAATGACCAGACCGAGGATGATTTTGGCTACCGGACCTTGGCTTCCTTCACGGAGCTTTTCCAACATGCTTAATTACTCTTTACCACATTAAATAATGAAAAAGCGCATCAGAGGATGCGCCTTTGACAGATCGCAATTGCGTCTGACTGTTTAGTTTACTGCGTCTTTTAACGCTTTACCGGCTTTGAACGATGGTACGTTAGCAGCGGCAATTTGAATTTCAGCACCAGTCTGAGGGTTACGACCAGTACGGGCAGAACGTTCTTTCACTTGGAAAGTACCGAAACCTACCAAGGCAACATTATCACCGTCTTTCAAAGTATCAGAAATGGCATCGATGAAAGAATCAAGTGCACGACCGGCAGCGGCCTTAGAAATATCTGCACCTTCAGCAATTTTGTCTACGAGTTGAGCTTTATTCACAATTGGTTCCCCTTGTTGTTATTCCTTTTTCCTTTTACCGCAGGAAAGCTTCCCTATTATTACGGTTCAGAATGAGGTTCGTCAGTCTACATTTAGTTAATTTTTCACCATCAATATAATTATCAACGGCTTCCTTGCCAGCCTTAGGCTATAGCCCTTGAACAAGGCTGGCAAGTACTATTTTACGATTGAATATCGTTTATTTGCATTGACTCAAGCTTTTACTTCAAAGCCTTCAGGATTTTGCTCTAAAGCCGCTTCTAGAACCTGTTCAATCCAGCGAACTGGAATGATTTTTAGGTCACCAATAACATTTTCTGGTATCTCTTCTAAGTCTCGCTCATTCTCTTGCGGAATAAGAACCGTTTTGATACCACCGCGATGCGCCGCCAACAGCTTTTCTTTCAAGCCACCAATGGGCAGAACTTCACCACGCAAGGTAATTTCACCGGTCATCGCTACTTCAGCCTTAACCGGGTTACCCGTTAAGCTCGACACCAAAGCGGTACACATGGCAATGCCTGCACTTGGACCATCTTTAGGTGTTGCGCCTTCAGGTACGTGAACATGAATATCACGCTTCTCGTAAAAATCGTTATTGATACGCCACTTATCGGCGCGTGCTCTTACCACGGTCATCGCAGCTTGAATCGACTCTTGCATAACGTCGCCTAAAGAACCGGTATAGCTAAGCTTGCCCTTACCCGGTACCGAGGCTGTTTCAATGGTGAGTAAATCACCACCAACTTCGGTCCATGCTAGACCTGTCACCATACCAACGCGGTTATTTTCATCCGCCTTACCATAATCACAACGTTGCACACCCAAATAATGGCTGAGGTTGTCTTGGCTAATCTCAACTTTCTTCGTGTCTTTGTTCAGCAAAATTTCTTTTACTGCTTTACGACATAACTTAGAGATCTCTCGCTCTAAGCTTCGCACGCCCGCTTCGCGAGTGTAGTAACGAATAATGCCAATGATGGCACTGTCTTCAATAGCAATCTCATGCTCTTTTAAACCATTGCGTTTAATTTGCTTACTAATTAAGTGTTGCTTAGCAATGTTTAGTTTTTCGTCTTCGGTGTAACCTGATAAACGAATTACTTCCATACGGTCTAATAGAGGACCAGGGATATTCATTGAGTTTGAGGTAGCCACAAACATCACATCAGAGAGGTCGTAATCAACTTCTAAGTAATGGTCGTTAAAGCTGTTGTTTTGCTCTGGGTCTAATACTTCTAGCAGTGCAGAGGCAGGGTCGCCACGCATGTCTGAAGCCATTTTGTCGATTTCATCAAGCAAAAATAGAGGGTTTTTAACCGCGACTTTAGACATTTTTTGAATCAACTTACCCGGCATTGAACCAATGTAAGTACGACGGTGGCCGCGGATCTCGGCTTCATCTCTTACGCCACCTAAGGCCATACGCACGTATTTGCGCCCAGTAGACTTAGCAATTGATTGACCCAGCGAGGTTTTACCGACACCTGGAGGACCAACTAAACATAGTATTGGCCCTTTTAATTTGTTTACTCGGCTTTGTACTGCCAAGTATTCTAAAATGCGTTCTTTAACTTTTTCTAAACCGTAGTGATCTTGGTTAAGCACCTGCTCTGCTTTGGCGAGGTCACGTTTCACTTTTGAGCGTTTAACCCACGGCACACTCAACATCCAATCTACGTAACCACGTACAACGGTCGCTTCAGCAGACATTGGTGACATCATTTTGAGTTTATTTAACTCAGCTAAGGTCTTTTCCTTAGCTTCTTCTGGCATCTTGGCTTCGTCGATACGTTGAGACAATTGCTCAAACTCGTCTTGACCATCTTCAGATTCACCTAGCTCTTTCTGAATCGCCTTCATTTGTTCGTTGAGATAGTACTCGCGCTGGCTCTTCTCCATTTGCTTTTTAACGCGACCGCGGATTTTTTTCTCCACATGCAGCAAATCGATTTCAGATTCCATCATCGCCATTAAGTATTCCAAACGTTCAGGAATACTGGCTAACTCTAGCACCGACTGCTTATCTTCAAGCTTAAGCGGCATGTGTGCAGCCATGGTATCAGCTAAGCGCGCGGCATCGTCTATACCAGACACCGAGGTAAGCACCTCCGGCGGGATCTTTTTATTCAGCTTGATATAGCCTTCGAACTGGCTTATTGCTGAACGAACCATGACTTCTTGTTCTTTTTCATCTGGCTGAGCAGACACTACATACTCTGCAGCAGCAATGTAATACTCATCCTCTTGAATAATTTCTTCAAGGTTAGCCCGCTGGCTGCCCTCGACCAGCACTTTCACTGTACCGTCTGGCAGTTTCAATAGTTGCAGAATATTAGCCACAGTACCCACAGTGTATAAATCTTCCACTTGTGGATTGTCATTACTGGCATCTTTTTGCGCGACTAATAATACTTGCTTGTCTTGGCTCATCGCGCTTTCTAAGCAACGAATCGATTTTTCACGACCAACAAACAAAGGAATGACCATGTGCGGATAAACCACAACATCGCGCAAGGGTAATACGGGAATTTCAAAACGTTCTGAACGCTCTAAGGTCATGTCGTCCTCTTTACCTTAGCTAATAAACTCTATCAGCAATATATTGGGTCAAACTTTCTGGTTTCAATTCGTGTTAAGCAATTAATAAAAAAAAATCACTTAGCTGCTGTTTATTTAGGCAATAACTAGCGTAAACGTCGTCTTACTGTGCCTCTCACTTTCCCCGCCATACCAATAAGGCTTTGACGAGTATGGCAATGGCAAAGCGCCACCGCTAAAGCATCGGCAGCATCGGCTTGTGGGCTCGCTGACAAGCTCAACAACTGAGTCACCATATGCTGGACCTGGCTTTTATCGGCCGCGCCAGTGCCAACCACCGCTTGCTTTATTTGCCTTGCTGAATATTCAGCAACGGGTAAATCTTGGCTTACTGCAGATACAATCGCAGCCCCTCGGGCTTGCCCTAACTTGAGTGCCGAATCAGCGTTTTTAGCCATAAACACTTGTTCAATCGCAAATTCATCGGGAGAAAACTGGGCAATAATTTCGCTAACACCAGCGTGAATTTGCTTCAAACGTAACGGCAGTTCTTTTTCGCTAGTGCGAATACAGCCACTGCCTAAATACTCGATTCGTCCATTGGCTTGCTTTATTAAACCGTAACCGGTGATCCGTGAGCCCGGATCAATGCCTAGAATAATACTCACGAAAATTTACAGCTGCTCAGCAATGTCATCTGATATTTCACCATTGTGATACACCTCTTGCACGTCATCATCGTCTTCCAGCATATCAATAAGTCGTAACAACTTTGGAGCAGTGCTTAGATCTAACTCGGCTTGCGTAGAGGCAATCATGGTAACTTCTGAATTAACCGCCTCCAAACCCGCCTTATCTAAGGCGTCTTTCACTACACCAAAATCGTTAGGCAAAGTATAAACGTCAACACTTCCATCTTCATGAGAGATAACATCATCAGCACCAGCCTCTAGGGCTGCATCCATTACTTGTTCTTCGTCGCTACCCGCGGCGTAAGAAATAATACCTTTCTTTTCGAATAGATAAGCAACACTGCCATCAGTACCTAAGTTGCCACCGCTTTTGGAAAAGGCATGCCTTACAGTAGATACGGTACGATTTCGATTATCGGTCATCGTTTCAACAAGAACCGCTGTGCCACCGGGTCCATATCCCTCGTAAATCACCGTTTCTAGCTGTTGCCCATCCAACTCTCCAGCTCCACGCTGTACCGCACGATTTACCGTGTCGCGTGTCATATTATTAGATAAGGCTTTATCAATAGCGGCTCTCAATCTAGGATTAGCATCTGGATCTGAGCCACCTTCTCTGGCTGCGACCGTAAGTTCTCGAATAAATTTAGTAAAAATCTTGCCTCTTTTAGCATCTTGAGCCGCTTTACGATGCTTAATATTGGCCCATTTACTATGACCTGCCATGGCGTTCTCCAATAAATGCTTATTGATTGATGATAAACGTTAAGAAGCGACCAAGCCTAGCACTATCTGTTTGATAAATGATCTCGATCTTTTAACATAAGTTCACTTATATCAATTTGTTACATCTTTGTTTAGAAATAACTCTACGATCTCCCCACATAAAAAATAACAAAAACATCAGCAATTAGTCACAACATAGAGCTGGATTCAATAATATTACATAAATATCTAAGACCCAGAAGACACCAAAACCTCACCACTATTGATAATTACATTAAATATCAACGATTAAGGATAATTCCCCGCCGAATATTTAGGCAATATTAAACAAAAGATGATTTCACTTAACTTATTGAAAAAATTGGCCTATATTTAAGAGAATTAACATTTTATCAATAGTTATAAGCTAACCACGGAAGGCTATGATTGTAATTTATTGGCACAGTTTACTTAGCTTGTTGCGGCTTAACTCAAGCCTCAAAAAAATCACTGTGCTTCTTTTCTTACTCATTTTAAGCATACCCATGCACGCACAGGTGTGGGTGATAAGTCATGCAGAAAAACAAGCTGAATTGAGCAGTAAGCAAATTCGTTCGATCTTTTCACTAAGGGAAAAAAATTGGCCCGACGGACAAGTTATTGAACTGGTCGTGATGAAAGATAACAGTGAATTGCATAAACAGTTTTGCTTAGACGCGCTTAAACTTTTCCCCTACCAGCTCAGCCGAATTTGGGAACGCCAAATATACACGGGTACCGCTATTGCGCCCACCATCGTAGATTCCGAACAAGAAATGCTCGATACCATTATTAAAAACCCCAACGCAATTGGATATGTCAGCCAAGAGGTGAACAATGAAGACCTTCATTCTATTATTGTTGACTAGTTTATCCACCATCGCAGTTCCTGCATACGGCCAAGGCAAAGTATCTTGGGGCGGATTTGTTTCTGCCAGTTATATTGGGGTAAACGCCAATAATTACTACGGATACAACTCAGGCGACAGCGGCCCATTATTAGAAGCAGGGTTACGTGGCTATTGGCTAATCAATAGAAACTGGTCGGTGTCAGGCTTGGTCATAGCTCAAGAAACCGGAGATTGGTTTGAGTCAGGCATTGAAGTTGACTACCTCAGCTTAAATTACAAAATCCCTAGCCATGAAGATTGGGATATTGGGTTTAAGCTCGGGCGCTTCAAAATTAGCAATGGCATCTATGGAGAAACACGTGACGTGCCTTTTACGCGACCAAGCATTGTATTACCTTTGTCGGTATACCCACATATATTGAAAGAGCAAAGCTTGCGAGCCGACGGATTACGTATGGACATCGACTACTTTTCGTTGGGCGGTCAAGAATATAAATTTGCCGCGTCGATAGGTAAGGAAAGCTTTGATGAAAGCTTTAGTCGCCGTTTTTTTGGTCAAGACCAAGAAGGGACATTTGAAAGCGAATGGAATACATCGCTGCATTTCTCTATGCGCCCAACAGCAAACTGGTATGTAGGTTTAGAATATCGCCGCTTAAAAATGCACCTAGAGGATTCACTAAACCCAAGCCCGATAGACCTCCCCTTAGATTTTACTATTGATACTGACCAATACATTGGTTCTCTGCAGTATTCTCAACAGAAATTTGAAATAACCAGTGAAATTACTCTGCGCCGCGGTGGCACCTATGCAGAAGGGAAAAACCAACCAGCTCAAGGTCTCGAGCCATTGTTTGACGGTAGCATCGATATGAATGCCTACTATGTTCAAGGGATTTACCTTATCAACCAACAATGGAACCTACTAGCTCGTTACGATAACAGCCACTTTATCGACGACGATATAGAAAAGAACTTACGAGACCTAGAAGATTTCGCCATTGGCGCGACTTGGAATTTTCATCAAAATTTCCAACTCAAATTTGAGCATCACTGGTTTGTTGGTACCTCAATGCTCCCCCCTGTAAACGACTTAAATCCACAGCGAAACAATAACCCTGAGCGATACTGGCGCTTGTTCGCCTTACAACTTAGCTACCGCTTTTAATAAATCGCTCTATGCTTAACTAATAATGAATCTATTAATGTTTCGTTGCTGTAAGTACTAACCTTGGGATAGCCAATGAAGCTAAGTAAGTTCCCCTTAATCAATTTAAAACAACGTTATATTAGCGTCCGTTTGAAAATGACCGTTGCACTTGTGCTAGCTGCGGGCTTTGTTGTTTCCATCTTCGGTTTCACTGCAATGGAGCATTACCAGAATCAGCAAGCACAACTTAAACTCAGCTACCTAGACAACTACGCGCTAGAATTTAATGACCAAATAGAACGATTAAGTGACAGCATTACCTACTTGTTCGAAGCCCAAACTCTGTTTAGTAAAGCGGAGAATATGAGTGAATTAGAGAAGTACCTCACTCGCCAACTCCCAGAGCTGCAATGGTTATTACCTATAGTGAATGGCTGTACGGTTTTTGAGGTAGACAATTACACCTGCAGCGCCTCTGACTCTCCGCCCCCCAAAGAGCTATTAGAGCAGGTAACACTGCGTTCTAAACCCATGCAATTATTACAATGCAGCGAGATGTGCTATTTGTGGATCTCTTTGCCTATTCGTACCCGTAGTTCAGAACAAGGCATTTTAGCGTTTCAACTTGAGTTAGCAGATGCCTTAATCAAGGTAACCCAGAGAGATGACATTGAACTAGCCATCGTCGATTTAGATCGCCCCTTATATAAAAGCATTTTACTGGCTACCAATACTCAAGCCCTTAGCCAACAATGGTTTGATAGCGCTATTGAGTACCGCCACCATGCCAATATGGAGTTTCAGGTTGAACACAAAACCATTGTCGGTAAACTTTATCCCATTAAGAACAGTGCTAGCAGCACCTTAAAACTGGTTATTCTTAAAGACTGGAGCGACCAAATACAGCTGCAAACCCGCTTCGAAAATCAGCTTTCTATTTTATTGCTACTCACTATGGCTTTAAGCATTGCTATTGGCTTAATGCTAATGCGCCGTCCCTTAAATAAACTTCGTTATCACGCTGCCAGCTTGCCAACGATATTAGAAGATGAGAGCTACAAACCGCAAAACAACCTGCATCTATTTAATGACGAATTTGATTCACTTGATCATATTTCTATCGAGCTAGCCGATAGTTTCTCTGAAATGCGATCGAGCATTGCCGCCAATACCAAAGTATTGGAGAAAATGGCGATGGAAGATCCACTTACGGAACTGCCAAATCGAACCGCTTTTCTCGAACAACTCAGTAAAGCGCTAAAAGAAGCAGAACGCCAAGGCGACGAGTTAAGCCTTATCTACATTGATTTAGATAATTTTAAGACCATTAACGATACCTTAGGTCATGACTTTGGCGATTTACTGCTGGTACAAGTCGCTAAACGCATTATGCGCTTAAGCGAGTTTGCCTCTAGCACCTTCCGTTTAGGTGGCGATGAGTTCACGCTACTGATTAACAAAAAAGACAAAGACAGCGTCCTCGGTTTTGCCTATAGCCTCGCGCAAGAAATTTCTCGAGACATTACCATCTCTGGAGTTTCAATGAAGGTGACACTCAGTATTGGTATCGCTACCGCAAAACAAGCCGAGTACGAGCCGCAGTTGTTAGTTAAATATGCTGATCTAGCAATGTACTCGTCTAAACGTAAGGGGCGTAATTGCTGTACTCACTTCGATATCGAGTTAGCCCGTCAGAATGACATGGTGTTCACCATTGAAAACCAGTTCCAAAATGCCATGAGTAACAACGAACTAGAACTATACTTACAACCGCAAGTGTCTATGAAACAACAAGCAGTCACTGGCTTTGAATTACTACTACGTTGGAATCACCCTACTCAAGGTTTAATGAACCCTGGTCAGTTTCTCGATACCGTTGAATCAGGCCGCCATATCCTTCCTCTAGGTTATTGGGTGATAGATAAATCATTAGCGTTATTAGAAGAGTTAAATACTAAAGGTTACAGTGGCTTAACCATCGCATTTAATATTAGTGGCCGTCAGTTTGAAGACAAAAACTTCGCTCAAAAACTGATCAGCAAATATAAAACCATTAGTATCGGTAGCAATCTGTTAGAGCTGGAAATCACCGAAAGTGTCGCCGTACAAAACTATCAGCAAGTTAAAAACCAGTTAAACGAAATCCGAGGAGCAGGCATCAGAGTTGCCTTTGATGACTTTGGTAAAGGCTTTACTTCACTGAGCTACCTTAGCAACCTTGCCTGCGATAAGATTAAATTTGATCGAGAATTTGGCCACAATGCCATTACCTCGGTAGCAACTCAAAACATTGTACTGAGCATGCGCAAGCTAATGTACACCTTAGATTACGAGATTTTAGTAGAAGGCGTAGAAACTCTTGAACACGCTAATTGGTTGAAACAAAATGGCTTTGATAAAGTACAGGGGTACTTCTTTGGTCGTCCGGTCACTAAGGAAGCGGCATTAGAGTTCTATTTGCGTTGCAATGATAAAGGCGCGCTATTGGATCAAAGTGGCAACATTATTCACTTGCACCCGCTGTTTCATATTCCTCAAACAGATGTTCACTCTAATGGCAATCACTAGTTGAATAAGTCTATCTACAGCATTAAAAAAGGCGAGCTAATGCTCGCCTTTTTGCCATTCAAAGCACGCTTACTTTGGTAAGTTAACGCTTAAGGCTAATTCAGTTAAAGACACTGGGTTAGCTGCACTTGGCGCACTGGTTAACGGACATGCAGCAGTGGCTGTTTTCGGGAACGCCATTACGTCACGAATAGAGCTTGCACCAGTCATCAACATTACTAAGCGATCTAGACCAAACGCTAAACCCGCGTGTGGTGGAGCACCATACTGAAGCGCTTCCAATAAGAAGCCGAATTTCTCTTGAGCTTCTTCATCGCTAATGCCGAGTACTTTAAACGCAGCAGCTTGCATATCTTGTTTATGGATGCGTACGCTACCACCACCTAATTCACAGCCGTTTAGCACCATGTCGTAAGCGTTTGATAACACACCTTCTGGTGAAGCGGTTAAGTCCCCAGCACTCACGCCTTCAACTGGCGCAGTGAATGGATGGTGAATGGCATGGAAATGACCATCTACTTCTTCAAACATTGGGAAATCAACAACCCAAAGCGGTCGCCACTCATCTGATACTAGGCCAAGATCTTCGCCTACTTTCAAACGTAAAGCACCCATCGCTTCGCAAACAATATTCGCTTTATCTGCGCCGAAAAGAATTAAGTCGCCGTCTTGTGCAGCTGTGCGCTCAACAATGCCTTGTGCAACGTCTTTATTTAGGAACTTAAGAATTGGTGATTGAAGACCTTCAACGCCTGCAGCGACTTCATTCACTTTCATCCATGCTAAGCCCTTAGCGCCATAAATACCTACATACTTACCGTAGTCATCAATTTGCTTGCGAGAAAGCTTTGCACCACCCGGTACAAGTAACACTGCTACGCGGCCTTTCTCATCGTTAGCTGGGCCAGAAAATACTTTAAACTCTACGTCTTTAAGCAAGTCAGCAACATCAACTAATTGCATTGGGTTACGTAAATCTGGCTTATCAGAGCCATACAAACGCATCGCTTCAGCGTAAGTCATTTGTGGGAATTCACCCAAATCAACGTCTAACATTGAGACAAACAATTCACGAACCATTTGTTCAGTCACGGCCATTACTTGGTCAGAACTCATGAATGATGTTTCAATATCAATTTGAGTAAACTCTGGTTGGCGATCGGCACGTAAGTCTTCATCACGGAAGCACTTAACGATTTGGTAGTAACGATCCATGCCAGACATCATAAGTAATTGTTTAAAAATCTGTGGTGATTGCGGCAAAGCAAAAAACTGACCTTTATGAGTACGGCTAGGCACTAAATAATCGCGCGCACCTTCTGGCGTAGCTTTGGTAAGAATTGGCGTTTCAATGTCTAAGAAGCCATTGTCTTCCATAAAACGGCGAACGAAACCCGTTACCTTGGCGCGAAACACCATACGCTGGCTCATTTCTGGGCGACGTAAATCTAAATAGCGGTATTTTAAACGCTGCTCTTCAGAGTTATCTTGATTGTTATCCAACGGCAGTGGCGCAGAGCGATTTAAGATTTCTAGCTCTAAGCCAAGTAGCTCAACTTCACCCGTGGTCATGTCAGCATTAACCTGACTGTCTGGACGCGCACGAACGCGGCCTTTAAGGCGGACACAAAATTCATTACGCAAGCTGTTGGCGGTAGCGAATACATCTTTACGATCTGGGTCAAAAACCACTTGCACAATGCCTTCGCGGTCACGTAAATCAATGAAGATAACGCCACCTAAATCACGGCGGCGATTTACCCAACCAACTAAATTTATTTCTTGATCAACTAACTCTTTGGTTACTTGTCCACAGTAAACAGTGCGCATTTGGCCTTTCCCGTTTTACGTTTTAAAATTCAATGAATGTTCAGCCTAAATAATAATCAGCTATGCAGTATTATTTAGTGAAAGGGCGATAGTATAAAGGAAAGCAGCTACAAATAAGAATAGCGATAGAGCAATAAATCTATAGAAGCGTCTAAAATAGCCAAAGACAAGCTCGCTTTAGCTGGTTACAATAACCCACCGAGCAATTACTGGCTCATTATCATAGAATTTTCCGCACGAGAACTAGCCATGCAAGGCAAAGATAAACTATTTTCCCAACCTATTACCCAACTGGGTGAGTTTCGCTTCGATGACCAAGTGGCCGAAGTATTTCCCGATATGATTCAACGCTCAGTGCCAGGTTACAGCAACATTGTTTCCACCATTGGCCACTTAACTGAACAATTTCATCAAGCCGACACTAAGTTATACGACTTAGGTTGCTCTTTGGGCGCAGCGACTTTAGCTATGCGCCGCGGAGTTAAGCACAACAATGTAGAAATTGTTGCAGTAGATAACTCCCCCGCCATGTTAGAACGTTGTCAAAAACACCTAGATGCTTTTCGTGGCTCAGTGCCAGTAACGCTTATCTGTGATGATATTTGCGACGTAGATATCAGCAATGCTTCAGTGGTCGTGCTCAATTTCACCCTGCAGTTTATTGCGCGAGAACAGCGTTTAACCTTGATTAAAAAGATCTACAACGGAATGGTTAAAGGCGGTTTATTGATAGTGAGTGAAAAATTTCATTTCGCTGAACCAACTACTCAGAGTCTAATTAGCGAATTACACTTAGATTTTAAACGTGCTAACGGATACAGCGAGTTGGAAATTAGCCAAAAGCGGAGCTCTTTAGATAACGTACTAGTGCCCGATACTATTGAGCAACACAAGCAACGATTTAAAGAAGCCGGCTTTAGTGCTAGCGAACTGTGGTTTCAGTGTTTTAACTTCGGCTCATTGGTCGCTATAAAGTAGTCTCTAGATACACAGAATCAAAAAGACGAGCGCTATATAGTGCTCGCCTTTTTTACGAAACAATACCTACTTAGCTAACAACGCTTTAATTTTGTCTGCAAAAGGTTGTAGAGTTTCACTATCAACCATATCGCGAGCGTGACTACGCGCTTCGGCTAAAGAGCCAGGAATAATATGAAAGTGTAAATGAGGCACCGTTTGACCTGCTGCAGCCCCATTAAATTGCACTAGGCTAATCCCCTCAGCGTTCATCGCCTGTTTTACCGCCGCCGCAACTTTTTTAACGGTTTTAATAACAGCTGCTGCGCCTTCTTCCGACAATTCAAACAGCGTTTCTGCAGATTCTTTTGGTAATACTAAAGTGTGACCATCGGCCTGTGGCATGATATCCATAAAGGCTAAGGTATGGTCATCTTCATATACTTTAAGGCAGCCCATTTCGCCGCGGATAATTTTAGCAAAAATATTGTTGTTGTCGTAACTCATAGCATTGATTCCCAATAGATTTAATGTCGGTACGTAACTAAAGATAACAGCATTATTGCACACCCAAATCTTCTAACAAATGGACTTGATCGAAATATCGCTCGCCAACAAAACTAATCGCGTGGTCACCAAAACGACGCAAGCTTCCTGGCTGTTTCACCCCCATAGGCCAAAAGAACCAGCGTTCAAAACGTTCAGAGCCCCACACATAACCATTAGAGTCGTAGATAGATTTATATCCTTGGCCTTTTTCTAAGGCAAGTAGCGACTGCCAAGGCTGTAAAGTATAAGTGGTTTTAGCCACCACTTCAGCAATGTCGCCGGTGGGCTGCAAATCAATTATTTGGTGGGCATCGGCACTAATACTTATTCGCACTTTATCCGCAGCATTAACGCGATGCATCAGTACGCTTTCGACTTTACTGTCCTGAATAGCATGATAACTGCGCTGTTGAGGCAACATTAAAGTATACCAACAACCACATAGGTGGATGCTGTCGTAAGCAATGACTTCTAGCTTATTAGTCAGGTGAATTCGAAAAATGAGAGCATCGTGCTCTCCTGCTACCCAATCTACTGAGCTAAGTTTTGGGCGTTGCTTAAACCATAAAATATAATTGAGTTGGATAGTAGTTTGGTTGTTGTGCCTAGCATATGTAATATGCGAAAAACTAAGTGGTTTACTGTGTTCAAAAGCCAATTGTTGCTTTTGCCAAACCGGCACGCCAGGTACATTGTCTGCAGTGTTGTTCTCAACCAACCACTGCGGTGCATACCATTTAAGTAAGGTTACTTGTTGCTGTTTACTCGCGAGTTGCCCAAAAGCATCAAGCTGTAAATCTGTGGCATTCACTTTAGCTAACGATGGCTCCGGTAGATATAAGGCCGCTTGTTTAGCGGTAAATCCAGATAACGATGAGCGACTAGCAGCTAACCAACCCTCAGCTAAATGTTGTTGTTCTTTCTCAATGGCGCTCGCAAATACCTTCGAACTTAGTGGATATAATCCAAACACCTTAGCAGTGGCAGAGTAGTCATTATCTATTGGAATAGTGGCTAGCAACTCAGCAGTTTGCCGTGAATGACCTTGCAACTGCTGATTCAATTCATTTATGCACTGTTCGATTGTCTGTTCTGGCTGAGTTATTTGATATTCCGCTTTCCATTTATTGGCTATGTCTACATCAAGCGTTTTCCATTCAGCTTTTAGACCTTGCTCCGCTAGTTCGCCCATATAATCAATGAGCTGAGATTGAGTAGGCGCTGATGGCTCAGCAAGATCTTGATTGCCGATAAAAAAATGTATGAAGCGATTATGTCGTAAAGAAGCTTGGTTATGCACCCTCTCCCCTTTTAAGCTTCCAACATGCTCATGCAGCAGCGTGTCTACACTGCTTAAAATAACCTCACAGGAGGGCTCGACCTTTTGAGGTGAAATGCTGCATGCTTGCAAAACCATGGCTGTTAACAACGCACTTAAGTTTGCCACTAGGCAATTAGCTTTATACCGTTTAGGCATTGTCCCTCCCTGGATTCAATTCATCGTCATTATTGTACACAGAAAAAATAATGGGATTGGTTCGCAATACAACTGTAACAAAACCGTCATAAAATGCCCTTTTTGCTTTTACCTACAAAAGACTATGACAGCAATATTTGAAGTATTCAGCGCCTTTTTCCGCCTAGGATTAGTAAGCTTCGGTGGCCCAGCCGCCCATATAGGTTTTTTCAAACAAGAGTTTGTTGATAACAAGCAATGGTTATCCCAGCATGAATATGCAAATTTAGTCGCGCTTAGCCAATTTTTGCCGGGCCCTGGCTCTTCTCAAGTGGGTTTTGCTATTGGCTTGCACCGGGCAGGAAAACTAGGTGCAATAGCCGCATTTATTGGCTTTACCTTGCCCTCGGCAGCCTTGATGCTGGTACTAGCGTTGGCTGCCAACTACAGTAACAACAACCCCTTTGTTATGGGATTAATCGCGGGCCTAAAAGTTGCTGCATTGGTAGTAGTGGTTGATGCTGTAAGACAAATGTATAGGCAGTTTTGCAGTAATCGGTATTTAAGCGGAGCATGTTTTATTACTGCTGCCAGCTTGTTGCTGTTCCCACAACTTAGTACCCAACTCGTTTGTTTGGCTCTTACCGCACTGATAGGTTTAGCGCTAAATGAAAAGCTATTGGTACCGAATCCCCCTACAAATACCAATACCAGCACAAACCAAACCGGTAGCATTAAGTTTGGATATTTAGCTGTATTTATTGCGCTACTGTTTTTGCCTTTTCTAAACTTAAATCCTCTCATTCACAGTTTTAGCCAGTTTTATCAAGCGGGTAGCTGGGTATTTGGTGGCGGTCATGTCGTGCTGCCTTTGCTGCAACAAACACTTTCAGGGGATGTAAACCAAGAACAGTTTTTAACCGCCTATGCTGCTGCACAAGCAGTACCTGGCCCAATGTTTACTATTGCTAGTTATTTAGGCGCAGTGGTAGGCCAACAAAATCCTCTTGTTTACGCTAGCTTAGCAACTATTGCCATTTTCCTACCGGGTTTTTTATTGGTACTGGCTTTTGTTGATGCTTGGCAAGCGCTGGCTCAAAAAGCGAAGTTTTCCGCAGCAATGCAAATGGTTAACGCAGCGGTGGTTGGTTTACTGATAGCGGCACTTTACAATCCAATATTCACTAGCGCGATTCATTCGAACCTAGAGTTTGTACTAGCGTTATTAGGGTTCTTTTTACTGCGAGTCGTGAAGTTACCTCTTTACATCATGTTACTAAGCTTAGGGGGAGCGGGAATATTGTTACTGGCATAAATAAAAAAGCCTGCACTAAGCAGGCTCTTTAATTAAACGTTATTCCATTACAACTTAAATGCGCCAACCTCTTTATGCAGTTTGTCGGCAATAGCATCTAATTCTGTGGCTCGCTGCGAACTACCCGCAGCCTGCTCCGCCAGCTCTAACGAAGCATCTTGAATACCTTGAGTATTCCTCCCCACTTCTTCCGTTACCGCGCGTTGTTCTTCAGCAGCGCTAGAAATTTGCGTCGCCATATCACTGATATGAGTAATCGAGTTAGTGATATTCTCTAACATCTCAGCCGCTTTCGTGGCTTCTTCAACGCTAATTTGCACTAACTGTTGGCTTTCATCCATGGTTTTAACGGTACTTTGGGTATTCCCCTGCAGCCGTTCTAACATCGCTTTGATTTCTTCGGTTGAGCTTTGGGTGCGTTGCGACAAGTTACGTACTTCATCGGCCACCACCGCAAAGCCTCGGCCTTGTTCACCAGCGCGAGCCGCTTCAATGGCTGCATTCAAGGCCAATAAATTTGTTTGCTCAGCAATGCCTTGAATGGTTGAAAGAATGTCGCTAATTTCTTGGGTATTACGCTCTAGTTCTTGTACCGTTTCAGCGGCGCCATCTAATTGCCCAGCCAAGCTATTTACCTGTTGCTGGTTGCGGCCTATTAGCACCTTACCTTGTTCACAAGAATCAGCTGATTCACGCGCAGCCTCAGCGGTTTGCTCGGCGTTATTAGCCACTTCATTTGCGGTTGCAGCCATTTCATTCACTGCGGTCGCTACCTGAGTAACTTCGCCCTGCTGACGTTCAATTTGAACATTCGAAGCAGAAGTAGAGCTATTGGTTAAAGCAGCGGCACGCTGCAAGCTGTCGGCATCTTCAGCGATTTCTTTCATTAGCTCATGTAGCTGATCGATAAACTTGTCGATACCCGCGGCAAGAGAGCCTATTTCATCATTACGGTTTAAATTGATTCGCTTGGTTAAATCTCCATCTCCCGATGATAGTTTTTCAATCGCCCCACCTAAAATCTCAATCGGTTTTAGCATTGCACTGATCACTTTGAGCATCACCACCGCAATAATAACAAATAGCACCACTGCAAAAATCATAGAGCTTTTCATCATGGCGCTTACCGGTGCCATCGCGATTTGTTTGTCATAGACAAACAACAAATACCAGTCAGTACCTTCAATCGGAGTAACGTTTACAAAGCTTTCTTTACCGCTAACCACCAAATCACTCATTTCTGATGAGCTTGCTTGAGCAGAAAAGAAACTCGCAGTAAATTGTTCCGACAGTTCACTGGCTTTTTTTAACACCAAATCTTTATCACTGTGGATAACCACTAAGCCCTCTTTATCAACGATAACCGGGTATACCTGCTCGCTGGCAAGGTTAAGTACCCGCTCGGTCACTACATCGAGACCTAAATCTCCTGCGTAAACTCCGCCACTAACCCTTTGCGCAACCGAAATAACCATTTGGCCAGAAGTAGCATCTACGTATGGGTCGGACACAAATGAACCATTAGTTTGCGCGCCTTTGTACCATGGGCGAGTGCGTGGGTCGTAACCATCGGGCAGCGTTTCATTAGGATCATGCATGGTCATTTTCCCTTCGCTACTACCGAAGTAAAAATAGATGAAATCCCCACTTTGCTTAGCTTGTACTAAATCTGCCACAAACCCTGCGGCTTTGGGATCTGACGCCATGCCTTTGGCAATCGCCAACTTTGAATCAAACCACAAACTTACTTGGTCAGTTGCCGCTTGTGCGAGTTGCTTGGCATCCCCAGCAATATCAATGCGGGTTTCTTGAGACAAAGTGCGAGCTTGAAACCAAGCCTGTACGCCACTCAATACTGCAAGTAAAATCAAAATAGTTAAGATTAAACGCTGTTTAATCGACATGTTTCCCATAAAAACCCCTCTTTTAGCTTCCCGCTTTTAATTACTTGCCATTGAAGATTGTTAGTTTAAATATGTGCTAGCATCTTGTTTGTATCTACTAACCCTATGTTACTAATTATGATTTATCTAAAAATTATCAGCACATTTTTGGTTTATTTGAGCTTAAGCTTTGCCGTAAAAGCCGCGGTTCAGGTAGAACAATTAGATTTTAACTCACTGTTACTCAACGATTGCCCACAATCTGTGGCCACTATCAGCGTTAGTAACTCAGCTAGCATTGCCCAGCAAAGTGGCTGGGGGGCTGAATTTTCGCAAATAGTCCAAGACAGTATTTTAGTGGCTAACCTTCCCTCTTTATTTATCGACGCTTCAAAGCAAAACTATAGTCATTCTGCGTTTCCTAACAAAAGCATCACGTTTAGCTCAAGCAGGTCAAAAACAAAGCGTTATAGCTACGCTTGGCATGAGAAAAGTTTTGAATGGCTTAGTGCTTACAGTTCAAACCAGAGTGACCTAGAACCGCCACCATTTTTTGCTTTAGCACGCTACCAACAACAAACCTTTGCTATAGCCAGCGTTAGCGTATACGAACCACAAGATTTGCTTAAAGTTTTAAACGATGATTTTGTAGTTAACCGCAGCCCTTTACTGTTGTTTTTGAACAGCAGTAAACCTGTCAACAATCAGCATATTTCGCAACTAAACAACATGGGGTTTCGCCTACATCAGCAACAAACACTATTACTTGCAAGCAAAGATCTTAATGTCTGTGATAGCGGCTTTCTAAATGAAAATGGCCAGCATCAGCTTGCTTGGTTGAAAGTTGACCTTAACCAGTGAGCCAGAAAAACAATAAACAACTGAGATAGCGATTCTGTTTAGCGCTTACTCGCCAAAACCAGCTAAAACTTGCTACAATCAAGCTTATATATACTCAAGCAATATCAAGCTCTTGTAACCAATGATAGACTTCTCTGATTTTTACCAATTAATTGCCAAAAACCGCTTAAAACACTGGCTGTATACACTCCCCGCTCAGCTTGGCGATTGGCAAAAAGAGCATGCTCATGGCGACTTTCCTCGCTGGCAGCGAGTGCTCAATAAACTCCCTCTGCAAACCACTAAACATATCGAGCTCAAAGATAAAGTGAGCATTGGTAAAGCTGAAGACATGCCCGCAGGTGAACGTAAAAAAGTAGAAAGTTTGCTACGTCACCTTCACCCTTGGCGCAAAGGCCCCTTCGATATTTACGGCATTCAGATAGATACCGAATGGCGTTCGGATTGGAAATGGGAACGTTTACGTAAACACATCTCCCCTTTAAAACACCGTTATGTGTTAGATGTGGGCTGCGGCAGCGGTTACCACATGTGGCGCATGCTTGGTGATGATGCAGAGTTTGTTGTCGGTATCGATCCATCAACCTTGTTCTTAATGCAATTTGAAGCCATTCGTAATTTTGCCAATAACGATCAACGCGTGCACTTATTGCCCTTAGGAATTCAAGAACTGCCTAAATTACGCGCCTTTGATACGGTGTTTTCTATGGGAGTACTTTATCATCGCCGCTCACCTATGGATCACCTCATTCAACTAAAAGAGCAACTGCATAAAGGCGGTGAACTGGTACTAGAAACACTGGTGGTAGATGGCGACGAAAACCAAGTACTGGTTCCAGCTGGGCGCTATGGAAAAATGCCAAACGTTTGGTTTTTGCCTAGCACTGCAGCCTTAAAACTTTGGCTCGAAAAAGTAGGCTTTATCGACGTACGCGTTGTCGACGTTGATTTAACCTCTACCGAAGAACAACGCAGTACATCGTGGATGACCCATGAGTCCTTAAACGACTACTTAGACCCAAACGACAAAAGCCAAACTGTAGAAGGTCTACCTGCTCCCAAACGTGCTGTTTTAATTGCAATTAATCCAGACTAAACAGTTTTCATACGCTATGCTAAAACAATTACTAAAACCGCAGTTATTACTTTTGCCTAATGGATTTGAACTATGAAAAAGCTTTCAATAATTTCATTGTCTCTAGCACTAAGTGCTTGTGCAAACCAACAAGCCTCTCAGCCCAACACCGAAACCCTAGAACAACTGTCTGCACTCTCTGCTCAGCAAACATCTGTATTGAGCCAATGTGAGTCAATCTCAGAACAATTAGCGGCTCAACAACAACGCTTTGACCAATTAGAAGAAAAAGTAGTGGCCATTGTACCAGCCCCGGTTTCTTCGAATAAAGCTACCGCGCCTAGTTGTAGCAAGCAGGCATCATACAAGTTAGGCAATAAAACTGTACTTGGTGAATCTGAATGGGTAAGCCTGCAAGGTCAAAAGCACGCTTTTCAAGCTCGTATAGATACTGGTGCAGCAACCTCATCATTAAATGCCACTGACATAGTAAAATTTGAGCGTGACGGTAAAAACTGGGTACGCTTTAATTTACGCCACAAAACCATTGATACCGACATTATTGTAGAGCGCCCAGTGATTAGAACCGCTGAAGTAACTCAAGCCTCTACCAACACTGTAGATAAACGCCCTGTGGTATCTATGTTAGTTAAACTTGGGCCTATTTCAGAAAAAGCCCAATTTACCCTTACCGACCGCAACCACCTAAGCTATCCGGTGTTACTAGGACGTAGCTTCCTGAAAGACATTAGCGTGGTTGATATAAGCCAAAAGTTCACACAAGCGAAGCCGACATTTAAGGATTAATGCCCATGAGTTCTCGCAGTATATTTTATTTCATCGTAACACTTTGCATGCTGATAGGAATAAGCATGACAATGTATCGCCACGTTCAATTTGAGGTGCCTTGGTTCCCTGGCGAAAAGCGCCAGATATGGTCCATTGAAGCCAAAGTTGAATTTGATGCTAACGGCGAAAGTGTAGAAACCGTACTTGCTTTGCCAATGACTCAACAGGGTTACACCCGTATTCATGAGTCGACCGCCTCGCTAGCCTATGGCTTATCTTTCGTTAACGATCAAGATAACCCTCGTGCAATATGGACCAAGCGAGAAGCCGAAGGCCATCAGGAGATGTACTATAAAGTAGATTTTTTGGTAGATCCTAAAGCAGCCGACATTTACCAGCCTCAAATGCCCGATACACCATTTGTTGAATACCCAGAACCTTATTTCACTGCAGCGAATCACTTAGCAAAACAAGCCGAAGGCTTATCTGCCGATGCATATAGCTTCACTCGTGAACTAATTAAAGCCTTAACGGGTGATACTGCAACAACCAACCAAAACACCGGGTTAATTTTAGATTACAAACCTAAAAACCGATTGGTGGTAGATCTACTCAACAACGCAGATGTACCGGCTCGAATTGTTAAAGGTTTGCAGCTAGAAGATGGTCGACGTCGCCAAAACATTACTGAATATATTCAAGTATTTAAAGACGAGAACGATTGGCAAATTTTCGACTTGAAAACGGGTATCCAAGGCCGACCTGAGAATACGCTTCTTTGGGAATACAATGGCAACAGCATGTTGGAAGTTGTTGGTGGTAAAGACTCTAAAGTGAGCTTCTCTATGCTACTGGTTGAGCAGAGTGCCCAATCGGCAGTCGCCCCCAAAATTAGCGAAGCTGACTTTCTGAATTTTTCCATTGATAGCCTACCGCTTGAAGAGCAAGCCTTGTTTAAAGGCATTTTACTGATCCCTATCGGGGTGCTGATTGTGGTGTTGCTTCGCGTATTGGTGGGATTAAAAACCTCTGGTACCTTTATGCCAGTGCTTATTGCTATGGCGTTTATGCAAACCTCATTAATGACCGGCTTAATTGGTTTCATTATTGTAGTGGGCACTGGTTTAGTGATTCGAGGCTACCTTTCCCACCTCAATTTGCTGCTAGTCTCGCGAATATCGGCAGTAATTATCACCGTGATTGGCATCATCTCAATCTTTAGTGTCATGAGCTTTAAAGTGGGACTCACCGAGGGTTTAAAAATCACCTTCTTCCCGATGATTATTCTTTCTTGGACCATTGAACGTATGTCAGTGTTATGGGAAGAAGAAGGCCCTAAAGAAGTGGTATTACAAGGTGGCGGTAGCTTACTGGTTGCTGTATTGGCCTTCTTAGCGATGAACAACGAATACGTTCGTCATTTAACCTTCAACTTTATGGGCGTTCAGTTCATTGTGTTGGGCATTATTTTGATTTTGGGTAACTACACGGGTTACCGCTTACTAGAACTTCGTCGCTTTCAACCATTAGCGAATAAGGAGGACTGATGTTTAATCAATTCACCAGTCCTTTTAAGCTGGCCCGCAAGGGCATCATGGGGATGAACCAGCGCAATACCGGCTACATTAGCCGGTACAACCCGCGTAAACTCTACCCTTTGGTGGATAACAAACTTAAAACCAAAATTATTGCCCAGCGCGATAATGTCACCATTCCAGCCTTAATTGGTGTGGTACGCACTCAGCACGATATTCAATCAATTATTCCGTTGCTACAAAAGCACTCCGGTTTTGTTATTAAACCGGCTAAAGGCTCTGGTGGTAAAGGCATTTTAGTTATTACTAAACAAGAGTCTGGGGTGTTTTTTAAACCTAGCGGCGCCCCCACTCATGAAGAAGACGTAAAACGCCATTGCTCTAATATATTGGCAGGTTTGTTTTCTTTAGGTGGTAGCCCTGATGTAGCGGTTATTGAAGCCTTAATAGAATTTGATGCCTGCTTTGAAGGTTTTAGCTTTGAAGGCGTACCTGATGTACGAGTAATCGTATTCCAAGGCTATCCAGTAATGGCAATGATGCGCCTGTCTACTGCCGCTTCAGACGGTAAAGCTAACCTCCACCAAGGCGCTGTGGGAGTTGGCATAGACATTGGAACCGGGCAAGCTTTACATGCTGTACAATTTGACCGACCGATAGAAAAACACCCTGATACAGATCGCCCGCTTAAAGAGTTAATTGTGCCTCATTGGCAGCGTTTGTTAGAGTTGGCGTCGAGTTGCTACGAGATGTCTGGAATGGGCTACTTGGGCACAGACATGGTGTTAGATAAATCTAACGGCCCTATGCTGCTAGAGCTAAATGCTCGACCGGGATTAGCCATTCAAATTGCGAATGGTGAAGGTATATTGCCACGCCTAAAGTTGGTAGAACAGCAAATCAGCGAAGGTATAAACCGCACCGCAGACGAGCGAGTCGAATTTAGTAAGAAAGAATTTTCTCGCTAAACGTCAGTAGATTCTAATTATCAAAAAAGCACCCCAAGGGGTGCTTTTTTATCATCCAAACAGCAACTAGTTCGAGTTAACTGTCTTCGTTATGCAACTCTAAACTCGCCACTTCTTCTTGAGCCTGTATCGCTTGCGCATCATTGTTGCGCAGCTGGTCCAAGTAATCCAAGTAATCTTGGTCAATGTCGTTTGTTACGTATTTGCCATTGAATACCGAGGTTTCGAAGGTTTGGATTTCAGGGTTACTTTGACGGCAAGCTTCAATCAAATCATCCAAATCTTGGAAGATCAAACCATCAGCGCCAATTAGCTGACAAATCTCATCTACTTCACGACCATGAGCCACTAACTCGTTTGCTGATGGCATATCAATACCATAAACATTAGGAAAACGAATCTCTGGTGAAGCAGAAGCAAAATAGACTTTGTTTGCGCCAGAATCACGGGCCATTTCAATAATCTGCTCAGATGTAGTACCACGTACGATGGAGTCATCAACCAGCAATACATTTTTGCCTCTGAACTCTACGTCAATAGCATTAAGCTTGCGGCGCACTGACTTACGGCGCTGGGTCTGCCCTGGCATAATGAACGTACGGCCAATATAACGGTTTTTAACAAAACCTTGGCGATAGGGTAAATCTAAGTGCATAGCAATTTGCAACGCTGTGTCACATGAAGTTTCTGGAATTGGAATCACTACATCGATATCTAGGTCGTCCCATTCGCGCGAAATTTTCTCACCAAGCTTGGTACCCATATTAACTCGCGCACCATATACCGAGATTTTATCGATAATAGAATCTGGACGAGCAAAATACACATATTCAAAAATACATGGGTTATGAGCAGGATTTTCAGCACATTGTTGAGTGAATAGCTGGCCATCTTCAGTAATATAAACAGCTTCGCCTGGCGCAACGCTGCGTACAAACTCAAAACCAACAGCATCTAAAGCAACACTCTCAGAAGCAACCATGTACTCCATTTTAGAGGCATCGTCGTCGCTCACTTTCTTGCCTAATACCAAAGGGCGAATACCGTTCGGGTCACGAAATGCCACTAAACCTTGGCCAATGATCAAGGCTGCCACAGCATAAGCACCGCGAACTTTCTTGTGCACTTCAGAGATAGCAGTGAATACTTGTTTCTCGCAAAGCTCATCTTGTACGATAAGGTCTAACTCGTGCGCTAATACATTAAGCAACACTTCAGAATCCGAAGTGGTGTTAATGTGGCGACGAGCGCGTTTAGCCATTTGCTCACGCAACTCTTTTGCATTGGTTAAGTTACCGTTATGCGCGAGAGCTAAACCAAATGGAGAGTTTACGTAGAAAGGTTGTGCCTCGGCAGCGCTAGAGCTACCGGCAGTTGGATAACGCACATGGCCAATACCTAAGTTGCCACGTAAACGCTGCATGTGTTTTACTTCAAACACATCTCTTACCAATCCGTTGGCTTTGCGTTGTTTAAACATGCCTTCGGTAATAGTAACGATACCCGCGGCGTCTTGACCACGATGCTGTATAACAGTTAGCGCATCATAAATCGCCTGGTTAACGGGACTAGCACCGACAATGCCGACAATACCACACATGAAGCTTTTCCTTATTAAGATTGGTAGTTATCTAAAAAACTAGAAGAATCTTTTAAAAACTCAAAAAACCACTGAACAATCACGGTGAACTCGGGAATCAATAATGAGCCCTTCCACCACGAAGATTCCGGAAATCCAGTAAACGACAATACAAATAGCATAGCGCTTACCACTAAAGCCCCTCGTATCGCACCAAAGCAAATACCCAGCACCCTATCGGTACCAGTAAGGCCGGTGGAATTAACCAGGTGACTAAACAAATAGTTGACTAAAGCGCCAAGCACTAAGGTGGCGACAAACAGCAGAACAATGGCCACGCCACTGCGATAATAGGGGTTTTCGATAAGAGTAAAATAACTAGATAGGTCGTGATAAAACTGACTGGCGATGAAAAAAGCCGCTACCCAAGAGACCAGCGACAGGGCTTCTTTAACGAAGCCGCGAACCAAGCTAATTAATGCCGACAATACTATTACGCCAATAATGACGTAGTCTACCCAAGCCATAAATTTTTCTACTTGTTGAAAAACGCTGCGAATTCTACCAGAAACAAATATAAATTGCGTCTATGTATTTTTTCATACTACTTAAATAAAGGGTCGAACTGGCGAATCGCGCCGCTCAAACCGGTTAACTCTTTGAGTTTTTCTTGCTGCTGCTCTAGCGTTTTTTTAGACACATTAGGTCCTACAAATACCCTATTTAACTCTCCTTCTACCGCTGGCTCTGGGAAAGAGTGGGCTTGAAAGCCTGCAGCTCGCAGTTTGGCTACAAGGCGGGTAACATTATTGGCGTTTTTAAAGGTGCCTAGCTGCACTACGTAAGCGGGTTTATCAAATTCCAGAGCTTGCTTTGTTGGTACAGGCTCTGAAGGAGTAGTAACTTCTTTGGGAATCTCATCATCACCAGCATCAAGGTCAGCAACATCTACTGCTTCTTGATCAGTAGGCAGCTCTAGAAGTAAGGGAGGCAAAGAATCAACCTTAGGCGCAAACGGAATAGAGTTGAACTCTTCTTCTACTCGCGTTTTTTTACCATCGAGAATGTCGGGAATGATAATCACACCTAAAGCGACCAAAATAATGGTGCCCACTAAGCGGTTTTTAAACTGTGCGGTCAATGTTGAGTCTCTGCTACTGATGAGATGCTGACAATTCTAATGTCTCTGCAACTGTAAAAAAAGAACCAAAGACAATTAACATCGAGTCATCGTCTAAACTGTTATGTGCGCTTGTATATGCTTCTGCTAACGTTGGGTACTTATAAACCCCCTTTGCAACTGATAGGCTCTGAGCCAGGGCGCTGCCATCATTGCCTCGAGGACCGCTCAAACCGCTAATATGCCAAGTATCCACCAAGGCTAAAAGAGGTTGTACCGTTGATGCCATATCTTTATCTCCTAACATGGCACATAGAGCGACAACTTTTCGTCCTTGAGCTAACTCGGGAAGCTGCGATGCTAAATATTCAGCAGATTGTGGATTGTGGGCAACATCGGCAATGACTAGCGGTTGCTGCGACAGTGTTTGCAAACGCCCAGCCAGCTGCCAGCTGCTAATAGCATCAGCCAATAAGCTAGGCTCAGGGCTAAGCTCAAGCTGCTCTAGCACTGCAATTACAGTTGCGGCATTAGATAAAGGTAAACGGGGATACGGCAGTGCGGAATACACCAAACGTTGACCTTCAAAACTCCAGGTGTTTTGTGAACGTAATATAGAGTATTCATGCCCCGCGGCAAGTTGTTGGCAATTAAGCTGCTTAGAGCATTCCAATACGCTACTTACTATAGCGGGGTCCCCAATGACTGCTTTACCATTGTTGCGAAAAATGCCCGCTTTTTCACGGCCTATTTGCTGAATATCACTGCCTAACCAATCAACATGATCAACAGCAACAGTTGTAACAACGCTAACATCAGGCTCTACGATATTGGTGGCGTCTAACCTTCCACCCAAGCCCACTTCTAGAATGACATAATCTAAAGAGCGTTGAGCAAACAACCAAATGGCTGCTAAAGTGCCAAATTCAAAATAACTTAAACTGGTTTCAGCACGTAGTTCCTCGATAGCTGCAAAAGAATCACAAAAATCACTAGCAGGGGGAAGTTCTCCATTAATTCTTACACGTTCGCGATAATCTAGAATATGTGGTGAACTATACACGCCCACCTTATAGCCCAGTGCTAACAAAATTTGCTCAAGCAAGGCACAAGTAGAGCCTTTGCCATTCGTACCAGCCACGGTAATAACGTTCGCATTTAGCTGGGTAAGCTGACCGGTTTGCGCCACTTTAGCGACTCGCTCTAGTCCTAGGTCTATCGCGCTATGGTGCTGGTTTTCTAAATAACAAAGCCAGTCTGCAAGAGACCGGCTTTGAGAAGGTTTGACAGTTGCCATGCTAGTCTTTGTCGTTAGCCGAAATGGCAGCCCCTAAGTCTTCATCCGAATCCACAGGTTCAACTACAACTTCCACTTCCGTTGTAACAATGCCCATCATCTTAGACGCCATGCCAGCAATACGGTCACGCATGTTGCGGCGGTCAATAATAATGTCGATGGCACCTTTTTCGAGCAGAAATTCGCTACGCTGGAAACCTTCAGGCAACTTTTCACGTACCGTTTGCTCAATAACGCGCGGACCAGCAAAACCAATCAAGGCTTTAGGCTCAGCAATGTTCACATCACCAAGCATAGCGAAACTGGCCGATACACCGCCCATGGTAGGGTCAGTTAATACAGAAAAATAAGGTAAGCCTTGCTCACGCATTTTAGCAAGTGCTGCAGAAGTCTTAGCCATTTGCATTAGCGAGAATAAGGCTTCTTGCATACGCGCACCGCCACTGGCAGAGAAACAAATCAAGGCACGCTTCTCAGCTAAACATTTTTCAACGGCAGCAACAAAACGAGCACCAACAACCGAGCCCATAGAACCGCCCATAAAAGCAAATTCAAAGGCACAAGCTACCACAGGTAAACCCTTTAGCTCGCCTTTCATTACGATTAACGCATCTTTTTCACCAGTGTTACGCTGCGCACTAGCAATGCGGTCTTTATATTTTTTGCTGTCTCTAAACTTGAGTTTGTCGCGCGGTTCTAAATCTGCCGCTAGCTCTTCGCGACCATCTTGGTCTAAGAAGGCTTCTAAGCGGTCACGAGCGGCAATACGCATGTGATGATCACACTTAGGGCAAACATTATGGTTACGTTCTACCTCTGCGCGGTACAAGGTTTGCTCACATGAAGCACACTTAGTCCACACACCTTCTGGAATATTACGTCGCTTACCAGAAGCACTTTTACTTTTCGGAAGAATTTTCTCTAACCAACTCATCGGGAACCTTACTTCTCAATAGGCGGTAAATCCGCCTTGATAACAGAATGCATTGAATGGCCGCAATTAAACCACAATTAGCCTCAATGTTTTAGATAAAACTGGTCTAACCCTTCATTATCGTACAGTTTTTTTTAACTTGCCGGCAAAAATAAAGGGCCAATTGGCAACTGCGGTATCTCAAATTCACTAGGGTAGTCTACTTGCACCATATACAAACCACCCGCTTTCGCCGTTGCTGCCGCTTTCGCGCGATCTTTTACCGCCAATAATTCGGCAATCCATTCAACTGGACGCTCTTTTTGTCCAACTTTAAGCAAACTGCCCACAATATTACGTACCATATGGTGAAGAAAAGCATTAGCCTTTACGTCAACCACAACATAGTCATTATATCGAGTCACGGTTAAGTGCTCGATTTTGCGTACCGGGCTTTTACTTTGGCAATGTAGCGCGCGAAAAGAAGTAAAGTCCTGTTCGCCAACGAACGATTGCCCTGCTTGCTCCATCAACGATATGTCTAATTCTTGATGATAAAAACTTAAGCCTTGCGCCAGAATAGCCGGCCTAAATCCGCCATTATAAATAATGTAACGATAACGACGGGCGGTAGCGCTAAACCTAGCGTGAAACTCATCACTCACTGGTTTGGCCCAACGAACTGCAATGTTATTAGGCATATTGGCATTTACGCCCAGTGTCCAAGCGGCCATTTTACGCTCAACCGGCGAATCAAAGTGCACCACTTGCCCCGTAGCATGAACACCGGCATCGGTTCTACCTGCGCACTGCACTTGAATAGGACTATTTGCCACAATAGACAAGCTAGCTTCTAGCTCTTGTTGAATAGACTGAACTTCTCGTTGACGTTGCCAACCAAAATAACCGGCACCATCATATTCGATGCCTAAGGCGATGCGCATAAACTACCATAGATAATTACAATAACGGCGTATGATAAAAAAAGCTGACCTGCTTGTCACCGCCTAATCAAAGCCAGTCTCATTTTATTCAAGCAAACAAAAAGGCAGTGACTCTCGTCACTGCCTTTTAAGCTTAAAATACACTGCGTGGGTTAGCTAAAACGCGCTAACAACTCCTCAGCCTCTTGTTTCAAGCTTTGGTCATCACTCACCATCACTTCTTGGAGAATTTTTTTAGCGCCGTCTTGGTCGTCTATCTCCAAGTAAGCACGGGCTAAATCAAGTTTTGATGCAAGTTCAGCGTTAATGTCTACATCTACCGGCTTATCTTGCGGCAATACATCAGGGAACGAATCCAACTCTACATCTAAGCTTGGGCTGTCATAAGGATCGGCTTCATCGTTAGCGTCTTCATCGGCATCGTTGAGTAGCATATCAATGTCAACAAACTCACGTTCTTCAATATCGCTGCGCGAAGGTAAATCTTCAGCATCACTTGGTTCTGCATTTTCGTTAAACGCTTCAGACCCAAAGCTAGCAAACATATTATCGATGTCATCATCTGAGACTTCATCTTCCTGCTCATCTGAATCAGTACTTTCTGCAGGTTCATTAACTTCAACAATCGGTTCCAATTCAAGTTCAGGCAGCTCAGCATCAAGCTTATCTGCTTCGGCACTTAACGCAGCAAGCTCGTCTATTTCTGGTTCTGCATCATCAACTAAAGTGGGGTCTTCGAGATCTAAATCGCCGAGGTCAACTAAGTCATCATCAAGATTAAAATCATCTAACTCAGAGTCTGTTTCAGGCTCTTCAGCGGCTAATTCAGGCTCTTCTAACTCACTTAACGCTTCTAGTTCAGCGGTTGCTTCATCAATATCCGCGACACTTTCATCTAAAGCAGTAAGCTCCTCTTCAACCACAACATCGGGTTCTTCACTTAAATCAGCAATCGGGTCTTCATCTAAATCACCCGACAAATCAATATTGTCTAAATCAAGTTTTTCCTTCTCGCTAACCTCTGAAAGCTCAGCTTCCATTTCTTGCTGCTGTTTTAATGCATCCTCGAAAGATAACTCTGCGGCCTCGTCAAGCTGCTCGGCGTCGTTAACGTCAAACAAATCTTGATCATCTTCCATACTAAGCGCAGCAGCTAAATCGTCTGCACTAATGATGGCGTCAGGATCTTCTTGAGCAGGCTCGTCTTCTTCAATAGAAGGCACTAAGTCATCAGATTCAAAAGCGTCTAAGGCCGCCATTTCACTATCATCTAGCGAGATTTCACTTGCTTGTTCTTCTTGGGCTGCAGCAAAGTCTTCGAAGCTAGCTTCTTCAATCTCCGGTTCTAAGTCATCAATATCATCTTCAAATACTTCAGGCTCAGGAGCAATGTCATCAACACTTAAATCTGGTTCGTCTTCAAAGTCGCTGTTTAAGTCCGGCGCTTGCTCATCTTCTGGATCTAAATTGTCACTAAAGAGCTGAGAAAACTCATCGTTTTCATCATCCATTAAGCTGACGGTTGATTCAGCCATTTCTTTATCTTGTTCTTCCAGCTCACGTTTAGCTTTGCGCCTGAATAACAAGGTAATCACTAAAGCAATTAACAAAATAGGAATGAAAATCGCTAAGCCAATGTTAAGCGGTGAAGAGAAAAAATCTGACGCTCCGTCTTTTTCCATCTCACTGGCTTCTACTTTAGGTTTCTCAAGCAGTTGCAAAATCTGAGTTTGGTTACGGCGGTTTTCATTTAGTTCTTCGCGAATACTGGCAAGTTCATCACTAAGTTCTTGAATACGCATTTTCATGCGGTGATTAACTTCAGCTAAGCCAACCATTTGCTGGCTAGATTCATCCATTTGCTCTTTTAGAACATCAAACTCTTGGCGCTTAAGCTGCTCAAGTTCGTCAATCCGCGTTTCTAAACGATCGCGTAGAGAGTCTAGATCTTGCTGAGTTTTCTCTAAGGCTTCTGAATTTAGCGCTGCTCGTGCTGGTGCAGCTGGCTTTGGCGTAAGTACTTTTGTGGTGGTGGTTGTGGTTGTTGCAGCCGCAGGTTGAGCAACCGTTGCGGTAACTGTCTTTTTAGGCGCTAAGGCTCTAACCGCTGTTTGGTGATTTATGGCTTGAGCTTCTTGAGTGGTAGGTAAGGTCAAGAAACTGCCATTAATAATCGAGTTGATATTCCCGTTATTAAAAGCTTGAGGATTCTTCTCTAAGATAGCGAACATCATTTGATAGACGCTAATAGAGCGGGATGGTCGATTTAAACTAGCAATGGCCCACAGCGTATCGTTACTGCGAACGGGTCCATAGACTTGTTGCTCTGGTTCACCAACTACTTCATCTGGCCCTACTAGCTCAACATAAAATGTTCCGCTGTCTTGAGCTAAGGCCGGATTGAAAGTTGTGAACGATAAAACAGCCGACAATGCAACGAGGGAAATCTTCCGCCCCATAGTTTTTCCTTGTGTTCTTCCTTTAGACTGAATAGCTTCAATCCATTGTTATTGTTTTAATATAACCAGCTAACAATCAGCGATCTAGCTAAACAGGCAACAGTTTACACATAGATCGCATTTTACTGCGCTTTTCCTCAACTAGAGTTATCGGCGCTTAGGTAATAATCTAAACCGCTAATTGGCTTAAATGTATTGTTTTATTAACGTTTCTGCGATTTGAGCCGCGTTTGCTACCACTCCAGATAAAGGATTGTTAGCCATTAAGCTTAGGTTTACACCGCTTTCCGTATTCGGGTTTTGGCGTAAACGGCTCAATACAACAGTATCGTTATTGGCGATATTGCTCACGGGTGTCACGATTTCGTCTTCAACGAGTTCGAAGGCGTCATGCTGACCCAACCATTCTTTTATACTCAGTAAATCTAATGAGTAAGTTCCATAAAGATGCAGCGCTAAGCTGTCGCCATAAAAAACAGGCACATGCTGAGCACTCACATTTAAGTTAAGTTCAGGCGTTTGTAACAACGCTTTGCATTGCTCGTTTAAATCAGCTTCAAACTTACTGACACCATTTAGTCCTTCGCCAGCTTCTTCTGGCAAAACATTAAAGGCCAGTTGCTGACTAAATAGCTTTGGTTCTACCGGCAAACCATTTAGCAAACGTGCTGTTTGGCCTGCCAGCTCATCTACACCCGGTTTGCCTTTATTGGCTGCACTAAGCATGGCGGTAACTTCGACCCGCTCTAATTCTACATCTTGTTGAATAATATGCAGTAATAAAGATAACTGACCTGCCAAGCTGATTGGACAATTTAACCAACGTTCGGTTAAACCTTCGGCAATTTGCTCTGGGTTGATGGCAGCGTGTACCCAGCTTAAGGCATTAACATTCGCGTTTACCATGTCAATAATCACACAGCCTAACTGGCGAGCTTGCTCTGCGATGTCTAATGCACTTTCATCAGTAGACAGTAGCCAAGCGACACTAATCTCAGACCAGTTGAGCATGTCTACTTCCGCAACATCAAGGGTTTCACCCTGCCACTTTAAGCTTCCCTCTTGATCTTCATCGCTGTCCTCATCATCTTGGGCATTAATATTCACTGGGAATATTTGTGCGGCAGGAAACTCGCGTTGCTCAAGCAAGGTTAACAATTGTTGGCTTTGCTCGCTCTCTGCGCCAATGATTGCCACATTATGAAACTGTTGCATTATGTATTCTCTTAAAGGTTAAAACCAAGCTGGCTAAGCACTGCTTGATTATGTTGATTAAGTACCTGCAATACCCTAAATTCACGGCGTTGCGGGTAAAACTTTCTAAGTTGGTCAAAGCCCTGTGGGGTTGAACCATGTAATCGAAATCGGCGGTCATCAGCAAAAATATCGTAAACCACCTGAGTAAGCTTGGTGAGCTGAGGTTGACTTACTTCTCCATTAAGGCTGATTTTTGAAAACTCAGCCTCGGGTAGTAAGTGCTCGCTTAAATCATTTTCTTTTAGCGCTAAGGCTTGGCACATTGCATGATAAACCATGCTGGTACCACGCATTTTCCCTTCTAGGCTATAACCTGCAATATGCGGGGTGGCAATAAAAGCATATTTTACCAAAGGCGTTAAAATAGTTGGCTCACCTTCCCATACATCTAAAATCAGCAGTGGGGCTTTCCCTTGCTCTGCTTGCTTTAGTAATGCTTGGTTATCTATTACCTCACCACGGCAGGCATTGAGTAATACTTGCTCTGGTTTTAGCTTGGCTAATACCGATGAATTGAACATATGGTAACTAGGGTGTTTACCGATTTTAGTCGAAGGCACATGCAAGCTAATCACATCGGCTTGCAGTACTTGCTCAAAGCTTACCGATTCCTCACATAAACCCTGCTCGGCTAACGGCGGATCATAAAGCATTACCTGCATGCCTATAGCTGCCGCTCGCTTTGCTACTTGGCTACCGGTGTTTCCCGCACCAACAATAGCAATAGTTTTACCTGCTAGTTGTTGTTGCTGATGTTCAGCAGCGGCTAATAGGGCAGTGACTACGTATTCACCAACCGCAATAGCATTACAGCCCGGCGCACTAGCAAAGGCAATCTTCTGCTGGCGCAAATAATCTTGGTCGATATGTTCGGTGCCGATAGTCGCAGTACCTACAAACTTGAGCTGATTCGCTTTTGCTAATAATTGAGGGCTTACCTTGGTGACAGAGCGCACTAACAGGGCATCTACGTTAATCAGTTGCTCAGCTTGCATGGTCCGGCCATCTACCGCTATCACATCCCCATGCTGGCTTAAGATCTCTTGAGCAAAGGGAATATTTTCGTCTACCACTATTTTCATTGATTGCGCTATTGGTAATCTGCTGACTTTTAAGGTCGGCAATCTTAACACGCGTAATAAATTCCATAAAAAAAAAGCTGCCCAAAGGCAGCTTTTTTCAAACAAAATTGACTTAGTCTTGGAAACGCTCGATTACAAGCGTGGCATTTGTGCCACCAAAACCAAAGCTATTAGACATTACACGGTTCAACTTAGCGCTTTTCGCTTCATTGGCAACAATGTTCAAGCCTTCTGCTTTTTCATCTAAGTTATTGATGTTAATGCTTGGGGCTACAAAGTCGTTTTCCATCATTAATAATGAGTAGATCGCCTCATGTACACCCGCCGCGCCTAGTGCATGGCCAGTCATCGCCTTGGTCGCACTAATTAGCGGGCTGTTGCCACCAAATACTTCTTGAATAGCGCCTAGCTCTTTTACGTCGCCTACTGGCGTAGAAGTACCGTGAGTATTCACGTAATCAATGTCACCGTTAAGGCCTTGCATAGCTTGGCGCATACAACGTACAGCGCCCTCGCCTGACGGAGCAACCATATCGTAGCCATCAGACGTCGCACCATAACCTACGATTTCACCGTAGATTTTTGCACCGCGAGCCAAAGCATGTTCTAGTTCTTCAACCACTACCATGCCGCCGCCGCCAGAAATAACAAAACCATCTCGGTCTGCATCGTAGGTACGCGAAGCGAGTTCAGGGTTGTCGTTGTATTTAGTCGACAAAGCACCCATAGCGTCAAATTCCATTGCCAATGTCCAGTGAAGTTCTTCACCGCCACCTGCAAATACCACATCTTGCTTGCCTAGTTGAATTAGCTCTAAAGCATGACCAATACAATGAGCACTGGTTGCACAAGCACTGCTAATAGAATAGTTAACACCCTTAATTTTAAACGGTGTGGCTAAACATGCTGAGGTAGTGCTCGACATTGTTCTTGGCACCATATACGGTCCCACGCGACGAACGCCTTTAGCGCGTAAAATATCTGCGGCTTCAACTTGGTTCTTTGAAGAAGCACCACCTGAACCTACCACCAAACCGGTACGTTCGTTTGATACTAGGTCTTCTGCAAGTTTTGCATCTTCAATAGCTTGCTGCATCGAAAGGTAAGAAAATGCCGCAGCATCGCCCATGAAGCGCATTGTTTTGCGATCAACATGTTCAGCAGGGGTCATTTTTAAATCACCCCATACTTGGCTGCGTAGATTTAGCTCGGCAAATTCAGGTGAATGGGTAATTCCCGATTTACCTGCTTGTAAGGATGCTAATACTTCTTCTTTATTGTTACCGATACTAGATATAATGCCTAGCCCGGTGATAACTGCTCTTTTCATCAGATGGTCTCACGGGTTGTATTTGCTGCTATGTTACCGATTTTGCAGCCTAATCTGGTCGGATGAGAGTACACGTGTACGCTTAAATTTTCTAGTAAAACTCGAGGTTAAATTTTGTCTTCATCGGATAATGTGAATAACACCACAACCGCCACCGTTCATTGGAATCCCGAAGGTACGCCAGTAGCGACCAATTATGATGACGTTTATTTCTCCGTAGATAACGGTTTAGCTGAAACACGTTATGTATTTATTGAACAAAATCAACTCTCTGAGCGCTGGAATAGCCATAAGCAAGCCAGCTACGTTATTGCCGAAACGGGCTTTGGTACTGGCTTAAACTTTTTAGCTACTTGGCAACACTACCAACAATTTTTAGTCGAACACGCTGATACCGAACTAAAACGACTACATTTTATTAGCTTTGAAAAGCACCCTTTAGCACTAAGGGATCTAAGCCAAGCCCTCTCTCAGTGGACTGAGCTTATGCCTTTTAGCCAGCAACTGCTGTTACGCTATCCAAAGATTATGACGCCTGGATGTCATCGTATTGAGTTTAGCACTCCAGTGCCCATCACCTTAGATATTTGGATTGGTGATGTACACGCTAACTTGCCAGAAGTCCCGAACGTAAAAGGTGGTTTAGTACATAGCTGGTTTTTAGATGGCTTCGCACCAAGTAAAAATCCCGATATGTGGTCTCAGCAATTGTTTAATGGCATGGCCAGAATTTCGGCCGACAATGCCAGCTTGGCTACTTTTACCGCGGCAGGCTTTGTTCGCAGGGGCTTAATTGACGCCGGTTTTGCCACCGAAAAAGCCAAAGGCTTCGGCCGAAAGCGTGATATGTTAGTGGGGAGCTATCAAGCTACTGCCCCGGAGTATGAGCAGCAAAGTCATTTATATTCACGACAAAGTATCAGCCGTGGCGAAGATATGGCCATTATCGGCGCGGGTATTGCCGGCGCAAGTCTAGCTTATGCCTTGGTTAAGCGCGGTGTAAAAGTCAGCCTCTACGAAAAAAATGGTGCAGCTGCATTAGAGGCGTCAGGCAACCGACAAGGTGCGGTGTATCCCTTATTAAGCCCAAACCAGCCAAACGTGAGTGACTTTTTTCAGCATGCTTTTAACTACCATAGTCAGATAATGGGGCAATTAGACCAGCAAGGTTTAACCGTAGAGCATGAATACTGTGGGTTAATTCAACTAGGCTACGATGAAAAATCACTGAAGAAAAACCACAATATTATCCAAGCAAATTATCCTAAAGAGCTGGTTTACCCGGTGTCAGCTGAGCAAGCCTCAACCATAGCAGGGGTAAACCTCGAGAGCGAAGCCTTGTATTACCCTTTAGCGGGCTGGATAAATGCCAAGCAGTGCGTGCAAACCTTGCTAGAGTCTGCCGAGCAGTCGGGTTTATTAACTATTCATTATGACCATGAACTAACTGCATTTAAGCAAGATGATAAATGCTGTGTGTTAAGTTTTGGCGACGTAAATAAAATTCACGACAACATCGCTTTTTGCCACTCTCACCGCCTACTTAACTTGCCGCAAACCGAGCAACTTCCGCTAACGCCAGTACGTGGCCAAGTAAGTCATATCAACACCAATTCGCAATTAAGTAAACTCACTACCGTATTATGCTATGAAGGTTATCTCACCCCGGCTAGCCACCATCAACACTGTATTGGAGCGAGTTATGTGCGTAACAATCTAAATGTTGAAATGGATGCCAAGGAAGCCGAAGACAACTTAGCCGCGCTGCGTAAATGTCAGCCTCAGGCTTGGAATAACGAGATGCAACTGGCTGAGTTACCAGGTCGAGCCGCCACTCGCTGTGCCGTTAGAGATCACTTTCCAATTCTAGGGCAAGTGCCCAAAATAGAGGAAATATACAGGGAGGGTTATCAACAAAACTGGCAGCAACAAACGCCACCTTATTACCAACGTTGTTTTATGGCAGTAGGTTTCGGCTCAAGAGGGATCACCAGCGCACCTTTTGCCAGCGAAATATTGGCAGCTCAGCTTTGCGGTGAACCTCTGCCACTTAAGCAATCCACTTTGAGTAGTTTACATCCGCATCGCTTTTGGAATAGGCGCTTAGTGAAAAAGCGCCCATTAGAATTAAGGTATCGTTAGCCCTAAAGATTCACCATAACGGGTTTGGCGCTGGTAGGTTCGCACTTTTTGCTGAGCACTCGCCAGTGCCGCCCTGCCCTTGGCATTAATTAGCGCTTCTAGCTTATCGCACTCGGCCGCGTTTAAACCTCGTGTCTGTTGTACAAAGCGATCAACGCTTTGCTCAATTAATAAGGTGATTTTTTGATGGTATTGCTGAGCAGCAGCAATATAGCTGATCCAAGATTGCTGTACAGCAAAGTCAGCTTTACTTTGACTAATCCAACGAGGCATCACTAAATCGGCACTCAACTGTAAATCTGGCTGCAACGCTTCACAGCGATCATTACGAATCTGTACTTTTGGCGTCCAACTAAGGTGATATTCCGCAGCAATGCTGTATCGATTCCCCCGTTTTTTAGGGCCTTGTGCTTGTATTTGACTACGCAGCTGATTTAAGTCGTGAGCGCTAACATCATAATATTCTATTCTACTCTGCACCGAGGCAGACTGAGCGCATACCGAAAACAGTACGCAGGCAGCCACTACTCCTTGCCTGATCCATCTAGCTAGTTCCACTTTAGATCCTCTAAATCGTCCATTTCCGTTTTTTTAGCAACTAAGCAAATTTTTATTCGCTTTCTAGTTTGACATTACAGCTTATCAGACTACGCGTACTATTTTGAAACTTTAACGAATAATCAATTACTTCTCGACTAAACTTATCTTTACAGCTGATAGCGAAGTGGTTTTTGTGAAACACCTCAAAGTGCCGCAAGCTTAATTGTAATTTTTATCATTTCCTGCTTAGCAAGCCAGCCATTTGGCTTCATACTGTCAGCGAACAAGGAGAGTTAATAGTAAATTATGTCGTTACCAATTCTTATTTGCGATGACTCTAACCTCGCAAGAAAACAAATGGCTCGCAGCCTCCCTCCCGGATGGGACGTAGAAATCAGCTTTGCTAAAAATGGCCAAGAGGGCGTGGACTTAATCCGCGCAGGTAAAGGGGATGTGGTATTTCTCGATCTCAATATGCCAGTGATGGATGGTTATGAAGTACTAGAAGAAGTTCAGAAGAATGATCTACCCGCGTTAATCATAGTTGTATCTGGAGACGTTCAGCCCGAAGCTTACAACCGTGTAAAACAACTTGGCGCTCTGGATTTCATTAAAAAACCCACCAACAAAGCCAAAATTGGCGAGATATTAGTGGCCTATGGCATTGTTGAGTCTCAACAACTGCTCGAATTAGAAAATGATTTAGCTGCGCTAGATAAAATGCCAGCGCCCGCTAACGATACTTTATCGCCTAAAATTGTCGATTTTCGCGACCATTATCAAGAGATTGCCAATGTGGCAATGGGTCGTGCGGCAGATTTACTGGCACGCTTACTTGATACCTTCATCGTACTACCGATCCCCAATGTTAATATTCTGGAAACCAGTGAATTGCATATGGCCTTAAGCTCGGTAGAAGAGAACGAGGAAATGTCTGCCGTCTGCCAAGGTTTTATAGGCTCAGGCATTGCCGGCGAAGCGTTATTGTTATTTCACGATTCCAGCTTTGCCGATATGTCTAAGTTGATGAAGTACAAAGGTGAGATGGATGACAACGGCCAGTTAGAAGTATTAATGGACATTGCCAATATCTTAATCGGCGCTTGCTTAAAAGGCGTGTCTGATCAGCTAGATGTAGGCTTTTCTCAAGGCCATCCGGTAGTGTTAGGTCAGCACTGTAATATTGGCGATTTAATTAGTAACAATACCCATCGTTGGCAAAAAACTTTAGCAATAGAAATCAACTACACTATTGAAAAGCATAACATTCAATGTGATCTGCTATTACTGATTACCGAAGATTCGTTGCCGACCCTTAATAACAAAATTTCATATTTATTTGAGCATCATGAGCCAACACCAAAATGAGATGAACGAGTTCCACTGGATGCTCGACATGATACAAACTATCGATGTCGGCTTGGTGGTGCTTGATAAAGATTACAATGTGCAGGTTTGGAACAACTTTATGGAAACCCATAGTGGTTTGCGCCCCGACCAAGCTCAGGGGAAAGAGTTGTTTACCCTATTCCCCAACCTGCCTGAAGATTGGTTACGCCATAAAATGGACTCGGTGTTTTTTCTAAAAAACAGAGCCTTTACCACTTGGGAGCAACGCCCCCACGTATTTCCATTTAAAAACTATCGGCCAATCACTGGTACCGTTGATTTCATGTACCAGAACATCACCATTATTCCGCTAACCTCGTTAACCGGCATTGTGACTCACATTAGTTTGATTATTTACGATGTGACCGATAACGCAGTGAATAAACTTGAGGCACATAAAGTAAACGAAGAGCTGAAAGTGCTCAGTCGCACCGACAAACTCACGCAGCTATATAATAGAGGCTATTGGCAAGACAGGTTGGACCAAGAGTTTAATCGCTTTGTTCGCAGCACAGCACCAAGTTCGTTAGTCATGTTTGATATCGACCACTTTAAAAAAGTTAACGATACCTATGGCCACCCTGCTGGCGACAAAATTATTACCTTAGTGGGTGATACCTTACGAAAAGTAATGCGTAAAACCGATATAGCCGGCCGCTACGGCGGAGAGGAATTCGGGGTAATATTAACTGACACCGACGCTGAGCACGCCAAGATATTTTGCGAGCGAATACGTTCCGCAATAGAGGATTTAAAACCGGTTGTTGGTGGCACTGAGATTCCCTTTACCGTTAGCCTTGGTATCGCAGAACTTGACGACCAAACTGCAAGTGCGAAAGATTGGTTAGCAAATACCGACCAAGCCTTGTATCAAAGCAAGCATAACGGGCGTAATCAAACCAGCTTGTTTCAACATAAGGTAGATTAAAGCCAAATAGCATGACCCGTCCTAAAATAGGTTGACGGTTTTTAGGCCAGCTCCAGTAGCTGGCCTTTTCTATTATGCACCTGATTGGGCGTTTCCATATTTAAACTCAGGTGCGGTCTCATCGTGTTGTATATCG
>NZ_BJEQ01000024.1 GCF_005405585.1 Agarivorans sp. Toyoura001 | reverse complement strand
ACACTGAAAGAACTAAAGAGACTTGTAAAAGAATCGATAGCGATATACAACACGATGAGACCGCACCTGAGTTTAAATATGGAAACGCCCAATCAGGTGCATAATAGAAAAGGCCAGCTACTGGAGCGGGCCTAAAAACCGTCAACCTATTTTAGGACGGGTCAGTTAAATATACTCACTAATTCTTTCCCCTGCTAAACAGCCACATTGAAGCTCCCGAGAACAACAATACGAAGTCTTCAGTTGCAATAAATGACCTTTTTGTTATTTTTAATGATAATAATATAAATATAAACTACTGTTATGGGATACTGCTTTAGAACTTAAAACAGTATCCAATGTGGCTTTATCAAAGTTGTAATAAACGGCGACTGATGTTTTTAAAGTAAAACCTCAAATAAGATAGGAAGCTTTATGAGTAATAAAGGAATAAAAGTTGACTCACGATTACTTAAACACCTTAGTTAAAAAGGGGCTCAGCCAAGAGCAACTATCTGACTATAGTTATGAAGTTTATCAGTATGTAATAGGTGGTAACAAAGTGGTGTCTAACAAACCTCTCGTTACCACCAACCTTTCAAGAATAAGCACCAATACTAATTAGAACAAATACAACTCATCGACGACTCATATACAACAGGCTGATTATTAAATACTTTATTAACTGAAGCAGCAGACATTGATGCTAAAAAAGCACTGTATTCAAGTGCAAATGTTACTTTTTCTCCTACCATTAGCGACGCGTTGGGGGCTTCAACAATGAGATGGTCACTACACGAGGAAACAACACTTATGCCATCAGGTGGTTTAAGCCCAGTAACACAAACATCTTGTCGTCCTAAAGCTAAAATGGTTTGGGCAACTGCCCCTCTATCTTTAACGTACTCTTTTTCGCCAAAGGCATTTATTCCTCGCTCTCCCCAAGGAAAAGTGGGTTTAACCTTGGCCTCTATCACCTCTGCGCTTAGGGTAATGGCATCTGTATATAAACCCTCTATTGGCGCTTGCTCAGCTGGCACACAGCCTAAAAAAATCGCTTCGCCAACACGCAGGTTATTAATTCGAGTTTTCTCAATATTGTCTAAAGCCCAGTTAATTGACGCAGAATTTCCCCCGGAAATCACATCCAGTTTGAGCCCAAAAACGCTCTCGGCTTCATCCACAAGTTCAGATAGCAATTTCATCTTTTGGTCATCGGGTGCAACCCCGTAACGGCAGGCTAAGTTTGTTCCTATCCCCCTAATCGTAATATTGGGTAACGGTAGAACTTTACGCATAAAATTGATCACTCGATCAGGCATTACCCCCTCTCTTAAATCGCCCAGTTCCACCATAATTACGATGCCGTGATTTACATTTAACTGGGTGGCCGCTAGGGAAAGCCGCTCAATAACTTTAATTTCTGAGTTAAGGCTAATATCGCAGTATTTTACAACTTCATCAGCCTGGCTAAGCATGGGGGTGCGAATCAGTATTTTTGGAATACTAATCCCCGACTCCACCATTCTTTTAATGTTTTCAATTCTCGAATCGGCGAACATCTTTGCCCCAGCATCGAGCAACAGTTTCGCGATAATTGGATGCCCTAAGCACACTTTAGTTACCGGGGTAACTGATATATTTTTCTTTGCCAGTTGGCGAATCAGCAGCCGGGCATTATGCTGAATTTTGTAACAGTCAATGTTTACCCTTGGGTAACTCACTTACTGTCGACCAGTTTTTGCGCCAATAAAGGGTAAGCGGTTAACACCATTTCCACCAGTTTCTGCGTAGGCTGAGTAAGAGGGTCTGTCACCGGCATGTCATACATTTTGGTGTAAGCGGAGATCTCTAACAACATCTCTTCGTTAGACATTCCCTCGTGATTCAATGAAATGCCAATAACGGAAGTATTTGCAAAGGTCTCTATAAGGTTTATCTCAGATGCAATAGAAGGCACAAGCATAGAAGGAAAATCTATTCTATACATTCGCTTAGGTGCATGCTGCAAGATTATCCCTGTAGGGCAACTGCCGCGCAAAATAAATGAACTAGTAGAAAATGCCGGGTGGCTCAAAGCACCTTGCCCCTCAACAATAATAATATCAGGGTTTTCTTTTTGATAAGCCTTTAGCACCACTGCTTCTAGCTCTCCAGCACAAAACTGCGAGGGAACGGCATCTAAAGCCACACAGTAAGCAGCACCTTGCATAATACCTGTTTGACCAGTTGCAATCATCACCACATTTAGGCCTTTTTCTCTCAGTTTCTCTGCGAGTATTGTGGCGGTAGTGCGCTTGCCTAATGCACAATCGGTTCCCATTACTGCTACCCTTGGGCAATTAACATCATGGATTTTACCGCTAAATGTGTGCAAGTCTTCTTGCTTCTTAGGTTTACGAATATCGAGAATATGCACGTTATTGGCAATACTTGCTTGCTTGAAAATGGGGTCATCATTCAAAAACTCATGCAGGCCATTAACAATATTCATGTTTAGCGACATGGCTTGCAAAATCATGTCTTTTTCAGCGTGGGACAACAACCCACTAGACGGTGCAATACCAAAAATAAAGTAATCGGGGACAGTTTCGGCAAGGGCTATTGCCTCTTCAATATCACTTACTATTGGAATGCCATTTGGCTTATTGTCGAGCAACTCGCCAGAATCTAAGCCAGCAGACTGACTATCAATAACCGACAGTATTCGATAGTTTTGCGAATGCCTAACCAAACCATTGGCAGTTTTCCCATCGGTTTTTCCAAAGTTACCCTCACAAAAAACAATGGCCGAAGGTATTAAAGGGGTTAAGCATTCGTAGAGCGGAGCAACGGCGGGGTAATCCGTCGAAATTAGGTCAATTTCTAATGCTTCATTACTGTTAAACTGAGTTGCATTTGGCAAATTTACTGTAGAGCTGGACATAACTAAAGCCTTGTGGATAAGGCTTAGGAGGGCGACTAAGGAGTGCCGAGATGTAAGTTCGGAAAAGAAAAGAAGTCCCTACTAAGCGGTAGGGAGAAAAAACATACTAACACACCGCAAGCATCAGGAAGGAAATAATTCAAAACCAACACTTTGAGGTGAAGATGACGCTACTGCGCGTCCCCGATAATGCTCAGGTCAAATAACCTACATACTTACTATGAAGAAAACAGCAAATACTCAAAGGCCTTTACTTATTCACCCAATGCTCTGCAATTTTCTCTCGTGTGGCATACCACACCCCTTCAAACTGCTGGGTATATTGAATAAACCGTTGCAACGCGGCTAGCCTAGCTGGCCGCCCAACTATTCTGCAATGCAAGCCAATACTAAGCATTTTGGGTGTGGTTTCTCCTTCGAAATACAACACATCAAAAGCATCTTTTAAATATTGGTAAAATTGCTCGCCGCTGTTAAAGCCCTGTGGGGTAGCAAAGCGCATGTCGTTGGTGTCTAGAGTATAGGGCACCATTAACAAGGGTTTGCTGTAGTTGTTGTCCCAATATGGTAAGTCGTCGGCGTAGCTATCAGCGCAATAGAGAATATCGTCACGTTCGGCAATTAACTTTAGGGTATGCGGGCTGGTGCGGCCGGTATACCAGCCTTTAGGTTTCGAGCCAGTAGTTTGTTGATGAATAGCAATGGCTTGCTCTATGTGTTCACGCTCTTGCTGCTCGCTAAAATCTTGATAGTGAATCCATCTTAAACCATGGCTGGCAATTTCCCAATTAGCATCTAACATTGCTTTTACCGCTTCTGGATGGCGCTGCAGCGCCATGGCAACCGCAAATACGGTAACCGGAATATTTTGGCTTACAAACAAACGATGTAAGCGCCAAAATCCAGCGCGGCTGCCATATTCGTAAATAGACTCCATGCTCATATGGCGATCGGGATATGCCTCTGCCCCAACAATTTCCGATAAAAACTTCTCGGAATGACTATCACCATGTAATACGCAGTTTTCGCCGCCCTCTTCATAATTAACCACAAACTGCAGGGCAATTTTAGCCTTGTTTGGCCAGTTGGCCTGAGGGGAATGTTGGCCATAGCCGACTAAATCTCTGGGGTAGTCATCTTGCTTATTTTTTTTATCTGTCATGTTGCTTCCTAACCCACCAGCTGACGCGCTAATTGATGATGCTGTGCCTTAAGTTGGTTTAATTGCTCACGAGTGGCCTCGGCATCTTCAATCACCCACTTACCGCCCACCATTAACTTACTCACTTGACTCGCACCACATAAAACTAGCGCTGCTAATGGGTCGTGTGCGCCAGAAAAGTTAAGCCCGTCTAGTTTGTATAAACCAATATCGGCTTGTTTGCCTGTCGCTAATACGCCTATATCGTCGCGCCCTAACACCGCTGCACTGCCTTGGGTTGCCCAGTTCAGTACTTGATGATGAGAGATCTGGTCGGCGCGATAACGCAAGCGTTGTTGCATAAGCGAATGACGTAACTCTTGAATCATGTTCGAGCTGTCGTTAGAAGCAGAGCCATCTACCGCTATACCTACCTTGCAGCCAGCGGCTTCTAGCTCTAGCGTTGGACAAATGCCCGACGCCAACACCATATTAGACGTAGCACAATGAGCAATACCAACCTGAGCGGTACCTAAGCGCTGTATCTCGCGCTCATCAAAATGAATGCCGTGAGCAAGCCATGTTTGTGGGCCCATCCAGCCACAATGCTCTAAGTAATCTACTGGCCGCATGCCCAGCTTTTCTAAGCAAAAGTCGTTCTCATCAATAGTTTCGCCTAAGTGAGTATGTAAACGCACACCTTGCTGCTTAGCTAAGCGGGCGGTTTCGCACATTAATGCCTCGGTAACCGAAAACGGCGAGCATGGCGCTAACGCCAAGTTCAGCATGCTACCGTTGCTGGCATCGTGATAACGCTTTATTAAACGTAGGCTATCGTCGAGGATTTGCTGCTCGGTTTGTACCACGCTGTCAGGCGGTAGGCCGCCATCTTTTTGCGACAAACTCATGCTGCCGCGCGTTAGCATAGCGCGCACACCTAAGTGCCCCACTACCTCCGCTTGTATGTCTATTGCTTCACTAAGGGCGTGATTAAAAACATAGTGATGATCGGCCACCGTAGTCGTACCACTTAGCATTAATTCCCAACAGGCTATTTCAGTGGCTAGCTCAATATGCTTGGGTGTTAAACCACTCCAAATGGGGTACAAGGTTTTAAGCCATGGGAATAAAGGCTGGTTAATAGCGGCGGGTAAACACCGGGTCAATGTTTGATAAAAATGATGATGAGTATTAACAAGGCCAGGTAGCAACACCATGTCGCTGGCGTCTAGTTGTTGGTCTACGGTAACAGTGGGCTGTTTGCCGGCAGCCACAGATTCAATAATTTGGCTACCTTGAATCACTAAGCCACCGGCTAAGTCACGCTCGGCGTTAGGGCCAGTTAATGCCCCACTAAAAACAGCTAAGGGATTCTTTATCCACAGAGTTTTACTGGCTGATGGGTTGTTTGCAAGCATTTGGCTGCTCTTATCCTTTTAAGCGTATAGCTAAAAGGATAAGCAAAAAGCTGACCAAGCGCTCAAGAAAATAAATTTATGACGTTAAACCAATACCACGAAGAATAATATCCACTAAGTTTTGTTCAGCTTGGCTAAACTCTTCAACGCTTAAGGCTTTACCGTGAATCATTCGTACTTCAGTATCAAAATCCGCGTAAAACTGCGTCGCTCCCCAAATCAAAAATAATAGATAAATCGGTTCAATGGGCTGAATTTTTCCTTGGTCTATCCAAGTTTGAATCAAGCTGCATTTTTGCTTACTCCACTCAATAACGGGAAACTGCAAATTGTCTTTTAGGTTAGGCGCACCTTGGATAATTTCCATGGCAAATATACGTGAGCTTTTAGGGTGGCTGCGGCTGTAACGCATTTTGGAGCGAATATAAGCACTAATAGCCACGGCCGGGTCATCATCGGCGGTGGTATGTTCGAATGCGTCATTCCACATGGCAAGAATGTCTTCTAACAAGGCGCGATACAAACCCTGCTTAGATTTAAAGTAGTAGAGAATATTGGCTTTTGGCAGCTCAGCTCTATCGGCAATGGCTTGCAATGAAGTGCCTTGATAACCGTGTTTCACGAACTCATTGGTCGCCGCTTTTAAGATGACCTTTTCATTCTTTTTTCTAATTGCGCCACTTTGGGTTGCCGTAGCTTTAGCCATGCTGAGTCACTCTCCTTGTTCCACCTTTTTAAGCCTCATATTACTTACGAAAGCATTATTAATGATTAACTTATAAATCACTAGTGCAAACTGCAGTTTGCTAAAAAAAGCCATGAACGCACCATAAAGCGCCATTTATTGCCATACTTCGCACCAACTAAGCACAACAAAAAACAAACAATTGCAACTTATTAGCTACAATAGTGAAGTTGAACACTTGGTCAGATTTATGCAATGCAAATGGCTTACCGATCGATAGAAAAACAAGAATGGACTCAAAATGAAACAAGACAATCTCTTGTTGTCGTTATGGCAAGTGTCTAAGCGCTATCCCGGCGTAGTGGCCAACGACAAAGTGAGCTTAACGCTAGCCAAAGGGGAAATACTGGCCTTACTTGGAGAGAACGGTGCAGGAAAATCTACCCTAGTTAAAATGATTTACGGCGTCGTACAGGCAGACGAAGGCAGCCTACTTTGGCAAGGAAAGGAAGTAGTGATCCGCTCGCCCAATATGGCACGAAGCATGGGCATTGGTATGGTTTTTCAACACTTCTCGGTATTTGAAACCCTCTCCGTGCAGGAGAACATAGAGCTAAGCCTTGATGCAGGCTTTGTGAAAGACGCAGCCACTTTGCGCGCCAAAATAATTGAACTCAGCGCAGCCTACGAGCTGAAAGTAGACCCAGACCGCTACGTACATAACTTAAGCATTGGCGAGCGCCAACGCTTAGAGATACTTCGCTGTTTAATTCAAAACGTTAAACTGCTGATTCTTGATGAGCCGACTTCGGTACTCACCCCGCAAGAAGTCGCCGGTTTATTTAAAGTATTGCGCACGCTAGCCAGTGAAGGCTGCAGCATTTTATTTATTAGCCACAAACTGAAAGAAGTCACTGCATTGTGCGACCGGGCTGTAATATTGCGCGGCGGCAAAGTGAACGGTGAATGTGTACCCGCTAATGAAACACCAGATTCTATCGCCAGAATGATGGTTGGCAGTGAAGCCGTGTTGTCGGAGCGCTACCATAAAACCATTGGCTCCGACGAGCTGCTCGTCACCCGAGATTTAAGCGTACCGCCTACTAATCCTTTTGGTACCGGACTCACAAAGGTAAACCTTAGCCTGCATAAAGGCGAAATACTCGGTATTGCTGGCGTAGCCGGTAATGGCCAAGAAGATCTATTAGAAGCCTTAAGTGGCGAAGATACTCGAGCAGAGGCCGGCAGCATACTAATAAATGGCCGCAAGGTGGCCAAGCTAAATGCTGGTGAACGGCGCTTACTGGGCATGAGTTACGTGCCAGCCGATCGCCTAGGCCAAGGTGCAGTGCCAGACATGAGCCTAGCCGACAACACCTTGCTGACTAGCGCGCGCAAGGGCTTGGTGAATCGCGGTCTCATTTTGCCGCATAAAGTGGTTGAGTTAGCCAAGTCGATTATTCACCGCAACGACGTGAAATGCCACAACGCCCACGCGCAAGCTAAGAGCTTATCGGGCGGTAACCTACAAAAATTTATTATTGGTCGCGAAGTGGATCAAAACCCAGAAGTACTGATTTGTGCTCACCCTACTTGGGGGGTAGATATAGGCGCAGCCAGTTCAATTCATCGCCAACTCATTGAGCTGCGTGATAACGGCGCGGCCATTTTAGTGGTATCGGAAGATATTGATGAATTGTTCATGATTTCAGACCGCATTGCCGCCTTATACGAAGGGCAGTTATCACATGCGGTACACACCGAGCAAACCAACATTGAAGAGGTAGGTAAATGGATTGCTGGCAGCTTCATGAATGAAGATAAGCCGCAGGAGGATGTAAAACATGCTTAAAACTCAAGCGCGTTTAGAGTCTTCCAAACTGATGTCTTGGCTGTCACCACTGATTGCGATTGTGCTCACTATGCTGGTATCTAGCATTATGTTTTTGGCCTTAGGCATTAACCCCACCACCGCATTTAAAGTATTCATTATCGGTCCGCTTAGCGACAGCTATAACCTAGGCGAATTAATGGTAAAAACCACGCCTTTGTTATTGTGTGCCACCGGATTAGCGCTGTGTTACAAAGCGAACATTTGGAATATTGGTGCCGAAGGACAATTGCTAGTTGGCGCGTTGGTGGGCTCATATTTTGCGCTGCAAGCCAATGATGATTCAGGTTATGGCTGGTTAGCCATTACGCTGCTCGCCGGCGCGGTGGCTGGCATGTTTTGGGCAGCTATACCTACCCTGCTGCATCAGCTGTTCCACACCAACCTTATTCTTACCACGATTATGCTTAATTACATTGGTTTGTATTTGCTGCTATGGGGAGTACACGGCCCACTTATTGATCCTGAAGGCTTTGGATTTCCAGAGTCAGCCATATTTGCCGACGCGTTATTGCTCCCCACCATTATGGAAGATGGTCGTGCCTCAATCAGCATTGTATTAGCGGTAGTTTTTGCCATTGGTTCGGGGATTATTTTGTACCGCACCTTACCGGGATTTCAGCTGCGCGTATTTGGCTCAGACCAACCGGCCGCGCGATACGCCGGTTACAGCAGTAAGTTTATTATTTGGAGCGTGATGCTGAGTGCTGGTGCGCTAGCAGGCTTTGCTGGCGTGGCAGAGGTGACCGGCCCCATTGGTCAGCTCATTCCGCAAGTATCGCCAGGCTATGGCTATGCAGCCATTATTGTGGCTTACCTTGGCAGGCTTAACCCCTTTGGCATTATCTTCGCGGCCTTCTTTATGGGGACTTTATACATGGGCAGCGATTTAGCCCAAATTGAGTTGGGTATGCCTACAGCAATTACTGGCCTATTCCAAGGTATATTGCTGTTTTTCTTACTCGCGTGTGATTTTCTCATTCACTACAAAATCATCTGGCAGCCCAATAAATCAAACTCTCAAACTGCCCCAGTTAGCACCAAGCAAGGAGCCGCTTAATGGACATGGAACTGTTTCAACAAATTTTGGTGGCAGCCATCAAAACAGGCACACCGTTATTGCTAGTTGCCTTGGGCGAATTGATTTGCGAGAAATCGGGCGTACTTAACTTAGGCCAAGAAGGCATGATGTTAATGGGTGCCATGGCCGGTTTTGCCGGTGCTTACTTTAGTGGCAATTTAGCCTTAGGTTTGTTGCTTGCCATGGTGGCAGGCATGATGATGGCGGGTATTTTTGCGCTACTATCACTTAACTTAAATACCAACCAAGTAGCCACTGGCCTGGCCTTAACCATTTTTGGTTCAGGCTTAAGTGCCTTTTTGGGCGCAAGCTTAGTGGGCTCTACCGTTAATGGATTTAAGCCCATTGCGATCCCTTTACTGAGCGACATTCCTTTTGTTGGACCGCTGCTATTTAACCACGACATACTGGTTTATGGCAGCTTTGTATTGGTAGCAATATGCTGGTGGGTGGTAAACAAAACACGTGCAGGCTTAACCTTACGAGCGGTAGGCGAAAACCCCTACTCGGCCAACGCTTTAGGCATTAAAGTGATAAAAGTTCGCTATATTGCGGTACTTACTGGTGGTGCATTTGCTGGTTTAGCAGGCGCTTATATGTCTCTTTCTTACACCCCAATGTGGATGGAAAACATGACCGCAGGCCGCGGCTGGATTGCTTTATCTTTAGTTGTATTTGCCTCATGGCGTGTGGGTTACTTAATGGTTGGCGCCTACTTGTTTGGTGTTGCGTCTATCTTGCACTTAGTGATGCAAGGTATCGGTTTTACCATTTCACCCAACTTGCTAGCAATGATGCCTTATGTAGCCACTATTGTAGTGATGGTAATTATTAGCTCTAACCCTATTCGGCAAAAGCTGGCAGCCCCCATGAGCTTGGCCAAACCTTTTGATTCTAGACGCCATTAACTCTCTAGATATCAAGCTGAATCAAAGCCTCTATTTATTAGAGGCTTTGTTCTTTTGGTGACTAACAGCGCCAATAAAAAATAAATATCACTGAATGGTTCAAGCAAAGTAATAAATTGGCGTATCATGCCTTCCCGCTTGTTGGAGACTCTATGACTTATTCGCTTTACTTGGCTCATATCAACGATACCCACTCCCATTTTGAGTCTTCTTTAGTCCATTTTTACATCAACTTACATGGACAACGCTACCAAATTGATGCGCAATGCGGAGGTTATGCGCGTATTGCTAGCGCAGTAGCCGAACAACGAAAAATAGCGAAACAACAGCAGATACCTAGTTTATTGCTACATGCAGGTGATAGCTTTCAAGGCAGTTTGTATTTCAGCCAATTCAAAGGCTTAGCTAACGCCCGTTTACTTAACTTGCTTATGCCTGACGCCATGACCATTGGCAACCATGAGTTTGATCTTGGTAACGCGCCAGTATCACAATTTGTTGATCAAGCTGAGTTTGCCTTACTTGCTGGCAACATGGATTTAAGCCAAGAAGATCAACATAAACCTCAACCTTTAGCGCCACATAAAAACCTCTATCGCTACGATAATCAGCAACAAATAGCTGAGTACCTGCTCAAGCCTTTAGGCGATAAACAACTGGCAATTATTGGTATTACCCACGACCTGATGCATAACATTGGTTGCCCCGATGCTGACTGCCATTTCTTGAACGCCATTGAAACGACTCAAGCAACGATTAAGCATTTACAACAACAAGGCATAAAACACATCTTGGTATTAAGCCATTTAGGCCATAGCGGAGATTTAGCCTTAGCGGAAGCCGTATCCGGCATAAGCCTGATCGTTGGTGGCCACTCACACACTTTAACCGGTGATTTCTCTGAAATGGGTATTGAAAGTACTCAACAAAGCCAGCACTGGCATCATGGCTGCCTCATTCTACAAGCAGGTAAACATGCTGAATCTATAGGCTTAGAGCGCTTAGAATTTGATAGCGAAGGTAAGGTTATTTCGGTAGATGGCGGCGTGAGTTTTTTAATCGATAACCAGTGGCAAGCTTTGCAACATGGTCAGCCAGTATCACCCGAGATACGCGCTCAAATTGCTGATTATTTGGCGGCGAGTTCATTAGTGAGCCATTACCCTGATGATCAGCAAATGACCAAGATCATCAACCAAGAATATCGCCCAGTAATTGACGAAATGCGCCGCCAAGTTGTGACTACACTGAGCAAGCCATTGTTACACTCTAGAATGCCCACCAGCCAACTGCCCGAGGGCAGTGAAATATCACCACTGGTATGCCAAGGTTTTTATCAAGCCGCTAACGCCAAACAGCCCACCGATTTTGCCTTACATAACGCCGGCGGTGTGCGTGTTTCTTTAAAAGCGGGCCCACTTACTAAAGCGGAAATATGCGGCCGTTTATTACCCTTTGAAATTGCCATTGTTAGCTATCTAGTATCAGGTAAACAATTATTGCAAGTTATTGAAAGCTCGATAGATAACGCCACGAACAATGGCTTGTTAGGCACTGGAGACGGCAGCTTTCCCTACTTTTACAAACTGCGTTACCACTACCAAGGTGATAAACCTGCAGGCAAACGTGTAAGCAAGGTAGAACTACGCTGCGGCGATATGTGGCAGGCGCTTGAGCTAAAAAAGAACTACCGAGGGGTCTCTTCGGCTTACACCTTAGCGGGGAAAGAGGGTTATCATGCCTTGCTCGATAGCTGGGATCATCAAGACCTAGGCATGACCATGAGCGACAGTTTTGTGACTTTTGCCAGCCAACAAAAACAGTTAGTGTAAACACATAACTCTCTGCACTCCTCAAAGCGAAGCGGCGAATACCAAAGGACGACTCAAATGATAAGAGCCATGACCCAAGCGGATTTTAGCGCCTTCTGGCCAAGCTTCGAGGCAGTGATTCGCGCCCAACAGACTTACGCCTTTGATCCGAATATGAGTGAGCAACAAGCCTATGAGCTTTGGTGTATATTGCCAGCTAAGTGTTTTGTATATGAAGAAAATGGTGAAATACTAGCAAGCTACTACCTAAAAGCTAATGCCATGGGGCCTGGTAGCCATGTGTGTAACTGCGGATATATGGTTAGTGAAACGGCTCGCGGCAAAGGTATCGCTAAGCAGCTGTGCTTGCACTCTCAACAGCAGGCATTACAACTCGGCTTTAGCGCCATGCAATTTAACTCGGTAGTCTCTACCAATGAGGCGGCCATTGCTCTGTGGAAAAAGCTGGGATTCGATGTTATCGGTACCATTCCCAATGGTTATCAACACAGCGAACAAGGCTTGGTGGATTGTTTAATTATGTTTAAAACCTTAGCTACTTAAACTATCGCAACCTTCTAAACATTTCCGTCAACCAACGCTTACTGCTCTAATCACTGTAAACAAGTAATGGCTCAGTTTTACAACACCTTTGTTGATGGCTACGAGATATTAAGCCGTTAGTCAGTTTGACCAAGTATTGTAGTAGTTGATGGCTTATGCCTTAGATAAGCAAGCCATCAACCAATCAATAAAAGCTTTATTTCTTGGCCTTGTTTGCTGACCTTGAGGGCAAATTAAATGATAAGCACGCCCTGAAGATACGCTTTCAAAAGGCGCGATTAGCGCCTTCGTATGCAACTTTTCTTCTATTAGCGCAATTCTTCCCATCGCCATACCCATTGAGTAACTCGCGGCTGAATTTGCCATGTCGGCATGGTTAACTATCATGCTAGCCTCAGGAAGCACTAATCGTTTCACTTGCTCATCACTTTGCTTTCCAAGCCATAACTTCCATTCATGTTGAGGTTGGTTCGATTCAAGCGATTCAGAACAATGGATTAAAGTCAGGTCACTAAAATTTTCAGCTAACAGCTGGTTACTTTCAAGTGGCTCTTTGTTATCAACAGTATTCAATTGATTCTCATAATAACTAGGCGAACAAACCGGAGTAATGTATTCATCAAATAACTTTTGGCTGAAAAACTCAGCGTGGTGCCTCTCGCTATAATAGATAGCCAAATCCACTGGTTCATGTTGAAAATTTAACGGACTCGCCTTCACTCTTAGCTTGATATTCAAATTGGGGTACATCGCTTGAAATTCAGGTAAACGCTTTAACAACCAGCTTTGCGCAAATGTCGGCGCAACGCCAAGATACAACTCTCCCCTTAACTCCTTAAACCTAATATCGTCTATCTCAGAAAAAATCAGGTCAAAAGATTGATTAAGCGCTTGTAGTAAGCGCTCTCCTTCTACGGTGAGTTTTAAACGCCTTGTCAGCCTTACAAACAACATAAAGCCGAGTTGCAGCTCTAGCTGCTTGATTCGTTGACTTACCGCCCCCTGAGAAATAAACAACTCTTCCGCCGCTTTGGTAAAGCTTAAAAACTTAGCCGCCACACTGAATGTGTGCATGTTGGTGAGTTGCTGTTGTTTTTTGTCCATTAAACTAAACATTATGCTTATGAATTAGTGTAGCTAATGTATATAACATATATTTTAGTTTGTCGCCCTTAATGGAAAGACTTTTAATTAACTCAATTAATCCGTATAGAGAATCCTCATATGAAAAACCAACTTAAAATCACCATTATTGGTGCTGGTTCGAGTTACACTCCAGAGCTTATTGAAGGCCTAATTCATCGCAGCAGCGAACTTCCTATCGGTCAACTTTGGTTGGTAGACATCGAAGAAGGCCACGACAAGGTCAACATTATCGGTGATCTAACACGCCGTATGCTCGCTAAAAACAATTTGGAACACATAAATGTGCATGTCACGCTGGATCGTAAAGAAGCCTTAAAAGGTGCTGATTTTGTTTGCTCTCAGTTCCGCGCGGGTTGTCTCGAAGGTCGTATTCGCGATGAACGTATTTCTCTAAAATACGGCATGATTGGGCAAGAAACCAACGGTCTTGGTGGTTTTGCTAATGCTTGCCGTACTATCCCTATCGCACTTGAAATTGCCCATGAAATGGAAGAGTTGTGTCCAGATGCTTGGTTACTCAATTTTACCAATCCATCAGGCATGGTGACCGAAGCTATTCTTAAGCATACCAAGGTGAAAGCGGTCGGCTTATGTAATGTGCCGGTTATCATGCAAAAAGGCATTGCCAAAATGCTTGATGTAAACGAGCAAGACTTTGTCTTACAAGTTGCGGGATTAAACCACTTCATTTTTGCTCGACAAGTACTTATTAACGGTCAAGACAAACTCGAAGACATCGTTGATGAGATGCTGTCAGGTAACGATACGCTGGTTCCGGCAAACATACCGGCATTTGATTGGCCAGAACAGTTACTGCGTAACATGGGCATGATTCCATGTGCTTACTTGCGTTATTACTACACTAGCCAAGATATCATGCAGCAAGAAATTGTAGAGGCGAATGGCGAGGGCACCCGTGGTGAAGTAGTTAAAGCAATGGAAGAACGCCTGTTCGATATCTATCGTAATCCAGCTCTTAGCGAGAAACCTAAAGAGCTAGAGAAACGAGGCGGTCAATATTACTCTGAAGCAGCTTGTGAGCTAATGAGCTCAATTTACAACGACAAACGTACCATCATGCACGTTAATACACGCAACAATGGCACTATAGCTGGTCTGTCAGATGATTGTGCGGTTGAAGTAAGTAGTATGATTACTCGCTCTGGCCCCGTACCACTAAACGTTGCACCGTTCCCTTCAGATACATTACGCCTTATTCAAATGATGAAAGAGTTTGAAACACTAACCGTTGAAGCAGCAGTAACAGGTGATCGTAATATTGCCCACCGAGCGCTAATTCTGAATCCATTAGTCACAACAGGCTGCATTTTAGAGGAAGCGTTAAATGAAACGATTGACGAAAATTTAGACTTCATGCCTCAGTTCCGTTAATCCTTCACCTCTTTTATCGATAATGGGTTGCGGCATTGAGCCCCCCATTATCGATAGTCATTACCCTAAACATAGCCTCTTTAGGGTCACTAATGAGCACTTACCCTCTAAGGTCGACAACTCTATTGTAACTTTGCTTAAGGGAGTAGAAAGTTTTGGCCTACTTTGGCATTACTGCTTTCAGTTTTATCCTTTAGCTCCACGCCTGAGTACCCCAACTGATTAGCTTGTTCAATTAAATAGGCTAAGCGAAATGCCGCGTCGTCAACCGACATGCCTGCCGAGCGAATGTTAGATAAACAGTTACGTTTGGCTTCTTCAATGCCGGGATAAGCTTGATAAGTGAAGTAAATACCTAAGCTATCGGGCGAGCTTAAACCTGGCCGCTCGCCCACCAGTATTGCCACCATTTTCGCTCCCAAGGCGTGGGCTACATCATCACCTACAGCGACTCGGCCTTGCTCAACTATTATCAATGGCGCGATAGATAAACCTAAGCCAACCACCCTAGGCAGAAAAGCCGCTAACATTGAGCTGGCGTTTTCTCCAATTGCGGCAGAAGATAGCCCTTCGGTCAGCACTAGCACAATATCGTAACTAGCGAGGTCATTCGCTAAGGTTTGTTTCGATGGCTCATCAAGCAACCGGCCTAAATCGGGACGTTGTAAGTACGTAGATCTATCACAGGCTTGCGATCTGAGGTGTTTTACACCTAGGTCAAAGTGGGCTAAATCCTCCGCTAGCTGTTGATAATCCAAAGGCATTAGTACAGCGTCTCGCGCTTGCGCATGAGCTAATTGAAAAGCTAAATGTGCCTTGGTGGGTAAGCTAGAGCCCGCTCTGCCTAGAGCAATTCTCGCATTGGTGTGTTTTTGCAAGGACCGCCAAGGGTTCTCAATCACCAACTCTGCAAGCGCCGGTTTAGTCACCAATGAGTTAGATTTGTCATCGCTCACTTGCGCAACTCCTTACTCACCACATCAAAGGCTTTTGGCAACTGCTGCTTAAGTGCTAAATGGCCATGGTCATCGGTGATTTGTTGCTGTTGTAACCAAGCCTCAAACTCTGGCGCAGGTTTTTTCCCAGAAATCTGCCGAGCAAATAAGGCATCATGAAAAGAGGTGGTTTGATAGTTCAACATAATGTCATCTGAGCCAGGAATGCCCATTATAAAGTTAACCCCAGCACTGACTAACTGCACTAATAACATGTCCATGTCATCTTGGTCGGCGTCAGCATGGTTGGTATAACAAATATCGCAGCCCATAGGTAAGCCCATTAACTTGCCACAAAAATGATCTTCTAAACCGGCTCGAATAATTTGCTTCCCGTTATACAAATACTCTGGCCCTATAAAACCTACCACGGTATTAACTAATAAGGGCTTATAGCGCCGCGCGACAGCGTAAGCTCGCGCTTCGCAGGTTTGCTGGTCAACCCCGTGGTGACTATTGGAACTAAGCGCACTGCCCTGCCCGGTTTCAAAATACATCACGTTGTTACCTTTAGTACCACGCTTGAGCGATAGCGCTGCAATGTAGGCTTCATCTAACAAGGCTAAGTTAATACCAAAGCCTTGGTTAGCTTGCTCGGTACCCGCAATAGATTGAAACACTAAATCTACAGGTGCGCCTAAACTGATCGCTTCTAAGTGGGTAGTTACGTGGCTAAGCACGCAACTTTGGGTGGGAATTTGATAATGCTGAATCACTTCATCCAGCATCTTCATTAAGGTGGTAACAGCCTGCAAATTATCGGTAGCGGGATTAATACCAATTACCGCATCACCATTGGCATACAATAAGCCATCTAAAATGCTCGCCGCCACACCAGCGGGGTCGTCGGTAGGATGATTAGGCTGTAAACGCGTCGACAAGGTTCCACTTAACCCCAAGGTATTACGAAATGCCGTCACTACTTCACACTTGCTGGCAACCAAAATGAGATCTTGAATACGCATCAACTTGCTAACTGCAGCCAACATTTCAGGCATAAATGCAGGTGCTAAGGCCGCCAACTCCGCCGCGCCGACCTGCTCATTTAGCAAGTAATTACGCAAATCGCCCACGTTCATATGAGCAATAGCCTTAAAGGCCTGAGCATCATGACTATCAACAATCAGTCGCGTCACTTCGTCTTGTTCGTAAGGAATTAAAGCTTCATTAAGAAAATGGCTTAAAGGCAGCTCGGCTAAGGCCATTTGCGCCGCTACTCGCTGATGGTCACTTAATGCCGCTAAACCCGCTAATTGGTCACCGCTGCGCAAGGGTGAAGCCTTGGCCATTAACTCTTTTAAGCTGGCGAAACGAAACCGCTCCCCACCCGCATTCATTACAAATTCAGCCATTATGTATCCTACATAATTAGCGCGTTCTTGTTAGGCGCACTAAGAATCAGTTTAGTAACACAGTAAAAAACTTGTTTAAGCCTGTCGATTAACAAGTGAATCATTAGCATCAAGCAAAAAGCCAGTAAGAGCAATAGCTAGAATAATCTGCTCTTTCAATGGCCTAGGCTTAGTGTGTGAAGAAGTGGAACGCTCGTATCTACTTATCTGCTTTTACTCATAAATAAGCTGTAGATTTGGCCATGTGATTAACCAGCCTTTCGCGTTTACCCGCTGCTCAAATACCGCTCTCTGCCGCTTAGGGTTATAGCTTATTTGTGCCCTAAACAAAGAGTCAAAACCAAATGCAGCAATACACTCGAAGCGATGCTTATCCAGCAAGCGAATTGCCACCGCGGTTTCTTTCTCAGGCCAATAACGCATTGCATCTAATGAGTTCAGGTATTGCGGGTCGCCATTGCGTTTATGCATGATGGCTTGATTACGTACTTGCCAATTTAAACCAGGCATTGCGCTACTAAGCACTTTCTCATAGGCCAAATATTTGTCAGGGTCAGTTTCGCTGCTATCAAAATAGATAACATCTACATCGTTTAGCTTGGTAGGTACTACCTTGTGATGCAAATGATCCCACACTACGTTTCGAACAAAACCAGCAGCAATATAGCAATCGGGCAAGTTTAGGGCCTGAACGTACTCAAGCGCCTGTACTCGAGGAAGATCTTGTTTTACTAACTCGATAATCGTTTGCATTAAAATGTCTTGAGATAGGTTTGATAAATAATCACGTTTGCAACACTTTGGCATTGTTTAGCGAAACGGCCAATACAAAAGCGCGATTCAAAACTATTTATACATTCTGACAAAAAGCAATAGTAGAGGCGATCAACACTCACCTCTTTTAGTTTTAAGGATCACTGACGTTTTAACACACTTTATAACGGGCAGTTTGCATTGCTAATAAACGCTTATAGGCTAATTCTTGTCGAACGGCTTGCGAACCTTGGCACCAATCATGGTTAAGGCTTTCCCATAAGGGATCGTTGGCGGCTAAACCCAGTGCTTGCAAATACACCCCGTCGGCCACCACAAACTGGCTTTTGTAAGGCAGTATTACCCCGCCCCTTTTAGTCTGCAGTGCTAGAGCTTCTTGGTAGCTAGCACACCAGTGGTTAAGCAACGCCATGCAAGCATTGGAATACCAAAACTTGCCACTATCTTGTTGTTTAGGCTCGCTTTGCTCACAGGACAATACCGCTTGGGCGTGTTGCCAATCGTTAAATCCCGCTTGGCGTGCTACATACAACAAAGCGTGTTTAAGTTGTGGTGATTTGCCTTTGGCTAAGGCGGGTAAAGGTGAGTTGGCGGTATGACGCTGTTTAAGCAAAATTTTACTGCGGATCTTAAGTTCTTCAATAGCTGATAACATCTCTATGTTCCTAAATACTTGTGTTGTTCCCCGCAAAACAATATTCAGAATGACATACAGTGTCGTAATGATAGGTCGCTAAACTTATCGTACTTAAGGGTGAGTTCCTCTTGGCGGGCAGGCGCCCCTTTAGCACCTGTCGTCATTCTGCCAAAAGCTCGCCGTTTATTCAAGCTAGCTAATGAACAAACTTTAACCAGACGAATCGCGGGCAGAAGTCTCCACCGAACTTGACGATTCGACCTGTTCCTCGGGGAGCAATAAACTTAGTGCAATAGCAATTAAGCCGCCCGAAGTCACCGCAGAACCAAAAACATTTTGAGCCAGTTTGGGCGCGTGTTGCAGTAAATCAGGCACCATCGTCACACCTAACCCTACCCCAAAAGACACCGCCATTATGAGTAGCTTCCGGCGATTAAGTGCCTCACTGGCGATGATTTTTATGCCCGCGGCAGCAACCGTACCAAACATAACAAGGGTTGCTCCACCTAACACAGGTTTAGGGATCTGTTGCAGCACCGCACCCAATACTGGGAACAAACCCAGCACCACCAAAATGGCCGCAATGTAGTAACCAATATAACGGCTAGCCACGCCAGTTAGTTGAATCACTCCGTTGTTCTGACTAAAAGTAGTATTGGGAAAGGTGTTAAATGTTGCCGCTAACAAAGAGTTAACTCCATCAGCCAATACGCCGCCACGAATACGTTTTAAATAAGCGTCGCCTTTAATTGGCTGCTGCGATATCGCGCAGTTGGCGGTGATATCTCCGGCAGATTCAATGGCGGTGATGAAGTAAATAAGTGCAACCGGTAAAAAAGCCACCCAATCAAAGCTAAAACCATATTTAAACGGCATAGGAATGCTCACCCAAGGTTGAGTGCCCACTGCTGAAAAGTCCAACTTGCCCATCACTGCCGCTATCAACATACCCACAGCCAAACCAATCACAATTGATGACAAACGTAACCAAGGATTTGAGCAGCGGTTCAAAGCAATAATGACCGCCAATACCACACACCCTAAACCAAGGTTTGGTAAGCTCCCAAAGTCAGGCGCTTTAAAGCCACCCGCCAAATCTGTCATGCCCACTTTAATCAGTGAGATCCCTATAATAGTGATAACAATACCGGTCACCAGCGGTGTAATAATGCGCTTCATCGCCACTAAACACTGAGAAAGAAATATCTCGATAAAGGCACCTAAAAAACATACGCCAAATATAAGCGATAGCATTTCTTCTGGCCCGCCACCTTGGCTTTTTGCAATAAACCCGGCCGCCAATACCGAGCCTAAAAAGGCAAAACTAGTGCCCTGGACACAAATCATGCCTGCGCCTATTGGGCCAATTTTCTTCGCCTGAATAAAGGTGCCGACACCCGATACAATCAAGGCCATGCTAATCAAATAAGGGATGTGTTCACCTAGACCTAGTACGCCACCAATAATCAGTGTTGGGGTAATCACTCCAACAAAACAAGCCAACACATGCTGTAATCCTGCAAAAAAAGCTTCGGCCGCTTTGGGCTGCTCGTCTAGCGTATAAATGAGTTCCTGCGATGCTTCGGTTTTCATCTTTGGCTCCGTTCATTAACATTCGGCTATCGCCGCCCAACCTGACCATTCAGTCAGTTTAATAACGCAATAAACTTGCCAGTTTACCTTTTTGTAACATTCGGGAGTTCTACAAGCCGCCTGTATCAAAGGTGTAGAGCACGAAGGGAGAAAATAATGCCGAGTAAAATATGCCAGCAAAAACATCTGTAGCAGCGTGATATTGGTGCGAATTTAGCAACCCCTGCACCACATGGTGTCACTTCCAAAAGCCTAATAAGCGAATCGTTTAAACCGGTAGCTTTAACCGTTTTTCTGCTGTTTACCATTACTAGAGTTACTAAAAGTGCTAATCATAAACAAGCATTAAAAAACTATAAATAACAGTCAGATAACTGTCTTTCATTAACGACACGTAAGCACTAAAACCAAGAATATTGCGTGATATACCTCACAGCTTAGTGACAAACTCAATTCTTAATTTAAATATCAATTAAGCCTGTTCTAGTATCTTGCCCAGCCATAACTGGTTTAAGTTCGCCCCCCAATAAAAATAATCCAAGCAAGTAATAAGATACAGGGACAAAGCTTAGCAATATCAGGATGATATGAGTGTTACCTTGCGCAAACTAGATTTGTTGTAGCCAAACTTGAGTCGCTAAGACTCAGGCTTATAACAAGGCATTTAACTAACACCCATGCCACATGTTTTTTAAAACACTATCATGGAGATACAAATGCGATTATCAACTGCCTCGGCACTGATCGGCGCGACGTTTAGCTTGTTAGTCAGCAGCGGGTCTTATGCAGCACCCACCGTTACGATTGATTTAAGCACCCAAAAATTTATTGGTGGCGTGTCTAAGTTAGACCGAGAGAAGTACTTTAATCTACATACTACCCACTCAGAAAACCAAGTCACCAGTGACGAATTAGATTACCTAACTAACGAGCTAAACGCAGGCTTTGGTCGCGGCTTTTGGAGTCCCTTCTCAGCGCACAAAGGGCACGATTCTTACCCTAATGAAGCCACCGCCAAAACCAACGGCGCAAAAAATGTGGCTAACACTAAAAATCATAGAAACTATGCCTACTTTTCAGATCGTTACATCGTTACCGATCACCCTCGCAATGCGTTCGCAGCTAACCAAGATCCGGTAAAAGCCGCAGAATGGGCCGCCAACTACTTCAAATATTACTTTGACGACAGCACACGCCCTATTTTCTATGAGCCAATCAACGAACCCTTTGTACATGCCGGTGAATTTGGCATCGATGACGATTTAGCGCGTAGCAAAATTACCGAGCTATTTAAGCAAATTGGCAAAAAGTTTGACCAAGAAAACATCAATACCCAGTTAATTGGTTATGCCGGTGCTTGGCCATCCATGGAATTGTGGGACTTTAAACACTTTGATACACGTATGAAGATGTTTATGGATAGCGCAGGTCCATACATGGATGCGTTTTCGGTGCATTTATACGATGGAGTTAACGTAACCGGAGCAAATAGTCAGCGTTCTGGCAGTAACTTAGACGCAATCTTAGATTTAGTTGAAAGCTACAGTTACCACAAGTGGGACCAAGTTAAACCCCTAGCCATTACCGAATACGGTGGAATTGAAAAAGGCTATGGCGATAGTTACAGCGACATTGCCAGCGTGCAGTCAGTTCGCTCAATTAACAACATGTTATTTCAACTAATAGACCGCCAAGACCGTTTGCTTACGTCTATTCCGTTTATTACTGGTAAAGCCGCTTGGCACTATAACGCTGCCAATAACTGGGAACCGTACGGAGCCGTAGTATCACGCCCCGATCCCACCAGTATTGTGAATGGCAAACCCACCAAGTTCTTTTGGACACCGCGGATCCACTTCTACCAATTATGGTCTGAGGTAAAAGGCCTACGGGTAAAAACACTCTCTGATTATGAAGATGTACAAGTACATGCTTTTGTTGATGGTAATACCGCTTACGTAGCGCTAAATAGCTTGTCTGAAAGCAATCAACAAGTGAACTTAGATTTTGTAAATAGCTTTGGCAGTATTGCCAATGTGAGTAAAAAATCCTTAAAGATTTATACCAACAAAGCGCCTATTTACCAAGACCAAGCCAGCATTAACACACCTAATTCTGTAGATTTAATTCCTGGTGAAACCGTAGTATTGGCTTATCGCTTCAACGGAAACCTTGAATTAAATAATACCGTTAAGGTAAACAACTATTACAGCAGTACTAACCTGCAAAAAATTACAGCTAATCAAGTGCTTAACTTTGACATTAACAATGTTGATTTAGCGAATGGCGATTCGATACTTAAAGTGAGTATTGGCCGTAAACACAACAAATCAAAGCAGCCAATTGTGAAAGTAAATGGCACCGCAGTTTCGGTACCCAGTAACTGGAAAGGTGGCGACCAAAGCTCGCGAGATGACTTTTTTGGTACATTACGCATACCTGTAAGCAATCAACTGCTGGCGAAAAATAACACCATTAGCCTTACCTTCCCTGACTCTGACGGCCGTGTTAGCTCGGTAGTTTTAGAGGTTCATAACCAAAGCAATGCCACCACAAACGAAGACAAAATTAGCTTTGCAGAACAAATCATCAGCCTTGCACCTGGTAGTAATTACGCCGTAACGGTGAACTATGAAGCCTCTATGAGCCGTGATCTTGTGGTATCGCTGTGGAACGGCCAAACCTACCTAGCAGGACAAACCCAAAATGTAGCCGCTGGTAAAGGCAGTAAAACCTTCGAGATCAGCTTAAATGCGCCGACTCAAGCAGGTGAAGAGGATTACATACTCAAAACCAATATCCGCCCGCAAGGCGGCGACGTTGCCAGCATTATTCAACAAAGCCAAATCAACGACATTAGTATTGAAGATGATAATGGCGCAGGCTTCGATCAACTAGTATTTGTAGACAGCTTCAGTGAGTTAACTAGCGCCTTGCAATACACCGTTGAACTAGATTACTCGGCAATGATAGAGCGCGACCTAGTCGTTGAAGTTTGGAATGATGACAATTGGCTAGCAGCCGGCAAAACCACTGTGAAACCCGGTGACAGCCGAGCGAGCGTTACCGTTAAACTAGGCACTGCACCTGTGATAGGTAGCACCACCTACATTCTTAAAGGGTCTATTCGCCCGGTTGGTGCTTCGTGGCAACAAAACATCGATTTTGAGCAAATCACTAACATTACTATTGTGAATGCTCTTCCTAGCGAAGACAGCACTAAATTGCTCGTAACCGAGAAAATGTTAGCGCATGCTCAGCAACAGCAATTCGATGTTGAATATAGCGCCACTGAACAGCGTGATATAGTTGTAGAGCTGTGGTTAAACGATCAATGGCTGACCCAAGCTACCACTACGGTAGAGGCAGGCGAAGGCATTGCTCAGCTAAATCTTGAATTAGATGACATACCTGTAGCGTCAAATGGTTACACGCTTAAAAACAGCATTCGACCAGTAGGTACCGAATGGCAAAGTAATATAGCTAGCGACCAAATAAACGACTTAAGCGTTGTTGCAGAAGGCATTACCCCACCAACATCCTGGACTAACCTACAGTTTAAACACAGCTATAAGTGCATGGACGTAGCCAACGGTAGAACTGAAAATGGCAGCCAATACCACCAATGGGACTGTAATACTCAAAATACTAACCAGCGTTTTATGTTTACCGACTTAGGTGATAATTGGTTTGCGATTAAAGCACAAGTAAGCGAAAAGTGTGTGGACTTAACCAGTGGTAGTCAAGCCAATGGCGCGGCCATTCAGCAATACAATTGTGGAGCAAATAACCCCAACCAAGCTTGGAAGTTAGTAGACAAGCAAAACGGCTGGTTTGAACTGCGCGCTAAAAAATCTAACGCCTGTATTGATGTAAAAAATGCCAGCGCTAACAAAGCTGCTGCTATTCAGCAGTGGCAGTGTGGTAGTCAAGCTAATCAACTAATACGCTTTGTAGAATAAAGCACAAAATAAAGCAAAACCACTAGCCGCGGCATCAAGCCAGCGGCTAGTTCCCCTCTCCTTTTTGTTCCTATAAATCACAGCCGCAACATTTTGGCTACATCAACTATGCTTGGTAAAAGCTAAACTGTGCTGAATGCCTAAGTGTGGTGCGTTTTCAATTAAACGCTGCACCACTATTTAACAATCAACAGCCACTAGCCCCGTAACAATTATTACCAGTAATCTCAACAAAGCTTGTGCAAATGGGCTTTTTTGACTTAAATCAAAAAAACATGACCAAGTGGCCAGCTTTTTGCTATCACTAATCAATACCTCACCGCCGAAATAGAAACGGAGTTCTTAATGAAACTAAATAAATGGATAAGCGCAGCGGCGTTTGCTGTAAGCAGTTTACTTGCCCCCGCTAGCATGGCAGCAGACGAGCCACTAAAAGTAGGTTTTGTCTACGTTGGCCCAGTAGGTGATCACGGTTGGAGTTACGAACACGATCAAGGTCGTATCGAGATGGAGCAACACTTTGGCGGCAAAGTAAGCACCACTTTTGTTGAAAATGTACCAGAAGGTGCTGATGCCGAGCGAGTGATTACTCAGCTGGCAAAATCGGGCCACGATGTGATATTCACTACCTCGTTTGGATTTATGAACCCCACTATTAAAGCGGCTAAGCGTTTTCCTAAAGTACGTTTTGAACACGCCACTGGCTACAAGCGCAGCAAAAATGTCTCTACCTACATACTTCGTACCTATGAAGGACGTTATGTATCGGGCGTAGCGGCAGGCATGACCACCAAAACTAACGTTATTGGTTACATTGCCTCCTTCCCTATTCCAGAAGTCATTCGCGATATTAACGCGGTATACCTTGGTGCTAAAAGCGTTAACCCAGACGTACAAATTAAAATTGTTTGGGTAAATACCTGGTACGACCCCGGTAAAGAAGCCGACGCTGCCAATGCCTTAATGGACCAAGGCGTAGACATTATTTTGCAACACACCGACAGCCCCGCGCCACTTATCGCAGCAGAAAAACGCGGCATGATGGGCATTGGCCAAGCCTCTGACATGAGTCATTTTGCCCCTACCGCACATATGTTCTCAATTCGAGATGTGTGGGCACCACATTATATTCGTACTGTAGAAGAAGTGATGGCCGGTTCTTGGAAGCCAGAAGATTATTGGGGTGGTTTTGCTGAAGAAATCCTCCAGGTGGTATCGGTTAACCCAACCTTACCCGAAGAGGTAAAAACCGCCATTAGTAGTTCAGAAGCCAAAATTAAGTCTGGCCAATTCCATCCTTTCACTGGCCCGATGAAAGACAACCAAGGCAAGGAAGTTATCCCGGCGGGTAAAACTCTAAACGACAAAGAGCTAGCCAGCGTGATGTGGTACGTAGAAGGTATCGACGCCACCATTCCAAAGTAGCATTTGACTTAAAAGCCCAGCGTTTAGCTGGGCTCACTAAGAGATACAAGCATGACCTTAGCCTTACCTATTATTGACATTGCCGCACTAAACCAAGCAGACAGCCAATGTTGGCAAGAAGTGGTGGACGCGATAGATGCAGCTTGTAGAGACAAAGGTTTTTTTTACGTGACCGGTCATGGTATTCCACCAGAGCAATTTGCAGCAGTGCAAAGCATGGCCGCCCAGTTTTTTGCCTTAAGCGAAGATGAAAAAAGCAAAATCGATATACAACGCTCAGTTAATCACCGAGGTTGGGGCCAAGTTAGCGCCGAGCAATTAGACCCCGCAGGGCCGAAAGATTTTAAAGAAACCTATGATATGGCCTTGGATTTAAGCCCCTATCACCCGCAAGTGGCCAAATGTTCTCTGCTGTACGGGCCCAACCAGTATCCCAATCTTGACGGCTTTGCTCAGCTAATGCAGCAGCATTACGAACTCACCCTACAGGTTGGACTCAAAATACTACAGGCAATGGCTATTGCTTTAGGCCAAGCGGAAAACTTTTTTAGTAAAAACTTTAGCTGCCCGATTAGTGTGTTGCGGCTGATTCATTACCCACCACAAAAAAATAGCAGCAATGGTGCTGGCGCACATACCGACTACGGTTGCATCACCTTGCTTTATCAAGATCACATTGGGGGCTTGCAAGTGCAGGATAGAAACGGCAATTGGTTAGATGCCACACCAGTAACAAACAGTTTTGTCGTCAATATCGGTGATTTAATGCAGCGTTGGACAAATGGTAAGTACAAATCTACGCCACATCGGGTCACCAGCCCTAACAAGCAAGCGACCCGCTTCTCTATGCCTTTTTTTGTAGAGCCAGATTTTGACACACCAGTAAATACCTTAGCCTCTTGTTTAGCCGAGGGAGAAACATCGAAGTACTCAGAAGTTAGCGCCGGCGAGTGGATATTATCGCGCTTCGCAGATACCTACGCATATCGCAATGAGACAACAAGTAACTAAAAATTTTCACCTTAAAGTTGACCGAGTAGACAACTTTAAGTTTGTAACAAAGGTAGGAGCAGTATGTTACAGCTAATGATTAACGACCAAGCGATAGCGCTCAGTCAGCAAGCGGCAGACACCATGCTGCTGAATTTTTTGCGTGAACAACGCAGCTTAGTCGGCACCAAAGAAGGCTGCGCCAGTGGCGATTGTGGCGCGTGTACCGTGGTAATGGTGAGCAAGACCGCTCAAGGTAAATTAAGCTACCAGCAAATTAATAGCTGTATCACTCCGCTACATTCTTTGCATGGCAAACAAATCATCACTGTAGAGTATTTAAAGCAAGGCCAGCAATTACACCCAGTTCAACAAGCGGTAGTAGATAAACACGGCAGCCAATGCGGATTTTGTACTCCCGGCTTTGTAATGTCTTTATATGCCTTATCACGCCAAGAGCAACAACCTGAACATCCCGAAGACTACCTAGCAGGTAACCTTTGCCGCTGCACCGGTTACGGCCCCTTAATAGAAGCTGCCCAACAAGTTGCAGCAGCGCCCGCCACTAATGACCATATCCAACAAAATGAAGACACCGTAAAGCACTGGATGGGCAAATGCGAACCATTAAATAGCGTGAACTATTGGCAACCTAGTAACCGCCAAGAGCTTGCCGAAATTCGCCAGCAACACCCCGACGCTAAATGGATTGGCGGCGGCACGGATTTAGCCTTAGAAGTTACTCAACTGCATCAGCGCATTCCCAAGATCATCGATCTCACCGCCCTACCAGAGTTAAGCAAAATCGAACGACTTGACGGTGGCTGGCGGATAGGCGCCGCCGTACCCTTAAGTGACGTTCATGCTTTTATGCAGCAACACTACCCCACTACCGATGAGATTTTTGCACGATTAGGCAGTATCACCATTCGTCACCGCGCCACCTTAGGCGGCAGTTTGGGTAACGCCTCACCCATTGGCGATATAGCACCGCTATTAATCAGTTTGAACGGAAAAATCGAATTAGATGATGGCTACAGCACCGAACTATATGCTCCAGAAGATTACATCACAGGTTACCGTGAAACGCGCTTAAAGCCAGAGCAATGGATTAGTGCAATTCACTTGCCCGATTTAGACCCCGACATTCAGCATCAAATCTACAAAGTTAGTAAGCGTTATGAAGATGATATTGCCACGGTGGTATTAGCCGTAGCGCTCAAATACGACAGCAATAAGCTGGTAAGCCACTGCGTGATTTCTGCCGGTGGCGTAGCCGCAAAGTCAGTGCGTTTAACTGAGTTAGAAAACTGTTTGTTAGGCGAAACCTTTACCCCCAAAAAGCTTAAACAGCTACAAGCGTTGGTGCCGCAATTTATCAAGCCGATTGACGATGTAAGAGCCAGCGCTGCTTATCGAGTGATGCTAGTGCAAAACTTGCTCAAGCGCTTTTATTTGTACTGCCACCAATTGCCAACGAGGTTAGCTGCCCATGCGTAAACTAACAACTCAGCAATTACATCAAGTGGATGTTAGCGAGATTGTAGGCCAATCTGTCCCTCACGAAAGCGCGGCAAAACAAGTGGCTGGCGAGGCCGTGTTTGTAGACGACCAAAACCTGCCCGCAGGGTGTTTACACGCCGCAGTCGTTACCAGCCAAATAGCCAAAGGTTGTGTGAGTGAGCAACAACTTGACGCACTGCACGATAATCCCGATGTGGTAGCGGTTATTCGCTACGACGATATTCCCGGTCATCAAGATATTGGGCCAATATTCCCAGGTGACCCTCTGCTCAGTGAGCAGGAAATTCGCTATCACCAGCAACCGATTGCGCTAGTACTCTGCCATAGCCACCAGCGAGCCTGGCAAGTTGCAGCACAAGCTAGCCAAGATGTAGTGCAATATCAATCTCAAGTTGAACCCATATTGAACGCTGCGCAAGCTAAACAAGCCAGCAACCCAACTCCCTTTGTTCGCCCTGCTCATCGAATGGGCAAAGCGGTAAGCCAAGACACACTTAAGCAAAGCGAACTTGTGCTCAGCGGCGAGCAACACATCGGCGGGCAAGAGCACTTCTATTTAGAAGGACAAGTAAGCCTAGCGATGCCAAGCGAAGACGGCATTTTACTGTATACCTCTTCACAGCATCCTAGCGAAGTACAAAAACTGATTGCCGAAGTGCTCAATATTGCCTTTCATCGGGTCACGGTAGATATGCGCCGAATGGGTGGCGGCTTTGGCGGCAAAGAAACCCAAGCCGCCCAATGGGCATGCTTGGCTAGCCTCGCGGCTTGGCAAACCGGTAAGCCAGTAAAAATTCGTTTACCACGCAGCGTAGATATGGCGGTAACCGGTAAACGCCATCCCTTTTACAATCGCTATCAACTAGGTGTAAGCCGTGACGGTGTGATTGAAAGTGCCAAGCTAGAAGTAAACGGGCTATGTGGTCACTCGCCAGATTTGTCTGACGCCATTGTTGACCGAGCGATGTTCCATAGTGACAACGCCTACAGCCTAAGTCAGGCAGAAGTAGTGGGTAATCGCCTTAAAACCGACACAGTATCGCACACTGCTTTTCGTGGTTTTGGTGGCCCTCAAGGCATGATGCTTATCGAGCAAGCCATGCAAGACATTGCCATTGCTACCGGCCAAGACCCCTTAGATGTTCGCTACAAAAACCTTTACCACGCAGGCAATGCCACCACCCATTACGGCATGCCCGTTGAGCAACACCAAGACATGTGTAACTTGCTCAAACAACTTGAACAAAATGCCGACTACCGTAAGCGGCGCCAACAAATAAACCAATGGAACCACAGTAATCCCACCATTAAAAAAGGGCTGGCGCTAAGCCCAGTTAAGTTTGGCATTTCTTTTACTGCCAAACACCTTAACCAAGCGGGTGCATTAATTAACGTGTATACCGACGGCAGTGTTCAGCTAAACCATGGCGGTACTGAAATGGGCCAAGGTTTACATACCAAGGTGCAGCAAATTGTGGCGCAAACTCTTGGTATTCCTTTTGACTACGTGCTCATCAAATCCACGCGTACCGACAAAGTACCGAATACCTCGCCTACCGCAGCGTCTTCGGGCAGTGACCTAAACGGCATGGCAGCGCATTTGGCGGCCGCAGACATTAAGCAACGTTTGTTAGATTTTGCGCAAAGCCACTACCAAGTCAGCGAAGAGCAAATTCAATTTGAAAATGGCCAAGTTACCTTAGGTGAAAATACTATTAGCTGGGGTGAACTGGTGCAGCAAGCGTACATGCATCGGGTGCCTCTCTCTGCCACTGGCTTCTATAAAACACCGAAGATTTGGTACAACCGTGAGCAAGCCGAAGGCCGACCGTTTTACTACTTTTCCTTAGGCGCTGCTTGCAGCGAAGTAAGCATAGATACTCTTACCGGAGAAATGAGCCTAGACCGAGTCGATATTTTGCATGATGTGGGCGCTAGCCTTAATCCTGCCATTGATATTGGCCAAATTGAAGGCGCGTTTATTCAAGGTGTAGGTTGGCTAACTACTGAAGAATTAGTTTGGAATGAGCAAGGTCGCCTGCTAAGTCAAAGCCCAGCTAACTACAAAATCCCCACTATTGGCGATTACCCCAAACAAATGAACATTAGTTTGTTTGACCAAATGAACCCCGAGCACAGCATCTACCGCTCAAAGGCGGTGGGCGAACCCCCCTTTATGTTAGCCATTAGCGCCTGGTGCGCCATTTATGATGCGGTTGCGTCGATTAGCCAACATCAGCTCGCACCGCAGTTAGATGCTCCCGCCACTGGCGAGCGAATACTTATGGCCTGCCAACGCCAATTTGATTTCTTGGAGGCACAAGATGCATAACTGGAATCAGAGTTTACAGCCTCACAATTGGTTAGACGCGTGTGGCTATTTGAAGGAGCAACAACAGGCTTATTGCATTGCTACTGTTATTGCCGAAGCGGGTTCTACTCCCCGTGCGAATGGTGCAAAAATGGTGATTAGCCAACAGCAGCAATTCGATACCCTAGGTGGTGGAAATCTAGAATATCAGGTGATCAAGCACGCCCGTGATCATCTGCAACGCGGCCAAAACGGTACTCAAATAGAACGCTTTTCATTAGCGGCCGATTTAGCCCAATGTTGCGGTGGTGCGGTGCAAGTACTGTTTGAATATTTCGCGGTTAAACAAGCACATATCACCATTTATGGCGCAGGCCATGTTAGCCATGCACTGTGCCAAATACTGTCACAACTGCCGTTTAGCCTAGAGGTGATTGATAATCGACAAGACTGGTTGGACTCAATCGCCAAATTAGGTGTGAACACCCACTATCATCCAGAGCCAGTGCAAACCATTAGCGAACTAAAACCAGCCAGTAATGTGCTGATTATAAGCCAAGACCATAGTTTAGATTTTGAACTGAGTTTGGCCGCACTAACGCGCCAAGATTTACACTTTGTCGGCGTGATTGGTTCGGCCACCAAAGCCCAGCGATTTAAATACCGACTAGCAGAAAAACTCGCTAAGCCAGAACTTAGTGAACAATTGGTTTGCCCTATTGGCTTACCTGAAGTGCAAGGTAAATTACCAATGCAAGTAGCCGTGTCGGTGAGTGCCCAACTGATCAGCCTATTGCATAACGATCACTCAAACGCTGATCAGCCAATCTTAAACGACACTAAAAGAAACCAACATAAACAACAGTGGCAAACGGTTAACTCTCTGCGCAAACAACTGGCCAGAGAAAGCAATGAGCAATAACCAAGTGCAACAAACGCTAAGTGAGTTAAACAACTTGCCGCTTAGCCAGTTTGTTAGCCAAATGGCCAGCATTTGCACCAGTAAAACGTGGCAGCAACAGCTGGCCAGTTTACGCCCTTTTCAATCACCCGAGCATTGTTATCAAATGGCCATTCAAGCCTTTAGTCAGCTAACTGAGCAGGACTGGTTAGAGGCCTTTGCGGGTCACCCGATGATTGGTGATTTAAGCAGCCTGCACAAAAAATACAGCCAAGGCAAAGACTTAAGCCAAGCTGAACAAGCCCAAGTGGCCGATGCTCAACAAACTACCCTACACGCACTACTTAAACTAAATCAAGATTACCTACGCCGTTACGGCTTCATTTTCATCGTGTGCGCTAGCGGTAAGTCAGCTGACCAAATGCTGCACTTATTACAGCAACGTTATGGCCAAAGTCGCCAACAAGAATTAATCACTGCTGCCAAGCAACAGCAGCAAATCAGCCTTCTTAGAATGGAGAACTTATTTTGAGCACATTGAGCTGCCATGTACTAGATACCAGTTGTGGCCAGCCTGCGGCTGGCATTCCCGTAGAAATTTTCCGATTTGGCGAAACCCAGAGTTTAGCTAAAGGCGTCACTAATCAAGACGGCCGATTTAGCTTTGCCGAATTACAGTTAGACGCCGATTGTTACTGCCTGCGTTTTATCACCGAAGACTACTGTAATGAACACTTTAAACAGTGCTTCTTTCCCTTAGCCGATGTGGTGTTTAACAGCGATGAAAGCCAAGCCCATTACCACATTCCCCTGCTATTAAGTGGCTTTAGCTACTCAACGTATCGAGGCAGTTAATATGACGCGACAGATTCATCGCGGCAGCATATTGCATTTTCCTCAAGCCAGTCTGAACCCCAGTGAGAACTATCAATACTGGGAAGACGGCGTATTAGTTGTTGAAAACGGTCTTATCGCTCACCTTGGCGGTGCCAAAGAATTCTTCGATGCTGAAAACACCGTTATCGAACGACTGTCGATTGTTGAGCATCAAGGCTTAATCATTCCGGGCTTAATTGATAGCCATGTGCATTATCCCCAAGTTGAAGTGATTGCCAGTTTTGGCAAGCAACTATTAGATTGGCTAAATACCTACACCTTTCCCGCGGAACAACAGTTTATTGAGGCCGCATACGCCCGCGGCCAAGCTGAGTTTTTCTTACAACAACTATTTGCTCATGGCACCACCACTGCCAGCGTGTATGCCACGGTTCACCCGCAATCCGTCACTAGCTTTTTTGAGGCAGCCCAAAGCCATAATGCGCGCATGATTTGCGGCAAAGTATTAATGGACAGAAACTGCCCCGCCGCGCTGCAAGATACTCCAGATAGTGGCTATTACGAGAGCAAACAATTGATTGAGCAATGGCATAAAAATGGTCGTCAGTTGTACGCCATTACTCCACGGTTTGCGCCCACTTCTAGTGAAGCTCAACTGGCTAAGGCTGGTCAATTAGCCAATGAACATCCAGACACATTTATTCAAACTCACTTGTCTGAAAACCCTAACGAAGTGCAATGGATTAACGAGCTATTCCCTGATTACTCCGACTACTTGGCAGTGTACGAAGCCCATAATTTAGTTAGAGAAAAGTCGCTATTTGGACATGGTATCCATCTCACTGATAGAGAATACATCGCTTTGGCCGCATCTGGCGCTACCATCAATTTTTGCCCTTCATCAAACCTGTTTTTAGGCAGCGGATTATTTAACTATCAGCGTGCCCAAGCCAACGGGGTTTTGGTCGCCCTCGCCAGCGATGTTGGCGGCGGTACTAGCCTTAGCATGTTTGCTAATCAAGCCGATGCCTACAAGGTTTGCCAGCTACAACAAACTAGCCTAAGCCCTTTCGATTCCTTGTATTTGTGTACTCAAGGCGCAGCCGTTGCTATGGGCATAGACACCCAAGTAGGCAATTTAAATGTGGGCAGCGAAGCGGACTTTGTTGAACTTGATATGCAGCCCACGCCAATGCTTAGCCAGCGCTTAAATAAAGCGCGCGGTTTAAGTGAACAGTTATTTGCCATTAGCACCTTAGGTGACGACCGCGTGATTAACGCCACCTATGTAGCAGGTAAGCAAGTTTATAAAAAAGGACAACACTATGTGGCCACAGCTGTATGAATGGTTAGCACTATTTATTAAATGGTTTCATGTTATTGCAGGCATCGCCTGGATAGGTGCGAGCTTTTATTTTGTTTGGTTAGACAACAACCTAAAGACACCACCAGATTGGAAAAAACAAAAAGGCATTAAAGGCGACTTATGGGCAGTGCATGGCGGAGGCTTTTACGAAGTTGCCAAATACCAAGTCGGCCCAGAGAAAATGCCTGAGAAACTGCATTGGTTTAAATGGGAAGCCTATAGCACTTGGATAAGCGGCACCTTGCTGCTGTTTTGGATTTATTATTTACGGGCCGACGCCTACTTAATCGACCCACAAATAATGGCATTAAGCACCACTCAAGCCATTGCCTTAGGAGTGGGCGGTATTACATTAGGTTTTGCCCTATACGAAGGGCTATTACGTTCACCCATTACCAACAAACCTCTGCTGCTTAGCTTGAGCTTGGTAATCATTGGCGCGCTATTTTGTTATGGCTTCACTCAAGTATTTAGCGGCCGAGGGGCATTTATTCATATGGGTGCGCTAATTGGCACTATTATGGTGGCCAACGTTTGGATTAAAATTATTCCCGGCCAAAAGCAAATGGTGGCACAAGTTAGCGCAGGCGAAACCGTAGACCCCGCTCCGGGTTTAGAAGCTAAACGCCGCTCGGTGCACAATAACTACCTCACCCTGCCGGTGATTTTTTTGATGATTAGCAATCATTACCCAATGATTTACCAACATAGCCACAGCTGGTTAATACTGTGTGCCTTAATTGGTTTAAGTGCTTGGATCCGCCACTTCTTTAACTTAAAACATCAAGGCGTTCACAAACCTGCCATTATTGTCAGCGGCGCTACAGGTTTACTGTTACTGGCGGTGTTTTTGAGCTGGAGTCAGGCTAAATCAAATGCGCAGGCTCTAGCTAGTGCTAGCACCGAGATCAGTGTTGAAGGTGAAAGCTCGATGAGCGAGCAACAGCGCCAAGTAATGAGTATTGTTCAACAACGCTGTGCCACTTGCCATAGTCGTATGCCTACCGACGACACCTTTAGCGCCGCACCTGGCGGGGTGAATCTCGATACTTGGCAGGATATAGAGCGTTGGCGTGTTCGAATCATTGAGCGTTCAGTAGTCACCAAAGACATGCCGTTTTTAAACAAAACCCAAATCACCGAGAGTGAGCGTCAAAGCCTACAGCAACTGTTAGCCCAACCGTAAAAAACGCTAAAACATTAAACGCATTACTAGCTTACGCTGGCAATGCGTTTTAGCTGTAACTCATCTCGCTAAGCAAAACTATTTTGCTTAAGCACTTCACTCATAGCTAATTGACCTCCACGAATACCGGCAGGTTTAGCCGCTTTTCCTACCGCGATAATCATGCCGATGACATGGTCTGATGGAAGCTTTATCAACTCGGCCAGTTGCTCAGCATCAAAGCCAATCATTGGGCAACTGTCGTAACCCAAACCCTTCGCCGCTAGCATTAACGTTTGTGCAGCCATGCCGCAAGAGCGCATCGCTTCATCACGTTGCAACTCTGCTTTACCTTGGTAAAAGTTACCTAACATTCCCACCAGCAAGCTTTGGGTTTTAGCATCAACAGCAGACCAATAGCGCTCTGGGCTATTAGCCCAAGCTTGAGTATCGGCACACAGTATAATCAGCTCAGCCGCCTCACTCACCTGCGCTTGCCCCCAAGCAGCTTGCTTAACTTGCTCTCGCATACCGACATCGGTAATTCGAACAAAGCGCCAATGCTGGATATTGTAAGAGGTAGGAGACAATAGCACCGCCTCCATCATTTGGGTGAAGTGTTGCGGCTCCATTGCTGCATTTGTATCAAAGTGTTTAACGGCGCGGCGTTGTTGTATGGCAGTAAACAGTTCCATGGTGGCTCCATAAGCTGAAGAAAGTTAATCAATTCCTGTTCAGCTTAATCTGTTTCATATTTGGTGATAATACGGAAAATAGTAAAGATACTGTTGAGCTCAAGTTTACAGTTTACCTGTCTTTACTATGCACTTATCAATAAATAGACCGCACGCTTATTTCTTCAAAAAAGAGATGTATCAGTAATGTTTAAGCCCAAAACATCAGCTAAGATAATGAGGCTTTCATCGTTTTTTCAACAAGCTAGGTGTAAAAAAGGCAAGAACATTGAACGTATATTTAAGACAGCCAGAGCGCGCTGATTTAGAGGAACTCAGCGAGTGTTACCAAAACAGCGAGATTTTTCATCGCCCTTGGAGCTACCCGCCTAAAAACGTGCGCGCTTATTTGGAAGAGGAACACCGCCAATTAGTGTGTTTAGCTGAAACTGGCGAGATCGTTGGTACTTTTAATATCTCGGCAATCATTCGGGGTCATTTTCAGTCAGCTTATCTTAGCTACGAAGTGTTCCACCCTCACCAGGCCAATGGCTATATGAAAGCAGGTATTCGCCTATTACTAAACTACGCCTTTGAAGAGTTAAATTTACACCGCTTAGAAGCCAATATTCAGCCCGGTAACAAAGCCTCGATATCGTTAGTGGCTAAAGCAGGGTTTGTGAAAGAAGGCTTATCTAAAAGCTACTTAAACATTGGCGGTAAAGGCTGGAAAGACCACGAACGCTGGGCCATTCTTAACCCTAAGTGGCGAGCCATATAGAGCCTATCTATCGCCTAACTCTCTCACACCGTCCGATCTTAAATAACAACCTTGTTTTCTTTTTTGTTAATGAATAGCTACAGTCTACTAATAGAGGGTTCTGGTTTATAGCTAGGCTTAACATGGACATTATTAGCAGGTTTTTGGGTAACATCTCTCTTTGGGAATTAATGGTGTTGGCAGCAATTATTTATGTCGTCACTCAACCCGAACTTCGCAAGCGCATAACCAAGCTAAAGTTTGGTCAGTTTGAATTAGAGCTGCAAGCCCTAAAAGAAGATCTAGAAAAAGGTAAAGAAAGAATAGTTGAATTGGAATCGGAAATGGAAAACGATCGCCGCCAGTTTGACGACATTCTACAAAGATTTGATCCTAATGCCCCTGTTGGCCAACTCGCTCATGCGAGGCAAGCCATTAAAGCTGAAGCCCGTAATCTATCAGAAACTGATACTTTAGCTGACTATCTCAGCCTTAAATCCTCAGCGGAAGAGCTCTATGTAGCCGCTGTAAGCATTAGAGAAAAACGCCCTGTGGCCCTGCTTCCAGAGCTAATCCGTTTTTTGGATGAACTCGCTAGTAACAAAGAACTTGGCGGATTTAGACTAAACACCATTTGGACTTTAACCAGCGGCCTACACCGCACGCTCATTGCGTGTATTCGTGATGGCGTAACACCGATGCCAGACCAACAAACCTTAGCGTACGCCCAGCAAGTGCTGCTTAAGCTCAACAATCACTCCAAGGTACAGGCTGATCGTCCCGACGCACCACTCAAAGGGATTCAAGGCCCAATTAAACATGCCCAAACTTGGTTAGATAAGGCCATCGCTGCAGATGATAACAACGATGGTTAGTTTATGACCGAAACGATAAACAAGCTGGAGTAAACAATTAGCTTTTGTTTACTCCAGCTCCCAATAAGGCTGATCTGCCGCTAAGTACTCCACAGCAAAATCTATAAACGCCCTCACCTTTGCTGGTAAATATTGGCGTTCGGCAAATACCGCATGAATGGTTTTGTTGGGCATTTTAAATTCATCTAACAATGTCACTAAACGGCCGGCTTTAATATCTGGCCCAGCAACAAAGGTAGGCAATCGGCCAATGCCTAATCCCTGCAGCATGGCATCACGCAAGGCTTCACTGTTATTGACTCGATAATTGCCTTTTACCTCTATTGATTGTGATTGTCCGTCACGCATAAACGTCCACTCTTTCACATCTTGCGAATAACTAAACTGTAAGCAATTATGCTGGCTTAACTGCTCTATTTGCGTGGGAGAGCCATGTAATTCTAGGTAGGCTGGCGAGGCGCACAATACACTATTTAGCGGTGCTAATTTGCGTACAATAAGCGATGAATCGGGCAAGTCGCCAGCGCGAATAGCAAGATCAAAGCCCTCGGCGACTAAATCATTGACCTTGTCGTCCATCATCATATCAATGCTGATTTTGGGATAACGCGTTAAAAACTCGGCGATTAACGGGGCTATATGCAAACGACCAAAAGACATAGGCGTGTTTATACGCAGCAAGCCTTGCGGCTCCCCTTGTAATTGCGCCACTGCGTCTTCGGCATCTTTAGCGGCATTATGCGCTTTAGCAGCATGCTCAAAATAGTGTTTTCCCGCCTCGGTTAAACTGAGTTTACGGGTCGTTCGATGTAGCAACTTTACGCCAAGGTGTTGTTCTAACTGGTTTACCCGCTTGCTCACCGCCGATTTAGAAATACCCAAACTGCGCGCCGCAGGCGAAAAGCCGCCGCTTTCTACCACTGCAACAAACACAGGAATTGCCGAAAACCCATCCATAGCTTCACCACTGTCAACTTAAACTCAACAGTTATTATCAAATTTAGGGAATTATCAGTCAATACGATTACGATTAAACTGGCGCTGCTTCCTTAAATGAGATATTCACAATGATCAACAGCCAGCACTTAGCGCCAGCAAACTCATTAATAAACACCAACAAAGGCACCCACGGCTTAATGCTCATCATGGTGGCATTCGTGGCTAGCTCGTTTCCCGTGGGCTCAGCTATTACTTATGCCCTTCCACCAGTGGTGATGATGTTTCTGCGTTTTTTAATGGCCGCCCTATTGTTCGCCCCTTATGTAATAGCGAAAAACGGCTGGGCACTACCGCCACTGCGCGCCTTGTTCGGCTATGCCTTACTTAGCATTCCCTTGGTGATATTTTTTTGGTGTATGTTCGAAGCGTTGCGTCATACCAGCGCCATTAACACTGGCGCACTTTATACCACCTTGCCAGCAATGACAGCGCTCGCTAGTTACTTAATCAATCACCAAGCAATAAGTAAGCGTCGCCAACTGGGCTTATTAATAGGTACTGTAGGCGCTTTATGGATTGTATTTCGCGGCCAAATTAGCGCTCTGGTTAACTTACAGCTGAACAGTGGCGACCTGTTGTTTTTGGTGGGTTGCTTAAGCTTAAGTGTTTATAACCCCTTAATGAAAAAATGCTATCGTGGCGAGCGCCAAGAGCTAATGACCTTTTGGGTTATCTTGTTTGGTGCCGTTTGGTTATTGGTATTAGCGTTACCCAGCTTTAGCCAAATAGATTGGAGCAGTGTTACATTTAGGGTATATGCGGGCATTAGTTATCTGGCCTTGTTTACCACTCTTATCACCTTCTTTTTATTACAAATTGGCACCTTAAAATTAGGGCCAACTAAGGTGGCAGCTTACAGCTACTTAACCCCACTATTTGTTATTTTACTCACCGTTTTAATGGGTATAGAACAACTAGATTGGCAAACCTTACCAGGTGCAGCGTTCATTTTGATAGCAATGTTATTAATCCAAAACGAGCCTAGATAAGCGCTATTTTTGTTGACCAATACTGTGCTTCTCAAATAAGGTGTGCGTAGTTTTTGCAAACGCTACAGGAAGTACACTATGGCTCAAGCTGATACCACAAGTTTCATAGAAATCCTCACCCAAGATCCAGATCAAATTCGCTTTGAAGATAGCATGGCTATTATTGAGGCTAACTACAGTTTTACTCCGAGCGCGTTTACTAATGGTGAACAAAATAATGCCGCAGGAGAAAACTCAGGTTCATGTAAAGTGTTTGCTTTTGCCCAGCTACAAGCCTTAAGTAAGCAGCAAACTCTCGCCTTATTTGGCCAGTACTACCAAGATGTACTGGATACCCCTCAAGGTGAAGATCATCAAAACATTCGTCAGTTTATAAAAAATGGGTGGAACGGGATTTCATTCTCTCAGCCAGCCTTAAGTAAAAAAGTATAAACACCAAAAAAGCCGCATGAGCGGCTTTTTTAATACACAAAATCTGTCTCTGCTTCAATCCGCATTTTCAACGAATTACGGTGTGTTAATCACAAAACTTAACCCTTCACATACCCTTTAACTCCCGCTGAGCCTTAGCAAGCTAGTGCTCTACGTTTTATTTCCAAGAAAACTTTTGGAATGGTTTGTCTATTGGCGTTTCAGCAAGGTGGTTAGTGTAGTTGCTCATTACTTTTTGCGCTAAACCTAAAACAATCTCTAACATCTGGCGCTGAGTATACCCGGCTGCAAAAAATGCTGCCATTTGTTGCTTGGTCAAGTTACCGCGGCTACGCGTCATTGCTAGTGCCGTGTCGCGTAACACTTGTAACTTTTCAGTTGGCATCACTTGGCGCTCGCGCAATGCTTCGGTTAATACAGGGTCAACTTTCATCATATGGGCAATTCCAGTATGCGCAGGTACACAATAGCCACACTCGTGCTCAACGTTAAAGGTTTGCCACACCACCGTTAGTTCTTCGGCGTTAAATGATGACTCCATAAACAGTTTATGCAGCACTTGGTAGCCTTCTAACAAGCCTGGTGCTTCGGCCATTATCGCGTGTAGGTTTGGCAACATGCCATTGGTTTTTAGTGATTTCTCAGCCAACGCTTTGCTTGCTTCAGGTGCGGTTTCTACAGTGTGGATTGTAAAGTTGCTCATTATTTTTACCTATCTAATAACCATTATGAACTTAGTCACGAGGTGATTTAACTGCTCTGCCCCGTTGCGATAGAAGATCTATAAACAACCATGAACGATCATTCAAGACAATCCTGAACACTCGTTCAAAATTTTTTCGAGAAAAATTAAGACAATTAACAATTGTTAAGCGTAAGCAGCTAATAATAAAAAGTAATTAAGGAAATAAGATAAAATGAAACGGCTAGAACGTGTAGTGAAAAAAATAGGAGCTTAAGTATTATGGTTGGCTAAATGCTTAGGCGTTTTCGCCCAAATTAATGGCGTGTTAGTGGTACTAAGGCCATGGGCTTTGCTCGTTTTAAGCACCAGAAGGGCCTGAGTTTATGATTGAGCGATACCTACTCACTGCTTGCCCTCCTTTCTAAAATAAAACAAGGACAGAGTCACTTAATAAACAGTAATTCTGCCCTTGTTGGTCAGCTAACATTTAAACGCTTTACTCGTAAATAGGCGCATCATAGTTATAGCCTTCATCGGAATAGGCGGTAACCATTGCATCTTCCACTAAGCCAGTTTCTGCCTGAACCTGCGTTTCGAAAAAGTGTTGTACTTGTTTTCTACGACCATGCGCAGCCCAAGATTCCGGGCTATCCCAAACTTCGTTAAATACAATTGGGTACTCGTTTCTAGTAGCGCTTGGATGGTCAATTTGTCGCGTTAGCATGTACTGAATACAGCCTTTCTCGCGATAAGAATCTGGCTCAAGTGCTTTAAGCACCTCAAATAACTCAGCTTCCTTTCCTGCTTTTGGTTTGAACTGAGCTAATACATATACACGGCTTGTCATAAAATTCTCTTTCTTTTAAGGTTTAGGGAAATAGTAAATAATTGTAGAAGAAACTAACAGAGTAAAACGAGCTTAAATAGTGAGGATACTTTAGATCGGTCAAGCCAAGCTTTGCTATAGAAGGCTTAGTACACAGCCTTAAGCCAGAGTGGTTTGATTAGACAAATTCAGACCTATTTTATTCTCAGTCAAAACCTTTGCCACATTCACTACAACAGTTAGTGGGCAACTGCCAACCAGAGGGATTTACTGATTTGTAAATAACAGGCTCTCCACAATCATTGCACTTAAGAGTTAACACATACAGTCCAAAGTAAGCTAAATAGCCAATGGCGACCCAATATGTGATAGATACTGTTTCTAGACTACTTTGAAATGAACCTTCATCACCGAACAACGCATTAGCGGTATACAGTACGATAAGGATCATTACCCGAAAATAAAAACTCTTGACCATCCTTGTCACTAGGCCACTCCTATTGATAACGATTCGCTAAAGAACAAGTAATCATATTCTACTGACTTTAAAGTCAAAAAATATTCAACTCAAGTGCCAAAGTGCGAGGTATTGATCTCGTCACGCACCAATTATGCCCTCTTGGTCGAATGCCTTATAAAGTGGCTAAAATACGGCCTATTTAACCAGCTTCGAAAGGTAGGGAATATTGCGGTGGAGGTTATTCCACGGTAGTCCGTAGCCGATTAACATGTCGTTGTTTGGCATTTCATAGGCGTAGTGCTGAGGTACAGAAATATCCACTCGCCCCGGCTTTACAAACAGGGTGGCGATACTGATGGATTTGAGCGCGTAAGACTCACTTAAATAAGTCACCAAGCGCTTCATGGTGCCGCCCGACTCGATGGCGTCATCAACCACAATCACATGCTGGTTCTCAAGCGTGATATTTTGATGGAATACAATGGTGGAGTTGTTATTGCTGTCGCCCGGCGTATGCGGGCAAGAGATGGTATCCATGCCAATATCAAAGCTTAATTCTCGCACGAGATCTGCAGTAAACAATACGCCACCCGGTACTACGCTAATAATAACTGCACTCTCGCCTTGGTATTTTTGATTAAGTTGCTCTGCTACTTTGCTTACGCCCTGCTGGATTTGGCGCTGGCTTAGCACTAACTCACCAATGTGTTTATTACTCATATCACTACCTTTTCACTGTTATTTGTCGTTACTATTCGACTTTTTTTGAGCTTACTTTGCTGGCACTTCAGCATGCTGAAGTAGATTAGTTTGCGGCCACTGCTTTAGCCGTTCGGTGCTAAACAACATAACGCCACTAAAGATAGACAAGGCTATTGGCAGCGCGATAAACGATGTTGAACCAGCAATCACACCAATCAATGGTGGCATTAAAGTAGTCCCCACATAAGCACAGGCCATAGACAAACCAATAATGGCCTGTGAGGCTTGTTTTCCAAAACGCACTGGCGTGAGGTGAATAGTATTGGGGTAAATAGGCGCGCAGCCTAGGCCAATCAAAATTAGCCCCAATTTAGAGACTAGCGGTGAAATAGGTGCAAGTAACAAAACTACGCCCACAAAAATAGTGATTACGCCCACTCGAATCAGTTTGTCTTCTGTAATACGCTCGGCAATAAAGCCACAGAAAAAGCGCCCTAGGGTGATACCTAAAAAGTACATAGCTGTCCAAAATGCGGCAACCGATGCACTCACGCCCTTTTCGGTAATTAAGTAACTGGCCGCCCACAAACCCGTACCCGCCTCTAAAGAGCAATAACAGAAAAAAGTGAGTAGCTGTAGTTTCACGCCTTTGATCTTTAAGGCAGTGCTATTGCTGATTAAAGCTTGCGGCTCGCCACCAGCTCTTAATGCTTCACTGGAGGCTTTTTTCCATAAAGGGAGAGCTAGTAGAAGCACTGCCACCAAAGCAAACTGACTGTAAGAAATGGTGGTGTAACCCTCTCGCCAGCCCTGTTGTTGGCTCAAGTACATGGCCATAAATAGTGGCCCAGCGGTGGCCCCTACTCCCCAAAAAGAGTGTAGGTAATTCATATGTTTGGCTTTGTAGTTAAGCGCGACAAAGTTGTTTAAAGCGGCATCTACCGCGCCAGCGCCTAAGCCCAACGGCACTGCCAGTAATACTAGTAGCCAAACATTATCAGCATAACTAAAGCCATAAAGCGCGATGGCGGTCATCAATACACTTACCGCCACCACTTTGCCTGTACCAAAGTGATGGGTAACTCGGCTAGATAGTAAGCTTGATATCACCGTACCTGCGCTCACTACAATGGCGATGACCCCAGCAAACTCCAGATTTGAGTTAAGATCGCCACTCATAATCGGCCAAGACGAGCCCAGCAATGAGTCGGGTAAGCCTAAACTGATAAAGGCTAAGTAGATTATGGTAAGTAGTAACATCAAACAGGGCTCTGGAGTGGTTTTATGAAAACGATACTCCCAATAACTATTGCTTAGTAGCTAAATACTCTCTTAAACTATAACAAAGCTCCCAAATTGTTATGAAATGCAAATCTACAACATTCAAACCAATGCCGAAGGCCGCGAGTTAACCCATCATGGTTTCGATGATTTCCCCTGCGCATTTTATGACGAAAAATTTTCTGAGTTTATTGGTGGTGAAGTACCTTGGCATTGGCACGATGAAATAGAACTAGTACAAGTTGTTACCGGCAGCACACTGCTGGAATGTGTTGGTGGAAGTACCCCATTAACGGTTGGTGATGCGGTGTTTGTCAATGCTGGCACCTTGCACAAAATGACTCAAATTGGCGAGCAAGATTGCCGAATTTTAAACTTTGTATTAGCCCCACAGTTAATTGGCGGCGCTAAAAATAGCCGCGTATATAAGCACTATGTGTACCCGGTGATAACCAATAGTGAATTACCCTATTATAAATTCTCTGCCAATAGTCCTTGGCAAAGCCGTGCCATTAAAGAGTTAGAGCGGGCCTTTGCTGCCAGCCAACAGAAAAACGCTACTTATGAGCTGGCGGTAAGCTTACACCTAATGAGGTTTTGGCAGCTATTTTGCGAAAATCAGCCAGGCATTTTGGCGAGCTCGCAGGTATCATCGGTTCAACAAGGTAGAATTCAAGCTTTATTGGGATTTATCCACCAGCATTATCGCGACAGTTTATCTACAGCCGCCATGAGCAAGGCCGCCAATATTAGTGAAAGTGAGTGTTATCGTTTGTTTAGCAGCGCGTTAAAAAGCAGCCCTAATCAATACTTGCTGCACTACCGCTTACAACAAGCGGCTAACCAGTTAATTGAATCTAGCCGCCCAATTACTGAAGTCGCGCATAATGTAGGCTTTAATTGCCCCGCCTATTTTGCTAAACGCTTTAAGCAGGCCTATGGGAAAACACCTAAGCAGTTTCGTCGTGAATAACGAGTAGTACTGTGCTGTGCCATTTTTCACAAACAACCAACCATTCTTAAATTAATTTTCTGGGGTAACCCCTTGGTGTTGCTGCTGCTTAAGCCACTCTTGCATGTGTTTATCAAACAAACGTTCAAAGGTACCAAACTCCGATAGCTGGGCTACCCGCTCACTTAAATGCCGGCGCAAGGCCTCGCTATTACAGCCTGATTTTTTTGAAAAAGTAAAATAGAGCCCTTCTACTGAAATAGGGCTTTCTAAGGGAGTCACCTGGCCTTTTAGCCCCGCAGATTCCAAAATGGCTAAGCCTTGATAAAGCTCGTACAGCACATAATCAAAACGCTCTGCCAATAACATAGCGAACGAACGTTCAGCTGTGGCGCTGGTAAGAATGGCTAAATTCTTTTTCGAATAGCTGTCAAAGTCTTGGCCAAAGCTGTTATTTATTAGCGTACCGCCTCGCAGCTCTAATAAGTCTTCCCATTTTTGGTAATCAAACTCTTTACCTTTTTTTGTCCAAACCACACTGGGTACATCACTAAACTGCGGCACAATGTAATCCATGTAAGCTTGCCGCTCTTCGGTTAAAAACGCGCCGGCTAACATGTCTACTTCGCCATGTTTTGCTTCTTGTAAGGCGCGAGCCCATACGCCGCGATCTTTAGCGTCAACTGTAATACCAGTATCCATTAATGCTAGCTCTAACAGCTCTATGGCTAAGCCTGTTAGCTGACCAGGGTTGTTTTGGTCGCGCCACAATATTGGTGGGTATTCGGCATTGCCAGTTACCGTAAGTCGGTTACAGATAGAGAGTTCGGCAAGGGCCGGAAAAGATAAACAAGCGGTAATAGCAATACTTAATGCGGGGCGTTTCAATCCTTCAAACAATCGCATAGAGATCCTTTTTATGTGAGCGCTGTAATAAGCCTAGCCACTAACATTAAGTTCGCAACTCAATAGCACTGGGCTTATGAGGCAACGCACAAATTAAGATATCCACTCTCGTCAATGGCTACTCTGCAGCATTTACCTGCTTAGCCTGCTGCCAAGCTTGCCTGCACAGCTCGCTGCCATCGGCCTCTAACGGCGCTTCTACAATCCAGCGTAATGGCGATACCACTGGGCTGGTAACAAATCGCAGAGTAGTGCCAATAAGTCCGCCACTAGCTACGCCAATCTTAAAGTCTTCAAAGCTACCGCTCACTTGAACAGGGGTAGATAAGCCAAATATTTGCGCCCGTTTAGCTTGTGGCCGCAGGATCATGTTGACCTGTTGCTGGTCGAAATCTACTTGGGTTTCGCCCAGTACTCGCATACGTGAGGTATCCGCAAGCAACACGTTTTGGGCTAACTGGCCATCTTTACTATCAAAAACTGCAACCACGCAATTGAGGACGGATTTTTCTGAATCGTCTAACTCTGGCACTACTGCGCTAGCTAAGCTCACCGCCCATAAATCCATAATGCCAGCTTCAAACTGTTGCGGCCACACGCCAAACCCCACCTGCCCGTTCATGTTTTCTAGCCATTGCTGTGGCGTTTCAAAGCGGCTATTTACATCTAAATGGACACTTAGCTCACCGTTCATCTCGGTATCGGGTTTAATTCGCCTCGCCAGCAAACCGTAATCAAAGTTTTCAACTTTGGCTGTTAACTCACTGTAAAAACCCGCGCCTTGGGTACTAAGTTCGCCACTTAAGTGTATCTCCCCTCCAGGTAAGGCCAGCCACAAAGGTGCTAATCGAAAACGCGCATCTTGTAAGGTCCAATACAATTTACCTTGGCCTAACCAGTCATCTCCCGACTGCACCTTCGCTACGTCTAAACGAAACTTGGCATTTAGCTGTTCAAACACCTGCTGACTCAACAAAGCCTGTGCACTTTCCTCGGTTTCTGGATTTGTGGCGGCTTGTTGGTTTGATGTTTTTAAGGCGGACTCAGGCTTTGCAGGTGACTCAGAACTTGTACCATTTGCCCAGCCTTGCCAACCGCCTGTTTTAAAATCGTCTAGCTGAATATTATTGGCACTGATCGCAATGTCTAACACGGGTTTGGCGCCAGTGGTGACTAAGCTAGCAGCTCCACTTAGCTCACTCTCTGCCACTGACAATAACATTTTGTTAATGGCGTAACCTTGCGGGCTAAGCACTAACTCACCAGCCAGTTTAATTGGGCCAAAGGGCGGCAGTTGAATGCCATGAAGGCTGTCTAATAAACTCAGTTTTGGGCAGCTTATGTCTACCGCTAAACTAAGATTTTGCAAAGAAATGGGCCGAGGTAACTTGGCCTTAGCGTGTAAGGCTACTTCAGCCAAATCTAGGTCTAATTCAATAGGTAAAGCGTCTGGTTTTTGAGTAAATTCTGCCAAACTTAAGGTGCGAATAGACAGCGCTAGTGGCAACTGCTTTAACTGGCCGTTTAGCGCTAGCTGCAGCGGTTTGTTGGGGCTGGCACTAACACTGCCCTCGCTAAGCTCTACTCGTGCGCTGGCTTGGGTGTTTGGGTCTACCAATGTCCAATATCCGCCGCTTAATTTTGCACTTAACTCGGTACTCGCCAGTAGTTGAGCAATGTTATCGCCACTTAAGGCTAAATTGAATTCTGCTTTGTCTAAACGAATCTCAGTTTGTTCAGCAATATTAAATTGTTTAAGCAATTGGCCGATATTTGGCTGCTTAGATGCAACAGCAAAATCTAACGTTAATGGTGATGAACGTAAGTCTAATACTGCATTACCAGAGAATTTACTTTGAGCAAATTCGGCACTAAATGGCGCTTTCTGTAGCCAGCCATTACGTGCTAAACCCGAAAAGCTCACGTTTTCTAGTTGATGATCACCCAATAACAGTTTGTTAATGCTTATCGCCAAATCAGCATCATGAATGGCAAAGCCTTGAGGCAATATCGGCACTCGAATATCAATCGTTTTCAACTCTTGACGAGTAAAGCTTGGCTCGGTTTCGGCTAGTGTTTTGGCGGTACTTTTGGGTTCATCGTTGGGAAATAAAGCCGTTAGTTGGCCAACATCTATTTTCTGCCAATCTGATTTAATACTGACTAAACCTTGCGCCGTTTTGGCTTTGTTCCATGAAGCCTCCAAAGAACCTTGGCTATCGGCTATTTGTAACTGGCGAATCTGCAGCTGTGATTCGCCACGGGCTATTTGCATATCCAACGCCAGTTTTAACGCCCCTTTTGCTTGTTTATCCAGCCCTAACCAGGGCGCTAACAAGCCAATTTGAGAACCACTGGCATTAAGCTCTACACTTGCTCCATCTTGCCACTTTCCACTAGGCAGCTCACCGCTTAGTTGCATCTCTATCGCCGGAGAATCTAGCTGCATGTTCACTCGCCAAGCTTGTTGATTTAGCATGGCTCTTAAAGGACTGGTTTTAAGCTCGGCCTTAACAGGAATATCTAATAAAATACCGTCGATATTAATGCTGACTTCGCTATCGACACTCGCCGTTAAACTGGCTTGTTTAATGTTGAAGGCAGTGCCAGCAGGCAATAGCATTTGGCTATCTTCAATTTTGTAATTGAAGTGACTATTAGCAAAAAGCTCTGCCACGGTAGTGCCTTTGGCACTTATTCTCAGTACCGAACGCCCAATATTACCGGTGCTGCCCGCAAGCATGGGAATACGACTGGCGAGTTTATCTAATGGGGACTTTTGCGCGACTAAGCGCATAGAGGTATTTAAACTATCGTCTTTAATGCTAGCTTTCAGATTGCCGCGGAAACGTATATCGTCAACCACTGCCCTCAGGGGTGCTTTTAAACTTTCTCCCTCAACCTTAAGGCCAACGCTAACATTTGCTATTTCTTGTGGAAGCCCTTCTATGCTGCCAATGGTTAAGGATAAATCTGCGTTAGCTTGATTAAACCAATAACGAATAATCTGCAATAACGGCAAGGTTTCTTCTTCAGGCTCGGCGTTTTGAGCGCCGGCCAATTGCGCTTGCGGTTCGGCCGAGTTAACTTGCGGTAATTCATTGTCTGCTAACGGCTTGCTAGCCGTCTCATCTGGTAGCTCTGCCAACCAAGGCGCTAAATCAATTTTATCAATGTTCAACTTACCGTTAATCTCTAGGGGCTCTTGGCCACTTAAGGCAAGCTCTCCCTTAAAAATGCTTGAGGCAAGCTGAGCACTAATGGGGGATAAGCTATATTGACCAGGCTTTCCATCAAAGCGAGTGGCCAGCTTTATTGGTGCAAGTTGCGCTAGATCATCCCCCAACAAACGACCAATAGATTGCGCGTTTTGCCAATCTACGCTCAGCTCCATATAGCTGTTTTGGTCGCTTTGTGGGGCAAGTTTGCCACTAAGGCCTAACTTGGCGTCGGCAACTTGCATGTTTAACGCAATATCGCCAGCGCGGCCTTGCAATAAGGGCTCTAACTGCCATGTTGAATCCACAGAATACGATTCATCTAACATGCTGCCGTAAGCAGTCATGGCAAGCGTTTCGCTATCAATAGAGGTAAGTTTTAATTCTTCTAGGTGCCAGTTAAGTACTGCTTCGGCAGCTTGGTCACGGTAGTTAATGCTGACATCACTAATCAGAATTTGTTCTTTAATGTCGAAGCTGTAGTTAATTCCTTGCCAAGAAAAACGCCCCTCTTGAGTTTGCTCACTGCCAGTTTTTTTTGCTGATGTGGCTTGAGAAGAGGTATTAGAGGCCGCAAACTGCCAATTGTTTTCCCCGCTTTCTGCTCGTATTAGCTCGAGATAAAAACCATCTAATAAAATTTGGTCGATTTGCAGATGGCGTCGAAGCAACGGCAATACATCTATTTGCATACTGGCTTGACGAACTTGAGCAAAGTAGGGTTCGCTAAAGCCGCTGGGGTTCGCTATTTCAATTTGTTCTACGTTTATTGCCGGCCTAAAAGACAGCTCCAAATTAATCTCGCCGCTTATTTGCACATCACGCTGCAACTGCTCAGACAGTAAGTTGGTGACGAACTGGCGACTATCGCCAATCTCTACTTTTATGCCTACCACTAACAAAACAATGGGAAGTAGCAAAATGCCCAACAAAACCGCAAAGCTAATAAGGCTTCGCTTTAACCAACGCGTCATTTTCATCACTAATTTCACTAATAACAGGACATATAAACCACTTAGTATGAGCGGCTAATGGCTTGAATTTGAAAGTTATATTCTTAACAGATACAGAAACTATAGTGCTTGATTAGCAATAAGATAATGTGAAGAAACGAAAAAGGACAATTAGCGGGCAAACTACGCTTGCCTAGCCGGAGGGTGGCTAGGCAATTGTGGGTAACACTACGGTTGAGCAGGAATCAATCCTTCAATTAAGGCGCTGCGCCATTCTCCAGCGTCTGGATCATAGGCTCCAAAACCAGAGGCATATTCCCAGTAAGCCCAACTAATATTGCGTTTCTCTGCTTCACGAGCAATAAATGCTGTCCAGGCGCGTTGATGATCTGGATCTGAATATTGTGAGAACACACCATATTCACCCATGAAGATTTCGAAACCTCGACCCGCTCCAGCGTTCCAAGCGGTTACCCGGTCGAACAAATCAATAAGCGGTTGTTGATCGGATGCGGTCCCCAACCATGGAGTGCCAATCCATTCTTCAGCCCCTTGAACCCAATCAGCCCCTTGGTGGGTAAAATGGAAAGGTTCGTAGTAATGCACGGTAATAATAGTGTTATTAGCGGTTACGCTGCTGGGTAAATCGAGTTGAGTTAACCCGTCTGGATGGCCCCAGTTAGCAGTGCCGATCATAATGGTGCGCTGCTCCGTACCATTATTTTGCTCATCGGCCATGGTGGTCCAAATTAGCTGAGTCAATCTCCCGATAATGTCATTCCAATCATCGTAACCAATCGTACCGTTTGGCTCGTTCAGTAATTCAAAGACTAGGCTGTCTTCATCATATTCGCTAAGTGGAAAGGCATCGGCAATTTGCGCCCACATGCCCACTAAACGCAGTATGTGGTTCTCTTGCTGGTTTTGGCCATCGTTCATCATTTCTTCGTAGTGATGTACGTTGAGCACCACTTTTAAGTTAGCCGCTAAACTCCAACCCACCACTTGTTTAACTCGCGCCATAAAGCTGGCATCAATTTGGTAAGGGGTGTTTTCGCCTGCATGATTCGACCAGCGCACCGGTATTCGCACGGTTTTAAAACCTGCATCGGCGATGATTTGTAGATCTTGCTCTACCAGCAAGCGGCCACCGGTCCATTCACCTTCATTTGGCGCTTCTAAATAGTTGCCTAAATTTAAACCACGGCCAAGTTGAGTTTGCGCCATACCGCCACTGGCATTCCAACCATAGGTATCGGTGTAGTAGCTGGCGTCTAGCTCTACTTCAGCATCGCTAGGTGCACCAACAGAACTTCCTTCTCCACCACACGCACTGAGCATGACAGCTGCACTACTAAACATTCCAACTAAAACTAATTTCTTTAGATTTCCCATGGTCTTGCTTTCCTTCGCTCACTTATTTTCCAGACTTAGGCTAACCAGAATAAATGTATATAAATAGTAAAAAAACCAACCGTTTGAGGATAACTTGTAGGCACTCACAAATTCATTCTGAAGATGAATTCACACACTAGTTTGTTTCAGTATTTAGGTGAGGTCATGTGACAAAACACGCTCAAATACAGATTAACCACCAACATGGATATTTAACGACAGATGCGTAACAACAAAAAAGCAGCCCCGAAGGACTGCAAAAATGAACTCAAAAGCACATGCTTGGCTTACTATTTTACGGAAGTACAAAAACTCACGTCGGCATGGTGACTATCCATATCATAGTGATGATATAGCTCGAAACAGGGGCGATTATCTACGGTAAGCTCAGCTTTAACCACTTGGGTCATGAGTTGCTGCCAGAACAAAGCGTATTGGCTGTTCTCGGTCACCGTTTTGCGAATGCTGGCGTATTGGCCACTCGGTAAAGTTTGTAACTCTATGCCCGCAGGAGGGTTTACATCACTTGGCACAGCTAAACAAACATCAGTTCTGCATTTATCCGCAGGGGTCAGTTCAGGGTTATCGTGATAAATGAATATTGATTCACCCTTGGCTAATCCCAATGGCCCTGCCCAGCCATATAGTTTTTCAGTGGCAACATCGTAGCCTTCGCCATAGGGGCCGGTGACTCGAACGTAAGCTAAAGTTTTTTGGTCAAAATGTTCAGTTTTCATTGCTACACTCCTTGATTGATTTGCAGAGCTAGCATATTGCGAGGCGAGTTCTAAAGCGTGTCCATTGTTGCGCAGTAGGTGTCCAATCTTGCTGTCTCGCAGTAATTGCGATAGGTATCCATATCTTTGCAGCTTCTGACTGCGCTAGGGCTAATGGCAAAATAACTTCGAAAGGCTTTAGCCAAAGCTTGAGAGCTAGAGAAACCAAAGTCTAAAGCTACTTTAGTAACGGGTTCTTTATGGTAGAAGAGCTGACTAGCTGCTTTTTCTAGTTTTAAACGGCGTAGAAAATCTGCCGGAGTTTCGTCGGTGACCGCTTTAAAAATGCGATGAAAATAATAAGGAGATAAATGAGCCAGCTTGGCCACTTCATCTAGATTAAGGTTTTGATCGTAGTTTTTTTCTAAATAGCGAATAACCGGCACAAACTTTTGGTGGTAGTTGGTTTTACTCATCGTGTAGCCTGCTGATCGTATACCGCTAATTGCTGGTATAACCAAATGGCAGAGGGAACTTGATCGCCGTTGGCCAAGCGAATCAGATAGGCTTTTCCACTCAAAGAGGATTTAGTGGCCAGTTTGTCGATAAACATTTCAGCAGTCCATTTTTCTTTACTTGGAGCAAACCAACTGCTTTGTCCGCGTTTTAACTTCATCCGTAAATGGGCACCCGCTTGTTCCGCATTGTGCTCAGTGCCGTTGCGAATAAACACCAAATCAGTTTGTTCAATGCTGTGTAATAAGGCCTCTATTCTTGCTTGCTGCATAGGCCAGCTTGATTTTTCTAAGTCAGCGCTTGCGCCAATTTGAGCATGTAGGCTCAGCCACAAAATAGCAAAACCATATAAAATCTTGTTCAACATCGAGTAAAGCCATAATTTTATTGTTGATTACTCAATAGTCTATGTCTCCCCACCCCTAAGCTCAAGCCCAAAAACAAGCGTATAATTACAGCGGCAACTTAAGTAGACTAGTCTCAACAAAGCGTGGATATTCATTCAATTAATGACTATTATTTTTCATAATTACCAAACAATTAGCGACCGGAGCTAAGCCAAAATGCACTATTTTTGGGTACCCTTCTTACCCATGCTAGGGATTATCATTCCCTTGCTAACCAATAAATTTAATCGCAGCACCTGTGCTTTAGCTACCGCTTTACTTCCTGCATTAGCGCTTGGCTTAATTCTATTTGATTTACCAGCGGTGCTTGATGGGCAGGCTTTTACTCAAAGCATTGAGTGGATCCCCTTGCTGGGGCTTAACCTCTCCTTTCGTCTAGACGGTTTGTCGGTGTTATTTAGCCTGCTCATTTTAGGCATTGGTTTACTGGTTATCTTATACGCCCGTTATTATTTGTCTGAAAAAGACCATATGGGCCGCTTTTATTGCTACCTAATTATGTTTATGACGGCAATGCTTGGCATTGTTATGTCGAACAACATGCTGCAGCTCTGGTTCTATTGGGAGCTCACTAGCATTAGCTCGTTTTTGCTGATCAGTTTTTGGTCGCACAGTAGTGACGCACGTAAAGGCGCTCGCATGGCCTTAACCATTACCGGGGCCGGTGGTTTAGCCTTGTTAGCGGGTATTGTTTTATTAGGCGAAGTTGTCGGTAGTTACCAACTAAATGTGGTGCTTAACAGCGCAGAACTTGTGCAACAACACCCTTATTACTTGGCTATTCTAAGTTTGTTTTTACTGGGTGCATTTACTAAATCGGCGCAATTTCCCTTTCATTTTTGGTTGCCACACGCCATGGCAGCGCCCACTCCGGTAAGCGCTTACTTGCACTCGGCTACCATGGTAAAAGCCGGTATTTTCTTACTTGCGCGCTTCTACCCTGTGCTAGCAGGCACCGAAGTATGGTTTGTGGTGGTATCGTTAACCGGTTTATTTACCTTACTACTTGGCGCTTACACGGCCTTATTCAAGCACGACTTAAAAGGCTTACTTGCGTATTCAACCATCAGCCATTTGGGCTTAATTGTATTGCTGCTGGGTTTGAATACTGAGTTGGCTGCAATTGCTGCGGTATTCCACATTATCAACCACGCTATTTTCAAGGCCTCGTTGTTTATGGCTGCCGGTATTATTGACCACGAGTCAGGTTCGCGCGATATGCGTAAACTCAATGGCTTATGGAAATACATGCCGATTACTGCCACTTTAGCCATGGTTGCTTCCGCCTCTATGGCTGGGGTGCCGCTACTCAATGGTTTCTTATCCAAGGAAATGTTTTTTACCGAGACTCTCGACCAAAGCATTTTAGGATCTTTGTCTTGGTTAATTCCGGTATTAGCCACAATTGGCGGTGCCTTTGCGGTTGCCTACTCTCTGCGCTTTATTCACGATGTATTCTTTAACGGTGAACCTAAGGGGTTAACCAAAACGCCGCACGAGCCACCTCGTTACATGCGCGTGCCGGTAGAGATATTAGTTGCCCTGTGTTTAGTCGTCGGTATCTTCCCTGCCTACACCGTGGGGCCATTGCTAGATAGTGCTTCGTTAGCAGTGTTAAACCATCCATTACCTGAATTTAGCTTGGCGATATGGCACGGTTTCAACATTCCTTTACTGATGAGTGGCTTAGCGATTGCCGGTGGATTGGCGATTTACTTAAACCGTAAGCCCTTGTTTAGGTTTGAAGGTTTATTCCCTGCCATTGATGCCAAAATAAAATTTGAAGGTGCCATACAAGCCTGCGTGCGCTGGGCACAAAAAGTGAATCAAACCTTAGAATCTGGCTCGCTTCAGCGTTACGCCTTTTGGTTATGCTTTTTTGCCTTAGCCTTAATTGCCCCGCCACTATTAGATTTGGATACAACTCGAGGCTCTCAAGCGGAATACCCGCTAAACGGTGCTGTAGCCATTGCTGCTGTATTGCTTGTAGCGGGCTCGCTAGCGACGGTAATTTGGAGCCACTATCGTTTAATAGCTTTGCTCATGTTGTCGCTAGTGGGTTTAGTGGTATCAATTACTTTTGCTTACTTCTCAGCCCCAGATTTAGCCTTAACTCAGCTGTCGGTAGAAATTGTCACGGTGATTTTGTTACTACTGGCCTTGTACTTTTTCCCTCAGCACACCCCCACCAGTAAAAGCCGACCCAGCCACTTTGTTCGAGACTTGGCGGTAGCCTCTTTAATCGGCTGTATCATTGGAAGTATTTGTTTTGCGCTGATGACTAGCCCACTCGATAGCATTTCAGAGTTCTTTATCGCTAACGCTAAAACCGGCGGCGGTGGGACTAACGTGGTTAACGTAATCTTGGTGGACTTTAGGGGCTTTGATACCTTTGGTGAAATTACCGTATTGGGTATTGCCGCCTTAGGTATTTACAAATTGATTGCACGCATGCGTTTGTCGATGCGCACCAAGGATCACGATGGTCGCTTGTGGGCCACCGATAAATACCCGGTGCTTCTATCGGTTATTTCACAGAGTTTGTTACCGCTATTCTTGTTGATTTCGGCCTACATATTCATGCGTGGTCATAACTTACCTGGCGGTGGCTTTATCGCTGGACTGATCACCTCCATCGCTCTCATTCAGCAATACTTGGCGCATGGTGTAGATTGGATGACCAAACGAGTAAGCGTAAGTTACCACTACTTTATCGCCATTGGTTTGGTAACAGCCGCAATTACCGGCTTAGGCAGTTGGGCCTTTGGACAACCTTTCTTAACCTCGTGGTTCGATTACTTCTCGCTCCCTTGGATAGGTAAGTTTGAATTAACCAGTGCCTTGGTATTTGACCTAGGCGTTTACCTCACCGTTATTGGAGCAACATTGTTGATTTTAGCCAATTTAGGCAAGCTCACCACCAAAGAACGCCTCACCGTAGGAGTAAGATAATGGAACTCGTTTACTCGGTGTGTGTAGGATTTATGAGTGCCTGTGGCATATTTTTGATGCTACGTGGCCATACTTTTACCTTGGTTATTGGGCTTACCTTGCTGTCTTATTCCGTTAACTTATTTTTATTTGCCAGTGGTGGTTTAACCATTGGTTCGCCAGCGGTACTTAATGGCTCAGAAAACTATGCTGATCCGCTCCCCCAAGCCTTAGTGCTTACCGCCATTGTGATTGGTTTTGCCATGACCGCATTTGCGGTGATTTTAGCAATGCGTGGGCGCGCAGACTTAGGCAATGACCACGTTGATGGTGATGACCCTGTAGACCCACTAGCGCGGGAGGATAAAGCCTAATGAGCTTATTAGATCATTTAGTTATTTTTCCTATCCTGCTGCCATTTTTTGCCGGGGTTATTTTGCTCTTCCCTAGCATTAGTAGTGCGCTGAATAAACAACGCGTATTCACCATTGCTACTAGTGTATTAATGGTGATAGCAGCCGCGATGTTGCTAATAAAAGTGCAAAGTACTGGTATTCAAGTTTACGCATTGGGTAACTGGTCTGCTCCATTTGGCATTGTGTTAGTTGCTGATGCTTTCTCAGCGTTAATGATCGCCTTGAGCGCTATTTTAGGGCTTGCCGTCATCCTTTACGCAAGTGCTGGCGAAGATAAAAACGGCGCCTTCTTTCACCCCTTAATTATGTTCCAACTAATGGGGATTAACGGAGCATTTTTAACTGGCGATGCCTTTAACTTGTTTGTGTTTTTTGAAGTACTATTAATTGCTTCATATTCACTGATGATCCACGGTGGGGGCAAACAACGGGTTCAGGCAAACATACATTATGTATTCCTAAACCTTATTGGCTCGTCATTATTTTTGTTTGCTTTAGGCACCCTTTACGGCACCTTAGGCACCCTGAACTTTGCCGATATGGCCGACAAAATCCCTCATCTTTCTAATAATGAACTGATGATTACCAAGTCTGGCGCATTGCTATTGCTTGCAGTATTTGGCTTAAAGGCCGCGATGCTGCCACTGCACTTTTGGCTACCTAAGGCTTATGCAAATACCAGCGCGCCGGTAGCTGCTCTATTTGCGATTATGACCAAAGTAGGCATATACAGCATTTGGCGCGTTCATGGGGTCATGTTTGGAAACCAAGCTGGCGAACTGGCTAACATCGCGTTGCCATGGCTATGGCCGATAGCACTGGCTACTATCGCTATTGGTGCGATTTCGGTATTAGCGAGCCAAAGCTTAAGGGTTTTATGTAGCAACTTGGTGATAGTTTCGGTTGGCACCTTGTTAGTGACAATTACTTTAAACAGCGTACAAGCTAGCACAGCCGGTATTTACTACTTAGTGCACAGCACGATAGCTTGTGCTGCGATGTTTTTACTCGCGGGCTTGATTCAACAACAACGAGGCAAAGCTGAAGACCGCTTTGTTACCGCTAGAGCGATGCCGCAATCTGCTAAGTTAGGTTTTGTATTTGCGTTGCTGGCTATTGCCTTGATTGGTATGCCACCGTTGTCTGGCTTTGTGGGTAAAGCCTTAATACTGCAATCGGTAACTGATACCAAGCAAATGGCCTGGATTTGGTCACTCATTTTAGGCGCTGGACTGATCTCGCTAATTGCCTTGTCGCGCGCGGGTACTTCATTATTCTGGCGAACTAGTGGTGAAAACACCACCGCTCTGCAAGGGAGTCCTATCCAGTACTTAGCCATTGGTATTTTGGTTGCACTGTTGCCACTGATGGTAATTTTTGGAGGGTCTATCAGCGATTACGCACAATTAGCTGCCGAGCAGCTCAACGCAGGGTTGAGTTTGCAACAACTTAATGAGGTAGCCAAATAATGAGTAAGAAAAGTAAGTTTGTTTGGTTCCCTACTCCCTACCACAGTCTGTTGCTTTGGTTAGTATGGCAAATACTGCATGAGTTTAGCCGCGGCCACATGGTACTTGGAGCGGTGTTTGCCATCGTTATTCCTTGGATTGTTGCCCCCCTTAGCGAAAAAGAACCGGTGGCTAAAAATCCGCTAAAAGTACTGCTCTACTTGCTGCGCTTGGTACAAGACATCATTGTCTCCAACTTCGAAGTCGCCAAACGAGTGCTACAAAGTAATCGCCACCTAAAACCAGCGTTTATTGCCGTACCAATTACCATTAGCGAACCACTGCCACTGACCATTTTCACCAGTAGTGTGTCACTAACACCTGGTACTTGTAGTGTTGAGCTATCTGATGATAAGCAATGGCTTTATGTGCATGTATTGCACTTAGAAGATGAACAAAAGCTAATTGCTCAAATCAAGCAACGCTATGAAGCGCCGATTAAGGAGATATTCCAATGTTAAGTTATGCCACTTTGTTTGCTAGCGGCTTAATCTGTATCGCTCTGGCGCTAAATGCTTGGCGTTTAATTGTTGGGCCAACGACTCCCGATAGAATCATCGCAGTAGATACCATGTACATAAATAGCATCGCGCTAATTATTTTACTCGGGCTTTATCAAGGCACGACCAGTTACTATGAAAGCGCTTTGTTAATTGCGTTATTAGGCTTTGTAAGTACCGCCGCCTTTTGTAAATACTTGCTTCGCGGCGACATCATAGAATAGGACTAAGCGATGACCAATATATTAGAAATTGTGGTTAGTTTTCTGCTAGTGCTTGGCGCTATTATCATGTTAATTGGCTCTATTGGGCTAGCTAAGCTTCCTGATTATTTCACCCGTTTGCATGCCCCAACCAAGGCTAGCACTTTAGGCGTAGGCTGTATCCTAATTGCCTCTATGGTGTATTTTAGTTTCGACTTAGGCAGGTTGAACTTAAAAGAGTTTCTCATCACGATGTTTTTATTTATTACAGCACCGATTGCTGCACACATGCTAGCCAAAGCTGGCCTGCAGTATAAAGTGAAGCTAAAAGAAGACACTTATAATAAAGATCTCTCGGCAAAAGCCTATTTACATAAAGCGCCTGATGAAGACTAATCAACACCCCGCTGAGTTTTTTAACCAAGCGGCCGAGAATAACAAACAGGCTATACTCAGCCAGTTAGCACCTCGTTTAGGAACGTCACAACGAGTTTTAGAGATTGGCACTGGTACTGGCCAACATGCGGCATATTTTGCTCAAGCCTGTCCGCATCTCCACTGGCAGTGCTCAGATCAACAAGCCAACTTAGCAGCCATTGAATATTGGCATAGCTACTTTGAGTTAAACCACCAAACTCAGCCGCTTAATTACCAAATTGGCCAAGACAGCTGGCCTTGTGAGTGTGATGCAGTGTATACCGCAAATACCGCGCACATAATGAGCCCAACCATTGTGCAACAGATGTATTCAGCTATTGGCAAAGGCTTGCCCGTTAACGGCTATTTCTTTCATTATGGGCCATTTAAGCAAGCAGGCGCTTACAGCGGCCAAAGTAACCAAGCATTTGACCTAATGTTGCAACAACAGGGTTACGGTGGCCTACGAGACATTGAGGAGCTGATAAGCTGGGGAGCGGTTGGAAGGCTAGAGTTATGCGAGCAAATTGACATGCCAGCAAACAACCTCTTGCTGGTATGGCAAAAACGTTAAACACCTGACCCGTCCTAAAATAGGTTGACGATTTTTAGGCCAGCTCCTGTAGCTGGCCTTTTCTATTATGCACCTGATTGGGCGTTTCCATATTTAAACTCAGGTGCGGTCTCATCGTGTTGTATATCGCTATCGATTCTTTTACAAGTCTCTTTAGTTCTTTCAGTGTCTTACA
>NZ_BJEQ01000023.1 GCF_005405585.1 Agarivorans sp. Toyoura001 | reverse complement strand
TCGATGCGCGCTACGACACCTAATTTAAAGGCTAAGGTGTAATCTCGTTGTGTGCGCTTACGGCTTGAGTTAATGGGTGTTGTCATAAAGAAGTCCTCTTTATGTCAACCTATTTCCGGACGGGACAAACAAACATAAAAAAGCAGCACTTAAGCGCTGCTTTTAAATCGATAACTTGAACCGGTGCTAGCCGTCTAATAGCTCATGGTCTTTAGGTAATTGACCCGCTAACCACAATACCAACTTGTGGCGCATTTCTGGGCCGGTGATTTTGTCTTTGGGGAGCGGGGTAAGTCGCTTGTCTTCGGCCAACAGCATGTATAAAGCTTCTACTTTGTCTTTCTCTGAAATGCCGGGAGGAAACTTGGCAAAACCGCGTTGCAGTGCGTATACCTCGCCAATTTGTAAGGCTTTTTTGAGTAACTGCGCTTCATGTTTATACTTTTTCACTAATGGTCTCGCTACTGAGCAACTTTGTTCCAACATACGGTAAAGCGACCTTTAATAACAGCGCTTAAATCACTAATTGCAGGTCGCACCAATAACAATGGTTTAGTTGTCGAAAAAATAGTCGCTTAGGCTAAGTGCTCCATGCCGAGGCAAAGGTTTAGATAAGCAAGTGACATCAGTTCTTTTTCATCAGCTCTGCAAATCGTGTTGAAGCAAAATTTAGCCCCGCGCTGCCTCCACCTAATAAACCACCGGTAACTAATACGTCTGCAATTCTTATTAAGTGGCCGTGTATGCCGGATATTTCAGTTAAGTTCATCATTACATCGCTAAGAATACTAAGCCCTAGTGATGCCAGTACAATACCCGAAATAAACACAAAAAAGGTCACATCGCGGTTGCAGGTAGATTGATGCCTAGCTAGCGAGAACTCGTAACTGTGTTTAATGCAAAGTAGCGCGGCACGGTACTCATCGGCGTTGTCTTCTGGCGGAATAAGCAAATCAACCATTTGCTTATCTAGCACTTTTTGGGCGACTTGGATTTCTCGCTCAAATACCATTTTTAGTACATTAAGGTGTTGGCTTTCATCTGACAGGGTTTCTTTGATTCTGGATATTCTTAACGTCCAGTCAGCTACTTTTCGATTTCGGTAGTTACTCACAAACACCGCAGCAGCGCGCTCTACCGCAACCACAATAAATAGGTATTTGAGAAAAATATCGCTGCCTTTATCGGATAGCTCGGGATTGACCACCAGAAAGTGAATGTCTTTGTAACCCCAGTAGAACGCAGCAATGAGGCTGGTAACTAAGATAATAACAGCAACCACCACTTGCCAAGTGCCGGTAGATTTTTTGCTAGGGTATGAATTGCTATTAGCCATAAGCTTTAGTCCTGATTGTTCGAGCAATCGGTCATTTGCTATTAAGCGCCCACCATAAGCTGTGGGTTCTACCCATAGTTTAGTCGCTGCTTAGTGGCTTGTGGGATGAATCGCCAAAGTAAGCTTGGCTAGCGGCAAGTGATATAGCCTGGAATGACTAAATGCAATGGGCTCAATAACTAAGATTGGACGAAGTTAGTTAACTGTAGCAATAGTGTTCGGTTGCCGTTAAAATCCCGCGCAGTAAAAATAAGGCTGTTAGCCCAAGTAAAGTGAGTTTGAAACAATGACTAGAAAGATAGAGTTGCTTGCCCCTGGTGGTGATGTAGAAGCCATTAAAGCGGCGGTAATTGCCGGGGCTAATGCGGTGTATTGTGGTTTAGATACGTTTAATGCCCGTAACCGAGCCTCTAACCTTTCTTTTGAAGATCTCAGTGGCATATTACGCTTAGCGCATAAGTACGACTGTGAAGTGTTTTTAACGCTAAATGTGGTAATTCTTGAACAAGAAATTCCCGCCATGGTTAAGCTGCTGAACAAACTGGTTAATTCCGGTATCGACGGCATTATTGTTCAAGATTTGGGAGTATTTAACTTAGTTAAAAAGCACTTTCCTAGCTTGGACATTCACGCTTCTACCCAGCTTACTACACATAACGAAGGCCAAATTGAATTCTTGGCTAAACTCGGTGCTACGCGAGTGAACTTATCGCGAGAGCTAAATCTACCGGAAATTAAAACCTTAACTGCCTTAGCACACCAGCACGACGTATTAACCGAAGTTTTTGTGCACGGCTCTTTGTGTATTGCCTTTTCTGGCCAGTGTTACTCAAGCTCGGTAAGTGTTGGTAACTCTGGTAACCGAGGCCGTTGCAGCCAAGCCTGTCGCGACGAATACGAAATTACCGCTGCTGGCAATCGTTTCCCGCTTAACCTAAAAGATAACTCTGCTTATTTTGATTTGCCGCAGTTGGTTGATGCTGAAGTAGACTCACTCAAAATTGAAGGCCGAATTAAAGGCGCTCACTATGTTTACACGGTTGTCGATAGCTGGCGTAAGCAAGTGGATAAGTTTGTAGAAAGCGGCCAGTTGCTGGAAGATGACTCAAACCTACACCGAGTGTTTAACCGCGATTTCACTAACTCGTTTCTGCAGGGCAACCTGACCAAAGATATGTTTATTGATAACCCTCGCGACCACAGTGTGCAGCATGCGGTGCAAAAATATAACGCCATATCGGTGGTAGAAATTAAAGAAGCCAGAAAAGGCCTTCACGCCGAGCGTAACGAAATTGGTGAAGAACTGGCCGAAAAAATTAAGTACCTAAGTATTGCCAAGCAACCTTTGGCAATGGCGTTCTCAGGCTCTTTAGATACACCGCTATGTTTAACCATGACCATTGGTGATAACGACAAAGTGCATCGCCTGCAAACGACATCTTCGTTGCGAGTAGCCTCTAAAATTACGCTAGATGCCGAAGCCATTGAAAAACGTTTTAAAAACTTTGCTATTAACGACTTTAGCGTTGAAGCGTTTGATTGCAGTGAGCTAGATGAAAACTTAAGCCTTCCTTATAAAGAGTTAACCGAACTTAAAAACCAAGCGGCATTTCTACTGAATAACTCGGTGCCTATAGTGCCAGCGGTAGAAGTACCAGCGCTTGAGAAACACCAGCGCATTACTAGCAAGCCAAGTATGTCAATACTGATTGCGGATGAGAAAGACCTGCCGCTATGTGATTTAACCGAATCGGATATTTACTTTAAGTTGCCAGAGAGCTTTAAAAAGGGCTGTAACAAGTACATAGATATTTTCTTGCGTAACCCGCGTTTAATCCCTTGGTTTCCTGCAGTACTTATTGGGAAAGACTATTTAGAAGCGGTGCGCTTATTAGAACAAGTTCGCCCAGCAAAAATAGTAAGCAATAATACTGGTGTTGCTTACAAGGCATTTGAAATGGACATAGAGTGGATAGCGGGCCCATTCTTAAATACCACTAACTCTTACGCTTTGCTTACCCTTAAGGAAGAGTTGAATTGTGCGGGCGCCTTTATATCTAACGAAATAAACCGCCTACAAATTAGAAACATTACTCGCCCAGACAACTTTAAAATGCTCTACAGCATCTACCATCCTATTTTAATGATGACCAGCCGCCAGTGCTTTTTCCAACAAACTGTTGGCTGTAACAAACCCGCGATTGAAGACGGTTGCATGCTCAAATGTACTAAGGCTACCACTATCACTAACGTGAAAGGTGTGTCGTTTGCCGTAGATAAACAAAAGGGCGGTTACCCGAGTATTTACAACCACGAGCAGTTCTTAAACTTTGATATTGTGAATGACCTCGCTGGGCAGTTTGACGAATTCTTTATCGACTTAACCAATATTGGAGCGGGCTCTAAAGCAGAGTTAGATAAAACTGAATTAGTCACTCAATTTGAGCGCTTCTTGCAAGGCGATGAACAAGCGCAGCAACACTTAAGTGAGATGGTCACCGTACGGACCAATGCACAATATAGCCAAGGTTTGTAAGTAGGCGCTTGAAAGCGTTAGCTATCTGGCGACTATTCTTAAGCCCGTTAGTTAGCAAGTAATCTAGCTTTGCTTAGCCCTTAAGTGGCTAGATTACTTCGCAAACACATTTCTGCACCAACAACGGTAAACCTGTTTTAGCTAGTTGTGTTCACTAGATTGATTAACCTTCGGTTAAGTGCGATGCAGCTGTTTGTCACTCCTTACATCTATTCATTTATCTTTCTATTTTTCTATTTACTGATGTTCTTGTTTTTATGTCTTCAGGTTGCTGATAATATTGGCTTTATAAGAAGAGCACTTGCTTATAATAAGCGTTTGTAATGATTTAGATAGCATAACAAGGAGTAGTGATGAATAAAGAACAGGCTCAAGAATACATCAAAGATAATCTGAATGAGGGCGATGCGCTTATTGGTTTTTTTCAAGCTATTAGCCCTCCCAATATTTGGTTGTTTTTCTTGATCGGGCCTCTTTTTGTATTAAGTATGAAATCCTATTTCTTAGCGGTGACCGAGAAAGGTATCTCGTTCCATAAACTCAGCATGTTAGGTAAGTTTAAAGAGCATGACTTTTTCGAATTTGATGAGATTGAAAGCGTAAAAATAGGCAAGGGATTGCTTCAACGACCAATGAAGTTTACCTTTAAAAATAATCGAAAAGTAACGGTAAAAGCCCAGCTTAAGGGTGTAGAAAAGATTGCAAAGTTACTGCCTGATGTGCAGCAACACATCGAGAAAAATATACCATTAGCTCAATGATTCTATTCCTTATCACAGTAACCATTTATGTTGGCCTATTAGTTTCTATTAAGCCTGCGCCAAGCAGTTTGAAGGCCAGTGCTGTCACTTATAAAGAGAACCTTCAGAGTGTGTGGGCATCGGTATGTTCGGGAGTCTTAATCATGGTGGTATTTCTAGTCACCACTAATTTTGGCTTTATTACTGTAGATGAATATTTGTATCACATATTGGCTTTGAGTAATGATGGCGAACAGTTTTTAAAATGGCCATTACAGCCGATAACCCATCTCTTTGTTCATGGGAATTTAGTCCATCTTGCAGCCAATGTGGTTGGTTTAGGCCTCGCTTCTGCTTATGAGCGCAGAGTTGGAGCTAAAAGGTATTTTGCTGTCCTTGTAGTTGGCGCTTTCGCATCTATACCGTCAATACTATTCTATTCAGAAAATATTGCTGTATGTGGTATCTCAGGCGGTGTCTTTGGTCTTGCTGCAGCCTATTTTACCGATGAAGAGGAGTTAACGCTTAAAGAGTGGTTGTCTGCCATTTTTCTGTTCTCGTTTATGGCATTAATGCTGGCTTTCTACTCAGAGTTTGACAGTGATTCTAACGACCCCTTGGATATGGGGGTTGACCATATAGGCCACCTGCTCGGTGCGTTAGGGGCAATTTTATATTGCCGCTTAAAACCGTTGAGCGTGGTGCAGTGAAAACCGAATAACTAAGCGTTAGCTTTGAGAGATGAAATACCAAAGGCCTAAGGTATTCCTTTGGCCTTGGTATTTTTTTACTTACTTTTTGTATGTGTTAATTAGCTCATCACAACTTCTTCGCAAGCTGAAATATCTCGCACAAAATCCTCGTCATGACTCACTAAAATAAACGCACCTTTATAAGTGTTTAATGCCTCTGCCAGTAGTTGCTTCGACTCTATGTCTAAGTGGTTATCGGGTTCATCTAACAGCAGCAATGGCGAATTAACCATGTGGCTCACCATTAACATGGCTAGTTTCATTTTTTCGCCACCGCTTAGCAGAGCAACTTCTCGGTGTACTAAGTCTCGTCTAAAACCAATACCTGCTAAGAGTGTGCGCGCAGTGCTGTGATGCAGGCCGCTGCAATGTGTGGTTAAGTTATCTAGCAGACTCGTTAAAGGATTGAGCAAACCAAAATGCTGATCCATATACACGGTGTTGGTATTCACCGTAATAAGGCCGCTGTATTGAGTCTCTGCTCCGTTTATTGCTTTTAGTAAGGTGGATTTACCACAACCGTTCGCGCCACTTAAGTGGACCCTTTCAGTTTGCGATAGGCTAAAGGTAACAGGTTCGCTGTTGCCTAAGACTAGGCAACATTGCTTAATGCTTAACAAGCTACGTTTTTTGGTTTGCTCCGATTGTTGCAAATACAAAGCTTGCGGTTTTAGCTGTTCTTTTTGTTGCTGTAAGGCTTGCAGTTTATCTTGGCTTCGCTCACGTTGGTTTTGTTGCATAGTGGCCGTTGCAGAGAGGCTTTGGCCTGCGCGTTCTTTCATTGCGTCGAGTAAAATCTTTGGCTGGCTGCCCGATTTTCTTATTCGGTTTCCTTTCGCTTCCCGTTGCTGAGCCTTTTCCTTATTGGCTTGGGCTTGCCGTTCTATCTTCTTTTGCTCTGATTTTACTTGAGTAATTTGCTTGTCTAAAGCGTCACTTTGCGCAGAAGATTGAGCCCAATACTCGTCGTAGTTGCCGCTATAAAAGCGCAAACCTAAACGCGTGAGCTGATAAATAGTGCTCACTTGCCTTAACAGTTGGCGGTCGTGGCTAACTATTAATGCTTGGCCTTGGTAGTGCTTTAATTGCTCTATTAACCACAACCTGCCATTTGAATCTAGGTGGTTAGTGGGCTCATCCAGCAACAAAATGTCGGCGTCGGATTCAAATAAGCGATGTAGTTGGAGTAGGGCAAGTTGCCCACCGCTTAAGGTGTGGCAATACGCATCAAGGCTTTCACCAATATTTAGTTTTTCTAAGGTGTGCTGAGCACGAGTTTTTACCTCCCAGTCTTCGCCCAGTAAATCAAAATGCTCTGGTTTACAGCTGCCTTGCTCAATCGCATGATAAGCCGCCAGTTTTTCGCTAATACCCAAATATTCATCAATACGAATATTGCTGTCTAATAAATGCGACGGTAATTGTGAGTAAAAGCCAATGTTACCTTGGCGGGTTACGCTGCCTTGGGTGGCGTTAAGCTGGCCAAGTAACAAGGAAACGAACAAAGATTTGCCCACGCCATTGCGGCCCACTAAACCGCTTAAACCTGGCGCTAAGTTAAAGCTTATATCGCTAAATAACCATTCACCGTTATCGAGCTGAAATGATAATTGGGTGGTTGATAATACAGGCATAATTCTGCCTCCCTTTACGTTAAACGTGTAAAAGGGGTCGCGCCATTCTATTCAATGAGAATGGCTTAGCCGTTACTTAGGTGAGATTGCCAAGACAAAGATCGAACGCGACCTAAAACAGCAATATGCTCAAATTTTGTAGATAAGAAATGACGAAAGTAACGCCCACTAACCCCGAGTGTCCAAATGGTTGATATAAATTGGATGTCAGGTGGTTAGTACTTCATTATGGCGTTAGCTCCATTAGATTAGGTGGAGGGATTATAGAGAACTACTGGCTAAAACTTCAACAATTATTTATAGGCCATACAAATAAGCGAAGTTGGGCGATAATTTGAGGCTTGAGTTTGATCAGTTTCTATCAAGCTAGCCCCGCTCAATAAAACATGCCTTCAACATAGATGCCTATGCGGTAGTATTAGTCTTATCTTTTTGCTGCTTTCTCACAGTGAATTCGCGACTCTCCTTTTCCTTGAGGTCTGCATCTTTCTATCATGAGTTTTTTGTCATTTTGGTTTTTAAGTCGCTGAATCAACAAGGTTTAAGTGATCGCATTGATTTGGCTAAATGAGAGGGCTTAGAAAATTCTCTTGTTTAAACAATAGGGAGCCTTTCGGTACGCAGTTATGCGCCTTGGTGAGTTCGTTGGTAGAGCGCAAGAATGTAATACAAGTTCGAATTGACCTCCCTGTCGATCTGAACAAGTAGGGGACTAAATCGTAATACTGATTATAATTTCCCTCCGGACTCATACTCTGACACGAGGTTTACTTGTGTAGATTGCGGCATTAAAGAAACATGGGCAGCTCAACAACAGAAGTTTCACCAAGCAAAGCTATAGCATTCAAGAGAAATAAATGAGATTTATCAATATATTCATACTCTTAAGTATTCTGGGACTGACTGGTTGTATGGATACATATAATCATCGGCAATATTTATTAGTTCCAGAATTATCCAAAGATCAGGTAGAAGAACTTAAGCAAAAGTTAACTATAGCTTTTGAGCCTATTCTTGAAAAACATGGATTGTATCGTTCAACTCCGAATTCAAAAGTAGAAGGGGTTATTCTTTATTATTCAGATGGAGGTAATTTCGGAATTGGAGTCGGCGGACGAAATACCAGCCAAGGCGTTGTGATTGATATTACCCATTTTCACCCTGGCCGTGGTGAAACTCCTCGTTATTCTGAAATTGTGGAAGAGCTGGTTAAGACCTTAAGGGATCTGGAAAATTTTTCATATATTGAGTTAGATTATCGTAGCCAGATAGAAATCTGATGAATGCTAGTAAGCAATTCAATCAGGACAAAAGCAGTTAGTTTCTACTTCTTCGCAGCTGATTTTGGCTAACAATTTTTAATCTGCAGTTTAAGTGTTTTAAAAGGGAGAGAGCGCTAGTGAATATCAAGGTTAACTTAGTCAACTCATTTACTGTAGATGGAAAAGGCGGAAACCCTGCTGGTGTTGTTCTAAATTCGGAACAACTATCGAATGCTCAAAAACTAAACATTGCGCAAGCTGTTGGGTATTCTGAAACGGCTTTTGTTTCTAGTGATGATGAAGCTGATTACGAAGTCTCTTTCTTTACTACCACTGGGGAAGTTGATTTTTGCGGCCACGCTACACTCGCTGCGTTTTTTACCCTTTACCAAAACGGTATTCTTGCTGCAGGCTGTTATGTTCAACGCACAAAAGCAGGATTGTTGTCTGTGACTATCGAACCAGATGGTAGGGTCGTTATGGACCAGCAACTACCTAAAAAAATTGATAGTTTTACATACCAAGAAATTTCAAATGTTATAGGTATTGAAAGAGGCATACTAGCAAGCACTAAGTTGCCTATAGAGGTTATTTCAACAGGACTAGCGGATGTGATTATTCCTGTACCTAAAGGGTGTTTAGATTCAATTGAACCTGATGATGCGCTTATCGCTGATTTTTGCGAACAGAATAAGCTGGTAGGTTTTCATGTTTTTGAACTTTGTAAGTTGGAAAATAAACTTACAGCTAGCTGTCGTAACTTTGCCCCGTTGTTTGGTATCCCTGAAGAGTCTGCTACAGGCAGCGCTAGTGGCGCCTTAGCGTGCTATCTTTCAGAGCATTTAGCGCTGGGTAGTGATTATGTTTTTGAGCAAGGCAGGGCGATGGGAAGTGCGTCTATTATTACCGCATCTATTCAATCTGAACATTCAAGAGTAATTGATGTAAAGGTGGGCGGTTTTGCAACTAGCATTGGTACGCTAGTCATCTCCTTGTAACAGGCACATATAGATGGATTGTTCCCATCCCCAATTTAGTCGCGCGAATTCTTATCCTCAACCAGTAGAATCTTTTAAAGCCATCAAAACCCTTTTCAGTTATGTTCTTAAGTATCTTTGCTGAGTGCATACTATTGCCTTTCGGTTTGAGTACCAAAAGCTTGGGCACTCAATAAAGTGGTCAACTTGTATTGCTTACCGAGCTAAACTAAATGCTAGCCTTATTGGCCATGAAGTGTATTAGCCCGCATTAAGCAAAGGATTGTTAAACGCATAATGAAAACCTTACCCATTTTGTACTCTCTGCAAAACTGCCCTTACGCAATGCGTGCGCGCTTGGCAATATTACTTGCTCAGCAAACAATACACTTACGCCCCATTGTGATGAAAAACAAACCCGCAGAGATGCTGGCAGTATCACCGAAAGCCACCGTACCAGTGCTAGTTATTGAGCCTTTAGCCGATGGAAAGCAGAGCGCTAAGCAGCATTCTAGGGAAGCACAGATTATTGATGAGAGCTTAGACATTATGTTATGGGCGTTACAACGTAATGACCCCGAAGATTTACTGTGTGCATCTAATCCTGATGCGCTTGCTGAAATGCTTAATGTTATTGAACAAAATGATAAACAGTTTAAACCCGATCTCGAGCGCTACAAAGACGCTAAACGTTACCACCACGGTGACTTAGAAGCATGTAGATTAAAGTGTGAGCCTTTTGTTCAGGCGCTAGAGCGGCGCTTAAGCCAGCATGCCTTTTTGATGGGGGAGAAAGCCAGCTTATTGGATTACGCCTTATTACCTTTTGTTCGCCAGTTCTCAAAGGTGAATCGTCAGCTTTACTTGCAGGGGCCATATACCCATTTGCAAGCTTGGTTAAATGCCCATTTGCAAAGCCGTTTGTTCTCAAAGGCAATGTTCAAATTTCCACTGTGGCTAGACACGCAGGAAGATATTTTATTTGGTGATTAGCTCGCTTTTCTCTAAAAATTTGAGCAAAACAGAGAAGGACACCCATGCTTCTTTTGTGGTTTGCCTAGCAAATACAAATTCATGTGGAAAATTTGCTATTGATCACGCGTTTTTGACCAAAAATAAAGTGCTAGGTTTTACACTCTGCCTTATTAATAATACAATAGTATTAATTATTTTTATTGAATCCCTCTCCACTTTTTATTGAATAAGAGAGCAAGTATGAGCAAGCAAAAATCCCTTGATGCCATTAGAAAAATGAAGTTAGAAAATGATACTTCAGCTGGCAACCTGGTAGATCTACTTCCTATCGAAGTACAAAAACGCGATTTTGATTTATCGTTTTTAGATAACTTGAGTGAAGCGCGACCGCGCCTTCTTGTTCAAGGTAAAGACCTTACTGAATTTCAAGCCAAGGTGAAAGCTGATCCATCATTTTGTATGTACGATGATTTCATCAAAAACTCGACAGTTAAGTTCTATGAAACAGCACCATTTGACGAGCCTCAAGCCTATCCTGAAGAAACAGTAGGTAAAGCCTCTCTTTGGCGACCTTACTGGCGCCAAATGTACGTTGACTGCCAAATGGCGCTTAATGCCACACGTAATCTCGCTATTGCGGGTATCGTAAGTGAAGACGAAGAGCTTATTGCAAAAGCCAAGGCATGGACTTTAAAGCTGGCCACCTACGATCCAGAAGGTGTTACGTCGCGAGGTTACAACGATGAAGCAGCATTCCGTGTTGTGGCCGCCATGGCGTGGGGTTACGACTGGTTAAATGGTCACTTTACCGACCAAGAGCGTGAAACTGTAAAAGATGCCTTGATTGTTCGCTTAGACGAAATTATGCACCACCTAAAGGTAACGGTTGATCTGCTGAACAACCCACTAAACAGCCACGGTGTACGTTCAATCTCTTCTGCGATTATTCCTACCTGTATCGCGCTTTATCACGATCACCCAAAAGCCGGTGAGTACATTGCCTATGCTCTAGAGTACTACGCAGTGCATTACCCACCATGGGGCGGTGTAGATGGCGGTTGGGCAGAAGGTCCAGATTACTGGAATACTCAAACAGCCTTCTTAGGCGAAGCATTTGACCTATTAAAAGCCTACTGTGGCGTAGACATGTTTAATAAAACATTCTACGAAAACACTGGCGATTTCCCACTGTACTGTATGCCTGTTCACTCTAAGCGTGCTAGCTTTTGTGACCAATCATCTATTGGTGATTACCCAGGCCTTAAACTGGCTTACAACATTAAGCATTACGCGGGTGTTAACCAAAAGCCAGAGTACGTGTGGTACTACAACCAACTTAAAAGCCGTGATACTGAAGCACATACTAAATTCTACAACTTTGGTTGGTGGGACTTTGGTTATGACGATCTTCGCTTCAATATCCTTTGGGATGCACCAGAAGAAAAAGCGCCGTCTAACGACCCGCTACTTAAAGTATTCCCAATCACTGGTTGGGCAGCATTCCACAATAAAATGTGTGAGCGCGATGAGCACATTCATATGGTATTTAAGTGTTCTCCGTTTGGCTCTATTAGTCACTCACATGGTGACCAAAACGCGTTTACATTACATGCCTTTGGTGAAACGCTTGCTTCGGTAACCGGTTACTACGGTGGTTTTGGGGTAGACATGCACACTAAGTGGCGTCGTCATACCTTCTCTAAAAACTTGCCGCTGTTTGGTGGTAAAGGCCAATATGGTGAGAACAAGAACACCAAGTTTGAAGGGCACCAAGACCGATACTGTATCGAAGCGGGTGGTAACATCACTGATTACGATACAGAATCTGATGTGAAATTTGTTGAAGGCGACGCGACCGCTTCTTACACGTTCTTTACACCTGAAATTGAGTCTTACAAACGTAAGGTTTGGTTTGTTAAGGGCAAAGTGTTTGTCATGCAAGAAAAAGCAACGCTAACTGAAGAGAAAGATCTTACTTGGTTAATGCATACAACTTATGCAACAGAGACCGCTGACAAATCTTTTGCTATTCAAGGTGAAAAAGCTAACTTAAACGTTCAATTCATTAATGAAAGTGCTGATAAGATCTTATCGGTGAAAAACGTTGAAGGTTTCGGTGAGGTAGACCCATACGAATTTAAAGATCTTGAAGTTCACCGCCATGTAGAAGTTGAGTTTAAAGCCGCGAAAGAACACAACATTCTTACGCTGTTAGTGCCTAACAAAAACAGCGGCGAGAGCGTAAACGTTTCTCACAAGTTGGTGGGTAACACATTAGAACTAAGCGTAGATGGTGAAGTAGTTACTATTGAATTGTAATTGCTTAATGAGTTTGCATTAAAAACTCAGCCACGAAGCGTTATTAAAAGCCACCCTTATTGAGGGTGGCTTTTTCGTTGTTGATGGGAGCCAATGTAATCAAATAGCTTACCTAAAGGTATTAAGTAAGTCCTACAAATAAGTGTTTTAACCAGCGGATATCTTCTGGTCCCAATTTAGCTGCATCGTGTACTTTCGGGTTATCAACAACTTCATGGTAAACATGGTAAACAGCCCTTTCTGTTAAGTTTCTCCAACTCTCGTTATCTAACTCAGGAATGCTACCTATTGATAAGTTGGGGTCAGTTAATGGGTCATGCTGGTCTTGATTTGTTCGAAGGGTCAACTCAAGTTCTTGTAATATGGGGTTTGTCACTTTAAGAGTGCTTGATTCCGAAAACTGCTTTAACACCGCTTTCTCAGCATTTTTGGCTTCTTTTTCAACTTGGTTGCGTGACAATCGTTCACCCAAAGGCCGAAGTGTATGTTTAGCTAACAAGCCTGAAATACTTGGCAATACTGCTTTAGCTGCAATGCCCACGCCAACTAAAGGGTTAAATATCGCAGCTACCCCTCCCACAATTATCATTCCATAAGTGAGTTTTGAGTCAAGCTGGTCAATATCGTTTGCTAGGGATTCGAGAGGATTCAATTTATCGGCATTGTTTTCGTAACACAAATCTTTAGCTGAGCTTAAAAGGTGCTCTCGCAGTGTTGCTTCATAATGCTCGTTAGGAAAATGAAATATTCTTCGTTTAGGTAAGTCATTTATTTCGGGGACAGAGTTAGGCAAAGAGCGCATTGTATGAAGAGTGAACCCTGCTTCACATAGATGAAAAGGAATAACAAAATAATGTTTTTCATCATATTTTTGTTTAGCGGCTTCGGTTCGTTCTAGTGAAACAATTACCGGAAGGCCATTGACGACATCCCTGACTATCTTTATTCCAGAGTCAAATTCTTCTCGGATTTTATCTGTGGCTGTACTTAGTGCACTTTTACTTTTATCGAATATCTTATTCATAGAGTAGTGTTATCAACTAACGTATCGGATTGATTTGTTAGTTTTCCCTTTCAAATTCTCACCTGCCAACCAATGCGGCAATAAGGTTAAGTAGATTTCCTTATCAGTCATATAGGCGCTACCGACATAAGCCCTATATTCATGGCGAATACTCTAGCAGTTAACGCTTTAAACTTCAGCAAGCCAAAATACTAAATATGAATTTAGAGTGTTTATAATTTATTCAGCAACTTAGGTTTAGCGCTGGAGGATCCCCTCATAAATCTTTGATCCCCGAAGAGTGAGCTAACCAGCGAAACGCGTTAATCGCCCAGCGTATTCGCTGTTCTGTTATCACATATTCTGGCCTTCGCCGTACTTCTTTTCCTAACCTGACTACCGATAAAACCGCCCGTTTACGGATGGTATTGGCCTGAAAGTGTCGTTGCCATCCAACCTGTTGTGCCACTAACCCTAACCACCATAAAATGATGTCTGCCAGCATTGCTATCAGCAGTAGTACGTCATACCGGCGCGGACATCGTGAACGGCTATGGCGCAAACCAAAGCCATATTGTGGGCTATTTAAGTCTCGGAAGGTTTCTTCTATTTGCATCCGTTTGGCATACATTTTTACCACTTGCGTAGCGGTAAACAGTTCTGGTGGCAGGTTTGTGGCCAGAACCCAAGGTTCTTTAGCGGAGCGATGATATAGCTTCTTCGCTGAATGGTTATTGCCTGAGCGGCGGGAGCGTTTATCTTTACGGTGCTTATCGTTAGATTTAAACACGTATAAGTGACAAGGCATGGGCTTCTTGCGGGCAATTTGCACCGCGCCGATATAACGTGGTTTATTGTTCGCTGAAGCATAAAGCGTTTTAGTCAGCGCCCATTGGTCACTGAGCTGATAACAGACCTCGCCACGTAGCCTACCCAACCAATACCAGCCGTAAGAGGCCACTTCCCTAAACCAGGTATTGCGATACCCCGCATCCGTCACTATCAATGGGGTGCAGCCTACTGGTAACACACTGGCTAGTTCGGATAGGAACTGATTATGACTACGAGGTGCATTGTAATCTTTGAACTCGAAGGTGCGTTCATACAAGGTAATGGAGCGCCCTTTAATAGAGACTGATGCTCGCAAGGTCATCATCCGTAATTGCTCACGTACATCCGCCCAATCGACCAAGACCACAGGCATGGGATTAGCCCCGCAAATTTGTCGAGCATGCCATTGATATATGGCTAAACGTTCGCTATTTAAATGATGATTACCGAGCAAACGGTCCATGCGTTTAATGCTGTGTTTGGGTGAGGTACGGCTGGTGATATTCCGCCCTAGCTCGGTGAGAGACAATTTATCGCCATCTAATAATGATGTTGTTGCAACCATCAGAGAGTTAAGGCGTTTTTTGTGAATATTGGGGCACAGCTCAATAAGCATTTGGTGTAGAATTTGATTTTCGCGCATCCCGACTGCCTCCGTGCAGGTTTGATAGGATTTGTTTTTGGCGAAATTAATTAGATCAAACAACGGGGTGTGCGTCTACTTATATGAATTCCCAAGGGATTATGAGGGGATTCGCTAGGGTTTAGCGTACCGTTTCTATTGTGTTATAGCCTAATACAGAGAGAGTTGATTTAAGTCATTTAATACAAAGTGTTATATGCATTTCTTTTGTTCTCAAGCTGTATGATGAAAAAAAGGGATAGTTAAACGTAGTTGCTGTAATGATACGAAATCAGGGATGTAGGGTGGTGTTATGAGTGGATACATCTATCCATTTCTCACCATCTTGATTTGGTAGGGAAGTTATATTGTAAGCAAGCTGGCTGTAGGCAATATTGAGCCAGCTACTTTGGCTTTTTACCGCTGTTTTGTAGCACTTGTAGTGATGACGTCATTGGTGCTTCCTGCTGCGGTTCGTCAATGGCAGGCGATAAAAAGTAATCTTAGCTATTTGTTGATATTGGCCGCTACGGGAATGGTGCTTAGCCAAACCATGACCTATTTCTCTGCTTACCATACCAGTGCCGCCAAAATGTCTTTGATAAACTCGATGATTCCCATTGTTAGCATCGTTTTTAGCGCTATGTTGTTACAAACTTCTGTTAGGGCTTATCAGTCGCTAGGCATTGCAATATCGCTTATCGACGTTGGTTTTATTGTATCAAGCGGGGAGGTACTGCAAGTTCTTAGCACGCCGCTCAACCGTGGTGACTTAATGATGGGCGTAGGCACGCTGTCTTATGGTTTTTATACCGTATTACTAAAAAAGTGGCCGGTTACGCTATCGGGCGCAGTGCTTATTTATGTTCAGTTGTTTCTCGGCTCGTTAATGTTGTTGCCGAATATGTTGGTGATGAGCGAGAGCGTTGTTCCATCACAAAAGGCTATTCCTCTCGTATTGTACGCATCATGTGCGCTCTCTATGGTTGCCCCTTGGCTTTGGAAGCGCTCAATTGACCGAGTAGGGGGGATGAAAACCTCGCTGTCTATGAACTTGATGCCAGTGCTTGTATTTATGATTAGTTACTTGTTTTTGGATGAACGCTTTGAGCTTTACCATTTATGGGGAACGCTGCTGATTTTATCGGGTTTGTTGATTGTTCAGTTCAGAAGCTTGATTAAGATGTATAGAGGCAAAAAAGGCTAAAGTAGCGTTCAAAGTTCTTTGGTAATTATCTATTTAGCTGAAACAAAAAAGCTCAAGCATTGGCTTGAGCTTTTATAGTTTTTATCGGCAAACAAACTAGCCGTTAGCTACCTTTAATTGCTGTTCTTGGCTGGCCAAGTACTCTTCGTAAGTACCTTGGAAGTCCACCACCTGTTGGTCTTTAATTTCAACAATGCGGGTTGCTAGTGATGAAACAAACTCGCGGTCGTGGCTGACAAAAATAAGCGTGCCGTCGTAGAGCTCTAATGCACTGTTTAGGGCTTCAATTGCTTCCATGTCTAAGTGGTTGGTCGGTTCGTCCATTACCAGCACGTTGCGGTTTTGCAGCATTAATTTGCCAAACAACAAGCGGTTTTTTTCACCACCAGAACATACTTTGGCTTTTTTGTTAAAGTCGTCGGCAGTAAACAATAAACGGCCTAGTAAACCACGTACCATTAGGTCGTCGTGTTTGGCATTACGCCATTGCGACATCCAATCGAATAGAGTCAGATCGTTATCAAAGTCACTAGTGCTATCTTGAGGGCAGTAACCTACTTCAGCGTTTTCAGACCACTTAACAGTGCCGCTATTAGCCGGTAGTTGCTCAATTAAACAACGTAAAAAGGTGGTTTTGCCTGCACCATTCTCACCAATTACCGCTAGCTTTGCGCCCGCTTCTAAAATGATGTTGCCATTTTTAAATAGCTGGCCGTCTTCAAAGCCATGGCTTAGGTTTTCTGTTACTAGCGCTTGGCGATGTAACTTTTTCTCTTGGCTTAAGCTTATTGATGGGCTGCGGCGGCTAGAGGCTTTTACTTCATCGAGTGTGATCTTTTCCATGCGTTTAGCACGAGAAGTAGCCTGTTTCGCTTTAGAGGCGTTTGCCGAGAAGCGGTTAACAAAGGCTTGTAGCTCGTCTATTTCAGCACTCTTTTTAGCGTTTTCAGTATGTAGCTGTTCTCTAATTAGCGAAGACGCTTCAATGAATTTTTCGTAGTTACCTGGGTAAATACGCAGCTCGCCGTAATCAATATCAGCCATGTGAGTACATACCGAGTTTAAAAAGTGGCGGTCGTGCGAAATGATAATCATGGTGCATTTACGCTGGTTAAGCACCGTGCCTAGCCATTCAATGGTATGAATGTCCAAGTTGTTGGTGGGCTCGTCGAGCAGCAGAATGTCTGGGTTGGCAAACAAAGCTTGGGCTAACAATACGCGTAGTTTCCAGCCGGGAGCCACTTGAGCCATTAAACCGTAATGAAACTCTTCGGCAATACCAGCTTCTAGTAAAATCTCACCAGCGCGGCTTTCGGCACTGTAGCCGTCCATTTCCGCGAACTCTGTTTCAAGGTTGGCTACTTTCATGCCGTCTTCTTCAGACATCTCTGGCAGCGAGTAAATGCGGTCACGCTCTTGTTTTACTTTCCACAGTGCTGCATCACCCATAATTACCGTATCAACCACGGTGTATTCTTCAAAGGCAAATTGGTCTTGGCTTAGGGTACCTACCGTTTCTCCAGGCGTGATAGATACGTTGCCAGAGCTTGGTACTAATTCACCACTTAGAATCTTCATAAAGGTTGATTTACCGCAACCGTTAGCGCCAATTAAGCCATAACGATTACCGTTACCAAACTTAGCTGAGATGTTTTCGAACAAAGGCGTAGCGCCAAACTGCATGGTGATGTTTGCGGTAGAAATCAAAAGGTAATCCCGATTAGGTCAATAAGGCTGTTAAGCAAGCACGCAAAGGTAAGCGTATAAGGGGGCGCACTATAAAGAAAAGTGTGACCAATGTCGAGTTAAGTTGTATGAAGTTTAAACAGTACTTACTAGCGGCGGCCTTATTTGAATGGGTCCTTCAATGCTTTAAGCCACTAGCATTAGAAAGTGTCCGTAGACTTATAAGGTTGTGTCAATTGGCAAGCGAAAGAGCGGCTGGGGAGGGGGAGAGGCGACTTTCGCATCGCCTAGTCCTTAGCCACTATGTCTGTTATCAATAACCATGAGAAGCGAATCCCCGACCGCCGCAAAACATTGCTTGGTAATATTGAAAAAGCAGTCTGGTTAGACGATGAAAAGCTACTCGATGCAACGCTTGATTCTATCGACCACTTTAATGATAAAAAACCTGAGTTTGGTATTGGCAGCAAGAATATTGAGGCCAGTTTGAAAGCCAGAGCGCGGTCTAGCAGTAAAACGCTCAACGGTATATATCTCGATAAGATGTCAGAACACTTGCGAGTGCAAGGACGCTTTGCTGATTACGATTAGAAACAAAAGCCCCGCATAGAGCAGGGTTTAATTACTTACTATAGTGATAACGACAGCTGACAATATTTATTTGGCTATCTGTAATCTGATAAACGATTCTATCGGCGCTAGTTATTCGTCTAGACCAAAATCCGCTCAGATTTCCTTTAAGTGGTTCAGGCTTTCCAATGCCTTTAAATGGTTCTCGCTGTATCGCTTCAATAAGCTTGTTTATTTGCTTAACTATTTTGGCGTTTTCCGTTTGCCAACCCTTGTAATCCTTCCATGCAATATCTGTAAAATTAATAGTGCGTTTCGGCATCGATTAACAACCTATACTTTCATCAATTCACGCTCTTTAGCTTCGCCAGCTTTAAGCTGCGCTATTGAATCGTTTAAGTGTATGGCATTCGCTGGATTGGATAATAAATGTAGTGTTTCTTGCCAGCTGTTAAATTCACTAACTGACATTACCACTACGTCGTCACCTTCACGCCTATGTATAAGCGCTTGATCACAATCATTAGTCACCGAATCCAGCATACTCTTAAGATTGGCTCGCGCCTCTGAATAAGAATAAGCCTTCATTATTGACACCTCTTTTTAAAGTTCTACCTAGCTGTACAATCATTTAGTTGTACTTATTTACGTACAAGTATAAAGCGACTTAAATTTTTTATCAATAGATGGCGTTTCATACTTGAAGCTAAGACTTTAACCCCCATCTATTTAGTAACGTTAACTTACTGCTACCGACATCTGGTACAGATAGCGGTACATATTTTTAAATCGAGGTATTTACAAAAATGACAAACCCAGTAACGCAGGGCTTTGGAGCGGATACTAAACGCTTACTTCAATTGGTGATCCGCTATCTCAACTATTGAATAACTACCCTTAAATACACCCACGCCAAAATTGGCTTTATCCGACTTTAAAGACTCACTAGCGTTAACCAAAGTAAACAATCTATTTTACTTGGTATCTCAATAGCACCTTGTTATCTAGTACAACGTTTGTTGACCATATAAAGCTGGCCCCGGCACCACTAAATTTCTCAATAAAGTTCATGTAGGCTTTTTTATTGTTCACGCCTATTTCATCTTCAGTATATAAAGTCGCCCGAGGCCAAGACTGCGCGTCAAAGCCTTTTGCCATCCAATCTTGTGGTGTAGGCCAGTGCACCGCATAAGCATCTTTCCCATCATCGGTGCCTTGAGTGCTACAGTTTTCTGATAAGCGTCGACCTTTAATTTCCTGTAGGCAAGTAAGGTCATATATCGGCGAGGTATAGAATGTTTGCGCTTGCCAGTTTGCATTGGTAACCGTTCCATCGCTAAAACTAGCGATAAAGCCGCCATCGCCAGGGTGGTATGCCTTACCTCGGTTATTCTCGGAGCCTAAGCCAAGATTTTCTTCCCAATCAATCACTTTTACTGCAATGGTGTAGGGTTTGTTGACCTTAAACTTCACTATGCTCGAATTGAAAGGCGTAAATGGCACGCTATCAACAGCTATCAGCACACCATTGATATACAGCTCAAAGTAATTGTCTGCAAAAATATAGCCGGTTATTTCGTCTCCCTCAGGGTCGACAATTACAAGAGGGACAGATGTCTCATCGACATCAGCGATACTTTTATGAGTAACTCCTGCACACTCTTCATACAAATCGACAGCCTTAGGCCCAGAAGCAAAGTTGTTGTTTGCTGGCACCGTCCATACTTGGCCGTTGGAGTCGGTAATTTCTCCTATACCTGCAACACGGCTGCGGCCGTTTTTACACTCAAAAATATTCGACGCAAGTGTTTTAGCGAGGCCTTGAGTAATACTACCTGAGCCACTGTAGTTACTAATGCCATTGGCTGACGTTACTGGCGACATAGATAAAAGGGTAGTGAACATGATGGCTGAAGAGGCGGTGATGCCTCGTTGAGAATTGAGGTTCATTTAGAGCCTATATTATTGATCCCTGATTCCCTTTAGCTTAGTTGCTAAGTGATTTACACACAAAAAGAATAAAGGTTATAGAGCCTGCGAGTAGGAAATGCTTGGCGTTTAAGTCAGGCTTATTAGCCCTCACCACTTCAAGCCACTTATTAGGCTATTGACTAGAACAGTGGTAGGCAACTCAACTGACTAGCATGTATATCTCTATTCATTGGATGCTTTTGATAGATGAATCAATGATGGTATCCAAATAGTTGGCTGACTTTGTCTTCCATTTCCCATTGATTTTCTCCATAAACGTTAGCCAGGTGGGAGGCTTGTCGAATTGGTTTTGTATTAAGACTGTTGGGTATCCTTTACCACCCAAAGATTCGAATAATAAACTTTCGTCATCCCCGGCTTCGGGGGATATATTTACCTTAATTATGCGCTTCAAAGAGGTTTTCCCTCTATATGTTGATAATAACTCCTTTTCCAACAGCCGACAGTAACCGCACCAATCTGCTTGAAAATATAATAAAACGGGTACATTAATTCGTTCACTAAGCTCTAGTGCTTCTATATAACCTGGGTAATTACGATACCATTTAGAGTCATTATAGAGACCTTTAACTTCCTCAGAAGAGTTACTGTTATTAGCCTTAAGATTTACGATTTCTCCGTCGCATTTTTTATCCGTAAACACAACTTTTCCTGCTACATTACATTTATATATTTGGCTCGCATAACAATCGCCGATTAGACAAATAGTAAGTAGAAATAGTGCGATTTTCATATCGGCTAATCTCCAGTATTGAGTGAGTAAACGTTCTACTCAGCCGGCGCATTAGCGCGTGGCTGGGTTCGCTTGTCAGAGCTTCTAAAGCTCATGCTTAGTTTTCCACTCTTAGGTCCATGCATATAGCTTTACATGATGAACTTGAGTACACCCATTAATTCTCTCGGATTCTAGCATTGTGTTTGTAAGTTCATATCCCGCCCAATCTTCAGTATGAAGATGGTCGTGATCACAAACACCAGATTCCAACTCGGTGATCATTGAGTCAATAGAGCCTCTTAATCGCTTTAGGCCACTTAAATCCGCATGAATGTAGATTACATCCCCATCGGTTTTTGTCACCATGCTAAGAAGTTCCGGCTTTTCTATCATTGTCTTATAGCTCTAACAGTCTATTAAGAGGAAAAGTGCCTTGTTTAAACAAAGGGGCGGACTCTTTTCATATATTTTGTAACAGCAAGGCTATCACCTTTTCTTTTTTATATCAGCCATCTAGGTTATTATTTGATGAGAATGTCAATATAAATATCAGTTAATGAAAAAGCCTGTGGAAAGAATGAGTCAAAAATTATGGGTAAATAATCGCAGTTTTTTCCCCGCCAAAAAGTAAGAAAGTGAAGGGGAAAGTAGGTCATCAGGAGTATTTCCAGGAGCTTCTGTAACTGGTAACTGGGTAGAGCATTAGTCACAAAAACGAGCCCCTTGCACTGTACTCGCTTTTGTCGTCTTACTCCTATTCTTGTTCCAATTTCAATTCGCCTTCATCTAACTAAAACTGCTCCAGATTATAAAGGGGGGCTTTGTTTGGCCTTAAGTCAGTGCATTTAAATAAACGCTGCCTACAACGCGCTGATATCCACTCTGAAAATACCACCGTAGATAAAATGGCTGAGGGTGTTGAGGCCAAAAAGCCTATAGATCGCAGTGCTATAGCGATGATGCTACCCAATCAATCGGGGGCAAGTACTGGCATCAATAACAAAGCCCTCTGGCGAGGGCTCTACATTGCTTCACATTGGCAACTTTCTATGTTGCTGAGTGGTGTCAGATTTAATCAGAACTTACGCATTTAAAATGGCCAACAAGCGCATCCAAATCTAATGCCATTGATTTGAGTTGATCACTAGAGGTTTCGATATTCTGTGAGGCCAATAAGCTGCGTTGGCTGCTATCGTTGATATTGACAACATGAGTGTTTATTTCGTTAATCACGATTGATTGCTGTTCAGTCGCTGTTGCGATTTGGGTATTGAGATCAGAGATGTGCTTCACTCTGTCTACTACTTGGCTTAGTTGCGCACTGGTTTGGCTAGCGGCCTCTACGCTTAACTTTGCGTGTTCGCGGCTTCGATGAACTGAATTAACGGCATCTTTAGCGCCGTTTTGTAAATCAATAATCATTTGATTTATTTCTACTGTAGATTGATTGGTGCGTTGAGCAAGGTTACGAACCTCGTCAGCAACCACGGCAAACCCACGGCCTTGTTGTCCAGCTCTTGCGGCCTCAATGGCGGCATTTAACGCGAGCAAATTGGTTTGTTCTGATATTCCTTGTATAACCTCTACTACCTTAACAATAGCAATACTCTGCTTTTCTAAGTTATCGATGCTAGCGTAAACCTGTTCCATTTCTTTAGACATTACGTCAATGGTTTCTGAGGATTTATTCACCACTATTTGTGCGCCGGCCATTTTATCGGTGGCTTCATTAGTAGCTTGCGCAGCAACGCTAGCGTTTTGGGCAATATCGGTAATGGTTGAGCTCATTTCATTCATGGCCACCGAGACTTGATTCGCTTCTTTACGCTGTTTATCTAACGCTATCTTTGATTCTTTTGCGTCGTTGTTTACGTTTCCAGAAGCCGCTTTAACTTTGGTGGATGTTAAGGACACATCTTGTACAACCGTTTGCACATTTTTGACGAAGTTATTAAATCCAGAGGCTAAACTGGCAATTTCTCGTATGTTCCCTTCCTCGATTCGAGAAGTTAAATCTCCGTTATCTTCACCTAGCTCTTGAAACGTTTGCGACATCTTTTCTATTGGTTTAATTAAGCTATTGGCGAGAATGGTACAAACAGCAATGAAAGCGCCAATAATAATGATTAAAACGATAATAATGTGCGTTCTAGCTTCATTTAATCCAGCGTAAAGCTCACTCTTGGGCACTTCTGCAACAACGTACCAATCTAAGCTTTGTATATAACTAGATGCAATAATGTATTTGTCGGTATGAATAAATGAGAAGTCTCGTTTTGTAAATAGCGATTGAGTATCATAGCCCTTATAGAAATCGGCCACTTTTTGATTATCGTTAAATGCATATTGCTTATGCACTTTAGTGAAACCTTCATGATCAACCAGATAGACAAAGCCTGTTTTCTCAATGGTGTATTCGTTTAAGGTATTAATCATGGTATCAAAGGACTTAGATACTCCAGCAAGTCCTCGGCCATTAGGCTGTTGGTAATTGATGTATACATCGGTTTTTCCATTACTGCCTTTATAGACACTTGAGCCTACTGCCACACCGCTATTTTTTAATCGTTGAAACCAACCATCACGCGGTAAGTTCATTACTCGAAGAAACCCATCTTGGTTCCAAAATTTATCTGTTTTCTTATCTGCAAAAGACGTATTGCTAAATTGATTGTCTTTGGCAATGCCATTTAAATATTGAGTTAACAGTTGTTCGCCTTGCGCGCTTTCGCCTTGCTCAAGCCAACCAATAATCATTGGGTTATGGGAAATAGAGCGAGCGATCATTTCCATCGAAACTATTTCGCTGTCTATAGAGTTTCTTATTTTCTGAACAAGATTAGGTAAGTCCAATTGTTCCAGGCGGGTTACCATAAGGTTTCTTGATGTTGATTGTCCAACGTAAGCGACAATAGCAGTGGAAGCAATAATGGCTAAAAGCATCGTTGTTATCATACGGTTCTTTATTGATAACGTAAGAAATCCTTTCATTTATATGTCCTTGTATATCTAAAGCTTGTTTTAATGTGTAGCCGTGATGATTTAAAACAATAATGTATGAATATTTTGTTTTTCGAACGTTTTTTAATCTGCACCCGCTTTTTATTATTTTAATACCATTTTTTATTTAAATAAACGGTTTGATTTTTTAGCTGGTTTTTATTTGATCTTGATCTTGTTTGTTTGAGATTTTAATTTTTAGGTGGTTTGTGTGAAAATGTTATTTAGTTGAATCCTTATTGTCTTCTAAGGGTTTTAGGTGAATGCTTATTCGTAAGGGGATGATTTATTTATTTTTATTGCTCTTTATGTTTTTGTTTGTTTTATATTTTGGCTTCTTAAGTTATTGATTCGTTTGAGCTGTTTGAATATATTCGCCGGGTGTTTGGCTTCAATACTATTGAAGCGGTGCTTTAATGTTCACTTGTTAATGGTTTGTTTGTGAGAAGTTTATTTTAAGGGCGCTTTTTACATCTTATCTTTTTATATTAGAATGAATCAAAGGGATTTAAATGAAAAGGAATGCAATTGCATTTTCTATTGCAGCTTTATTGGGAATGGGTTTAACCACTTCTGTATCAGCCATTACTTTGTATGAAACGGCTGAGGGCGATTACGTAAAACTGAATGGCCGCATAGAAGTAGGCGGTTGGTTTGGCAAGTCTCACAATGACCTTGGAGAAGAGTGGACTTGGTATCAAGGCTACGCCGATGACACTTTTGCCGATATTAGTTTTGAAGGCAGAGCTGGGGATGTGTACGGTGTACTGGATATCGATTTTGAACGCATGACTTGGACTCAAGACAATGAATTTCAAACTGTTTTAGATAAGGTTTATGTTGGCTGGGAGTTTTTGCCAGAGCACTTTGTAGAATTTGGTAGAAACGATACCGCTTATGATGATGTTGACTCTCACGGTGATTTCTCTGTAGATAGCGCACGCGAAGTAAAAGAGGCTGGCGACCAAGATAATACGATTAAATATCAAGGAAGTTACAACAACGTACAGATGGGTATGTCTTACTCATTGAGAGGCTGGGATGAATACCTAACAGACTCTCGCGAAGGCGCGGTATTTAATGGTTATGTGGGTTACTTTGCTAACAACTGGTCATTACTATTTGGTGGTGAAACAGCAAAAGAATACGGCGAAATATATTCTCTACACGGCACTTATTTCCTCGGTGATTGGGGCTTTGGTGGTTTAGTTTCCGTTGAAGACCGACAAGAGGAGAATGGTTACTTATCTCAAGATAATATTATTGCTGTTTTATCCGCTTCTTATCAAATTACAAGTACTGTAGAAGCCGTTGTAACGTATTCTAATATTAGCTTTGACGAAGAATATAAGTATTACGAAGAAGAGCAGGTTAACGAAGATTGGTTCACCGTAGGTGTGAACTATCATTATCGCCCTAATGTACGTCTTGCAGCGGAAGTAACAAGCGGTGGCGAAGATGGAACATTCAGTTATGCCAAGCTTTATTATAGCTTCTAGTTGTTCACTAATCATGATGTTTTTTGAAATATAAGCTACTAACCACGAGTGTTTAGGCAATGTTTGGTATGTTTTTAATCATTGCCTGATTTTTCTCCTGTGTATAGTTTATGTTCAAAAATTAAATGACATTACATGAAGGGTTTTTCTACTAGATTAAGAATGTTGTTTATATTAAACCCATCTAATTACGCTTATATACTTATGGTATTTTATTTTTATTTTACATAAATAATAAAAGTGACTTAGTTAGCTTGTGTGATTTTTTTGGTGTGCCTGTAATGAATGCAGAAAATATAGACAACTACCCTGTGTTTACTATTGCCGAAGCTTAATAGAGGTGTCGTAAATACCAAACTATTAGCAATGGTAAGCACAGCTTGTAGCAATACTTATATTAAAGGTTACACATATGGATATTTATAAATACTCTGCTGTATCGTTAGCGCTGTTTGCACTAACAGCAAATGCAGAGGTGTTTAGCCCGCAGGCCGCTAATGCAGGGGCGGAGTCATCACAAAAAACAACCGAAACAATGTTGTTTACTGCGCAAAGCCTAGCGGCAGAAGAGCCCGCTTTTGACCAAGAAGCCACCATTGCCACCTTGCAAGGAGAGGGGCCTCATTCGCCATTTACCGATCCAGATAACAATAAATTTTACTCAGATGAAGTGTTTAAAGTACAGGGTGTTATTACTTACCTTAAGGCCTCAAATGGGGTGATGACACGAGGTTTTTACATTCAAGATCCTCAAGTTGATGAAAGCAGTTGTGCATCTAGTGGAATATTTGTTTATCAAAATCCTTATGGATTAGATCTGAATGTAGGGGATGAGGTGTATGTTTATGCCAAGGTTCAGGAATACTATGGCTTGTCTCAATTAACCAGTGTACAAGGTGTTGTAAAGACCGGCGTAACCAGCGTTATTGAGCCTACCCCGTTACTGGTTAAAGATTGTGTTGTTGATGGGGTATCAGAGCAAGATAACTTTGAGATTACGCTAGAGCGTTACGAGAACATGCTAGTGCGCTTTGATGAGCTATCACACATGAAAGTCGCGCGTACGTTTGGTTTTGACTACAGTGATTTCCGCAATAATATGACCGCCTCTCACGGTACTCTCAACTATCATCCTAATCAAAAAAATGTGCCAGGTTCAGACGAAGCGATTGCCGCTGCGCAGGCAAATAAAATGCGTAGGGTGATTATTGAGTCAGAAGATAAAGCGGAAAATGGTGTTTTACCGTGGTATCCCAACTTTGGTAAAGATGACGGAACGGGAACTACTGCTGATTATATTCGTGTTGGCGCCACGATAGATGGCATGGAAGGGATTGTTAATTACTCATACGATGAGTATCGCTTGTTTGTAACAAATACCGCCGACGCCAGTTTTTTCAACCATAGCGGAATTGAACGAACGGCGCGTCCTGATGTGAAAGAAGCAGATGTTAAAATTGGTGCTTTTAACGTTTTAAACTTCTTTACGTCTCCTTTTGGTGGCGCTAATAACCCTTTAGAGCAAAATCGAGGAGCAGAGAAATTTGCCGACTTTGAAACTCAGGGAGCCAAGTTAGCAAGCGCTATGTTAGCCATTGACGCCGATATTTTTAGCTTTTTAGAAGTAGAAAATAACGGTTACGACGCCATGTCATCAATCGTTACCATTACTCAATTACTGAACGCAGAACTGCCACGTGAGAAGCACTATGCGGTTATGCGCCACTCTGACTCAAAAATTGTGGGCAGTGACGCCATTAGTACCAAAATTATCTACCGTCCTTCGGTAGTGAGTCTCGAAAGCGTAAAGATTATTAATATGCCTGAGCAGCATGTTCATCCTCGCTATTGGCCAACAGGTGTTGAAGCTAGCTCTGCATTTCAGCGTGCTTCAATGACGGGTACCTTTACAGTAAATGGCAGTGGTGAGCGGCTAATTTTGTCTACCAATCATTTTAAATCGAAAGGATCAGAATGTTGGGAAGATTACGACCAAGAAACCGGTGAACTAACCGATATAGATGCGCAAGGTTATTGTGAGAATTTTCGCGTTTCTGCTGCTTATCATTTAGGCGAGACTTTAGCGGAGTTAGAGGGGCACAAAATCATTCTTGGTGATTTAAATTCTTATGCCAAAGAAGACGCCATAATGCTGTTAACTAATACTGCGCCCTCTGGTTATCCGCTTAAAGCGGCACGCAATACTTACGTAAATGGCAATGAGTTGCACGGCAATGGAGGCGCAGTGCTCAGTGATCGCTACAACTACGTTGACATTATTGGCCAACTGCACCCTGATGGTTTTAGTTACGCTTATGGCGATACCGTTGGTAATTTAGATTACACCTTAATTTCACCAAGCCTTGTTCCGCATGTTATAGATGCAACGGAATGGAATATTAATTCTCGTGAATCCACTTTGTTTGAGTACTCAACGGCGTATACCGGGGAGTTTCCCAAATATCGAGACCCTTACCGGTCGTCTGACCATGATCCTGCCATTTTAACCTTAGCGTTTTTAGATAAGCATGAGTTAGGAGAGTCTATCGACTTACCTACCGTGCCTAAGGACATGCCAAGTGAAAACCATCCTAAGCAGGGTGATACCTTTACTGCCGTTGTGGATTTAACCCAGTTAGGTGTAACGAGCCTACAAATAGGGGAAACCATTCAAACGATTATTTCAGATAGAAATCAATATGACGTGTCTACTTACTCACGCAGTCAAATTCGCGTATTGAATAGCAGTGATATTCAGCGAGGGTGGGTTTCTATGCCGTTAATCAACGTTGGGTATGGAGAAAACCTTGTATCTTACTTTCACAACGACAGCCTAATCAGTGAGCGTTCAATACTGGTGAATGAGCAAGATAAAACGCATGGCGGTAGCGCGGCGGGTTACTTAATGATGATGTTAGTAATGGTGGGCTTTATTCGCCGCCGTCAGGCTTAGGGATAAAAGGAAAACCTTATGAGACTTAAAAATACCTATGCTGCCATGGCGTTATGTTTACTTGCTGTTGGGTGTGCAAAGGAGCATGAATACGACAATACCATGTTGGTGATTGAAGTGATGACCGACAGAGCTGCGGGTGAGTTATCTTGGGCTTTGTATGATGCCGACGCGAATAAAATTCGTCAAAGCCAAGACTATGACAACGAAACCTATTATGAAGAAGTGATTGCTCTACAACCGAATAGTTATCGTTTTGTGCTAACCGATACCGGTAATGATGGGATTTGTTGTACTCATGGTGCAGGGCGAGTGACGCTAAAGCTTGATGGAGAGGTAATTGCTAACGTCGAGGAGTTTGACGAAAACGGCGAACTGTTTGTTGACGAATACATTTCTCGTTTTGACGTTGCTAACTACTCGGGTCACACTGCCACAAACTTACGGTCTGAGTATCAGGCCGCCGAAGGTTTACGTGGCTACGAACTAAAAACAGCGCTGCATCAGATAAGTTCTTCCAACCACACAATTCAAAGCACTAGCTTAATCAATGACTTTATTGCTGAAAATGACTTGGACGTATACTTCGATGATAAGCAAGGTGTGGACATTGTCGATATATTTTCAGAAAACCCTACTGGCCAGGACCCTTATAATTACCTGCCCATTGTTGATGTTTGTGAAAGTGGTTCATATCCCGATGAAGAAGGCGTTTGTTACAGCTATGCCCGCATGTTCCGTACAGAGTTGCTAGGCAGCAGCAATCGTTATCCGATGGATCGTGATATTCACCATATTTTTGGTGTAGACAGCAGTATTGGGTCGTTACACCGTACCGATAGTAATAATGCTAAACCCTTTGGTTTTGTTAGCCCTTACGATAGCCAATGGAAGGGGAAAAATGGTACCGAATATGGTTATGGGCACCCAGAACGAGGTAACCAAAATTATTTCGTATTTGAGCCTATTAACGAGTTTAAAGGTGATATTGCTCGTGCGTTGTTGTATTTGGCTATTCGTTATGAAGATAAGGTGTCTAATTGGATAGATGTATCTAACAGCAACGTATCGGTAAGCCGTATTCTTGATGGAAGTAACGATAAAGTGTTTAAAACTTGGCAGTTACGCACCTTAATGGAGTGGCACCTTAACGATCCTGTTAGTCAAAAAGAACAAGATCGTAACGACGCTGCACAACGTTACCAAGGTAATCGAAACCCATTAATTGACCACCCTGAGTTGGTAAAACTCATTTGGCAAGTTGAAGGGACTACAGCATGGGAAGCCTTTGAATAAAAGGTACTAGCGCATGAGATGGTAATCACCAAGTTTAGTTAAGGGTAAACCGCTTTTTAGTCAGCGTCCTACACTGGGTCGTGACTCCCTTTTTACATATAGCCTTGTCCTGAGTGTTAACCAACCCAGGATAAGGCTTTTTTGTTCGCATTTGCTTTTGATTGAAGCACTTTGAATAAGCTTAAACCTAGCTTGCTAAAGCAAACTGTCGGCTTTAGTTTTTGCATATAAGTAAGCAGGTAGCGCACAACTTAAGCCAATGGTGAGGTTCAGTACAATGAACAAGTAGGGCTTGGGTGAGTGAGCTTGTTGGTTTTTAAACATGAATAGCCAAAACACTAATGAGCTAATTAGCAAGTCGGCACTGAAGCCCGCAGCGGCGCCATTGGCAAATAAGGCACTAACAAACAGCGTTAAGCTTATTCCGTGTAGATTAAAAAACTCAAAGAAAAACAGGTAAGGAACTACCGCACCCACAATGGCTAACAATAAGTAGAGATGTTTCATATTCTGTCCTTATGTATACTTGGTTGACATAAGCCTAGTGAGAGGAAATGACTATGTCAACAAGGTTGACAAATAAAGGCGTGGCAATGGTAGACAGCCGCTCGCTACAGTTGGTTATGACGGGTGCTAAGGTTCAAGATTTAGCGGGTCATTACTTGTGTACAGCATTGACGGGCAAAGGTTATCTCTCAATCACGCCAAATACTCTGCACTTCTTAAGTGCGTTAGAGTGCGGTATTAACTACGGTTCTGAGATTGCTCGAAACTTAGGTGTTAGCCGACAAATGGTGGCTAAAACAGTGAAAGATTTATGCTTAAAAGGCTATTTAGAGCAAACCGATGGCGTGGGTAAGCAGAAGCAAATAGTGTTTACTACGCAAGGCGAGTTGTTGATGGCCGACGCTAGGTTACTGTTGGTTGAGCTAGACAATAAACTCACTACAGAAATAGGGAGTGAGGGTTTAGCTCAAGTGCTTAAAGGTTTATCGGCTATTCAAGCGGTGTTAGCCAGTACCGAGTAAGCTTAAGGCTGAGCCAAGTAGTAATGCCATGCATAGTTACTTTGCTCAAACTGATAAATACAAAACTCTTTTCGCTCTGCTTGGTAGTCTTTTTCTATTTCATCTAATAGCTGCTTATGGCGCTCGGGATCTGAACCATATACCAAGCAAAGGGTGGAAAAGTAACGTTGTAAATCAAAGCTATGCTCGGCGATATATTCGCTCATTTCGTAATATCTGGGTTTTTCATCCGATTCAAAGGCAAACATATCAGCGGCACTTATCGCAATGTCATCGCCGTGCTCTACATAATTCAACAACATTAACGTTGCTAGGTTATCTGCTGCATCTTCTTCTTTGCCCAATATGGGAATCTGTTGGTCTGCAATATAAGCGTGGGCGGCCTCGTGCAATAGGGTATGTAATAGCGTATCTAAGGCGGCCTTTTCAGCGGAAACGCCTTGCTGCTCGGCGTAGTGATTGTTGGTGAAAAACTGCAGAGATTCACTAATAAAAGAGTAGGGGATGAAAATAGCGTGTTGCTCAGGATCATACAGTGGCCCATCGTTGCTGCCGTATTGCAGCGTAACAGCATGTTCAAAGGGAAAATGTTGTTCTAACAAACGCTCGAATTGCTGATTAACCTCACTGTGTTTAATAAGGTCATAGCTTGCTTGCTCTTGGCCGGTCGGCTGCTCTAAGACTATTGAAACAACCTTATCTGTTGTTGGTGAAGGGTTTGCGCTTACACTCTGAATAAATGTTAAGCAAGTTAATACAAGTAACAATCTAGAAAACGTCATAATAATTTTTACTCGCAGCGTTATTGTTCCTTAAAGCATACCGCAGTTTGATTAGCGACATGAAGAACATGCAGTAGGCTCAAGCAAAGCGACTCGAGCTTACTAAGGCTAAGCCCTTGCGTTAGCTAGCCGCGAGCGAGTAGCGTTTTTTCATACGCAACGCGACGTTCACTAATGCAATCAATACTGGCACTTCAATCAGCGGACCAATTACGCCAGCAAAAGCTTGGTCTGAATTAATACCAAATACAGCAATAGATACCGCGATGGCTAATTCAAAGTTATTACCAGTAGCGGTATAAGCAATAGAGGCATTTTTGTCGTAAGGAATACCCATTTTTTTGCCCACCATAAAGCTGGCAAAGAACATTAATACGAAGTAGATCGCCAGCGGTATCGCAATGCGTACAACATCCATCGGCAGCTCTACAATCATTTCGCCTTTAAGGCTGAACATCAGCACAATGGTGGCGAGCAAAGCGACTAAGGTAATTGGCGAAATACGAGGAATAAATACCTCGTTATACCACTGCTCACCTTTAGCTTTAACCAAAATTTCGCGACTCAAAAAGCCTGCTAGAAAAGGAATGCCCAAGTAAATCAATACGCTGCTAGCAATCTCTAACATTGAAATATCAACGGCCATGCCTTGATACCCAAACAACGGCGGTAATACGGTAATAAACAACCACGCCATAAAGCTGTAGGTAACAATTTGGAACAGGCTATTTATGCCACTAAGGCTGCGCCGTATTCTTTATTGCCGCCACCAATATCATTCCATACCAATACCATGGCGATACAACGGGCGAGGCCAATAAGAATAATGCCCACCATGTATCCTGGGTGGTCGCCTAAAAAGATCAGCGCCAAACTAAACATTAAAATAGGCCCAACAATCCAATTCATAATGAGCGAGAGCTTTATGGCTTGTTTGTCTTTAGCCACCTTGCCTAGCAAGCGGTAATTCACTTTCGCTAACGGTGGATACATCATAAAAATGAGGCCAATAGCTAAAGGAATATTGGTGCTGCCTACCGACATGGCTTCATTCAGCTCTACAACCTGTGGAAAGGCCACGCCAATTGTTACACCTACTGCCATGGCAACAAAAATCCATAGGGTGAGGTAGCGGTCTAAAAAGCTAAGAGTAGGTTGGTCGGGTTTTGTATTCATGGTTAAACCTGTTGTGAGTTAAGTGGTTTACTCGTACTTTCGTTATTCGTCGAATAGCGATTGATTTATTTGTAATAAAGAGCAAATTGGTCGAACTGATCAGCTCTTAACCAGTGAGAGTGTTCAGTAATTCTTTATAAACGGTCAGTGTGCTGTGATTTACTCGATAGCACATTTTAGGCGGCATTGGCTCTGCGCTAATAAACTCAGCTTGCTTAAGAATGCGTAAATGCTCCGACACGGTAGATTGCGCCAAACCTAGCTGTGAGACTAGATCACTATTCAGGCAGCCACCTAATTTATCCAAGTTAATCAGAATAGATAATATTCTTACTCGCGCTGGATGTGCTAAAGCTTTTGACCAAGCAGCAAATTGCTGTTCTTGAGCTAATTGTTGTTCGCTTGTAGAAAACGCTTGGTTATTGGCTTTGTTACATGCTGTTGTCATAAATCACTCGGTGATGGCTTATATATAGTTAATCGTCGATTTGCGATTAATGTTGCGCCTTTCATTTTTTTTCTCAAGGTTTTTTATTAAGCAATTTAAAGAGCAAGCTAAGCACATAGCGCTAAGGCTAAGAGAGGTTAAATAATTGGCCGATGATTAATCGGCCAATTATGAGTCGGTTATGCGGGTACCGCGTAGGTGCTAATACTCATATTTACTGCTTCTTCTCGCAGGGGAATAAGGGCTTGGTAGTTGTCACTTTTATACCAATCTTGCAGGGCGTCCATAGTGGGGAACTTAATCACACCTACTGCATCATGTTCGGCTGTTCCTGCAAGCGCTTCTGAAAATTTACCTTTAATCACCAACTCTCCCTGAAACTCAGAAAGTGTGGAAGCCGCCTGTTGCCCGTAGCGGGCAAATTTTTGAGGATCTTTAATTTGGCTTGTTGCAATAAAAAACGCAGTCATAGTTCGGTAATCCTTTTGTTTAGCTATCACACCACGCAGTGATGAATTGCGTAGACATGTAAAATGTACATGTGTGTACACTATATTCATGGTAATTGGTTTTGTCCACATGTGAACAAAGTTAGTTTGTTAAGCGTTGTTTGCAAAGCACTGTTACTCAATGTGCAGGCGCAACGGATTAAGGGGTTTAGCGATAAAAGAGAATGACACTGCAAACGGCCTGGTTGAGCCCTACATTTTCCACATAAACTCTTTTGTTATTTGGCTCTTTATCTAATGCGTAGGCTTAGCTTATGGTTGGTTCTATGCTAATTTGTACATAAGTGAACAGTAATTAAGTAAAGTGCGCAGAGGCAGAAATGGGTAGAGCAATAAAGTTTGATAGGGCAGTCGCTGTAGAAACGTGCATGAACGAATTTTGGTTAAACGGTTATGAGGCCTGCTCAGTAAAAGCCTTATCCGAAAAGCTCGGTATTACCCGCTCAAGCTTTTATAACGCGTTTGGCTCTCGCCAAGATTTGTTTCTAGAAACTTTAGATTTATACGCTACCAAAACGCCAGACCAAGTGCTGAACCACGCTGAGTCGGCGAGTTCTGTACTGGGATTATTATCTGACTTTTTTGCCGATGTTTGCCGCTTTAGAGCCAGCGATCCACAAGCACGTGGTTGTTTGGTGATCAACTCAGTTTCTGAGTTAGCGGCAGTTGATGAGGCATTGGGCGAGAATCTACAAAGTATGGTGTTAGAAAACGTTTCACGTTTTGAGGGTTTACTCGATCTAGCGGTCACCAAGGGAGAATTACATCATATTAATGTACGTGAGAAGGCGCTAGCCTTACAAAGCCTACTGATGGGGGTAAGTGTGTTATCAAAAGTGCTTACTAGCGAACAAGAACTATTAGCCATTGTTAGGCAAACGCTGACTGGCTTGTTTCCCTCCAATTAACCACCGCAAACACTATTTGACACCACACTCTCCATTTTACACTACCTAGGATCAACTCATCATGGCTAATCTATTCGCTAAACTTCCTACAGATGTAAACCAAGAGCACTTTAACGATTTGCTAAAAAGTGAACATGTTCGAGTTGAGCGAATAGTGTCTTATGGGCAAAGCTCCCCAGAACAAGGTTGGTATGACCAAGATGAAAATGAGTGGGTAATAGTGCTAGAAGGGTCAGCCACCTTAGCTTTGAAGAGGGTAAAAGCCTTGAACTGGGGAAAGGCGACTATATGAATATTCCCGCACACCAAAAACACAAAGTACTTACCACAGCTACCAAGGGCGCAACCATTTGGTTAGCTGTTTTCTACCGTTAAACCGCTGACAAAAAAGGCTGCCGCAAGCGCTTAAAAATACGACCTAGCGCAATAATAAGGCTGCATTTTTGGCTTATGTTTAAGCAATAAGGTGCAGTTAACTGTGGGAGAATAACCATGTTTACCGTAACTAGAGTGGCAGATAATCGTTTAGACATTGAATTTGGTGGCAAGCTCGATAGTGAAGAGATGAAAGCTGCCTTGGATGACTTAAGTAGCAAAGCAGTAGGCATCGATAACGGCCTGATGCTTTATCGTATCGAAGACTTCGCATTGCCTACCTTAAGTGCCATTGCAGTAGAATTTATGCGTATTCCTGAAATGTTTAAGCTGATTCGCCAGTTTGAACGTGCTGCAGTGATGTGCGACAAGCAATGGATACAAACCATTAGCGAGTTAGAGGGAAAACTGATCCCTGGCTTGCACATTAAAGCCTTTGATATGAACCAAGTGGACCAAGCTGAATTGTGGCTGACTAGCCCTTAAACCTCGCTGGGTTCTTACAAATCTTTGCTATTCAAGTTTTGCCTTTGCTGCTAGGGTTTAGCTATCTCGCCCAGCAGCTAATAAGGTTTACTCATGCAAGGTCAATCTGTTTATTTGTCTCGCTTTATTCAAGCATGCTATGTAGCCGCCAGCTTGTTGGTACCGTCGGTTTTTGCCAATGATGTCACCATTGTCGCGGCAGAGTTTACCAAAGACGGCCAACGCACTTGGAAAGTAGATGTCTCTTTGCTGCATGAAGATAGCGGTTGGGATCATTATGCCAATATGTGGCGAGTGGTAGATGCTAAAGGTACGGTATTAGGCGAGCGTGAATTGCTTCACCCCCATGTTAACGAGCAGCCATTTACTCGCAGCTTGAGCAATGTTCCTCATCCAGAAGTGGGCTCTATCGTTTACATTGAAGCCCGCGATAAAGTTCATGGTTGGTCTCCACAACGCTTCGAAGTAGATTTAAGCCAAGCTCAACAAGGGCATTTACTTATAGAAATGCCAAAATAGAATCTTCAATTTACCTGCAGTGCTAAACCTCCATCATTTGGGCATGTTAAATAAGTTCATCTAATCTGGCGGCGTTTTTAGTTTATGATAAATAAACAGTTACGCGATCTTACTGACTTTTAGCGTATTTATTGCCGTAATTTAAGCTTATTTGTTTAATTATAAAAATAAACATTGCCACAATTTGTTCGCTGTTTGTGTGTTAGTCTGAAGCCGGAAAGGAAGCAAGCAGAACAACATGGATATTCAAAAAATACTAAATGTGGGGGCCGAAGGGCACTCATTTGCAGCCGTTAGTCGTATACGTCTCACCAATATTATCACTCTAATTACCACCATTATTTCAGGTGTATATTCGTTAAACTATTGGTTACTGTTAGACAATACACAGGTAGCTTTAATCAATTTTGGTTTCACCTTAGCCTATCTCGCGACTATCGCTTTTATGGCTAAAGGTTATGTATCGGGTGCTAAAACCTGGTTTTTTTCTGTGCTGATGGTACATCTGCTTATCTGCACCAACGTGTATGTAACCAATGCTAGTGGCTTTCACCTTTACTACTTCTTAGTGCCAACCGGTGCATTTTTACTGTTTGAGTTGCGCCAGCGACGAGAAATGTTAGCGCTGAGTGCTGCCTCCGTAGGCTTGTTTCTATATTGCGAAAATACAGCCAATTTAACACCGCTAATTGAGTTAGATGCTGCTACTAATCATTTGCTTTATCAGTCGGTAGTGTTGGTGAACATGATTGAAGTGGTGTTTGTTTTAACCATTTTCGCTCGCCAAATCGAAGCCAATGAACAGCAACTCACGCTACAAGCTTCTACCGATTCACTCACTGGTTTAGCAAATCGCCATTGTTTCTTTGCCCAAGGCAATGCCATGTTGCAGCAGTCGCATAAACTTCACCAGCCTTTTAGTTTGGTATTGCTCGATTTCGATTATTTTAAAAGTATTAACGATCGCTATGGTCACATAGTGGGGGACTTGTGCTTGGTGGAAATAAGCAAAGAGGTAAAAGCGATTTGCCGTGAACAAGATTTGTTTGCGCGCATTGGCGGTGAAGAGTTTGTCATTGCTATGCCAAACACTGGGCTCGAACAAGCGCAGCAAGCCGCCGAGCGTATGCGAGAACGCGTATCAAAGCACATTATTCCCATTGTTGGCGAGAAATCCTTTAGCTGCACAGCCAGTTTTGGCGTGGCTAGCAGCCTACGTAACCAAACGCTAAAAGAAACCCTTCAACAAGCAGATAAAGCGCTGTACCTGGCCAAAGATCTGGGCAGAAATTGTGTGCAATTGTATAGGGCATAGTTGTTTAGCTTGGACTACTTTTCTTTATTGATAAAACGTGAGGCCAACAGGGCTTCTAATAAATAACTTACCGCGTTAGTTCGTTAAGTATCAATAAAGCAACTTTTCGGCGACTAGGCTCCAGATAATGCGCGTAGACTTAGCTACGGGCATTTTGCAGAGACTGGTTATGCGTACCATCATTTTTACATTCAAACTGTTGTTGATTGTTGTTTTTGCTTTAGTCACTTTTTCCTCTTTAGTTAGCGCTTTTGGCTGGTTTTATACCGCGTTCGCCGTGTGTGTTAGGGTCGCTTTGGATAAGCCTGTATTTGGTGATGAATAGCTAGCTGTAAACGTCGCCTCGTAAGCTCTAAAAGGTTTTAAATCTAGCCTCATTTGCATCATCTTTGTTGTTTCTTGCCTATTAGTTAAACTTAAAGAACCTAGTTAATTGTTAACTTAAGTTTATGTTTTACTAGCACCAAGTTAAGTGAAGTTTAGCCAACATTGGCTAGCTTGCTAAAACTAATGGGTAGCCGGATCTTTGGCCAAATTTTCCCCAAGGATTGGGTAAGTTTAAAGAGAAGATGAAATGAAAAAATCAATGATTGCTTTAACTATCGCCGCAGTAACGTTTGGTGCTTTACAAACCGCTAATGCTTGTTCTCGTATTACCCTTGATACGCCGCATGGGGTGTCGCAAGTTCGTACTTTAGATTGGGGCCAGCAATTGGGCACTGTTGCGATTATGCATCCAGTTGGCACTGAAGTAGAGACTAAAGATGTACCTTCTTATCAAAAAGCTGCCGCTTGGACAGTGAAATACCCAACCTTGATCTTAGAAGAGCGCAAGGTATTTGTTGATACCGCTGGTGAAGCGATAAATGCAGAAGGCTTGTCGGCATCAACCCTTTATTTATATGATTCGGTAGCGTTTATTAAAGACTATCAAGACACTGGCGCACCAGCGGTAAACTGGGGCGACGCCGCCACGTTTATGGCAGAGAACTTTGCCACCGTAGACGAAGCAGTTGCAGCTTTTGAAGCTAATCAATTTCAGTTTGCTTGGGCCGATGGCATTCATGGTGACCAGCACGGCTTGCATATTTCAGTACAAGATAAAACCGGTAATATCGCATTGTTTGAGCTAAACGAAGGCGGAGAAATGCAAGTGCACCGTGGTAGCGTAAACGACCATATGCGAGTAATGGCAAACGCACCATTGCAGCAACAGCACGATGCCAATGCCAAAGCAGTAGGTGACATGAGCAAGCCTGAAAACGGCAGCAAAATTGGTTCTACTATTTCATCTTCAGATCGGATGTTACGCGGTTTATACAATTCAGCTAACGTAGAGTTCAAGCAAGATGCTGGTTGGGCACAAACCGAAGGTAAATTGCAGTCTACTTTCGATAGCGGCAACCTTGTAGCTCAAGATATTATCGACCCCGTTAATGGCGAAACCTATGCCACTTGGATCCAATATACCTACAACTTTGATAATGGTTCTTTCAAAATGCGGAATCTAGATACTTACGCTGAGATACGCATTGATCTTAATGACGCATTCAAGGCGAAAGAGGTGTCTTGTGCAGACTTAGTTGAGCAGGCCGAGCAGCAAACCACCGCTACTTTTGGTGCTTGTAGCTAAGGCTAACCGATAGGCGTTTTGTGCAAGTATGCGCAAAATGCCTTTTAGCTTAGGATTTAAAAGGGGGCGAAGTTGTCAGATGCAGCGTTTGGCAAAGTCCAACGCACTTGAGCATCTTGTGTTCTCAGGATTAACACTTTGCTGTGGTAATCGTCCACGGTCTCCATATAGCCAAAGTACAAAGTTAGTGCGTTCACCACTGGTTATCGCTCGAGTGGCTGTTGTTATTCCAGATCTGATGAACGCAAGGGCCGCGCTAGAGTATTGCTTCTCTCAAAGGTAATTCTAAACCGCGTACACTCTGTAATTGATTAAGTAACATTCTGGGTATTAGCACCTGAACTTATGCAAGCTAATTGCTCTCACCTCAACGGTGGAATCAATTAATTACAGCCGTCTTGCTAGATAAACAACTCCCAGAAGGAATGAGTATTACGCTTTTCTATATAATCGGTCTTCGAGGCAGTGTTAGCCAGCAAAGCCCCGCTTAAGCTGTTGAGGGCTTTCCCTATATTGACTACAATGACGCACTTTTATTTACCTTGAGCCCAAGCCATGAGCAATAACGAATCACAACCTACTTTACCTGATCGTCTTTCAGGCAACCCTCGCAGCCCGCACCATGTAGCGGAAGTGTTTGAGCACGACATCGGTATTAAACTAAACGGTAAAGAACATTTTAATGTTGAGGAATATTGCATAAGTGAAGGTTGGGTCAAAATTCCTTCACCTAAAGCTTTAGACCGCCGTGGTCAGCCTTTGATGGTGACACTAAAAGGCACAGTTGAAGCCTTCTATCTTTAGTCGAACGGCTAAATTTTTATAATTATTGCTTCGGCTAAGCGGTATTCTCATCACTCGCTTAGCCTTAGCTTTTTATCAACTCAGTCGTCAGCCCTTTAAGCGTTAAGCATACTTAGTACTATCGCTGGCATCGCCATCTATTCACCAAACTTTCTACCAGTTTTTGCCAAACTAAATGGGCATTTCCTCTTAACGTATTAAACAAACTCCGTGTTAATCTTGTGAGCTAGGCCACATGGCGCAAAGCTAACGGAGTAGTAGCAATGTTAGGCATTAATGATTTCTGGTTATTTGTGGTGTCGGGAATACTGCTTAACCTAATTCCTGGTCCCGATTCTCTATACGTTGTTGCACGCAGTGCTAGCCAAGGCTTTAAAGCCGGCTCGGTAGCGGCTTTTGGCATTGGTGCTGGAACATTTGTACATATTAGTGCTGCCGCATTTGGGCTTTCTGCCATTCTTGCGAGTTCTGCTGCTGCCTTTACCATATTAAAAGTGGTTGGCTGTATTTATCTTTTGTACATGGGGCTTTCAATGGCTTTACGTAAAGAGCAAAGCCAGCCTAAAGCCGAACAACTCTGTAGTACGGGTTACGCAAAAATATTTCGCCAAGGCTTTCTTACCAATAGTTTAAACCCAAAAGTGGCGTTATTTTTCTTGGCTTTTGTTCCCCAATTTATTGATGCAGCTGAGCCCAATAAAGCCTTAGCTTTTGTTGTGTTGGGTTTGGTGTTTAACCTTAATGCGATGATTTGGGGGCATATATTGGCGTGGTTGAGTGTGTCTATTTCTCATCGGGTGCAAACCAGCCAACGGGCTAAACGCTGGCTAAACCGCGCGTTAGGTGGAGTGTTTGCTGGTTTTGGCCTTCGTTTGGCATTTTCTGAGCTAAGTTAAGCCCGCTTGTTTGATGAATTAAAGGATTATGATGCAACGTTCTAAAAAGCAATTGCTGTTGATGATGGCATTTTTAATGCCGTTTAGCTTCTCGATTTGGATGGTATTGCTAAATAACTTTGCCATTGAAGTGGCTCAGTTCACTGGGCGCGAAATTGGCATTTTACAAAGCCTACGCGAAATTCCCGGATTTTTGGCCTTTACCGCTATTTTTGTATTGTTAGTGCTTAAAGAGCAAACCTTTGCCTTAATCAGTTTATTGGTGCTGGCTATCGGTATTACGCTTACCGGCTTTTTCCCCAGTGTATATGGCTTGTATTTTACAACCGTTTTAATGTCGGTGGGGTTTCACTATTTTGAAACAGTGAATCAATCGCTTACTTTACAATGGATACCTAAAGCCGAAACCCCGGCTTTTATGGGGAAAGCGCTTGCGGTTAAAGGTGCTGCAGCGGTATTAGCTTATAGTTTGTTGTGGGTATTGTTGGAATACAGTGAGTTTGAGTATGTATCGCTGTACGCCTTGTTTGGCGGCATTACCATATTAGCGGTACTGTTTATTGCCTTGCGTTTTCCGCATTACACCGCCGAGCACGAGCAACATAAAAGGCTGATTTTACGCCAGCGTTATTGGCTGTTTTATACCTTGGTGTTTTTAAGCGGCGCGCGCAGGCAAATCTTTGTGGTGTTTGCTGGCTTTTTGATGGTCGAAAAGTTTGGTTACTCAGTATCAGAGATTGCCTTACTTTACCTTGCTAACCAAGTTCTGAACATTATCTTTGCCGGTAAAATTGGCCAGCTAATTGGTCATATTGGTGAGCGCCGAGCATTAATGATTGAATACACCGGCTTGGTGTTCGTTTTTGGCGGCTATGCTTTGGTAGAAACAGCAGAGTGGGCGGCAGGTTTGTATATTATCGACCATCTATTTTTTGCAATGGCGATTGCGATTAAGAGCTACTTTCAAAAAATTGCCGATCCGGCAGATATTGCCAGTTCAGCGGGGGTGAGCTTTACCATTAACCATATAGCGGCAGTAATACTGCCAGCACTATTAGGTTTTGTTTGGTTATATTCGCCGTCGTTAGTATTTTGGTTTGGCGCTGCTATTGCTGTGGCTTCTCTGGCGTTCTCATTCTTGGTTCCGCGTCACCCAGAGCAACACCGAGAAACAACTTGGGCGCTTAAAACCCAATAATTTACACCATAATGGCGATGATGCTGCCTACTGTTCCAATGGCTTTAAGCACTTGGCCTGCGGTATAAGCGCCATCTTCGTTTTCTTCTACTTCGTTAGGCTTGTCCATGCCTAGTGCGCCATAAGCAAACGATTTTACACTGCTGTCTTCTTCTGCTTTATCTGTTTTTAACGGTTCTGGCATAGTGGGCTGTGCTTGCTTGGGTTCAACCGGTTTATCCATAACGGGCGTTTGTTTAGCTTTTGCCTGAGCCATGTATGCATTACTTGCTGCTGAGTTGATTGACGATATCGACACTGCTGTTCTCCGATTAAATCCCTTTAACTCTTTCTATATCGGCGGTATTGAGTAAGAGTTGAGCAACAGTTTTGTTAAACCCAAACTATTTTAAAGTTTTATATTTTAATCAATTAAATCAAAAGTTTAAGATGTAAAAATAAAGTCATTATGAATTAACTGATAATTATTGATCCTCACCATAAAAAAACGTAAATCAGATTGCTGAAAATGTTTACCCTCGCTAAGTTGCTACCAGCACTATGGAAAGAGATGTTGGTAATGGGGTACAGCATGTTTAAAGATTTTCAGGTTTTTTCATTTCTAGGTCGTTTACGTAAAATGTCTATTCCTAGGCAGGTGGTAATGGTGGTTGTGGTGATCGCAAGTACCTTTGTTACCGCCATTTTAATTGCCATTATTGGCTTGAATACCATTCAAAATCGTAATCAGGAATTGGCTAGTCATTCGTTAGTTGCTTTGCAAAATGCCTCTGATGCCGAAGCCGCCTATTTACAAATGAATCACTTAGTGCTGGCTATTCTCACATCAGAAGACCAGTCGCAGCTTGATGTTCTTTATGCCGATTGGCAAGAGTTGCGCGATAGCACTGAGCAATTACTGGCGCAAGCGGTCACTCGTTCACAAGTACAACAGCAAACTAACGCCGCCACTGGTTTTGAATCTTCTCGACAAATGATAGATCACTTGGATAAGGAGTTGTCTCTGGTTTACCAAGCGCTTTCTCAAAGCTATACCGAAGAGGTTGAGTTAAGGAAAATATTTAGCCAGTTTGTTTTGCAGTCTACCGAGTTGTACAACGACATGGGCTATCAAGTAGAACCTTATGCCTTAGAAGACCAATATATTCGCGACATTTATCGAAACTATATGTCTGCATCGCAGCGGGTGCAATTAAAGAGCTTTGAGCTGGTATCTGTAGACAGTCCTGCGGCCATTACCAAATTATTAGAAACGATTCGTGCCAGCACCAAGCGCTTAGCGAGTAGTTTTGACGATCTTGGCTTTGAAGTGGAATCTATTACTAAACACGCAGACATCACAAGTAACTGGGCGTTTTTTATCAAGCATGTAAATGAGCCACAAGGTTTGTTATCTAGGGTGCTTAAAAACCAGCAAAGCATTGAACAAGTTGGGCTAAAGCGTACCCAGCTAGAAGCTGATATCAAGGCTCAAATAGTTGAACTAAAACATTTGGTTACTAGTATTGACCAGCAAAGCACACTAATGGTAAGTGATGCTGAGCGGTTAGTTACAAAGGTCAGCTTTAGCGCCAGTATTGCCGGTATTATTGCTTTGTTGGTTGCAGTTGGTTCGTGTATTTCAATCAATCGCTTGATTAAGCGGCCGATTGACGACTTAGCAACGGTAACCCGCGCGATGGCGAATGGCGACTTTACTTTGCATATGCAAAACGGATGGAGCGGGGAGTTTGCTAAAGTGGCTGGCTGGGTGAATGAGGTAGCAGAAAATACCAATCATTCATTGAGTGAAATAGTGCAAGTGACTAGTGAGCTAGAAACTATGGCCACCAGTAACGCCAGTATAACCGGTGACATTAAAGGCAAAAACGACAATCAAAATACCAGCTTAGGCAGTGTGAGTTCGGCGATTGCGCAAATGGCTAATGCCAGCCAAGAAATCGCCGGCATTGCGAGTGACTCTTTCCAGCAAACAGAAACCGCCGATAAGCGACTGAAAAGCGGTACCGCGGTTATGCAGCAAAATCAGCAAACTATTCAAGCCTTAGATCAGCATATTAATAGTACTCATGGAGCAATGGAAAGCTTACTGAAAGATATTGGTGACGTTAAAACGGTGTTAGAGGTGATTCAATCAATCGCTGACGCTACCAACTTACTGGCATTAAATGCGGCTATTGAAGCGGCTCGTGCTGGGGAATATGGGCGCGGGTTTTCAGTGGTCGCTGATGAGGTGAGAATGTTATCTAAGCGCAGTGGCGAGCAAACTGAGCAAATAGCTAAAGTTATGGCGCGTTTAGAAGAACAAGCGAGTACCTCTATGCAGTTAATGGGTGAAAGCCGCAGCAAAATGGGCGATACGCTTAACTTAAACAGTGAGTTATCAGAGGCGATTACGGCGGTGAGTAAAGACATTCAAAAGCTTCGCGATATGTCGCATAGCATTAATACTGCCACCGAACAGCAGCGAGAAGGTGCTGCCAGTATCACTCAAGAAATGGGCTTACTGGCGCAGCAAGCTAAAGAAAATAGCTTAACTTTAGATACCCTTGCCGCGGAAGGGCAACGCTTAAATGCGCTGTCTAACCAGCAAGAAAGTAATGTAGGCAAGTTTAAACTGGTAGGCTAAAGCAGCCATATACTACAATCAGCAATCGTATCAATGTAGTAAAAAGAGCACTCGGCATTATTATCTTGTCGAGTGTTTTTCGTTTTCGGTAGCCAATTTCCCGTATGTTTGCCAATGCATAAGCGTGATGTGTTGCAGCTATGAACCCATTGACTGAATTAGTGACTTGATTCTGCGTATACGGGCATCAAAACGGGCAGCAACGCTTGGCTATGGCGGCACTAGTTAAGCTAGTGGTTCGCACAGGAATTAGTATTCAAAAGAACGTCGGGAAGCTATTTGCCGATTGTTTCATTGTTGATAATTAGTTATAACCATTCTACGTAATTTGCAATAACGCATAGAAAATATGAAAAGCTCTCCAACACATAAGCCACGGCCCTTAGTTGATCTAGTTGTCAGTATCGTTTTACCGTCTTTTGTACTCATGAAATTAAGCGGCGAAGATGCCTTAGGTGCTAGTGGAGGTTTGATTGTTGCGCTTGCCTTTCCACTTGGTTGGGGGCTTTTCGAGCTAATTAGATATAGGAAATTTAATTTCATTGCCTTACTTGGCTTGGTAAGTGTTTTGTTAACGGGTGGGATTGGTTTATTTGAGCTTGATACCAAATGGTTAGCCATTAAAGAAGCGGCCATTCCTGCTGTGATAGGTATTGCCGTTTTAGTGTCTACCTTTACTCCTTATCCTTTGGTTAAAGCTTTGCTGTTTAACCCAGATATTATGGATGTGGAAAAAATCCAACAACGTTTAGCAGAACATAACAGCGGTGCTGCCTTCGAAGCTCGCCTGTTAAAGGCTACCTATTTTATTGCTGGTTCCTTCGCCTTTTCAGCGACGATGAACTATATCCTTGCCAAATGGCTAGTCACTAGCCCTGCCGGAACGTCTGCATTTAACGAAGAGCTAGGTCAGTTAACCCTATATAGTTACCCGATGATTGCCTTGCCATCTATGGTGATGATGATGGCTGTTTTTTACTACTTGTGGCGTACTATTCATAGCCTAACTGGGCTTGAGCTAGAAGAGGTTCTTGCTTCTAAGAAATAATTCGCTATCTAAGGTCGGCCGGGCTATTGGGCTCTACAATTAGAGCATGTTAAAAGCCTGCAGTCGGTCTGAAAACTCATAAGAACGGGTGTTTCGTCTAGGCTTTAAGCATTACTAAAGGCTGGCCAAAATATCAAATTGAACGTTTTTGTAATTTTTGGCACAGCTTGAAAAAGTATCGATATGTCATACAGTCGTAGTATACGAACATCTTTTTTGGTGGCCAAAGGCAAGACAAATGCTTAAAGCTCTATCCTTTTTTTTCTTAGTTCTGCTTCTCTATTCTGAGACGGTGTATGCCGAAAAAATTGTGCTTGCCGCCGCTGCTGACAGTATTCCTACCTCGTATATAGAGAACGGTGAGCAAACAGGTATTTTAGTTGATGTTATAAATGAAGCATTTGAAAGAGCGGGTTTTACCGTAGAAATAAAGCTAATGCCTTGGGCTAGATGCTTAAAGTCGGTTCAAGAAGGCACTGTCGATGGAATATTCTCAGTATATTTAACAAATGAACGGCAAACATTTTTGAGTTATACGAACGAAGTACTGATAACACAAATACAGGCATTTTTTGTTTCTGTTAATTCATCCATCACCTTTGATGGTGATATTCAACAATTGGCAGATAAATCAATCGGCGTCATCAATGAGACTAGCTATGGCCCAAGGCTTGACGCTGCTTTGGAGAAGCGGTTATTCAAGACCGTTGATGAAGCTCAAAGCTCTAAAAGTAATGTTCGAAAGCTGCTGGCTGGCCGCGTGGACTTAATACCTTCGTATCGGCATGTGGTTTTTAGTACAGCAAAATCGTTGGGGGCAGCCCATAAAATAAAGCAGTTATCCCCTCCTTTAGAAGCCATTCCTAGTTACTTGGCATTCACCAGAAAACGTGACTTTTCCACAGTTATTCGTGAATACAACAAAGCGCTTTCAGCCATGAAGGAAGATGGCACCTACGATATGATTTTTGATAAATATCTTCAATAGTCACCCTAGCATGTTGTATCCGCTAAGCCTTGTGTTAAGTGTCGCTCTAGATTGCTACGCCATACATCCCTGATATTACTTGAACACGCTTTGCTGCTATAGACTGTCTTGCAAAATGCAATACCCTCTAGATTTCAACTTGAAACTATCATTAAGTGCATGATAAATAGCAATTAAAAATGTTGGTACGGATTTCGCTATTCAAAGCTTGAATCAAGTGGAGAATACAATGGGCGAATTACTACCAAGAATATATTTAATTGTTGATGCCCTATGGCGTCGACGTTACTTAATTGCTCTACCTATTCTATTGATGCCGATTGTTGGGGCTGTTGTGTCACTAATGTCGGACAAACAATATGCGTCGCATACCAGTATGTTAGTGCAGGAAACTGCCAGCCTTAATCCATTTTTAGAAGATTTAGCCGTATCGGCCAATGTAGAAGGCCGAATGGAAGCGCTGACCACCTTGCTGCATAGTCGCCACGTATTGAGCGAAGTGGCTATTGAGCAAGGCTTGATGTTTGAAACCGACAGCCCACAGCGTAAAGAGCAGGTGATTGCGCGTTTATCGTCGGCCTTAACGGTTCGCCAAGTGGGTAAGGATTTAATTCGAATTGATTACAAATCAACCACTCCGCAGGGCATGAGTCAGTTATTAGAAACGGTGTCTAAACATTTTATTGAGCAGCTTTTAGCCCCTGAGCGCTCGTCTATTCAAGAGTCTGAACGCTTTCTTCGCGAGCACTTAAGTACCAGTAGTATAGAGCTTGAAGAAGCAGAGCAAGCGTTAGCGAGTTATCGCACGCTACATTCTGATGGTTTGCCCGAGCAGCATGCTGCAAATACAGAGCGGCTATCGCGAGTGCGCCAGCGTCTAATTGAACGCGAGGCCGAATTGGCGGGCGCTAAGCAAAGCTTAGGCAGCATTGACCAACAGTTATCTCGTACTAATCCTGTGTTAACCCGCCTAGAAGAACAAATTGTGCTTAATCGTGCTGAGCTGGCCACCTTAATGTCTCGCTACACCGAGGGGCACTCTAAAGTTTTGGCGATTAAACGGGTACTGCGCCATTTGGAGCAAGAACGAGAAGAAGTGCTCGCTTTACCCGAATCTGCGGTAAGCAAAACCGACAGCTCTGCCTTACTGCAGCAGCAAATCTCAATTACTGAATCCAATGGTGAAATGCTAATTGTGCAAGTAGAGGCCTTAATGATTGCTCGCCAGCGAGTAGACGCCTTAGCAGCAGAGGTATCGCAATTAAAAAGTTTGGCAAATTCTATACAGCAACAAATTGGCTCGGTGGGTGAGCAAGAGAAACAACTCCGTATTCTAAATCGCAATTTGCGAGTGAAACGCAGCCTGTATGAAAACATGTTAACCCGCTACGAAATGGCACAAGTAACCGGTGCGTTAGGGGTGTTTGAGCAAGCTGACCGAATCAAAATTATTGACCGCGCTTATACCCCCAGTGGCCCGTCTACCTTGCCATTATGGATGTTTGTTGTTGCTGGTTTTGTGGGTGGCGTTGCTATCGGTATCAGCTTAGCGGTGATGGCTGAGCTAACTGATTCGAGTTTACGCACCATTAAAGATATTGAAGATATAGCTGGAGTGTCGGTGTTAAGCCGTATTCCTCCGCTTAATGAATCGCATTAAAGAGGATTACATGATGAGTATTTGGATCCAAGTCGTACAGCACTTACAGCCCGGTGGTATAGAAACCATGGCCTTAGATTTACAACGCATGGAAGAGACGCATGAGCAGGGGGTAATTATCTCACTGGAAGGCAACAAAGAAGAAGCACTGGCGGCATGGCCGCGCCTTCGCCCCTTTGCTGACCGCTTGATGTTTTTAGACAAAAAGCCGGGTTTTCGACTTTCAACCTTGTGGAAGTTGGTTAACTTGTTTCGCCGCTGGGCAGTGCCAGTAGTGCATACTCACCATATTGGCCCGCTTATTTATGGTGGCATAGCCGCGCGTTTAGCTGGCGTGAAAGTAGTGATTCATACCGAGCATGATGCTTGGCATTTACGTCAGCAACGCCGCCGTTTGGTGCAAGCTGCCGCACTCAAATTTGTTAAACCTATGCTGGTCGCAGACGCCAATTTAGTGGCTGGTGAGCTAAAGGCGGCCTTAGGCTTTGATGATGAAAAAGTGCAGGTGATTAAAAATGGTGTAGATACCCGCAGCTTTGCACCAGGTAGCAAAGTAGTGGCTCGTCGTGAGCTGGGTTTGCCAGAGCATTTTCGTTTAATTGGTTGCGCTGGCCGCTTGGAATTAGAAAAAGGCCAAGCAGTATTGATCGAGTCATTGTCGTTTTTACCAGAAGATGTGCATTTAGCATTTGCAGGTGATGGCAGCCAACGTAAGCAATTAGAACAATTGGTTGAATCTTTACACTTACAAGAACGCGTGCACTTTTTAGGCTCCATTGAGTCAATGCCGCGCTTTTACCAAAGCTTAGATCTGTTTTGTTTGCCTTCTTATTTCGAAGGTTTGTCGTTAGTGATATTAGAAGCACAGTCTTGTGAGGTCCCCGCCGTTGTGACCAATGTAGGCGCATCTACCGAAGCCTTATGCCCGCGCACTGGCACATTAGTTGAGCCGGGTTCAGCGTTTGCTATGGCCCAAGCTTTAGAGCTTAAGCTAGAAAAGCCAGCTACTGGCAATCCGCGCCAGTTTGTTAAGCAGTCTGGTGATTTACGTACCACCGCGCGTAACTACGCCGCACTTCGTCATCGTTACTTATAGGGGCATGATTATGAATACTCTCATTTACTTAACCCTGATCGCGATGTTTTTGGTGGTTTATCATCATGCACTTTATCCTTTGCTGCTTAAGCTTCTCAGCAAAGGGCATAAACAGCCAACGCAGGCGATACCTGTTTCAGTGGTGCGCAAATATCACCATTGCGAAGACGATGCTCAGTTACCGCTTATTGAGTTGTTGATTCCGGCTTACAACGAGCAAGATTATATTGCCGCCAAGTTAATTAACTTAGCCACACTCGATTACCCTGACGCTCGCTTAACGATTAAGATTATTTGCGATGGTTGCACTGATGATACCGCTGCAGAAGCGCGAGCGTGTTTGGAAGAACTCACTTTTTGCAGTTTTGCAATAGAAGTCTGTGAGCAGTTTCAAAATCAAGGCAAGGTGGCGGTATTAAATCAGCACATTAGTCAAAGCAAAGCCGACATCGTGGCCTTGTCGGATGTATCTGCCCTTATCTCGGTAGATGCCATGCTCATTGCTGCGAGCCAATTCAAGCAAAGCGATGTTGGAGTGGTATGTGGTTATTATCATTTGCTTAGCCCAGGTTCGGTGGGTGAGCAGGCATATTGGGACTATCAGCGCGAAGTGAAACGTTGTGAAGCTGAAATGGGCGCGCCACTAGGCGCACACGGGGCATTTTATTTAATTCGAAAATCGCTATTTAGACGTATGCCAGAAGACACCATTAACGATGATTTTGTTATTCCTATGGATATTGTAGCGCAAGGCTACCGCGCCATATACGAGCCTAATATTCGTGCCTTAGAGCTTGAGCATGCGGCCGATAGCCAAGATCGCAGTCGCAGAAAGCGCATTGGTGCTGGTAACTTACAGCAATTAATTCGCCTGCGTCATATGTTGTTACCGCGTTTTAAAGGTGTGGCTTTTACCTTCTTCTCGGGCAAGGCTTTACGCGTAACTATTCCTTTGTTTATGTTAACTAGCTTCTTTGGTGCAATGATATTAAGCACTCAATCTACCTTGTTCGCGGTACTCTTTACCTTGCAACTGTTAGGTTACAGCCTTGCTATGTTGCCAAGAGTATTGCCTAAGGTTACGTTGCCTGGAGCCATCGGTAGCCTTAACTATTTAGTCGAAGGCCATTTCTCTAGCATGTTGGGTTGTGTGGACTATGTGGCTAAAAAGCTTAAGAAAAAGCGTTTAACGTGTTTTGTTAGTCCATGGGTTAGTGCAGGCAAGCGGTTTTTCGACATAGTGGGCGCCAGTGTATTACTGGTTGTGTTTAGTCCCTTATTTCCGCTAATGGCCTTAGCGATAAAGCTAGATTCAAAGGGGCCTGTGTTTTACCAGCAAACCCGAGTAGGGTTAATCACTAAAGACTATGTGCAGCTATTTGAAATTTATAAATTTAGAAGTATGCGCAGTGATGCTGAGCAAGTGAGTGGGGCGGTGTGGGCCACCAAGCAAGATAAGCGAATTACTTGCGTAGGTAAGTTTCTCCGTAAAACACGCATCGACGAATTGCCGCAGTTAATCAATGTACTTAAAGGTGAAATGTCTTTGGTAGGGCCGCGCCCAGAGCGCCCAGTGTTTTATCAAAGCTTGGAGCAAGCCATTCCCTTTTATAGCGAACGCACGGTAGGCATTAAGCCAGGGATCACCGGTCTAGCACAAGTGAATTTAGCTTATGACTCAAGCATTGAAGACGTAAAACAGAAGCTAGCTTATGACCATTGTTATGCCTTAAGCCTAAGCCAATGTGGTAGTTGGTTAATACAAGATATGGGAGTGTTAATAAAAACAGTATGGGTGGTAGTGGCTGGTAAAGGGCAGTGATAAGGGCTGTTTGTTCTACAAACCGATGCCGGCTGACCGTATCTCTGCTTTACGGGCTGAAAATGCCCGCGAACCAGATGCAGAATGTGTGTTGTAGTTGAAATATGTTTGTGAGGCGTTAAAAGAAGGTATTTACTCTGCAGTCATAGAGTTTCATTTTGTTGAAGTGTTTAACATTAAGTGTCACTTAAAAGCAGTATTGTTAAATATATAATATTACAAATGGTGAAAATGGATGAATCGCTTTGGCTTTAAATCAAGCTTGCTGTCGGCTATGACTTTTATGCTTGTTTTATCTTTATTAGTAACAGGTTACCTTTCTTACACTCTGCTAAAAGATCAGATTACCAATAGTTTGTTAAGGGATATTCATCATACTATTGAACAAAAAACTACAGAGATTAATACCTCGTTTCAGCGCACAACCGGCGCGGTTAATCAGCTCGCTAAGTTATACCAAGAGAAAAACATAAACAGTAACCACGTTGCTATGACCGAATATACCGCTCGCTTAGGTGGCGTGTATAAGGTGATTATTGGCTTTGACGATGGTTCCTCGTTTGTATCTAAAGCTTCTGAGTCTTTTCCAGAGGGCGTGGGGCGTTTAGATAAATACGATCCTCGTACTCGCCCGTGGTATAAAGCCGCTAAAAAGACCGCTACTTTGTCACTCAGCGATGTGTTTTTTACGCGCAGCGATGGCGTGCCAATGGTTGGCGTGATGCACCCAATCAAGCAAGGGGTGATTATGGCTGATTTGCGTTTTGACCATCTGCAAAAGCAGTTGAGTTCTTTAAGCGAAATTGCCGGTGCAACAGGTTTAGTGGTGGATAAAAGTGGCTTGGTATTAGCCTCTACTAACGAGTGGGTGAAGCAAAAAGACAATATTGCTGATCTGGATGTATTTAAGCAGGTTTATCGTGGCTTGATAGGACAAGATAAAGCGATTCAGTATGCCGATGTTAATCAGCAATCAACGTTGTTTGTCAGCCAACGAGTGAGCTTACTAGGCGATAACGAATGGTATGTATTGATTGCGGTAGATGAATCAACAGCGTTTGCGCCCCTGCAAGCAACCACCTATAAAGTAGCAACTATTATTACTGTTGCAACCTTAGTGTCGGTTATTATTCTATTGTTTGTATTGAATCAGCTTTACCAGCCGATTATTAAGCTTAGAGATTTAGTGACCGAACTAGGCCAAGGTAGTGGTGATTTAACCCAGCGCTTAGAGGTGAAAACCGACGATGACATTGGCATCATTGCCCAAGGCATCAACGGTTTTATCGCACAGTTGCAAACTATGCTATTAGAAATAAACAGTGCCCGCTCTAAGCTTTCTGACGGTATTGAAACGCTGGATAAATACAGCCAAAGCAGCAGTGAGATTCTTAATCAGCATACCAACGAAACTACCCAAATTGTGGCCGCTATTGAAGAGTTATCTAATACCGCTGAGCTAGTAGAGGGTAATACTTCAGCCGCAGCCAAATACGCCAATGAGGCCAATCAAAGCGGTGAAGACTCGGTACAAACCATTAAAACTACTCAACAAAAGATTGAAGCCCTAGCCACTGAGATTCATGAAACCTCTAGCAACGTAGAGAATATGAATAATGAAACGGCGAGTATTCAACATATTGTTGAAGTGATTGGCAGTATTGCCGAGCAAACCAACTTGTTAGCGCTTAATGCATCGATTGAAGCCGCGCGAGCAGGAGATCAAGGACGAGGGTTTGCAGTGGTGGCCGATGAGGTTAGAGCACTCGCCAGTCGCACTCAAACCAGTACTAGCGAGATCGGCTTGGCCTTAACCAAACTTAAGCAAGAAGCTAGCTTAGTGGTGTCGTCGATTGGCAGTACCGAACATACCTGCTCAGATACGGTAGAAGAGGCCGATAAAACTTCGGTCAGTTTGCAAAAGCTGGGTGACTTTATTCACCAAATTAACGAATTGAATAGCCAGGTATCTACCTCGGCCAGCGAGCAGAATATTGTTATTCAAGACATTAATAAAAGCATGCACCAAATCCACGGCATGGTAGAAAACCTAAACAATGAAGGGAAAAGCCAGCGTAGCGAAACCCAGCGTATTGCTGCCATCAATAATGAATTGGGTGACATGATTAATCAGTTTAAACTCTAAGCAACACCGCTTCGTTTACCAAGCCTGAGCCTCAAACGCTCGGGCTTTTTTATGGCCTAAATTGCCACTGCCCACTAATTAAGCATTGACTGTTAAAGCCTAAACTAGCCAAATTGCAATTTGCAAAAGCACTGTTAATCCCATCTAAACTTACTGTTTTACTTTGCTATTTTGCATATAACTCATTGTTTATAATTACTAATTTGTAAGTGGCACAGAACTCGCTTTAACAGTCTTGAGAATCAGGAATTGTGGAGCGAATTATGAATATGCAACTAACTACTTCAGACCAAGGCGACGTAACAGCATCTATCAATGGTGCCTTTGATGCTAAGTCTTGTGCTCAGCACAAAAATCAGTTTGAAAACATTTGTCACCAAGCGGCCAGCAAGCTGGTTATTGTGAATTTGGCGCATGTCGATTTTTTAGATGCTTCTGGTATTGGCGCGTTGGTATTTATGTTCAAACGCATTAATGCAGCGGGTGGTCGTCTTATTATTGTAGGCGCTCAACAACAGCCGCGAGATTTACTCGTGATGCTTCGTGTTAACCACATCATTACCATGTTAGACACGCTTCCTAGTCAACCAAACAGTGTTGACACCTTACCTTCTATCGCCGCTTAAGCAGGACTCAAGGAGCCTATCATGCGTAGCATTATTATCCCCGTATTGTTAACAATGACCTCAGCTTGTACCAGTTGGCCAGAACAAGGACGTGGTGGTTTTGCTGAGCATCAACACGCTATATTGGCTTGGATGGACGGCGACACTGGCACTACCGATCTTCGCGAATTAGGCCCAGAACACGGTCTACATTTTGAAGCGGTATTAGTTAAGCATCAGTTAGATTTGTTGGTGTTAGAAGGTGCCGAATTATGTTTCCCTGCTTCTGTCACTCAGGCTCGTTTGCAGCAGCAACGCATTGTTCGTGAATTAGAGGGTGGCTTAACCTTTGATGCTGCCAATGATATCGAAATTCAACAACACTTTGTGAACATGCTTGAGCAGCGCCTAGACCGAGTAACCGAAAGCGGTGCTTGCCAAACCGACCGCTTAGGCCACATTCAATCTTCACAATTAATGGTCAGCATTAGCGACGCGCTAAACAGCAATAATCAGTTTGCTTTTGATTCAAGCGAACTGACTCCAGCCTACAAAGATCAACTCACTAATCTCACGCCAATTATTGCTGCGAGCAAAGTAGCGTTAATTATTACCGGCCATAGCGACAGCAAAGGTGATGAGGCTTATAAGCAGCGTTTATCTTTAGCTCGCGCCCAAGCGGTGGCTGATTACATGGCTGAGATGGGTATGAACGAACAACAGATTAAGCTAGCAGCAGTGGCTGATTCACAACCTTATTCTGAAGGCGAAAGCGACGCGATTCGCCACTCTAACCGTCGAGTTACCATTAGCGTTATCGACGCCGACAATCACTTTTTCGCTCAACGTGGTCAATAAGGAGCACGCTCATGAATACTTCAAAAGTATGTAAAGGCATTGTGGCGGCATGGATGATTCTAGGTTTTGTTATGAGCATTGTCTTTAGCGCCAATGCATTAGCGGCTAGCCCTCAAGTACAGGCGGGTGACGTGGTACGCATTATTCTTCCTGGTGAAGCCTCGCTCGACAAAAGCTTTGAGGTAGACCGAAATGGCCGATTAATTCTGCCAGAAGTGGGTCCAATCATGGTATCGGGCTTTACCGAGCAGCAAATGCAAGAAAAGATTAAGCGCGAGTTATCTAAAGCTTATCGTGATTTAGCCGGGTTGCGTGTGTTACTCGAAGAGCGTCGTATCCGCATTAGTGTATTAGGTTTTGTTGGCCAGCCAGGCGAAGTGGTGTTAGCCGAAGGTGCTGGCATTCAAATGGCAATTCAAGCCGCTGGTGGTTTACGTTCTGGCGCGCAGTTAGACCGCATGCAACTGCGCCGCGACAGCTTTGAGCAAGCCAAAATATTTAACTACAAGCGTTACTTAGATTCTGGCGATTTGAGTGTATTGCCTGAGCTGGAATCTTTAGATGTATTGTTTGTGCCTGCATCGCCAAAAATTGGCAATGTCGCGGTGGATTTTGACCCTAAAACGCTTAACGACAAAGGCGACGCAGCAGAAGATCGTACCGCAGTTAAAGTATTTGGTGAGGTATATAACCCAGGCAGTTTTTCATATAAAGAATCAGCCTCGTTAGTGGATATGTTAATGCGTGCTGGTGGGGTGACTCGTTATGCCAGTGTGGAGCAAATTCGCGTCATCATTAATGGTGAGCCAAAGCTGTTTAACTTAAAGCGCTACTTAGATACTGGTGACAGCAACATGCTGCCACAGTTAAGCGCCGGCACTACCGTGTTTGTGCCTAAGCAAGAAGAAGAGATTAAAGCCGGTGCAAATACGGTGTATGTAATGGGTGAAGTATTTAAGCCTGGTGCGTACGAGGGTAACAAGTCAGCTGGATTTTTAGATGTATTAGCTAACTCTGGCGGCCCAACGCGCTTTGCTGAAACCCGCCAAATTAGAGTGATTCGCAGCAACGGAACGGTTGAGCGTTTTGACTTGCAATCGTTCACCGAAGGGCGCACAGCCCAGCTGCCAAAAATCACACCTGGTGATGCGATATTTATTCCTGAGAAAACCGACTTAAATGAAAAGTCGTGGACCAAGGTATCACCAAACCGTGCAGTAAAAGTAATGGGTGAAGTAAACCGCCCAGGCCGCTTTGAGTGGGCCAACGAAATGAACTTAATGGACCTATTAGCGCATGCTGGCGGGCCTAAACCTAATGCCGATATGGCTAAAATCACGGTGTTGTTTAGCGATGCTAACGGCAATACACGCTCGGTTAACTTTGATTTAAATGCTTACCTAGCGGGTAAGATTAGCAATAAGCGTTTACCTCAGATTGTGGCGGGTACCACCATTATGGTGCCGCAGTTGCCAGATGACCCAAGTGACAATAAATCACAATGGGTGCGCCAAGCCAGCGAAGATTCAATCTACGTATTTGGTCAAGTGGTTGCCCCTGGTCGCTACCGTTTTGACCCAAGCATGCACTTTCTGGATATTCTTGCAGCGGCCGATGGCCCGTCGGAAAAAGCCGACATTAGCAATGTGCGAATTAGTCACCGCAACGGTAAACACTCACAAGTATCAAAGCTAGATTTAGCGATGTACTTCGAAACAGGTGATGAGTCTTTGCTACCAAACGTAGTACCGGGCGACTCAATCTACATTCCTGAAAAAGACCGCAACTGGTTGTCTGAAAAGAAAGAACGCACCGTGCGGGTATTGGGCTCGGTAAACAAACCTGGTCGCTACCGCTTTAACGATGATATGACCTTGTTGGACTTATTAGCCGAAGCGGGTGGTGTAGATAACGATGGTTTCCCTGAGAAAATCACCGTAGTAAACCTGTCTTGCTGTAAAGACCAAGCGCGTACCTTCAACCTATTAGAGTTTTCTAAAACCGGTGACTTTGGCATGTTGCCAGTGATTAGAGCTGGCGACACTGTTTACATTCCATCACGTGAAGAAAGTGGTTGGCACAAAGCTCGCCAGGGCATGGAAGATGTATTCCGTATTGTTACCATTAGCGCATTGTTGGGGTTCCTATGATTAATTTACCGTCAACTTATCAAGAGTTGGAGCGCATATATCAGCGCTTACCGATTCAACAAAACACCTGTATTGGGGTGAGCTCAAGTCAACCAGAGGAAGGGGTTTCCACCTTGGTAGATGCCATTGCAAGGCGCGCAGCCGGAGCTGGGCGTAGCGTATTAGTGGTTGATTTTAACTTGCACCATCCCCGTCACTTTGACCAACCCGTGTTTGATTTAGGCTGGGACAGAGGCAAGGTACAAGGAATGATTAAAGACCCACAATCGGGCATTGATTACTTGCCAGTACCCTTAGACAAAGTATCGCTGTTGTCGTTAAAAGAACCAGGAGTGATTGAGCAATGGACAGAGCAGTGGAAACAAAGTTACCAGTTGGTGCTGATTGATACTTCAGCAGTTAACCAAAACAACTGTGGCAACGTATCAGCGCAACGCGCTCTTGCGGGTTGTGATGCCAGCATTATGACCATGATGGCTGGAGTGACTTCTCGCCCGGCGTTTGAAGCGGCCATTGCAGACCTACGAACCGAAGACATTCGTTTACTCGGAGTTGTGATGAACGATCGCTTTAATCCCAGCCTGCAATCTGAGTTAGTGAGAGAAACCTCACGAATTACCATTTTCTTTCCTCGTTTCCAGCGTGTGCTGCAAAGAATTCTTGTTAACTCTCAATTACTTTCGATAAGGGTATGATATGTTTTTTATATTACAAACCAACAATGGAGCATCAGCCACATTGAGTAAGCAGAAACCAGATATAGCGTTTCTCGAGATTAAGAGTAAACAGTACAAAGCAAAGCGAAAAATGCAGATTAAAGTCACCGTGTTGTTAGTGGCTATTTTGCTGGTGATCTTGGCGATTATTAGCAGCAGTGCTGAAGCAAAAAGCTATACCTTTGGCATAGTGCCACAGCAATCGGCTACCCGTTTAGCACTGCAGTGGAGCCCCGTGTTAGATGCGGTTAGCGACACCAGTGGTTATCAAGTGGAGTTTAAAACCGCCCCCAGTATTCCTGAGTTTGAGAAGCGTTTAGCCAACGGCGAATATGACTTTGCCTACATGAATCCTTTTCATTACCAAGTGTTTTCTGCTTCGCCAGGATATAAAGCTTTTGCTAAAACTAAAGACAAAAAGCTAAATGGTATTATAGTGGTAAGGACTGATAGTGATATCAATATCACCGATGTTCAACAATTGAATGGTAAAACCTTAGTCTTTCCGGCTCCACGGGCTTTTGCAGCGAGTGTAGTCACTCGAGGATACTTAGAGCAACAGGGTGTTGAGTTTGTACCCAAGTATGTTGGTTCGCATGACTCGGTATATCGCGCGGTAGCGGCAGGCTTGTATCCAGCTGGTGGCGGAATACCGCGCACTTTTGCTAATGGTGACGCAGATGTCACCGACCAATTGAAAATACTGTGGGAGTCGCCAGATTATACACCTCATGCCATTGCTGCCCACCCAGAGGTGCCAGCAGAGGTGGTTAAAAAAATTCAGCAAGCTTTGGTTGAAATGGAGAATAAACCTGAGCAGCAAGCCTTATTGGATGGCCTTAAAATGAAAGGTTTTGTGGTCGCCAAAGACAAAGATTGGGACGATGTGCGCCAGCTCAGTATAGGTGATACACATCATTAACTAGCCTTAATGACAAGCATGGAAAGGCGCGATGAATCTAAGCTTTAAAGCGAAAACCGTTCTCGGCGTGGCCCTAATAGAAGCCGTATTATTAGGGGTATTGGTTTATAGCAGCATTGGATGGCTGTACGATTCAAATGAGTTACAAGTGGAACAGCATGGCAGAATGATGTCGTCGCTGTTTGCGTCTACCACTAAAAATGCCATTATCACCACCGACTTAGCCACACTTGATAGCCTAACTGAAGAATTTTCCTCGCAAAAAGATGTCGCCTATGTGGTGATTACAGACCAGAACAAACGCTTATTGTCTAAAGGTGGAATCGAACCACATCAGCATCCTTCGGTAGACCCTAACCTTGGTGACCATGAACACAAGATATTTGTTAATGAAAGTGATGTTGTTATCGGCAACAAACTCTATGGTCACATTCAAATTGGCATTTATGATCATGGCCTACACGGCTTAATTTCTGAAGCGAGTTCCTTTGGCGTAAGCATTGCGCTGTTAGAAATTAGCTTAGTGGCTTTGTTTTCGTTTTTGCTTGGCACTTACCTTACCCGCCAACTCGGTGGCCTGCGCGATGCTGCTAAAACCATTACCCAAATTGGACCGGGCATTCAGCTTGATGTGAAGGGTAAAGATGAGATCTCAGAAGTCTCGCGAGCCTTTAACAAAATGTCTGCTGCGTTGGAGCAATCACATTTAGAGTTTAAACAGGCCATAGAGGTACAAGAAAAATTAGCCTTAGAGCTAGAGCAAAACCAGTCGATTCTAAAAGCAACCATTAGCTCGGCCATGGACGCGGTAATTACCACCGATCGCCATGGTTACGTGCTGGAGTTTAGCCAAAGTGCCGAACGTATTTTTGGCTTTACTCACGATGAAGTGGTGGGCAAAGAACTGGCGAGCTTTATTGTGCCCGAGGCCTTTCGGGATGCTCACCGCAATGGCATGAAACACTTCAGAGAAACCGGCGAAGCCCCGGTGCTTAATCAACGTTTAGAGTTACCTGCATTGCATAAAGATGGCCGAGAGTTTCTCTCAGAGCTCACCATTAGCTCGGTTGAAGTGGGCGATGACACAATATTTACCGCGTTTATGCGAGATATCTCCGATAGAAAGCGCACCGAGCAAGAGTTGCAGTTAGCCGCTGAAGCCTTTGACGCCAACGAAGCCATTTTTATCACTAATCAACACGCAGAAATTGTTCGAGTGAACCACGCTTTTAGCCGAATCACTGGCTATTCAGAAGAAGAAGCCATTGGCCAAACACCATCTATTTTAAGCTCCGGTGAGCATGATCAAGCCTTTTTCAACAACATGTGGTTGCATCTCAAACAGCAGGGCGAGTGGTCGGGTGAAATCGTAAATCTTCGTAAAAATGGTGAGCGACTGCCTGAGTGGTTAAGCATTTCTTCGGTTCAAGACAGCGAAGGCGAGGTGACGCATTACGTTGCGCACTTTACCGATTTAAGCGAGCAGAAAGCCGTTGAGCAATCCTTAGAGCGCGCCAGGCAAGACGCCGAAGCGGCCAGTTTAGCCAAGAGCCGTTTCCTTGCCAGTATGAGCCATGAAATTCGTACCCCGCTAAATGCCATTATTAATATGAATCAAATCCTTAAAGACACAGACTTAAGCTTAGAGCAGCAAGGCTTTGTTGATACCGGCAACGAAGCAGGCCATACCTTAATGGCCTTGGTAAACAACGTATTGGATTTTTCAAAAATTGAAGCCGGTCAGTTAGAGTTTAACAATGAGTGGTTTTCTGCAGCGGAGACCTTAAAAAGTATTGTTAGGCTATTTAATACCACCGCTCAGCAAAAAGCCTTGAAATTTGAATTGCAGATAGACGATGACATTTTCCCCGAGTACTTTGGTGAGCCGCTGCGCTTTAGGCAAATTGTATTTAATTTAATGGGCAACGCGATTAAATTTACTTCTGAGGGTGGGGTAACGTTGGCTCTAAAACCTATCCAGCCTTATGGCATGGAGCTAAAAGTAAAAGATACTGGTATAGGCATTGAGAAAGAAGATAAAGAACGTTTGTTTGAAGAGTTTTTCCAAGTAGAAAGCGGTGTCACTAAACGATACTCCGGCACCGGCTTAGGGTTGGCGATTACCCGTCAGTTAGTGGAGAAAATGGGGGGCGAAGTTGAAGTAGAGAGTGAAGTTGGCCGCGGCACAACCTTTACTGTTCGTTTGCCATTTAGAGGGCGACACGCGCCTACTATTCAACTAGACGATGCACTGGAGCAGAAAGAGCCTAATCCCGAATTAGCCAAACATGCGCGCATTTTATTGGTGGAAGATAGCGCCATGAATCGCGCTGTGGTGACTCAAGTGCTTAAAGACTTTATTAAAGAATTGAGCAGCGCTGAAAACGGCCAAATAGCCGTAGAAATGTGTCAGCATAATCATTACGACATTATCTTAATGGACATGGCCATGCCGGTGATGGATGGATTGGCTGCCACTAGAAAGATACGAGAAGCTGAGGGCCTTAATCAGCAAACGCCAATATTAGCCATGACCGCCAATGCCTTTGCCGAAGACAAACAAGCTTGTTTTGCAGCAGGTATGAATGATTTTATCACTAAGCCTATCGATATCCCCTTGCTTAGAGCTAAACTAGTGCAATGGTATAAGGAAAAAACACCAACACTAACCGTTGTTGAAGCTCCTTTAGTCAGTCATACGCTTGATCAAGTTGACGTTGATACAGAAGTAGCAAACGATGAACCCGAACAAGATCTTAGCTTACTGCTTAACCGACAAGTGCTTGAGCAGTTGGTAAAAGACGCAGGTTTAGACGCACTGCCAGTAATGCTTTCGTTGCTTTACCAAGAAACTGAGGCTCAATTGGCCACCATTACACTGGCTCATCAGCAGCAAGAGTTTGATGATGTGGCCTTAGCTGCCCACACCATGAAGGGGAATGTGGCAACATTTGGTGGCGAGCGCTTACGTAAGTTAGCGTTGGCTATTGAGGTAGCAGGTAAAGCTTCCGACATATCAGCGTTAGATGAACATGTGCCAACATTGGCGAACACCGTAGAACAAACGCTTACTGCAATTAAGCAGTATGAAAAAACAGTTATTGCCTAGGGAGATGCTATGGGAACTGAGCTTAAAGCCTCGGTATTGTTAGTAGAAGATAGCGAAACATTGGCTGCCACTTATCAAGCGTATCTTAGTAAAGAAAACCTTAAACTAGAGCGCGTAGCTACCGGCAGCGCAGCAATAGACTTCTTATCAAAACAATCGCCTCAGGTCATGTTACTTGATTTAAACCTACCCGATATGGGCGGTATGCAAGTGTTAGAGTGGATGGTTGAGCGCAGCTTACCGACCTCGGTGATTATTATTACCGCCTATGGTTCTGTGGATGTAGCGGTTGATTCAATGCGTTTAGGGGTGGTGGATTTTATAGAAAAACCCTTTGATGCCAGCCGCCTAAAAGTGACTGTGAACAATGCCGTTAACCTGCACAAACTAAAATCGTTAGTAGAAGACTACCAAGCCGATGCGGGGCGCGACAGCTTCCATGGCTTTATTGGTGGCAGCTTAAGCATGCAAAATGTGTATCGTATGATTGAAGCAGTAGCGCCCAGCAAAGCCACAGTGTTTATTACCGGAGAGAGTGGAACAGGTAAAGAAGTGTGTGCAGAGGCAATCCATAAAGAAGGTGGCAGAGCCGACAAACCTTTTATTGCTATAAATTGTGGCGCCATTCCAAAAGACTTAATGGAAAGTGAAATATTTGGCCATGTAAAAGGTGCCTTTACCGGAGCATCATCCATGCGTTCTGGCGCGGCTTCGCAAGCTCATGGAGGCACCTTGTTCCTTGATGAAATTGGTGAAATGGACATGGACTTACAAACAAAGCTACTGCGCTTTGTGCAAACGGGGCGATTTCAAAAAGTAGGAGGCAGCCAAGAAGAGCAAGTTGATGTGCGTTTTTTGTGTGCCACTAACCGAGACCCATGGGAAGAAGTGCAAGCAGGGCGTTTTAGAGAAGACTTATACTACCGTTTGTACGTTGTGCCTATTCACCTACCACCACTGCGTGAACGTGGCTTAGATGTACCGGGCATTGCTCAAAAATTTCTGCGCCGTTATGCCAAAGAAGAGGGCAAACAATTCCGCCGTTTTTCTAGCCTAACTGCTACGGTAATGAGTAATTACGATTGGCCGGGCAATGTTCGCCAATTGCAAAATGTAATCCGCAATATTTGCGTTTTGCATGACGGTAAAGAGGTGTTAGCTAGCCAGCTTCCACCACCTATTAACACCCTAGTGCCTGAAGGAGCGATTGGTAAAGATGGTCGCCATCAGGAAGAAGTAGAGGCGGCTGAAATTAGCGCAAATGTAGTGGGTGGCAGCCAATACCAAATTCAACCTTTGTGGATCACCGAGAAAGAAGCCATTGAACATGCGATTGATCACTGCGATGGCAATATTCCAAAAGCCGCCGAGCTATTAGATGTAAGCCCTTCAACCATTTACCGCAAAAAACAATCATGGGAAGAGGCTGAGGCTATTTAGTTCACTTATTGCTTGCTGATGATGCCCTGTTCGAAGGGCTTAGCGCCGGTAAACAATAAAGTTTGAGCATGCACAATAAGCTTGAATATTATTGCTTTAAAGAAACTGTTGGGCATTTGTGGTCTGTCTCATTTCAGCCCCAAAACATGTTGAGTCTTCTTACGACCATCTCTCCCATGAATGAGCGTTCCCGATTAAAACTAATGGCTTTGTTTTTGATTTACGAACCAAGTTTAATCGCCAACTAGAATGCATAATCGCTTTGAAGCGCTTTAAATAAATCATCTATTTTGCAGCTTGAACTAAGCACTCTAAAGGGCTTTTGACGCCCGTGGTATGACGACCGATAACATGTGTGTAAATTTCGGTTGTTGTTACATCTTGATGGCCAAGTAATTCTTGTATAGTTCTTAAATCAGTCCCTTGTTCTAAAAGGTGGGTGGCAAAGCTATGCCTAAAGGTATGACAACTTGCAGGCTTATTTATTCCAGCATTACGCACGGCTTTGGTGACAGCTTTCTGGAGCACACTATGGTGAATATGATGACGCTTGAGCTCACCTGTTCTAGCATCGATACACAGGCGAGTAGAAGGAAACAAAAACTGCCAAGAAAACGATCGTTGAGAATGTGGATACTTACGGGCTAACGCGTAAGGCATTGTTGCTCCGCCATAATGTAGACTCATATCGTGGGTAAAAACACTTTTGCTCAGGAGAATGTTATCGCGAAGCGTTGGGATCAAGTTAGGGGGTAATAGAGTCACGCGATCTTTATTACCTTTGCCTTGCCGTACGGTAATTGTATTTTGATCAAAATCTAAGTCCTTAATCCGTAATCTCAAACATTCACTGAGTCTTAATCCCGAACCGTATAGCAGTGAAGCCATGATCTTATAGTCCGCCGGTAAATTCGCAATTACCTGGCTCACTTCTCCTCGAGTAAAAACCACGGGAATGTTGACTCTTTTTTTTGCGCGTTTAGCCTGAATTCCAATCATTTCGATACGCAGTACTTTGTTATAGAGAAACATTAAGGCATTAAACGCGATGTTTTGAGTCGCTGGAGCAACTTGTCTATCGACCGCTAGGTGAGTGAGAAATCGCTCAATGTCAGCAGCTCCGAGCTTTGCTGGGTGTTGTTTGTGATTAAAATACAAAAAACGTTTTATCCAATGCCAATAGGTTTGCTCGGTGCGAATACTGTAATGGTGCTGATAAATCGTATTTCTAAATCGCTGCTGGAGCCGCAGTGGTGTGTTTGACATGTTGCGCACTTTTTGGCTGTATATTTATACAGTATTTGTAGTTTCGTTTGCGTCTTTTGTCAAAGTAATCAATGATAGAAATGGATTGACGATTGATTGATTCCGAGTAAAAAACTAAGTTAGACAATGAGTTAATATCAAATCAAGAATTGATGAGCGAATGTGATTAAGATCATATTTTTTGTGATAGGCCGCGCGATCATTGAATGGGATAGGTCGCACGTGCGGCCTACTTAGCGTTAGAGGGGCAATATATCTGGGTGATTATCCAAATGGTGATTTGCATTTCTTAACAATAGAGGGATTAGGTTGGCAACTTTAGTTATCGTTGGTAATGGGTTTGATATACAAAATCGTTTACCTACAAGTTATTGGTATTTTTATAAAAAATATAATGAGCGACTAGATGACCATTTTGTTCATTTCCCCAATTTTTTTGATGACCAAGAATGGTCAAATTTCGAAGAAAATTTAGGACTTTTCGATGAGGATAACTTCAGAGAGGGTGCTGCGTGGGAACCAGGTATGGATGACATGATAGAGTCATCTAAATACGTGAACGGCTATAATGATGAAATATCTCAAAAAACTGATGAGTTGGTTGATGATATAAGAAGCGCATTTATATCTTGGATTAACGGGATAGATGTAAAGCAAGCCACTAAATTTATGGACTTCCCAAAAGGGTTTAAATTTATCAACTTTAATTATACATCTACCCTACAAGATGTATATTTAGTGCCAGATGAAGACGTGCTACATATTCATGGTAAAGCCAGATGGAATGTGATATTTGGGCATGGTATAGGAAATAGCAATCAATCCAGATCTATGGAACCAAATCAAAATGAGCCTTGGTTTGAGGAGTCATTTCAAACTCTAGCATCTGTAACTGATAAATTTCATAAACCAGTCAATGAAATACTAGAAGAGCATAGGGAACATCTAGAAAGTTATGGAGATGTAACCAAAATCATTGTGCTTGGTCACTCTATTAATAGCATCGACATTCCATACTTTAATTGCATTTTAGAAGCTTATCCTGATGCACATTGGAGGAATTGGAATCATAGAGGTGAAGAAATTGATGGGGTATCAGATACACATGGTAAATTGCTGAGCCTTGGAGTCCCTAGTGATAAATTATTCTCTCTTTCGTCTAAAAATCTAGGGCGCGCATACCCAACTAGCTGAGGTTGGTACCAGCCCCTCTAACAAGCCGCTGTAGATACTCGCTTCGCTCGCTGGGACAAAAATACACAGGCTGTCCTCGCGAAGCTCAATAATTTTAGCCTGTGTATTTTTGCCCTTAAGCGGGGCGTTGATATGATCCCCACTGTCAACACGCACAAGTCTACTTCTACCGATTAACACCGGCATAGAAAACCTGAATGAGAGACCTTTGGCAAGTAAGTGTCGGCGGTTGACCTTGCTGATATTCGCGAGTTGGTTATCGCATTACTTGTTTACGCCTTTGGAGCCTTGCCTCAGTCTAGGTGCGCGAGTTTACATCGCTTAACGCCCTCGAGGATTGCTCTCACCGCTGCCGCAGGTCTTACTCACTCAAGTTGTTTAAATACTTAGCTTCTTTCTATTTCTACCCTATATGTTGGCTCTTAGGGTCAAAGCGCTGGGCAATGTCCCAGATGTAACCCAATAGCTCTCTGGCTACTGCGGTCACCACTTTGTTGTGTTCTTTGCCACGATGTTTGAGTTGGGCAAAGCGTCGACATAATCGAAGCTGAGCCTCCCATGAACGCTGCTGTAGTTTTATTGATTGGTCTTGCTGGCGTATCAGTAACTCTCTCGAAACTTTGGGGGGAAAGCGGTAAGCCCAAGCCGCTTCTATCAATATTCGCCGTGCATGAGTATTCCCACACTTAGTAATACCGCCTTGTTTTTGTCGGTTACCACTGGAGTATTCTGAGGGCGTTAAGCCCACAAAATTCATCAGTGAACGCGGGTTAGCAAAACGGCGCATGTCACCGAGTTCTGCGACCAGAGTAATAGCCGATAAGAAGCGAATACCACGCAACGCTGTTAGGTATTGGACTAACGGATACCAAGACCAGTCTTGGGCAATTATCTGTAGCTCTTGCTCAAGATGCTGAAGCCGCTCATAGCGCTCGGTAACAATGTTGATGTAGTGCTGAAAGGTGAGTTTTTTAG
>NZ_BJEQ01000022.1 GCF_005405585.1 Agarivorans sp. Toyoura001 | reverse complement strand
CAGTGGCCATGCCAGAAGACATGGCGGTGGTGATAATCAACTCCAACAAAAAACGCGGTTTAGTGGACAGTGAATACAATACCCGCCGCGAGCAATGTGAAGCCGCCGCGAAAGGCTTAGGAGTGAGCTCACTGCGTGATGTGAGTGAAGCCCTGTTTGCGGAAAAGCAACACAGCCTAGACCCACTGGTGGCCAAACGCGCCCGCCACGTGATAACTGAAAATGCCCGCACCTTAGCGGCAGCCGAGGCCCTAAAAGCCAACGACATGGCGACCTTGAGTGTACTGATGGAGCAATCTCATGCCTCGATGCGTGATGATTTTGAAATCACCGTACCGGAAGTGAACTGCATTGTAGATATCGTGAAACAGGTGCTAGGCCACCAAGGTGGCGTACGCATGACGGGTGGTGGCTTTGGTGGTTGTATTGTGGCGCTTATGCCGCCTCAATTGGTCGATGAGGTATGCCAAGCAGTGGAGCAGCAATACCAAACCGTGACCGGTTTAAAAGAGAGCATTTACGTGTGTAAGGCGATGGACGGAGCGAGTGACTGTAAATCTCAATAGATAACATTGAGCCTTGGCATGCTCGGGGCTTTTTTGTATCTAAAGTACTAATTAGGGATTAAGCGGAAGATTGAGCTTTGTTGGCGTCCCCTACAGGATTCGAACCTGTGTCTAAGACTTAGGAGGTCCTTGTTCTATCCAGCTGAACTAAGGGGACGTAACAATCCTTGCCGCTAAACTATTAGCAAGGATTGTTATTATACTCAGCTTTAACTTGATGAAAAGCAAAGCTTTACTGTTTGCTCACTAAGTCACCAAGCTGAATGTTGGCTACCATTGTTGGGTCTAGCGCTACAACAATGGCACTGTCTTGGTATACCTGCTCAATTTGTACCATGCTGTCGGCCACAATTTGTTCTTGTCGTGGAATATCCCAATTACCCCAGTGGTAATTTTGATGAATTAAATTAAGCAGCATACCTTTATTCAGCTGATTGGCTTTGCCTAAATTAATTTGCCAACGGTCTGGGCCTAATACTTTCACTACGCTACCTTGTAAGGGCTGACAAGCGAGTAGGGCGTCTACTTCAGAAATAGCTTGTTGCAGAGTGCTGTTTAAGGTTTGCCCGTAAGCCGATAGCCAAAATTCGGCAGAGTAGGGAGAAATCACTTCTCTGGCATCAAACTCCCAAGGGGCATTTACTGAGAATCGTTTGTTATAAATCTCTTCTAAGTCGATTGCGTTATACACTCGCACATTCATTACAAAGTAACGTTGCGGGTAAGATAAGTTAATAAACTTGGGTTTATGTTCTTGGTCTAAAGATATGTTTTCAATTTCTAAACCGAGTAAGTATTGAGCACCATAGCGATCTGCGACGTCTTTAATGCCTTTAAAATTATGCTCGCCAGGTTTGTAATAGTTAAGGGGCAGTTTAGGCGGATGTTTTACGTTGAACTGAGTACCCACTTCACGTGCTATATCGTAAGCGCGCTGTTCTACCGCAGGCGAGATTTCGTGTAATTGTCCCACTCTTACTTGGTGTTGTTGCTTTAGGAAAGGGGGCAATAGCAACATGTTTTTACTGTAGCCGCTGGCTTTGCACTGACTAGCCGCTGGAAAAACATCGGCTTGCAAAATGACATAGTATTGTTGGCCGTGGTTGCCTTCTTCTAATACTTTTAAGTTATGTAACGAACCTTTAGACACCACTTCAATTTGATCGAGAGTTAAGCGACCGCCATTCACTTGGCTTACGCTTGTTACCGATGCGCCTGAGTACAATAGCAATTGCTTCACTGCGTCTTGTGTAGCCACGCTTTTAGCTTGTTCCATGTCGTTGTTCACGATGGTTGCTTGGCCTTTGGCCTCGTACCATACCGCGTGAGTTGACAGGCTAATTAGCATGCCAATATAAAAAATGAACTGTTTCATAAGGCCCTCCTGCTCACTAACTAGCAATAACTATACCTAAAGATAAACGTTATTTTTTTGACTGGAATGGTTATTGCTTGGTAAGGCGTAAGTCGGAGGAGATTGATATGCGTTTTACGACATTAATTATTTTGCTGGTTACGCTTCAAGGATGCAATACCAGCTTACATCATGTTTCAAATTACCCTTATGTTGAACCTAGAGAACAACAGGATGCTGCTTTATATGTACATGTAGACAACCTTTCTCGGCAACTTACCGACAATTTAGGTCTTACCGAAAGCGATTCAGTGGCCGTTAGCACGGTAGTTGATTTAGATGACTTACAGTCCAGCGACAGTTTTGGGCGGCAAGTGGCCGAGGCAATGTTTGCCGCTTTGTCTAGAGAAGGGGTGAACATGGTAGAGCCAAGGTTAACTGGCCGCCTACAAATGGACCCTGGTTATGGCGAGTTTTCCTTATCGCGTGACGCTGAATTACTGCGCAAAGAAATGGAAATTACTTACGTAGTGGTGGGGAGTTTCCAGCGCACTACATCAGGCAGGCACGTTAACATGCGTTTAGTCGAACTCTCTAGCCAAGAGGTGGTATCGGCGGCCTATCAATTTGTACCAAATATAGCGGGGGCAACCTCGCCTCGAGTGACTAGCGTTAATGGGAGCTTGGAGCGTCATGAACAATCTGTACTTTAGAACTTGGTTTTTAAGTTTATCCGTTTTACTGCTTTTAGCATGTACTCCAACCACTCAAGTGAAAAAAGTTGAGTGGACGTACGAGCCACCAGGCGACTTCACTGTGGTGAACGCAGTAGGCTACGCGCCCATCAGCCAACAGCGAGGAGCCGATTTGTCTTCTAAGCAGTTGCGGGCAATGAAAGCTTCCAAGTTGGATGCTTATCGTGAGTTGTCTGAACAAGTATATGGACAACACATTGATAGTACGGCGACGGTAAGCGATATGGTGTTAGGGAACGAGCGTTTAGCCGCTTCGGTAGCGGGCGTTATTCGCGGCGCTAAAGTGATGAGTGCTTATGCAGTAGATGATGTGTATGTTACTGAATTGCAATTAGATTTTAGAGAAGTATATCGAGTGACCATGTCTATGTCGCCAACGCGTCACTTAGAGAGTCAAAAAACCGTTCAATTTTAGTAAAGATTTTACCTTTTAGGCCGATACTTTAAGCGTAATAGACGATTAAGGAAGCGACATGAAAGGTATTAGCTTGGTAGCGTTAGCTACTTCGATGTTGATGGGGTGCTCAAGCTCCCCGTCGATGCAAAAAGTGGTGGTGTACGATGGTTCTAAACATCACGCCCCCCATACTCATAACTCCCATTATCAAGAGGGAGTGATTGATGAGAATGGCCAGCTGTTTTTAAGTGGTAGCCAAAGCCGCTCATTAACACCGCCCGCGCCAGAAATGCACGATCCAAATGTACAGCGCTCACTTACTGACTATGTAAACCTAATGTCACAGCGCTTGGTATCTAGCTCGCACTTTGTTAATGCTGAAACGCCGATTGGCGTAGCGTCGTTTGTTCCTTTAGATAACCTTAAGACCACAGATCTTTTTGGTATGCAGCTAGCCGAAAGCTTTGTTTATGAAATGCAGCAAAGTGGCTTCTCAGTGATTGATTATAAAACTACCGGTTTTATTCGCATCACTCCAGAAGGTGATTTTGTGTATAGCCGCAACGTTAAAGAGCTATCTAAGCGTTTACCTATAGAATATTTGCTAGTGGGTACCTTTAGTAAATCTAATGAAGGTATTTTAGTTAATGCTCGAATTGTTGGTGCGCAATCAAAAGTAGTGGTTGCTTCAGCACAAGAGTTAATTCCTAACGAAGTTTACCAAAGTAAGGTTCCTGTTCCGGTTAAACGTGACGGAGTGATGATTATAGAGTCTCGCACTCAAGCGAATAAAGCTAAAATGCCAATGGGGGAGAGAGGCTAAGTTTACCCTACGTCTATTACACTACGTAAAACCTTAAACATGTTTGGGGTTTTATTGTATTTAGCCCTCGATAATACTAAACACTTTACTATTCAGCTTAAGGCAGTAAATTCAGAAAATGGTGAGGGGAATCTCATTGGGTAGAGCGGAAGATAAGAAGCTAACTAATGCCAATCAAAAGGCTTAAGTCGTTAAGCTTTAAAACCTTTACCCATGCGTTGTGAGCTATGTTTTTTACCTAGCTTATCGTAGGTAGATGCATTTTGATTTTGGAGTTGGCCAATTACTGCGCTGAGCTGGCGTACTTTTTCGTTACTGGCTTGAATAATCTCACCATTTAGCGCGTTTTGTTGCTGGCATTGCTGCAGCAGTAGTTTAACTGTATCCACTTGCTTACTTAAAGTTAAGTCAGTTTTAAGTTGAGATTTTTCAGCTGACGCTTCAAGTTCTGCATCTGCTTTAGATATCTCTGCTAGGGCCTGCTCTTTTTGTTCTGCAACGGCAAAAAGAGCAATAGTATCGTCTTGTTCAAGCGCGACCTTTTCTTGCTCTAAAAGAGAAAGCAGCAAGGTAAGTTGCTGCTCTTGAGTATTCAGTAGGGCTGTAATCATTGCCTAATTACCCAAGTGCTTTGTTAAACTCGCTTTCGAAATCACCCATTTTTTGAGCAACTTTATTAGCATCAACTTGGTAAGTGCCGTCGGCTACAGCTTGCTTAATAGATTCCAGCTTTGAGCTTCTGCTGTCTGAATCGTTGAGCAAATTCTGCTGAATACGGTTTAGTTGTTGTGCTTCGTTAGTAAGCATAACTGAATCCTGGGCTGCAGCAGAACCAGCGGGTGAACGTTGTTCAGCGCTTTCTTTAGTGCCTTTGTCGGCGACTCTATTTGAGTCTACTTGACTAGGACGGTTTCCACCTAAGTTGTTAATGTTTAAAGCCATAATGGCGCCCCACAGTTAATCAATTTTTCGTATTCAATAAAGCTATCGGCTTACCTTTGTAGAACTTTAGAAAAAAATTAAAGTTTTACGTCAACAATTCCTAATGCTTTTACTCGGCCGGTGACAAGTCGCTGAGATTGGTTATTTCTAACCTTAATGGTATCACCGATACTACCACTAGATAAAGCCGTGCCCTGAGTTGTAACATTCAGCCCACCAGCATTGGCAGAAATGGTTACCGCTTCACCTTTACATACTATGCAAATATCGCGCCCAGTTATAATTTGGTCTTTTCTTAATGCTCGTCTTAGTTTAGCACCTAGCAAGGGCTCTAGGTCGGTAAAGTAACTGCCGCGTAAACGGTTCTCTGGTAAAAAGTCTAAGCTCACTTGGGAATGGTTTAGCGCTGCGCCTTCTTGTATTGGTGTTGCAGCAACTACCACCGCCAGCAGAACTTGTTTTCTAACGGGAATGTATAAACGCCAGTTAGCATGTTCGTCGCAACTGACTAAAACACTGGTGTTTCTGCGGACTTCACCATTGGCAAGGCTGTACTCATAACCATTAGTGCACTCAGGAATAGCAACCCGTTCATCAAGTTGATTGGCACTAAGCTCAATTTTTTGACTATGGTCATGATTGATTTGTGAACGAACGAATTCTACTGCCTCTGTTTCGAGCTGCGAATGCAGTTCGCTTGTGTGAGCAGTAAGACTAAAACAAAATAATAACAGTGGAGCAGCAATTTTTATCAACATTTCCTATATGATACCGATAAAGCAAAGTAACAATTGGCTTTTTTGTCTATGCTTAACAAGTTGATGCTAAGTCATTAAGCGTCAAAATTACGACAAACAAGCTAGATTGAGCGATAGTATACAGGGGTTAAGCAAAGTTGATGCCCCTTTCTAAGGAGTGATAAGTATATGGCGGGTATTTTAGATTCGGTAAACCAGCGTACGCAGTTAGTAGGGCAGAATCGCCTCGAATTGTTGTTATTTAGGTTAAATGGGTCTCAGCGCTATGGTATTAACGTTTTTAAAGTAAAAGAAGTATTGCAGTGTCCGCCTCTAACCGCGCTACCTAAACTAAATCCAGTTATTCGTGGTGTTGCGCACATTCGCGGTAAAACTATTTCAGTTATTGACCTTAGTTCTGCAACTGGTGGCCGACCTATTGAAGATGTAAGCAAGTGCTTCATTATTATTTCAGAGTATAACCGTTCAGTTCAGGGCTTCTTAGTGGGGTCGGTTGAACGTATTGTTAACATGAACTGGGAAGATATTTTACCGCCACCAAAAGGTGCTGGTAAATTTAACTATCTAACAGCGGTGACTGAGGTAGAAAAAGAGTTAGTCTCTATTCTTGATGTAGAGAAAATTCTTGATGAAATCTCGCCCGTTGATACTACGGTGAGTAAAGAAATTGTTGAAGAAGCCGCAGCCAACGTTCGAATAGACAAAAAAGTACTGGTGGTTGACGATTCGTCAGTGGCCCGTAACCAGGTAAAACGTGCGGTAACATCTTTAGGTGTTGAAGCATTGTTATGTCAAGATGGGCGAGAAGCCTTAGAGTTGCTAGCTACAATGGCTAAAGACGGGCCTATTACTGACCAGATCGCTTTGGTGATTTCTGATATTGAAATGCCTGAAATGGACGGATACACCTTAACCGCTGAAGTGCGTTCTCATCCAGATCTAAAAGATTTACATATTATTTTGCATACGTCTTTAAGTGGCGTATTTAACCAAGCAATGGTAAATAAAGTTGGGGCCAATGCTTTTATTGCTAAATTTAACCCCGATGAGTTAGCAGCTGCTGTTCGTCAATCTTTATAGAGAGTGTGGATGCATTTGTGAGAACTATAACAGATGATGTATACAAGCAATTTTGTGGCTTTTTAGAAAAGCAGTGCGGAATTGTACTAGGTGACAATAAACAGTATTTAGTGAAAAGTCGTTTGTCACCGCTAATGTCTCAGTATTCGGCAGAAAGTCTTACCGAATTGGTTCAAAAAGCCATGAGTTTACGTGAACGTGATTTACGTGCTGCTGTCGTAGATGCCATGACGACAAACGAAACCTTATGGTTTCGCGATACCTATCCGTTCCAGCTTTTATCCGATAGATTGTTACCTGAGTTTCAAAAACAAACTCGTCCGGTAAAAATTTGGTCAGCAGCCAGTTCATCAGGTCAAGAACCCTATTCGATAATGATGACGTCACTTGAATACCAAGCAAAGCGTCCAGGTGCTTTACCTATGGGGATTCAAGTAGTGGGTACTGATATATCACCTTCTATGCTTGAACACTGTAAACGCGGAGAATACGATTCATTAGCCCTCGCTCGTGGTTTATCCCCGGAACGAAAACGCCAATTTTTTGAAGCTACTACCGATGGTAGTTTTCGGGTGAATGACAAAGTACGTAAAAATGTTAGCTTTAGACCCTTAAACTTGCTTGATAGTTATGCACTAATGGGGAAATTTGACATTATTTTCTGCCGTAATGTACTTATTTACTTTAACGCAGATGTTAAGTCGAAAATTCTTAATCAGTTTGCTCAGGCTTTAAATCCAAATGGTTATTTGATGCTTGGCGCTTCTGAATCAATCACCGGCTTAACCGACCGATTTAATATGTTACGTTGCAACCCAGGCATCGTTTACCAATTAAAGTAAAAAAATAGATAGCGGCAGTAAAGGGCAATAGTTGCCGCTTTACTTGCCGTCAAACTATCAGCACTCCTTACCTTTCGCTGGTTGAAGTAACTAAGTCCTTTAGTTAACTGAATTAAAAGTGTCAAAAAAACTCTGGCATAGCTTTTGCAAAATAATTTTTGTGAAAGTGTTTAGAGGTGTATATGGCAATTACTTTTGATAAAGCATTAGGTGTTCATCAGCATACCGTGGGAGTGAGAGCTCGCCGTTCTGAAGTGATCGCAAGTAATATTGCTAACGCAGATACACCTAACTATAAAGCACGAGACTTAGATTTTAATAAAGCATTCGCAGCCGCTAAAAGTAAGCAAAGTGGTGGAATGCAGTTAACTAACGAGCGCCATATTGGTGGTGGAAACAGCCAGTTCTCTGAATTGGGTTTCCAAATTCCAGACCAGCCTGATACGGGCGATGGCAATACTGTTGATGTACAAAAAGAAAAAGCAGCCTTTATGCAAAACGGCTTAGAATACCAAGCGGGCATTGGCTTTCTATCTAGCAAGTTTAGTGGTTTACGTAATGCAATTAAGGGAGGTCAATAATGAGCTTTTTTAATGTCTTTGATGTTACTGCTTCGGCAATGAAAGCGCAGTCGGTACGTTTAAATACCACCGCTAGCAACTTAGCCAATGCCGACAGTATCAGTTCAAGCATCGATCAAACTTATCGAGCGAGAAAACCTGTATTTGCGGCTGAGTTTACTAAAGCCACTCAATTTCAAGGTGACTCTGCTCAGGTTAAGGTGGCAGGAATCGTTGAATCCGATGCGCCTTTGCGCAAGGAATACTATCCAGAGCACCCAATGGCTAACGAAGAAGGTTATATTTTTAAACCTAACGTTAATGTGATTGAAGAAATGGCCGATATGATGAGCGCTTCACGCTCCTATCAAGCAAATGTTCAAGTTACTGAAGCAGCCAAACAAATGCTAAATAGCACACTTAATCTGGGTAAAAGTTAAGGAGTAGCACGTGTCTACTATTGATCCACTACAGAGTAATTATTGGCAGCCGGAATCAGTGGTTCCTGAAAGCAACAATAATCAGTCCTTAGGGCAAGAAGATTTCTTCTCGCTATTAACGACCCAGTTGCAATATCAAGACCCAAGTAAGCCGGTCGACAATGCCGAAATGATTGCCCAAATGGCATCTTTTCAAACCTCAGAAGGTATTGCTGAACTCGGCACCAAGTTCGACACAATGAATTCGATCATGAATTCGTCTGCTGCGCTACAAGCATCCACCTTAGTGGGGCAGAAAGTATTGGTACCTTTAGATTATGGCCATAACGGTGGTAATGGATTTGAAGGTGTTGCCGTTACTGGTGCAGCGACCACTAATGTAAAAGTTTCTGTCGAGAACGCAGCCGGTGAAGTGGTGAAAGTTATCGATTTAGGAGAGGGAAGCGGCAACATGCCATTCTCTTGGGATGGCACCGATTCTAATGGGAATGCGATGCCTGAAGGTAAGTACAACATTAAGGTTAATGGTGTTCAAGGCGGTCAAGAGATCAGTTTACCCACTGCAACCTATGCAAGCGTTGGTAGCGTAAGCTTAGCAGGCGGTACATCTGGCGTAATCGTCAATTTAGAAGGCTTGGGTGGTATCGCGATGAGCGATGTACTTGAAGTTGCCAAAGCCTAACAAAGAATAGTAAAACGATAGGAGATTGAGAGATGTCATTTAATATCGCTCTGAGCGGCATCAATGCCTCGCAAAAGGATCTTGACGTAACAGCGAACAACATTGCTAACGTCAACACCATTGGTTTTAAAGAGTCTCGTGCAGAATTTGCCGATGTGTATGCAACATCGATTTTTGCTAACGCTCGAACTGCAGTTGGTAATGGTGTAAAAACCGTGGATGTTGCGCAGCAATTCCACCAAGGTAGTCTTAACTTTACCCAAAACGCATTAGATTTGGCGATTAGTGGTGAAGGCTTCTTTGTTACGGCTTCAGATTTAACCACCCAAACTCGTGAGTTCACCCGTGCTGGAGCATTTAAGCTTAATGCCGATAACTTTATTGTTAACTCGCAAGGTCAATACTTACAAGGCTACACGGTTAACAACAGTGGCACGCCTTCAGCAGTGAGTATGGCTGCAACTAAAGCTATCCAAATTAGTGCTGAAGTCGGTAACCCTACTATGACCAGCCAAGTGGATATGAGCTTTAACTTGCCGTCTAGCGGAACCACTCATGATATTGGTGACTTTGACCCATCAGACAGTAATACCTATACCTCTGCAACATCGGTAACGGTATATGACTCTCAAGGTGGTTCACACGTCGCCGAAACTTTCTTTATTAAAGATGCAACCACGGCAAATACTTGGCACAAGTTAATTTACATTGATGGTCAGCCAACCGACGTCGCTGGTGGTACCGCCAATACGCCAAATGCCGGTAATGCTAACCCAAATATTCCAGCCTCGGCTACTTTGACCTTTGATAATACTGGTGCTTTAGCCTCTACTGCGCCAGCAATTATTGAAACAGTGCCACTAGGCACGGCTCCGCCAAGTGGCCCTGGTGGAGTGTGGGATCCAGTAACAGGTTCGGTTGACCCGACTCAAGTGATTACCTTTAACTTAAATGGTCCAACTCAATACAACTCTGCCTTTGAAGTATCAGCGCTGTCTCAAGATGGTTCTACCGTGGGTAAACTGACAGGTATTGATATCGGCCCTGATGGCTTAGTTGTGGCGTCTTATAGTAATGGTGAAACAACCAATATTTCTAAAGTATCGGTGGCTAACTTTGCTAATAACCAAGGTTTGGCACAAATCGGTGATACCGCTTGGCAGCAAACCCAGTTAAGTGGCGAGGCCATTGCGGGTGAAGGTAATACAGGTACTTTTGGTAAAATTAACTCCGCTTCTTTAGAGCAAGCGAACGTTAACCTTACTGAACAGCTGGTTAATTTAATCAGTGCACAACGTAACTTCCAAGCTAACTCTCGAGCTTTAGAAGTTAACTCAACACTACAGCAAACCATTATCCAAATTCGTTAATCAATGAAATCGGTAATGATAAAAAGGCAGCATTAGCTGCCTTTTTAATTTATTGATTTATATGAACTTATCGTACTAATGCTTACCTTTATTTTTCTTTGGCATTAAATTTGCTCTTATTTCCTTTGAGTCAGCTAATTGACGAAGGAAATAGAAATGGACCAATTACTCTACATATCGATGACCGGTGCAAAACAAAATATGCATTCGATCGCGGTACGCGGAAACAACCTAGCAAATGCTAACACTACTGGCTTTAAAGCTGATCTAGAGAATGCTCGCTCAATGCAAGCCTTTGGACCCGGCATGCCGTCTCGTGTATTTGCCATGACCGAACGTCCTACCCAAAATTTTACCGATGGATTACTAAAAACCACCGGCAGAGATTTAGATGTGGCGATTAAAGGCGAAGGTTGGATTTCGGTTCAAGATAAAGATGGTACAGAAGCGTTATCGCGTAACGGTAATTTCACTGTGTCTGCAGCGGGTGTATTACAAACCATGCAAGGGCAAGCAGTGTTAGGCAACCAAGATGCGCCTATCATTATTCCTTTACCTGTTGAGAAGCTAGAGATTAACGAAGATGGCACCATCCAAATTCGCCCTGAAGGCGCGCCTGCTGATGCCTTGGAAGAAATTAACAGAATTAAGCTAAGTAAACCGTTTGCCGGCGATCTAACAAAAGGTGACGACGGCCTATTTAGATCAACCATTGGTCAAGCATTTCAACCCGACGCAACGGTTGAGCTCACCAAGGGTGCACTGGAAGGGAGTAATGTGAACCCTGTGCAAGAAATGACACATATGATCAGCATGCAGCGTCAATTTGAAATGCAAATTAAAATGATGAAAACCGCTGAAGAAAACGAAAAAGCAACCAACAGCTTGTTGCGATTGAGCTAGGAATAAGGAGCGTACTATGCATCCCGCATTATGGATAAGTAAAACTGGCTTAGATGCCCAACAAACAAACGTTTCGGTTATTTCTAATAACCTCGCTAACGCCAGCACTATTGGTTACAAAAAAAGTCGCGCGGTATTTGAAGATTTGTTGTATCAAACAATTAATCAGCCGGGTGGCCGTTCATCTCAAAACACCAATATGCCCTCTGGTTTAATGATTGGTGCTGGTGCCAAAGTTATTGCCACCCAGAAGAACCACGATCAAGGTAACGTGCAAACTACTGATAACGCTTTTGACTTAATGGTTGATGGCCGTGGCTTTTTTGAGATTTTAATGCCAGACGGTACCACGGCTTATACACGTAACGGCCAATTTGGCCTTAACGACGAAGGAACCATTGTAACTCCTGGCGCGGGTTACCCCTTACAGCCAGAAATTCAAGTTCCTGAAGATGCTCAAAGCTTTACCGTAGGTGAAGACGGCGAGGTAAGTGTTCGCTTACCTGGGCAAACCGACAATCAAGTTATTGGTCAAATTACGATTACTGATTTTGTTAACCCATCGGGCTTAGAGCCGCGTGGTCAAAACTTATATCTAGAAACTGGCGCGAGTGGCGCACCGCAAAATGGTATCGCATCAGAAAACGGCTTAGGCGCAATTCGCCAAGGTTCGTTAGAAACCTCAAACGTTAACGTAACCGAAGAACTAGTTAATTTGATTGAAGCTCAACGTGTTTATGAGATGAACTCTAAAGTTATCTCAACCGTAGACCAAATGTTGACCTTCGCTACACAACAACTGTAGATAAAGTTTAGAGAGAGGGATTGCTCATGAATAAACTAATGGTAGTAGCAACCTGTATGGCAATGGTCGGGTGTGCCAGCGTGAATACTGCAGTGGTACCCGACGACCCAGAGTTTGCACCTGTTTACCCAGAAGATGTAGCAGTGGAAGCCCGTATTACTGGCTCGCTGTTTACAGAAGATCGTGCTAACAACTTGTACTCAGATAAAAAAGCCCACCGAGTGGGCGACATTATCGTGGTAACACTTGCAGAGAGTACTCAAGCCAGTAAATCGGCGAGTAACGAGTTAGCTAAGGATAAAAACTTTAACCTTAACCAAATTACCGTGCCAGGCGGAGTTGCTACCGTAAAAGGCAATCCTATTGAACTAGGGTTAAGCCAAAGCAGCGATTTTACCGGTGAAGCCGATGCTGCACAAAGTAACAGTTTAAACGGCAATATCTCGGTGAATGTGGTGCAGGTATTGGCAAATGGCAACTTAATTATTAGCGGCGAGAAGTGGCTAATGTTAAACAATGGCAATGAGTATATTCGCTTAACGGGCATTATTCGCCCGGAAGATGTAGCGCCCGATAACTCGATTACATCGCTGCGTATTGCCAATGCAAGAATTCAATATGGTGGCACTGGCGATTTTGCTAATACCACTGACCAGGGTTGGTTATCTAAGTTCTTTAATGGTCCTGTTTGGCCATTCTAAGCCCTGATTTCTAGGAGTAGTATCATGTTAAAACGTAGCATTGTGTTAATCAGTATCGGCTTATGTTTGTTAGCAAACACTGCTAATGCTGCGCGGGTAAAAGACGTAGCAAACGTTGCCGGAGTGAGATCTAACCAATTAACGGGTTACGGTTTAGTGGTGGGTTTACCGGGCACCGGTGAGAAAAACAGTGATTTTGCTAAGCAGTCTTTTGCCACCATGTTACGTAACTTTGGTATTACTGTGCCGCCAGGCACTAACTTAAAAATTAAAAATGTCGCGCCAGTAGCAGTTCATGCCGAGTTACCTGCTTTTATTAAACCAGGTCAAACTATCGACATTACAATATCAGCCATTGGTGAAGCTAAAAGCTTACGCGGTGGTAGTTTAGTACAAACCTTTTTGAAAGGTGCTGATGGCGAAGTATATGCCCTAGCTCAAGGTAGCTTAATTGTTGGTGGCTTTGGTGCCGAAGGTGCTGATGGCTCTAAAGTTATTTCAAACACACCTACGGTTGGTCGTATTCCAAATGGAGCAATTGTAGAGCGCTCGGTACCATCACCATTTATGAATGGCGATACCATTACCTTTAACTTGAAGCGTTCAGATTTCACTACCGCGAAGCGTTTAGCCGATACCATTAATAGCTTAGTTGGGCCAAATACAGCAACGCCGATGGATGCTGCGTCAGTACAAGTATTCGCGCCGCGAGATCCAGGCCAACGAGTCGCCTATCTTTCTACTCTAGAGAACCTAACTTTTGAGCCGGCTTCTGAATCCGCCAAAATTATAATTAATTCGCGAACCGGAACCATTGTGATTGGCAAAGATGTTCGTTTGTTACCCGCAGCAATTACCCATGGCGGATTAACAGTGAAAATTTCTGAAACACCTTTGATTTCTCAGCCTAATCCTTTCTCTGATGGCGAAACTGTTGAAACAACGGTGAGCACTATTGAGACAACCGAAGAAGACTCAAGAATGTTTAACTTTGACCCGGGAGCTTCTTTAGATGATTTAGTACGTGCGGTTAACCGTGTTGGAGTAGCACCTGGTGATTTGGTTTCCATTTTAGAAGCCTTAAAACAGGCTGGCGCTATTCAAGGCGAGCTGTTGGTGATTTAAGTATGACTATGGACGCGGTAAAGCAATCAGCCAATTACCATGACTTAGCTAGTTTAGATGAGCTAAGGAGTGCTGCGCAAAAAGATCCGGATAAAGCGCTGAAGCAAGTAGCTAGTCAGTTCGAATCGCTGTTTATGCAAATGTTGATGAAACAGATGCGTAAAAGTAACGAATTGTTTGAAAGTGATACCCCGTTAAATAACCGTCATACCCAAACTTATCGAGATATGCACGATAACCAAATGGCTTTGGAGCTGTCGTCTTCAGGTGCTTTAGGTTTAGCCGACTTAATTGTGGCCCAATTAGATCCCGCTGCTGCCAACGTAACACCCGCATCAGTATTACGAGGTGGACAAAACATTGATTTACAACAGCGTTCTTTAAATGCACTGGCAACAGATGGCAAGAATATTGCTGTATCGACTAGTGTAACGGCCGCAATAAGCAAACCTTTAGTAAAAGATAGCGTTAGCGAGCCAATTAAGGACGAAGTAGCAAAGCCGGCGGCAATAAAACGGCAAGGTTTTTCCTCTCCTAGTGAATTTATTGAAGCCATTTTGCCAGTTGCAAAAAAATGGGCTGCAGATAAAGGCATTGAACCAATGGCTATTGTAGCGCAAGCGGCATTGGAGTCAGGCTGGGGTAAAAAAGTGATTGCAAACGGAGACGGCTCTAGTAGCCATAATTTGTTTGGAATTAAAGCGGATAGTCGTTGGCAAGGAGATAAGGCAGTAGTGAACACTTTAGAGTACAGAAACGGACAAGCACAGCAAGAACGCGCCGCATTCCGTTCGTATGATTCTTTCGAAGAAAGTGTAAAAGACTACTTATCGTTTGTAGAAGGGCCACGCTATCAAGAGGCTTTAGCAAAAGGTATGGATGCTAAGCAATATGCCAAAGAGCTACAGGCGGCGGGTTATGCCACCGACCCTCAGTATGCAAATAAAATAGGCCAGATTTTAGATAGCCGTCACTTTTCAGAGTTTCGTGATACACAAGTTGTAGGGGAGTAATTAATTTATGGCTATGAATGATCTACTAACCATTGGTTCATCAGGGGTTGCAGCACACCAGCGCCTGTTGATGACCACCGGTAATAACATTGCCAATGTAAATACTCCGGGCTACAGCTTACAACGTACATTTTATACAGCAGATACCTTAGGTGGCGTTCGAGAAGGTTATACAGAGCGTGTGTTAAACGGTTTTGCTCAAGCACAAATGTTTCGCGATACTTCTACATTAGCTAACCGTGACGCTTATTTAGAATCGGTGAGTAATATTGACGCGATTCTAAGTGATGATTCCTTATCTTTAAGTAGTAAGTTTGACGATACCTTCACCCAGCTTCACGCAACAACCGATAACCCAACTGCTTTATCTACTCGTGAATTATCCTTGTCACAGTTTAATGCGTTAACTGACCGTTATCGAACTTTGAATGAGCAGTACAGCGTACAAGAAAAAAATCTTAGCCAAGATATTGTAGAAAAAGCGGATGAAGCCAATGCCTTAATTCGCAATATTGCTGAAATCAATAAGGAGATTGTGGCTGCTGGCGGTAGTCCTTTAGATGGTAATACCGCAATTCTTGGTGATAAACGTGACCAAGCAATTAAAGAGCTAGCGGAATTGATAGATATTAACACCATTGTCCAAGATGACGGTTCAACTCTGGTGTTTATGCGCTCTGGTCAAGCTTTAGTGTTGCAAGATGACCATACTAAGTTGGCCATTGTAGATGGTGACCCTGATAGTACTCAAAAAGAAATGACGCTTTCGTTAGCCGGTTCTACCCGTATTATTGGCCGCGATGATATTGGTGCGACTATCGGTGGATTGATGGAATACCGTAAAACCACATTGGATACTAGCCGCAACCAGCTAGGTCAGCTGTCAATTGCGATGACTGATGCTTTTAATACTCAAAACCGTTTAGGCATGGATTTAAACGGCGATATTGGTGGAGATATATTTACTCTACCAACGTTTAACGGCAAAGAGTTCTCGACCAATACTACGGCTGGCACAATTAGCGGTAGCTTTATTGCCGGCAGCGGCAGTGAAGTAACGCCTTATGATTACCGAGTTACCTTTACTTCGCCAACCACTTTTGAAATGCAGCGTTTTGACGGTGATAGTCCAATAGAAACCGCTATATCTGGGACAATACCTCCCACCAATTTCCAACTCGATGGTATAGATTGGGATTTTTCTTCAGGCCCTTTTGCAGCGGGTGACAAACATCTTATTCAACCAGTAAGAGATGCCGCAGCTCAAATGACGGTGAGCATGAGCCAGCCAGAGAAACTCGCGCTAGCCTCGCCAATTCGCGTAGAGCGGGAACTTAATAACCGCGGTAATGCGACGGTGTCTATCGATTCCATTTACGATACCGACCCAGCTACGTCTAACTTCACCGCGCCTGGTGGGTATGATCCTAACGGCCCGCATGAGGTACGTATTAATAACGCTGGTGATTATGAGATTTACAATGGTGTAGGGGCCTTAATGGCGACAGCGCCCGCCGCGAGTGCTGGTCAACAATTGTTTGCTAACGCAGTACCTGCTTTAACACCGGGTTATGAAATAAATATTGACGGCGATGTGCAAGAAGGTGATGTTTTCACCATGGATTATAATACCGACGGTTTCAATGACAACTACAATGCTCTGCGCTTGGTAGATTTGCAGCAAAAAGATCTTGTGCGCAAAAGCCTTGCAACTGGCGGCGACAATAAAATGACCATGAACGATGCTTACGCCAGCGTAGTGAGTTTTGTGGGTGGTAAAACCAGTGAAGCGAGGGTGGCCGTATCTGCGGCGACGTCTTTACTTGAGCAAAGTACCCAGCGACACAATTCTATTTCGGGTGTTAACCTTGATGAAGAAGCGTCAAACCTTATTCGTTTCCAACAAGCTTATGCGGCGTCTGCTCAGGTGATTAGTGCAGCGCAAGAAACCTTTCAAACGCTATTAAGTTCAGTGAGGTAATCAAATTATGCGAGTATCTAGTATTAATTTGTATCAAAGTTCACTGAACGGTGTGCTTAATTCTCAACAACAAGTTGAGAAAATGAACCAACACTTGATTACCAATAAGAAGTTGCTTACCGCGGCTGATGGTCCGTCTGACATGAGTAAAACCATGTTTTTGACGACCGAGATTACCTTAACGGAGCAACACCTTAAGAACGGTACTTTGCTCGAAAACGCGCTTAATTTCGAAGAATCCACTTTAGATGGGATGATCAACGCGATGCAGCGGGCGAGGGTGCTAGGTGTTCAATCCGGTGATGGCTTAAATGGCGAAGCTGAACGTAAGTCATTAGCTCAGGAGTTAAGGCAAATTCAAGCGCAAATGGTTGATTTTATGAATAGCCAGAACGCGGATGGTAGTTATGTATTCTCTGGGTTTCAAACCCAGAAACAGCCATATGTATTCGACGGCACCAATTATAATTACCAAGGTGATGCTGGGGTTAACGAGCTAAAGGTATCATCGTCGGTGTATATTCAAAGTAATGATACTGGCCAAGAAGTATTTGATAATGTATTTAAACGTTTTGTGACTAATGATCTGTCGGGTAATATAAATACAACCATTACCGATCAGAAAGCTTACGATAGTTTTCATAAATTAAATTATGACCCTATTACGCCAGCTAATAACACATTTCAAGTTCAAACAACGGCTGGCGCACCAGATACCTATGAAATACTTGATAGTGGTGGGGCATCTTTAGTTCCTCCTGAAACAGGTGATTATGTGCCAGGGCAATCTATAAATTTTAACGGGATTGATATTAATGTGTCTACTCCTGCAGGTAGTGCCAATGAATCATTTGAATTAGCACCACCAGAAAAAGATAATGTTTTAAACATGTTGTCAGAATATATTGTTGCTCTAGAAGACCCGTCTTTAGTTGGCGATGCTTACGTCGAGAAACAATCAGACTTTTTGGTAGGTTTGGACAATTCATTAGAAAGTGTAAATTTAACTTTAGGGTCTATTGGCGCAAGGGGTAACTCCTTGGAGGCCGTGCGATCAGCAGCTTCTTCGATGGATCTCATTAATCAAAAATCTCGCGCTTCTTTGAGTGAGGTCGACTTTGCTGAAGCTGTGAGCAACTTACAGAAAGCAGAGCTCGCACTCAATACTTCTTATTCATCTTATAGCCGAATAAGCCAGTTATCACTATTTAATTATCTATAACGCTAAAGTTTATTCTTAGTCTGCCGTTATAAAGGTTGCTTCAATAATGAAGCAACCTTTTTTGTTTTAATGTTTCGTTCTGAAAATAAATTTAAATAATTGCTAAAGAATATTGAAGCGCCGCCGTTATATAGGGTAAGTCAGAAGAAAATAATAACTGACAACTAATAAAACCTATAAATGGTTAAAATATAGATAGGAGAAATATCATGGCTTTATACGTAAATACAAATGTGTCATCACTAAATGCCCAACGTCAGTTAACTCAATCTGGCTGGTCTTTAGATACATCATTCCAACGCTTGTCATCGGGTTTGCGTATTAATAGTGCAAAGGACGATGCCGCTGGTCTTCAAATTTCAAACCGTATGACTTCGCAAATTCAAGGTCTAGACCGCGCAGTAATGAATGCTCAAGATGGTATCTCGTTAGCGCAAACCGCTGAAGGCGCGATGGACGAAGTAACAAATATGCTTCAACGTATGCGTACTTTAGCCATCCAATCTCAAGATGGTATTAACAACTCTGACGACAGACTTGCCTTGCAAGCAGAGGTTTCCCAGCTTAAGGCAGAGATTAGCCGAGTAGGTACAACCACTAAGTTTGGTAACATCACCTTATTAGATGGTAACTATAATGAAAACTTCTTAGTGGGTGCAAATGCCGGCGAAAATATTGCTGTGACTATTGCCACTACAGTTACTCAAGCAGGTTTAGGTATTAACGGCTTGACTGTGTCAACTCCAGCTGCAGCTAGTGCCGCAATGGCCGCGATTGATTCAGCGGTGAAGAAAATTGACGGTGAACGAGCGCAATTGGGTGCGGTTCAAAACCGATTCCAATCTACCATTCGTAACTTGTCTAACATTTCTGAAAATGTAACGGCTGCACGTTCTCGAATTAAAGATACTGATTTTGCAAAAGAAACTGCTGAGTTAACCAGAAACCAAATTATTCAGCAAACCTCGACGACGATTTTGGCTCAAGCGAACCAACGTCCTCAGGCTGCACTGTCTCTACTTGGATAAGAAAAAAGAAAAGGACGGTGGGGGTTCAATCCACCGTCCTCAGACTGTAATAGCGCAATTAGTACTCCTAGGAGGCTCAATTCCATACCAATAATAAGTTGCGCTTTTAGTTTCGCTCTCAATCTCCTATCGTTTCGAGCGATACGGTCAAGTGATGTATACTCACTTGGCCTTTTTTCGCAGCGGTTCAGACTGCACTTGTAATAAAGCAATGCTTGTGCCAAGTTTTAGTGACAGATAATTGGCATCAAAAAATAAAATAAGTAGATAAAACCTCTACCTTTAGCCAGCTTTATCTTACAATATTTTCAGCTACGAAGCCTTTGATAGCAAGGCTTGCCGTAAAAGCGGCAATTTTTTTCCGTTTTTCCCTCTTTTTCTCTAAAGCTTTTTCCTAGCTTGCCGCTAACTAATATGAAGTTAATAAAACTTTGGTCCATTTTTAAGTTGTCTTGGTTTACGGTTCATAAATCAGGGGTTCAACAACTAACGAATGGTTTAGGTCGTCCTGACACAGTTCAATCAGGATGAGCGATTTCTTAGGAGGCTCAAATTATGGCATTAGTTGTCAACACAAATACGTCGTCATTGAACGCACAGCGCCAGTTATATAATTCTGGTAACTCTTTAGATACTGCCTATCAACGCTTAAGTTCTGGTTTCAGAATTAACAGTGCAAAAGATGATGCGGCTGGTCTACAAATCTCTAACCGTATGACTTCTCAAATCCAGGGTCTTGATCGTGCTGTAATGAACGCTCAAGATGGTATCTCGGTGGCCCAAACTGCTGAAGGTGCAATGGATGAAGTAACCAACATGCTTCAACGTATGCGTGTTTTAGCGGTTCAGTCTCAAGATGGTGTGAACAACACTGATGACCGTATTGCTCTTCAAGCGGAAGTATCTCAACTTAAAGCGGAGATTTCTCGAGTAGGTACAACTACTAAGTTTGGTGGCACCGCGCTACTTGATGGCGCATATAGCTCTAACTTTTTAGTAGGAGCGAACGCTGGTGAGAACATCTTGCTTAAGATTGGTCAAACAATTAGCCAAGCAGGCCTAGGTATTACTGGTGTGAGCGTATTATCTGCTGGCGGTGCGAGTGGTGCAATGGCTTTGATTGACTCAGCTATTAAACAAGTTGACTCAGAACGAGCTTCTTTAGGTGCGGTTCAAAACCGTTTCCAATCTACGATTCGTAACTTGTCTAACATTTCAGAGAACATCTCTGGTGCGCGTTCACGAATTAAAGATACTGATTTTGCCAAAGAAACTGCTGACTTAACTAAAGCGCAAATTCTACAGCAAACTAGTACTTCAATTCTTGCTCAAGCAAACCAACGCCCACAGGCTGCGTTAGCTCTAGTTTAATCGTTAAGAATAGTGAAGAAAGACGCAGCCACACTTATACTATGTAAGTGTGGCTTGCTTGATTTAGGGAGTTTGGTATATGGATGGTGGTAATGTTAGTTCAGTATCCTCCTCTTCTGCTGTTAGTTCTGCCTTAAAAGCAGGCCAAGAGAAAGAGGTGACAGCCGCTGAGAAAATGGAAGTGGCACAGATATCGCTTCAAAAAGAACAACAGAAGGTTAAAGCTCAGCAACAGGTAGAACAAGAAGAACGTCAGGTCGAAGACAAGTCTCAAATTGAGGACGTGGTTGCGTCACTCAATCAGATGCTAGAAGTGCATGACCGTGATGTGAAATTTGTTGTTGACGAGCGAGATGGTCAGTTTTTCACTTCGGTGCTCAATCGCAGTACCGATGAGTTAATACGTGAGATTCCTACCGAAGAGTATCGTCAGTTAGAAGAACGTTTAAGAAAATTTCAAGATGCTATTGGTCAAACCACAGGGTTGTTTGTAGATCAATTGGTATAAACAAATGTGAGTAACAAGTTATGACTGGAATTACAGCAGCAGGTATTGGTAGTGGCTTAGATTTAGAGGCTTTGATTGAGGTATCAATTAACGCCGAGCGAGCAGGTAAAGATGCTCGTTTCGAGACAACAAAAAATACTTTAGATGTTAGTCTTTCTGCTGTGGGCTCAGTTAAGTCAGCTTTGAGCTCCTTTCTTAGCATACTTGAAAAAGCCCAAGAACCTTCCACTTTTATACCTAGGGTAGCTTCTACTGGTGAATCCGAAGGCAACGAGTCTGTCACTGTCGATTTAGCCGACGACGCAACTAACGGCAATTATGCAATTGAAGTGCAACAGCTAGCACAAGGTTCTTCTTTAACGTCAATAGATGCAACCGCTAATGGCGGCACACCTTTATATAGCTCAGACAATGATGTTGTAGCTACCACTGATGGGCAACTAACTTTTGCTACTGCAAGCGGAGAATCAATGGTGTTGGATGTTGCGGCTGGCACCACACTGAAGCAATTACGTGAGCAAATAAATGACCATGATGATAATTTTGGGATATCGGTAAACCTAATTGATACCGGTACCGAGATTCGCTTGGCTATGACATCTGAAGAAACGGGAGACGGAAACACTTTAACTGTCACCAATACTGGCGCTAACGCTGAGCTAGATAACTTTACAAACGCCGGCGGAAAAATGGCAGTAGTAGATGCTTCATCAGCAATTATCACCATTGATGGTATTCAGGCGACTAGCGAAACCAATAAGTTCGATAATGTCGTGTCAGGTATGACAATTACCGCCAATAAAGTGACGTCTTCAGCTGTTAGCTTGAATATAGCCCCAAGTGAAGAGAAAGCTTTAGAGAATATGAAAGAGTTTGTTGACGCTTACAACAAAGTTATTTCAGAAATCGATAAGTACTCTAAACCTGAAACGGTGATTCAGGGGGAAGACGGTGAATCAAATCGGAAAGAACTCAGTGGCGATGCTATGTTCCGCTCTCTTCGCTTCTCTTTAGGCAGCATCGCAAGTAACGGTTATGATAATGCCGCGCCGGGTTTTAAAACTCTGTATGGTATTGGTGTTGAAGTCGATAATGACGGCATGTTACAGCTAGACGAGACGAAGTTTAAAGCAAATTTAGCTAATGACATGGACGGTATTGGCGAGGTTTTTGCAATGTCTGGAGGTATTGCAGAGTCTTTCTCTGGAATCGTCTCTAGTTATGAGAAGTCTGATGGTATTCTAGCTTCTAGAGAAGAGTCTATAAATAGCCAATTACGTGATTATGAACACGACAAGCTCGATTTTGAAGAACGTATGGCTTCTTATGAAAAGACCCTGCGGGCAAAATATACAGCGTTTGACGTAGCCATGGGTAACCTAAATAGCCAGATGTCCTATATTACGGGGCAACTAGCACAGTTGAATAGTTAACGGATGTGAAAAATGTATCAAAAAGGCATTAATCAATATCGTCAGGTCGGTGTGAAAGACCAAATCGCCACCGCCGATCCGCACGGTGTTACTCAAATATTAATGCAAACGGCTCTTGAGAATTTAGCGGTTGCTAAGGGCTGTATTGAACGTAATGATATGGCCAATAAAGGCAAACCTATTGCTAAAGCCACTTCAATTATTACCTCTTTGAAAGATACCCTCGACCATGAACGCGGTGGGGAGATATCTACCAATCTAGATGACCTTTATACTTACATGCTTGAGTTACTATCTGAAGCTTCAGTAACTAACAATGCCAGCCAAGTTGCAGAAGTTATAGAGCTACTACTGCCAATAAAATCAGCCTGGGACCAAATTCCAGAGTCGGCAAAACAAGAAGCTTATCAGCAAAAGTAAGATGAACTCATCTAATAACGAACTATCATCTAAGGTCTCTAGTGCCAGGCTCTTATTAGAGTCTCTTCAGCTTTTGTTGACGGGCGATGAAATAGATATGCAGTTAGTCAACAAAAGCCTTGATGAGCATCAAGCTATTTTGACGACTATTTTTGAAGGTAAAGAATCTCTTACATTTTCATCTGATGAATTATCATTACTTACTGGTTATTTAAACGAGATAAGAATGGTGTTTAACACTATTGAGGGGCAGCGTTCAGAAACAAGCGCTAAACTGGGTTCGATCAGACGAGGGCAGAAAGTTGTAGGGGCCTATTTTCAAAATACTTAAGTGTCCGTTTAGGAATACAAATGCTAAAGAATATTGATTTTCAAACTTCATCGGACGAGACTATTCAAAAGCAAAACGAGTCTCAACTTTCACCACTAATTCAGCGGCGATTAGCTCGAAATTTAGAAGCCTTTGCCAGCTTTGACTTAGAATTGGCCAAAGCACTCTCATCTCATCATTCAGTGACTTTCTCACCTTTTGTTACCAAATCCAAGCGTGTCAGCGTAATGAGTATTGGTAAAGGTCGGTCGCTTTACGACCTAATACCGGAGCGACATGTATCTATACAGGTCGCACATTTTGTTCAACAAGCACTCACTTACAATGTAGGTATTCAAGGTGATCCATTAAGTGTTATTCCAAAACAAGGCGCTTCACTTAATTCACTTATTCCTAGTGGTAATCAGCGCTATCAAGCTCTAGATGAGACTTCTGAAAACCTTGTTATTTTAGGCTGTGGTTTAGGACTTCATTTAAAGCAGCTCGCTACAGCCGGTCAGTGGAAACGTATTCTCATTGTTGAGCCTGAAATGGATCTTTTACATGTATCGTTACTTAGTGCTGAGTGGCGTGAAATGTTGGGGCATGTATCAGCTAACGGAATTAAGCTTAATATTGTTGCTGGAGTTAAGGGGGCTGAGTCAATACATGCGATACAAGATTGGAAGAATGAGCATGATTTAAGTTCTTTTCAAATCTTTCGTCATTATGATTACTCTGTGTTTAACTGTTTCGAATACCATTTAGCATTAGGTTTGGACCCGTTTTCAAATGAATTAATCGAACAAGCTGAGAAATTTGAAAGTGAGAGTAGCTACGAACTAAGCCACTCCCTAAGTTACTATTTTATTCAAGATCCTAAACTTGCCTCACGTATAGAAGCAAAAAACATTCGAAACTTGGAAGAGCAGTTTTCCAGTAATGTTGAGGCTTTCAAGCAATTTTTCCCAGAAATTCACGCGTTTGCAATTGAATACAAGGTTAACCGGTGGCAGTTAGTCAGTATTGGAGAAGGGCAACTCAACCTATTTGATTTAGAGCAAGGCGTTATGTTTAGTAATCAGGAAATACATGATGCAAGCGTCGAGTATTTTGAGCATTATTCCGCTAACCCCAAAATAGATCCGCTAGATGCTAGAAAAACCTTTCATAAACCTAGCCCGTTTATTCATTATGAAAAATCAGCTCAGTTGAAAAGCTTAGTACAAGCTATTCCTGAGTCTAAGCAAAGCAAGTTACCCTACAAGTTGCCTTCTTTCATCATGTATGGATGTTCACTAGGCTACCAAGTAGAGATGTTATTCAACAATCATGTTGTTGATAACTTTATCTTATATGAACCAAATATTGATTTCTTCTATGCGTCTTTATCTACTATTAACTGGAGTGATATTCTGCAGACTGCTGATAAGCAAGGGACTAAGCTTTACTTGAATATTGGTGATGATGGTACTCATATGTTCGATGATATTCACTCACGTTTGCAAAGCTACGGAATTCATATTCTTTCATATACGTTCTTTTATGTGAGTTATTTTCAACATGAAATGAACAAAAATATACATTTAACCAGAGATCAATTTAAAGTTCTTCTAAACATAAGCGAGTTTTTTGACCACGCTTTTTATAACCTGAATCATACTCGTGATTCGTTACTAAAAAACAAGCACTACATGCTTAAGTACAAACCAGAGGACTTAAGTAAGCAGCTCGCTAAGGTACCTGTCTTTATCGTAGGTAATGGCCCTTCTTTAGATAGTAGTGCTGAGGTTATTAAGCAGCATCAAGGGAAAGCGATTGTTATTTCTGTAGGAACTAGCTTGAAGGCCCTTTATCAACTAGGAATTAAACCTGATTTTCATGCTGAAGTAGAGCAGACTAGGGCGACGCTTCACTGGGTATGCCAAGTTCCTGATCCCGATTGGTTAAAACAAATTGACATGATTAGTGTTAATGGTTTGCACCCTGAAGTATCCGACATGTTTGGTGATACTTTGTATTGTTTGAAAACGGGTGAAGCTGGTTCATTGAGTTTCTTGGAGGCATCAGAAGAGTTTGAAGAGTTGGATAGCATACTTTACTCCTACCCTACGGTTTCAAATTGTGCGCTTTCATATGTATTGCAACTCGGATTTAGACAAGTGTATTTATTTGGGGTTGATTTAGGCTTTGTTGACCCTAAACAGCACCATAGTAAACACTCTGCCTATTACAATGCTACAGAAGATGGCAAAGAGCTTTATGATTATGCTACTCATGGCACGGGTTTAAGAGTGCCTGGAAACTTTGAAGACTATGTATTTACTAAGCATGAGTTTAGGTATTCGGCAGAAATACTTGGAAAGGCTATTAATGAGTTTAGCGATGCTGAAGTTTATAATACCTCCAATGGCGCGTTAATTGAGGGAGCCACTCCACTACCCATTGAGCAAGTTCTTCTGTTAGGCGAAGATCTTGATAAAACAGCTTTTAAACAAAGAATCAAATCAGAGGCGTATAATAACCAAACTGCTCAGATTGTTGAGAAATTTGATAATACCTATCTTGCTGAGCACTTAGAACGCCATTGTAATGAGTTACTTGAAATTATTAATGAAGAAGCAAACAGCTGGGAAGATGTACTCAGTATTTTAGATAGACAGGTTTACCTAGTAAAAACCTCTGCCGCAGATCCTCATTCTTTATTCTTCTACTTGATGAGAGGGAGTGCATCTTTTTGTTTGACTTATCTCACTCGGTTAGCCTATTCCTCGGAAGATGAAGACTTGTGTATGCAGCGCTTCAATGAAGGTAAAGCTATTTGGGTTGAATATATCACTGAAATGAGAGACAAGGCCCTAAACAACTTTGGCGAATTCGACCAAACGCCGAGGCCAGTACCTGATAATGACTTTAATTCTATGCCTGCATTAGACATTCTTAATGAAAGAAAGCAAGCATCAAAAGTAGGGTAACTAAATCGGTGTTAAGCTTATTAAGATTAACACCGAGTTATTAATCCTCTAATAATTGCTCTATATACTCAGACATAGTGATCTCTTCTTGTCCAAATAACGCATGGTAAACTTTTCCTGGAAATGCAATTGAGCGTTCACCATTTTTGAAAAAAGTCTGGGGAGGTTCATCTTCCGTTTCTTCGATGAATAGCCATTCACCACCAGCTTGCTTTTTGTAAACTTCACCTAGATAAGCACCTAGCATGTATGAGTATGTGAACATTTCTTTTTCATCTAAATGCTGTGTACTCAATGACTCAATAAGCTGATCGACGAGTGCTAAACTAGTTAATGAGTAATCAGGTCGTTCACTACTCGTACTCTCGATAAAGTTCACCGCATCTTCGGCAGTCTCTGCCATAAGAGTAGAAAACTGTTGGTTATCCATTGTTTATGATCCTTAAATGTAGTTTATAGCGCTAATACTAAAAATAATTTTTATTGTTCACAAGTAACGTACCTATAAGCGAGTTAAATTTTGCTAACCACTTCCCAAGATAGGGGCGTAGCGAAATCTAAATCTATTAATGCGGTTTTACCAAGAACGTCATCAAGGTGTTTTGGCGCTAAACCGAAACCTGGTCTAACACTACGAATGTTTTCAACGGTAAATGTTTCACCTTTTTTAACTGGTTTACTTATGTAAAGCGAACGACGAAATTGTGTATTCTGCTGCTCACTTGACGCTCGAGAATAGGAAACTCTTCCTAGCGCAGACCAAGCTGTTTTTGCTGATTTACAAAGCGCTGATAGTTCGTTAGGTTCTATAGAAAAACTGTCATCCGGGCCACCGCCCAAGCGGTTTAAAGTGACATGTTTTTCTACTATAGATGCTCCCAGAGCGACAGCTGTTAAAGCAGTAGTATTGTCGATGGTATGGTCTGATAGCCCGGTGATGACATTGAACTCACTCTGCATGTCTACCATTGTTTTTAGATTGTAATCTGATGCAGGAGCAGGGTAACCACTAACGCAATGCAAAACAGCTAATTGATGACAACCGGCAGATTTTGCTGTGAGTATGGCCTCTTCTATTTCATTTTTATCTGCCATACCGGTAGATATGATCATTGGTTTACCGGTTGACGCTACATACTTAATAAGGGGTAAGTCAATCGCTTCGAATGATGCTATTTTATAAGCGGGAGTGTCTAAACTCTCTAGTAAATCTACTGCGCTGTTATCGAAAGGGGAACTAAAAAGTGTAATATCAATGGATTTTGCGTACTCGAATAATTGCTGATGCCATTCCCAAGGCGTATACGCTGACTCATAAAGCTCGTAGAGAGTTTTTCCATTCCATAAGCCGCCGTTAATCTGAAAGTCTTCTTTGTCACTATTTAAAGTAATTGTATCTGCTCGATAAGTTTGTATTTTTACTGCATCAGCGCCTGAAAGTTTAGCTGCTTTAATCAACGCTAAAGCATTATCAATACTACCATTATGATTTGCTGAAACTTCAGCGATGATATACGGCGCTTGACTGGGGCCGATGAGTCGACCACCAAGGCTGATACTATTTGTCATTGGGCATTCCATGAGCTTTTTGTAAGTAACGATTTTGTTCTATACGCTCAAAACCTTGATTTATAAATAAGCCAATTGAGGCATGATTCTTTGCCAATATAGTGGCATAAAGCTTTGCTTTAGGTAACAACGCTCTCGCTAATTTAAGTGCAGCGCTCGCCACTCCTGTTCTCACTTTTTCTTGCGCAGTCACTATGGATATCTCGTAACTTAAAGGGGCTATAAGATCAAGCCTAAGCATACCTAATGGCTCGCCATTACTAACAACCAGATAGAGCTTGTTATTCTGATTACTGATTTGCTTGCTAAACCATTGTTGATGCTCTGTCCAGGTAGGAACTGCTGGGTTTAAGGAATTAGCGCGTGTAGCTGGTTCTAATTGCCACAAATAAAACTGGTGACAATCATTCCGACCGGCCAACTTCAAATAAGCTATGTTTCCATCGTTTAACGGTTTATTTATTAGTGCTGTAGATGCTCTTAAAGTCCCCTTGCCATCAACAATAGACACCGCATTTTCAACCATCGTTTGGTAGTTCATCTGTATATTTTTTATTGCGGTCGTTAGGGCTAGAGCATTTAGTTTATCTGGTGTCCCCAAAGATAATGCGGCACCTTTTTTCGATAAAATGCGGCAAATGTCTTTTTGATTGCTGGCTAATTCAATGTTGATACTTGGTAAACCTAATGAGCATCGTTCCCAAGCGCTCGCTCCACTAGCACCAATAGCTAAATCTGATTCAGTTAATACTTCAGCCATATTGGATATTGAACGTAAAACCCTGCAATTGACAAAACGGGATTGCACGCTGGCGTCAATTAGCGCTGGGTAATGTGGGTTGTTTGGGCCTGCAATTATAGTTAGCTGGGTCGTATTTTCTAAAGGACTTTGGTTCAGTAGGTCTATAAGTGTTTTGCTTACATTAGTTCGATCTGTTCCTCCTAAACTAATGAGGACGTGTTTTATTGACTTGTTCAACAGTCTTTTGTGACGCGCAGTAGGAATAGCAATAAGAAACTCTTCCCTTAACAAAGCATATTCTGTTCCCAGCAGTAGCTTTGTTCCTGGTGTTACGTAGGAAGAATAGTCTGAAGGAAGCCTGCCGTAGGTTTGGTCTAATAGGATATCGCACTTGTGCGCGCGATTAGCAAGGTCGTCGATAACAACTATTTGAGCTGAATAAGGTGTTAACAGTGACTCCCATCGACTATCAATTCCGTAATGATCAACAATTAGGTAATCGAGCACACCAAGCGAGTTTAGCGCTGTTATAGTGTTTGCAGCATCCTCACTATAAGTGGTTCCTAACCAGGTGCTTGTGTCTTCAGGAACGAGTTCTACGGCTGGTTCGCCTAAACACAATAGCTTGAAACCCGCTTCTTGAATTATCCTATTTACGTTACCCACATGGTTTGTACAGATAAAAGTGACTTGATAATCTTGCTTGATAAGTTGGATTGCTAATGACAAGCAGCGGTAAACATGGCCGCTGCCTATGACCGTTGAGGAGTCAACTCTAAAAGCGACTTTCACAATTGTTGCCTGTACTTATATAAAAACTCAGCCAACGCCCAGTCTTGTAAGTCATCGATATCCACGCAACTATTTTTCTCCACGGGGAGGCCCACAGATTTATCGCTGTAAATGGGGGTTCTGTTTAAGAAAGCAGAGGCTTTTCCCCAGTAAAACTGACCTGTATCGTAAAATGCTGTTTGAAGATCTTGGCTTCTGCTATTTAGATACTCTGGATAGGCCATTGTCAAAAAACCACTCTTTTCTCTAAGCAAAGAGCGCTGCACTGCACTTGGATATTCGGCAACTGGAAAAAGGTAATCGGCATTTTTATCTGCAAATAGTTTTTTTCCTTCAAGCAATTGAGATGGAGTGATAAAAGGCGCTGTTGCGTAAATACAGCATACATCTCTGAATTGTTGTTCAGTACTTAAGGTCGCAACGGCATGATGTATAACATCAAGTGTTGTTGCGTAATCGTTAGAGATGTTTGCGGGTCTTATAAAAGGGACTTCAGCACCGTACTGCTTAGCAATACTCGCTATCTCTGTATCATCCGTGGATACAATAACACGATCAAAACACTGGCTTTGTAATGCGCTTTCTATACTGTAAGCGATAATGGGTTTGCCATTAAAAAGCTTAATGTTTTTCCTCGGAATACGTTTACTTCCGCCGCGTGCTGGAATTATTGCTACAGTGCTCATTGCAAAGCCTCTGCCAGTGTACTAACCACAAATTTCTGTTCTTCATCGGTTAAGGCAGGGAATAACGGCAGACTCAAAGCTGCTTTATAATAATGCTCGGCGTTAGGGTAGTCACCCAACTTGTGTCCTAAAGCTTGGTAATGAGGTTGAGTATGCACGGGTATGTAATGAACATTCACACCAATATCAGCCGCCTGCATTTTGTTGAATACAGCGAGTCGTTTTTCTGGCTGACTGAGTTGAATGACGTATAAATGCCTAGCAGATATTCCATTAGTATGCTGTTTTGGTGAAATAACCGGAAGAGGGGTTAATAGCTCATCGTAACGGTTGGCCAATTCTGCCCGCTTGGCTACCCACTGGTCCACTCGCTTAAGTTGTGACAAACCTAATGCACCTTGTAACTCGGTAATGCGGTAGTTAAAGCCTAAATCGAGTTGCTGATAGAACCAAGGGCCATCTGGTTCTTTTGTCATAAGCGCTGGGTCTCTAGTGACACCATGACTCCTCAGTAAGGCCATCTTTGTAGACAATTCTAGTGAGTTGGTGAGCGCTGCGCCGCCTTCTCCTGTAGTGATGATTTTTACTGGATGAAAGCTGAAAACAGTAATGTCACTAAAACGGCAGTTGCCAAGGGGGTGTTCCAAATAGGTACCACCAATGGCATGAGATGCATCTTCAATAATACGAAAGTCGTATTGCTGACTTAAGGCATATATGGCTTTCATGTCACAGGGCTGACCGCACATATGGATAACGATTAACACCTTGGGTATTGTGCCATCGATTGCAGATTGCTCTAGTTTGGTTTTTAAGGCTATTGGGCACAAGTTATAACTAATGGGATCAATATCAACAAAGTCTACAGCAGCTCCGCAATACAGAGCACAATTAGCCGAAGCCACAAAGGTGATAGGGCTAGTCCAAACAGTATCTCCAGCTTCGACACCAAGAGCTCGACAAGCTAGATGTAGAGCACTAGTCGCAGAGTTAGTCGCTAATGCATAACTAGCTCCAGTGTAATCACATAGAGCTTGTTCAAACGCAGGAACTTTGGGGCCTTGAGTAAGGTAGTCAGAACCCAATACTTCTACAACAGTGTCAATGTCCTGTTGAGATATTTGCTGTCTACCGTAAGGGATCATAATTCAGCCATTTCGTCGAAAGCCAAAATCTGCTCAGAATCCAAAAAGTCAGGGTTAGTTTCAGAGTGGTACTCAAAACCTTGTTTAACAAGTTGACCAACCTCGTCTATCAGATTCCGAGAGTAGTTGTGTTCATCATTATAAAACTTGATGCTTGGGCAGATAACAAAATGGTCGTCAAACTCCAATGTGAGATGGGAATCATCACCTGGACACATTATTTCGTGAAGCTTTTCGCCTGGACGAATGCCAATGATTTTAATAGGGAGATCGGGAGCATAGGTTTTTGCTAAGTCGACAATTTTCACTGACGGTATTTTAGGAATGAAAATTTCGCCGCCGTACATGCGGCTGAAGTTTTTCAAAACAAAGTCGACACCTTGTTGCAAAGTAATCCAAAAACGAGTCATTTCTTCATGAGTAATCGGTAAGTGGTCATTACCATTAGCGATTAATTGCTTAAAGAACGGCACTACCGACCCCCGAGAGCCTACTACATTGCCATATCGAACGACTGCAAAACGAGTTTGGCCTTGGCCAACCATATTATTTGCCGCCACGAAAAGCTTATCTGAGGCTAGTTTTGTCGCTCCATATAAATTAATAGGTGCTGCAGCTTTATCTGTAGATAATGCAATGACTTTAGATACGTTGTTTTCTATGGCAGCTTTGATCACATTTTCTGCGCCATGAATATTCGTTTTTATACATTCCATAGGATTGTATTCAGCTGCAGGAACTTGCTTTAGAGCCGCTGCATGAATGACATAATCTACGCCGTTCATGGCCTGAATAAGGCGCTCTCTATCACGAACATCGCCAATGAAGTAACGCATGCAAGGGTCATTGAATTGCTGTTGCATCTCATATTGTTTTAGTTCGTCTCGTGAGTAAATTATGAGACGCTTTGGTTTGTAACGCTCTAGAATCGTTTTAGTATATTTTTTGCCAAACGATCCGGTACCGCCGGTAATCAGGATAGATTTGTTATCAAACATATTGATTCCATTTATTCACTAGCAATTTGAAAGCTTTAGTTAAAAGATAAGCTTTGATTAATTGAAATCTAAGCAAAAAGTGCTCCATTTTAGAACCTTATCCAATAATAACCTGATTTTTTGAGTTAAATCTCAAACTTTGATAAGTACAGTTCAGTATAAGGCTTTGTTTTCTTAATTATCATCATACTTAAATCAAGGGTGCGTCATATTTTTGTCGGTTTTAAAGTGAATACCTTGCGATTTTTTGACGCCCGTTTACAATCAATTTTATAGGGTAACTAACTATAAGTATGTCGCAAGGTAGCTTATTTTTGCAGGGGATTGGGATGCAAGCATCCAAAAGTGTTTTAGTTTTTGAAAACGACGCAGAGAGAGCTAAGCAACTTGAAACGGTACTGGGGTTTATTGGGCAACAGTTTAGCGTTTGTGATAACGAAAATTTTGCTAATGAAGTGTCAAACACTAGCCGCGTAGTACTCATTAGTAAGCAAATTACCGATGTTGGTAGTTTGATTGCTAAGTATCCACTTTGTCCTTTTTTAAGTGTAGGAGAGGGGCATACCGTTGAGCCTTTACCTAATCTTATTGGCCATTTAGATTTACCGTTTAGTTATGAGCAGCTAACTCAGTTATTACACCACTGCGATGCCTACCTTACTCATCTTCCTGGCAAGATTGCTCCAGCAAAGAGTGAACGTTTAAGACAAAACTTGATAGGCAAGGGCATTGCTATTCAAGAGGTTCGTCATTTAATCGAGCAAGTAGCTGTTAAAGAAGCCAATGTACTGATTTTGGGTGAATCTGGCACAGGTAAAGAGGTCGTTGCAAAAGCAATTCATGACCATTCCACAAGAAACGGCGGGCCTTTTGTTCCAATTAACTGTGGTGCTATTCCTCCAGACTTACTTGAAAGCGAATTGTTTGGCCATGAAAAGGGCGCTTTTACCGGCGCGTTTGCTATGCGCAAAGGGCGTTTTGAGTTAGCTGAAGGCGGCACGTTGTTCTTAGATGAAATTGGCGATATGCCAATGCCGATGCAAGTTAAGTTGCTTCGCGTATTGCAAGAGCGCCAATTTGAGCGTGTTGGGGGGAGCAAAGCAATTAACGCCAATGTGCGAGTTGTGGCAGCTACTCACCGACAGCTAGAGAGAATGATAGAGCAAGAGAAGTTTCGTGAAGATTTATACTATAGATTAAATGTATTCCCTATTGAGATGCCATCGTTGCGAGAGCGCCAAGATGACATTCCTTTATTGCTGCAAGAGTTAGTTAATCGCCATGAGGAAGAGCATTCGGCTGTGGTTCGCTTTACGCAGCGCGCTGTTGAATCACTAATGCAGCACCAATGGCCAGGTAATGTTCGCGAACTATCTAACCTAGTTGAGCGTTTACTTATCTTGCATCCCGACCAAATTGTTGATGTACATGATTTACCGCCTAAATATAGGCACATAGATGCAGAAGCATTTGAACCCAACTATAGTCCCGCATTAGCGGAACGTGATGCTTTACTGGCGATTTTTAATGATGAAGATGCGTCAGTATTTTCAGATCCAAGCCCAGAAGCCCTATTCCCAGAGGGCGAACCAGAAGAATCTCTTGATGATGGTTGGGGTGGTGTTCAGCAACTTCCCGACGAAGGGGTTAACTTAAAAGAGCTACTGGCCGAGCTAGAAGTTGATTTGATTCGTCAAGCACTCGAACAACAAGATGGTATTGTAGCTAGAGCTGCTGAGCAACTGAGTATGCGCAGAACGACGCTAGTAGAAAAAATGCGCAAGTATGGGTTGAACAAAGATAGCTGAATCTAGAGTCTCGAACTTAGTTTGTTTAAGGCCATGAAATACATGGCCTTTTTTATGGCATGAAAATTGATTAAGTAAGCACTGTTAACGGTTTTATGACGCGGAGCTTTATTCATGCCTTCAGTGCTTTTACAACAACAGCCTACCAGCTTATCGGAGCATAACCTTGCTCAGATATTTGATGTTATGCCTTCAGGTTTAGTACTACTCGACAATAAAGGTTATGTCGCGCGCGCCAACCCTATTGCTAAAAATTTACTGGGTAAGGACATTGAGCAGCAACGTTGGTTAGACGCGGTGCCTCGTTTATTCTCTCCTAAAGCTGATGACGGCCATGAGCTTTCGTTAGTTGATGGTAGGCGAGTAAAACTAAGTTTATCGCCTTTACAAGATACCCAAGGCCAGCTAATCGTTCTTACCGATATGACGCATACTCGTCAACTTCAAGCAAATGTTGCCAAACTACAGCGTATGTCTGCGCTAGGGAACATGGTGGCGTCGTTGGCGCATCAAATTAGAACCCCTTTGTCTGCGGCGATGTTGTACGGCTCTAACCTGTCGAATAAAACTTTGTCAGAGAATGCGCGAGACAGCTTTCGAACCAAGATGATGGCAAGACTTGAAGATTTAGAAATTCAAGTAAACGATATGTTGTTGTTCGCCAAAAGTGGCGAACAAATGGTGGTTAACTATGTGCCGATTGGTCAACTGATTGAGCAACTTAAAGCCGCTACAGATGCTTGTGTTCGTCAACACAATGTAGAGCTGCGTTTGTCGGTTGTAAATCCAAATACCGAGCTGTTGGTAAATGCTAGCGCTTTAGTATCAGCGCTGTCGAACTTAGTTGAAAATGCTGCTCAACTAAGTGGTAGTGACAAACCTATATCCGTTTCAGTCACTACCTCTGAGAGTGAAGTTGTTATTGAGGTTGAAGATCAAGCTGGCGGAATAGACAAAGCACAACAACATAAAGTATTCGAACCTTTTTATACCACTAAACAGAATGGAACAGGTTTAGGGCTAGCGGTGGTCAAATCAGTGGTGAGTGCTCACCATGGTTCCATTGAGCTCACTGGCACTGAACTTGGTAGCCGCTTTGTCGTGACATTACCGTTGCCGGAAGTGCAGCACCAAGACCTTGCTGTAGGAGGGCATTAAGATGAGCCAATCAACGATTTTAATTGTAGAAGACGATGCTGGATTAAGAGAGGCATTAGTCGACACTTTGTCTTTAGCTGGCTATTTATGCGAACAAGCTGATAGTGCTGAAGCTGCGTTATTAAGCCTTAACGACCTGCAAGTAGATTTAGTGGTTAGCGATGTGCAAATGAGCGGAATGGATGGCTTAAGTTTGCTTAAAAATATTAAGCAAAAATGGCCGCAAACCCCCGTATTATTAATGACAGCCTACGCAAAAATAGACGATGCAGTGTCTGCGATGCGAGATGGTGCAATTGATTATCTGTCTAAACCATTTTCTCCTGAAGTTCTGCTCAATCAAGTAGGGCGCTATGCACCTTCGATCAAAGTAGAAAAGCGTGAGCCTATATATGGAGACCCTTCTACGGAGGCGCTGCTAAAATTGAGCCAAAAAGTTGCAGCTTCAGAAGCTTCCGTTCTAATAAGTGGGCCTAGTGGTGCCGGCAAAGAAGTATTATCTCGCTATATCCATGATTGCTCCCCGCGAAGCGAGCAAGCATTCATTGCGATTAACTGTGCGGCAATACCTGAGAATATGCTTGAGGCAACGTTATTTGGTTACGAAAAAGGAGCCTTTACCGGTGCTATTAAAGCGTGTCCGGGTAAGTTTGAACAAGCGCAGGGCGGTACCATATTACTTGATGAAATTAGCGAAATGGATTTGGGCTTACAGGCTAAACTTTTGCGGGTGCTACAAGAGAAAGAAGTAGAGCGTTTGGGTAGCAGGAAAATGATTCAATTGGATGTTCGAGTTATTGCTACTAGCAACCGAGACATGCGTGAAATTGTTCGCCAAGGCTTGTTTAGAGAAGACCTGTATTATCGCTTAAACGTTTTTCCTTTAGCGTGGCAACCACTCAATCAACGTAAGGGCGATATCCTCCCACTGGCTAATCACTTACTTAGCCGCCACAGCCCCAAAACTCACGAACTTAGTTTAAGTGCTCAGCATAAGTTGATGAACCATACGTGGCCGGGTAATGTGCGTGAATTAGATAATGTGATGCAACGAGCGCTAATTTTGGCAAACGTGTCTACAATCGATAGCGACTGTTTAGTGATAGAAAATCAATTAGAGCCGCTAAGTGTTGCCCCTATTTTGGAAGAGCAAAGTTTAACTCCCGAACCTCTTGGCAATGAACTTCGCCAACAAGAGCAGCAGATCATTTTAGAAACACTCAAGGCTTGTCACGGAAAACGTAAAGATGTTGCCGAAAAACTGGGTATAAGTCCACGCACTTTACGTTACAAACTAGCGCGTATAAAAGACTCAGGAGTGCAGCTTCCAGCTTGATAGTTGGCAGCAGACAAGGGTGATATAAAGCAGTATGTCAGTACGATATACTGCTTTTTTGTTCAAAAATGCGATAAGCGTTCGCTGTATTTTGTTTTTTATTAATAATTTAATGAGGCGAATCGTAGCCTATTCACGTATAATGCGGCCGAATTTTTAGTTCTCATATATGGCTAGATGAGAACTTGCATTATGCTTTTGGACATTATGGAGGACTCATGACTCAACACGTTCCAGTGGTAACCATCGACGGGCCAAGTGGCGCAGGGAAAGGTACGTTGTGCCAAAAACTTGCCCAGCATTACAATTGGCAACTTCTCGATAGTGGGGCGATCTATAGAGTCTTAGCCTTAGCAGCAATTCACCATGAAGTTGCACTAGACAATGAAGATGCGTTAAGCCTACTAGCTGCTCATTTAGATGTGCGCTTTGAAGCGCGAGATGGTAGTACCGTTGTTATTTTAGAAGGCGAAGACGTATCGCTTGAGATACGCCAAGAAACAGCCGGTAACGCAGCGTCTAAAGTCGCCGCTTTTCCTCGAGTAAGAGAAGCATTGCTTCGTCGCCAGCGTGGATTTAGAGCTGAGCCAGGGTTAATTGCCGATGGCAGAGACATGGGAACGGTTGTTTTTGTTGACGCCCCAGCCAAGATTTTTTTGGATGCGAGTGCGGCGGAACGCGCCCAACGGCGCTATAATCAGTTGCAAGATAAAGGCTTTGATGTTAGTTTTGACCACCTTTTGAGCGAAATTGAAGAACGAGACCAACGAGATAGAAACCGTTCGGTTGCTCCTTTAGTTCCCGCTCAAGATGCGTTAGTAATTGATTCAACTTCTCTTTCTATTAATGAAGTCGTATCAATGTCGATAGCGTTTATCGACGAAAAATTAACCCAGTAATCACTGGGAATTAGCTCACCTATAACATGGATGAAATAGGTGTTTTTTATTAACCCCATTTAGCCGGATTGCTGAGTGGACGTTTCTATATGTGTAAATTAAAAAATGACTGAATCTTTTGCTCAACTCTTTGAAGAGTCTCTACAGAATTTGGAATTCCGTTCTGGTTCTATTGTTAAAGGTACTGTAGTAGGTATCGAAAACGGTATGGTACTAGTAGACGCTGGCCTTAAGTCAGAATCTGCAATCCCTGCCGAGCAGTTTAAAAATGCTGCTGGTGAATTAGAAATTGAAGTAGGCGCTGAAGTAGACGTAGCCCTTGACGCTGTTGAAGATGGTTTCGGTGAAACTGTTCTTTCTCGCGAGAAAGCTAAACGTCACGAAGCGTGGATCCAACTTGAGAGTGCTTACGAAGAGCAAGCAACGGTTGTTGGTATCATCAATGGTAAAGTTAAAGGTGGCTTTACGGTTGAAGTTAACACCATCCGTGCATTCTTGCCTGGTTCACTAGTTGACGTTCGCCCTGTTCGCGATACTGCTCACCTAGAAGGCAAAGAGCTTGAATTTAAAGTTATCAAGCTTGACCAGAAACGTAACAACGTAGTGGTATCTCGTCGTGCTGTTATCGAAACTGAAAACAGTGTTGAACGTGATCAACTTCTTGAGAACCTTCAAGAAGGCCAAGAAGTTAAAGGTATCGTTAAGAACCTTACTGACTACGGTGCATTCGTTGATCTTGGCGGTGTTGACGGTCTACTACACATCACTGACATGGCTTGGAAACGCGTTAAGCACCCAAGCGAAATTGTTAATGTTGGCGATGAAATCAACGTTAAAGTACTTAAGTTTGACCGTGAGCGCACTCGTGTATCTCTAGGTCTTAAGCAACTGGGTGAAGATCCATGGGTAGCAATTGCTAACCGTTACCCAGAAGGTGCTCGTCTAGAAGGTCGCGTAACTAACCTTACTGACTACGGTTGTTTCGTTGAGATCGAAGACGGTGTTGAAGGTCTAGTTCACGTTTCTGAAATGGATTGGACTAACAAAAACATCCACCCATCTAAAGTGGTTAACGTGGGTGATCTTGTTGAAGTTATGGTATTGGATATTGACGAAGAACGTCGTCGTATCTCGCTTGGTTTGAAACAGTGTAAAGTTAATCCATGGGAGCTATTCGCTAGCACTCACGATAAGAACGACAAAGTTTCTGGTAAGATCAAGTCTATCACTGACTTCGGTATCTTCATCGGCCTTGACGGCGGTATTGACGGTCTTGTTCACCTATCTGACATCTCTTGGGATGCTCAAGGTGAAGAAGCGGTTCGCGACTTTAAGAAAGGCGACGAAATCGAAGCTGTTGTACTACAAGTTGACGCAGAACGTGAGCGTATTAGCCTAGGTGTTAAACAGCTTGCTGAAGACCCGTTCAACAACTACCTTGCTGACCTTAAGAAAGGTGCCTTAGTTAACGGTACTGTTTCTGAAGTTGATGCTAAAGGCGCAACAATTGAATTAGCAAATGGCGTTGAAGGTTACTTACGCGCTGGCGATGTTAGCCGTGACCGTGTTGAAGACGCTTCACTTGTTCTTTCTGTTGGCGATAAACTTGAAGCTAAGTTTGTTGGTGTTGACCGCAAGAACCGTGTAATCAGCCTTTCTATCCGTGCTAAAGACGAAGCGGACGAGAAAGAAGCAATGGCTACTCTGAACAAGAAAGAAGATGCTCAGATTGGTAACGCTATGGCAGATGCATTCAAATCAGCCCTTAAAGGCGAATAATCTCTAAATCTTTTTTTAGATTTATGTGATTGAATATTGGGGGGGACTTGTCCCCCCCAAGTTCTTTATCTACACTGGTATTAGTTCCCTTTATCAATGGCTTGGAGAATCCATGACTAAATCTGATTTGATTGAAATACTCGCTAGTAAACATATTCAATTTACCAGTAAAGAAATTGAGTCGGCAATTAAAGAAATTCTTGAGCAAATGACTGGTTCTTTACAGGAAGGCGACAGAATTGAAATTCGCGGTTTTGGTAGTTTTTCCTTACATTTTAGAGCGCCGCGTGTAGGCCGCAATCCCAAAACTGGCGAGAAGGTTGAGTTGTCTGGGAAGTACGTTCCCCACTTTAAACCTGGTAAAGAATTAAGAGAACGCGTGAATTCTGGCCTATAGTATTGTTTCTTTTACAATTAGGTGTTCTTGGCTGGTTTAATTAACGTGATTGCTGCATAATTTCCCTAGCTTTTGTTTGGCTTCGGAGGTTATGTGAAAGCAATATTTTCTACATTAATTTTGATCGTACTGTTTGTAACAGCGTTAGCGATAGGGGCTCAAAACGATGAAATCGTTGGAGTAAACTATCTTATTGCTGAATCTGACATGCGTTTATCTTGGTTAATGGCTGGCTTGTTCATTGCCGGCTTCATATCCTGTTTACTGTTTTTATTGGCTTTTTATACTCGCATTAGACTCGAAAGTGCCGGTTTAAAAAGGCGTTTAGCTAAACAACAAAAACAACTTAATAAATTGCAAGATGAGATGGTCAAGGATAGTTAATGCTGGGCTTGTTGTTCTTGTTATTGCCTGTTGCCGCCGCTTACGGTTGGTATATGGGGCAACGCAGTGTTAGACAAAATCAACAGCAGCAAGCTAACCATGTTTCAAAGCAATATGTTGAAGGTTTAAATCTTCTCCTTTCTAATCAATCTGACAAAGCTGTCGATCTATTTGTAGAACTGTTACAAGTAGATTCTGAAACCATCGATACTCACTTAGCCTTGGGCAACTTGTTTCGCCAACGTGGTGAAGTGGATCGCGCCATTCGTATTCATCAAAACCTTATTGCCCGCGAAGGCATCGATATCGAACAGCGTAATCTAGCTTTGCAACAACTGGCCAAAGATTACTTGGCTGCCGGTTTATTTGATAGAGCCGAAGCATTACTGATAGAGCTACAAGATGAGCCTGAGTATCGCCAGTTAGCTCTAAAACAATTATTAAGTATTTACCAGCAAACTCGAGAATGGCCGCAAGCGATTGCTGTGGCGAAGAAAATCGACCCCAAAGAACTCACCGATGTCGCAACCCAAATTGCCCATTTTTATTGCGAACAAGCGCAAGAGTTAGAAACAGCGGGTAAGCTAAGTAAAAGTATTGGTTTGCTTAAAAAAGCACTAACTGTAGACAAGAACTGTGTGCGAGCTAGCCTTCACTTAGCGCAACTACAAAGCGCAGAAGGTGATTTTAAGGCTGCTCTTAAGAATCTTAACCGCATCCCAGAGCAAGATATCGATTTTGCTTCTGATGCGTTAACGCTCTACAAGTTATGCGCCGAAGGATTAGATAAGCCTGAGTATTATCAACAGTTTCTCGAATATTGTTTATCGTTAAAAAGCATTGCTAGTGTGCTAGTCGAGCTCTCGGCTATTTATCGCGAGGCGCATGGCGCAGAGCAAGCTCAGGATTTATTGGTGGATGAACTCAAACGTAACCCCACCATGAAAGGATTTCATCATTTAATGGGCCTTCACTTGGAATCAGCTGAAGAAGGTCAAGCTAAGCAAAGTCTTCAAGTATTACGAGGACTAGTTACCCAACAACTAAAAATAAAACCCCATTATCAATGTCGTCGATGCGGATTTTCGTCGCATTCTATTTACTGGCACTGCCCATCTTGTAAAAGTTGGGGCACAGTAAAACCGATAGTGGGGCTCGACGGAGAATAGTGAGATGCAAGACCCTAAGGTATTAGTCGCCCTTGATTATGCAGATTTAGATCAATGTATGGCGTTTGTTGAGCAATTAGAACCAGGCTCTTGTCGCCTTAAAGTAGGCAAAGAAATGTTTACCTTGTTTGGACCTCATCTAGTGGAAAGCTTGCATAAGCGTGGGTTTGAGGTTTTTCTAGACCTAAAGTTTCATGATATTCCTAACACGGTTGCCAAAGCTGTTGTAGCTGCAGCAGAGTTAGGCGTGTGGATGGTGAATGTGCATGCCAGCGGTGGTCGACGAATGATGGAAGCTGCTAAGGCCGCTTTAGCGCCCTATGGTGATAAACGCCCTAAATTGATTGCTGTGACTGTGCTAACCAGCATGGATGAGTCTGATTTGTTAGATTTAGGCATTGAGTTAAGCCCTCAGCAGCAGGTAGAGCGTTTAGCGAGTTTAACTAAACAATGTGGTTTAGATGGAGTGGTGTGTTCTGCTCACGAAGCAAGGGCTTTAAAATCTTTGTTAGGTGAAGAGTTTGCCTTAATCACTCCTGGTATTCGCCCAACTGGAAGCGCTCAAGGTGACCAGCGACGAGTTATGACGCCGGTTGAAGCGATTGCTGCAGGTTCCGATTATTTAGTTATTGGGCGACCAATTACTCAAGCGGCTTCTCCAGCCGCAGTATTAACCCAAATTAACCAAGAGTTAACTGCTTAATGGCTGGCGATTCCATAAAGGACACCATACTACTAAGGCAATAGTTAACCCTAACAAAGTGAAGATTAGGTGGGCATCGGTTGCTACATCGATGCCTATCATTTCGGTTACCCATGGATCTCCGCCGTATATCTGCTCTATCACAAGCTTAATGCCTAAACCTGTCAGCACAATGAAACCTAGTTTGATTTTGCCTTTCATTAGATCAATAAGTGCAGCGTAAGCTAGTAAACCATGAATGATTCCCGATAAGCCTACATACTCATCATACTTAGCCAATAAAAGAGCAAGCCCGCCCACTAAGCCAAGCAAGATACTCAAGGCTAGAAAGTGCCGATTAGATAGTCGGTCATCATAAACAAAATAGATCAGGGTTAAGGTGGCGATGTTCATTAGCCAATGAATCAGATTATTGTGGCAAAAGTTGCCGCTTAATACTCGCCAGTACTCGCCTTCGATGATTAAGTGCTTGTTCCAACTGGCTAGTTCAGTATGGGCCAGTAATACCCAGCTTAGCGCTAGCGTTAACCAAATAAACCAAAATTGCTTGAGTAAATAATTAAACATGTTTATTCGTAACTAAGAGGATCGTTGACTTCATTCAGCTTGAAAGCCTCTAGGCGTTCTTGGCAAGCACCACATTTTCCACAGGCTAAGTCTCGACCGTTATAGCAAGTCCAAGTTTTAGCGTAATCTAAGTTCATGGCTAAACCATCACTTAAAATATCTATTTTAGATTGCTCTAGATAGGGGCTGATGACTTCAACGGCCTCGTAATTGGCAATAAGGCTAACCTCGTTCATCTTTCTTACAAACTCTGGTCGGCAGTCAGGGTAAATAGCGTGGTCTCCAGAATGCGCACCATAGAATACTTTTTTTGCGCCTATCGACACTGCGTAACCAATAGCTAAAGATAACAAAATCATATTGCGGTTAGGTACTACGGTCGATTTCATTGATTCTTCTTGATAATCGCCTTCTGGAATATCAATGTCAGACGTTAATGAAGAGCCTTCGAGCAGCTGATTGATACTACTAATATCAACAATTTTGTGTCCAACAGACAGTTCATCACATACGTTTTTAGCATATTCGAGTTCTTTGATGTGACGTTGACCATAGTTAAAGCTTAGAGCAAAGGGTTGCAGCCCAAGTTGCAGTGTTTTATGTAATACGGTGTAAGAATCCATACCACCTGAATATATAACGACGGCCTTTTCTTTCATTTTTTGCTCTTTAAAATATGTTCTAATACTGATGTCGATTTTCGCTTATTATGATTTAGGATACAAATGCCACAGCCCACTTTACCGATTAATGAAATTTTTGAAACGATACAAGGTGAAGGCTTTCACACTGGGGTGCCTGCTGTTTTTATTCGTTTGCAAGGCTGCGACGTTGGTTGTTCTTGGTGCGATACTAAACATACTTGGGAGGTGTTGGCTGCGGATAAGGTTCAGGTAGAGCAAATTATCGGGGTGAGTGGTGATACTGCGCGTTGGGCTGGCTATAGTGTAGAGCAGCTACTGAAAGTATTAACTCAGTACAGTGGTACACATATCGTTATAACTGGCGGTGAACCGTGCATTTATGATTTAGAACCGCTTACTAGCGCATTAATTAGTCACGGGAAATCGGTACAAATAGAAACTAGTGGTACTTATCCCGTTAAAGCAAATGGAAAAACGTGGGTAACCGTTTCACCTAAAGTGGCGATGAAAGGCGAAAAAGAAATTTTGATTGAAGCTCTACAAAGGGCGAATGAAATAAAGCATCCTGTTGCACGTGAACGCGATCTAGAGAATTTAAACGAGCTATTGGCTCGTTTGCCAGAAGAGCATCACGCATTAGTCTGTTTACAGCCTATTAGCCAACAACCTCGAGCCACAGAGTTGTGTATTGAAGCTTGTATTAAAAATAACTGGCGTTTGTCTTTGCAAACCCACAAATATATCGGAATAGAATAAAACTCCCGCTATTGAGTGGTGATGTTTATTTTACTTAATTAAGGATTGTTATGGCGATTTTGGTCACTGGTGGAGCCGGGTATATTGGTAGCCACACTGTTGTAGAATTATTAGCGCAAGGCGAAGATGTTGTTATTGTCGATAATCTTTGTAATTCACACCCTGTTTCTATTGATAGAGTTGAACAAATTTGTCAAAGAAGGCCAATTTTTTATCAGGCTGATATTCGCGATAAAAATGCCTTGGTTGAAGTGTTTTCAAAACATAGCTTCACGTCGGTTATTCACTTTGCTGGTTTAAAAGCGGTGGGTGAATCTACGACTATCCCTTTACACTATTATCAGAATAACGTTGCGGGTACTTTAGTGCTTTGTGAAGTAATGGCTGAGCATGGCGTAAAAAATTTAGTGTTTAGTTCTTCGGCAACGGTATACGGTGACCCTCATACTGTACCGATTGTAGAAAGCTTTCCTACTGGTGCGACCAACCCTTATGGTCGTTCAAAACTTATTGTTGAAGAAATGCTTGGCGATTTATATAAGTCAGATAACGAATGGAATATCGCTCTGCTACGTTATTTTAATCCGGTAGGGGCACATAAATCTGGGTTAATTGGCGAAGATCCAAATGGTATTCCTAATAACTTGATACCTTATATTACTCAAGTTGCAGTAGGACGTTTGGCTCAACTTAGCGTGTTCGGCGATGATTACAATACTGTTGATGGCACTGGTGTACGCGATTATATCCACGTTGTTGATTTAGCCAAAGGTCACTTAAAAGCCTTAGCTAAATTGGATGCAAAAGCGGGACTAGTAACCTATAACCTAGGTACCGGCCAAGGTTACAGTGTACTAGAAATGCTTAAAGCGTTTGAGAAGGTGTCTGGGAAAACGATTGCTTATCAAATATCACCTCGTAGGCCGGGTGACATCGCCGCTTGTTATTCTGACCCAAGTTTGGCTAAACAAGAATTAAACTGGCAAGCTGAATTAAATTTAGATGATATGGCCGAGGACTCTTGGCGATGGCAACAAGGCAATCCCAATGGATTTGCATCTTAATAATACATAATGATAAAAAAAGGAGCCGCTAGGCTCCTTTTTTTATGCGTAATGCTAATTAAATAAGGAAGTCTTCTTTAGATTTTCCTTCATTTTTTATGGCACGCTGAATTGGTGAGGGTGTTCTTCCTTGACCAGTCCAGGTTTTATCTTCGCCATTTTCATCAACAAACTTGTATTTAGCTGGAAGAGGCTCACGTTTTTTACGCTCTTTAACAGGAGTATCTTCAATAATTGATAAGAGTTCGCTTGGGTCGATTCCATCTTGCTCAAGCAAAGTTTTATATTTTTCTAACTTTTCGCGTTTTTCTCGCTGTAGTTTATCTTCTTCAGCTTTTAGAGTGTAACGCTCATCTAGAATGACTTTTAATTTATTAAAGCTTTCTTCTAGCTGTTCTATCGATAATTCTTTTGTAGCGGCTTTAAGACTTCTTGCGTTTAGAAATACCTTGATGAAATCGCTCATGTTAATCCTGTTATATTTTATTAAGTTTTAATCAATCAACATTTAAATTCTAATTACTTATTAAGCCTTGTCAATTAAGTCACAGTAAATAACTGAATTGATATTTAATTTTCGATTAATACGAAATCAACTCAATGGGTTGAAAGCTCTGCTTTTGTGGGTATAATCCAGCTACTAACGCTAAATTGTAGAGGAGCGCTGGTCAAAAGTAGTGTGGAATGGGGTGATGCCAATGATTCTGTACGAAAGGGGCCCGCGCCGAAGTAACAAGTACCATCTAAACTTGTTACTGGTGCAGTGTTTAATAAATGCTGCATTGTCATAGTACACACTATGGAGAGCTACAGGGTGCATACGTTCAAAGTATGGCTATCACTCAGTTTGCTCTCTAAACAACAATAACAGAGAAAACATGCAAACTATTTCATATACAGATTCCATATTGTCTATCTTACCCCCAGTTATAGCCCTTTTAGTGGCACTAGCTACTCGCCGCGTGGTTGTGGCGTTAAGCTGCGGTATTTTAACCGGTGCATTGTTGTTAAGTAATTTTTCCTTTGGGGCTAGCGCGGTTTATCTTACCGAACTGGCTAGCGGCCTGGTGTGGGACGACGGACTAAACCTATGGAATCTACAAATCATTCTTTTCTTACTGCTATTAGGCGGTATGACCAGTTTAATGACAGCAACCGGGGCTACATCTGCTTTTGCTCATTGGGCACAAAAGCGCATTAAAACTAAGCGCCACGCAACGGTTACTACGGCACTCTTAAGCTTTGTGGTGTTTGTAGATGATTATTTCCATAGTCTTGCTGTGGGCAGTGTAGCGCGCCCGCTGACAGATCAAGCTGGTGTGTCTCGAGCAAAACTAGCTTACCTGCTCGATTCGACCGCCGCACCCATGTGTGTACTTATGCCTTTATCTAGCTGGGGTGCTTATATTATTGCCTTAATTGGCGGTATTTTGGTGACACACGGAATTACCGACATCAGCCCATTAGCAGCCTTCGCCGCAATGATTCCACTTAACTTCTACGCCATTTTTGCTTTGTTAATGGCACTAACGGTCGCTTATTTTAATCTAAACATTGGCCCAATGACGCAACACGAAAAAGCAGCGTCAGATGGCGAATTGTTTGATAAAACCAAGGGGATTCCAGCGGGCAGTGTTAATCATGACTTCCAGGCGGAAAATGGCTCACCTTTAGGTTTGGTGCTGCCAATTGTGCTACTCACTGCGGTTACTTTCGCAAGCTTTGTTGTTACTGGTGCGAATGCTATTGAAGATGGCCAAGCTTTTGGTTTGTTGGCAGCATTGGAAAATACTGATGTCACCTTGTCTTTGGTAACGGGTGGCATAGTAGGTTTGTTGGTTACTATTGGTTTCGCATTAAAGCAACAACTTAGCCTTACACAGTTATCAAATGCTATTTGGTTAGGTTTAAAAGCAATGAGCCCGGCAATTATTATTCTGCTATTTGCTTGGTCTATTAGTGGTGTTATTGGTGATATGGAAACGGGTAAATACTTGGCCGCTAAATTAGACGGTGCAATTAACCCAGCAATGTTACCAGTGCTTATTTTTGTATTAGCTGGCGTAATGGCCTTTGCCACAGGCACCAGTTGGGGTACCTTTGGTATCATGCTACCTATTGCAGCAGATATGGCAGTAGCCAGCGAAGTGAGCTTAATTTTACCTATGTTGTCGGCAGTGTTAGCGGGAGCGGTATTTGGTGACCATTGTTCGCCTATTTCCGACACGACTATTTTGTCTTCTACTGGTGCGGCTTGTCATCATATTGACCACGTAGCCACGCAGCTACCTTATGCTTTATTGGTAGCCTTTATTAGCATCGCTAGTTATTTGGTGATGGGGATGAGTGGAAGTGTGATCGCAGCGTTAGCTATTGGCTTACTATTATTTGCGATTATTAGCGCGGCTTTGTACCATCGCCAACAAACATCTGTAATCGCTGTAAATAGCTAACAAGTCGGGACAATCGCAGTAAATGGCTTCACTACACTTTAAATATGCCGCTATGAATTCGGGTAAATCCACCCAATTGATTCAAGCTCACTTTAATTACCAAGAGCGCGGCATGAACCCTTTAGCGCTTATACCTGCTATGGATACTCGTGACGGAATAGGGATTATTAAAGCGCGGGTAGGGTTATCGCTAGAAGCTGAAACCTTTTGTAAACAGCAAAACTTGTTTGAGCTATTGCAGCAAAAGCAGCAACAGACTAAACAAGACGTAGTGATCGTAGATGAAGGTCAGTTTTTAAGCCGCGAGCAGGTGTATCAATTGGCAAAAATTGTCGATGAGTTAAATATTCCAGTGATGGTTTATGGCCTTAAAACTGATTTTATGGGCGAGTTGTTTGAAGGTGCTTATCACTTACTGTGTTTGGCTGACAAGCTAGAAGAGCTTAAAACTATTTGCTGGTGTGGCAATAAAGGGCACTTTAATGCGCGTATTGATCAACACGGGCAAGTGGTTAGCGAAGGGCAACAAATTGAAATAGGTGGCAATGATCGTTACGTTTCATTATGCCGTAAACACTTTATTCAAGGCAATGCTGGCGAAGCTTAGTGTTTGTTTGAAAGATCGTTAAGGGCGTCGTTACAGCGGCGCTCTGCCGATTTTAGCTCCATTAATACCACTTGAATATCTTCTAACTGCTGCAACAAACTCTGTTTTTTTAATTTTATATTATCGATTAAGTCAAAAACCTCATCTGTGTTAGTGAGTTTGGCGTCGTACAAATCAAATAACTCTTTTATTTCGGTTAAGGAAAAACCTAAACGTTTGCCACGCAGGGTGAGCTTGAGGCGCAATTTGTCGTGTTTGCTGTAAAGGCGTTTAGTTCCCACCCTTAATGGTTGAATCAAACCTTGGTCTTCATAAAAGCGAATGCTGCGGGTACTGATGGAAAATTCTTTAGCTAAGTCGCTAATCGTAAATGGTGTTTTGGTATTAGCCATGGCGTCCCTCAGTAAAATGCTTGCTCACTGAAGAGTGGGTGATAGTGTCGGCTTGGTCAAGTTAGAGAAATAGCAACCGGCGCTAGGCCGGTTGCTATCAGCGTTAAAAGCTATGGTTATATTGAATTGCAGCGATGTAGGCATCGCCTTTCGATACAAACTCAACGCCTTCTTCGTTAAAGCCGCCTTCTTTACCTTGAATGTAAGTAAAGCCGGTATCAATACTGCCTTTATCGCTTAGGTGATAAGTAAAGCCAACGCCGTAGTTGTAACGGTCGTTATCTGGAATACTAATGGTTTTGTGGGTGCGTGATGGGCTTTGGTCAAAGGCCATACCAGCACGTAGTTCCCAAGCTTGATTTAGATACCAGGTACCGCCAAAGGATACACGGTAAGAATCACTAAACTGCTCTTGTTTATTCAAGACACTGCCAATGCCTTCAGAGGTAGCATCTATCTCTTGGAAGGTGCTCCAACCTGTCCATACATAGCTATAGTGAACCGCGACAGAGTCGTTTAAGCGGTTGTAGCCAGATACTTCAAAAATATCAGGTAAATTTAGGGTTAACTCACCAGGAATAGTGTCACCACTAGTACCGTATGGGTTATCACTTAATCCAGAAGGAATGTCTGAGTGGTAGTCGCCTTTAAATTTCAAATCAACTTTAGAGCGGTAACTCATGCCAAAGCGGTGATCTTCATTTACTTCCCACATACCGCCGATGTTCCAACCAAAGCCCCAACCATCACCTTCTAGTGACGCTGCTGTACCGCCTGCTGGAAATGGGCCTCCAGTGCCAAAGTTACGGACTAATTTGGCTGTTCCGTAAACCGCATTTACGCCAGCACCAACACTAAATTGCTGATTGATTCTATATGATACATTCGGGTTTAGATTTAGCGTAATAAGCTCAGTCTGACCGGCTAAAGCGCCTGCTGCGTAATCCGCAGGGTAATCTGTAGACAAACCAAAGTTTGTAAACATACCTACACCCCAAGCCCACTTGTCACTTAGTGGTTGAATAAAATAACCCGCTGGCACAGCTGCACCAGGAACTACATCATCGTTGGTTAGGGCTTTATCTATTTCGTCTACGCCTGTATTACCTTTTACGTAAACGTCAGGAGAAATATAGGTTAATGCGCCTGACACCGCGATGGTATCAAACATAGACATGGCGGCAGGGTTACGTGCCATTACCGAAGCATTGTCAGCAATAGCGGCTTCACCAGCAAATGAACGGCCAAGTCCCGTAGCAGAGTGTTCTACCAATTGAAAACCTGCAGCGTTTACATGGCCGGCAGTGAGTGTAGCTGACGCGGCAAGTAGCGCGAGTGGCAATTTCCTTATTTTCATCGTTCCCTCTCTAATACGGGTGGAGTTTATTATCATTCGAAGTCTTGATTAGACCTCTGACCAGATTAAAAGCAAATCGCTCAAATGTTAAGGTGCTGTTAACGGTTTATTTCAAAAGTTGGAGCTGCTGCACAAAAGTTAAACAAGTGTTTAATCTTTAGTCGTAGAGCAATATAAGGGAGGATAGAGATTAATCAAGTAATGAATTGAAAGACTTAGCTGTTCGCTTTAAAAATAATCAACGCCACCTGAAGGATCAGGTGGCGTTGTAGATGTTAACACTTAAATCGCTTGGTTGAGATCTGCGGTTAAAAACGCCAAGGTTTTCTCAATCGGTTCATTACGCTCACCCACCACAACTAAACTGGCATGAGATAAGCTGCCAACCATGCCGTGCATTTTCTTGTCGGCAAAGCTTTGTACTGCTTGTAGTTCAGTAGTTTTAGGCACTACAAATACATTAACATTTGAACCCATTTTACCTTTCATAATCATATGAAACGCTGGGCTGCCAGCGTAGGCACAATGATTCACATACACTACATCACCTGGCAACTCATCAAAACTTGCCCCGTAACGCGCCAACTTGGCGTTAATGGTTTGTAAGCTTGGTTGCTCATCAACACCGCTGGTATAAGGCATTTCATGGTAGACATGCTGCAAAGCAACTTGCCCCATATCATCATAGCCAGCAGGCACTTGCCAATTTACCAAGCTAAAACTTAGCCCGATAACAAAAGCGATTGAGGCGGCCATAGCAATGTGCACGCGTGTTTTTCGACGATATTGCACTTGCGAATCATCAAAGCTTTGGCTCAATATTAAACGCTCGGCTAGGGCGTCTGGAACCTCAACGTTTAGTGCTTGTTCTAATTTGCATTCAAATTGTTGCATGTCGTCGAACAGTTTTTTGTTTTTCGGCGTCCTAGTTGCTTCCTCTATGAGCGCATCACTACGCTCACGAGGATTGGTATACAACTGGCGGCGAAACTCTAGCTCATCCATTACTTTGTCCTCGATTCTGGTCATCTTCTAGGGCTTCTTTTAGCTGGTTACGTGCTCTAAATAGCCGAGTCATCACTGTATTTTTATTGAGTTCTAACATGTCGGCTATTTCGTCCCCACTAAATCCACCAATTACTTGTAGGAGCAAAGGTTCTTTGTACTCGGGAGCGAGCTTATCTATTTGGCGGCGTAACCATTCATTCTCGATTTGCTGCTCGGTTGATGTGGCATTCACATCAGCAACAGAATGGTCTTCGATATCTACCAAGTTAAACTGCTTACGCTCGAAGCGGCGAGCATTCTCACGCCTTAGAATGGTTATTAACCATGCTTTAGCGGCCTTTTCATCTTTAAGGCTGTCGAGTGAACGCCAAGCTCTAAGGAACGTCTCCTGAACTATGTCTTCGGCAATATGTTTATCCTTTACTAGCCAATAGGCGTAACGATAAACATCCCGGTTGTAAGCCTGAACTAAGGCTTCGTAACGTTTTTGTTTTGCTTCCATATCCGACATGACCGAGTCGGTTTGGTTTTTCTTTCGAAAAAAATCAACAACCATGTAAATTCCTAGATAAAAGGCATTAGGCTAATCTGTTATGATACGCATCAAAGAGACCTGCTTTGGTCTATGTTACACACTATACACCTGATTTCGCCTTGGTTTAGATTGAAGAGTTATAACTAAGGCCTGTTGTAAATTAAAGGAAAATAGATGAAAACCAAGTTAGAAGAATCTGAAACTTGTTGTTGTGTTGATGTTGGCGCTGTGATCGATGGCGAAGAACTTACCGCAGTAGTCGAAGAGTTATTTACCGAGCAACAGCAAGCTGAAACGCGCCTAAGCAATTTAGTTGAGAAAGCCCGCAAAGCTGAATCTGATCCTTGTGAGATTAGCAGTGAGATTAGTGCAGTTGAAGGCGGCTTTAAGCTGGCCGCTTCTTTCACATTTGCTTGCCAAGCAGAAAGCCTAATCTTTCAACTAGGCTTAAACCGCTAAGCTTATGGATTGAGTGAGGATAGCGCTGGCTGTTCTTGCTCTTTTATTTTTGCCAAGGTGCTTTTTAGTGCAGCACAACGCTGATAAAAATCTGCTAAATTCAATCTCTGCTCTTGCTCTCCACCCCAATTAGACTTGCTAAGAATCCGTAGTAGTGAAGCAAACTGCTTTGAAGGAGCTTGTTGAGCCAACCATTTTTGCAGCGCTTGTTCAGCTTGTTTGCCTTGTTGCTGTTTACAGGCATCAGCAAATTGTTGCCAGTTATCATCCACTGCGGGTGGGAAATCAGTGTTTACCGGTGAATGAACATTAGTTTTTTGCTTTTGTATACGGGTGAAAATTGCGATTAATAGCGCAAGAGTGATTAACCACGCTATTGCAAAAAACCATGTCCATAAGGAAGTCGCAGGCTCCGTTACGGTAATGGCTTGCGCAGCTAGGTTTGTTTGAATCGGCGCCAATTGTTGGTTAACAGGCGCAGGCACCACAGTGATAGTGCGCTCTGCGACTTTCGCTAAAGCTTGTGCATCTTTGCCTAAATCCCACCATGCCAATGACCAGCCGGGTAGGGTGATTTCACCAGGGTTTACCGGAATAAGCGCTACATTCAAGCTGCGTTGAGCGAAAACAATACCGTCTTTTACAATGGTACGGTCTTGATAGGCTTCAGGGTATACGCGAAAGTCATCACCGTAGTCGAGTGTGATGTCGGGCAATTGGTCTTCGGTAATGCCTGCCACAGTTAAGTTGATAATTCGGGTAAAGGCTTGGCCTTGTTCGTAGTCACTTTGCAGGGGTTGTACTTCTTCGTATAGCAGCAAATCAGTAGAGGGTAGCCAAGTTCCAGGGAAATCTGCTGGTGGGGCTTTTACTTCTAATGACAAAGTTTGCGCGGCAATGTCTACCGGGCGGGCTCGGCGATTAATATCATTAGCCAGTCCACTCAAACGTGGGCCTCTTACTTCAAACTGACCGGCTTTTTCTGGCGTAATCAGCCATTGTCGAATTAGCGTGCGGTAGCGCTTACCGTCTATTACCTCTAAATCTTGTTTATCGTCACCCAGTTTTTCTATTTTTGCTCCTAACATGCTTGGCGCAATAATGTTGGCCTGATCGAGGCTATTGGCGACCCAAATTTTGGCGGTAAAGCGCACTGGCTGACCAATGTAAACTTCAGCGTTGTCTAAGCTTACTTCCATTCGAACCTGATCTTTACTCGGTTCAATGGCTTCTATTACTTTGGCTTGCAGCTGAATAGGAATAGTTTGCTCACCACCAATGTTAAAGGAAGGGATAAGATAGGTCCCTTCGTCTCTCACTAATAAGGTGGTTGTCCAACGAGTTTGAGTAGACGATACGCCGTTAATGCTTGAGTGCTGGCGACTAGTTGACGTGCCGCCCACTACAAATTTTTGCCTTAACAGCACCGAGGAATCGAATTCGCTGGCTGGTAAGGTATCGTTAGCCACAATTTCTAAGGTAAAGGCTTGATTAACCGCGACTGGGTTTTGGCTAACTGTAGCGGTAACTTCGGTGGTGGCGTAGCTATTTAGGCTAAGTAAAAGAATAAACAATAGGCTGAGCGCTTTCACTTACCAATTCTCCTGATTGCTGGCTTGACGGCGACGTTTTTGATACTCGAGATACATTTTATTTCGCAACAGTAAGCTCGGGTCGTTGGGCAAGTTTTCTAGCCACTGCTGTAATTCGTCTTGATTGAGATCTTCTGGCGAGCCTGCTTGAGTCGCTTGTTGCTGTTCGGCATCTTCTTGGGACTCACTAGGTTCTTCGGCTTGAGCTTGCTGTTGTTCATCTTCGCCCGCTTGCTGCTCCGACTCTTGCTCACTCGCCTGTTGTTCTTCTGATTCTGGCGGAGATTGCTCACCTTCACCTTGCTCTGATTGCTGTTCCTGCTGGTCGTTAGAGTCTTGTTGCTCAGAATCATCTGATGATTGTTGAGATTGTTGCTGTTGGTTTTGCTGTTGCTCCAACAGTTGTTCTATTACTGATTTATTGTGCGCTGCAGCTTCTAGCTCGGGGTTTCGTTGTAGAGCTTGCTCGTAGGCTGAAATAGCTTCGGGGTATTTTTCTAACTGACTTAAGGCATTTCCTTGATTGTACCAACCTTCAGCACTGTCATCTTGGGCAAAAAGTTGCTGAGCCTGTTGATATTCGCCGGCTTTATAGTGTGCCGATGCTTGCCAATTGGGATCGGTAAATAACTCAGCAGCGTCTTTAAATTGTTCTTGTTCAAAAGCCTGTTGGGCCTGTTGTGCTTGGTTTTTCCAAATGTCAGCGGCACTAGCGGGTTGTATAGAAATGAAGCTGGTTACGGTTAAGCAAACAATCAATAAATCGGCGCGGCGAACGCTGTTAAGCAAAAGCAATAAAATGAGGGGTAGTAAGAAGTAACCGACGTCTTTGCGTATTTGCCCTTGTTGGGCACTTTGTTGCTCATTATCTGCTTTACGGCTGCGTAAAGAGGCCAGTTTTTCAATGTCGCTATTATCGGCTGAAATGAGCTGACAAATACCGCCAGTTGATTGGCAGAGCGGCAAAAAGAACTCGGCTTGTAACTTTGGAATAACAATGCTGCCGTATTGATCTTTAAGCATACTGCCGTCTTCAAGCGGGATTGGCGCGCCTTCTTCAGTGCCAAGGGCTAGCATCGAAAACCGCAAATTATTGTCTTGCAAGCTGGCGAGGCTTAAGTCCATTTGTTGTTGGTTGATGCCATCACCGATAACTATTACATCGCCTTTGGCATAACCCGCTTGTTTAACTAGCTGAGCGGCTTGTTCTATGGCTAGATTAAGCGCCGATCCATGAGCTGGCATTAACTCTGGTTTTAAATGCGGTACTAAATTAGCCAATGTATTGGTATCACTGCTTAAGGGGCTGAGTACAAATGCATCTCCGGCAAAGGCAATTAATGCTGTTTCACCATCGCGCCATTGTTTAAGTAAATCCAGCGCCTTGTATTTAGCCAGCTCTACGCGGTCGGGTTTTACATCGCGAGCACGCATAGAGTAAGACATGTCCATGATTAAAACGCGGGCACTTCCCTCGCGGTACAGGGGCACATTATCACTGACAATGCTGGGCCCACTTAAGGCGAATAGAATTAATGCAAACAAGGCTGCAAGCGGCCATTGTGAATGCTTGTGTTGTTTGGGCGAGCTCACTAAATACTTGGCAATGTTTGGACTGAGCAATTGGCTCCAAGCAGATTGTTCTCGGCGATGCTTTTTAAACAATAGCAGCAGTAATAGCGGGCTCAGCAATAACCACTCGGGACGCAATAAACTGATATCTTGCATTATTGAACCTCCTTTGTAGCGCTGAACCGCTGGCTAATGAGCGGAGCTGCCAGGCTAATTAACAACACTAAAGCCGCTAGAGCCAGTGGCCAATAATACAGTTCATATTGCGGGCGATAGTATTGCTCTGCTTCAGAGATAGGGTTGAGTGCGTTAATTTCTTCATAAATCTGGGCTAGCTCATCGGTGCTGCGCGCCCGATAATACTGGCCGCCGGTCATATCCGCGATTTTTTGCAGTGACTCCTCGTCTAAATCATGTGAAGGATTGACTTTGCGTGTACCAAACAAAGTTTGTTGCAGCAGCTCATCAGCGCCGACCCCAATGGTGTAAATCACGACTTGGTTTTTTGCTGCCATCTCGGCCGCTTGCATTGGGTCTACTGTGCCAGAGGTGTTTTGCCCGTCGGTAAGCAAAATGAGTATGCGCTGCTCGGCAGGGTGGTTCATTAATTGTTTTATGCCAAGGCCAATGCCTTCACCAATCGCTGTTCTGTCACCCACCAAACCATGCACTAATTCATCCACCTGAATTAACAAGGAGTCCATGTCAAAACTTAAAGGTGAAGAGAGGTAGGCGTGGTCGGCAAACAATATCATGCCTACGCGATCACCTCGGCGTTGGTCAATAAACCCTTTGAGCAATACTTTTAAGGCGGTTAAACGATCTACCGCTTCGTCATTAAGTTGCATGTCTTTAATTTGCATACTGCCCGACATATCGACGGATAACAGTAAATCGCGCCCTTGCTCGTTAATGCCTTGCACTTGGTCGTCGAGCCAAACAGGGCGAGCAAACGCCACTAAACAAAGTAGCCAAACTAGCCATTTCAAGCCTTGTTTTAGCGGGCTGTTGGTTTTCTCTAATACGGCTTGTTGTTGGGTAAAGGGTAAGCTGGTATTAAGCAGTTGCTCGTTTTGTTGTTCTTGTTGGGAGCCACTAAAACGCTCTACTAACCAAAGCAGCGGCAGGGCAACAAATACATAAGGCCAAATAAACTCAAACATGCCGGCCTCCTGTTTTTGATGTTATTGGGCTTGGAGTGTGAAGGCCAAATAGTGAAGCTGCGGTAAGTGGTGGGCGTAACTGTTTGATCCACTTTTTGCACAGTTTGGCTATATCTTCATCTAATGCGGGCGCATCGGCGGCATAGAGTTGTTGCTGCCATTGGCTTTGTAATTCAATGAATGCATGTTGTTTCCCGCTGTAAGTGCTGTCTAAAAAGCTGAGCCAAGCCTTGCCACTCAAAGAGGCGACTTGTTGGCGCGGGTAATAACTTAAGGCTAAGCGCTTCATTAGCTGATTGGTGTCGGCTAAGTTCATTGGCTGTTGTTTTAGTGCTTGTAGGGCTTCTTGGCGCGGCTTACACAACTGTTGGTAACGCCAAGCAGCAAATAGGCTTAGTGCCAGTAACAATACTAATGCTACCGCGAGCACCCACCAACCTACAGCGGGTAAGGCTGTTTCAAAGTTACTGGGTAAAATAATGTCTTTTAACTGGGCTAAGGGGTTTGATTGCTCAGGCATAGTCCTGCCACTCGAAAGCTGTGGAAAAATGTTGATGAGGAATGCGAGCTTGTTGGAGCATGACATCTATGGATTGCTGACGCTGCTTCGCTAAGCGCATAAATTGCTGGCGAAACGTTTTGTTGTCGGGTTGCAAATAGCCTTCTTGCTTGCCATTACTTACTTGCAGCTGCTGAGCACTAGAGGAGCGAGGTAGCTGCTGTTCTAAGGGGTCGCTTATTTGCCAAGCAAATACTTGATTGTGGCTAGATAAGCGCTGTAAGTGCAACGCAGAGGCTTTATCAAAATGATAGAAATCACTGATTAAATGTACCTGATAACCGGTTTTTACTAGTTGGCACAAGGTTTCTAAGCTAGCGTTTGGCGAGCTTTGAATGATTTGGCTACTGTTTAAGGCTGAAAACTGTTGGTTATGTTGCTCAACAATGGTTTGTAGCTGGGCTAACCAATGGGTTCTGCTCGCTGCCGGTTTTTCGTTATGGCTATGCTCACCTAGATGAAGCATTAACGCGACCCGTTCGCCAAGCTGCTGGGCATTCCAACCTAAACAAGCGGCCAGCTCACTGGCAAACACAGATTTAAGCTTCTCGCCACTGCCAAAATACATGGAGTGAGATAAGTCGAGAAAGATAAATACCGGGTGCTCTCGGTCTTCTCTAAACAGCTTGGTATGAGTTTTACCTGTGCGCGCAGTGACTCGCCAATCAATACAGCGAATGTCGTCACCGGGTTGGTAATGGCGCACTTCATCAAACTCCATGCCACGACCACGTACTTTACTTAAGCGATTGCCATGGCGACTGCTAGATACATTGCGCCAAGGCGGCATTTGCAAATGAATGGCACGCGCTTCAATAAGCTGCTCTATATCTACACTAACTGGCGACTGCCGCGTAATGGTATCCATTAGGCAAATGCAACCAACTCAATTAAGCGCTGAATAACCGCGTCGGCTTGAATGCCTTTGGCTTGGGCTTGGTAGCTAAGTAGCAAGCGGTGGCGCAATACCGGGTAGGCAAGTTGCTGAATATCTTCTGGGCTAACAAAGTCCCTACCTTCTAACCAGGCTTTTGCGCGAGCGGCACGGGCCAAAGAAATACTGGCTCGTGGGCTGGCTCCAAACTCTAACCATTGGCTAAACTCATCGGTGTAGCGCTCAGGCTCACGAGTGGCAACGACTAGATCAACAATGTATTGATTAAGCTGCGGCGCAATATGTACTTCCATAATGGCGCGGCGCAAGGCAAATAATTTTTGTTGAGTGAGTGGCTCTGGCTGGCGTAAGTGTACTTGCTTGGCTTCACGCTCAGTGAGTTCTAAGATCTTTAATTCGTTTTCGGCATCAGGGTAGTTCAAGCACAATTTAAACATAAAACGGTCAAGCTGGGCTTCAGGTAAAGGGTAAGTCCCTTCTTGTTCAATCGGGTTTTGGGTTGCCATTACCATGAATAGCTTAGGCAGTGCATAACTGCTGCTACCTACGGTGATTTGCTGCTCAGCCATGGCTTCTAACAAGGCCGATTGAACCTTGGCGGGGGCACGGTTAATTTCATCAGCCAATACCAAGTTATGAAAGATAGGCCCTTTTTGGAAACTGAAACTGGCCGTTTCTGGGTGGAATACATCGGTACCGGTTAAATCTGCTGGCAGCAAGTCGGGCGTAAACTGGACTCGATGAAAGTCACCTTCTATACATTCTGATAGCGCTTTAACTGCGCGGGTTTTTGCTAAACCTGGAGGGCCTTCTACAAGTATGTGCCCATCAGCTAACAAAGCGATAAGTAATTGATCAATAAATTCTGTTTGGCCAACAATGCTTTGATTAAGATAGTCTTTAATGGCCGATAAAGTGTTATTGCTCATTTTTTCCCTTGAATTGTTCATCGCTGGGGGATGATAAAACACTCTGGCGAATGGCTCAAAATTTTCCTTTAAATTTGACGGCTTAATTGCAGTTTTAATCACTTGTTTGAATTTTGTGAAGAAATGGTTAATATATAAATCATGAGGTCAGACCTCTTAACTGGTTAAGGATAATTTGAATGCACCACCAACAACAATCTTTACAAACCGCCAATGGCTCACGAATAGCAGTGGTTGCTGGCCTGCGTACTCCATTTGCTCGACAGTCAACCGCCTACCAAGATGTGCCTGCTGTAGATTTAGGCAAAATGGTAGTGAATGAGTTGATTAAGCGTGTCGACTTAGACGTTAAAGAGATTCAACAGTTAGTGTTTGGCCAAGTGGTGCAAATGCCGGCCGCGCCAAATATTGCCCGTGAAATTGTATTGGGCACGCCTATGGATCCATCAACCGATGCATACAGTGTGTCTCGGGCCTGTGCAACGAGCTTTCAAGCTGCCGTAAACGTGGCCGAGTCTATTATGGCGGGAACCATTGATTGTGGTATTGCTGGTGGTGCAGATTCTTCCTCGGTACTGCCTATTGGGGTAAGCAAAAAGCTTGCTCGCAGCCTACTTGAGTTATCAAAAGCACGCACAGCAGGGCAGCGTTGGAACGTGATAAAGAAACTGCGGATTAAAGATTTAGCCCCAGTACCGCCAGCGGTCGCCGAATATTCTACTGGCATCTCTATGGGCCAAACCGCCGAGCAAATGGCGAAAACCCATGGCATTAAACGCGCAGACCAAGATAAGCTAGCCGCCCGCTCTCACCGCTTGGCTCATCAGGCATGGGAAGAAGGCAAGTTAGATGATGAAGTAATGACCGCTTACCCAGAACCTTATAAAGCATCTATTAGCCGCGATAACAATGTGCGTGGTGATTCAAGCGAAGAGAAATTAGCCAAGTTAAGACCGGTGTTTGATCGTAAACATGGCTCGGTAACCGCGGCAAATGCCACCCCACTTACTGACGGCGCCGCAGCGGTATTACTGATGCGCGAAGACAAAGCCAAAGAACAAGGCTTACCTATTTTAGGCTACATAAAAAGCTATGCCTTTGCGGGAATCGATGTATGGGAAGACATGTTAATGGGCCCTTCTCACGCCACGCCAATTGCTTTAGACCGAGCGGGCATAACCCTTCAAGACTTAGACCTCATTGAAATGCATGAAGCCTTTGCTGCGCAAACCTTAGCTAATGTAAAAATGTTTGCCAGTGACGAGTTTGCTAAATCAATCGGTCGCGATAAAGCTTTGGGCGAGATTGATATGGAAAAATTTAACGTAATGGGCAGCTCTATTGCCTACGGCCACCCCTTTGCCGCAACCGGAGCACGAATGATTACTCAAATGCTAAATGAATTACGCCGTCGTGGTGGTGGACTAGGTTTAACCACTGCCTGTGCGGCCGGTGGGTTAGGTGCGGCAATGGTTTTGGAGGTTGAATAATGGAACAGCAAACTTTTACCTTAACCACTGAAGATAATATTGCCTTGCTAAAAATTGATGTGCATGGCGAAACCATGAACACCTTAAAAGCAGAATTTGGCCCAGAGCTCGACACTATTTTGGCGGACTTGGAGCAACAAACCCAACTTAGCGGTTTAGTGGTTTATAGCGGCAAAGCCGATTCATTTATCGCTGGTGCCGATATAGCTATGTTAGACAGCTGTGAAACAGCCGCCGATGCACAAAAACTGTCGCAAGATGGTCACAAAGTGTTTGCTCGCTTAAGTAAACTGCCTTTTCCGGTGATTGCCGCTATTCATGGTCCCTGTTTAGGTGGTGGGCTAGAAGTGGCGTTAGCCTGTGATTACCGCGTATGTAGTATTGATGATAAAACCAGCCTAGGTTTACCAGAGGTGCAACTTGGTTTGTTACCTGGTGGTGGCGGTACGCAGCGTTTACCTAAACTAGTTGGTGTGCAAAAAGCCTTAGAAATGATGCTCACTGGCAAGCAGCTTCGCCCTAAACAAGCGCTTAAAAGCGGCTTAGTTGATGAAATGGTGCCAAGCAGTGTGCTATTAGACGTCGCTAAAAAATACGCAGGAAAAGCCAAACGTAAACCAAAACCGAACTTAAGCATTGTTTCTAAACTACTTGAGGGAAACCCTGTTGGAAGAAATGTGCTGTTTTCGCAGGTGACCAAACAAACCTTGGGCAAAACGCGTGGTAACTATCCTGCGCCCATAGAAATTATTGCTTGTGTTAAAGCGGGTATTGAGAAGAGCTCGGCAGCAGCTTATGAAGAGGAAGCCAAGCGCTTTGCTGGCTTAGTTAAAAGCTCAGAGTCAGCAGCTTTACGCGGTTTGTTTTTTGCTTCAAATGAGCTTAAAAAAGAAAGCTTGTTTGAAGGCGTTAAGCCACAAAAAATTAGCCAGGTTGCAGTATTAGGTGGTGGCTTGATGGGGGCGGGCATAGCCTTTGTATCTGCCACTAAAGCCAAAGCGCAAGTGCGTATTAAAGACATTAGTGAAAAGGGTGTGCTAGGTGGGCTTAATTATGCTTATAAGTTGTTAGATAAAAAGCGTAAGCGCCGTTTTATTAGCAACGCTCAACTGCAACAGCAAATCAACAATATTACTGGTGGTACTGACTTTGTGGGTATGCAGAATACTCAAATTGCTATAGAAGCGGTGTTTGAAGATCTATCGCTGAAGCAGCAAATGGTTTCTGATATTGAAAGCAATTGTAATCCGCAGACTATTTTCGCTAGTAATACTTCCTCGTTACCTATTGCGCAAATTGCCGCGAAGGCAGAGCGCCCTGAGCAGGTGATTGGTTTACATTACTTTAGTCCGGTAGAAAAAATGCCTTTGGCTGAGATTATTCCGCACGCTGGCACTAATGAACAAACCATTGCTGATACTGTGCAGTTTGCCCGCAAACAGGGTAAAACGGCGATTGTGGTTAAAGACGGGGCGGGTTTTTATGTGAACCGTATTTTGGCGCCATACATGAATGAAGCGGCTATGTTGTTGTTAGAAGGACAGAGCATAGAACACTTGGATAAAACCTTACTTGATTATGGTTTCCCTGTTGGGCCAATGACCTTACTTGATGAAGTGGGGATTGATGTTGGGTCTAAAATTGCGCCTATTTTGGAAGCTGAATTAGGTGAGCGTTTTAAAGCACCGGAAGCCTTTGACAAGTTAATTGCCGATAAACGTTTAGGCAAGAAAAATGGTCGCGGCTTTTACCTCTATGGTAAAGGTAAAAAAGCGAAAGCCAAACAAGTGGATGAAAAAGTCTACTCAGTACTCGGTATTAAGCCAAAGAGTGCTATTGATGGCGCTAAAATTTCAAAACGCTGTGTTTATATGATGCTTAATGAAGCTGCTCGATGCTTGGATGAAGGGGTTATTCGCAGTGCCCGTGACGGCGATTTAGGCGCTATTTTTGGTATTGGTTTTCCGCCATTCTTAGGTGGACCATTCCGTGCAATGGACAGTATTGGGATTGCCAATTTAGTAAAAGAGTTGCAAGCCTTAGAAAGTAGCCATGGAGAGCGTTTTAAACCCTGTGAGGCTTTAGTGGCAATGGTTGATACAGGCGAAAGCTACTACAGCTAATTTGTAAATCTTCGATGACAAACCCAAGACAATTTAGTTTGTCTTGGGTTAAGATTCTTTGGCAGTGTTCTGCTAAAATCACCAGCCATTTCTGTTGTAGAGCGAGTTGTATGTTTTTCGTTTTATTGTTGTCGGTTTGTTTTGGCTTGTTCTTCTATATCGAAGCCATTAAATTCTCGTTACCACGATGGCGTTGGACTATCGCTGGCTTTTTGTTTGGCCCGCTGTGTATGCCACTTCTTTGGACTCACCAAAAGCTTAACGTAAAGCGAAGCCAAGGTTTCAATGAGTCACGCTTTAAGGCTTAGTTGTAACTGTATAACTTTGATTGTTGCTGAAACTCTGCTCTGCTTGTTACATTGCGGCCCGTTTCCAAATGATGGGTGTTCAGCGGCGCTTGGTCTAAGTCTTCACCACCATGGTTATACACCACTACACGATCTCGCTGCTTGCTCTTCAAGCTCATCATAAATCGCACTAAGTCATGACGTTCTAGTTTATCTATGCACTCGGCAGCGCGTTGGCGTTGATTAAAGTCGGCATCTTTATTGCCAATACTGACCCAAAAGCGCTGAGCTCGGGTGCGCATATTACTCTCGCGCTCTAGTATTTGGGCAATTAAACCTTGTTTGCTCTGTTGCCATTGCGCATCACTTAACTCAAACATCAGTACTGGGAACTCATTCAAAAAGTCGTTAATAGCATCTAATAGGGTTTGCGGTTGCCCGTGAGGCGACTGTACATAAAAAATAATCCCAGGATGGCGATTCAAGGGTAAGTTACCGGTTCCCACAATGTAGCCCAGCTGTTGCTTGGTACGTAACTCATTGAAAAAATTAGAGGTCATAATGTGATTAGTAAGCGTAAACAAGGCAATGCTCTCGGGGCTTAAATCCCTGCTTTGATAATAAATCATTAACGCTGAGTCACTTTGCTGGCATTCCACTTCATAAAGCAGAGTGCCTTGTTCTCGAATACTAATAAGCTTGCGCGGGGTTTCTTTCGATGGACTGGTATTAGGCGATATTTCTTGTTGAATAAACTCGCCTAATTCTACTATTTTTTGTTCAGGCCAGTTGCCATAGGCCAGCATCTCAACATGGATATTCTGATAAAGTTTGCTCACAAAGTCGGGCAGATCTTCCAATTGCACATCGTCTAAAGCGTCTAACAATTCTGATGGTGGAGGATTATTAGGTTGCAGCAAAGACGTTAACTCGCTGAACAGTTGTGAAATGGGTTTAACCTGCATCTGGTTTTGCCAATGTTTAGCCAGTTGCTGCTTGATGATGCCAAAGCGTTTCCGCTCAAAATGGCCAAACAAGCGGTTATTCATTATCATTTTGAGCAGCAAAATTTGTTTATCACTAAAGCCTGATAAATGCAGGGTATAGCCGCCTTGGTGAGCGTAAAGTTGATAAGACATTCCAGCAATTTCTGCTTGGTAAGTCATCTCACTTAAATGGTCTAACATCAGCTCTACCATTAGGCGAGTGCAGACAATATTGCGCACCGAGGCAACCGCATAGGCGGAATCAACCGATACATATAAATGGCCTTTTGGCACTTTAAACTCGGGCTCGTTGGTAAACCATAATCGAAAACCGGGCTTATCAAACAACATTTTAGGCACAACTTCCTGGTCTACTGTATCTACCAAAGGAGAAGCATTAAACGATAAAAAAGGGTTGCTAGCAGGCAGGTGTAGGCTTTCTATTTCTGCTGGTTGTTGCCAACGGGCTAGGCGCTCTGCTTCGATGGGTTTGACCGAGTATGGGGTGTGGTACCACTTCGCAATTTTGTCACCTTTTACCTGCGGGGAGACTAAATTAATCCGCATTTTTTCAGGTAATAGTTGCTTTAAACACTGGGCGATAAGTACTTGGTCATATTGCTCCATGGCGTAATCGCCATAGATAACATCTTCTGCAGGATAGTGCTGTAGGTTTATGGACAAGTGCGAGACTAGGTCAATGGCGCGAGACTTTTCTTGATACAAAAAAGCCCGTTCAAATACTTGCTGCTTTTCACTATAGCGCCAAGCTTGTAGCCCTTGTTCGCGGATTAGCTTTATATAGCTAAAAGTGGCGTCAATTATCGGATCTATACAGTGTAAACCTTCATCGGTTAATGAATAGCTGATGCAAAAATCTTTAAAGTTACTGCCGTTTACCCCTCCGCCAGCAGCCATTGAATTAACCAAGCCCGCATGCCGTAATAAAGCCACTAAACTACCGGGACCTTCATAGCCAAGAATGTGGGCGATATAGGTTAAGGGTTTTTGTTTATACAGAGCATCCATGTCACCAAAGCCGAAAGATAAGGTGAGTTTTTTGAGTTCTTTAACCGGTTGAATATGGGTTTCTATGGCTAAATGTTCTGGCAAATATAAAGGTGCTAATGGGGGGCGAGACACTGCCACTTTGGGTACCGCTTTAAACAGCGCAATAACATGGCTCTCTATGTCATCTAGCGATTGAGGGCTTAATACGGCTAGCGTCATTAAATCAGCAGAATAGTGCTGTTGGTAAAAGGCAATTAAATCGTCACGAATGGTTTGGTCTTTGTTGTCACTTAGCGTATCTAAACTACCCACCGAAAACTGGCTAAAAGGGTGGGCAGGGTTAACGGTTTCTTTATGTACCTGATAAATTCGACGCACGTCGTCTTTAAGTTTTAGCTTATATTCGGAATCAACCGCTTGGCGTTCTCTTTCTACTAGCTCGGGGTTAAAGCAAGGGCAGATAAAAAACTGACTAAAGCGATCTAGGGCTTCATCAAACCAATCGTTTTCGATATCAAAATAGTAATTAGTATGTTCAGTGCCTGTCCACGCGTTATTGCTGCCACCATGACGCGTAATAAAACTTTGGTATTCGCCGGCAGAAGGGTAAGAATCAGTACCTAAAAACAACATGTGCTCTAAAAAGTGAGCCAGCCCTTCACGGCCTTCTGGGTCATGAAAATGTCCAATATTTACCGCCAACGATGCCGCTGACTTTTGTGCGGTATCATCTTGGACTAACAATACTTTGAGACCATTGTCTAATGTAATGTTTCGGTAATGTTTTGGATCATTGGGGCTGGTATGCAAGGCAAATATCCTTGATTAGGGCGATACTATGATTATCAGTCGCTTGCGATGGTCTTGCAAACTCTGATGGATGTTTTGTGGCATATCAATTAAATTAGCTGCCAAAATTAGTAAGCTTAAGTGCTTTGTACACCTTAATTATTAAAAGAGCCCCCTTATGCAAGTATTTATCATGCGCCATGGTGAAGCCGAAATGTTTGCCGCCAGCGATAGTGAGCGAGCATTAAATCAGTCTGGCTTAAACGAAGTAGGCAAAATGGGCGGATACTTAGCCAGCAAACTAAAGCAATTGAATTATGTACTGGTGAGCCCTTACTTACGCGCTCAGCAAACCTGGCAGCGGTTAGCGAAAAGCTTGCCCGAAGCCGCACAAGTTATCGAGTTGAAAGAGCTTACTCCTTCCGGTGATGAAATGGCTGTTGTGGCTCTAATTAATGAGCTCGCGCTTGAGTCTCCCAACGGGAGCTTGCTGGTGGTCTCTCATTTACCCTTGGTTGGGTTTATTGTTGAAGGTTTAGTTGCTGACGCTGGTGCTCCGCTATTTAGCACCGCAGCAGTAGCCGAAGTAAATGTGGCCGAAGAAAACAGTTTTATCTCTTTGCAACATCCAGTAACCTTAGCTTAAATTGGTGAGTTGTACTAAATATTTAGTATAAACTGGTGTATTGCGCTTTGTTGCATAGGTTCCCAGTTTTTTGTTCTTTTGAGATCTCCTTCGCGGTTCCATTAATTTACGCCGATTTTCTTAGAAATGGCGCAACTGTCCTTGTAGTATCGCTGTGTCATTACTGTAGTGGACACATCGAATGAAAATATTTTCGCGCTATTCTCCGGTAAAAATTGCTCGTTACGTTAAGGCGTTCTTTAAAGGACGTTTGTACATCGAAGGACGTGGAGCATACGAATTCAAAAATGGTAAACTCGAAACCCTACCAAAATACAAGACCACTAAACACCGGCAAACAGTGGCTGAAGTGAATCAACAAATTGATCAGTTCAAGAATAAAGCAGCGTAGCTAAAACGGCTTTTAAGCAATAAAAACCACTCTCAGGAGTGGTTTTTTAGTTTGGAGAGTTTATTAAAACCAGCAAGGCACTTGATCCTCCATGCCCTTTGGGAGCTTGGTGAAAAGCAAGAACCTGCGGATGCTGAGCTAACCATTGTGGCACTTTGGTTTTTAGTATTTGTTGGCCATGACCGTGCATAACAGACGCAACATGATAGTGCTGTTGTTTACACTCTATAATTAAAGCTGCTATTTCTTGCTTAGCTTGTTTTTGAGTGAGTCCATGCAAATCGAGTAAAATCTCTGGATCGTAATCACCGCGGCGAAGCTTTTTTAGCTCGTAGGGATCGCAGCTATCACTTTGCCAACGCATTGGCCCTTCGCTGGGTAATAAGGGGTGATACTCATCTGAAAAGAAGAATTGACTATTATTTAGCGCCGCTTGTTGTTGTTTTTCCCTTTGTTGGCTTTTTTGCTTGATTCGAGGGGGCTCAAGACTTATTTTATCTTGTTTTATCTGGCGAACGCCTTTGAGTGCTTCTTTGAAAGCAGCGAAATCTTCGTCAGTTGGTTTTTTCATCTTTATTATCAGTTGTGCCTGAAGCCATTTATTGGGTGATTGTACTTAATCTGGAGGCCAAATTGGAAAAGATATTTATCGAAGAAGCAATCGATGAGTTACATACGATACAAGATATGATCCGCTGGGCGGTGAGTCGATTTAATGCTTCAGGCGTTTTCTATGGTCATGGAACAGACAATGCGTGGGATGAGGCTGTACAGCTTGTTTTACCCAGCTTACATTTGCCCTTAGATGTTGATCCAGAAGTTAGGCACGCACGTTTAACTCGTCAAGAGCGTAGTTTGTTGGTTGAGCTAGTGGTTAAACGCGTGCAAGAACGTTTACCGGTTGCCTACTTAACCAATAAAGCATGGTTTGCTGGCTTAGAGTTTTATGTAGACGAGCGCGTGTTAGTGCCGCGTTCTCCTTTTGCCGAGCTTATCGAAACGCAGTTTTCACCGTGGTTAACTCAAGAACCTACGCGAATTTTGGATTTATGCACTGGCAGTGGCTGTATAGCTATTGGTTGTGCTTATGCTTTCCCGGATGCAGAAGTTGACGCGGTAGATATTTCAGAAGATGCACTAGCCGTTGCCGAAATTAACATTCAAGGGCACGGTTTAGAGCAGCAGGTTACACCTATATTGTCTGATGGTTTAACAGCACTTAAAGGCCAAACTTATGATTTAATTGTAAGTAATCCGCCCTATGTTGATGCCGAAGATATGGGCAATTTACCCGATGAGTTTATGCACGAACCCGAGTTAGGTTTGGCCTCAGGCTCTGACGGTTTAGAGTTAACTAAAAAGATTTTGGCTGATGCAGCCGAGCACTTAAATCCGCAAGGCTTATTAATAGTAGAAATTGGTAATAGCCAAGTGCATATGCAACAGCAGTTCCCTGATGTGCCATTTACATGGATAGAGTTTACTAACGGTGGACATGGGGTATTTATTATTAGCCGTGAGCAGTTATTAGCTTGTGGCTCGCTATTTAAACAGTAAGGATAGAGTTGATGGCAGGAAACAGCATAGGCCAACTTTTTCGAGTGACCACCTTTGGTGAAAGCCATGGTGTGGCACTGGGTTGTATCATTGATGGTTGTCCTCCGGGATTAGAAATCACCGAAGAGATGATTCAAAAAGATTTGGATCGCCGTAGACCGGGTACCTCGCGTTATACCACTCAGCGTCGTGAACCAGACCAAGTGAAAATTTTAGCGGGTGTATTCGAGGGTAGAACTACCGGTACTTCAATTGGTTTAATGATTGAGAACACCGACCAGCGCTCTAAAGACTACTCTAACATTAAAGACATGTTCCGCCCTGGTCATGCTGATTATACCTATCATCAAAAGTATGGCACGCGTGATTATCGTGGCGGCGGCCGTTCTTCGGCGCGTGAAACCGCCATGCGGGTAGCGGCTGGTGTTATTGCTAAAGAGTACTTAAAGCAGCATCACGGTGTAGAAATCCACGGATACCTTAGTGAATTAGGTCCGGTTAAAGCTGAAACTGTCGATTTTGACCAGATAGAGCAAAACCCTTTCTTCTTCCCTGATGCAGGTAAGTTAGAAGAGCTTGATGAGTTTATGCGAGCGCTTAAGAAAGAAGGTGATTCAATTGGTGCGCGTTTAAGCATTGTGGCTAAGCAAGTGCCAGTGGGTTTAGGTGAACCGGTATTTGACCGTTTAGACGCCGATATCGCCCATGCTTTAATGGGCATTAATGCGGTGAAAGCGGTTGAGATTGGTGATGGTTTTGCGGTGGTTAATCAACGTGGCAGTGAGCACCGAGATGAAATGACACCTGAAGGCTTTAGCTCCAATCACGCCGGCGGCGTACTTGGTGGTATTTCTTCTGGTCAAGATGTGGTTGCCCACATCGCATTAAAGCCAACGTCTAGTATTACAGTGCCAGGGCAAACCATTGATAAATATGGAAAACCTGTTGAGGTGGTGACCAAAGGGCGTCACGATCCTTGTGTTGGAATTCGTGCAGTGCCTATCGCAGAAGCAATGTTAGCGATAGTGTTGATGGACCATTGCTTGCGTCAGCGCGGTCAAAATGGCGCTGTTAGTACTGAAACGCCAGTTCTACGTTAAAACACCATGCTAGATTAAAGCCCTTAAATGTTTGTGTTTAGGGGCTTTTTTTTAGCTTTTTTAATGGAATATACTGTTTATGTTTGATGATGTAGAGCAACTAATACTCTTGTTTAATCGCACTTTCACTGATTTTAATACGGTGTTGGTAGCAGGTGAGGACGAGCCTATTTATTTGCCTGCAAGCCAGCATTTAGTGCAGCACCAAGTAATATTTGCCCATGGCTTTTTCGCTAGTGCATTACACGAAATTGCTCATTGGTGTATCGCTGGTGAAGGTCGTAGACAGCTTGAAGATTATGGTTATTGGTATAATGGTGACGGGAGAGACCAGAGTCAGCAATTAGAGTTTGAGAAAGTTGAAGTTAAACCACAGGCTATTGAGTATGCTTTTGCGCTGGCAGCAAACAGGCTATTTCAAGTGAGTGTGGATAATTTGTCAGGCTTTCAAAGTGACAGACATAGCTTTGCCCAAGCCGTTGAGTTGCAATATCAGCACTATCTTAAAATAGGTTTCCCTCCTAGAGCAGAGCAGTTCATTACCGCTTTAAGTCAACATACCTTGGTTCATGATTATGAGGAAGTGCTGTGATTAAGCTTGGTTTAATTATAAATCCGATTGCTGGGGTAGGCGGCAGTGTTGCTTTAAAAGGCTCAGATGGTGTGGTTGAGCAAGCCCTCGCGAGAGGGGCTGAGAAAAAAGCAAATCTTCGTGCAGAGCAAGCATTACAACAACTTACTCGTTTAACTGAACCTTTTGAAGTGTATACCGCTTCGGGAGAAATGGGCCAGCATCTCTGTGAGCAGCTGGGTTTCGCCTATCAAGTGGTTTATAACGCAGCAGAGCCTACCAGCGCCGCAGATACCCAGCAAGCGGCTATGGCTATTGCCAAGCTACAGGTTGATTTGTTGGTGTTTGCTGGTGGCGATGGTACGGCACGAGACGTATTGTTGGCGGTAGGTGAGCAAGTAAACTGTTTAGGCATTCCTGCGGGCTGTAAGATTCATTCCGGTGTGTATGGGGTTACACCTAAAGCTAGTGGCCTAGTCATTGAGAAACTGATTAAAGGTGAAATGCTCAGTTTAAAAAATGCTGATGTGATGGATATTGATGAGCAAGCATTTCGCCAGGGGCGGGTGCGTGCGAAGTGTTTTGGCGAAATGATGGTGCCCGATGAGCTGAGGTATGTACAAGCGGTTAAGCAAGGCGGAATTGAATCAGAAGACTTGGTATTGCAAGACATTGCCGCTGAAGTGATTGAAATGTTGGCCGATGAACAATTTATAGCCGGTTCTGGCTCCACTGTTGCGGCTATTATGCAGGAGTTATCACTGCCTAATACTCTTCTAGGAGTAGATTTGGTTAAAGATCACCAAATCGTCCAAGAGGATTTGACCGCAGATGAGCTGATAAATAGAATAAGCCACGTAAAAACAAAGCTATTGATTACACCTATTGGTGGCCAAGGTCATTTATTTGGTCGAGGTAATCAGCAACTTAGCTCTGCGCTTATTCGCAAACTAGGTCGCGATAACATTGTAGTCGTAGCGACTAAAACTAAACTTAAATCTTTGCATGGACGCCCGTTGATAGTTGATACTGGCGATACAGAACTGGATAAAATTTTATCTGGAAGCATCAAGGTAATTACTGGTTACCGCGATTATATTATGTATCGAGTATCGAACCCTGAAAATGAGGTTACCGATGCTCAAAAATTATGTCACTCTGCTGCAGACTTATCTGAACAGTCACGACACTAATCTAAATGCTCCACCGAAAAACATGGTTCAATACTTAAATGATCATTTAGGTGTTGTTGCAACTCAAACTGAGTTAAGCCATCGTCCAATGGTGCACTGCTTAAAATCTCAAATGCACATTGCTTTATTAGATGCGCATTTCGACGGTGAAACCGACGATACAATGCAGTCTCAAGTAGAAGCGTTATGGCGCAATGCAATTGCTTTTGCAGATAGCCAACGCCAAATTGCTGCTGTAGCGTAAGTTTCCATAGCGAAAAAAAGCAAAGCTTAAGCTTTGCTTTTTTTATGCCTGCTGTCCCGTCCGGAAATAGGTTGACATAAAGAGGACGTCTTTATGACAACACCCATTAACTCAAGCCGTAAGCGCACACAACGAGATTACACCTTAGCCTTTAAATTAGGTGTCGTAGCGCGCATCGAAAAAGGCGAAATGACGTACAAACAAGCACAAGCCCGATTTGGCATTCAGGGGCGTTCAACCTTACTGGTTTGGCTCAGAAAACATGGTAGGCTTG
>NZ_BJEQ01000021.1 GCF_005405585.1 Agarivorans sp. Toyoura001 | reverse complement strand
AGCGATATACAACACGATGAGACCGCACCTGAGTTTAAATATGGAAACGCCCAATCAGGTGCATAATAGAAAAGGCCAGCTACTGGAGCTGGCCTAAAAACCGTCAACCTATTTTAGGACGGGTCATGCGATACAGTAATTAACAAGTTTAGGGTTATTTAGCTAAACCAATTAGCAAGCCTTTTTCCTGCCACACCTTTACCGTAACGCCATCAACATTGAGCTCTTTTTGCTGAGTTATATTTAGCCACTCGTCCGGTAATTTAGCTTGGTAAAAAGTATGTACCTGTTGGCTTTGGCGGTTTCTCACTTTCAACTGAGCCGCAATACGCCCACCAATACTGCAATAGCGACCACCTAATAACTCCCATTGTTGTTGGTCCAACTGGCTGGAATCAATCAAATTGAAATCCAAACGATTGAGGTGCTGCTGAATGTCATCGATAGACGAAGACACCACTTCCATTTGCATTTGGCTGTTATGGTTATAAGCAATCTCCTTAGAAATGGCCGAGTAATTAATTCCAGTAAACATATATATATAAACGGTAGCGGCCAATAAGCATGAGGCGGCGCTAGCCAATAACCAAGTTGTAGACTTAGGCTTTCCCTCTAAGGCTTGTAAATGTTTAAGCTGAGCAGCTGAGAGTGTTTGCTGTTTAAAGTAAGCACTAATTTGAGCTTTAAAGTTTCCGGTTTTAGGTTCCACACTCATTTAAGATACCTCCTCAACCAAATGGCTAAACTCATCGTTCAAACGCTTCTTTAAACGAGAAACCCGAGATAACAACGTTCCTCTTGCAACGCCACTAGCATCTGAGATTTCTTGCATACTAAAACCCTCTACCGCCCATAAGTACAACAACTCAGCATCGTCAGCCGAGAGTTTTTGCATTAACAGCGCAACGTGCTGCTGGTCAATCACCAAAGACTCCATATCCTGCCAATGGTCTTCAGGCTTAACTAATTCGGCCTGCAGGGCATCATCGGCAACCAGTTCTAACTTTCGCCGACGATATTGATCGATAAATTCATTACGAATCACCCGCATCATATAGGGCTTTAATGGCTCTGGTAACCTAGCCTGCTGCAGTACCTTTTCACAGCAGCTTTGCAGTAAATCATAAGCTTGTTGGTCGTTATTGCATAACGACAAGGCATAGCGATAAAGCTGATTAAGTAGCTCGTCTGAAAAAACTGGTTTTGTCGGGCGTCTAAAAATTTTAAACATCACATCCTGCTGCTTGTTAAGCAGACATTCCTTTGTAGCAGAAACAAACTCGGCGCTTTAACGCCGAGTCCCCACTCACTTACTCGTAGCTCGACGAAACAAATAGTAGCTTTTAGTTCGTTGAGCTAAATCGGCTAAACTAAATCGCTCACCACCACCTAACAGAGCGATTACCGCGCCAGCGGCTAACAAAGCAAACTCGCGCTTAAATCCGTTAAGATTTTTAATAAAGGATTTATCTATAGAAAACTTCTGTAACATAAACCACAGCATCACCAGCGCACAAAGCAACGCCCCCACTTTGAGTGTTTTTCCTTGAGCGAAAATCAATACTAAGCCCAAGGTAAGTAAAATAACCTGATGAGTAGCAAAACTGGGGATCTTGGCATAACCAGCAAAAAAGCCTGCCACAATAAAGGTCATTCCTAAAGAAAAACGAAGCAGTAGACCTAAAGTTTGCCAATCTACATAATGCTCTTGGCTTGATAAGCGTTTGTCTACGCTATATAGCCCAGAACCAAGATTGAACAATACAAACATCATTCCCGATAAGGTGATATCCCTAATCTGCACAAAAATGGCGGGAGAAGTATAAGTACTCACCCCAACAGACGCGCCAGGCACAGTGTCTACAGGCAGTGACACCACAAAAGTCCACAACAAAAAAGCATAAAACAAGGCTAATGGGCGAACTAAAAATCCGGCGCATAATGCTAACCCCGAGAACAGCTCAAACGCAGATAAGGCGGTTAAAAAAGACCATGGTGTTAACCATCCAGCAGAAAACAAATAATCCTGAAACAACTCATTGATGTAACCTGTGGTCCCCATGTAGTTGGCTACCATCGCAGCTTGGCTAGAGGGATCGAGTAACAAACTCAACTTAGAGGTTCCGCCAATTATAAACACTAAACCAAGACCTAAGCGTAACCAAAGTGCCGCTGTATCAAACTGCTTTTGCTCCATCATCATTCCCTTTTTAACGTAATTTAATAGATATTGCATAGCAGTAACGAACCAAACGAGCATTTGATTGCATAACTTAAGAATTATTTTCAGATTTATCACTAGAAGGAACTAACAGATCAAAGCGTAGATAAAAGGGCTAACTTCCTTTTTAAAGCCAACTACCGATGATCAACAATAAAGGTAAGTTTAAAATATTGTGCTCCAGCTGAGCCACTTTTGTCATAAACAACGCCAAGTAAAACTTGAATTGCAACAAGTTTTTTAAGCCCTTAAAAACAGCGCTTCTTTTTTGAACAGTATTAAAATACTATTTAAAACAGCACCTTAGCTAAAAACATCCGTTTCATGCACACTTTAATCCACAGAATGTGTGGATAAGAAAGTTGAAAGACCAAAGTTATACACAGGTGGTAACAAATAATGAACTATAGGCTGTTATTTATTCACACTTATGTCGTTTATTCTTCATCTATAGGGACTTTGTGGGTTAAAGCTTGTATTTGATGGGCAACTCCAACAGCTTCCTCTACATCAAGCAAAACAGCGATACCTTGTCCTTCTTCTTGATCAAACTCGGCCACAGCACTGATCGTATTCAAAATGGGCTTGGCCAAGTGGCTTTCAACCACAAACAACAATACATCGCGCTGCGCTTCTAGATTCAAACCAAAGAAAGTTTTTTTACGATGAACCCCCTCGCCTCGCGCGTTGTTTATTACGGTTGCTCCAGTAGCACCGGCCGCACGTGCCGAATCTAATACCAAGGCAGTTTTTTGGTCGTCAACAAAGGCCAAAATGAGTTTAAATTTCATCTTCATCTCCTGACAAAGTAGAACGAGCTAAATAGTGAGTGATTTGGGCATAAGCCAAAACAGAAATAATTGGAAATAAGCTAGCAAAAGCGATTAAACCGAAACCGTCTAACAGTGGACTTCGACCAGGTACGGCTTCAGCCAACCCTAAGCCTAACGCGGTGACTAAGGGAACAGTAACAGTGGAGGTAGTCACCCCGCCGCTGTCGTAGGCCAAAGGCACAATGGCTTTGGGCGAGAACAGTGTTTGAATCACCACCAGCACGTAGCCGGCAATAATGTAGTAATGCAGCGGATCCCCCACCACAATTCGATAAGAGCCTAAAGCCAAACCAAAGGCCACCCCAAACGCTACCGAGATACGTAAGCCGCCAACCGAAACGGCCCCGCCAGACACCGCATTGGCCTTAATCGCCACCGCCAGTAAAGAAGGCTCGGCAATAGTAGTACTAAAACCAATGGCCGCCGAAAATAAGTAAATCCAAGCATAAGCCATCCAATGTTCAGAGACTTGGTAGTTTTCTGGCTGTTCAATACCCAAAAATTCAGCACTGGTGAGTTGCTTGGCCATAGACTCACCCAATGGAAACAGCGCTTGCTCCAAGCCCAGCAAAAACAACACCATGCCTAAAATGACAAAAACGGTTCCCAACAACAGCTGCTTGGGTTGATGTAAGGGGCGCTTAATCACCAAGTATTGAAACACTAGAATGGTCACCACGATGGGAAAGATATCACCAAGCGTGCCAAATAATGTTTCAAAAAAAACTAACCAACTCGTCATCAATAGAAGATCCCATATAACATCACAAACATCATTGGCGTAAGGGATGCCAAAGCAATTAAGCCAAAGCCATCAAGCAAGGGGTTACGCCCCTTTATTGATGAGGCTAAACCCACACCTAAAGCAGTAACCAGAGGAACCGTGATTGTGGAGGTAGTCACTCCACCAGAGTCATAGGCTATACCTATGATTTCTTGCGGCGCAAACAGTGTAAGAATAACAATCAGTACATAGCCGCCAATAATGATTAGGTACAGTGGCCAGCCTTTAATAATGCGGATCACCCCAATCACAATCGCCAGCCCTACAGCAAAAGCCACACTTAAACGCAGCCCTGCCGCGTATTCCGCCATGCTGTCGGCGTTGTTATCAATATGCCTAGCCTGCGCCGCAACGTCTGCTGCTTCTTTAGCAACCGCCACCAAGGCGGGTTCGGCAATCGTGGTGCCAAAGCCCAAGCAAAATGCAAACGCCAGCAGCGCGCTTAAGCTGCCTTTATTAGCAAAGGCATGCGCTAAATTTTCACCTATTGGAAAGAGGCCCAATTCCAAACCCATCACAAAAAAGCTTAAGCCCAGCACCACCATCGCAGTACCCGACAGAATCTCTAATACATTGGGTAGTGGACTATCTAAAACAAAGAGCTGGAAAAACAAAATCACCACCACTATCGGTGATATATCGCGAAGACTTTTAATGAGAGAGGAAAAGAGGTGAGAGAAACGAAAGCCCATACTAGCTCCTTGTATTAACCCTTTACCTTAAGGGTTAATACAAGCTTAGCAGAGCCTTGTTAAGGCTTATGTTTAAGGCCGATAGAAAATGAAAAGTGTGAGCTTTACAGTTGTTTAAACGGGGCTATTCTCAAAAATGAGTACTTTTAAGCCATCATCTGGACTATGTTCCAACACAGTTTCCGGGCGGTCTAAAGTCTCTATTAAACGTAATTGTGGCGCTTCACTAGCAACCGCATCTAATAAAAACTGACAACTTAACCAAGGTGCATTTAAGCACAGCATGGCGATCCCGTTTCCGCTGAGTAAACTGGGCAATTGGCGAATAATTCTAGGGTAATCTTTCTCCACTAAAAAACTGCCTTTTTGCATTGATGGAGGATCGGCAATCACTAAGTCATAAGGCCCATGTTTGCGAAGTTTTCCCCAAGACTTAAATAAGTCGTGGCCAAAAAAACGGGCTTTCTTATCGTCTAGCTGATTAAGTCGCAGGTTATCCCGACCCACGCTTAGCGCGGCTTTGCTCATATCAATATTAACCACCGCATTTGCTCCACCAGCAATAGCAGCAACCGCAAAACCGCAAGTGTAAGAGAACAGATTAAGCACATTTTTAGCTTCGCTATGCTGCTTTACCCACTCGCGCCCTTTGGCCATATCTAGAAACAAGCCAAAGTTTTGATGTGTACCAACTTCAACTTTATAGGCTAAACCATGCTCATTAACCGTTGCCGGGGTTTGTTCACTGCCCCACAAATGCTTAACCGGCGCCATCGGCTGGTCTCGCTGTTGCAAGAAAACCCCTTCCACCAAGGGCTCTGCTTTTAGCTGCTCAAGCAATTGCTGAGTTAAATCTGCACTTAAGGGGGCATAAGCCACTATCAACATAATGGGTGGCAACCACTCAATGTTAAAAGACTCGGCGCCTTCAATACAGTGCCCGCGCCCATGAATAACTCTTAGGGCTTGCTGCTCAAGCCGGGGAAGATCAAGCTTCATCTATTTGTTCACTCTCTTTCGGTTTTAAGTCATCGGGATGGCTAAGAATACGTGAGAACCAATGGCCGCTATTGCTCGACTCCAAACCAATTTTAATGATCATGGTAAGAGGTACCGACAACAACATGCCAACACTGCCAAATAGCCAGCCCCAAAAAATCAATGATAACACCACCACTAACGACGACAGACCTAAACCTTTACCCATGATGCGCGGTTCTACAATATTCCCCATCACCAAATTAACGCTAACGTACAAACCGGCCACCGCTAGTGATTGGCTCGCACCAAGTTGTAACAAGGCCAGTAATACCGGTGGAACCGCCGCAATTAACGAGCCCACATTAGGTATGTAATTAAGCAAAAACGCTAAAATACCCCATAAAATGGCATAGTCTAAATCCAATAAGCTCAACACAATGGTGATAGGAACAGCGGTAAGCAAACTAATCATGGTTTTCACCGCAATATAGCTATTAACCGATTTTAGAAACTTATTCACTTGAGACATGCGTACGCCGGGATTATGAATGGCGTCGTGCATGCGCTGTGGCATGGTGTCTGCCTCGAGCAACATAAAAATAGTCACTAGCAAAATAATAAAGATGTTGGCGGCGGCACCACTTAAACCGGTTAACGTATTAGCAAACAACCCCAATACAATGCCAGGGTCGAAGTAATCGGTGACAATATTCATCGACAAATCAATATCGAATTTAGCAGCAAACTCTCCTAGCCCAGCGACCTGCACTAATAATTGTTCACGATAAATGGGAATAGAAGCCCGAAAATCGTTAACTGAACTCCCTACAACACCTGCTAACAATACAATTAAACACACGATAAATAGCAGAACTAACAATACCGATAAAACCCGAGGAATACGTAAGCGGGTTAAAAAGCTAACAATGGGGCTAGCGATAATGGCGATAAACATCGACAACAAAAATGGAATAAGCACTGGGGTGGCGGCTTTTAACCCCGCCAATAAAACCACTAAAGCAGCAGCCGTGACCAAGCTATGGCGTATCGAGGTGGGTTGATTCACCATTCACTCCTAGAAATAACTGATTATGCTCAGCAGTTTAGCTTGCATATGCCTTGGCGAAAAGGCTAAATAAAACTCAATAACGAGGAGCGAGTGGCAGATGTATTATCTTTGTAGTCTTGGAAGCAATATCGAGCCATTAATTCACTTGCCTAAAGCAGTGCAAGAATTAGGCGAACGCCTACAAATAATGACCTTTAGCGCGTTTATTGAAACCACGCCCATGGAACTAGATACACCCAATAAGTTTGTTAATGCACTGGCTTGGTTTCAGTCAGAGCAATCAGCTGCCCAATTAAAACAGTTTTTTAATCAATTAGAGGCTAGGCACGGCAGAAATCGCAATGACCCTTTATCAAGCAGCAAAGACCGTAGTTTAGACATCGATTTATTTGGCCCTTGCCATAACCTTGCGGCCTTAAGTAATACCCCTGTAGATGCATTTTTAGTAACGCTACAACAGCAACTATTTGCTAGCGCGCCCAATACCCTACCCGATAGCTTAAGCCTAACTATCAAGCTCACTAACGGGCTTGTTTTACCACTGGGTGAGAGACCTACCACCATCAACTTTAATTGAACAACCCGTTAAATAGTCATTCTTGATGAGCAGTTCTATGGTTTGCCACACCGGGGCTAAACCGCCTTCTTTGGCTAACGGTGTTTGAGCCAGCACCTTGTCTCGATGCTGTTGATCATGTTCATCTAAAAATAACATCGGGCCCGGCTCAATCGCATTCACTCTCACCTCTGGAGCCCAATGGCTGGCATAAGATTTTACCAAATTAGCCAAGCCCGCTTTAGACGCACAATAAGAACGAAACGCCTTATGGGGTTGCTCGGCATAAATATCTGTCATTGCTACCACATTACCCTTGGCCTGTTTTAACGCTGGATAAAGCGCTTCGTTAATCAAGGTTGGCGCTAGCATATGAACCGCATACATCGCGTCAAAAAACTCAGCCTGTTCTAAGGCACTGTGGCAAGGGTCATCTTTAATAAACAAAGAAGCATTGTGAATTAACACCTCTAAGCAATCACACTGTTGTTTAACTGCGTCAATAAAATCAAGCAATTGCGTTCGCTGGCTAAAATCAGCCTGAATAAGCCGCACACCTTTATTGCGTAATTCAGCTAACTCTGGCCTCTCACTGCGATATTGACCAATAACCTGATAACCTAAGCCAAGAAACTGATGCGCAAGAAAAAAGCCTAAACGCCGCCCTACGCCAGTGATCAAAACAGTTGCCATCTAGCTTCCCATCCTTAAAAACTCTGCTATTGTTAACTAAATCAAAGAGTAACACGACTTGCCCTAACAAGGACTGCGTACCCTAATGAAAATTTTACTCACAGGCGGAACCGGGTTTATCGGTAGTCGCCTAGTCAAACACTTACAATTTAGTCACGAACTCACAGTGTTGTCACGTAACCCCATCAAGGCTTATCAAAAGCTTGGCCACAATCTATTGGCTATTCCTTCACTTGATGCCTTAGATAACCTTGATGAGTACGATGCGGTGATTAACCTAGCAGGTGAGCCCATTGCCAATAAACGCTGGAGCGAGCCTCAAAAAAAACGTATTTGTGATAGCCGTTGGCAGCTGACCGAGCAGCTTAGTGAAAAGTTTGCTAACAGCAGTCACCCGCCACATACCTTTATTAGCGGCAGTGCTATTGGCTATTACGGTGAGCAAGGCCAACAAGCTGTAGACGAAGCCAGCATTATTGAAGATGATTCGTTTCCGCATACGGTGTGTAAAACTTGGGAGCAAACCGCTTTAAAAGCAGCCAGCGAAAATACGCGAGTATGTTTGCTACGAACCGGCATTGTGATCGGCATAGAAGGCGGCGCATTAGCCAAAATGTTACCTGCATTTCGTTTAGGTTTAGGCGGACCAATCGCTGGCGGCCAACAGCAAATGTCTTGGATCCACATTAGCGACATGGTTGATGCCATAATCTTTCTGCTAAACAATAAAGAATGCCAAGGCGCATACAATCTTACCGCTCCCAATCCCGTCAGCAATCACGAGTTTAGTGTCGCGCTAGCTAAACAACTCAAGCGACCTTGTGTATTACGTACTCCCGCTTGGTTACTAAACACGGCTTTGGGCGATATGGCCACACTCATCACTGGTGGGCAAAAAGTATTGCCGAAGCGCTTAGGCAACGAAGGCTTTAATTTTCGCTATAAAGACTTAAGCCATGCATTTAAAGAGATTTTGCTGCGCAGCTAATTGATGACTCAGCGACTACTCAACCACTACCGAGCGTAGTGGTTCAATCTGCCCTTCGTCTGCAAACAACTGACGACGTCGCTCAGCTAAAAACGCATCGAGTTGAGGCGATGATTCACAACGAATCGTTCCTCCAAATAAACCGGCAGCAATGCTTACAGCCTGCTTTGCCGAATGACTACAATCAACTTTTACCGCCACGTTGGCTTTAAATATCTCATTTTCTGTTAGCTCACGCTTTACAAGCGGAGACTTTCGTTTTGCCGGTGTACGCTTTTGTTGCTGATAACGACTCGCCTGCTGCTTAGCTAACTGGTGTAGTTGTTTCTGTTGATAAACCTTTAAATACGAAGCCGCCGAACGCGCTTCCACCGGTTGCTCAGATTGTTCATATTGCTGCAAAGTTTCACTGCTGCTGGCCTTCGCATTTAGCTGCGGCTGACTATTAGTTTTTTCACCAATTACCCCATGAGACTGAGTAAGCTTACTATGACTGTCTAACTGGGTGAGGTCGTGACTAAGCGCAACTCCATTTTTTGATAATTTACGACTTGCTAAAGATTGACTACTTTCTGGTGCGGCGCTTGTTTCAAAGGTTTCAGCTGGCTGAATTACCGGGTTCTCAAGCGCTAGTTGCCTAGGTGATTGTCGCTTATGTGATTGTTGTTCTGGCACTTCTGAGAATGGGACCGGTGAAAGCGCCGGTTTAATGGGAGCAAGCACTAAGCTCGCCTGAATTAAGCTAGCACCAGCCTTTTTCTTTAGTGGCTTATGTGGCTGGTACAAATCGCCGAGCAGCCAATAAAACAATCCACAATGCGCACTTATCGAAATAACTAAGGCCCATATTGGAAATGGCCCCCCTCGCATACTCATCCCTGTTTAGCCTACCTAAGCTTAAAAAACAGTAGACTCATAACCCAGGGAGTAGTTCGGCTTAGTTTGTGCCATTTTTGTCAGCGAAACCCATAAAGCGGTAACTAAAGGTTATTTTCACCAATAGAGTAAGCAACCGTTTGGCTAATGGCAGCTAAAGGCATACCACTTTGTTGCTGCCAGCTATTAAACACTTGCTGCACCGCTTTCAAACCTTTAATGCTAGTAGGCGCTTTAGTCACCACGCCACGGTTAACTAAATAAGCCACCACATCACTAGACAAAATAAAGGTATCTTTACCCATGCGACGTAAGGCATAAGACGCAGAGTTACCGCCTAAGCGAGCACCATGTTTTTTGAGAAATAGCCACAAACCTACAATGTCGTCTGTGGGCCACTGGGCAATAAATTTAGCAAAGCTGCCGTGTTCGCTAGCCATATCCAAAATCATTTGGGCATTCTGTGGCACGGTAATAATTTTTTGCCGATTACGAATAATCGATGCGTCATTACATAAGCGTTCAATATGGCTATCATCCAGCATTAGCATTTTCTCGGGTTCAAAATCAAAAAATGCACGTTCAAAGTCTGGCCATTTGTTTTCTACTACCCGCCATACAAAACCCGATTGAAAAATAGTTTTTGTAAAAGCCGATAGCCAACGGTCATCGCTAATGCCGGCTAAATGTTCGCGACTTAATGGGGTGGTAAGTAGGTGTTGTAAGGCGGCATCGCCGCCTTTGCGCTCGGCAGCTCGTTGCCAAATAGAAGAAAAATCTTCAACCAAAACTTTCATCCTTTATTGGAAATCATCACTAGATAACTAGCATCAATAGCAATAATTCTAAACCGCAATGGGGCCCAGGGTCACTATAGATTAAGCAAATAGTCTCTTTGATTTGTAAGGTTGACCTGAATATGCACCTAAGCCTTTCATTTGCTTAACCATCAATCGTTCACAGGCTAAATGCTTCGCTTTAGAAATCTGTAACAAAAAAGGGCTATAGTTTTCATAAACCTAGCTTATTGGTAGTCTCTTTATGCCCTGTAAACTTAAGCATAATTTTGAATTTGAACCTGATTATGGGTACAAGCTCGTTCAGCTTAAAGCACTGCACCCAAACGATAAACCGCGCGGTTTTAAGGGCTTTTGGCAAGGTAAATACCAACAAGCTCTCCAAATAAAGAGCCACGTTTCCATTGAGAATAGCCATAAAACGGTAAACAACTGGCGTATCTTCAAGTGCTTTTACAACTCGACTAAACACCTTCGCTGTGGAGCGTGGTTATTGCTACCCAGCAGCGGAGTGGTAGATTCCGCCATTATTAGCGCACATGGCTATGGCGGCATAGAGCAAGTTGATTGTGCAATTACCCTCAATAACACCGCGGTCTTAATGCCCTGCTCTCGCGGAATAGGATTAAGCCCTAAACCCCCTATATCCGACAATCCCATGTGGCATGTGTTACACAACATTCAAGACAAGCAGCGCTACGTTATTGGTGGCTGCGTGCAAGATTTATGGTGTGGCGTAAGTGCCTTACTGGATTTGTTCCCTCAAGTTAACCGCAAACTAGGTTTAATCGGCAGTAGTTTTGGCGGCGGTTTAGGTATTTTTGCTAGCGCTTTTGATTCACGCATCCAGCGGGCACATTTTCATGTCCCTACTTTTGGCAATGTTCCTCTGCGCCTAAAGTTGCCCACATTAGGCAGTGGGGCAGCGTTGGCTAGCTTCTATCAGCAGCAACCTAAACTAGCCCTTAGCACGCTCAGATATTTTGACTCTGCTACTGCCGCTACCTATCTGCGTTGCCCTAGTCATTGGGCGCTGGCTTTGTTTGATCCTCATGTAGCACCTCCAGGGCAGTTCACCGCTTACAATCAAGCGCCCCAACCTAAACAGCTGTTTGTGCTTAGCGCTGGACACTTTGATTACCCAGAAAAACAGACCCAACAGCAACAACTCAATCAGCAATTAGCCTCCTACTTCGCAGAGCTCGCATAAACATGAATCGCGAATATCATCGGTGGTGGAGCCCTAATTTACAGCGCGATATGGAGTTACTAGTATTTGGGCACGCTGGCGCTAAAGTACTGGTGTTTCCTACTCGTGGCGGGCGCTTTTATGAATACGAAAACTTGGGCTTAGTAAACTCCATTGCTCACAAAATCAACGCTGGGCAACTGCAGCTATATTGTGTAGACAGTATTGATATAGAAAGCATTTATTGTTTTTGGGCACACCCTGCTGGGCGAATAGAACGCCACCAGCAATACGAAGATTACATACTGCGCGAAGTATTACCCTTAATGGCGCAAAAGAATGATCATCCCTGCACCATCTCCCATGGTTGTTCATTAGGTGCTTTTCATGCGGCCAATATTGTATTCCGCCACCCTCACCTATTTAACAAACTTGCCGCCTTTTCTGGGCGTTTTGACCTAACTTGGCAAGTTGAATCGTTCTCAGATTTATTCGACGGTTTCTACAACGACAAGGTGTACTTTCATACCCCTACGCATTACCTAATGAACATGCACTGCCAGCAGCGCCTAAACGAGCTAGCCAATACAGATTTGCTGTTCATTATTGGTAAACAAGATCCCTTTCTACAAAACAATCATGCCTTAAGCCACATTCTTAATCACAAAGGCTTATCTCACCAAATGATTGAATGGGATGGCCGCGCCCACCGCGGGCGCTACTGGCGACAAATGGTACCGCTGCATTTATAGGAAATCGGCATACAAACCTAAGTAAAGATTAAGTTGCCACAGGGGATTCCCCCGCTGGATCATTGCATTGCGCACTGTAAGACCTGAGAAAAAATAAGCACTCTTTCAATCAGGCAACTCTCAAGTACCACCACAACCGCTCAGCGATAGCATTTTTCCAAATATGAATAAATTTCACTGTTTTAAGATTTACTTTGAGCTCAACTCATTCATGATATTCAAAGTAATTACCGGTGAGTAATGGTGTACATAATGAAAAAGCAATTTGTGGTTTTAGACGGTGGAATGGGCCGCGAGCTAAAAAGAATGGGAGCGCCCTTTTCACAACCGCTGTGGAGTGCGCAGGCTCTAATTGAATCGCCTTCGCTGGTGCGAAAAGCCCATCAGAACTTTATTGATGCCGGAGCCGAAATCATTACGGTAAATAGTTACGCCTGTGTCCCTTTTCACCTTGGTGAAACCTTGTATCAAAGCAAAGGAGCCGAACTCGCGCAGCAAGCCGCTATTATTGCAAACGCGGTGGCCAAAAATGAATTAGCAACCACTAACCGCTCTATCAACGTTGCCGGCGCCATCCCTCCAGTACTGGGTAGCTACCGACCTGAACTATTTGACTCAAACAAAGCCAAAGGCATCCTCGAAACACTAGTGCAATCTCAAGAACCTTACGTTGATTTATGGTTGGCCGAAACTATCTCTAGCCTAGATGAACTCGACGCCATTCAGCAGGCACTTAGCTTTAGTCCCAAGAAAAAGTACTATGCGTTTACCCTACAAGACAGCCCCAATGGTAAAGCATTGCTAAGGTCCGGCGAATCGGTAGCAGAAGCAGTGGAACAAGTTTGTTCATCAGGTGCTGAGGGTATTTTGTTTAATTGCTCCATCCCAGAAGTCATGGGGCAATCGATTAAGCTAGCAAAAGAGCTCAGCACCAAACTTGAAACACCGCTTGAAATAGGTGCTTACGCCAATAGCTTTGGTCCTATCAAACCAGGCTACAAAGCCAATGATTCACTCAATCAAACCAAAGAACTATCGGCCGAAGAGTACTTGGTTTTCGCAAAGCAATGGCATGAACTAGGCGCCACTATCATTGGCGGCTGTTGCGGTATTCACCCAGAACATATCCAAGTCATAGCCGATTGGAAACGGGAGCATTAACCAACCGCGCCACCTTAGAGGTCATTGGCAACAAAAGCAATGACTGTATCTGCAAATGCTAGCGCCGAATAATGATAGAGGCCTCTAAATCAAAAGGCCGCTTCAATTCGGTTTGAATACTGTCTTTAAGCAAGTCTAATTGCTGGTCGCTCAAGGCTTTAGCGCTAACCAATTGCACATGTAAAGTGAGTGGTTTGGTGCTTTGGGCGCGTACCGTTCTAAGTAGTACCTCATTAAAGGTTTTACCCTGCAAGCGTTGCACGATTTGGGCTTCTTCTGACAGCCGATTAAAACTAAACACCAATGGCACACTCACCAACACTACTGCAGCCAACGCAATGGTAAGGCCCTTCTTAGCCCGAGTAAACGGTGCATAACCTAAGGCTAAAAAGGTTAAAGCCGCCGAAAATACAATGCCCGCCAAGTTGGTAAGAAACAGTAATAATGCGCCAGAGGCTACCGATGCATCTAACCAACCTAAACCAATACCAGCAACCGCAAGCGGCGGTACCAGCGCTACAGCAATCGCCACACCAGCCAAGCTTTTGGCGGCGTCGATACGTGCATGGGCGTAAGCACCAGCGATACCTGAGATAATCGCCACTCCTAAATCCAGCAAATTAGGGCTAAGGCGCGCCGCAATTTCAGGAGTTACCACTTCCATGGGAATAATAAAACTGGCACTAGCAGCAAAACCCAAGGCGACACATAAACCAGTAATTAAAGTGCCTAAGCTAGCGGTGGTTAAACTGGGGTCTTGCCGAGTTAGGCCCATTGATAAAGAAATAATTGGCGCCATTAGTGGCGCGAGTATCATCGCGCCAATAATCACAGGTGCAGAGCTGGCATACAAACCAATGGTGGCAAGTAAGGTTGATAACACCATTAAGGTAACAAACGCCGGAGAAGTAGTGGCGTTATCGCGCAACAATTGATACAGCTCTCTAAATTCGTCGGTGGCGGCGTGGGCTATCCATGGTAAAGGCCTTGCTGCTAAAGCATTAATCGCCTCGCCCTCTGGCAAGTGGCTTATCTTGCGGCTTTCTTTTACCGCGACTACATTCTCTTGGCACACCATATCTGCAGCTGGCAAAACGCTTAAGGCTTTATGCTCGCATTCTACGGTTAGCGCTTTGGCAGTTTTTTCTAAGCCGTCATGCCAATACACCATTTCTTGCTCTTTGCTAATGGTAATGGCCTTAGATTTAATCAAGCTAAGAAAGCGTGGTTTCCTAATCACTCGGCCAAACATGGCCAACAGTAGAAACCGAAACATTTCCATAATACTGCGCGGCGCAATTAACATGCTTTCTAACATGCCATCGTTGCAGTGGGTATCAGTAAGGATTTGCTTGGATAACATAGAACCATGGGCGTGCTCTATCAGCACTAAGCCAACCAACGAGGTTTCTAAACAGGTTTCGCTTGCGGTTGTAATGGTCAGTTTCTGCGGTTTTATTTGGCCTATCTTTCTAATGTTTTGCCAAGTTTGCAACATTCGCTGACGCCAAGACGCGTTGTGGCCACCAGGTCGCAGGTTAAAGCTATGCCCCACCACAAGATGGTTAAGCACCACCTCTTGATTACAGCGCAGTAGGTCTATTTGCACCACCTCAGCTTGCTGAACATGCTGAACCGCTTTATCTAGGCTGTTGGCTAAACTAAACGCACGCTTGGCGTGACTCGCTTTAGGATGAGGCAGAATTGCCACCACCCATTGCTGGCTGCTGGCTAAATCAATCACTTGGCTTAAGTCTTTATCGCTTAAATAGCAATATACAATGCTGCCCGCTTCCCACTCTGGCGGTTCATTACAATCCCAAGATTTAGGTAGCACTACAGACTCAAACAAAGGCTGTATTTTTTGGCTCACCAGTTCCGTGGCGTCGGGCTCAAACAATAAAAAACTATCGGCCATTCCTGTTTCCGTACAAGAGTTTATATTTTCTCACAGCATGGAGGCTGGCTTTAAAAATCGCAAGATAACAAAGCAAAAAGTTTAGCCACTAAGGGCCTTATTCAGTGCTAGCGGATCAAAAAAATGACGTAGCCGAACGAGCTTATCATGTTCAGCCAGTAGCATAGCTTTTAACCAAACTGGCTTTAATTTAAGCAAACAGAAAACATTCTAGAAAAAGTTACATGTTTCTTTTTTGCCTATTGTCGTTACTTGCTTACCGCACAAAATCTTCGCTAAGCCTTAAAGTACGGGCGTTTAGACGGCTAAGCGGCCAAGTATCTAGTGAAACTGTAAAGTATTTACGGCAACTTGGAGTTAAAACCTCGCTATTCATCATTAGCGTATTCTGCTATAACTTCCCTGAAACACTGAGAGTTCAGGCTGTTTTACACGGATAGATCAGAACATGAACTCAATAAAAATAATTAATTAAAAACACAACAAGGACCATTATGAAACGTGTCATTCAATCTGCAATTGCCGCAGTTGCACTATTATCAAGTGCAGCATTTGCTCAGCAAACATTGCTACAAGAAATTTCTGAATCAGGTGAGTTACGTGCCTGTTTTGATGCTGGCTACATGCCGTTCGAAATGAAAGCCAAAAACGGCCAGTTTATTGGTTTTGATATCGACCTAGGCAAGCAAATGGCGCGTGCTATGGGTGTTAAATACGTACCTGTAAACACCGCTTGGGACGGCATCATCCCTACTCTACTAACCGGAAAATGTCACCTTATTATGGGCGGCATGACCATTACGCCACAACGTAACATGCAAGTTAACTTTGCCGACCCATACGTAGTTATTGGCCAATCAATCCTACTTAGCCCTAAATTAGAAGGTAAAGTCACTAGCTACCGTGACTTAAACAGCGACCAATACACTGTGGTAACTAAACTAGGTACTACCGGTGAAGGCGCGATTAAACGTTACATTCCTAAAGCCAAAGTAAACTTGTTTGAAACCCAATCTGAAGCAGTACTTGAAGTCACCAACGGCAAAGCCGATGCCTTCATCTACGACTTACCGTTTAATGCTATTTACGCAGCAGAAAACCAAGGTCAGCTTACTCACCTAGACCAGCCGTTCACTTTTGAACCTCTTGGTTGGGCAGTACGCCAAGGCGATCCTGATTTCTTAAACTTCTTGAACGGTTACTTGCGTCAAATTAAAGGTGATGGCACCTACGACCGCATTTACGACAAGTGGTTTAAAGATGATGCTTGGTTAAAACAAGTTCAATAGTAAGACTCAAGTGGCTGCCTTAACAGCCACTTTTCTTTATGGGTGTGCTTAACCACGCCCATAAAGTAAAAACCAATAATAGATAAAGAGCTTTAGATGCAAACTCAAGCAAGCAAAATATTGTGGAATGGCGTTTTTGTGGCCATTTTACTTAGCCTGTGTGGCCTTATTTACCTGTCGGGTGAAAAAATCGACTACAACTGGAACTGGCAACGTGTAGTTCCTTATATTGTAAATAACGAAGCGGCCAGCGTGGCGGCCCCGCAAGACGGCAGCATAACCAGCAATGCCGCCGGACACTTACAGCTAGTATCAGACGCCGGTGACTTACTGGTCGATCTAACCGACTATGAAAACATCACAGTGTACGAAGGTGACTTGGTGTTTGAGGGCGACCAGCTTGCGTCTTCAGAACAATGGCGCATTGGCCCGCTTACCCAAGGTCTTATTGTTACTATAAAAATCTCACTGTTCTCATTGGTTTTTGCCATTTTACTTGGCTTAGTGATTGGTTTGATGCGCATCGCCGACAACCCAGCCCTGCGTAAGCTAGCCATTACCTACATTGAAATTATTCGCGGCACCCCCTTGCTGGTGCAAATTTTCATTGTTTATTTCTTCATTGGAACGGTATTCGATTTAGAGCGCTTTACCGCAGGTGTTATTGCCTTGTCGGTATTCACTGCCGCTTATGTAGCAGAAATTATTCGAGCCGGTATTCAGTCAATTCCGAAAGGACAAATGGAAGCCGCCCGCTCATTGGGCATGAACTACCCGCAAGCCATGGTAAACGTGATTTTACCGCAGGCCTTTAAGCGCACCTTGCCGCCTATGGCTGGCCAGTTTATTAACTTGATTAAAGACTCGTCATTGGTATCGGTTATCTCAATCACCGACTTAACCAAAGCTGGTCGAGAGGTAGTTAGCGGTAGTTTTGCCCCCTTTGAAGTGTGGTTTACCGTAGCCCTGCTTTACCTAGTACTTACCAGCAGCCTGTCTTGGGCTATTCAACGCTTAGAAAAGAGGTTAGCTGCCAGTGACTAAAGATTATCAAGGCGACGACATGATCGTTGCAAAAAAGGTTAACAAAATTTACCCCAATGGCTGCCACGCACTTAAAGATGTGTCAGCCACGGTAAACCGCGGTGAAGTGGTGGTGATTGTTGGGCCATCAGGCTCTGGCAAATCAACCTTTTTACGCACCCTTAACCAGCTAGAAACCGTAAGCAGTGGTTCGGTACATATCGACGGAACCGATATGTACGCCAAAGACACCAACATTAATAGCTTGCGCGAAGAAGTAGGCATGGTGTTCCAAAACTTTAACCTGTTCCCGCACAAAACAGCTTTGGGCAATGTAATGCTTGCCCCTTTAAAAGTGGCAAAACGACCCAAGCAGCAGGTAGAAGATGAAGCCAAAGCCTTAATGCTAAAAGTTGGCTTGGCTGACCGAATGGCCAACTACCCTTCTCACTTGTCTGGTGGCCAACAGCAACGTGTTGCCATTGCCCGAGCGCTAGCCATGCAACCTAATATTATGTTGTTCGACGAGCCCACATCAGCGCTAGACCCTGAAATGGTTGGCGAGGTGCTAGACGTAATGAAAGGTTTAGCCGCCGACGGCATGACCATGGTAGTGGTGACCCACGAAATGGGCTTTGCCCGTGAAGTGGCCGACCGCGTATTGTTTATGGAAGACGGTGAACTATTGGTAGAAGAGTCTCCAGAGAACTTCTTCGATAACCCAAGCCACCCAAGGCTAAAACAGTTTCTGTCTATGGTTCTCTAAGCAGACACCACTACAATTTCAAAAGGGAGCAAACGCTCCCTTTTTTATTGGCTAAACGCTTGCCAAAAAGCCCGTACAATCTCTTTATCCGCTCGCTCGCGTAACTTAATCAGGTAAATAGGCACTTGGCTGCTTGAGGCAAACTGCTCAACCTTAAGCGGCACCAGCAAGCCTTGCTGCAACTCTTGTTTAATCATATGTTCAGGAATACGCGCCCAGCCCATCCCTGCCAGCAATAGCTCTTTTTTAAGGTGATAATCATTCACAAACCAGCGCTGGCCACCAGCAATAACGTTTACGTTATCCAAGGGCTGTTCTGAGCCCGAATCGGCCAACAAAATATGTGGCTTAGTCCGTAACTCAATGTGTTTTATACTGCCGCCAGCCTGCTCAATGTAACCCTTAGCCGCCACCGTTATCATGGTGATTTGGCTCACCTCAATAAAATCAAAACGGCCATCTAATCCAATATTAGGCGCCAGCGCCAAATCAGATTGTTGCTTTAATAAAGGCTCCAAAATGCCGGATAAATGCCCGGTACCCAAGGTAAGCTGCATATTGCGGTGGCTTTGCCCAAAGCCTTGAATTTGGCTCACTAGGGGCGGCAAGTAACACATAGGGCTTAACGTGAGGGTAAGCACAGGATCCGCACCTTGTGCTAACTCATGCCCTAATAGCTCAAGCTCATTAGCCTGCTTAAGTAAGCTTTTAGCTTTGCTAAGAAAGGCTTCGCCCTCTGCAGTTAAGCTAGGCCGATATGCGTCGCGATTAAACAGCAAAATAGAGAACTGCTGCTCTAAGGTTTTTACCGAGGCACTCACCGTGGGCTGGGTTTTGTTTAAGTGCAACGCCGCCGCCCTAAAACTACCTAACCTGGCTACTGCCACAAATGCCCGTAATTGTTCATGATTCATCTAGTAAGCCTATTAGCAAACCGCTTTATCCAAGCTTAATCTAGATAGATAAAAACAATCAAGTTGATATAAATAAGTCATTATTTTACGTTCATCTATTTTGTTACCCTACGCCCACATTCACAAGTAGTAGAGGTTATGTGGATAGCTCACTGATTATTCTTCATATTGTTGCCTTACTGACCGGCATATCTAAATTTTCTATCGGCGGTATGGGCGCCTTAATTTTGCCCCTGCTGTTAATTGCTTACCCCGACGGGCAAGCCTTAGCGATACTTATTCCCATGTTTTTACTTACCGACTTGCTCACCATGACAGTGTATCGAACTCAAATAAAATGGCGAATACTGCTCCGTTTATTAGCGTTTATGGTGGTGGGTTGCGCAGCGGGCGCCGCCTTGTTATCTCAACTAGACCCCAGCAAATTTACCACCGCTATTGGTGGCATAGTGCTGGGAATGCTTTTCTTAAGCGTATATTTGGAGAGGGGAAAATCACAATGCATGAAACACCCAAACGTAGCGGCTGGTGCAGGCATATTTGGCGGTTTTATTAGCATGACAGCCAATTCAGCCGGTCCAATCATTAGCCTGTATATGATGCAGCAACAACTAGGCAAAACCAGTTACGTAAGCACCCGCGCCTGGGTAGCAGGCTTAGTTAACGTAGCCAAAGTTCCTATGCTAATCAGCATTGGCTTGCTCAACATAGAAACAGCAAAAACCAGTTTAAATGCTCTGCCTAGTCTGCTAGTTGGTTGCGCCTTAGGCTTTCTTATCCTTAAAAAGATAAACCTCAAACAAATGACCTGGGCGATTAGAATGCTAATTTTATTCGCGGCAGTGAAACTGCTTATTGGATGAATTTATTAGGTATTCAACTAAGACTTCTAACTCGTTTGTGCCCCAATGTGAGTTATCGGCTTGGGTTTTAAGGCTTACCAAAAGGCCAAAATACAAGGATGAGTAATAAATGCTTTAATCATGTTTGTCATCAACAGTATCCGAATACTTCAGGCTTTATCATATAGACTGAAGCAAAGTTCATTTTGCGGAAACTTTATCTATAAAACTGTCATTTAGGCGCTTGTGAGTTATGACCCGCCTATAAGTTAAGAACCTTGAATAAAGGAAGTTTAAGTCTGACTATCGAGAAACACATACTAGTTCTTGTTACCTTTTCTCACTTTCCACCGTGTCCCCTCTAAAACTACTTTGGTTTGATACCTCAATAATGATTAATTTATTAGTTGTAATGACTTAAATCCTAAGAAAACTTGAAATTAAACTATAAACAACCCACTAAAAACAAACTAACAAACTAGTTTGCAACTCCGTTAATAATAAATTAATCATTAAACATCCTTTTATTATCAACATAAGATCTATATAAGGGTATCTGAAACTACTTTCCCAAGGTGACATATGAACATTTTTTTAAGATTGTTAGAGAAAAGAGCTAAGTCAGTAAATGATATTGTATTAATCGATTCAAAATCAGGAAAAGAAATATCAGCTGAAGAGCTACTAGATTCAGCCTACAACATGGCTGAGAAGCTATACTCATTAGGCATTACAAGGAACGACTACATAGTCTTATCACTGCCTCCTTCACTTGAGTATTACAGTGTTTTATACGGTTGTTTCGCGTTAGGTGCAATTCCTAGCTTGGTAGACGTAAAGCAAAAAAAGGAAAACCTTGTAACCTGTATAGATGAACTAAAACCTTCATTATGGATTAGCACCAAAGATATCCCCGATTTTTCAACAATTACACCTGAAAATTTATTGCAACAATCATCAGTAAAGATCCCCAAGATTGAAATATCAAGTAACACTACTTGCATGTTGCTTTACACCACTGGAACCACGGGGGTGCCTAAAGGGGTTCCATGGACTGTTGGGCAGCTTGAATCCCAGGCTATTGAACTGAATGCGTTTCATAAACAAATTAATACTGAATTTGTTATTTTTCCATATTTGGCTCTTGCGTGTATATACAACAATCGGACAGCCATAATCCCGCACACACGCACTACTCAGCCCAATCTTATGCCTATAGAGAGCATTCTCTCTCAAATGAAAACACATGGCTGTGATTACATATTTGCTTCACCTGCTTTTTGGGCCAGAGTCATCAGTCACTTGAATAGAACTCAAGAAAAACTTGAGTTCATCAAAATCATTTCAACTGCCGGCGCATCCCTTAACCTAATTATGCTGCAAAAGCTTGATGACCTTTTACCTAACGGCGAAATTTATATTCCCTACGCCAGCACTGAAGCGTTGCTGCCAATAACTCAAATCCAATTTACGGATTTTAAAGAATTATCTAGAAACAGGACAATCATTAACGCTGGTGTTCCATTAGGTAAATCATGTAACGGCATAAACATTCAAGTAATTGGAAGAGATGACGAGTCAGCGCTCCCAAAACCATTACCAGCTAACACTGTAGGTGAACTGGTTGTTTCTGGATCTCGCATAACTAATGAGTACTTTCGTCGTTCCGATATAACACTCAAATCAAAAACCAAACTTAATGGCAGTGATTTCGTTTGGCATAAAATGGGAGACTTAGGATACATAGATGAAAATGGTATGGCTTGGTTTATGACAAGGAAGAAGTATGCTGTCAATACACCAAACAAAATATTTTATCCCGACGCTTTAGAGCAATGTTTAAATATACATGGGAATCTCATTTCCAGTGCAGTTATATACATGGAAGATACTGACTTAGTTTGTGTCGTTATACCTGAAACTGAGCGTGAACACACAAATGAATTATCACTTAAAGAAAAGCTAAAAGAAGTTGGCTATATGAAAAGCCAAGTGTATTTTTATCCATCATTGTTACCAAGCGACAACCGCCATAACAGCAAAATCAACAGAAATATACTGAAACAGTGGATTAGTTCCAAGAGTAATGTGTTCACCTGCGAGGATACACTATGAAACCGTTAAACTTTCCTGCTCAAATTGATTACTATTTGGATGCCGTATCTTGTAGAAACTCACTAATAGAGTCACTTAAGCCAATAATAGAACCATATAAAAACGGTAGTATATTAGACTGCTCAGTAGGAACAGGGTTTGGAGTTATTGAGCTAATAAATTCTGGCTATAATATTATTTGTTCTGATGCATGCGGAAATATGCTAAACAGGTTTACAAAGAACTCCCAGAGCATGAACGTAACTAGTTCACCTCTTAAAATAAAGTGGCAGGAGTTAGGCTGTAAATTACCTGAGTTGTTTGACTTAGTTCTATGCCGTGGGAACTCAATTATATACTCTGACATGTGGGATAACACAAAAGCTGATGACGATATTAATGAAATCATAACCTCCTTAGAAGGTATATATAGTTCAATTAAAGATGGTGGTTGCTTATATGTCGATATACCTTCTGATAAGTTCTTCAACTTTGAAGCTCCTATGGTTCTCAACCATAATGAAAAGCAAGTCAATTGCCTTCCTGTATGTGTTGATGAAAAAATAACTCACAACAAGGAAACCAATAAGAGAAAGTGGGAAGTGGAAATGACTATTGCTGGTGATAAATATAGTTTCACTAAATACTCTCACCTGATATTAGAACAGGATTTCAAAAATATTCTAATAGATATAGGGTTTAAAAAAATCGAAAAAATTGAAGGCTGTAAATTCAGAGAACACTATTGTGAGTTTATTGCCCATAAATAATCTTTTTATACAACGGTAGAAAAAACTTGTTGCTTCATTATCTTAGAAATCAGTTGGTGTAAATTTCCTTCTAACTACAATCGTGATGACCAAAACAACAAAGAGATCATCACAGTTTTTCAACAATTAGTCGAAAAGGAGCCCTATTGCCTATAATTCTGATTAGCAGTTGTTCTGGCTAGATTTTGTCCAAAAACTTGTTAGCAGCTACTAGGGGCATCAAGCGCTAAGTACACTTTCATTATTAAGCTTTTCGTGTAATTCAAGCGTACTTAAAACAACAAAAGCCGCTATATAGCGGCTTTTGAGTTAGGGAGCTATTACTGAACCTTATTGAGCTTGCTCAATCGCTACACTCACCGCAACACTCGCGCCCACCATGGGGTTATTGCCCATGCCAACCAGGCCCATCATTTCTACGTGGGCTGGCACTGAGGACGAACCGGCAAATTGTGCATCGCAATGCATTCTGCCCATGGTGTCGGTTAAGCCGTAAGAGGCTGGGCCAGCACCTACGTTGTCGGGGTGCATAGTGCGGCCGGTGCCGCCGCCAGAGGCTACCGAGAAATATTCTTTGCCCAATAACAAGCGCTCCTTTTTGTAGGTGCCCGCAACGGGATGCTGAAAACGCGCTGCATTGGTAGAGTTACCAGTAATAGATATATCCACGCCTTCGTGATGCATTACTGCCACACCTTCAACCACGTCGTCAGTGCCATAGCAGCGGATAGTGGCTCGGTGGCCTTTACCAAACACTTTTTCTCGGGTGATATTGAGCTCGCCGGTTTGATAATCAAACTGAGTTTGCACATAGGTAAAACCGTTCATACGGGCAATCATGTAGGCTGCGTCTTTCCCTAAGCCATTTAGAATCAGGCGCAGCGGTTTGCTTCTTACTTGGTTGGCGTATTCCGAAATTTTAATTGCGCCTTCGGCTGCTGCGTAAGATTCATGCCCGGCTAAAAAACAAAAACAATCAGACTGAGTGGACAGTAGCCGCGAGGCCAATTGCCCATGCCCTAAGCCCACTTTCCGTTGGTCGGCCACTGAACCCGGTACACAAAAACCCTGCAGGCCTTCGCCAATCGACAATGCGGCTTGCTCGGCAGTTTTATCTTGTTTCTTAATCGCAATCGCTGCACCTAATACATAGGCCCAGGCCGCGTTCTCAAAGGCAATAGGTTGGGTTTCTAATACAATGGCGTGTGGATCAAAGCCGCGAGCCTGACACAGTGCGTGAGCGGCTTCTAAAGATTCGATTTGGTACTGGGCTAATACTTGATTGATCCGCTCGATACGGCGCTCAATGCCTTCAAATTCGACCATTATTTTGCTCCCTATACTTTTCTTGGATCAACAAATTGAACACCATCTTCAAACCGACCGTAATGGGTTTTACTGTCGTCTAAGGCTTTGTTTGCATCGGTTCCGTCGGCAATGGCACTCATCATTTTGCCCATTTGCACGATTTCGTAACCGATAATTTCATTGTCTTCGTCTAGGGCCATGCGGGTTACGTAGCCTTCGGCTAGCTCTAGGTAACGCGCGCCTTTGGCTTTTGTGCCGTAAGCAGTGCCCACTTGCGAGCGTAAACCTTTGCCTAAATCGTCTAGGCCAGCGCCCACCGGTAAACCACCTTCGGAGAAGGCGGTTTGGCTGCGACCATAAGCCAAGTTTTCAAATACTGCGCGCATGGCAACATTTATGGCATCACAAATTAAATCGGTATTGAGTGCTTCTAGTATGGTTTTGCCAGTGAGTATTTCCGAAGCCATAGCAGCGGAGTGTGTCATGCCTGAACAGCCCACCGTTTCAATCAAGCATTCTTCAATGATGCCGTTTTTAACATTGATGGATACTTTGGTGGCGCCTTGGTGCGGCGCGCAAGTACCCACACCATTAGATAACCCCGAAATGTCGGTGACTTCAATCGCATTCACCCACTTCCCTTCCATAGGTATCGGCGAGTTACGGTGATCTGGCCCGCGGGCAATTGGACACATAGATTCGATGGTATTTGTAAAAGACATACTTTCAGCTCCTCAATACACTTTTCTTATCAAGAGGATAGACGATAAGCTCAGCGATAACACCGCAAGCTATCAACTAATCGAATAATTGGTAAACTAAATATACACCCTTATTGGTTGAAGCCAATAGAGCCTAAACACTCCACCTAATAAGGCAAGCGCGAGCAGTTTTTATCACTTTGAATACTTTGGTAAAGCAGCGAGCCGTCGCCCGAGTTAATACTTAGCTTAACCCTTACCCCTCGGTACAAAGCGTCTTGGTCATACTTGCAAATATCATTATTAAGTTGGGCAGCAAGCTGTTGCACTTGTTGATTTGAGGCGGTATTGGGCAAAGTAAGCTGATAGTGAACTACATCGCCTTGCGCACTGGCATGGCTGGCAAGCGCTTTGTCTTCAAAGCTTGGCGATTGGAGGTTATAACTGGCGGCTAGAGCCTGAGCGGCATGATCGCGGGTAGGCAGTGGCTCTGCCTGTACTGAACTAACAATACTAAGCAAGCCGAGTAAACACAGTGTTTTGGACCTAAGGTTTGCTAACAACATAAGGACTGCTCTGTGGAGTAAACAACAAAAACAGTTTAGTGTTTTGTGGGGGATAATCACAGCAAAGGGGAATGAATAGATGCCTCACAGGTGTGAGCAAACCATTACATAGGAATAACAAAAAGGAAATTTGGTGGAGCTACGCGGGATCGAACCGCGGACCTCTTGCATGCCATGCAAGCGCTCTCCCAGCTGAGCTATAGCCCCGATATACGGTATGGGATGTGAATTGGTGGAGCTACGCGGGATCGAACCGCGGACCTCTTGCATGCCATGCAAGCGCTCTCCCAGCTGAGCTATAGCCCCAAAATCACACTGCTTTCAACACAATAAGCCTTGAAAGCGAGCAGAATTCTAAGCAGCCAGCGGAATAGTGTCAACCGTTTTTCCTAAGAAACGCGCCACTTGCTCAATTAGCCAACAATTAGCGGAGGATTACTCAAATTTGGCTTAATGTTGGCAGCGATAAATAACGCTCACCTTTGTCCCTTTATCCAAAACATCTAAGCTTTCGCAAAGGGACTCCACCAATTTTAGCCCTCGCCCAGAATATTGCTGTGCAGGATCGTTTGTGGTGGTTTTGCTTAAATCGAAGCCTTTGCCACTGTCGCTGACTTCAATGGTAAATTGGCGACTAGCTTGGCCATCAAAATCAATTGTAATGTTAACCCAGCCTTCACTTAACTGTTTAGCTCTGCGCTTACGCTGGCGGTAATACTCTTCAAAACCTTCAGCCGAGGTTTTAATCGAAGACTCAAGCCCAAGCACGCCGTGTTCAAAAGCATTATTAAATAACTCACTCACAATGGTGAATAATATATTTCGGTCGGTTTGATGAACCGAGAGTTCTTGCAGCGTGGTCATTAACAAAGGGATTGGCGTAAACTGCTGTAGGCTGTTTACGTCTAAACAAAGTTGCCAGCGCCACTTCCCTCTAGGCTGATTTGAACCAGCAAAAGTACTGGCGGCTTCGGCATTAGGCCGATTAAGCAAATCAGGGATTTCCACCATACTGATGTCGTCTAACTGCTCTGCCCCATTACAAAAACGTTCCAATTGCTGTTGAATACAAGCGATAAAAGAAGGTTGCCCGCTACGGCTATTAAAGGCGGCTTCTAAGCGCTGCTCGCCAAACATTTCTCCCTCTACGTTCACCGCTTCTGTTACGCCATCGCTAAGCAATACGATGTGGTCGTTAGGCAACCATGGGATGGTTTTTAGATTGAGCTCTACTGTAGTTTGAATGCCAAGAGGCAGTGACTCAGAGAGCAAACGTTCACGCATTGCTTGCTGCTGAGTATTGTAGATAAGTAGTTCTGGCATGCCGCCATTCCAAACGGTAAGCGACTTTTGTTGTAACGATGCCTCAACAAATGTACCCGCCATAAACATTCCGGTAGGTAACAAGCGATGCAGCCGTTTGTTTATTTGCCGCAGAATTGCGTCTGCAGTGTACCCCTTTCGCGTCATACCCCTGAAGATATCCGCCACTGGCATGGCACCAATAGCCGCACGCAATCCGTGGCCGGTAAAATCGCCTAACAACAAATGAATATCGCCGTTCGGTCGATATTCGGCCAGCACAACATCCCCCGAAAAAGTAGATGCACTATTTAAAGACACCAGTAACTCGCGATCTGCGCAGTAAGAATTAGCCACTGCGCTACTAAATACTCGCTCGGCCAGCTCTTCTTCTTCTTGCAGTTGATTATGTAATCGGCTTATTTCGTTGTAGATAGCTTTGGTGCGCTCAAAACCCAGAGCTTTGGCTTTTAGCACTGCTTGGTGGACAGGCTTAAATAAAATATCGTCGCCACCGCTGGCTATGCACTTAACCAATGCGTCTACTTCATTCTGGGCGGTAACAAATAATACCGGGACAAACTTACTGCCACAAAGCTTTTTAATTTCGGTAGTGGCTTGATAACCGTCCATCACCGGCATCAATATATCCATAAAAACAATATCGACTGGCTGCTGCTTAAATACCTCAACCGCTTCTTCACCGTTTTCAGCATGTACTACTTGGTAGCCTATATCGCCCAATATTTTGCCTAACAACAGGCGATTAATACGTGTATCGTCCACCACTAAGGCGGTACCTTTAACGGCTTTATTTAGAAAACTAAACGTAAGATCTTCGTGCACTAGTTTTCTATTTTGAGTAATTTGTCGAAGTTGGCTATTTCTAATATTTTTAGAATAGCAGGCGAAGGCTTACGTATGGTTAAGGCCAAGGCTTGGCTCTTTTCGGCGTGCTCTTTTAGTAACAGCATCATGCCAAGCGCTGAGCTATCCATATAATCAGCGGCACTTAAATCAAGGATAAGCTGCACTCCTTCAACTGATATATTTTCATAACAAGCGCGAAAATCTCGGTGCAGTGAATAATCAAAGCGCCCAGTGATACAAATAATTAACTGACCCAAATCTTGATTTAATTGACTACTGATAGACATCAGATCTCCTTATAGCGAATAATGAGCAGCAAGGAATCACCCTTACATGCCTCATATTTAGCACTGCGTTCAAGCCCTATACAAGCATTCCTTGCTTGCAACACTGGTGATTATTGAATGGGTTTATTGTTTCCAATTAATCAATAAAAACAACACTCCATTAGTGACAATCACCCTAGCAACAATAGCAGTTGATGTGATTAACAAATACCCCTATTTACATAAAAGTCACTTAAAAAGTTGATTTACGTTAAGCCATAATAGCCAACGAAATATCAGCAGAAAACAGCATGTTGAACGATTGTGTCAATTTAGTTAACAAACTAATAAAAAATCACAAAATAAATGAGATCTACCGAGGATTTTCACACTTAACTGTTTGTTCAAAAAACAAACTGTGAAGCGTTTCATGGTTTTGAGGTGGAAGCTTGTAGCATGATGACGCTACTACTGATGCATATTTAAGGAACCCGATGAGTATTAAGCTTCAATTGCAGTTCTTGCTGGCGCTAGGTTTACTGGTTGCGGCCTGTGGCAGCATGTTATTGGTATAACAATTCACTTTAGAAAATACAAAAAAAGCCAACTCTAAGAGTTGGCTTTTTACATTAAACGAAAAGGCTTACCAGCTAGCTTTATAGGCGCGGTAAGCTTTATCTAACGATTTAGCTTGTTTCTTACTCACACCAATATGGCTTAGCGCAAAACGTAATCGCGCTCGGCTCATATCTGATCCTAGAATAGCCATTGCATCTACCACAGAGGTAGAGCTGGTTTTGCCGGTAATCGCTACAAAAATAGGCTCTAGGAAGTCACGGATTTTCACATCTAAGTGAGTAGACAATTGTTTAGCAACAGCAAACACCGTGTCTTTGTCCCACTGGCGCTGCTCTTCTAGCTGCCAAATAAACATTTGTAACAAGCTACGAACTTGCTCTTCTTCTAGTTTACCGCCAGTAAGTAGCTCTGGTGCATATTCAGGCATGCCTGAGATAAAATGCCCAGCTAATGGTGCTAGATCACTAAACACATCTAAACGTGCTTTAGCTTGAGGAATAATGTTCATCAAAGTTTCTTGATTGTAAGCCCACTCAACTAAGCGTTGGGCTAGTTGCTCATCACTTAGTTCTTCGCGGATCCACAAACCGTTTAACCATTTAAGTTTTTCAACATCAAATACAGGGCCACCTAATGACACACGCTTCATGTCGAAGTGCTCAATCATTTCTGCCAAGGTGAATTTTTCACGCTCGTCTGGCATAGACCAGCCCATGCGGCCTAAGTAGTTAAGCATTGCTTCAGGTAAAAAGCCCATTTTGCGGTAGTAGTTCACGCTAGTTGGGTTTTTACGCTTACTTAACTTGCTCTTATCAGGGTTACGTAACAATGGCATGTGGCCCAATACTGGCGCTTCCCAACCTAAATCTAAGTATAATTTAAGCAGTTTAGGCGCCGAGTTTAGCCATTCTTCACCACGGAACACGTGAGTAATGCCCATTAAATGATCATCTACCACGTTAGCTAAAAAGTAGGTTGGCAAACCATCGGCTTTAAGTAGCACTTGCATGTCTACTTGTTCCCATGGGATCTCTACGTTGCCACGCAGGTAATCGTTAAAACTAAAGCTGCCCGATTCTGGGATTTTCATGCGAACTACATAAGGCTTACCTTCTGCCAGGTTCGCAGCAATGTCTTCGGCGCTTAGCGTTAAACCACGGCCATCGTATTTAGGCTGTAAACCTTCGGCCATTTGCTGCTTGCGCATTTCGTCTAATTCTTCAGAAGTGGCAAAGCAGTAAAATGCCTTACCTTCATCAATCAGCTGTTGAGCATATTTTTTATAAATATCGCTACGCTCGCTTTGACGGTATGGGCCCGCATTGCCGCCACAGTCTGGACCTTCATCCCAGCTTAGCCCTAACCAGCTTAGGCTGTCGTAAATAGCTTGCTCAGATTCACGCGAGCTGCGCGCTTGGTCGGTATCTTCAATACGTAGAATAAATTCGCCGCCATGTTGCTTAGCGAAACAGTAATTAAATAGTGCGATGTAGGCGGTACCTACATGAGGGTCACCTGTTGGCGAAGGTGCTACGCGAGTACGAACTGTCATGTTTATTCTCTAGTTAAGTAAATTGACCGAGTTGAATGGCGCGGATTTTACCACACCCGCTAAAATTCGCTAGACAGCAGCCATAATCATATCGCGCTTTATTTGCTAATAATTGCCTCATCAAAGCTGCCAATTTGGGCATTTTGACGAGAATTTGCGCAAGCAGTCAGTTTCCTTTAAATTTGCGTTGACACCTCCGCAGACCACCCTATAATACGCCCCCACAAGACGGTCGCTTAGCTCAGTTGGGAGAGCATCGCCCTTACAAGGCGAGGGTCACTGGTTCAAGCCCAGTAGCGACCACCATATTTAAAGTAAATGGTTCTATTGAACGGTTTACTAGTAACACAAAATTCGGTCGCTTAGCTCAGTTGGGAGAGCATCGCCCTTACAAGGCGAGGGTCACTGGTTCAAGCCCAGTAGCGACCACCATATTAAAAGGCCTGCATAATTGCAGGCCTTTTTGCTTTCTACCAAACAGCAAACTCAGACTGGCTTAGCCACAAAGAGCGGGAGAACACCGCCCTCCTCTTTGCTAGGCGAGGGTCACTGGTTCAAGCCCAGTAGCGACCACCATATTAAAAAGGCCTGCATAATTGCAGGCCTTTTTGCTTTCTACCAAACTGTAAACTCAGACTGGCTTAGCCATAAAGAGCGGGAGAGCACCGCCCTCCTCTTTGCTAGGCGAGGGTCACTGGTTCAAGCCCAGTAGCGACCACCATATTAAAAGGCCTGCATAATTGCAGGTCTTTTTGCTTTCTACCAAACAGCAAACTCAGACTGGCTTAGCCATAAAGAGCGGGAGAGCACCGCCCTGCTCTTTGCTAGGCGAGAGTTTAGTTAACGTATCACTACAACCAACGCTATAAAATCAATTTGGCTTTAGCCAATATACTTTTCATATGTCGCATATCTGAACCACAACAAGAGCCCAACACATTAAAGTGATTGTACTTAGCTCGTAATGCAGCCAACTGCGATGCAAGCTCTTCTGGGTTGCCTTCATCTAACGCACAAGCCTGCTCTAACTCCTCATGACTGCATCGAGAACTGTTAGCAACAACTCCACGTATCCGCTTCACCCATGATTTACCATCGAATATATGTGAAAAGTGTTCAGGATGAGCGCAGTTGATTAAGTAGTAAGCCGGGCCATTGTTAGTTTCTGCATCTACTAGTGCAATGGCTTCAGACAAGGGCATACCAGTAGGTAAACAGCCGTCAGTTTCCAGAGTAAAGGCAATTGCAACGGGCAGAGAAAATTGCTGAGCCGCCTTAACAATGCCGGCCGCTTCTTCGGCATAGCAAATAGTAAAGGCGCTGATAAAGTCCACGTCGGTGGCTGCATAAGTTTTAATTTGTTCTAGGTGATACTCTCTAGCCTCTACTGTTGCCATCAAATACTTTGGTGAATAACTGTCATCCTGCGGGCCAATTTGCCCCGCGAGTACAATGTCCAGATCAACATTTGCAGCCCGTACCTCGGCCATCAGCGCAACGGCTTCTAGGTTAAAAGCCTGCAATTGTTGCTGGTTAAAGCCAAGTGCTTGACCACGATCTCGATTAGCCGCCCAGGTGACCGAATCCAAAATGAGTCCAACATTTTGCTCTCGAGCAAGCTCAACAAGCTGATAATAGTATTGTCGCAAAAGGTTTTTCGAATCAGGTTGACGAAGCAATGGGTAAGCCGCAAAACCAGGTAAATCAATCCCGTGTTTGTAGACTAAATCGGTTTCCATTCCGGTATAGCAGGCAAAAATTTTCTTACCCAGTTGCGGTAGTGTTCGGGCAGCCGCCATAAGCCGTTCCTATGAATGACCTAAGATGGCCAACTATGAATTGATTGCACTACAGCTTAGCTTGCTTAGCGCTTATTCGCTGCTACCCCTCCGTAAACATCAATGGTTAGGCCCCGTTGCTCTGCATAACGTTGCGGCGTTAAACCAATTTGCTTTTTAAGGTGACGAATCAAATGAGGCTGGTCGCTAAAGCCAAAACGATAGGCAATGTCTACCCAATCTAACTCAGCGACACCGCGCTGATACAAATACTCTAGCAGTGCTTCAAGTTTGTTCATACTCTGAACTTGCTTCAAGCTCAATCCCGTCACTCTAGCAAAGCTGCGCTCTAAGGTTCTTTGCGAACAGAATAAGCGCTCTCCTAAATCAGCTATATTGGACGAGTTTAATAACAACAAGGCTTTTTGGCTTAACTCACTGTGTTTATCCTGTTCAATGCCTACTAGCCAGGGCATCAGCAAGCTATCCAGTTGCTCCACGCAGCCTTGGCTATCTGTTTGAGCTAACTTTAGCAACATAGTTTCATCCATTTTCAGGCTAGCCTTTAAGTGAGAGAGACCTAAACAACTCACGGAGTTCAAACTCGGGTGGCTGTATTCAGGTATAACCAAGCTGTACAGCGCGCCAGCATGAAACTTAATGCCTAAATGTTGGAACGGTTTGGAATGATCTAAGGTAAATGTTTCGCTATGAGGGAAAATCCAATGGCTGCCCCGCCCTTCATAGACCACATCTTTAGATTGGTAACCATAGAACTGCTTAGAAGGAGACAACATTAAATGCGGGCAGGGATCTGGGTTTAGCTGTGGGAATGGCTCGCTGCCGGCGGCTTGGTCTTTTTCTATAAACCAATAACACTCGATAAAGCGAGCAATAGTTGAATTTTCAGCCTGTTGTAGCCATTGAATCATGCCAAGTCTCGCTTGTTTATAATTTATTGCTTATTCACTTTACGCTACACCAGCCGCGTATTTTACCGCTTTGTACTACTCGCTCATTAACACGATAGCTGTTTAGGGCTTATGGTGATGTCTCGATTAGCCAAACTCAAACTGAATTATACGCTGAGACGAACTTAAACCTGCTCGCTCAATGGCTTTTTGTGCAGCGATATTGTTCGCCTCTGTCGAGCAGATAGGCAATAAACCACGCTCTATAGCACTTCGTGTTAAGGTAGTTAGCACCCTTGCAGCTAAGCCTTGTCCTCGCTCACTTTTCGCTACAATCATGCCTAAGTCGGCGAACTCAGTTTGCCATTGGTCGAACAAGCGACACTCTCCGCTAGCCAACAGCTGCCCATCACGCCAATAGCCCCACAGCTCTTGTCGCTGAATCAAATTGCTATAGTAACTCTGTAGCCACTGTTCTGGCGCACCAATATTTTCGGCCGCGAATGCCACAAATGAGGCTAAATGATCATCACCCGCCTTGGTTAAACTTAAAAGCTGAGGGTGAGATACCGATTGATTAGTAGCATACTGGTACATAAAGGCGTTCACCGAAAAATTTGAGGAACAGTCTAAACACAAACTTAAATAAGCCGTTTCTGCAGTACTAACAAACGCACCTTTAAGCTCGCCGATTATCGCACTATTGCCTTGTGCGATAAGTGTAAACAACTCTCGAGCTCTCGCTTCATAACCTTTTAGCATGTAAAACTGCAGCACATAAGCGTCATCATTAATGCAGCAATACCCCACCAGTTGCTGGTTTTCATAAAAGCCAAAGTGTTGCGACATGCCAACAAAACCAACATGCCACATGCCATCTAACGCGCTATTGGCGCTAGCGAAGTATTGTTCTTTTAGCGCTGACAAAGTATTTATTTCATCGATTTTTTTTATTTCTAACATGGCGTTTATGCTCTAACTCGTCTGTGATTACCCGGCAATAATATTTGAGTTTACCTTGCGAGGATTGAACAAAAGCGACAGTTTTAGCCAAAAATCAGCACCAACAAAAAAGGCCTAGCAACTTGCTAGACCTATAGAGACAAAAATAATTTATGCTTCGATTTGTTTTCTAAAAAACTGAATCATCTCGTCGCGGGTTTTACGATGATTTAAATGAAATATATCCATAGGAAACAGTAATTCAATCACCCCAGTATCAAACATACGCTTCACTTCATACTCGTTATGCGCCACGTCTTGCTGGTACATGTAGTTAAGCCAAGTGCGGTTAGTGTGAATAATAAACTCGACTCGCATACCGCCTAAACGCGCAAAAAACTTCATCATTGGCGTTTTATTGCTAGACCCCACCGCCGAGCCTCGATACTCAGTTCTGTCGGTGAGGGTATCGGAGATATCTTCTAGCACCATCAGCGAATTAGCTTGAGAAGCACTACGGGTAAGGTGCTTTTGAAAAGTTTTAATATCGCTCACTGAATCAAGCACCGCCATTAAACCGAGCTCATCATCTACCGCAACAGCTGGGTTCTTTTGATTCTTGCGTAATAACTTAAGCACTTTGGCTTCTGGCGGTTTTTTACGGATAGAAACATAAACCGGCGTTTTACGCTCACCCACGGTAATACTGCGCCGTTTAAGCAAAGTGAGCTTTTCGAATCGGTTGCTTTGTACCAACTTAGCTTGCTGCGGGTTAAGTACGCTAACCTCTGAGCAGGCGTAATCTTCGGCCTGATGTTTTGAATGTAAATAAACCGGATCCAACTCGCCTATTTTCAGCTCGCTACTCCATACATAACCATTTAAAAATGCCAAGAATGCTGAAAATTTCTCTTCAATCTCAGTTTCTCTTTCACGTTGCTCAATACTGCCTGCAAGGGTCATTAATATGAGTTTGCGGCGCGCTTCAAAGCGGGCTTTTTTATGGTACTCGTCGTTGAACATGATCAACAACAACTCTACTGGGTTGTTGGTGACTTCAATTTCGTTGGTATTTTCAATGTGTGAAGCATAAGGCGAGAGAATTTTGCCTTTAATCGAATGGATAACCGCATCAGCTGTACGCGCGTATTCATCAATACGGTTTTCAATTTCGTTTAAGTTGCCATTAATGCCAAACATATTGCCTAACAAAAATAGGGCGCGCTCACTGCGTTGCTTACGCTGTTCTGTATCGGTGATTAAGGTTTGAATTTGCTGAAAACTATCAATGCCCAAAAACTCAAAGATTTGGCTGCGCAACGCTCGATACTTTGAAACGTTATTACTGTCTTGCTGCAAGCGTTTTACCCAAGTACGCACCGACACTGAAAACGGATGCACCGTGACAGCATCGCGATTCACCGCAAATGGGCCGTCTTGTTGTAATGAAGTAAAAACACTATTTGGGGAAAGTACAGACATAAGCAACCTAAAACGCTAACAACAGTAATATCTAGCAATGAATAATCAAAGCAAAATATACACCAAACCACCTTAACATTCAGGCTACTAGCGCTATCTGCTGGTTTAATTAGCGTTTATTTGACCAAACGGCCAATTAACTGATGCTTTACCTCACCATTAAAAGCCTCTTTGAATAGTTGCCCGGCATATTTGCTTACTAATGATGCACACCAGCACCGACATTTGGCATTGCAGAGCGACACCTTAAGGCCTACGCAAATAAATGAGCCAGTAACCTAAACCAACAAATACTCCGCCACCAATGATATTGCCAAGAGTCACAGGAATGAGGTTATTTACGATGAAGTTACTAAACGTGAGATCGGCAAAATCGGCGGCACTTAAACCCGTAACTTGCCAAAACCCTGGCCCAGCTATGGTTTTAATCCCTATCGCCATGGGCACCTGAAACATGTTGGCAATACAATGCTCAAAGCCAGCGGAAACAAACATCGCCACTGGCAGAATCATCACCATGACTTTATCGGTTAAACTGCGTGCACTAAAGGTCATCCATACAGCAATACACACCAATACATTGCACATAATGCCCAAGGCTACGGCCTGTGAAAAATCATGATGTAATTTGTGTTGAGCAATCCGCATGGTATTTATCCCCACCTCACCATCGGCAAAGGTGTATTGCTTGGTAAGTAACATCAATACCACCAAGATGAATGCGCCGGCCAAGTTGCCCAAATAAACCAAAGACCAATTAACACACAAGCTTTTCCAGGAGATTTTGCCGCTAGCTCTCGCCACTAAGGTAAGCACCGAGCTCGTAAACAACTCACCTCCGGTGATAATCACAAAAATTAAGCCCAAACTAAACGCCAAGCCGCCGATCAAGCGAGTAAAACCCCAGGGGAACTCTCCCGCGCCAGTGGTAACGGTGGTGTAAAACACAAAAGCGATACCAATATGCGCCCCTGCAGTTAATGCCAACATAAACGCTTTGAGTGGATCTTTAGTAGCTTTGCTCACCCCAACATCAGCAGCTTTTTCTGCCATTTGCGGTGGTAATAAGGAATCAAATTGGCTCATGTGAATGGCTTTATTTAAAGGAGGGATAACTAAGCGTAGTTGAATAGTTTGACTAGGCTGAACCTTGCATGAGCAGCAATAACCATTAAAAAAGGCCTTATTAACAATAATAAGGCCTTACATCATCAATACTTAAACAATAGCTTACAGGCGCCAGTCTCTTTAAAGGAGCTTTGTTACTTAGCCAGTAAGTCTACTAGCTGTTGTTCATCCCACACCTCAATGCCTAAGTCTTGTGCTTTAGCCAGCTTTGAACCCGCCGCTTCTCCGGCGATCACAATGTCTGTTTTCTTGGATACACTGCCAGTAACTTTAGCGCCTAAAGCCTGCAGCGCCTGTTTAGCTTCACTGCGCCCTAGTTGGCTAAGCGTACCGGTTAACACAATTACTTTGCCGTTCATCGCTAAGTCTTCGCTTGCCACTTCTTCAATCACCGGCCAGCTAAGTTGTTGGGCTAAGTCATTCACTAACAGTGCATTTTGCTCTTGCGTGAAAAAGAAACGCATATGCTTAGCCACAATTTCACCAACATCTGGCACATCTTGTAGTTGCTCCACACTTGCCGCCTCAATCGCTTCTAGCGTTTTAAAGTGTTGGGCTAGATTCGCGGCTGTTGCCTCACCTACTTCGCGAATCCCTAGCGAGTATATAAAGCGCGCTAAACTGGTTTGCTTAGCGGCTTCAATGCCTGCTAATAGCTTTTCTACCGATTTCTCACCCATACGCTCTAGTTGCATCAATACATCACGCTTTTGCTGCAAATGGAACAAGTCGAGTGGCGTTTCTAAGAGGTTTTCGTCTACCAGTTGCTCCACCAGCTTATCGCCAATACCGTCGATATCTAAGGCTTTACGCGCCACAAAATGCTTTAGCGCTTCTTTGCGTTGGGCACCACAACGTAAACCCGCCACACAGCGCGCTACCGCTTCGCCTTCGATTCGCTCGATCGCGCTGTCACATACTGGACAAGTTTGAGGAAAGGTAATTTCTTTGGCGTCTTCTGGGCGGCGATCCAATATCACCCCAGCAACTTGTGGAATCACATCACCAGCTCGGCGCACAATGACGCTATCGCCAATACGCACACCTAAGCGCTCAATCTCATCTGCATTGTGCAAGGTGGCGTTACTCACCGTTACACCGCCTACAAACACCGGCTCTAAACGCGCAACCGGAGTAATAGCACCGGTACGACCCACTTGAAACTCAACATCGCGCAGTAAGGTGATTTCTTCTTGGGCAGGATATTTATGCGAGGTTGCCCAGCGCGGCGCACGAGCTACAAAGCCTAGCTGCTGCTGCAACTTGATTGAGTCTACCTTGTACACCACCCCATCTATTTCATAAGCCAAGGCATTACGTTTGTCACCAATCGCTTGGAAATACTCAAAACATGCCGGGCTACCCACAACTGTTTTAATCTCTGGACATACTGGCAAGCCAAAAGACTTAATAGTTTGTAAGTTATTGTAGTGACTATCACTTAAGTCTTCACTCATTACGCCCAACGAGTAAGCATAAAACGCTAAGGGTCGAGTGGCAGTGATTTGTGAATCTAGCTGGCGCAAACTGCCCGCAGCCGCGTTACGTGGGTTAGCAAAGGCTTTTTCACCTTTGTCTTTTGCTAGCTGGTTAAGTTTTTCAAAACCCGCTTTAGGCATGAAAATTTCACCACGTACTTCTAGTCTTGCTGGCCAATCCCTGCCGCGTAAACGCAAGGGAATAGAACGAATTGTTTTCACATTTTCCGTTACATTTTCCCCCGTACTTCCGTCTCCGCGAGTGGCGGCTTGAACCATAACACCATCAACATAAAGTATGCTTACCGCTAAACCATCTAACTTTGGTTCCACGCAGTAGGTTATGTCGTCAGCAGTCACTAAACGCTCTTGTAGTCGCTTATTGAATGCTTTCAATTCTTCTTCACTGAACACATTATCTAGAGACAACATTGGCATTTCGTGCTGCACTTGGTCAAAAGCAGATAGCGGCGCGCCGCTCACTCGTTGAGTCGGTGAGTCACTGCGCAATAAAGCAGGATGCTGTTTTTCTAGGGCTTTTAGCTCACGAAATACACGGTCGTATTCCGCATCAGGAACCGAGGGTTCGTCGAGTACATAATATTGGTAATTGTAATGCTCAAGCTGAGCGATTAGCTGCTCAATCTGTTGTTCTGGCTTGTCCATAGGAGACCTTTAAATAAAAAAGCCTTCCCGAAGCTTAACTTGGAAAGGCTTTAAAATGGTGTCAATTTATTAGTTTACGAGCAACTGCTTACGCTCGTATTCGCGAACACGTTGCTCATAATGATTAACGGTTTGCTTGGTCAGCGGGTTACGTTGATCGTCCAACATAATCGCATCTAAATCTTTAGCGAGGGTCATCGCCGCGTTATACATCAAGGCAAAGTTTTTAGTCGGTTCGCCTTTACACGGTACCGTCATAAAAATACTCACGCCGCGTGTTTCAAGCTGGTCCATGGCATTAATATCGAAAGTACCTGGATTAACCATGTTGGCTAAGCTGAAAATAATCGGGCCAGTACCACTGTTATCTAGATGACGATGAAAAATATCCATATCACCGTGATGTAAGCCAATTTTTTCTAGGCTGGCCAGTAAGGGGCCACCTTTCAAAAAACGGCCACTTTGTGCCATCACATTTAAAATAAAAACATCGTCTGGGGCATTAGGATCTTTCACCGCTTTACTTTCTTCAAGCACCGGTTCAGCCACAGTATCTTTTGCCTCATCCATATCAAAAGCAAACTCAAGTTCAGGCTCTAATTCTGTTTGAGTGGCTTGTTTAGGTTTAGTGTGAGGCTCAGATTCTAATCCTGATAAGCCTTGATCATCAGCAATTTCTGGCGCTTCATCAACCGCTGAAAAATGAAACTCAGGCTCTTTTCGTTGCACTGGCTCTGCCACTTCAGGTTCACGCTTAGCATGGCTAGGCAGTGGCTGAGAAAGTGGTTCGGCTACATCGCTATCTAAGATGGCATCGTCAATTGGATCACCGATCACCCGCGCTTGACCTACACCTAAGTCATCAAAGCCTTGGTCATCACGGCCTTGTATAGATTCTTTAGTCCCTGATTTTTGCTTGGGACTAACCAGTTTTTCAGGTCGTTGTTTGCGACTGCTCCAAAAACCATGGGCGAGCAAAGCAATAATTAAAATGATACCAACAACGATAAGTACGATGCGCAATTCCTGCATTTAACTGTTCTCTAAAGCTATTATTCAACCATGGCTATCGCTTCTGCGATATCCACTGCTACCAAGCGTGATACACCTGGCTCCTGCATTGTTACCCCCGCAAGCTGCGAGGCCTTTTCCATCGTCACTTTATTGTGACTGATAAATATAAATTGTACCGTATCAGACATACTATGCACTAAATCCGCAAAACGTCCCACATTTACTTCGTCTAAGGGGGCATCTACTTCATCTAGCATACAAAATGGCGCAGGATTTAAGCGAAATATAGCAAAAACCAATGCCAATGCCGTGAGTGCTTTTTCCCCACCCGATAACAAACTAATGCTAGCATTCTTTTTACCAGGAGGCCGAGCCATTATGGTAACGCCTGTTTCAAGTAAGTCATCAGACGATAATTCCAACCATGCTTTGCCTCCGCCAAACACTTTGGGGAAAAGCTCTTGTAAATCAGCATCTACCTTAGCAAAAGTTTCGCTAAATTTTGAGCGTGTTTGGCGATCAATTTTAGCTATCGCTGCACGAAGGACCTCAATAGCGGCTTCTAAATCAGTTAACTGAGCAGTCAATTCTTGATAACGCGCATTTTGCTGATCAAACTCTTCTTCGGCTGCTAGATTCACTGCTCCCATGCGTTTAAGCCGGGCATCTACTTGGTCTAATTCAGCCGCGTAGTCTTCTTCTAAACTGGCCTCTGGTAACGACAGTTCTAAGTGCTTAAGGTTATCCCCTTGCTCTGCTAATTGCTCGAGCAATACGGTTCGCCGAGCTAACAAACTTTGCTGTTGAATTCGCTGCTCAGTACCTTGCTCTAGCAATTGCTTTAATCGGCCTTGCGCGTCTTTAAGCTGCTGTTGCATAGCTTGTTGCTGAGTAAGCGATTGCTGATGAATCTCGCTTGCTTCGGTTTGCTGTTCTTCAAGCAGTAAACTTTGCTCAAGCAACTGCTCAATTTGTTCGGCTAACAACTCAAGCTGTTCACTGTGCTCCTCCGGCTCCAAACTAAGCTGCAAAGCTAAATCCTGTAACTTTTGCTGCTGATAGCTTTGTTGCTGGAGTTGGGTTTGGCACTTTGCTTGCTGTTGACCAATAGCTAATTGCAATTGATGATTAGCTGATTGTTGCTGCTGAAAACTAGCGCGAAACTGTTTGACTAGCGAAGCTGCTTGCTCGGCTTGCTCTTGCCACATTTGTTGTTGATGTTGTTCATCTTGAGATGCTTCTAACTGGGTGTCTAACTGTTCTTCAAGTTGCAACTGTGACTCTTGGTCTTGCTCTAGGTTAATAGCCAAGTCTTCAATTTGTTGCTCTAGTTGCTCACGCTGTTGTTTAGCAAATGCTTGCTGTTGCTGTAACAACGCCAAGCGGCTGCGCCAGTCCGACACCTGGTTCTGCAGTTGTTGTAAATCACTACTGGCGCGCGTGTTTTGTTGGGTTATCTTGCTTTGCTCAGCTTCTAACTCAGTTTGCTGCTCTACAAGTTGCTGCTTAGCGACATTCAACTCAGTTAACTTCGCACTTAGCTCTGAACGTTCTTGCTGCAAGCTCAAGAGTGAATGTTGATAACTTGGTGGGCTAAGTTGCTGCCAGTAACGGCCTAACCACTCGCCGTTGGCGGTAATAAGAGATTGTTCAGCGCTTAAATGCTCACGTAAGTCAAAAGCCTCTTCTAGGGAATCCACCACCAGCACTTGCCCACATAAATAGCTCAAATCTACTTGCTCAAGCTGCTGCGCTAAACTCTGCAAATGCGTAAGCTCTGCGGCAAAGCTAACTTCGCCCCCATGAAGAGGTGGACATAATGCCAGCGGAAAGTTCGGTTCTAAGGTTTCGCACCACTCTGCTTGTAACCACTTAGCTAACACCACATCTGCCGCTAATTGCCAACCATCTTTAACCCTCAATACATCAATTAACGGATGTGTGGCACTCGTTTCTACTTGCGCTAACAACTTATCTACGCCTTGCAAACGCGTCTGTTCGGCAGTGTATTGTAAGGACAATTGCTGACGCTGTTGCTGGCTAGATTGCAGCTCTGACTGCTTGACTAATTTAGCCCGTTCCAACTCTTCTAACGTTTGTTCTAGAACTTGTAATTGCGGTTCTGCGGCGCTGAGTTTGCTACTCAGTTCTTCAACTACCGTGTCGTTGTTACTCGCTAAACCACTCAACTGTTGCTGCAACTGAGCAATTTGCTGTTGATGACGTTGCTGCATTTGTTGGCTATGACGAAGTTGAGCTTGAAGCTGTTCAATGGCGTGGCGTGCTTGTTGGCTCGCGGCCAAATTGCTGGCTTGCTGTTCGCGCTTGCTAGCGCTATTTTGCTCGGCATCTTCTAGTTGCGGCTCTAGCTCTAACAGTACTTGTTGTTGTAACGCTAACTGCTCTTGCTGCTCCAACAAGGCTTCTTGCTCAACCGCTAACTGTTCTGCTAAATCATCGAGGTTTTGCTTAATCTCGTGTTGCTGCTGAGTATTGCGAATACGGCTTTGCTCAGATTGGTTCTGCTGTTGCTGAGTATGTAATTGCTGCTGCTCAAGCTTGGCCAGCTCGGTTCTTAATTCGAAACTTTGCTGCTGTAAACGCTGCACGAGCTCTTGCTGCTCGGCAATATTATTAGCCAGTATTGTCAGCTGATTTTCAGCTTGAGTAATACTGTGTTCTTCAACTCGTTGCAGTTGCTCAGCTTGGGCATTAGTTTCACTGCTGCCATCAATACTGGCGTCAAGCTGTCTTAATTCTTGCAAGCACATCAGCGCTTTTAGCTCGCGATGTCGGGCGCGATACTGGCGATAGCGCTTAGCCGCCTGAGCTTGGGTTTTAAGTTTGTTTACCTGTTGCCCTAGTTCAGATTCAATATCTCTAAGCCGTAGAATATTTTCATCGGTATGTTTTATTCGTAGCTCGGTTTCGCGACGGCGCTCTTTGTATTTAGATACACCGGCGGCCTCTTCAATAAATACCCGCAGTTCTTGAGGTTTCGATTCGATTAAGCGGCTAATCATGCCCTGCTCAATAATCGCGTAACTACGAGGGCCTAAACCAGTACCCAAAAACAAGTCAGTAATATCACGTTTACGGCATTTAGCACCGTTTAATAAATAGATGTTTTGGCCATCTCGAGTGACTTCTCGACGAACCGCGATTTCACTGTAGCTGGCGTATTCACCGCCAATGCGGCCTTGCTGATTATCAAAAATCAACTCAACCATGGCTTTAGACACAGCCGCACGCTTAGTAGAACCATTAAAAATTACATCGGTCATCGCACCACCACGCAAATGGCGGGCATTGCTTTCTCCTAACACCCAACGAACGGCATCAATCACATTAGACTTGCCACAGCCATTTGGCCCAACAATGGCGGTCATATCGGTAGGGAAAGGAATGGTGGTTCGATCAACGAAAGACTTAAACCCGGCAAGGCGGATTTGCTTCAAGCGCATAAACTGGTTTGCTTTAATTTGTTGCTATTGTAAAGCAAGACTTTACCAGAGCTATCAACGCTTTGTAATATAGGCGTCCATAAACAAACGAGGGATCACAACAATGACGCAGAGTTCGCTAGCCTCTCGCAGCGGAATTTCATACATCGCACAAGGTTTTCAATTAATTACTCAACCCGGTTTGCGACTATTTGTAATGATTCCCCTGTTAGCTAACATCTTGTTATTTGGTGGCGCGTTTGTCTTTTTGTACCAACAGCTCGGTGGCTGGGTACAACAAATAATGGATTACCTACCAAGCTGGTTAGATTGGTTAAGTTGGTTAATTTGGCCAAGCGCCATAATTGCGATTTTAATGGTGTTTGGTTTTACCTTTAGCATTATTGGTAACTGGATAGCCGCGCCGTTTAACGGTTTACTGGCCGAAAAAGTAGAATTACACCTAAGCGGAAAAAAAGTTGACGATATGTCTTTCGTTGATTTAATCAAAGACTTACCGCGAATTTTCTCTCGTGAATTGCAAAAACTATGGTACTGGCTCCCTAAAGCACTTGGGCTGCTATTGTTGTTTTTAATCCCTGCGATTGGCCAAACCGTCGCACCTGTTTTGTGGTTTTTATTTACCGCCTGGATGATGAGTATCCAGTACATTGATTATCCTTTTGATAACCATCGCATTCCCTTCGACACAATGCGTGACCATCTAAAACAGGATCGAATTCGTAACAGTGGTTTTGGAGCGATCGTTTTATTTTGTAGTACCGTACCTTTATTAAATTTAATTATTATGCCGGTAGCCGTATGTGGTGCCACTGCGATTTGGGTTGATGTTTATCGCAAGCAGCTGGTTGAGGAAAAATAACATGAAAGCAAAATCATTTTTATTATCAGGCCTGTTGTTAAGCCTAAGTGTACTGGGCACACACTCTGTAATGGCTAACACTGTCTTACAAAAAATATCTTACGGCGACGCCAAAGAGATGAACTTAAGTAAAGTGGCGCAAAAAACCTTTTTAAGTGAGTTAGATTTAGATCTTGCAGAAAAAGACGCCGTGGAATGGGCCGCCACGCTAAACGCGACCCACTACTCCGTGTACACCGTAGAGCGTAGCCCAAAACGGGACCGTTACCGGGTGTCTATAGTGGTTTACACCGACTAAGCTGCTTGTCCTGGTTTGTCTTGGTACTGAGCAGCAATCCCTACAAATTGCTGCTCGCAACGGCAAAACGCCTCTACCACTGCTGGGTCAAAATGCTTGCCCTTGCCTTCCAATATTATTTGCTTAGCCTTCTCGTGAGAAAACGCAGGCTTGTACACCCGCTTACTGATTAAGGCATCGTATACATCGGCTAAGGCCATTAATCGCGCACTTAGCGGTATATCACTGCCTGCAGCTCCATGCGGGTAGCCGCTACCATCCCATTTCTCGTGGTGAGATAAAGCAATTTCTTTAGCAAACTTTAAAAACGCCGCATCTTCACTGCCAAAATGACGCTCAGCTTCAGCCAATGCATTAGCGCCTATTTGTGGATGCTGGCGCATAACCAACCATTGCTCATCGTCTAACTTGCCAGGTTTCAGCAAAATCGCATCAGGGATCCCTACCTTGCCAATGTCGTGCAAGGGTGCAGATTTATAAATCAATTCTATATTTTGCTCTGTGAGTAGCTCAACAAACCCTGGCTGGTGTTTCAGTTCTTCGGCTAAAGCTTTCACGTAATATTGAGTACGCAAAATATGGGCGCCGGTTTCGTTGTCACGGGTTTCCGCCAACGAAGCAAGGCTGTGAATAGCAATATCACGAGTTTGATGCAAAGAATGGGTGCTGCGCTGCAAGCTGCTAATCATAGTGTTGGTACGCTGAGCAATAATGCCAAACTCATCGTTACTGCTAACGGTAACTTGCGTATCCAGTTGACCATTTTGGACCATCGCTAAGCTGTTATTTTGATTCTCTAATAACCGCTGTAAGTTTCTTGAGTAAGAAAAAATCACTCTAATAACGTAAGCCATTACCACCGCCAATACAAAGGCTAACTCAGTAACAATGTATCGCTGAGCAAGCGGCAGGGGGTAGCGCTCGCTGCCCACCATAACCAGCCACTCCAAATCTTTATTAATCACCAAAAAGATAACACCCGCTAAAACAAAGGCACTGCTTATTGCAAATACTGAAAGCTTTCTCCCCACAGCAAAGCCCTGTGCCTGAATGGCCAAGTGTTGCTGCGTTTCCTCTAACTCTAAGGCTATTTGCCATTCTTTAAGTAACGCCAAATCGGCAGCGATATAGAAACCCAATGCGCTTAAGCCCATGATTACTTTTAAGTTTGACTCCCAAGGAGGTTCAAACATTAGGCTGTTATACGTCACCACTATCACGCTAATGAACATGAATAAGGCCAGATCGAGTTTAAATTGAGCCGCTACTTGTAACTCTTTGGCTTTTCTCTCAATCCGCAAACAGAAAATACGGCGTAATAACAAGGTAAACATAAAGCCCAGCACGATAGGTAACAACAATTGCAACGGGGTTTGTGCTTCTAAAAAAGGGCACACTTGAATGCCATAAATAGAAAACAATACCAATGCCACAATCCAATGTTTGCTAGCTAATCGAGCGACTTTAACCATTTAGCTTTGCCCTTTTGTCTACGTTAATTCCATGTTCGCTATAGGTTTATACTATAACTAATTTTAATACGTGCTAGAAAAACTCGCCCGACAACTCACTTATTTAGCGTCACAAAAAGTAAACATGTCTGTGCATCAGGGCATATCAATTTATCTCTTAATTACATAACGTTATAAATAAACGTTACTTCCCCTTCGCAAATCGCGCGTTATGCTAGTAATAACAGTGATGCTGCTTAGTGCTAATAACCACTGATTGTAGCAAGCGTATTAACCTAAAAAGGACGTTTCAATGAGTAAGATTTATGAAGACAATTCCCTGACTATCGGTCGTACTCCGCTAGTTCGCCTTAATCGTGTAAGTAAAGGCAACGTATTAGCTAAAGTAGAAAGCCGTAACCCAAGCTTCAGTGTTAAGTGTCGTATTGGCGCAAACCTAGTATGGGATGCAGAGAAAAAAGGCTTGTTGGGTCCAGGTAAAGAAATCATTGAACCAACTAGCGGTAACACCGGTATTGCACTTGCGTTTGTTGCTGCGTCTCGCGGTTACCCAATTACCCTAACCATGCCTAACACCATGAGCCTAGAACGCCGTAAGTTACTGAAAGCACTTGGTGCCAACTTAGTATTGACTGAAGGCGCTAAAGGTATGAAAGGCGCTATTGGCAAAGCTGAAGAAATTCGCGATGGCAACCCAGAAAAATATGTTTTACTGGGCCAATTTGATAACCCAGCTAACCCAGAGATCCACGAAAAAACCACAGGCCCAGAAATTTGGGAAGATACCGATGGTGAGATTGACGTATTGGTAGCCGGTGTTGGTACGGGTGGCACTATTACAGGTGTTAGCCGTTACATTAAGCTAGAGCAAGGTAAAAACATTACTTCTGTTGCTGTTGAACCAGTAGATTCACCGGTAATTGCTCAAGCTAAAGCGGGTGAAGACTTAACGCCTGGTCCACATAAAATCCAAGGTATTGGTGCAGGTTTCATCCCTGGTAACCTAGATTTGGAAATGGTTGACGTGGTTGAGCAAGTCACCAATGAAGACGCGATTGCAATGGCTCAGCGCTTAATGGAAGAAGAAGGCATTTTGGCTGGTATCTCTTCTGGTGCGGCAGTTGTAGCAGCGAATCGCATTGCTGAAAAACCAGAGTATGCAGATAAAAACATCGTTGTTATTCTGCCAAGTTCTGGCGAGCGCTACCTATCAAGTGCTTTGTTTGCTGACACCTTTACTGAACAAGAGAACGTTCAGTAAATATTTCTCAAAGCAAGCGATAAAAAGCGATCCTGTGATGGGTCGCTTTTTTTTTGCAAGAGAAACTTTATTTCCATAGAAAATTAACCAAGACGACTTGTGCAACAAAAACGCAAAAACTATACTCAAAACCGCTGAAAACTGAGCTTTACAATGTATCTGTTTGTAACAAAAGGTATCAAAACAGATACATTGTTCACTTCGACAAATTAGTATAAATACAATAATTACATATACTTAATAGCTAACAAGCTATGTAATTTAACGTAACACAGTACAACTTAGCCTGAAAATTTGACGCAGGTTAAACTTATCGCTCGCGATATGCGTTATTTTTTTCACGAAAACGTTTTACTAATAAACGTCTAAGCTTATATCAATCTTTAGACGACATAATTTAAATTTGAGGAATGTTCGTATGTTTGAGAAAAGTGTTGTTATCACTGCAGAAAATGGTCTTCATACTCGCCCTGCGGCTCAATTCGTTAAAGAAGCCAAAGCATTTTCTAGCGACATCGTAGTAGAAAGCAATGGTAAATCTGCAAGCGCTAAAAGCTTGTTCAAACTACAAACCCTAGGCCTAACTAAAGGCACTAGCGTTGTTATTCGTGCTGAAGGTGAAGACGAAACAGCAGCCGTTGAAAAGCTAGTTGCGTTAATGGATGAACTTGAATAAGTCTTTTTTACAATCCTTTAACAAGTTCAACTAAATAGGTGTAGGTTATGATTTCAGGTATTCTGGCATCTCCAGGAATTTCATTTGGTAAAGCACTATTACTTGCTGAGCAAGCAGTAGTTATTAATCAAGCAAAGATCGATGCAGCGCAAGTAGACAGCGAAGTACAACGCTTTTTCGACGGCAGAAACAAAACGTCGGCGCAGCTCGAAGAAATTAAACAAATGGCAGGTAAAACCTTCGGCGAAGAGAAAGAAGCAATCTTCGAAGGCCATATCATGTTGTTAGAAGATGAAGAGCTTGAAGAAGAAATTCTAGCCTGCATCAAAGACAATTTGGCTAGTGCAGACAAAGCCGCTCACACCATTATTGAGCAAAATGCGCAAATGCTAGCCGAATTAGATGACCCCTATTTAAAAGAGCGTGCGACCGACTTCCGCGATATTGGTTCGCGTTTAGTTAAAAACATTCTCGGTATCGAAATCGTGTCGCTTAGCACTATCACTGAAGAAGTGGTATTGGTAGCTAATGATTTAACGCCGTCTGAAACAGCACAAATAAACCTCGATAAAGTGCTGGGTTTTGTTACCGATATCGGCGGACGAACTTCGCACACCTCAATCATGGCTCGCTCATTAGAGTTACCCGCAATTGTGGGTACTAACGATATTACTCAGCAAGTGAAAAATGGCGACACTATTGCGTTAGACGCCATCAATAACGAAGTAGTAATTAATCCCAGCGATGAACAGTTAGCCACTTATAAGCAGCGCCAGCAAGCCTACTTGGATGAGAAAGCTGAGTTAGCCAAGTTAAAAGACTTACCGGCGATCTCTTTAGACGGTCACCAAATAGAAGTATGTGCCAACATTGGTACCATTAAAGATGTAGACGGTGCACATCGCAACGGTTCAGAAGGTGTTGGTCTTTACCGCACAGAGTTCTTGTTTATGGACCGCGATTCTCTGCCAACTGAAGATGAGCAGTTTGAAGCATACAAAGCCGTTGTAGAAGCAATGCAAGGCCACCCTGTTATTATCCGTACTATGGATATTGGTGGCGACAAAGATCTGCCTTACTTAGATCTTCCAAAAGAAATGAACCCATTCCTGGGCTGGCGCGCCATTCGTATCTTTTTCGACCGTGAAGAGATTATGAACGCACAGTTGCGTGCGCTGCTTCGCGCCTCTGCGTTTGGTAAAGTGCGTATTATGTTCCCGATGATTGTGTCGGTTGAAGAAATCCGCAAACTTAACGGCGTACTAGATACCCTTAAAGCTGATCTTCGCCAAGCAGGTATTGCTTACGATGAAGACGTTGAAGTGGGTGTAATGGTTGAAACACCGGCAGCTGCAGCTATTGCTCACCATTTAATTAAGGAAGTAGACTTCTTTAGTATTGGAACCAACGACTTAACTCAGTACACTCTAGCGGTTGACCGAGGTAACGAACTTATTTCTGCGCTATACAACCCAATGTCTCCAGCGGTGTTAACTCTGATTAAACAGGTTATCGACGCGTCTCATGCTGCAGGCAAGTGGACAGGCATGTGTGGTGAATTAGCCGGTGATGAAACCGCTACTTTGTTATTAATGGGTATGGGACTGGATGAATTTTCAATGAGTGCCATTTCTATACCTCGGATCAAAAAACTGATCCGTAATTCAAATTATGCTGAAGTGAAGCAATTAGCCGACCAAGCATTAGCGCTGCCTACAGCCGCTGAGATTGAAACGTTAGTTGACACTTTTGTTAAACAAAATTCCGTCTGTTAAGATAGTTGCAACTGCACAATACATAAGAATTTAGGAGCGCCACAATGGGTCTATTCGACAAATTCAAGAAAATGGTTTCAGATGATAGTTCAAGCAAAAGCGGTATCGATATTATCGCCCCACTATCTGGCGAAATTGTTCCTATTGAAGAAGTGCCTGATGTAGTATTTGCTGAAAAAATCGTTGGTGATGGCATCGCGATTAAACCTACCGGCAACAAAATGGTTGCACCTTGTGATGGGACCATTGGTAAAATTTTCGAAACTAACCATGCATTTTCGTTGGAATCAACTGACGGTATCGAGATGTTCGTTCACTTTGGTATTGATACAGTTGAGCTGAAAGGCGAAGGTTTCACCCGTATCGCATCTGAAGGTCAAGACGTTAAACAAGGTGATGTTATCATCGAGTTTGATTTAGCCTTGCTAGAAGAAAAAGCAAAATCAACGCTTACTCCAGTGGTAATCTCTAACATGGATGAGATTAAAGAGTTAGTGAAAAAATCAGGCTCTGTCACCATTGCCGAAACGCCAGTACTTACTATTATTAAGTAAGCGCTCGCTACTGTTAAAAACCACGCTTAATTGCGTGGTTTTTTTTGCCTTAAATTTACTGATGTTAATTTATTTCCCCGCTTAAACTTAATTGCCCAATGAGCTTTACTGCTAGCTCTGGTATTCTTAGCCAAAATATAAAAAGGGAACTTACATGTCAGCGTCTAATATCGTTATGTTCGGCATCCCCAACTGCGACACAATAAAAAAAGCCCGCCGTTGGTTAAGCGAACACAACATCGAATTTACCTTCCACGACTACCGTAAAGACGGAGTCACTAAACAACAAATTGGCCAGTGGTGCAAACTGTTGGGTTGGGAAGCTGTACTCAATAAACGCGGTACCACTTACCGACAACTAAGTGATGAGCAAAAAGCGGGTTTAGACGAAAGCGCTGCGATTGATCTACTAGAGCAGTTTCCGGCAATGATAAAACGCCCCTTGCTGCAAGTAGAGCAAAATTTCACTCTAGGCTTTAAAGCCGATCTTTACCAACAACTCTTTTTTCCGGAAGCGTAATTTACATGTCTGATAGCCCCGTTTTACATTTAGCCAAAGATCTCATCAGCCGTCCATCAGTGACCCCTGAAGATTGTGATTGCCAAAAATTGATGGCTGACCGCCTAAGCCCTGCAGGTTTTAACATCGAAGAAATGGTATTTGAAGATACCACCAATATGTGGGCGCGCAGAGGCAACACTGGCCCGCTATTTTGCTTTGCTGGCCACACAGATGTAGTACCACCTGGCCCTGCAGAAAAATGGCATACCCCCCCTTTTGAGCCAACGGTTATTGATGGCGTATTACATGGCCGCGGTGCAGCAGATATGAAAGGTTCGCTAGCCGCAATGGTTGTTGCTACCGAACGATTTGTAGCAGATTACCCCGATCATATAGGCTCTATCGCTTTCTTGATTACGTCTGATGAAGAAGGGCCATTTATCAATGGAACTACCCGCGTGGTAGACACATTAATGGCGCGTAACGAAATTATTGATATGTGTTTAGTAGGCGAGCCTTCTTCTACTCATCGCGTAGGTGATGTTGTTAAAAATGGCCGTCGTGGCTCACTCACTGGTGATATTACGGTTAAGGGTATTCAAGGCCATGTTGCCTATCCTCATTTGGCTAAAAACCCGATTCATGATGCGGCGCCGGCTTTGGCTGAACTCGCAGCAATGCACTGGGATAACGGTAACCAATTTTTCCCACCTACCAGTTTTCAAATTGCCAACATTCACTCGGGTACCGGTGCTTCAAACGTTATTCCAGGCGAATTAGACGTACAATTTAACTTCCGCTATTCAACTGAGCTTACCGACCAAGACATTGTGAAGCGTGTACATAATATCTTTGATAGCCACGGTTTAGATTACCAACTTGATTGGACCTATAACGGCCAACCTTTTTTAACTGAAGAAGGTGACTTTCTAACAGCGGTTAGCGAAGCGGTAACTAAAGTAGCTAAAACAGCGCCCGAGTTACTCACCACTGGTGGTACCTCAGATGGTCGATTCATTGCAAAAATGGGTACTCAAGTGGTAGAGCTTGGGCCAATTAACGCCACCATTCATAAAGTCAACGAGTGCGTAAAAGTAGCTGATTTAGAACAGCTTACAGACATGTACTACGAGCTTTTAGTTAATGTACTAGGCAAATAATGAGCAATGCGTCTAAGCACTTAGGTCTTTACGGACTAAGTAAGGACTTAATGCAGAATGAACCTACTTTAGGCTGGATTCATTGTGCAGTGCTAGATAGCTTGCAAAGTTTAATTGAAGCTGCGAAACAAGATGGCTTCAACTTATGCATTTTTAGCGGCTATAGAGACTTCCATAGGCAATTGCTTATTTGGAATAACAAGTGGAATGGTTTACGCCCGATACTTGATAAAGATAGCCAAGCCTTAAACTTGGCTAGTTTAAGCGACGAGCAAAAAATGCATGCCATTTTACGCTGGTCGGCTTTGCCTGGCACCAGTCGTCACCACTGGGGTTGTGATTTCGATTTTTACAACCCTGATTTGCTGGCACCTAACCAATCTTTAAGCTTGATTCCTCAAGAGTATACTCTTGGAGGTAGCCAATACCCTTTGGCATTATGGCTAGAAAAGCATGCTGCAGAACACGGTTTCTTTTATCCCTATCGGCAATTTCAAGGCGGCGTAGAATTTGAGCCTTGGCATTTAAGCCACCAGCAAACCAGTGCCGCATTACTCAAAGACTTAAATGCTGAGACAGCACTCAGTCACTTACAAGCGGCTGACGCTGCTGGCCTTAACACCATCAAACTTCATATCGATAGCATATTTAGCCAATATGTTACTAACATCTGTTCACCGGAGAACTAATGCCCAGTTTGTACTCAACCTTATTTGTTAGCTTGGTTAGCTGTTCAGCCTTAGCTTTCTTATTGCTTATGCTAGTACTGCATAAAGGCGAACTCTGCCCAGGGCAAACCGGCCGTATCCAGCGCCAATTAAGTACCTTAGTGAGCTTTATTACTTTAGCGGCCTTAAGTGGTTATGAAAGCCAGCAAGCTATTGGTTTAGTGGTATTAGTATTTATCAGTGCATTTTTAGGCTGGGTCTTGAGTTTTAAGCTCAATAAACTGAAACATAAGCGTAGCTTGCCACTCACCTATTGGTGGGCAATGGGGGCTCCGCTATTATTAAGTGCAGCTTACATACTAAGTCAACATGCCTTAATGGTATTTAGCTTTACTGCTTGTGCTGTGGCAATGGCCAACTGGCTAATGGTTAAGGCTAAACATCGACTCACCAGTTTCGACAAATTGCTTCCATTTGTAGGTTTAGCTGCAACAATGGTAAGTCTGATTTGCGTTTGTATATACTTACTCACCAGTGGCCAGCTTGATGAAAATAGCACTTTGGTCAAACAGTTTGTAATAATGAGTACGCTATTACTGGCTGCAACCCTATTGTGGTTAGTGCCCTTATTTAAGAAATCACCACCACCCGCACAATTATTGTTAGTCGTAACGGTGCTTAGCTTTATATCCAGTGTAAACTTACACAAAATAGTAGCTTGATTGAGCGATTAGCAAAGGCGGCCTAAATGAGTACCCCATATGTTATTTTGATCATTGTATTAGTGCTCGGTTTTATTGCTGGAAACATCATGATGTTGAGGCATATGGGCAGCTTTAACATCACTCCAGAGCTACGTAAAAAGATCGAACAAAACAACCGTAAAGCTGACTTAAGAGAAGAGCAAGACGAACAGTAAACTGACTGTTTAAACAGCCCGCCTTGATTTGCTCTGATGTTAATTCCTATCGATACAGGCTGCTGCGCTTAAATCGAATAATCAAAAGCAAGATACCTAGAGAACCTCTAGATACCAAGTAACCTATATCAACATGGTGTAATCAGAGTCACGTTGATGCCGACATAAAAGTTGAACTTAAGGTTGAGCTTTTACCGCGTCCTCGTAAATTTTCCTGGCTTTGATAGAGCCAGCTTGCTCTGCATCTTGAACAAATCTTAATGCCTTTTGATGATCTCCATCGGCAACCGCTTGCACAATAAGCTGCTCAAACATAGCTTCTACTTCTGGCTCGATACTCGACATATGTACATCACTGGTATCGGCATTTGCGCCGATAGTATCAACACTAGAGTGACTGGGCTCAACCTCTTGAATTAGGCCACTTTGCTCTTGGCTTAATGGTTGCTGACCTTCAGGGGCATTGCTAGCTCCCTTATGTTGACTATTACTACACGCACTTAACGCGAGTAAAATACTAACCGCTAAAATTGCTTTCATCATTGTACCTCCATATACAGTATGACTCGCAGAGCTTGGTCTTTAACTTCAGCTACGACTTAATTACCAGGAATAAGTGCCACACTAAGAAACAAAAAGAATTTTACTGTTCGATAGAGCTGTAAAGTAAAAACAATAATTTACAAAAAAGCTCATACTCAGTATAAGAAAAAAGGTCCCATGTGGGACCTTTTTTGTTTCGGCTTAATCGACTAGTGTTATTAGCGTGACAAGCTATCGCTGGTATCAATGCCCATCTTCATTAGAATCGCTAGATAAGGATATAAGGCTTTAACCTCACCTGGTTTAAGCACCACTCCTTCAGCATCTGCTAAGGTAATTTGCGTAACATTACCGTTAGATCCCACAGTGAATAAATAATCTTTCTCTTCAAACTCCATGGTAGTTAGACCATAGGTTTCTAATATTTGCTCTGGAGGACGCTCGTAAGTGAGGTATAAGCTACCTGAGTTTGCAATGTAGTCTGTGATGGTAAAACCAGCCAATGGCAATACTAAACGCAAACGCTTCATGGTTTTATCCATGTCTGCGCGCGCTTTAAAGTAAGAGGCTCCACTATCGTTAACCAAAACCAAGCTTACGGTTTCGTCGAATAGCTGCTCTTTTTCAGTTTCACTCATTGCGGCAATACGAGTTTGCTCGCGCTGCTCGGCTAATTGGGCTTCTAACTCTTCGCGACGGTCATTTACGTAGCCAATTAAACGATTAAGTTCAACCACAGCCAAACGCTGTTTATCAAAATCATCAAGCTCTAGTGCTTCATCGTTACCGTCTCGATAAATTTCACCATCGATAAAGCTAACGCGTAAACCAGCAGTTCGACCATGCGGTTTAACATCTAACTGGTAAGTAAACTTTTGACGTTGTTCCATTACCGTATCGCTAGAAAAAAGCCACCAGTTACCTTCAACCGTTTCGCGGTCAACCAACCAATCAGAGGCAATAAAAGCTTGTTGATCATCTCGTTGAACAACCGTTGATTTACGGTAAGCAATGTAGTCACTAATGGTTTGCATCATGGTGGACTGAGTTTCAACGGCTGATTCTGCTTGTAAAATATCAAACCAAAAAATCAGCCCATCATCCGTATCTTCAATACGACTCCCAGCAATAAGCGGAATAACCTGCACCGGCGCACGTACATCAACTTCTCGACCAAACAGTTCTTCACTGTCAGGTTTAGGTTCAGGGATTACAAACTCAGAACTATATTCAGGAGGGTTAACGCCCGCTGGAATAGCTAAAGGCTCTATTTGAGTGGCCTCTAGGTAATCAAAATTACGTTCGGCTTGGCGATTTTTTTCGCCGGAACTTGAGCACGCGGCAAGGGTGGCCACTAGGCTGCCAAAAAACACGACTTTCATCGTTTGAAAAGAAACTAGTTGCATATCCCACTACATTTACAAACTAAAACATGAACTGGTAAACGGTTTCGTCCAGCGAAAACTATCCAGAGTAAGGGCGCTATACTACTTAGCCACTTTCATAAACACAAGGCGAAAACCGTAAGGGCTTGATACAAACTCCGCTTTTAATACTCCCTCAGTTCTTATCCGCTAGAAATCCCTTCTTTAAGCAAGTATCCTGAGATTCTAAATCTTGCAAAGCATACAAAAAAGAATATGAGTCAGTACCTTGTAGTTACAGCGGTTGGTAGCAACCGCCCGGGCATTGTGAATCAATTAACCCAATTGGTTTCAGGTTGTGGCTGTAATATTGTAGACAGTCGTATGGCCTTGTTTGGCTCCGAGTTTACCCTCATTATGCTGGTATCTGGTACGCATAACGCGATTGTGCAAATAGAAACTCACTTGCCAGTAACTGCACTTGAGCTGCAATTGCTCACAGTAATGAAGAAAACATCACGCCATACACTGATCGATTATTCTCATGCCGCCGTTTTGCAACTGACCTTACCCGATGCTACTGGCGTGATTAGCAAAGTGACCCAGTTTATTAGCGATCACAATATGAGTATGGTGGGCTTAAAGTCTAATCTTTTTACCGAGAAAGGATTGGAAATGCTTCATGCTGAATTTGAAGTAAAGCTAAATCAAGAGCATCAACCAAATATTATTGAACAAGAATTTGCTCAATTGTGCCAAGAGTTAGGCAGCCAACAATTCGACCTGCAATTTTTGTCAAACTAAGCATCATTAAACAAGGAACCTTCGATGAACACATTGACGGCTGGAGCGGCAGCACCGCAATTTGACCTAGCAAACCAAGACGAGAAACGCATTAAGCTTAGCGACTACGCGGGTAAAAAAGTATTAGTCTATTTTTACCCTAAAGCCTTAACACCAGGCTGTACCACTCAAGCTTGTGGTTTACGAGACAGTATTGAACAACTTAAAGATGCCAATACTGTGGTATTTGGAGTGAGCCCAGATCCAGTAAAACGCTTACCTAAGTTTATTGAAAAACATCAACTCAACTTCGATTTACTCTCTGATGAAGACCATGCGGTAGCTGATCAGTTTGGCGTTTGGGGCCTCAAAAAGTTTATGGGCAAAGAATATGACGGTATTCACCGAATTAGCTTTTTAATTGATGAGCAAGGCAAGATTGAGCACGTGTTTAACAAATTCAAGACTAAAGAGCACCACCAAGTAGTGCTCGATTATCTAGCTGGGTAAGCTTATTCATTTAAGGTTGAGGAAGCTCTTCCTCAACTTCTTCAACTTTTTCATGCGGCCATGCATTCATCACTGCTTTTACTAATGTAGCCAGTGGAATGGCAAAAAATACGCCCCAAAACCCCCACAAACCACCAAAAACCAATACCGCTACAATAATGGCCAAAGGATGCAGGTTAACCGCTTCAGAGAAAAGAATCGGTACTAATACGTTACCGTCAATGGTTTGGATAATCCCATAAGCCAAAATTAGGTAGCCAAACTGCGGGCTTAAACCCCACTGAAACAAACCAACCATCGCCACAGGTAGCGTTACCGCAAACGCGCCAATGAAAGGAATCAGAACTGACAGCCCCACTAACACACCGAGTAATGCCGAATAACGTAAATCCATCACCGCAAATACAATATAGCTGGTACCGCCCACGACGAGGATCTCTATAGCTTTACCACGAATATAGTTAATCACTTGGCCATTCATCTCTGACCACACTTGGGTTAACAAGCGACGGTCGTTAGGTAAGAAACGAGTCACACTGCTTAACAGTACTTTTTTATCGCTCAGCATAAAAAACACCATTAATGGCACTAATACGCTGTAAACCAACACGGTTGCTAAGTTAACAATTGAAGAAAAAGAAGACTGTAAAACCTGTTCTCCCATGCCCATTAAGCGAGTTCGTACATTATCGACAACACTTTCTACCAATGCCCCATCAATAAACTCTGGATATTGCTGCGGCAAAGACTCTAACCACTGCTGGCTGCTGTTAAGCATAACTGGGTATTCGGCCACTAGGTTCATACCTTGGCTCCACACTGTGGGTAGCACTCGTAGCACAGTAAAGGTAGCAATCAAGAAGAACACCAATAGTACCAAGGCCGTCGCCAATCCACGCCTAAAGCCATGGCTCGCCAAATAACTTACAGGCCAATCCAATAAATAAGCCAAAACCAATGCAATTAGTAACGGTGCGAGCAAGTTGCCAAAAAAGTACAAAAGCACAAAGCCAATGACTAATACTAAGGCCATGGCCACCGCTTCCGGATCAGAGAACATGCGGTGGTACCAGTTAGATAAGACTTTAAACATAGTTACAGCTTTAATCCTTTAAGGGTTGGACAGTAATGGTGACACTAAAGCGATGTTCATTTTGCTCAATAGTTACAGCATGCCCTAGTCGACGAAAATACTTGGGGATATCACTACGCGATCCACTATCACCTAACAACAATTGTATTTGGTCACCAATTTGAGCCCGTTTAAGCCAAAGCTTACTCTCCAATAACGGATAGGGACACTGGTGTTCTTGGAAATCGAGGCAAAGCATTTGTAATAATTACCATAAAATAACCATGCCATTATTACAGGCTATTGTTCAGGACTCAATTTATAGCTTTTGAATAACAAACAAAATCGGGGTATTCTCGCGATACATATGGAAAGTTATCGGAAATCAATGACGCGTCTCGCCCAATTTCTTATGGCAAGCATACTATTTTGCTATGCCCCGCTCATGTCAGCCAATAATCAATTACCAGAAATCGGTACTGCTGGGGCATCGGCGCTCACCATCGATAAAGAAATTATCTACGGCAATGCCTATATGCGCATTATTCGCGCCAGTAGCCGTATGACCAACGACCCAGTATTGTCCGAATATGTCACTGAGTTAGGCAACCAACTGGTTGCTAAAGCTGATGCCGTACGTACACCATTTAACTTTTTTTTAGTTACCGATAACGAAATTAACGCAGCGGCCTTTCTTGGCGGCTACGTGAAAATTCATACTGGTTTGTTTTTATACGCTGCAACCGAAAGTGAATTTGCCTCTGTTATTGCTCACGAAATAGCTCACGTTACTCAGCGCCATATTGCGCGCAGTATTGAAAACCAAGCGGCGGCACAAAACCTTTCAATGGCAGGTATGCTCGGCTCATTATTGTTAGGCTTAGCTAACCCCGTAGCAGGTATTGCAGCACTGCAAGCCACCATGGCAGCGGGCGTACAAAACTCAATAAACTATACCCGTGCAAATGAGTTTGAGGCAGACCGCATCGGCTTAAGAACCTTAGCAAAGGCCGGTTACGATCCAAGTGGCATGGGAAACTTTTTCGGTAAGCTGTCAGAAAAATATCGCTATGCCAGCAAGCCACCACAAATGTTAATTACTCACCCTCTTCCAGAAACACGAGTAAGTGAAGCCCGAGCACGCGCTAATCAATACCCTAATCGATATGTTGCGCCCTCCCTGTCTTTTCAATTGGCTAAGTCACGAATTATTGTTCGTCACGGCACATTGTCGCCTGCTGACGCCCTTGAGTACTACCAACGGGTTATTCAGCGAAAAGAATACCGGATTGAAGACGCAGCGCTTTACGGTAAATCCCTGGCATTATTTGGAATGGGAAAATACCAAGAATCAAAAACGGTTATTGATGATCTCGCCAAGCGTCATCCAGACAACTTATTTATTATCGATACACAAACTGATATCGACCTAGCGCTTAAACAATACGATTCTGCCATTAAGCGGCTTAAAGTAGCGCAAACTCGTTACCCTAATAACCAAGTCATTGTACTTAACCTTGCTCATGCTTACAGCGAAAACGGTAAGTTTGAAGATGGCGCAAAAACCCTTGACCGCTATTTACGCGAGAAGCCTAACGACGCTCTTGGATGGGGTGAATTAAGCCGTACTCAGCGAAGACTAAATAACTTAGCTGCTAGTCATACGGCGCAGGCAGAGTACTTATCATTACATTCAGATTATCGGCGTGCCATTGATGAGCTACACAGCGCCTATAACCTGACTAAAAATAATCTCGAACAAGCGCGCATTCAGGCGAGAATCGAACAATTCAAACTTGCTGAGCAAGAACTAGAAGCGCTCAACTAAGTTGTTACCAAAGGATTAACCATGTCTAACATTAAAATATTGCATAACCCTCGCTGCTCTAAAAGCCGCCAAACACTACAACTATTGCAAGAAAAAGGTATTGAGCCAGAGGTGGTGCTTTATCTCACAACGCCGCCGAGCGAAGTTGAGATCAACGATATTCTTAAGATGCTGCAGCTTGAGCCTCGCCAACTAATGCGCACAAAAGACGATTTGTACAAAGAGCTTAACTTGGCCGACGCCTCGCTGACTCCTGCGCAACTAGTCGCTGCAATGCATTCAAACCCTAAGCTTATTGAGCGCCCAATTGTAATCAACCAAGGCCAAGCACGCATTGGTCGTCCACCAGAGCAGGTACTTGAGATTGTCTAAATTTAGCACTGCACAACTGCTGATTTTAGCGAAAGGATCATATCTGGCCTTATTGGCTTGGGTGTTAATGTGGCATTTGTGGCTTTCCCCACCCGTCGACATTAGCCTTGGCTTAATGCTGGCATTTTGGGTGGTGCCATTGTTATTTCCACTAAAAGGAATACTCGCCGGTAAGCCTTACACCTATGCTTGGAGTTGCTTTGTATTGCTGCTCTACGTATTGCACAGCACAACCTTATTGGTTGTCTCTGAGAGTGAGCGCTGGTTAGCTGCGGTTGAGTTAGTATTGGTATTAGCAGCCTTTTGGTTTGGCTTACAATACGCAAAACATAAAGGCAAAGAGTTAGGCATCGGCTTAAAAAAGCTAAAAGATAAGTCGCCGGATTAAAGTTCGAGGATTTCTTTTACAAACGGTACGGTAAGTTTGCGCTGTGCGGTAATCGACGCTTGATCGAGCAGATCAAGCTTGGTTAATAATGTAGGCATATCTCGCGACAAACGCTTTAATAAAAAGCGCGCCACTTCTAACGGCATTTTTAACCCACGTAGTTCAGCACGTAGCTGCAAGGCACTCAATTTTTGCTCGTCATCCAACTCATGTAACTTGTAGGTAACGCCCCAGTTTAAACGCGATTGTAAATCGGCTAAACCAAAGGAAAGCTGCGGCGCAGGCGCATTGGCGGTAACAATCAAACGAGTTGTAGAAGCCAGTTCTTTACGACGATTATAAAAATCAAAAATCGCTTCTTCCCAAGCATCAATACCAACAATCGCATCAATGTTATCTAAGCATACTAAGGCCATGCTCTCTAAACCTTCCAACATTTGCGGAGACATTGCCGCATGGAGATCTAAGGGTAAGTACGCACTCGCCGCGCCGACATCTGCCATTTCGGTACAGCTAGCATGCAGTAAATGAGTTCTACCCGAGCCTTCACTGCCCCACAAATAGAGCATCCTCTCGCCTTTATCTAAAGCAAGATTTCGCAGTGCACTTAATAACTGTTGATTATCCCCTGGGTAAAAACTCACCAAGGTTTCATCATCAGGTAAATGTACAGGAAGTGATAATTGCGGGGAAAATGTCAAAGTGTTAAATCAAAGCTGATACAAAAACTTGATGCATTGTACCAGCTCATTATTAAGATGAAAAATGTTTGCTATTGGAAGTAGTAGTACTTGACTCTTAATTCATCAGCCTGAAGCCTTGGCGCGATATCTAAAGAGGCCTGTAAGTCTTCCCAAGGGCTTAATAACTGAACTTCGAAAGTAAAAATGTCGTGCTGAACATGATGCAGCGTTACGCTTGCTACGCTAGGCTGCTGGTTAAGGAAACGTTCTAGCTCAACATACTTGTTGATACTTGTTACATTTGCAAAACTCACTAAGCTTGCTTCAGCTTCACCCTCACCAAGCACCACGCCATAACGTGCAGCCAAACTCGCGCTTACTGCACTCATTGCTTCAGCGCCTACTTGCTCAAGCGACGCCTGTACTTGGCCACTATCTAATTGCACTTGGCTAGTACCGTCAAGTAAGCGCCATTGAATTTGCCAACTTTGACCTTGAGGATATTGTCTAAAGCTTAATATTAATGGCGTTGCGTAGCGCTCACTCGCGGTGTACAGCGGGCCATCAAAGCCCCCCCATACATCATTTACGTTAACCGCCATGCTGTCTTCTAAGTCCATCACAGGTAAGCGAATAGGCAAACCTAATAACTGAGCTTGTTGGCGACTTTGTTGCAGCCACTCTTGCTGAGAGCTGTCTGCCAGTAAATCACGATTAAAGTTTTGCTCATTGGCATACCACAAAATAATGTTTGGACGTTGTTTACCCCACAAACGCAGCTGAGCTTGCATCAATAACTGATTAACTTTGCTCTCGTTAAACAGCACCGAAATAATGTCGTCGCCAAAAGAAAACTGTTGTATATAAGGGTTAATATTACCCTTTGCTTTCGCCACTAAAGCATTTGAGCTACTACTAGCATCTCCAGTTAAGCGCAGCATTAACAATTCAAAAGCGTGTTGCTGATCTTGCTTGTTATCACCAGTAGCGCTTGCTTCAATTCGGTACAAATCGCTTTGCTGCGCAGCACTCACAGGGAAAAACACAAAGGCCAAACTCAGTATTAACAACCACTTTTTAATCACTACACTCTCCTAGAGATTTAATTTCTATAAAACGATGGGACCTTATTTGGTACCAAAGATTTTATCGCCAGCATCACCTAATCCTGGAAGGATGTAGCCTTGCTCGTTTAGCTTTTCATCAATTGATGCAGTATACAAGACCAAATCAGGGTGTGCAGCTTCTAACGCTTTTAAACCTTCTGGTGCTGCTACTAAAACCAATACCACAATGTCTTTACAACCTTGATCTTTCAATAGGTCAATGGTGGCAATCATAGAGCCACCAGTGGCCAACATAGGATCAACCACAATCGCTAAACGCTCATCAATTTGGCCTACAAGTTTATGAAAGTAAGGAACAGGCTCAAGTGTTTCTTCATCACGGTAAATACCTACTACACTGGTTTTAGCTGAAGGCATGTGCTCCAGAACACCGTCCATCATGCCAAGGCCGGCGCGCAAAATAGGCACTACCGTAGCCTTTTTACCTTTAATTTGCTCAACCGTTACAGGGCCATTCCAACCCGCAATGGTTACGTCTTCTATCTCTAGGTTTGCTGTAGCTTCGTAAGTGAGTAGAGCCGATACTTCTCTAGCCAATTCACGAAAACGCTTAGTGCTAATATCAGCTTCGCGCATTAGACCAATTTTATGACGCACTAAGGGATGTTTTACTTCAACAACTTTCATCTCTATTCCTTTGAATTACCGAATTGTGAGCCGCTAGTTTAAATCAGGCTCAATGGGGATATGTTAGCAAATATCAACAAAATGTCTTAGTTATCGTTTAATACTGTTCCAGCGACGCTAAGACTGCTAAAATATCGCGAAATTTTTTTTCCATGTTCGTTGCAAGGTAATCCCGTGACTAAACAAAACACCCCTCTAAGTTATAAAGATGCTGGCGTTGATATCGAAGCTGGTAATGCATTAGTTGAACGTATTAAGAGTGTAAGTAAACGTACGCAGCGCCCTGAAGTAATGGGTGGATTAGGAGGCTTTGGTGCACTTTGTCAATTGCCAACTGGTTACAAAGAACCTGTATTGGTAGCTGGCACCGACGGTGTAGGCACTAAATTGCGTCTTGCATTAGATTTGGAAAAACACGACACCGTTGGTATCGACTTGGTAGCAATGTGTGTAAACGACCTTATTGTACAAGGTGCAGAGCCGTTATTTTTCCTTGATTACTACGCAACCGGTAAGCTAGAAGTAGATACCGCAGCAGACGTAGTGAAAGGTATTGGCCAAGGTTGTGAGCAATCTGGCTGCGCCTTAATTGGTGGCGAAACAGCTGAAATGCCAGGCATGTACCACGGCGATGATTACGACATTGCAGGTTTCTGTGTAGGTGTAGTAGAAAAAGCCGACATTATAGATGGTACTAAAGTCGCTGCGGGTGACGCACTTATCGCTTTAGCGTCTAGCGGTCCGCACTCAAACGGTTACTCGTTAATTCGTAAAATCCTTGAGGTATCAAATGCCGATCCTAAACAAGTATTAGGCGACAGCACCTTAGGTGAAACACTATTAACTCCTACCAAGATTTACGTTAAATCGGTACTGGCTTTGCTTAAGCAATGTGAAGTACACGCTTTATCACACATTACTGGCGGCGGTTTCTGGGAAAACATACCACGCGTATTGCCAGCAGGTGCTAAAGCAGTAGTTGATGAAAACAGCTGGCAGTGGCCTGAAGTGTTCAATTGGTTACAAGAAAACGGCAACGTTGCACGTGAAGAAATGTACCGCACCTTTAACTGTGGTGTAGGTATGGTAATCGCCCTACCAGAAGCAGAAGTTGAAGCCGCACTAGCCTTATTGGCTGAGCATGGCGAATCTGCATGGAAAATTGGCCACATTGAAAATGTTGCTGAAGGTGAAGGCCAAGTAGAATTTAAATAGGATAACTAATGGCTGGCAACATTGTTGTATTAATTTCAGGTTCAGGGACTAACCTGCAAGCCATTATTGATGCCTGTAAAGAGGGGCGTATTAACGCCTCTATTTCTGCGGTAATAAGCAACAAGGCCGATGCGTTTGGTCTTGAGCGTGCCAAGCAGGCAGCAATTAACACGGTAGTTGTAAACCCTAAACAATATAGTGACCGCGAAAGCTACGATATTGCTCTAGCCGAAGCCATTGAGCAGCAACAAGCTGATTTAATTGTAATGGCGGGTTTTATGCGTATTTTAAGTCCACATTTTGTGGAGCGTTTCGCCGGAAAAATGCTGAATATCCACCCTTCATTACTGCCTAAGTACCAAGGCTTACATACCCATCAGCGCGCCATTGATGCTAAAGACCAAGAACACGGTTGTAGCGTACACTTTGTAACAGCAGAGTTAGACGGCGGCCCGGTAGTACTGCAAGCTAAAGTGCCAGTATTTGAAGAAGATAGTGCAGATGACCTAGCCGATAGAGTGCAAGTTCAAGAACATGCTATTTATCCATTAGTGGTAAATTGGTTTATCGAGCAGCGCTTAGTCATGCAAGGTGATTACGCCGAACTCGACGGCCAGCAGTTACCCAGCAGCGGTTACGCAGATAATTAATAAAAGCGCCAATTGGCGCTTTTTTTATTGCAGCTCCCCATCTTTAAACAATACATAAGAACCGCTAGTAATCTTTTGCCATTGTTCGTTATTGGTTAAAGGTTGAGTGGCGATCATCGTCACCACGTCATTGGGCGTGGTTTCTTTATAAAAGTCGATAGTGACATCAGCATCTGCGAGTTGGGCTTCACCAAAAGGTGCGCGTCGCGTAATCCAGTGTAAATTTGTTGAACAATACGCCATCACAAACTCACCGTTACTTAACAGCATATTAAATACGCCTTTCTCGCGTAACTGGTCAGCTAAACTTGCCACAAACTTAAACATTGCAGCCATATTGGCTGGCTTACGTGGGTACTTAATCCGTAATTGCTCTAATAGCCAACAAAAAGCGCGCTCACTGTCGGTATCACCCACCGGACGATAGAAGCCGGTATCAAGTTGCTTATACCCTTTCAGCTGGCCATTGTGCGCATAAGTCCAATTCTGTCCCCAAAGCTCTCGCGTAAAAGGATGAGTATTTTCCAGCGATACACAGCCACGGTTGGCTTGGCGAATATGACCGATAACCGCTTGGCTTTTAATGGGAAAAGCTTGTACCAACTCGGCAACTTTAGATTGGCAACTCGGTGCAGGATCTTTAAAACTGCGACAGCCTTTGCCCTCGTAAAAAGTAATACCCCAGCCGTCAACATGTGGGCCTGTCACTCCACCACGTTGTACTAAACCAGTAAAAGAAAAACAAATATCGGTAGGAACGTTTGCACTCATTCCTAGTAACTCACACATACTGCAACTCGCTTGTTAAATTCTTTAAGGACAATTGCCTACTCAGCCATATACTTTTCAATTAACTGGATCAGAATATGAATCACTTTAATGTGAATCTCTTGAATTCGGTCCGCAAAACCAAAATGCGGTACGCGAATTTCTACATCGGCTTGGCCAGCCATTTTTCCGCCGTCTTTGCCTGACAGAATAATAACTTTCATGCCTTTTGTTTTAGCCATTTCAATCGCTTTAACAATATTGCCAGAGTTACCACTGGTGCTTATCCCAAATAGTACATCTCCAGGTTGGCCTAAACCTTCTAGATAGCGCGAAAATACAAATTCGTAACCGTAATCATTACTCACACATGACAAATGACTTGGATCAGAGATAGCGATGGCAGGGTACGCCGGACGGTTTTCTCGGTAGCGGCCAGTAAGCTCTTCGGCAAAATGCATTGCATCACAATGCGAGCCACCGTTACCACACGCGAGCACTTTACCTTGCTGTTTAAAACTATCTGCCAGCATGCGGGCTGCTTGCTCAATAGCATCAATATTTTTTTCATCGGCAATAAATGCGTTTAATACCGTGGCAGCTTCTTGTAACTCTTCAACAATCAGTTTTTTCATCTAGGTTATCCCTTAGGGGGCAAGGCGTGTTAATTCCCACACTATAACGCTTTTTTTGCCGTTGATCAGCGCTGAAATCAAGCTCAAACAATAATTTGTTAACTAAACAATACGCTAAGCTAAATGTTGAATATTTGTGAATAGCTTGAACTTTGTTAACCAATGCGTTACAAATACCCTAAGAGGTCAGACCTCTTACCAACGTCAGGGAGATATTGATGCAAAGTTACTTACCTTTAATTGCCGCTATTGGCATTATTTTATTGATGGGCGGACTTGCCTATTTTAGAGCCTCACTACTAGCGTTTAGCTTGGTGCTAACCGCAGCTCTGCTGGGCTACAGTGTTATATCGCCTTTCAGTGAGCTATTTTGGCTAGGCTATTTACTGATTGTGGGTGGGCTTAACTTCAAACCTTTGCGTCAGCAGCTAATTTCTAAACCGCTTTTCAAGATCTTCAAAAAAATCATGCCCGAAATGTCGCGAACTGAAAAAGAAGCGATTGATGCAGGCACTACTTGGTGGGAAGGCGACTTGTTCCGCGGAGCACCAGATTGGAAAAAACTACATAGCTACCCTGCTCCGCGCTTAAGTCCAGAAGAACAAGCATTTTTAGATGGCCCGGTTGAACAAGTCTGTGCCATGACCAATGATTGGGAAATCACTCATGAGTTGGCAGACTTACCAGAGGAAGTCTGGGATTTCTTAAAAGAGCACAAATTCTTCGCCATGATTATTAAAAAGCAATATGGCGGTTTAGAGTTCTCGGCTTATGCACAATCTTGTGTCCTACAAAAATTGGCCAGTATTTCAGCCGTACTTTCAAGCACTGTCGGTGTACCTAACTCATTAGGCCCCGGCGAACTGCTGCAACACTATGGCACTAAAGAACAGCAAGACCACTATCTTCCCCGCTTGGCCGAAGGTAAAGAGATCCCATGTTTTGCCTTAACCAGCCCTGAGGCAGGCTCAGACGCCGGCTCAATTCCCGATGCTGGCGTTGTTTGTATGGGTGAGTGGCAAGGCGAGCAAGTATTGGGGATGCGTATCACTTGGAACAAACGCTACATAACGCTGGCTCCTGTCGCCACCATTCTTGGTTTGGCGTTTAAGCTGTCAGACCCAGAAGCTTTGTTGGGCGAGCAAAAAGAATTAGGCATTACCTGTGCACTCATTCCCACAGACATAGACGGTGTAGAGGTGGGCCGTCGTCACTTCCCGCTAAACATACCCTTTATGAATGGTCCTACCCGTGCAAACGAATTATTTGTGCCTATCGACTTCATTATTGGTGGCAAAGAAATGGCTGGCCAAGGCTGGCGTATGCTAGTGGAATGTTTATCGGTAGGCCGTGGTATCACCCTACCGTCTAGCGCTACTGGCGGTATTAAGAATGCAGCATTGGCTACTGGTGCCTATGCTCGCATTCGTCGCCAATTCAAATTACCAATTGGTAAAATGGAAGGGGTTGAAGAGCCTCTTGCTCGCTTAGCTGGTAACGCATATTTAATGGGCGCAGCCTCAGATTTAACCGTAACGGCGATTGACTTGGGGGAGAAACCCTCGGTAATTACCGCCATTGTAAAATACCACCTCACTCATCGCGGCCAACACGCCAGTATTGACGCCATGGATGTGGTAGGCGGCAAAGGGATTTGTTTAGGGCCTAAAAACTTCTTGGCGCGTTCTTATCAAGGCGCCCCAATCGCGATTACAGTGGAAGGCGCTAACATTCTGACTCGCAGCATGATTATTTATGGTCAAGGCGCAATACGCTGCCACCCATACGTACTAAATGAAATGGAAGCAGCCTCTAACCCAGACTTCAACCAAGGTTTAAAACAGTTCGACAAAGCGCTATTTAGCCACCTAGGGTTCGCCACCAGCAACTTTGTACGTAGCTTTTGGTTTGGCCTAAGTAGCCACACTATGGTTAGCGCACCATATTCAGACCAAACCGCCGTTTATTACAAACAGCTCACACGCTTTAGCAGTAATTTAGCGTTGTTATCAGACGTAGCCATGGGTACCTTGGGTGGTAATCTCAAGCGTAAAGAGCGTGTATCAGCCCGTTTAGGCGATATGCTTAGCCAACTTTACTTAGGTTCAGCAGCCTTAAAACGCTTCGCTGACGATGGCCGTAAAGCTGAAGATTTAGATCTGTTGCACTGGGCTATGCAAGATTCACTCTATCAATTACAAACAGCTTTAGATGAGCTACTGCTAAACTTCCCTAATAAGTGGGTTGGCAAAGCAATGCGTTTAGTCATGTTCCCATTAGGCAAACCATTGCGGGCGCCAAGTGACAAACTTGATCACAAACTTGCGCGCATTTTGCAGCAACCGAGTGAAACCCGTAATCGTGTAGGCCAAGGGCGTTTTGATAGCCGCGTAGCCGGCAACGTATATGGTGAGCTAGAACAAACCCTAGAAGATGTATTGGCTTGTGAGGCGCTCTACGACAAAGTGTGTAAAGCACTAGGCGAAAAGCGTTCATTCACTATGTTAGATAAACTCGCCGAAGAAGGCATTAAGCTAGGCGTTATCAATGCCGACGAAGCCGCATTAATGCGCCGCACTGAACAAGGTCGCCTCAATGCAATTAATGTGGACGATTTTGACCACCAGCAACTGGCGAACCGCCCTGACCTAGATAAAACCAACACAGGTGATTTGGAATCGGTTGCGTAAAGTAACAATTAATAATAAAAAAGCGAGCTGACATAGCTCGCTTTTTTTATAACAAACAAAAACAACACATTGAATTTGGGTCTAAAATACTTTTAAACTAAGAAAAAATAGGCACGGTACAGCAATGAGTGATGACATCTTTTTACTGGATGACTCAGCCCCTGAGGTAGCGCAATCAAAAGAGCAATGGAAGCTTTTAGTGGTTGATGATGAGCCAGAAGTTCATCACATCACGACAATGACCTTGTCGCAGTTTGCATTTGATAACAAATCTATTCAATTCCTGCACGCCAATTCAGCTCAAGAAGCCAAACAGCTACTTACCACTCACCCCGACATAGCGTTGATCTTACTCGACGTAGTCATGGAAACCGACGATGCCGGTTTACGTTTAGTTAAACACATTAGGCAAACTCTCAATAATCAAAGTGTGCGCATCGTATTACGCACTGGCCAGCCTGGGCAGGCACCCGAAGATGAAGTGGTAGAAAACTACGACATTAATGATTACAAAGACAAAACTGAGCTCACCTCGCAAAAACTGCGCACTCTAATTAGAGCAAGCCTACGTTCTTATCGAGATATTTGTGCCCTAGAAAAACACAAAATCGGTTTAGAAAAAGTTGTTAAAGCGTCACGAGGGATCTTTGAGAAAAATGCTCTATTTACCTTTGTAGAAGGCGCTCTTGAACAACTAGCGGTGATCCTTAACCTTGAAGACAGCTGCATTTATCAGGTGGAACAGTTTGCTTATCAGGTAAAAGCGACACAGTTACAACTGTTGGCCTACCAAGGTCAGCAGCGACCGAGCCAACAACACCAACAATTATCAGATTTCCCCCTTGCTCAGCAGCAAATGTTTAGCCAAGCCATTAGCACCAAGCAAAACGTATTCACCGATGAAGCCTTAGTGATTTATTGTGAAAACAGTGCCTACAACTTACTGTTTTACATCACGCGTAATACACCATTTAATCAAGCCGACCAGCATTTCATTAATCTACTCAGTGAAAACATTGTAGTAGCGCTGGAAAACATTCGACTCAATGAAGTGATAAGTACCAACCAAAAAGAAGTGCTGTATCGCTTAGGCGAAATAGTAGAAACCCGCTCAAAAGAGTCTGGCATGCACGTACGACGAGTCGCCTTGTTCACCGCGCTGTTAGCCGAGCAACTTAATTTGCCGGCTATGCGAGTAGAACAACTAAAACTTGCCTCACCGTTACACGATGTAGGCAAAGTTGCCATTCCCGATGCAATCTTGCATAAGCCCGGTAAGCTCAGCCCTGATGAATGGGAAATCATGCAAACCCACGCCGCTATTGGCGAAAACATGTTGAAAGACTCAAATATTGAAGTCATGCAGCTCGCCTCAGAGATTGCTGGTTCGCATCATGAGAAATGGGACGGCACGGGTTACCCAAGAGGCTTACAAGGCGAGCAAATCCCACTGAGTGGCCGTTTAACTGCGATAGCCGATGTATTTGATGCGCTGGGAAGTATTCGTTGCTACAAAGATGCCTGGAACGATGAAGAGATTATTGAGTATTTAAAACAGCAACGTGGTGTGCAGTTTGACCCACAACTGGTAGACGGACTACTCAACAACTTTGAACGTTTTGCAGCCATTAGAGATAAGTACCAAGATTAGCCAAACCAGAGTTTACTTGGTAAATTTCAGGCACAAAAAAACCTCGATTAACGAGGCCTAATGTTTAGTAGTGGCGGAGTGGACGGGACTCGAACCCGCGACCCCCGGCGTGACAGGCCGGTATTCTAACCAACTGAACTACCACTCCGCAGAACCATCTCGTCTGGTGCGGCGCAGATAATACGGTTATGCCTATTACGAGTCAACAAAGAATTGTCTTATTTCTTTAAAAACCCGTTCAAGCGCCGATGTTTTAGCCAATGCGCCGAGCTTTTAGCCAAGACGGTTAAAAAATCACTCAGACGGCATTTTTAAAGTACTAGCTTCATCCATTTTAGGCTCAACACTTGGTTGGGCCGCTGGGGCTTCTTTGGCATTTTTTAACGCCGCTTCAAAGGCCTTACGTTTACGCCACCAAATAAACAAAAATGCCAAGCCAGCAACCGCCACAAAACCGAATACCGATACCAGTATAACTAACCACAGCGACATCTCTGGTTCTGGCACAACCACCGTCTTAACAACCACCGGTTCTGGCGGCGGAGGGGGAGGTGGCAAAATCACAAAATCTTCTTCAGGTAAATCGATAACAATTTCGCGATTTTGAATCGTTGTTGCTAATAACGTCCCCATGACTCGATAGCGGCCTTGTTCTGTAGGTGTAGGCAAATCAACCGTAAATTCTTCACCGTCTGCATAAGTTTGAAAAGCTTGTTCCCACCCTACGTTGTTATATACCTTGCCGCTAATCACTACCGACTCAGGCCGCACTTCATCGGTATCTATCACCAACGCCATACGCGCTTGGCGCTGTTCGTCTTTTGGTGACATCACCTTTATAGACACTGGATTAGGATAAATAAGAACTGGCGAAAGCTGAGCGCGAGTGAAAATTTGGTTTAGCGTGCTCACCACCATCTCATACTTACCTGGCCGAGCTTCTAGCTTAATGTGGGTTGTGAATACACCGTCATCGGCATATTCATCATAGTCTTTACCATCATCATAGAATTTACCAAGTTCATCTCGACGCACTTCTACGGTTTGGTCTTCCAGTAACTGTTGACGCATTAGCGCTACGTTCATCAAGGCTTCTTTGAGCATGACCTCTAGATCTATCCGCTCGCCCTTAGAACTTAAACGTGCCGAGATGCGTAAACGTTCGCCTTGATATAGTTGATGGGGGATGGGATCAACGTTGAGTTCTACGTCACTGAGAATCCGAATACGGTTACGCCCGTTGTTTTCCGCCACAGCCTGCCAAGGACCACGCATTGGGTTTTCAATGGTCACAATATCCAGCTCGTCGGTTTCTAACCAGCTCACATTTTTGGGCACTTCCCAAGCATAGATTTTGCTGCCATCGGGGCGTACTAAAATAGCAGCCGGAGAACCCGGCGAACGATACAGCAGGAAGGTGGCTTTCTCGATACTGTGATCTAAACGAAAGCGGTTATCGATTAAAGGGATATCACGATTTTCAAAAATAGTGCTAGCCTGCAAGGGAAGCGCCAGCCATAACAACAGCCACAGAGTATTTTTAATCATTCAGTCTAGTTACGCCAGCGACACTGGCCTCCCTTTTTTTCTACCAAATCTAAGCGCTCTTGGTGCGAACCAAGTTCTTGTTCGCTAGCAAACACCACTTTTAGTGGAGGCCTGTTTGAATCAACCAAGCGAACACCTACTCCGTCACCACTGCCCTTTTGCTTTAAGTTCAGCTTATTCTGGCCACCGGTCATCTTTAAGAACACGTCGGCCAATAACTCAGCATCAAGCAATGCACCGTGATAGGTACGTGAAGAGCGGTCTACGCCATAGTAATCACTTAAAGAATCTAAGTTTTTCCGTGAAGGTAAGGGTTTATTACCCGCTAACTGTACTTCACGTTTATTGTACTCGCCTCGTCTTGCCACCAATAGAGAATCAGTGATAGTACAAATATCGGCACAATTTGGCATCGCTTTAGTTAAGGTTCGCGACATCATGGCAAACTCGTGATCTAAGAAGCTAATATCGAAGTTTGCGTTGTGCGCCACTAACTCGGCACCACGAATAAACTCAACAAAGTCTCGCGCAACATCTCTAAACAGCGGTTTATCGGCAATAAATTCATCGGTGATACCGTGAACTTGGATTGCCTCTTCATCAATCAGCTGCTCTGGATTGATATACACATGAAAAGTATTACCGGTTAGCTTACGGTCAATAACTTCAACACAACCAATTTCAATCACTCGGTGCCCTTGGTAGATAGGCCCGCCACTATCGTTCATACCGGTGGTTTCAGTATCAAATACGATTAAACGATGGCTCTTAGATTGGTTCAAAACAGCTCCTATGCGACACTAAGCAGATAATCCTGTTAGTTTACCAAAGATATGGCAAAAGAAGTTCACTTGTTTACTGACGGCTCTTGTTTAGGTAACCCCGGACCAGGAGGTTATGGCGCACTGCTGGTATATCAGCAACATCGCAAAGAACTCAGCCAAGGCTTTCGCCTCACCACCAATAATCGTATGGAAATGCTCGCTGCTATTGTTGCCCTAGAAAGCTTAAAACAAGATTGCAAAGTCATTCTTACCACCGACAGCCAATATGTGCGTCAAGGCATTACTCAATGGATCCACAATTGGAAAAAACGCGCTTGGAAAACCGCAGCCAAAGCCGAAGTGAAAAATGTTGATTTATGGCAACGTTTAGATGCCGCATGCCAACGTCATCAGGTTGAGTGGCATTGGGTAAAAGGCCATGCAGGCCACCCAGAAAACGAACGGGTAGACGATTTAGCTCGAGAAGCGGCTACTAATAACCCAGAGCAAATCGACCTCGCCTACGAACAGTTACACGATTAGCCACTAATCGATGACGTTACAGGTATGCGCTGCTTGACTCGCCAAGTTTTTTTAATAGGAGTAAGCGGGGCTCTGCGTTTTCGCGCCACAATAAAATAGGCTGAGGCAGTCGCTCTAAAATAGCGTTTCCCCCAACGCTCAAACCATTGCGGTGCGGGTCGGCTATTAACAAAAGAGGTATAAGCTAAACGCTCATCATTTAACACCTCAAAACCCAAAAGGTTAAGCCAGTCTTTTACTCGCGCAGGAGTAAACATTCGGCAAGACCAAGGCAAACCACGCTTTCTAAAAGGGAAATAACGGCGCATACCTAATAAGCTAAAAGGATTAAAACCACTAATAATAATGTAGCCGTCGGCAGTGAGTACGCGCTCCACTTCGCGCAATAATTGGTGAGGGTCTTTTGAAAAATCTAAGCTGTGGGCTAACAAGCAGAGGTCGATACTACTTTCTTGAAAAGGCAATTGCTCCGGTTTGGCACGCAAACCTATTAAATGCCCCTCCTTCGCCACATTTAGCTGATGACGAATCATCGACGCGTGACAATTAAGCTGAGCACTTAAATTACCCAGTTTTAACATATGATAACCAAAAGCTACTGGCAGATATTGGTCCAACAAACTTTGCTGCTGATCCATTAGCCAATCACCTAATGGCAAATCTTGCCAGAAGTCAGGACTTTCAATTACTTCACGAATTTTCGCCGGCTTCATCAATTCCCCGTACCAATCTATTGCAGATAAGGCAATAATGTCTCATCGACTTTAACGACAGAGATATCATAATGCAAATCATCCATATACCCGCTTTTAATGATAACTATATCTGGTTATTAAAAGAGGTTGATTCAAACCATTGTGTCGTTGTCGACCCCGGTGATGCAAGCCCTGTGAAACAGCGTTTACAAGAAATTGATGGCCAGCTTAGCGCGATCCTTATTACCCACCATCATGCCGACCATATTGGAGGAGTAACAGAGTTACTCGAAGCCTATCCAGCAGCAGAAGTATTTGCCCCAAGTAATAGCAAATATCACTTTCCTCACACTGTTGTTAACGAAGGTATGAGTATTACGCCGCAAGGTTTACGTGATGAGATGTCTGTTATTGAAGTACCAGGGCACACCTTGGATCATATTGCTTACTTTAGCCCGGGGCATTTGTTTATTGGCGATACCATTTTTTCGGCCGGCTGCGGTCGCCTGTTTGAAGGCAGCGCCGAACAAATGCACCGCTCTTTAGCCAAAATTTGTCAACTTGATAGTGAAACGCTAATTTATGCCGCGCATGAGTACACCCAAGCAAATCTTCAATTTGCCTTAGCCGTAGAACCTGATAATCAAGCTTTAGTGAACTTTCAGCAACAAGTAAGCAAGCAGCGTCAAATGGGCTTACCCACCCTACCCACAAGTTTAGAGCAGCAACTGGCGATAAATCCTTTCCTACGTTGCCAGAATGCCTCAATTAAAGCTGCGGTAGAGCTAGAAAATTTACAGCCATTAAACAATGAGATAGCAGTGTTTGCTGCCCTCAGGTCATGGAAAGACCGCTTCTGACTTGCTAATTTCACGCGACCTCAATAACATTGGCTCTGAATTTTTAGTAGATGGATAAATCATGAAAGCGCTCATTGTTGGCCTTTTTTCATTGTTATTGGGCGCTTGCCAACTGACCACTCCCACCGTAACCGAGCAATTGGCCCCCGCCGATTCAGGGCTTACGCAACCAGAACAAAACACCGAAGTAGCGGCGAACAGTCAAACCAGTGACGACAGTCTTAGCAAAGAAACAGAAGTTGTCGCTAAAGTCGAAGCGCCTCAGCCAGTGGTTTACGGCGACGTGTGGCTACGTATTGAAGACCAACTGGCGATACCGCTACCAGAAAACAACAAACGCCTACAAGCCCAGCTTAACTGGTTTTTAAAACATCCAGATTACATGCGCCGCGTATCAGTGCGCGCCGACCCTTATTTGTTCTTCATTGTTGAAGAAATTGAGCGTCGCAACATGCCATTGGAGCTGGCCTTGTTACCGATTGTAGAAAGCGCCTTTCAACCTTTTGCCTACTCGCATGGCCGAGCGGCAGGCATTTGGCAGATTATTCCAGGAACGGGTACGCGCTTTGGCTTAGAGCAAAATTGGTGGTACGACGGACGACGTGACGTTTATGCTGCCACCCATGCCGCCTTAGATTACTTGGAATACCTCAACAAATATTTCGACGGCGATTGGTTACACGCCTTAGCGGCTTACAACTCTGGCGAAGGTCGAGTTCGTCGCGCTATTCGTGCTAACGAAAAAGCCGGTAAAGCCACTGATTTCTGGTCATTAAACCTGCCAAGAGAAACCCGTGCTTACGTACCAAAACTACTGGCCTTAAGCCAAATGTTACAACAGCGTGATGACTACAAACTGAATATTCCAGCCATTGCGAACAAGCCGTATTTTGAAAAAGTAGCCACTTACAGCCAAATTGATTTGGCGTTGGCAGCTGAGCTTGCAGGTATCAAGCTCGACGAGCTGCACAAATTAAACCCAGGTTTTAACCGCTGGGCCACAGCACCAGACGGCCCACATTACTTGTTGGTTCCAACCAAAACAGTCCCCAACTTTGAGATTGCTTTAGCATCATTGTCTAAACAAGAACGCATGCAATGGGCGCGTTACAAAGTAAAATCGGGTGATAGTTTAAGTGTTATTGCAAAGCGCTATAACACCACCAGCAAACAAATCCGCGAGCTAAACCAGCTGAGCAACAATACGATTCGAATTGGTCAGCACTTGTTGGTGCCGGTATCTTCTCGCAAACAAAGCGCTTATACCCTAAGCCAAAGCCAACGATTAGTTAGCCAGCAAAACAAGCCACGTGGTGACATCAAACTTAGTTACACAGTAAAGTCTGGTGATAGTTTCTGGAGCATCGCGCAAGCCTACAAGGTTAGCCACCGAAATGTTGCTAAGTGGAATAGCATGGCGCCTACTGACACTTTGAAACCAGGTAAAAAGTTAGTTATTTGGCAAAAATCTAAAGCCAGTAAAAATCATATTCAAACCGTGACTTACCAAGTAAGAAATGGTGATTCACTGTCTCGTATTGCGCAGAAGTTTAAAGTATCGATAACCGATTTATTAAAGTGGAATGACCTAAATAAAAATCACTACTTACAGCCGGGTCAAAAATTGAAGTTATACATTAACGTTGCCGAAGTGAGCGCGTAGAAAACTCAAAACTAGCCATTAAGGCGTTGTGATCCGATGTATCGGTAGCAACGCTTTGGCTACTTTGAAGCGTTAAGCCACGATAAAAAATGTAATCTAAAGCTTTACCAAAAAAGCGAGTACGTTCATCGGGTTTAAACGATACTGTTTTTAATTGATGGGCCAAAATAAACTGTTCCAACACCGCTAAACGTCCTACACTCCAGGTATTAAAATCCCCAGCTAAAATCAAAGGTCCATCATAAGCGGCCAACCAAGGGCTCAGTTGCTGTAATTGCTTTAAATAATCGGCTTCACTCAAGGTAAAGTTGATACTGTGTACATTAACAATCAATAAGCTTTTATCCTGCCACTGATAGTGTTGTAACAATGCCGATTTAGGCACCCTTATCCACGGCTCAGTGCTTAGCACCAAACAGTTCTCGCTACTCGATTGTTTTGCAAGATTCACTACGCCTAGGCCGTCACCAAACCACTCAAATGCGATAGCTTGATACATATGCCATTGGCTAAGCTTGCTCCATTGGCTAAAACGCTCTCTGCTCGCTTCTTGTAGCAGCATAAAGTCTACCTGCTGGCTAAACTGCTCAAGCTGCTCTATCCATCCCTCATTTTGCCCTTTGTACGTATTCCAAACTAACACTGAAAAAGACCGGCTGTTCGGCTCGGCTTGCAGCAGCTCTGGCAGAGCTGGCTGATAAGTTAAATCTTGATTATCGCAAGCAGGCAGCTCTGCGAAACAACTGATGCTAAATAGCACGCTGCAAGCAAGCAATAATTTAACCCGTGGTAGAGGTGTAAACAGTCTCAAGTGGCGCTCTCACAAATCAGTTTATTGTTATAAACAATAGCGATGTAAAAAAAATACGACATACTTGAGCTATCATCAAACAATGGAAACGCTAATGCAATCCAATGAGCCAAGGACTTTGGTACCCATCTTTGCGGGAGGTGGAACTCGGCTACCAGCACATATCGGGATCCTCGCGGGCTTAAAAGAGCTTAATGTTCAGTTCTCTCATATTGTGGGAGTATCTGGCGGCAGCATTATTAGTTCATTGTTTGCCAGCGGTATGGATGTAGAGCAAATCAAAGCCATTGCCCTAGATACCGATTTCGAACAGTTCAAAGGCTTTTCCTTAATCAGTTTATTACGCAACGGCGGGTTATGTTCAGGCGACAAATTCGAAGCGTGGATAGATGATTTGCTTAACGGTGCTACGTTCAAAGAACTTCCTTTACAACTGCACGTAGTGGCCACCGATGTACGCTCAGGTTCACCTGTAGTATTTGATGCAAAAAGAACCCCTGATCTCAAAGTTTCTCGGGCGGTGCGTTTTTCAATGTCGATTCCGCTTATCTTTTCATTCAAGCCCTACCAAGACCATTTAATGGTAGACGGTAGCATTTTGTCTGAAGATGCTTTACATCAAGACTGGGCCACCGATGGCACCCCGGTAATTTGCTTTCGCTTACGTGGTGATAACGATATTAAGCCACTTCAAACCAACGGGATTTTTCCACTCGCGGCATACATATCACTATTAATACGTACTTTTATGACCACCATTTCTCGAGAATATGTTAACGAGAAATTCTGGCATCGCACTATTGTGGTTAATACTGGTAACACCTCACCGGTAGATTTTCATTTAGACGACCAAGCAAAACTACGCTTATTCGACACTGGATATAGAACTGCACTTGATATTGTTCCTGCTAAAATTTGGCATCAACAACACCCCGCCCCTCAAAGTGACAAAAACATTAATTAAAACAATGTATTGATCACGTTTTTAGTCATGACTAATGGTTAATACAAACTAGCTCCAGTTGCCGTCTACACTTATAAAAAGCTGTAAAATAAAACAATTTGGAAGAAAGATTATGTCCTTAACCATTCGTAAAAGACTGTTAATACTTGCCCTTGCCCCCGTACTTATTTTGTCAATTAGTATCTTATTACTGACAATTTCAGAAACTCAAAAACTCACTCACGGTCAATCAACCGAGACGCGAGAGAATATGGTTTCCATGAAAAAGGCTGAGTTAAAAGCCTACATGGACATGGCTTACTCCGCCGTCGCCGAAATTTATGAAAACGGAGGAACGCTTGAACAAGCACTGCCCATTTTGCAGCGCTTAGAATATGGCGAATCAGGGTATATTTTTGGCTACACCAATAAAGGTGTTCGAGTATTCATGGGGACTTTAGATAAGGGCATTGGTGATAACTTTTGGTCCTTACAAGACAAGCAAGGTCAGTATCTAATTCAAGACTTAATCAAGGCATCACAAAAAGAAGAATTTTATACCTACTACTTCCCCAAACCAGGTGCTACTGAGTCATCTCCCAAGCTTAGTTATGCTGTCTACTTAGACCGCTGGGATCTAATGATGGGAACAGGTTTTTATACCGACGATGTAGACGCGGTTATCGCTCAGCTTGAAGAGCATGCAGAAGAGAGCCTAAACTCATCATTAATATTTTTGGGCTTAACTGCTTCTGCCCTATTAGCCTTTGCCCTGTTAATTGGTTACTTCATCAATCGCAGCATTATGTCTCCACTGCACGATCTTACCCTGTCTTTTGAGAAACTGGCCAGTGGCGATGCCGACTTAAGTGCGCGCCTAAATACCAACTACGTACACGAATTTGGTCAACTCGCCACTAACTTTAATGCCTTTATTGAACTGCTGCATGAGATCATCAGCATGGTAGGCAAAGTGGCGCATGACGTAGCCCAAGAAACCTCATCGATGTCTGACCGAGCCAACTCTGTAGACCAACTTTTAGTTGAACAGCGCGAAGAAACCGAGCAAGTAGCCACCGCCATGACTGAAATGACCGCCTCGGCGCATGATGTTTCCGACAATGCTAATCAGGCCGCTAACTCTGCTCAGCAAGTAGATAACAGCGCTGGTGACGCAATGACCACAGTAGATAGCGCAGCAGCTACTGTGCAGTCCTTGGCAAACGAGATAGGACAAGCGAGTGAAGTTATCGCCAAACTAGAAGGCGATGTACAAAATATCTCATCAGCACTAAGTGTGATTCAAGGCATTGCCGAACAAACCAACTTACTCGCTCTAAACGCGGCCATTGAGGCTGCACGTGCGGGCGAACAAGGTCGCGGTTTTGCCGTGGTTGCCGACGAAGTACGCCAACTTGCCAGTCGTACTCAACAAAGTACCGGTGAAATTCATGGCATGATCGAGCGCCTTAAGAGTGGGTCTGATGCGGCAGTATCAGCCATGGATAGCAGCCAAGAACGCAGCGGAGAAGCGGTAACTGGTGCAAACGCCGCTAGTGAAGCACTACAACTGATTAAAAGTTCGATTCAACACATTATGGATATGAACGCCTTAATCGCCACCGCCACCGAAGAGCAAAGCCATGTGGGGCAAGAAATTTCTCAACGGATTGTGCATATTGCCGACCAATCAAGTCAATCAGCGGGTCTTGCGCAGGAAAATCGCAGCGGCAGTGTCAATCTTAATGAGCGAGCAGAACAACTTGAAGAGCTCGTTAAACGATTTACTTTATAAACTCAGCAGGTTGACCCGTCCTAAAATAGGTTGACGGTTTTTAGGCCAGCTCCAGTAGCTGGCCTTTTCTATTATGCACCTGATTGGGCGTTTCCATATTTAAACTCAGGTGCGGTCTCATCGTGTTGTATATCGCT
>NZ_BJEQ01000020.1 GCF_005405585.1 Agarivorans sp. Toyoura001 | reverse complement strand
TTTTAATATTAATTAAGAAGAAGTTTTTGCGCCGTTAATAAAGCCTCAGGCCTTACCAACCCTGACATCGTTTCTACATCGCTTTGCAGCGCCGCTTGCCGTGTCAGTGGAGTCGCATTATAGGGATGCCCTTTAGGAAAGCAACCGTTATTTTGAATTTTTAACGTTTATCCAAACAAAAGTCTGAATTTGATTACTTATAAAGCAAAAAGGCGCAAATAAGTGCGCCTTTTTCAATAATTACACTATATGAGGCTTAGCTTTTGTCTTGTTCTTGTTCCGAACTGACTGAGTCTGCTTTTTTCTCAGTAGGTTTTGATGTCGCTTCTGGAGCATTGCACTCTAGATCTTCTTCGTCACCCACCACATGCTCAAATCTAAAGTCCTTTACCGTGCGAATAGTATAAACCGGACCAGACACCGCATAAGCAGCAAACAAGGTAAACAAGATGACCGCTGGCTTTACAGCCACCACAATAAACACTAGTACAATAAGTAGTACGGCAAAGAACGGGACTCGACCTTTTAGGTCAATACCTTTAAAACTGTGGTACTTAAAATTACTCACCATTAGCAAGCCACTTATTACGGTAATTAAACAGGCGATAACGCCTGATTTATTTCCCGGGAATTCCATGTCTTGGGCAAACCACACCATACCAGCAATGAGCGCCGCAGCAGCAGGACTCGCCAAACCTTGGAAGAAGCGTTTATCAGCGATACCAACCTGAGTATTAAAGCGCGCTAAACGCAGGGCTGCACCAACTGTATATACAAAGGCAGCTAACCAGCCAATTTTTCCTAAGTCGTGTAAGGCCCAGTTATAAACAACTAACGCAGGTGCAATGCCAAAAGACACCATATCGGCCATCGAATCGTATTCAGCACCAAAGGCACTTTCGGTATTAGTTAAACGCGCGACTCTTCCGTCGACACCGTCAAATATCATGGCCACAAAAATGGCAATGGCTGCGGCCTCAAACTGCCCATTCATGGATGCAACTACGGCGTAAAACCCTGAAAAAAGACCTGCGGTGGTAAACAAGTTGGGAAGCAAGAAGATGCCCTTTTGCCTAGCACCGTCGCTAATTTTTTGCTCTGTCATTTAGCTACTCTGTGAAACTGCCTAAAAAACTAGGGCTAAAAATAGCATATGCCCCTAGTTGTTAATAGTGATTCAAAGACAAATTGGAGTAGATGAACTATATCTTAATCAAGTGTCATCAATTTCAGAGATAGACAAACTCATAAGTTGAAAAGTTTTCGCAAATTGGTAGTAGCAAGATGAATATAGACAGATTGATCGAACATTTAAGCCTGAGTTCGGAGCAGATAAGTCAGTTTACCGAGCTAGAACAACAATACAGCCAACTCATGGACAATATGTTTGGCTTTGAAGGCGACCGCAAGCAAATGTGGAAAGCTATGCGGGACCTAGTGAAAGAAAAAGACTTAGAAATAATTAAACTGCTCGACAAGAGCCAACTCGAAACCTATCTCACCCTTAAACAAATTCAAAAACAACAACGCAGGCAAAGCTAATGTAACCCAAGGCCCATTAGCTTGCCGCGCGAGCACTGCTAGTTAAAGCTGAGCTGTCCGTCTGTTAATTCTATGCGAATTGTTTTACCGGGTTCTATTTGCCCAGACAAAATGGCATTGGCTAATGGGTTTTCCAATTGCTGTTGGATCGCTCGCTTAAGTGGGCGAGCACCATAAACAGGATCGAACCCTGCCTGCCCTAACTTATCTAACACTGCATCACTAAACTCTAGCTTATAACCTTTTTCTTCTAGGCGGGGCACTAGGCGCTGCACCTGTATCGCCGCTATTTCACGAATTTGTTCATACGCCAGAGGATGAAAGACAACCGACTCATCGATACGGTTAATAAACTCAGGTCGGAATTGTTGAGCCAATACGTCCATTAATGCGGTTTTAATTTCTTGGTGAGTCATTTCTCCGTGGCGCTCTTGGATAATATCGGAGCCTAAGTTGGAGGTCATAATGACCACTGCATTGCGAAAATCTACCGTACGGCCTTGGCCATCAGTTAAGCGACCATCATCCAATACCTGCAATAAAATATTGAATACATCTGGATGGGCTTTTTCTACCTCATCCAACAATATCACTGAATAAGGACGACGCCTTACCGCCTCGGTTAAATAGCCGCCCTCCTCATAGCCCACATAGCCTGGAGGGGCACCAACGAGTCGAGCAACTGAATGTTTTTCCATAAACTCTGACATGTCGATTCGAACCATCGAGTCTTCGGTATCAAACATAAACTCAGCTAACGCTTTACACAGCTCAGTTTTACCTACCCCCGTTGGACCTAAAAACAAAAAGGAACCAATTGGGCGGTTGGGATCAGATATCCCAGCACGACTACGACGAATAGCATTGGAGACAGCTTCTACTGCTTCACTTTGGCCAATTACTCGGCCGTGTAGCTGTTGCTCCATGCGCATAAGTTTATCGCGCTCACCTTCGAGCATCCGATTCACCGGAATACCCGTCCAGCGCGAAAGTACATCGGCAATTTCAACGTCAGTAACTTTATTGCGCAGCAAGCTCATGTCTTGCATTTCGGCCTGAGAGGCTAAATCTAATTGGCGCTCTAATTCTGGTATCCGACCATATTGCAGTTCAGACATTCGATTTAGGTCACCAGCACGCCTGGCAATATCCATGTCTAAGCGGGCTTGCTCTAAATCAGCCTTAATATGTTGAGTTCCAGACAACGCCGCTTTTTCAGCTTTCCATACTTCATCCAACTCGCGAAATTTGTGCTCTTTATCTACTAACTCACTGTCGAGTAGCTCTAGGCGCTTAACACTGGCGCTATCAGACTCTTTCTGCAGCGCTTGACGCTCCAGCTTTAGTTGAATGATTTTTCGCTCAAGTTTGTCCAAGGCTTCTGGTTTGGAATCGATTTGTAAGCGAATGCTTGAAGCCGCTTCATCAATCAAGTCAATCGCTTTATCGGGTAACTGACGATCAGAGATATAACGATGTGACAAACTTGCAGCAGCCACAATCGCTGGGTCGGTAATTTCTACAGAATGATGCAGCTCATAACGCTCTTTCAAGCCACGTAAAATGGCAATGGTGTCTTCCACATTAGGCTCTTCCACCAGCACTTTTTGGAAACGACGTTCTAGGGCTGCATCTTTTTCTATGTATTGGCGATATTCATTTAAGGTAGTCGCGCCCACACAGTGAAGCTCCCCTCGCGCTAATGCTGGTTTAAGCATATTACCCGCATCCATTGCTCCATCGCCTTTACCTGCCCCCACCATAGTGTGCAGTTCATCGATGAACAAAATCACTTGGCCTTCTTCTTGAGAAAGCTCATTAAGTACCGCTTTTAAACGTTCCTCAAACTCACCACGATATTTAGCCCCCGCCACTAACGAGCCCATGTCTAAAGACAAAACACGTTTGTTTTTTAAGCCTTCTGGTACTTCGTGATTAATGATGCGCTGCGCTAAACCTTCGGCTATGGCGGTTTTACCCACTCCGGGTTCACCAATAAGCACTGGGTTATTTTTAGTGCGGCGTTGCAATACTTGAACAGTACGACGAATTTCATCGTCACGGCCAATCACCGGATCCAGCTTGCCTTGTTCGGCGCGCTCAGTGAGGTCGATGGTATATTTTTCGAGTGCTTGGCGCTGATCTTCGGCATTCGGGTCGTCGACCTTTTGGCCACCGCGCAATTTTTCAATGGCTTTGTTAATGTTTTCTTTATTCGCGCCCAACTCGCGCATGATGTCGCCAAGCTTACCTTTGTCTTCGGTTACCGCTAAAAAGAAAATTTCTGACGAAATGAACTTGTCTTTACGTTTTTGCGCCAACTTGTCACAAAGATTAAGCAGCACCACCAACTGATTGGATAGCTGCACCTCTCCACCTGTGCCTTCTACACGAGGCAGTTGCTCTAGGGCTTGAGATAGTTGTGAACGTAAGGCACTACCTTCAATACCAGCTTCTACCAACAGGGGTCGCAAAGATGCTGCGTCTTGATTCAACATGGCCGACATTAAGTGTACCGGCTCAATAAATTGGTGATCTCGCCCAAGCGCAAGCGACTGAGCATCAGAAATGGCTAATTGGAATTTGCTTGTGAATCTATCTAGGCGCATGTGGCACCTCCACTTGGATAAGCTATTAATGATTATGTGGGATTGAAAGCAAAAAAAATCAAGATATCAGGCGCTAAATATTAACGTTCAACACCAAATCTGTGAACTTTACGGTTTATTCAGATAACCAAATGGCGGCAGCCATACGACCAGTTTGTCCTTCCCGTCGATAAGAGAAGTAATGCTGTGGATGGCTATAAGTGCAGATACGCTCAGAATAAATAGCGCCTAGTCCTAAAGCCTGTAACCGTTGCTCGGCGAGAGTGAAAATATCGGCGTAGTATTTATCGGCTTGAGAAGCTTGAGTAAACGCGCTGGCGGCCCTAGCGTTGTGTTGTACAAAACGCTGTTTTACCTCTGCACCCACTTCAAAAGCCTGAGGGCCAATAGCGGGTCCCATCCAAGCCATAAGCTGCTGCGGTTCTACTTGCATTTTTGCGACGGTTTTTTCCAACACTCCATCTACCAAGCCTCGCCAGCCGGCATGTGCCGCTGCTACTACGGTTCCTTGCTGGTCGCAAAATAATACCGGCAAACAATCGGCGGTCATCACTACACACGCGGCACCTGAACTGGCAGCAATACTGGCATCGGCTTCGCTAAGTACATTGGCTTGGTCACTAGCATCCACGACTCGAGTACTGTGTACTTGCTTGAGCCAGCATACCTGCTCGGGCATAGACATTTGAAAATTCGCACGATTGCTATTTACCGCAGCAAGCTCATCGCCAACATGGTCACCCAAGTTATACGAATCAAAGGGCACTTGGCTCACTCCCGCTACACGATCGCTATAGACAGCAACCACGTTTGCGGGGCAAGGCCAATTCACCGAGTGCTTACCCAAGATCTAACCCAAATCAGGATTGAGTTTATGATCCGCTCGCAAGGCGTCGGCAATATCTAACATATCTTGCGGAACCGGCGCATGCCATTCCATCATTTCGCCAGTAATTGGGTGCTCTAAACGCAACATAACAGCGTGCAGAGCCTGACGCTGAAAACCGCGCATAGCGGCAATCAGTTCTTCACTTGAACCTTTAGGCAAACGCAAACGGCCGTAGGTTTGGTCACCCAATAGCGAATGGCCAATATGGGCCATATGCACGCGAATTTGGTGAGTACGACCGGTTTCTAAGCGCAAGCGAATACGGGTATGCTGGCGAAATTTCTCGGCAACACGGTAATGCGTAACCGCAGGTTTACCTGAGGTGACAACTGCCATGTGGGTGCGTTTAGTAGGGTGACGGCCAATAGGCTCTTCCACCAAACCGCCGGCTGTCATAGTACCAGTAGCAATGGCTTCGTACTCACGAGTCACTAAGCGTTTTTGCAAAGCATCCACTAAGTGAGTTTGAGCGGGTACGGTTTTAGCCACCACCATCAAGCCAGAAGTGTCTTTATCTAAGCGGTGCACAATACCGGCACGTGCTACCTCAGCAATAGATGGGTATAAATGCAACAAGGCATTAAGTACCGTACCGCTGTTATTGCCAGCTCCTGGGTGAACAACCATGTTAATGGGTTTGTTAATCACTAGAATATCGTCATCTTCATAAACAATATCTAGTTTGATGTCTTCAGCTTTCGCTTCAACAACATCTTCTAACACAGTATTTAAGACGATTTCTTCACCGCCCACTACCTTTTCCCTAGGTTTTACCTTAAGTTCGCCATCCAAACGAACACACTCCCCTAATATCCATTCTTTAATTCGAGAACGAGAGTAATCGGGGAACAACGTCGCTAATGCTTGGTCTAGGCGGGCGCCTGCAAGCTCTTCGTCGACGATTGCACGCAACTCTAATTGTTGACTCATCTTAGGTTTTACCTCTGACAGGAAGGCCAAAACGGGCTATTGTAATCATTCTAAAGCTAAAGCATAGAAGAAAATGGTTTGTTAGACGCTGCTCCCACTATATATATCACTCGGCGATTGACGGTTTAGGTGGCATAGAGGATACTGTTTGCCCATTATTTACGGTGAATGGCGTAATACTTTTAGCAAGTGCGGAGTATTGTTATCGGGCCATCACATAAACGATTAAGACGATTTTTAGCTCATGATGCGCGTTTACAAGCAAACAATTTCAGTAATACTTCTCGGCCTTGCGCTGAGCGCCTGTTCTTCGTCGAAAGAAAAACCGAAGATCCCAGACAAGCCCGCTTCAGAGCTTTACGCCGAAGCACAAACTGCAATTAACAACGGTGCGTTTACCGATGCTGCAGATAACTTAGAAGCATTAGATACTCGTTACCCATTTGGCCCTTATTCAAGCCAAGTACAACTTGATCTTATCTACGTTTATTACAAGCGCAGTGATACTGCGATGGCACTTGCGAGCAGCGAGCGTTTTATTCGTAACAACCCCACGCATAGCGCCTTAGACTACGTGTATTACATGCGCGGTTTAACCAATATGTCAGCAGATTACAATTTGTTCCAAAGTGTCGTAGGTATTGATAGGTATGACCGCGACCCGAGTTTTTCTCGTCAAGCCTTTAACGACTTTAGCACGCTAATTAACCGCTATCCGCGCAGTGATTATGCCCCAGATGCTAAGCAACGTATGGTTTACTTAAAAGACAATTTAGCTCGTCACGAAGTGGCTGTGGCACGTTATTACATCAAACGCGAAGCATTTATCGGTGCGGTAAACCGCGCACGTTACGTGATTGAGAATTTCCCAGATACGCCTTCAGCACGAGATGCTCTAGAAGTCATGGAGCAAGGTTACAAGGCTTTAGGTGTGACAGACAAAGTGGAACAAACTGCGCTAATACGCAGCGCTAACTAAATAACTTTCAGAAATAAAAAAGGCGAGCTTAGCTCGCCTTTTTTATTGGCTATAAATTAAATAGCATCTTCGTTTTCTTCACCGGTACGAATACGAATAACACGGTCTACATCGCGAACAAAGATTTTACCATCACCGATTTTACCAGTTTGCGCAGTTTGTACGATAGTTTCAATACAGCGCTCTAGATCATCTTGCTGAACAACAAGTTCTAGTTTCATTTTAGGTAAGAAATCTACTTTGTATTCAGCGCCGCGGTAAAGCTCGGTATGTCCTTTTTGACGACCAAAGCCTTTTACTTCTGTAACCGTCATACCAGTAATACCAATTTCAGCTAAGGCTTCGCGAACATCATCCATCTTAAATGGCTTGATAATTGCCGTTACTTGCTTCATTTGTACTTCCTTATTTTTATCATTTTGTTGAGTCTGTATGTTGTTTACTTTAAGCCAAGCGCAAGCAAGTAACAACGGCGTAAAGCAAGCTTGGTCGGCAAAACTGCACAAAAAGTGTCAATTATTGGAATTAGAGTGATACTTAATAGGCTGTTTGTTAACGTTTTTATGCTTTGCTTGCGTTAAATACGTTTTTCCTCACTTAATCTAGGTGAAACGCGCTAACGCTGAAAAATCGAACAACTTTGACTCATTGCTAGCTTAATGCTCAAATTTCCCAACAGCATACCTTTATACTTTGAATGCCGCTAAGCTCTGGCCTTGCTCATTCGCAATGGCCGCAACTTGGTCAGACTGTACCGATAACTCGTCGATTTGTGACTGACGCAATTGGCTTTGTTTTACCAAATCATCCACCGCTTGATTAACATGATGACTCGCTTGATTTTGCTCAGCAGTAGAGCGGGAAATATTAACAGTTTGCTGTCGCACAGTAGCGACGGCTTGCTCAATATCATTCATTGCGATAGATAAATGCTCACTCAATTGCTGAGTTGATTGCATCTCGTTCTGACAAGAGGCCATCGACTCCCGCGCTTTATTGGTCGCATTATGCAGTGTATTGATCATTTCACTAATTGAATCGGTTTGTTCACGGGTTTGCCCCGCCAGTTTACGCACCTCATCCGCAACCACCGCAAAGCCGCGCCCATGTTGCCCTGCTCTAGCCGCTTCTATGGCTGCATTTAACGCCAGTAAGTTAGTGCGTTCTGCAATACTGTTAATCACTTGCACTACTTCACCCACTTGGTCTACTTGCTGATCTAACTCACTCATTCGTTGCGAGTTACGTTGCATTTTGTCGGCCAAACCTTGTAGATGCGTACTAGTACTCTCTAGGGTTTGCTTACCTTGTTCTGCAAGTTCAGCCGACCGCTGGCTATCTTGCTCTGCGTCATTTCCTGCACTGGCAATATCCCCCATAGTCGTATCCATTTGCACCACCGATGAGGCGATTAAGGCAATCCTATTTTCTTGCTCGGCGAGTTGCTGTTGTTGGCGGTGAGTAATATTAGCGCTTGCCTCTGCGGCTTGCTTAAGTTCGATGCCTCGGGCGCGTAGTTGAGCAATATTACTACGGTTATGCTCGCTGGCTTGGTTAAGCCAACTTGCTAACTGCCTAAACTCTCGTGGACTAGACACTGGGCAACTATGAGTAAAATCACCTTGTGAGAGCTTATGAATAGCTTCGCCTATTTGTTTAACACGGCTACGCACCAAACGAACAATGGCGATACACAAACCAACAAAAACCATAATACCTACCGCACTCAAGGCCAATAACAAACGCTGACTATGCAACATAGTTAACTGCGTATTCTGGGTGGCATTTTCGATAATAGTTACACCTTCTGCTAGTAGCTTTTCTAAATGCAATTGCAGATTATCGAGCGGTTCAGACAAGCTGGATATATCTTGTTGAATAGCGAAATTTAGCTGTACTTGCTTTGCTTGTAAGCCAAATAATCCAGCCTCGATGACAGCACCTTCAAGTATATCAATGGCCATAGACACACTGGGGAAGTCAGCTAACTCAGGGTTGTCTTTAAGTAAAATATTGTAGTTAAAACGCAACCTTGAAATGTAACTTTGCATCTGCTTTAGCTGGGTTTGCGCATTATTTGGATCTTGAGTGGTAACCAGTTGCAATTGAGCGTTCATTAAACTGGCCGCATCAGCAATAAATGCGTCATAGGCCATTTTAGATTCCGCGATATCGGCAAACAATATCGGCACTAATCGAGACATTTCATCGCGAGCAGAACCCATAGCATAAAGCACCAAACCTTGACTAGATACAACCTCACTCTGTACCTCTAAACGTTGCTCGACACGAGTAAGCAAACTTTGCATGTCTTGGTCTAGCTCCGCCACGCTCTCTGCTATGCGCGTTTGATCATCATCGAGTAAATCTAAGGCTTGGCTAAAGTGAGTAAATACACTTAGCGCCGTCACTAAGGTGTTTAACTCAGAATCAAACAGCGCTCGCTGTTCGGCAAAGGTCTCTGGATTTTGGCTACTAATGGTATTTCTTAACTGACGGTCGAGCTGCAATGCCGCTCTGTCAATTTGCGCAGCCAGCTCTGCAACGGGTAAGGCTTGTTCATCAAGCTGCTTAAAAGAGTGGCTTAGCTGATTCATCCCCCACAATGCAATCATCACAATACCTAAGGCAATGGCAAACTGCAGAGCCATTGATAAGGCAAGTTGATGTACCAAAGTGAGTTGATTCTTGAAGGGCTGTTTTAAAAACATATTTAGTTACCGCTGGAGATCCGCGGCCATTTATAGGGGAGCTTTATGACATTTTTATTAACCCCACTAAGACATGATATTAATCGTACAAAGGCTTGATTAAAATTTGCCAAAGGTGGCAAATAGGCAATAAAAATCATCTCAACGTGAACAGGCTCATGCACAAAAAAAGCAGTCAGCCTGTGAGGGTATACACTTATAGAATCAATACTCTTTAAAGCAACCGAGCGTTTGAATGAAACAAGCTGGTTTTACTCTTTTGGAACTCATGATAACCATTGCCATCGCGGTTATTTTACTTGGAGTAGGTGTGCCCAGCATGAATGCGCTCTTTCAATCAATGGCGGCCGATGCCTCTACCAACCGTATGATGCGAGAGGTTCGTTTTGCTCGCAGCCAAGCCATCAATCTAAACCAGCGGGTAGTTGTATGTGCTTTGCAAACCAACAATAGCGACTGCGGTGGAAATATGAACGCAGGATTAACGGTATTCGCCGACGACAACAGTAATGGAAAATTAGATGCAGGCGAAAAAGTATTGTTAGCTGCCGAGCCATTTTCCGATGCGGGAAATACCAGCTTTAAAGGCTCTGTCACCTCACTGTCTTTTGCCAGTGATGGTCTTATTGCAGGTAACTCTGGTAGCTTATATTTTTGCTCTAATGACAATCAATATATAGACGGCGTTGTGGTATCAAAAGGCGGTAACATTCGCTTTGTTGTTGATAGCGAAAAAAACAGCTGCCCAATTTAAAACCCAAAGGCTGTTAATACTGCAGTTCAGCAAAGCGTGTATTGGCAATATCAGAGCTAAAGCTATCATTAAACTCAACACATTCAAATTCAACAATACCGCCAAGCTTTTGAACCGTGGGCTGGTGTTCGGTATATCGCTTTTTAAGTTCCTCGCTAATCGCATCGAGATTACTCAAACCTTTAGGGCTAGCAATAATGACTTGGTCTATACCATTGCTCCCCGCCATATAACATTTAACCGTTTTGCCCCAACTGCTTGTTGCAGACAGTGTAAGCACCAAAAATATAAGTAATTTATTCATATAATCACCAGCAATCAGCATTCGCATTTCCCTGGGCATCAAGCGCAGTTTTTGCCCCTTCGTCATCTATAGAAAAACTTCGGCAATCTTTATCTGCAGTACTTTGAGAACCCTGAGCAGTTGCTTTTACCGTAAAAGTGCTGCTCGCTGACGAAGCCGTTAACGTAATAGAGTAGTAGGCATTTTCGGTGTTGTAGCTGGTTGCGCCGGAAGCGGCCATCCCCAAAGCAGCCAGGGTAGAAGAGTACTCTGCATTATCGGCATAATATTGTTCTTGAAGTACCGCCAAAGTAGCCAGTTCTTTCATTGCTTCAGTGCGGCGAGATTCAGCAACAAAAGAAGTATATGCGGGATACCCCACCGCCGCTAAAATAGCCACAATGGCCACTGCAATCATTAACTCAATCAAGGTAACGCCGAGTATTGAACGTTTCATTTAGCCCTCATCAAAGTAAAAATAGATTTGTTTGGGACTCATATCCATATTGGCTTCACGTGAGCCTTCTCGACACGAACCAGTTTGCTCACAGGTATGCTGCTGGTCTTCGTCTTCATCATCAAACTGTAGGTCTTCGCCAGGGTCGCCCCCAAATACACGAATCACCGACTCGCCAGATTCGTCTTCTCCTGAGTGAATAATCAAATCATCCGGTACCTTGTTATCTACATCGTAGTAACGGCTATGATTGATACTGGTGCCAATATGCATACTGACACCGTAAGTGCGCCCAGTACCAATCGTAGGAATGGTACAGGTGGTTGAGTTGGTGGTTTCTGGAATAAAGGAGGTGAAATACAAGTCGCCGCCTAGTACTAGGGCTGCCCCCAAAGATTTCTCACCATCTTCAACAAGGTTATGTACCCAGCCTTTAGACGCCCCTAGTGCAATAAGCTGAGTCTCTATTGCGGTTTCATCAGTTAAGCTACCGATAGGGTCACTGGTTATGTTGTACAAATCACTACTCGTAATTGCAATCGGCTGCTCGTTGTCATCCAAGGCCGTGAAATTTGTCGATTGCACGTTATAGTCTCTAAACATATAGAAGCGATTGTTTACCCCGTCGGGGTCTTTGTCACTGACCGGTTTAGTTCGGTCTCCTGTGCCAATTAATACCGCATCATAAGGGATCTGCTGGGAGTCGGTGATAGTGACTTGGTCACTACCTTGACCAGTGGTCACCCGAGTAAGTTTTTTGAGGTAGGTTCTTACAATTACCGGCTCAGTGAAAAACTTCCTCTTATCGGTAAGCACGGAGTCATCGCTAATCTTGGCCAAGGCCGTCATCTTCCAGTTATCTTCGTCGTTAGAATGTAAATCTATCCGCCAAAGCTGACCGCCCATATCACCAAAATACAAACGATCAATGTTGCCATCACCGTCGCTGTCTAAACTGGCAACTTTTGCTGGGACGCTATGTGTTAGCCGATCATCTTCGCTATTGGTTAGGCTCCACACTAAGCTGCCATCTAGGGCATCTACAATAAAAACGCCTCGCCCTTTGTCATCTATAGCCGGATTGCTTAAATCTTGGTTTACGTCATAACCAGCACCAAATATCACTACCGGATTAGTGTGCCCCGGAACATAACCAACAGTAGGTTGCGACCAGCTTTGACCCAGCTCCGACATTCCAGTGCTTGAACTGTCAATCTTCCAAAGCATTTTGGGTAAATCGGGGTGAGTAAGGTCCATGGCATAATATGCATCTCCCCCTCTGCGCAAGCCAGTAAATACCAGCACCTTATCGCCGCTAGTGCTGTATTTTCCATCATTATCGGTATCTTTTAAGAACACTGTAGGTGTTCCATCCACCCCGTAAACATGTTGCGAACTGGCAATATTATTTCGCAGGGTTAACTGCCGGCCTAAAAGCTCATAAGGAAAAAAAGCCCAACTTTCTGTAACGCTAGACCCCGTATCCTTAAACATATGTATTGCACCACCATTGGTCCCAACCAATATACGAATATCCATGTCATCAGGGTCGGTACTACTCGCACTGGCCCCACTACGCAGGCCATAATTAATCACTAATGGTCGAGAGTGCAGTGGGTCGCCCATCAAATCACTGCGAATAGTTGTTAAGCTATCGCCATCATCATTGTCAATGTCACTACCTCGTATCCAATTAATGTGATCAGATAAAGCGGTTTCCACCACCCCAAGATGATTAGCTAAATTGGCACTAGTGCTTGCTCTGGAGACAAGGTTAGTTGAGTTAAGGTTGGCGAAATTGCCACTATTGCTTTGATTGAAATAAACCATGCGAGCATCGTTACTGGCTAAGCTATCGGCCACCCCACCAAGCTCAACATTGTTTCCATCTTTTACTGAGGACCAAAAGGTTTTCGCTTCATCAATAATCGAACCGTCAGCACCAATTGCTGGATTACCATTTTGGTCCACCATGTAGCCTTCAGCAGAGAGTTCGAGTTTCTTCAGGTTTCCTCGCCATCGAGGGGTTAGCGAAGGTTTAAACATCGCATAATAAACTCTATCTAGCGTTCGAGTGCGGTCGAAGTTATTGCTAGTCACCGCAGGAGAAACCAGCGATGAGTTTTCTTCGTAGATACCAATGAGTGCTTGGCGCAATGCCGACTCCAACTCCACCCCGCCCTCTGCAGGGTAAAAACGACCCTCGGCATTTTCGGCCGTTGCAATCAACATCGCAGAGCCACCTTCAATAACATCTTCACCAAAACCAATAGTAGAAATTTTAGCGTACTGGCGCCCATCTACATCGCCATTGATGTCATTGGTATTCATCCATTTGGCCAGTACGGGTAAATATGAACTGGCGCGATTGTCGGTTTCTCCAGCGTCTGGTTCTTCACCATATTTTACTGGGGAGCTCCAAGTACAAGCACTAACAGTAGCCGCACCATCACACCCTGCCACACCGTTAGTATTAATTGGCAAACTGCCTACATTGTCATTTTCTTCTGCATCAACGGTTGGCGTCCCGTCTGTGATATAAATAATGCTAATTGAGCTATCACAGCCAACTTCGTAAGGTGTTATGTAACTGCCCGAAGATTCGATAGAGGTATCGCGATTATTGGCCCCACTTGGCCCCTCTAGGCCATACACTACAGTTTCTCCGGCAAAGTAACGCTTGGCTTCCATAAGCGTCTCAACGAGAGGCGTGCCGCCATCGGCATCAAGCTCAACCACGTCAGTAATCAAACCATCGTTATTATCCGCGGCTTGAATCCTTCTAATCACTCGGCCACCGTGGTTAGATGTATTAAATACCATCAAACCAAAGCTCACGCCGTTGATAGTGTCGAGCGCATTAGCCAGAGCTTCTTGAGCAATCTCAATTCGTGGCCGCGTAGTTGTGGCGTCAGAATGATGATACCAACGAAGGTAATTGGCGCTATATAAAGTAATTAGGTACCCATCATCAAAGCTATCTTTGGTAGTTTGTTCTGCATCGGTTTTATTCAGTGTATAAAAATCTTCGGTATTATTAGAAGCGCCGTTGATGGGGTAACCTTGAGGTGCATCAACATAGGAATTGTTGCTTTCTCGATATTGGCCAGGATTAATGGTGGATACCACTTTATCAACAAAACTGCCGTCTGATTCTTGAAGTTTAACGGTAAATGCTCGTGGGTCACCGCTCTCATCCAATAAACGACCATCACTAGCATCACTGACTAATTCATAGTCATCCATACAATCAAGCACGGTGTAATTAGCACCGTTGTTCAGCCGAACATTATCCCAAGATCCAGTGCCACCTTGTACCCGATGCTCACGAAAATAGCCGGTAAAGATGCCATTTTTAGCAAGCGCTTCGTATGAGGCTGCACAGTTGTTGATGTCCCAAATAAATCGGCGGTCGTCGTTCGCACCCGTAGGGATATATGAGCCATCTACGCCATTAACCGTAAAGTAAATAAAATCGTTATCTAAGCTATTTTGTGAGCTCACAGCAACGGGGTAATCTTGGTAACTCAGGTCGCCACTGCTGTCGCGATTGTAGCCTTGGCGGGTAGTAATATTCCACGCCATACTGCCAGAGGTATCAAAGATAATCAGTACTTTAGGATCAGCAGAACTTAAGCTATTAAAGTCGAATAGAAACAATTCAGTGTCGTCTGCCCATACAGGGCAAGTTACCGACATTGTGCACAAACAGGCAAGCAGCCCCGACCTTAAATGACCATTCATCTGCTCTCTCCTTTTATGTATTGATTTGGCTTATCAAGTGCAGTTTATGATTCACAATATTGGCTGCTCTATGCCCGCTGCGATGGATGTGGATGCTCGATTAGCCTTTCCATAATTTTTGGTAGCATCAACTCGAATATAGCGACATTGGGTAATAGCGTTGTTGCTGCTGGCACTAAAGCTGCGGGCGCATACGCTATCTACGGTATGGATTAAGCTGCCGCTCGCCCCAGTAACCATTGTAGATACCGCCATCGACGCTGATGGCGCCATCGAACCAATAACGCCTTGTAAGTTTGGCTCCCATATCAACTGATTCATTTCTCCCTCTAGGGAGTGCTCTGCACCCAAGCGATCCCCCATTGCCGACACGACTTTTAAGCCTTGGTTAGCGGCGCTTAATAACACTCCCCCTAAAAAACTTAAAATAAGTAAGAACAACATGGCGACAAACAATGCTGCGCCTTGTTGGCGAAAGTAGCGAAGGCCGTGATTCATTAATACACCATATTCCTAAGTGACACGACGGACTCAAATAGGGCCCGACGATAATGATCGTTAGCAGCTGCTACCGATACGTCACCCAACTCATAGCTGTTTTCATTAGTATAGTTTTGATCTTCGGTTAGAGAGCGCACCAGTAAAAATACCTTCGCACCAATGACTCGCCCTTCACTCCACTGCTGGGGAGAAACGTTGCTAGCAGCCACAAAATCGTTAATTACTCCGTCTTTACTAGTGTCTGTATCCACGCCAAGCAATACCCGCATCCGCTCGATTCCCTCCACCAATGGGCCTGAGCCGAGTATTTGCATACCGCTATTGTTATCTAGGTACAACTGGCGTAACACTGGCAAGCCAGATTGCGCACTAACGTCTAAGTAATAAACAATGTGTTGATACTCCCAAACCTGTCGCCCCGGCATGGCAACCTCAGTAGGCCAAGTATCATCTTTGGTAAAGATTTGTGAACTGGCTGTGTTTGCAGCAAAGTAATAGCGGTCCTCGTCTAAATCCGCGGCACTTTGTATCGGAGAGCCAATGACTCGCTTTATACCAATAACATCAGAATCGGTAATCAAATCACTGCGCGAGCTTACGCAAGTGTATTGCCCATCCAGTGAGTTAGCGGCATTCACTTGACCAACAAATAAAGCACTAAAACGGCCATCGGTAGACGGAAACGAGCCTTCGGGGGTGGCGCCAACCCAGTCAATGACGCAATCGTTGGCGGCGCTTATATCGGTAGCAAGGAGTGTAACGCCGGAGCCACGCACCATAGGGTTACCGGTATACTCGCCAAAAAATCCCACCATGCGTAAATCTCGAGTGATTAGATGCATAGCAATACGACCACTCTCCATCATTTGCTCGCTGTGATAGGTAGATTCGGTGGTACGTTGCGAGGCAACTAAAAAGCTGCCAATGCCTGCGGTAAGAAATAAGCCAATCACAATCGCAATCAACCATTCAATGAGCGTGAAGCCGCGCTGGTTAAATAGCTTCATGAATTGACCCTAGTATTTAACGCCATTTTCCGACGTTTATCGGACTGAGCGCCACAGTTAGCAGTGACCGAGTTAGCGCTGGTAATCCCGCTAAGAGATTGCCGAGATAACCAAGTGACAACTACCGTTAAGTCACCGTTAGCCGCTAACAATACGCAACCATTGGGTTTCACTAGCCCGCCTTTTGTGCCCGCAGATTTAGCCAGCAATCCATACTCCCAATGGTAAAGATCGTAATTAACTACATCAGCTAAACTGCAGTCGGCCATTAAACCGCTATTTTCCGCGCAGGTAGGCTTGGTTCGTGTAGCTTGACCTTCACCAACAGTGACGGTAGCGGGGTTGTTAGCTTGCCAAGCAATATGATTTAAGCGCACGCGTTCGACCATGTCTTCGGCTAAAAGCATCGCCATAGTACGTTGATGGGTTTCAAAACTTGAGCGCTTAGCAACAGCTTGCATAGCAACCACTGCCAGCAGTCCAATAGCCAAGATAAAAGAAGTGATAACCACTTCAATGAGGGTAAAACCGCTTTGGTGAGGTTTTGAGTAGATGTGCATCGCTATCTACCTATTCTTAACACTTAAAAAATGTTCGATAGGGGTAACCTAAAGAGTTGACCAAGTCTTTAGGGTATAGCGCAAAAAAGAAGGCTATGCCTTCTTTTCTAGATTAAATGAGAGATAACTCAATTAGTTAGTTTGAGTGACTCGTAACTCAGCAGGAACTTCAAAAATGGTGTTTTCTTCACGCCCCGGATTTTCTACAACAGTCACACCGCCCATGGCTTTTAAACCTGATACTACTTCTTGAACCAGTATCTCTGGGGCAGATGCTCCAGCGGTAACACCAACCTTAGTATCATCATTAAACCACTGGCAGTTAATATCGCTAACGCCGTCAATCAAGTAGGCTGCCGCACCCGATTTCTCAGCTTTTTCTCGCAGGCGATTTGAATTAGACGAGTTTTTAGAACCCACCACTAATACCACATCAGATTTCTCGGCTAAATCTTTTACCGCGTCTTGGCGGTTTTGGGTCGCGTAGCAAATATCATCTTTACGTGGACCTTGAATATGCGGGAAGGTTTCTCGCAAGGCATCAATGATGGCAGAGGTATCATCAACTGATAAGGTGGTTTGCGTACAGTAAAAAAGTTGCTCTGGCTTTTTAACACTTAAGCTGGCGACATCGTCTACTGTTTCTACTAGGTAAATCCCACCATCAGCGTTGTCGTATTGGCCCATAGTGCCATTTACTTCTGGATGACCATGGTGACCAATCAATACACATTCGATGCCTTTGCGGCTAGCTCGAGTAACTTCCATATGAACTTTAGTCACTAGCGGACACGTTGCATCAAAAATCTTTAAGCCACGCTGTTTAGCTTCAGCACGCACCGCTTGGGATACGCCATGAGCACTAAAAATACAAATACTGCCTTCTGGTACGTCGCTAAGTTCATCAACAAACTCGGCGCCGCGTTTACGCAGGCCGTCCACCACATAGCGATTGTGAACCACTTCATGGCGAACATAAATAGGCGCGCCGAACATTTCCAAAGCACGTTCTACAATAGAGATAGCGCGGTCAACACCAGCACAAAAACCACGAGGATTAGCTAACAGTATTTCCACTATCGATCCTTAATTAACCGCTAAAATTTCTACTTCAAAAATAACCGTTTGCCCAGCCAGTGGATGATTAAAGTCCACTGTCACTGAATCACCGGTCACTTCACGCACAATACCAGGAATTTCGCTACCGTCAGGTTGAGCAAAAGCAATAATACTGCCTTCTTCTGCGGGGGCTTCGTCGCCAAATTTACTGCGCTCGAAATACTTAATGTTGTCTGGATTACTTGGGCCAAAGGCTTGTTCTGCACTGAGTTCAAATTGGCTTTTATCGCCAGCTTTTAAGCCCTCTAAACACCTTTCAAAACCTTCGGTTAAGCTTCCATCGCCCACTACCAGCTGAGCTGGCTTAGGGTAATTGTAAGTGCTTTCGGCAATCGATCCATCGCTTAACTTCAATACAAAATGAAGTTCTACTTTGCTTCCTTGCTGAATCATTTAGCGTCCTTTGGCTGGGGCGAGAAAATGCTGTCGAGCACCAATAACACAGCGCCTACACAAATAGCAGAGTCAGCTACGTTAAAAGACGGCCAATGATAGCTGCCTACATAAAAATCTAAAAAGTCGATCACGTAACCAAACACCACACGGTCAACTACATTACCAATGGCCCCCCCCAGCACCAAGGCGTAAGCAATCGCTTGCCACTTTTGATTGGCAGGGGTTTTCTTCATCCACCACAGCAATAAGCCACTAACAAAAATAGCGATAGCAGTAAAAAACCAACGTTGCCAGCCACCAGCATCACTTAAAAAGCTAAAGGCTGCACCGTAATTGCGTACCGATACTAAGTTAAAAAATGGAGTTACTTCTACGCGCTCGTATAAATCAAAAGTTTTAGCTATTGCTAGTTTAGTGATTTGGTCAAGTGCAAATACCACGACACTCAACCACAACCAACGTAAACCAGTACTGCTCGTTTTATTCGCTACTGCTTCATTATGCATAGTGACGAGACTCACCTTCACCCGCTACGTTGGTAACACAACGGCTACACAAGCTAGGATGCTCTGCATTTTGACCAACATCTTCGCGGTGATGCCAACAACGGTCACATTTCTCACCGCTGGCAACTTCAACAGCCACTTTAAGGTTGGCCAATTCGGTAACGGCCGCGTCAGCAGTTGCTTGTTCTAGCGGCTGTAAGCTCACACCAGAGGTAAGTAATACAAAGCGAAGTTCATCACCTAACTGAGTAAGTACTTGTTCTAGCTCGCTATCGACATACAGCGTTACCTTCGCTTCTAAGGTGCCACCAATTTTCTTATCACGGCGCGCTTGCTCTAGGTTCTTGTTCACCTCATCACGAATAGTGATTAATTGTGCCCAGAATGCATCATTCATGCTGTTGTCTTGGGCTAACGGTGTTAAACCTTCATACCACGTTTCAGTGAATACAAATTCGTTACGCTCACCAGGAAGAGCTTGCCAAATTTCGTCGGCAGTAAAGCTTAGAATTGGCGCAATCCAGCGGGTTAATGCTTCAGCAATGTGGAACAGTGCCGTTTGGCAAGAACGACGCGCTAGACCATCTGTTTTAGCCGTGTACTGTCGATCTTTAATAATGTCTAAGTAGAAGCTACCTAGCTCGATAGAACAGAAGTGCATTAACTTCTGGTATACCACATGGAATTGGTATTGCTCGTAAGCTTCTACAATCTCTTGTTGAACTGCAGCAGCACGCCCTACTACCCAACGATCAAGCTCGACCATATCTTCAGCAGCCACTAAGTGCTGCTCAGGCTCAAAACCAGCCAAATTAGCTAATAAGAAGCGAGAAGTATTACGAATACGACGGTATGCGTCAGCACTGCGCTTGAATACTTCATCAGACACGCTCATTTCAGCGGTGTAGTTAGTAGAAGCAATCCACAAACGTAAGATGTCTGAACCCAATTTGTTCCAGATATCTTGCGGCGCAATACCGTTGCCTAAAGATTTAGAAAACTTATGGCCGTTAGCATCAACCGTAAAGCCATGAGTCAATACTTGTTGGTATGGTGCTTTGCCGTGCATCGCTGTTGAGATCATCAATGATGATTGGAACCAGCCACGGTGTTGATCTGAACCCTCAAGGTACATATCGGTAGCTTGACCATTAAACTCTGCACGCGCGTCTACTACGCTTGAGTGGGTCGAACCTGAGTCAAACCATACATCTAAAGTGTCTTCTACTTTACGGTATTGATCAGCTTCAGCGCCCAACAATTCGGTAGCATCTAAATCCCACCATGCTTGAATACCGGTTTTTTCTACTCGTTTCGCCACTTCTTCCATAAGCTCTACTGCACGTGGGTGAAGCTCATTAGTTTCACGATGCACAAATAGTGCAATTGGCACGCCCCACGTACGTTGACGAGAGATACACCAATCTGGGCGGTTCTCTACCATGCTTTCGATACGGCTTTGGCCCCAATCAGGGATCCACTGGGTCTTCTCGATTTCTTGCATAGCCTGCTTACGCAAACCATTTTGATCCATGCTAATAAACCACTGCGGCGTAGCACGGAAAATAATAGGTGTTTTGTGGCGCCAGCAATGTGGGTAACTGTGGCGGTATGCATGATGATGCAATAAGGCGCCAGTTTCTTTTAGCTTCTCAACCACATTGTCGTTGGCTTTAAATACGTGTTGGCCAGCAAAAAACTCAGTGTCAGATAAATAAACACCGTTGTCGCCCACTGGGTTGGCGACTTCTAGATCGTATTTTTGGCCAACAGCAAAATCTTCTTGGCCGTGGCCAGGTGCGGTATGCACACAACCAGTACCTGATTCCGTAGTAACGTGGTCACCTAAAATAACCGGTACTTCAAAATCGTAGAACGGGTGCTTAACCTTAATCAGCTCAAGGGCTTCACCTTGACAGTAACCTAGCGCATTAAAGTGGGTCGCGCCAAAACGCTCTACACATTGCTCCATTAAGTCACGCGCTAAAATTAAGCGCTCTTTACCGGCTTCGGTTTCAATTTGCACTAGTACATATTCTAAATGCGCGTTCACCGCTACTGCACGGTTAGCCGGTAAGGTCCAGGGAGTGGTGGTCCAAATTACTGTAGAGATCGGGCCTTCACCAGTAACACCTTCTGGGTGATCGAATTTGGCGAGAACTGCCGCGTCGTCTACTGCTGTGAAACGTACATCAATAGCTGGAGAAGTTTTATCTTCATACTCAACTTCGGCTTCGGCTAATGCGCTGCCACAATCGGTACACCAATGCACCGGCTTAGAGCCTTGCAATAGGTGGCCGTTATCGATGATTTTAGCCAATGAACGGATAATATTAGCTTCAGTACCAAAATTCATGGTTAGGTAAGGATTTTGCCAATCACCTAGTATGCCCATGCGGATAAAGTCTTTACGCTGACCGTCGATTTGCTTAGCAGCATAATCACGACACTTTTGACGAAACTCAGCAGCAGTTACCTTTTTACCAGGCTTGCCAACTTTCTTCTCTACTTGCAACTCGATAGGCAAACCATGACAGTCCCAACCCGGCACATATGGCGAGTCAAAGTCTGACAAGGTCTTCGATTTAATAATGATGTCTTTAAGCACCTTGTTAACCGAATGGCCAAGGTGAATATTGCCGTTGGCGTAAGGAGGGCCATCATGCAAAATAAAGCTCTTTTTACCTTTTTTGGCCTGTCTAATCTGGCCGTACAAATCCTTTTCGTCCCAACGCTTAAGCATTGCAGGTTCGCGGTTGGCTAAGTTACCACGCATCGGAAATTCAGTATCAGGTAAATTAAGAGTATCTTTATAGTCGCTCATCGAATCACTTTTCCAGTCAATTACTCAGCAAGGCCATAGTAGGCTTTTGCTCGCTTAATATCGAGATTCACCTGAGCTTTCAGCGCATCAAGTGAATCAAATTTTTGTTCATCTCGTATTTTTAACTGCGGTTCAACCACTAAGCGTTGACCATACAGATTGGCATCAAACTCAAACAAATGCGCTTCCACCAATAAATCTTTTCCTGCGGCGGTTGGTCGCCAGCCTATATTGGCAATTCCAGAGAATCGATGCTCTGGCTGCCCGTGTACATACACTTTTACTGCAAATACACCATGAATCGGGCAAACATGACGAGCCACCTTTAGGTTTGCCGTAGCAAATCCCAGTTGGCGCCCTAGTTTTTGCCCGTGGATCACTTTGCCACTAAAGCTAAATTTTCGCCCTAATAACTGACCCACGGTATTAAAATCAGAGTCAGCTAAATGCTGGCGCAATAAGGTGCTGCTAACTCGCTGTTGATTCATACAAAATGAATCAGTTGAAGTTAGCTCAAAACCATATTGCTGTTTAGCGGCTTGCAAACTAGCAAAGTTACCTTCTCGGCCTTTACCAAAATGAAAGTCATCGCCTACTGCTAGATACTTAATACCTAACAACTCTACCAATAATTGACGCACAAAATAGTCGGCACTTTGCTGAGCAAAGGCTTGGTTAAAACGCACCACTAACAAACGGTCAACACCCAAACTTTTGAGCTGTTGGTATTTATCGCGAAAGCGGCTAATTCGAGCGGGCGCTTTATCTTTAGCGAATATTTCTAAAGGTTGCGGCTCAAAAATCATTACCGCAGCAGGTAAGCCCCGCTGGCGAGCCTGTTCAACTAATCGTTTTATTACTTGCTGATGGCCTAAATGCACACCATCAAAATTACCGATGCTTAAGGCACAGCCATAATGGCGCGCTTTAATGTTGCGTATACCGCGAATTAACTCCATTCCCGCGCCTATTTCGTCAAAAACCGACGGATTATAGCTTGTTTAGTCCGCAGTTACAGCCCCGAAACTGCTTTTCAAGTGCGCTAATCTTATCCCTAAGCAAAATAGTAAAACTAAGTAGCTGGCAATGGCCGCTGCAACGCAAATGCTCAACTGAATAACGCTGTTGTACCAGTTAAGGGCAAACCATTGCTCAGCCACCGGAGAAAGCCAGTAAATAAGGCCTCCCATGGCAACTGAAGCGAGCACTATGCGCACAATGCACCCGCTAGTGGCTCGGCTCACTTTGTATACTCCTTGCTTGTGCAAGCCCCGATACAATAAAGAAGCGTTAAGCAGAGCCGACAACGCTGTGGCAATCGCCAACCCTACGTAGCCATAAGGAATGGCGAAAATAAGGTTAAAACCCATATTACTCACCATGGCAATGATGCCAATTTTAACCGGGGTTTTAGTATCTTGCCGCGAGTAATAACCGGGCGCTAATACTTTCACTAACATAAAGAATAACAAGCCACCGCTATACGCCATTAAACTGTATGAGGCATTAAGTACATCTTGTTGGTCAAAAGCACCGCGCATAAATAATACTTGAAGAATAGGGTGACCTAACAACGCTAAACCTATGGTGGCTGGAATACCTAGAAAGCACACCATACGCACTGCCCAATCCATGGTTTGTTGGAACTGTTTAGGATTAGCGTCTACATGACGTTGCGACAAACTAGGTAAGATCACCGTGGCGATAGCAATGCCAAATAACCCTAATGGAAACTCCAACAAACGGTCTGAATAATACAGCCAAGAAATAGAACCAGTGACCAGAAAGCTGGCAATAAGAGTATCAAGCAGCAGGTTAATTTGACTGACCGAGACCCCAAATAAAGCGGGAATCATTAAAGTGCGAATTTTTTCCACACCTGGGTGCTTCCAGCCCCAACTTGGCTTGCGTAATAACTTAAGCCTAAATAGAAAAGGCAGTTGAAACAGAAACTGAACCAAGCCACCAAAAAACACGCCCATAGCTAACCCTACCTCGGGCTGCTCTAGCTGCGGTGACACTAGCATGGCGAAACCAATGATCACGACATTCAGTAACACAGGAGTAAAGGCAGCCACCGCAAAACGACCATAAGCATTAAGAATGGCCCCCGATAAACCGGTAAAGGTGACAAACCACAAATAGGGAAAGGTAATTTTTAATAAAAAGGCCGACAGTTCAAACTTTGCGGCATCAGGCCCATCATTTAACCATGAGATAAACCAGCCTGTACCAAATAGGGCAGCAATCAGTGGCGAGCCAATAATGCCAAATAAGGTCACAATGGTCACCGCCAAGCCAAGCGTACCGCTCACCTTGGCAACCAGTTCTCTTACTTCATCTTCGGCACTTTTTTGTTTGTACTCGGTAAGCACTGGCACAAAAGCTTGGGCAAACGCGCCTTCGGCAAATAGTCGGCGTAAGAAGTTGGGGATTTTGTTGGCAAAGAAGAATACATCGGCGGCTACGCCCGCCCCCATCAAGTTTGCTATTACTACGTCTCGAACTAAACCCAATACGCGAGAAATCAAGGTCATACCGCTAACAATAGCGCCCGATTTTAACAAGGTTTTACTCAATGCACTGTCCTGTTGCCAATTTATACAAATTCCTCTGCCCTAACATAGAAAATGCTGGTAGAATCGCGCCACAGTTTACCCGCCTATACAGATCTATGCTACGGCCGTAACGTTTACTTGGCCTTTACGCACTTGGATATTTATAGTTGGTTAAAAATTGTTTGACATAAACATGAAAAACGGGCATATTCCACGGCCTTAAAATTCATAATTCCAAGACAAAGTTCAGGAGTTACACTTGGCTAATATTAAGTCAGCTAAAAAACGCGCTGTCCAAGCTGAAAAGCGTCGTCAACATAACGCTAGCCGTCGCTCTATGATGCGCACTAATTTGAAAAAAGTTATTGCAGCTATCGAAGCAGGCGATAAAGAAGCAGCTACAGCAGCATACCAAGCCGCTCAACCAGTTTTAGACCGTTACGCGTCTAAAGGTTTGATCAGCAAAAACAAAGCAGCTCGTCATAAGAGCCGCATTGTTGCTAAAATCAACGCACTTTAATTTAAAGCGCTTGATAAAAAAAACCGGCCTTGGCCGGTTTTTTTATATCTGAAATTCAGCTAATCAGCACAGTACAGCGCGTGCAGCTGGCCTAACACCGCTTTGGCTTCATCACTAGCCAAAGAATAGAAGATGGTTTGAGACTCTTTACGGGTGCTTACCAGCTTATCTTTGCGTAACCATGCTAAGTGTTGTGATAAAGCAGACTGGCTAAGCTGAACCCGTTGGTTTAACTCCCCTACCGTTAACTCACCTTCGACTAGATGGCACAAAATCATTAAACGGCTTTCGTTAGCTAGGGCTTTAAGGAGCTTTAATGCAGGCTCTGCATTTTTTTGCATGTCTTCTATATTCATCTTTCTACCTAGTGAAGCAATTAAGGCAAACTATACGTGAAATCACTGGAACTCGCTAGCCAGCCGCCTAAGCGGCCAATGCGAAGCAAAGAAAAAAGCCGCTATGTAGCGGCTTTTACTTAGGGTGAGATAGGTTTATTGAGCGATGATTTTATATTGCATAGTGGCATCATTCACTTCCACTATGTAATTGCCTACAACGTTGGTGAAGATGTCTCCACCCGTTTGCTCTAGTACGCCATCGTTATTATTGTCGCCGTAATTATTTGACCAATCACCACTAACATCAAACTTAAAACGTTGCTCATTCTGGCCGTCAAAGCTTACCGTAGTTTGCCAAGTATTATTTGCCACTAAGCTCATTGCCCCAGTTTGCCAGTTGTTAGCCGTTCCTCTAAAGAACAGCTGTTGGAAGTTAGCAGTAAAGTTAGCATTTGGGTCAATCACCTCTACAACAACAGACGCTTTTGCCGTTTTACCGCCGTCATCGGTTACGGTAAGGCTCATACCATAAGAACCTGCAGTAGCGTAATTTACAGTAGTGGTTTCTGTGGTCGCATCATTGCTCCATAGGTAGCTAGCAATGGTGCCGTCACTATCACTAGAACCGGCCGCACTGTAAGTAATGCTTTGGCCAATATCTATTTGAGTAGCCGAGGCACCAATAATGGCCGTGGGAGCTTGGTTAGCATTAAGCTCAGTGATGCTGTAAGCCAGCGTCTGATCATTAACTTCGATTAAATAAGAACCCGTTAGCGTAGTGAAAATATCTCCACCTGATTGCTCTAGCACTCCGTCAGCATTGTTATCGCCGTAGTTCTGCCCCCAATCACCGTTTACATCAAACTTAAAGCGCTGATCAGCTTGGCCATCAAGTTCAACTACTAGTTGCCATGTATTATCAGCAACCAGGTCCATCGCAGTAGTTACCCAGCCGTTTGCTGTTCCGCGGAAATAAAGCTGATTAAAGTTTTTCGCTTTTTCATCGCTTTCCACGCTTAACACAGCGTTAGCAGTTGCTGTAGCACCTTCATTATCAGTGACAGTTACGCTGATGGTTTTGCTTACATCTACCACTACATCAATGCTGCTAGTTGTTTCGCCTGTGCTCCACAAGTAACTCGTAATAGAGCCATCTTCATCACTTGAACCAGCTGCACTCAAGGTAACAGTAGTCCCAGTGGCAACGGTTTGATTCGCCGGAGAAATGTTGGCGATAGGTGCTTTATTTGGCACTACCGTCAGTGTTACCGAGGTACTGGCAGTTTTACCTTTGTCGTCGCTAACCGTAAGGCTAATGGTTTGAGTTTCATTCACCGTGACCGAAATAGACTCAGTGCTTGCACCAGTACTCCAGCTGTAACTGGCAATTGACCCGTCACTATCACTTGAACCTGCACCACTTAAGGTCACCACAGAGCCTTTCGCTACTGTTTGGCTGCTAGGGCTAATAGCAGCTACGGGTGCCGCGTTACCATCTAAACCATCTGGTATACCTGCTGCGATGGCTCCCGAGACAACATTCCAACTGCCATCATCTACTTTGTAGTTTTGACCGCCATTATTATCCCATGTACCGCTACAGTTGTTAGCGACAAACTCTAGTTGAGTACCATCCACTAGGTCTACGGTTAAGCTGTACCAGTTACCACCAACACTTTGCATAGCTTCGCCAGGTGCCACTGTCCAAGTTACCGCACCATCAACGGTGTAATGCAAACATACTTGCCCCCAACCGCTGTTGTCTTGATAGTACACCGTTGAAGTAAGAGACTGACCAATAATACGATAAGTCACACTGGTAGAGGCTTTTTGACCCACGCTATCGGTCACAGTCACCGACACAGTAGTACGTTCATTTAGCGTAACTGTAATTGAAGGGGTAGTTTCACCAGTGCTCCATAAGTAACTAGCAATTGGACCTTCTTCATCTGAAGAGCCTGCAGCACTTAAGGTAACAACGGTACCCAATGCCACTTCTCCACCAGTAGCATCTATATTGGCAACAGGGCGTTTATCTCCCACTACCACGCCATCAGTAAAGAACATGGCTTCGCCAGCAATTGCGCCATTAACATCTTCAACTGTTTTACCGCCCACCGAACTAAACTGGCCAGCACCTACGTAAACTTGTTGAATCTCAGAACGAGTCACATTGCCTTTGCTATCTGTTGCTTCAATGTAGTAATCAAGCAATTGCTCCTGGTATTGGTCAATGTAGCTGAAGTACAAGTTACCAATTTCTTGGGCAGGTACTACATCAAACATTTCTTTACCAGAAGGCTGCCAAGTCACACCATTGATATCGCCACTTAAGTCGCGTTCATTCATGTCAAAGCTTTGCCATTCACCTACACGCGATGGGTCAACATTTGGATCGCTGCTGTGAGCACTTGGATCGTACAACTTAAAGGTTTTATCGGTTGCGGTCGCCCACTTATCTTTGTGAACACGTACCTTAACTTTAATATCTTGAATGCCATTTACGTCATAACCATAGGTGTAAATAGCAAACTTAGTATCAGCGTAAACCGTCGCCCACCCTTCAGCCTTACTTGAGTTGGCACTACCAGGATTGTAAGGGTAGCGCTGAGGCCACCAAACAGACGGGCCGGTTTTATCTTGGCTCAAGTTGGCATCTACATAAGGTGTAGTGAAGTGCAAAGACTGATTAAACGAAATGGTAGGTTTTACCCCGTCATCAACGTTTTCGTCATAATAACCAAAACCTGAATCAATAGATGCTAGCAAGAAATACCAACCTAATTCAGCTGGGTTTGCACCACCGGCGTAGTTGTTTCCGGCATCACCTTTAACAGGGTAAGACATCATCCACGGGTTTAACTGGTTACCTGGGTAGGTCACTTCGTTATCACGCGCGGTGCTTGGGCTCCAATGGTTAGGGTTATTGTCTAACCAGATTTGCTCAGCTGTTTTTGCGTAGTTTTCTGCCGCTTGCAGTAAGGCAAAGTTACGCTCTAGATAATGATAACCTAGCTCTAGCGATACCATATGCTCGCGAGTGGCGACAAAATCAGTGCCATTGGCAGTATTAAAATCAGCCATTTGGCCACGCCACACACCCACTGGAATATGCCAGTGATACCACGTTGGATCAGCAGATGAATCTCGAGTATCAATCCAAGAGCCATCTTGTACGTGAACAATGTCATCCGCAGGAATTGGGTAAGCTTTTAGATATTCATCCACCCCCATACCGCGAACCGAACTGTCTGCATAGGTTACGTTACCTGAGTTGGCCCAAGTACCGCCGTCGCCAGCACGTCCAGATGAGTTATCGCCATCGTGAGCAATAGTGAAATACTGAGTTCTACCAAGCGATGCTGCGTCACCTTCAAATGCTTTAAGCACATCAGCAGTTACAGAGCCTTGGTAGCCCTCTTCCCAAGAACTCGCTTGCTCTACCGGAATACCCGCCACCTTATGCTGCTCGCCGGTATTAGGATCTACGTATTGCACCCAGTGCGGAATAGAAGCAAAAGGGAATTTATTGTAGGTAACCTGCTGCTCATTAAACATGTGCAGTTCAGTCCAAGCACCAATATCACTAACGTTTTGTAAGTCGGCACGGTTAGGTGGTGAGATTAAGGTGTCTTTACCCGGGTCGTTTAGGTAAGGGTAATCACGTAAGGTACGCGAGTAATGCACGTTACCTAATACTGACCACTCAATGCCTAACTTGGTCAATACCGGAATAATTCGCTCAGAAAAGCCTAGCTCTGTTGGGAAGAAGCCTTTAGATGATTTAAATGAATCACCTAAGAAATAATCTTGAGCCAAAGTAACGTTTTGATAAATCAAATCTTTTAAGAAATAGTCATTACCCACCAAAGGCCCCATGGTGTGGTGACCAGAGAAGTGGATAGTGTCTAGAGCATTAAAACCACCGCTGGTCTTAGTACTGTTTTGGGTATCACGCCAATAAGCACCCCAGCCCAAATTGTAACCGTCCAAATTACCTAACTCGCCAAAACTCTGCACGTTGTTAATCACTGATGCTGACATGGTGACATGCGTTTGGCTTTGAGGATGATTGCCGTTGTTGCCTTTGGCCGTATCCATTGGCCAACTTAAGTAGGCACCTTTTTTAGCATGATGCTGATAATAAGAGACTAAATCGTCGTGCGGCATTGGGGCACCGCTACCGGGAATATAAAACGTGTAGTTAGCTGGAGGACTATTCTTGAGGTTAATGACTTGGCCGTCGTAGGCATAACGAACGGGGTCGCCTACCGACAAACCTTCATATTGACTTACATCGTAGTACGGCCAAAAATTTGGCATATGATTATGATAAATATGAGTCGCTGCAATTTCCGCCTGCGCAGAGATCGACGCTGCCACCATACTTATGGCAAACACCTTTTTCATGATTTGCTTCCTTTCCCGCACTCGTGGCTTAAGGCCACTCATACGCTTACTCGCTGTTAAAAATACAGAAGCCAAACATGGGAACGTTTAGTGTTAACCGATTTATATAACCCTACTACTGTTTGTTTCTGCGCTCAGATACCTTACGGCATCACCCACTAAATCAGGTTGAGATATACCTATAATTTAGCGAGGCCTCTGTACTACAGCTCAGTGCCATGGCGAAAAAACCCTCCATAACAGGGAGTTACCAGAAACATTTTGTGTTGGTCGTTATTGCCAACAATTATTATTCTATTGAGCGCAATAGCAGCTATTGCTTAGCCTATTTTGCTAAAGGCCCAAATATTGTTCTGTATTTTATAAATAGCAGAGTAGCGCTTGGGAGGTGAATAATTAAGCAAGATAAGCGCTAAACATGCGCGGCTTCAAATAATGCTCAAGGTCAAACCAAAATATTTGATATTACTCACAATAAGAAAAGTGTTTTAAAACGGTATATTGTTTCGCTTATTCAATAAATAATATTAAATAATTTTTATACCAGCTGCAGCTAGTCACAACTGATGTTTAGAATCTCATCCACATTTTGTAATTGCTGCTCACCTGAGAACAAGGTTGAAAAGTCACTATTACAAAGCTGTTTTACCGAAGGGTGTTGAATCATTCGCTCCGCAAACAGCACGTGATATTCCTCCGTTAACTCATTAGTGATGCCTAATAAGCGTGTATTAGGGTTAGCCAAAATTTCTTCCGTATATATGGCTGGAGCAACAAAAATACCGTCGGTATATGCACCAAACGCTTTCATTAACGCGGCATCATCAAATTCTCCTAATACCGATACTTTTAAACCTAGCTCATCAAACCAAGTCCACAGTTTTCGGCCTAAAGAGCTACGTCTGCCGGGCAGCAATAGACTACGTTGTTCTAAACAAGCAGGAAATGGCAAGAGAGGAAGTGGTTCGTTAGCAAAAAACGCAATGCCGCTTTCCCCCAGTTTCTTGCTCAGCACGCCGTCTTGCTGAGCGTTGTCCAAACCACAGTCTGACAAAATCATATCTAACTTGTGCTCTGCTAACTGAGATAAAAGCAATTCGTGGGTAGACTCAACACAACGTAGGCGAATATTACCGTCGGGTGGCACAGCAGAAAGCAAAATACGGCTAGCTAAACGTTTCGATAAAGCGTCAGCGACACCCACCTCAAACAATAATTTATCTTGTTGTGAATAGTTAACGATATCGAGCATTTCATAACTGAGACTGAACATTCGATCGGCATATTTATAGACCAGCTGGCCCAGTTCGGTAGGGGTTATTTTAGGGCCTCGGCGAATAAACAACTCACCCGCTAAACGCTGTTCCAGTTGCTTAATTTGGCCCGTTACGGTTTGTGGGGTTAAAAACAACGCCTCAGCGGCAGCAGTTACCGATCCTCGCTTGTAGGTCATCCAAAAGTAGTAAAGATGGTTGTAGTTTAAATGTGACATGCCTTACCTAACAGCAAACCCCGAAAACGGGGTTTGCATCATTGTTATTGTTCGGCCTTCAATTTAACTACATGGAAGACGTACTTAATGTTTTGCTGGATTGACCGAGCTCTAGCTCTGCTAGCTTAGCGGCTTCTTCACGGGTAGACCTGTGCAATAAACCGTAACCCAACAATGCTGCAGTCACCGAGCCTGCCAATATAGCTAAACGCGACAGTCCTATCAAATCAGTTTGACCCGCAAAGGCTAACGACGAGATAAAGATAGACATAGTGAAACCAATACCACACAGCATAGACGTTGCAAGTAACTGCATGTTGTTAGCACCTTCTGGCAACTTAGCCCAGCCAGCACGAATCGCTATGCGGCTACAGGTATAAATACCTAAAGGTTTACCCACTAACAAGCCAAGAATAACACCCAAAGCTAACGGACTTTGGAAGCTTTCTAAGCTAATTCCGGCCAGAGGAACACCCGCATTAGCAAAGGCGAAAATAGGCACAATGAAAAAGCTCGATGCAGGGTGTAAGGCGTGCTCTAGCTTCTTCAGCGGAGAGCCGCCTGAGTTAGCTTTAATTGGGATCATAAAGCCAACTATTACGCCCGCTAAGGTGGCGTGTACGCCCGACTTAAGCACCGCTACCCAAAGCACTAAACCAAGCAACATGTATGCGCTTAAGCCACCATGTCCGCGCCGATTAAGCATCCATAAACCAAGGGTTGCTGCCACCGACCACACCAACGGCATAATCGCGACTTCACTGGTGTAAAACAAGGCAATAACAACAATTACGCCCAAATCGTCGGCGATTGCTAGCGCCAGTAAAAATACCTTTAAGCTTGCTGGAACGCGCTTACCTAGCAGCGCCATAACACCCAATGCAAAAGCAATATCAGTTGCCGCAGGAATCGCCCAGCCTTTAGCCAGCTCTGTATCACCAATGTTGAATATTAAGTATACGGCTGCGGGTACTACCATACCGCCAATCGCAGCGACTACAGGTAATAAGGCACGTTCTTTAGATGACAGCGCTCCTTCAACCATTTCGCGCTTAACTTCTAAGCCAATAACCAAGAAGAACACAGCCATTAACCCATCGTTGATCCACAACAATAAGGGCTTGTTAATATCGAGTTCGGCAATACGCACTTGAAATGGGGTATCAAGAAATGCGAAATATGCAGGAGATAACCAAGCACTGTTTGCCATAAACAGTGCTACCACGGCAGCTAGCATCAACAAGATACCACCGGCAGCTTCCATTCTTAAAAAACGATCAAGAAATGATTTCATAACAGCTCACAGAGAAAAATGAAGACATTATTTTACTCAGCGGTGTGTTAAAACATATTCACTTGTAATTACGCTTATCATCGGATATTCCGATGATAAAAACTACAAGCAACGGCTTAACCATTTATTAATACAAATTGAAAATAAAACCTGACAAGACTTAAACGATTTATCAGGTTTTATTTGATGCTTTAAACCGAAAACGGATAAGCAATAGGGTCGTGGAACTGGTAATCACTGACTTCAAAATCATCCAGCGTTACCCAGGTTTCTAAATCTTCTAGAGATTTAATTTTAGGGTTGATATGTAACTTAGGTGCAGCATAAGGCTCACGTTTAAGCTGCACGTCTTTCATCAGTGCAAGCTGATCTTCGTAGATGTGAGCATTAACAATTTTATGATAAGCCTTACCCGCCTTGTGGCTGGTAATTTGTGCCATCAACGCTAAGAAAGTAAACACCTGAATTTGGTTAAAGTTTTGCCCTAACGGCACATCACAAGAACGCTGTGACGAAGTGAGATACAAAGTATCGCCTAACAACGAAAAGGTATGGGTGTGCATACATGGTCTTAAACACCCCAAGTGAAATTCACCAGGATTATAAAAGGACAATATTTCACCGCGGTCATCAATACCATTAGTTAAGTCATCAACGATTTTTTTGAGTTGATCTACCGAGCCACCTTCAGGCTTGCGCCATGAACGCCCTTGAACCCCGTAAACACGCCCCATATCGTTGTCGCCTTTACGTGCAGGGTTATTTAGCCAAGCTTGGTTTTCATTCGCGTTAGCTAACCAAGTTGGGGTGCCTAATGCTTTAAACTCAGCAGCATTATCTAAGCCGCGAATATAACCTAGCAACTCTGCAATCGCCGCCTTCCAGTAGCTTTTGCGAGTAGTCACTAAGGGAAACTCATTGTTAGCGACATCGTATTCAAGATCAGCATTAATAACCGTTAAGCATCGTTTACCGGTGCGTTCATTTTCAATCCATGTACCCTCGTTAACAATCCGTTGGCAAAGATCTAAATACTGTTTCATGCGTTACTCTCTTTGGTATTACGGCGGTAAGCCCAAGCGATAAACAAAGCGCCAAATATAATCATTGGCAGAGACAAGATTTGTCCCATGCTCATGCCCAAACTCAGCAAACCTAAATGGCTATCGGGTTCGCGGAAAAATTCGATAATAAAGCGGAAGCTACCATAGCCAAGCAAGAAGGCACCTGATATCGCTCCCATTGGCGGTTTGCGTTTAGCGTAAATTAACAACAACACTAACAGTACAATTCCTTCTAAAGCGACTTCATATAGTTGAGAAGGGTGTCTTGCCACCATACCACCACTAGGGAACACCATCCCCCAAGGCATGTCTGTTGCGCGACCCCACAACTCGCCATTCATAAAGTTTCCTAAGCGCCCGGTTGCCAAGCCAAATGGAATCAACGGCGCAATAAAATCAGCCACCGTAAAGAAGTGTCTTTTAGTGTGGCGAGCAAACCACATCATTGCGCCAATCACGCCTAACAAGCCACCATGGAATGACATGCCGCCCGTCCAGATTTTAAATAGATACAAAGGGTCGTCTAAAAACTGCGGGAATTGGTAAAACATGACGTAGCCCATACGGCCACCAATAATCACCCCAACAAAACCGTAGAATAACAAGTCGCTGACTTCAGCACGTGTCCAACCGCTTCCGGGCTTATCAGCCATGCGGTTGCCTAACCACATCGCAAATAAAAAGCCGAATAAATACATTAAACCGTACCAGCGCACGTCTAATGGACCGATGCTTATGGCAATCGGGTCAATCTCAGGGAATTGCAAAGGTGTAGACACGATAAATAGCTCTATTTAGGGAGTAAAAAGAAAGGGCATTTTGCAGTGAAAAAGGCCACGAGACAAGCTTTGACTGGTGGCATAATTATTAATGTTTACTCACGCGCACTAACTGAGACAGCTGCAGCTGTTCAAGATAGTCATATAACAAGCTGTAAATAGCAGAGCCACTTTGGCTAAGTAAAATTTGTTCACGTAACTTAGTGAGATCAGCCATATTAACGTGGCGAATAATGTACTTGATTTTGGCGAGATTGAAACTGCTCATACTTAAGCGGCGATAACCTAAAGCCAACACTAACAAGGCTCCCACCGGCTCACCCGCTAACTCACCACAAAAGCTCACAGGAGTATTGGTTAAATTGGCCTGCTCAATAATCTGATTAAGGGCTCGCACCACCGCCGGGTGGAAAGTATCAAATAGCTCAGCAACTCGAGTATTGTTGCGATCCACTGCTAATAAATATTGGGTTAAATCATTGCTGCCCACCGACCAAAAATCAACTCGCTGAGCCAACTCTGGCAGTAAAAACAACACCGACGGCACCTCAAGCATCACCCCATGTTTGGGTCGCTCTGGAGGCTCACGTAAATCCAACTCATCAACCACTTCTGCCCAAGCTTGCTCCAATAAACGCGATGCTTCATCAACTTCATTTAAGCAGCTAATCATCGGTAACATAATGCACAAATTGCCGCACTCTATCGCCGAGCGATACATAGCACGCGCTTGCACTAAAAAGATCTCTGGATGATCAAGGGTTAAGCGTATTCCACGCCAGCCCAAAAATGGATTTTCTTCCACAATAGGAAAATACGGAAGCTGTTTATCTCCCCCCACATCTAAGGTGCGCATGCATACTTCTTTACCACTGTAGCTCTTCAATATATCTCGATATCGAATATATTGTTCGTCTTCAGACGGGAAGCGGTCTTGCATCAAAAAGGGAACTTCGGTGCGGTAAAGTCCTACACCGTCGGCGCCAGCATTAACGGCAATGTCACTATCTGCACTTAACCCGGCATTGATCAGCATTTCTACTGCTACCCCATCGGTACTTAGCGCCGGTTTATCTAAGTCATGCTGAACTAAACTATTGATCTCGCTCTCTTGAGCGAGCAAAGCCAAATACTCATCACGAATAATTTTGTCTGGCTCTACGAATAACTCACCTGAATAACCATCTAGAATCAACTCGCAACCACGGAGTTTATTAACATTAAAACTTAAGCCCATTAGCGCAGGAATGCCCATGGCTCGCGCTAAAATCGCCGCGTGGGAGTTGGCTGCTCCACGTTGTGAAACAACACCGGCAAGAAACTGACGAGGAATTTGCGCAAACATAGTCGCAGTCACTTCTTCTGCGACCACTATTACTGGTTCAGTAGGTAGCAAATCAGCATTAGGGCCAAGCTCTAAAGCATGTAGTAAGCGCAAACCAACGTCTTTAACGTCAACTGCACGCTCCTTCAAGTAAGGGTCATTCATTTCTTGAAACTGCTTAACGTAGTGCTCTATCACTAAACGTAAAGCCCCTTCAACCTGGTACCCTTCTTCGATTTTACGGCGAATATCTCCGGCCAAACTGGCATCAGCCAACATGTGCTGATACACCTCAAAGATAGAGGCGACATCTTTTGGAAGTTGTTCAGAGAGCTTAATGGCAAGGCTATGAAATTCATCGCGGGTAATGTCTAACGCGCCATTAAACCGTGCTAATTGATGCGAAACATCGCTGGCTTTCTGAATTTGCTGTAACTCCAAGGCGCCAGAAGAGCGGTTAATCCAAGCCCGAGCAATTGCAATTCCGCTAGAGCTAGAGCCCGCTTTAATTGCCTCGCTCCATTTCTGCTTAGAAGGCTCATTCAATACTGCTTGAAAATCAGTATTTGCTAATACACCCGCCAGATGGGCAGCCAAGGTAACAAGAAAAGATTCTTCGCTTTGATCAAAACTACGCGTTTCTGATTGCTGAACCACCAATACCCCTAACACTTTGCGTTGGTGGGTAATAGGCGTGCCTAAAAAGGAAAAGAAACCGTCTTCGGCGGTTTCAGGAAGATACTTAAAGTGAGGATTAAGCCGGGCGTCGGCTAAGTTAATGGGCTCTTCACGCATGGCCACTTGGCCAACAACCCCTTCGCCAAGCGGCATAAAGGCTTTACCAACGGCTTCGCTAGCGAGGCCGTCGGTTGCACGTAACACTAAATGTTGCTGTTGCGAGTCAGTCACATATACCGAGCAGCAGTCGGTAAGCATAGTGTGACGGATTTGTTTAACTAAAATAGCAAGCGCACTGTCGAGAGTATCGGCATTGCTTACCTGTTCAACAATGGCGCGTAACTCTCCTAACACTTGCTATGCTCCCTTGCGCTTTTTGAAGCGTCGTCGCTTATCTTTACTTTGGCTTTTGTCCGAACGGTTAAAGGGTAAAGCCGCAGTAACGAACTCTTTTAAAGCACGACGATAAACCTCCCGCTTAAAAGACACCACCTGTCTTACGGGATACCAAAAACTCACCCAGCGCCAATCATCAAACTCTGGATGACCACAACGGTCAAATTTAATATTCGATTCTTTGCCCACTAAACGCAGCAAAAACCACTTTTGTTTTTGTCCGATACAAACCGGCGGACTATCCCAACGAATTAAGCGTTTTGGTAATTTATAACGCAGCCAATGTCTGGTTGTTGCTAAAATTTTTACGTCTTGCGGCAACAAGCCGACTTCTTCATGTAACTCACGATACATCGCTTGTTCAGCAGACTCTCCCTCGTCAACGCCTCCTTGAGGAAACTGCCATGAATGTTGACCATATCTACGCGCCCATAAAACTTGACCACGTTGATTACAAATAACGATGCCTACGTTGGGACGATAACCATCCCCATCAATCACTGAAACAACCTTCAGCTAAAAACTATAGATAATCTGATTCTTTCACAGAAACACAAGCGCGGCAAATATGCCTATCACAAAGGGAGTAAATTGTACTAACAACGGCTAAGCCATAGTTATTCGATTTATCTGTGCGAAAGGCTGTGCATAACTTGCTTCAAACCGATAAAAGGCTAGCCAAACTTATTTAAATGTACTTACAATTAAGTAAAGAAAATAATATTAATACAATTAAAACATATACTTAAAACAAAACCTAGTTAGCAAAAGTTAAGTTATTAGCCCCCCACTCTGTTTATAACTTCAAGCGCTCAAAATTCACACAATCACCGTATAACTACTATTTATTAATCCCAATCAGCCGCTGTTCTATACATTTTGAGTTAAACGACGTGGTTCTGTGCATAAAATCCAAGTTAATAACAATTGAGGATAGTTATCCATATTTTTTGTGGATAAGGTTGTTCGTAACTCGCTATTTGTTATGAATAACGGCTCTTAGTTGAGTGCAACACTCAACTAAAAACGATAAAAACCAATATAATCATATAGTTAAGAGTGACACGTCACCCTCATCTCAGCTGCTGCATTTACTGAGCAGCTTCTATACAATAGAGCTTTAATAGCAAACGAACTCAACATGATCAGCACACCAAAAACCGAACAAGAATTGTTTGAGAGAGCCCAATCGTTGGCAGGCCTAAGCCTTGGTGAGCTTGCTCAACGAGAAGGCCTTGCGATCCCCAAAGACCTGAAGCGCGAAAAAGGCTGGGGTGGACAACTTATAGAATGGTGCTTAGGCGCGACAGCTGGCAGCAAACCTATTCAAGACTTTCCTGAACTGGGTATTGAACTCAAAACCATTCCTATCGATAACACAGGGAAGCCCTTAGAAAGCACTTATGTGTGCATCACTCCGCTCACCAATATTGAAGGTGCAACTTGGCACACCAGCAACGTGTATAACAAGCTATCGCGGGTATTGTGGATCCCTATTTTGGCTGAGCGACAGATCCCTGTTGATCAGAGAATTGTAGCGAATCCTATCCTTTGGAGCCCAACAGCCGAGCAAGAGCAACTGCTCCGATCAGATTGGGAAGAGTTAGTAGAAATGATCAGCTTCGGCCAAATTGATCAAATAACTGCGCGCCACGGTCAAGTATTGCAATTACGGCCTAAAGCCGCTAATAACAAGGCTCGCACGGCTGCTATTGGGCCAAACGGGCAGCCAATTCAAACCCTTCCTCGTGGTTATTATCTTCGAACCCGCTTCACTTCAGCACTGCTCCGCGACTACTTTCAATTGTAAAAAAAATAATCAACTATTGACCGAGCTCTCACTTATTTGAAAGAATCAAGCTTGGTCACATTGTATACGGATTTATATTATCTCTCGGAGGAGAAAACCATGCCGTTGAAAAAGCAATATCTAAAGTCCAAGCCAGAAGTAAAAGTTACCTTTGAAATTGAGAAGGAAGCAACTCAAGATGCCGAGCAAATATTTTTGCTGGCAGAGTTTAATGAGTGGCAACCTTTAGAGCTAAGTAAACTTAAGAATGGCAAATTTAAGGTAGTAGTGAATGTACCTACTGACCAACAAGCCAGTTACCAATTTAAATACAAGCTATGTTTAGCTGATGGCGTAGAAGCATACGACAATGATTGGGAAGCTGATGCCTACCAAGCCAATGGTGTAGACGGCGATAACTCTGTATTACAGTTAGCCCAATAACTCATTTTCAGATATAAAAAAAGCCCGCAATTGCGGGCTTTTTGTTCTCGAAGAAGTAGACTTACTTAGTCGCCAACTTTTCTTTAATACGTGCTTTCTTACCAGAAAGTTCACGTAAGTAGTAAAGCTTAGCACGACGAACGTCACCACGACGCTTAACAGTAACACTCTCAACTAGCGGGCTATGAGTTTGAAATGCACGCTCAACGCCTTCACCGTTTGAAATTTTACGTACAGTAAATGCAGAGTGTAAACCACGGTTACGCTTAGCAATTACCACACCTTCAAACGCCTGTAGACGCTCACGGTCACCTTCTTTTACTTTTACCTGAACTACAACTGTATCACCAGGTGCGAACGCAGGTACGTCTTGCTTCAATTGCTCATCTTCGAGCTGTTTAATAATATTGCTCATTACTATTTTCCTAGAATTAACTGAAACTTTATTTATTATCCAAGGGCTTCTGCTCTTGGATGAACTCAGCAAGAATCTTTTCTTGCTTGTCAGTCAGAGCTAGATTCTCCAATAACTCCGGTCGCCTCAAGTAGGTTCGCCCAAGTGCCTGTTTGTGCCGCCATTCTTCAATTTTTTTATGGTTACCACTTAGCAATACCTCAGGTACTGCCTGCCCATCCAAAACTTCTGGACGAGTATAATGTGGACAATCCAACAATCCATCAGAGAATGAATCCTGCTCAGCTGAAGCTTTATCCCCCAGTACTCCCGGAATTAACCGCGAGACGGCGTCTATCATATTCATTGCTGGCAGCTCACCACCACTTAACACATAATCACCAATCGACCATTCTTCATCAACTTCGGCTTGAATCAAGCGTTCGTCAATGCCTTCATAGCGACCAGCAACTATTATCAGCTTTTGCTGTTGAGCTAACTCTATTACTCCGTCTTGCTTCAAGGTACGCCCTTGCGGTGACATATAAATCACCTTTACCCCATCACCAGCAGCCTGTTTAGCAGCATGAATTGCATCCCGTAAGGGTTGCACCATCATTAACATACCAGGGCCACCGCCGTAAGGTCGGTCGTCCACCGTACGATGACGATCGTGGGTGAAATCACGAGGATTCCAACACTCAATCTTAATCAGGCCGCGTTTAACCGCACGCCCAGTTACACCATACTCGCTTATAGCAGAAAACATTTCCGGGAATAGACTTACTATTCCCACCCACAACTGTGGTGTTTGCTCAGCCATAATGGAACCTAGAAACTAGGATCCCAATCAACAGTAATAGTTTGAGACTCGCGATCGACGTTATCAATTATCTGAGACTCTACAAACGGAATTAACCGTTCTTTTTTGCCAAAGGCATCTTTCAAATTGGCTTTCACAACCAAGACATCATTCGAGCCAGTTTCCATTAAATCGGTTACCTGCCCTAAGTTATAGCCACTGCGATTAACCACTTGCATGCCTATAAGGTCACGCCAGTAATATTCATCTTCAGCTAGCTCTGGTAGGTCTTGTGGCAAAGCCGCAATATCCATTCCAGTTAAACTCTGTGCTTGTTCTCTTACATCAAAGCCCGCGAGCTTAACGATGAAAGATTTGCTGTGTCGCCGCCATTCTGTCACTTCAATTGAAGTATATTCGCCAGAACGACCTATCAACCAAGGTTGATAGTTAAATACAGCTTCTGAATCATCGGTGAATGAGTTAACTTTAAGCCAACCTTTAATACCGTAAACGGCACCTAAGCGACCTACCACGATGGGCTGTTCTGTATTGCTCATCTTAACTCCACCAAAAAAACTGAATTATGCTGCTTTAGAGTCTTTGATTAGCTTAGCTACACGGTTAGAAACCGCAGCGCCTTGGCCAACCCAGTGATCAATGCGGTCTTGTTCCAAGCGAATACGCTCTTCTTGACCTTTGGCGATCGGATTGAAAAAACCTAATTTCTCAATAAAGCGACCGTCACGTGAATTACGGCTATCAGTAACAACTACTTGATAGAATGGACGCTTTTTTGCGCCGCCACGTTGCAAACGAATGGTAACCATATCGTCCTCATACTAGTTAAAAAATTTAAGGTCCCGAAATGGGATCCCCGCTAATTGAAGCCGCGGAATTGTACTCCTTTTTAGCTTAATTGCAAGCCATACCCCGCTTTAGCGGCAATCTAAATACACCGCTTCTTGCCGACTTTAATAAGTGTGGTAATTCCATCGTGATTCCGCACTAAAAAAGCCGAAGCACATCAAGCCACTAGCTAGATGCAGACAACAACTCAGCGGGCTTTGACTTAAACTAAGACTTGCACCAACATAAGCGTCTTTTTGCAGATATGTAGGCGATAAGTTTATGCAGTACCAGTGGATATTGTTTGATGCCGATGAGACGTTGTTTCATTTTGATGCCTTTGCTGGCTTACAATTAATGTTCTCGCGTTACGGTGTGAGTTTTGAACAGCAAGATTACCAACATTATCAAGCCCGTAACCTGCCACTTTGGGATGCCTACCAAGCAGGCCAAGTAAACGCTGAGCAGCTGCAACAGCAGCGCTTTGAATACTGGGCTAATAAACTCGAGCAACACCCTCAGCAGCTTAATGACGCCTTTCTAGAGGCTATGGCGGATATTTGTAGCTTATTGCCTGGTGCTAAAGAACTGCTTGATGCCTTAAAGGGCAAGGTGAAAATGGGCATTATTACTAACGGGTTTACCGCTTTGCAAAACATTCGCTTAGAGCGCACCGGCTTAACCGGGTATTTCTCACCGCTGGTTATATCTGAACAGGTAGGTGTAGCCAAGCCACATAAAGATATTTTTGAGCACGCCTTTGCGCACATGCAACATCCAGAGAAACACAAGGTATTGATGGTTGGGGACAACCCGCATTCAGATGTGCAAGGTGGCTTAAACGCTGGTGTTCATACCTGTTGGTTAAATAGACATGGGAAAGACAGACCCGCAGGAATAGAACCTCATCATGAAGTGAGCTCGCTTAAGCAGCTGCAAACCCTGTTAGAGGCGGCATAACTTTACGTACGCTTAAAAAGTCAAAAGGGGCATAGCCCTTCAGCTTCTGCCCCTTTCGGTTGTATGACCCTTTACCTTTTTTGGGTCTTTCTACTTTTGCTTTAAATAATGGACTGGTTACCAGTGCCTTTATCACATTGTCATTTATTTGCCCTCGGCCATGCTCATGAGCAAGCATCGGCTTGGCGGCTTTCTTATCAGCCATAATATCCTCGTTTAACGGTGTAACTAAGTGCCTAATTGGTCACTTGCTGCGCAGTATATCGTAAACTGGCATAAACCCAAATCTTCTTCACTTTTGCAAGTCACTTTTTAACCCTCTAAGCATTCGGATTAAATCTACCCACTAAAAAAGTAGGCCGAAGCCTACTTTAGAACAACTCTAACTAGCCAAGCTTAGTGACTAATCATCCACGGCCGCATAGACGGGAACATTTTCTCCCCACTGGCGGTATAAAACAGCTTTGAGCCTCCCCGTTTAGTATGAGTACAACCACAACCTTTTTTCACTTTCTCGGCATTTTCAGCTCTGGTATCAGCCGTTGAATGTTGCGGCTCGTGCCGCGCTCGTTCGTTTCTCTCTATGGCTTGTTTGGTTTCTGCCGCCATATCGAGTACCGAGGGTGGCAACATAATCACCCTTGCAGACAACGCGTCACACTTCGGGCACTTAGCTGGCTTAGCGCTATCGTCCATAGCGGCTAATTCATAAAACAAACCATGTTCAGCACATTTATAGTCATAAACTGGCATAGTCCACCTCGCTTACTTATCTAGGTCAGGCGCTAAAGGCATATCAACGCTACCATCTAGGTACTTGGTTGGGCCATCGGCATTAGGTTTAATATCAAACTCAAAGATGTCAGTTGGTAACCACAAGGTGGCACACGAGTTTGGTACGTCAACCACCCCACTTAAATGCCCTTGCACTGGCGCAGTGCCTAACAGCGAGTATGCTTGCGCCCCGCTGTAACCAAACTTTTTCAGATACTCAATGGCGTTCAAGCAAGCTTGACGGTAGGCCACGTTGGCATCGAGATAATGCTGCTTGCCGTTTTCGTCAACCGAGATACCTTCAAAGATCAGGTAATCGTCATAACGAGGGGCAATTGGGCTTGGTTTGAAGATAGGGTTCTTAATCGCATATTTAGACATGCCGTCTTTAATTAAGTTAACCCGTAAGTGAATCCAACCGGCCATTTCAATCGCACCACAAAACGTGATTTCGCCATCGCCTTGGCTAAAGTGCAAATCGCCCACCGACAAGCCGGCGCCTTTTACATACACTGGAAAATAGATTTTTGAACCACGAGATAAATCTTTAATATCACAGTTACCGCCATGTTCGCGCGGTGGTACTGTTCTTGCGCCTTCTTCAGCTGCGACTTTGGCTTCTTCTGGCTTCATGTTACCCATATGCGCGGTAGGCGCATATGGCAATGCAGCTAACATAGGTACTCTGTCTGGATTGGTATCAAACAGTTCTTTTTCACGGCGGTTCCACTCGTCTAACATCTTCTTGTCAGGTAAGCAGCCAATTAAACCAGGGTGAATTAAACCCGCAAACTCAACACCCGGAATGTGCCGAGATTTGGTAAACATACCATTGAAGTCCCAAATCGATTTTTGTGCTTCTGGAAAGTGTTCATCCAAAAAGCCGCCACCGTTTTGCTTTGAAAAGAAGCCGTTAAAGCCCCACTGCGAATCGTCAAAGGTACCAATGTCTAGAATATCGACTTCGAGCAAATCACCGGGTTCCGCGCCTTCTACGCCTACTGGACCAGATAAAAAATGCACCTGAGATAAATCAACATCGCGAACATCGGAAGCGTCGTCGTCATTTTTTATTTGCCCGCCGGTCCAATCTACACACTCTAAAATAAAGTCATCACCGGGCTTCACCGTTGCAGCCATTGGAATATCTGGATGCCAACGGTTATGTAGCTTTTCGTTGTCGTATGCTGATTGTTTTAGGTCAATTTTAATGATTGTTTCTGCCATGGTCTTTCTCCTTGAATGTAAACTTCACACACTGGCCGTTTAAACCGACAAATATGCGGCAACTTGTTGTTCATCAACCTCGTCACGCTGAACGTCGTGAACGATTTGTCCTTTCTCTATCACCAATATTCGGTCTGCCACATCAAGGGCAAAACTTAATACTTGTTCCGATACCACTATCGACAAACCACGCTGGTCGCGGATTTGCTTTAGTGTTTTGGCCATGTCTTTAATGATGGAGGGCTGAATTCCCTCGGTAGGTTCGTCTAACAGCAGTACGCTGGGGTTGCTGGCTAGCGCTCTGGCTATCGCTAACTGTTGCTGCTGCCCGCCCGACAAATTGCCACCTCGGCGATGGCGCATCTCCCATAACACCGGGAAAATACTGTATAAGTCGTCGGGGATTTTGCTGGAGCCAATACTGGTTAAACCTGTTTCTATGTTCTCTTGCACCGTCATAGTGGAAAAAATCATTCGCCCTTGCGGCACAAAGCCAAGGCCAGAAGCCACTCGTTGATGACTTTTTTGCTCACTTAGCGATGTTCCCTCTAGCTTTACTTCACCAGAACGACTTGGAATCATGCCAATCAAAGACTTCATCAAAGTGGTTTTACCCATGCCATTTCTGCCAAGAATCGCCACAATTTCGTTCTTCTTCAGGCTAAAGTTCATTCCTGATATCACTTCACTTTGACCATAAGCCACGTGGTAATCTGTTAGTTCCAACATCGCCTTCTCCTTAATGACCTAAGTAAACTTCAATAACTTTGGGATCGTTCTTCACCCGCTGCATCGAGCCTTCAGATAGCACCTTTCCCTGGTGCAACACGGTCACCCGATCTGCAATGTCTTCGACAAATTGCATATCATGCTCAATCACCAGCACCGAACGCTGCTTAGTGATGCTTTGTAGCAACTCTGCAGTTTGCTTGCGCTCGGCCACTGACATGCCTGCTACAGGCTCATCAAGCATCAGTAGTTCAGGGTCTTGAATCAGCAACATGCCTATTTCTAACCATTGTTTTTGGCCATGGCTGAGTAAGTCAGCTTGGTCGTGAAGCTTGTCTGTGAGAAACACCATTTCTGCAATTTCTAGAATCTTGTCTTGTACTTGCTGGTCGCGTTTAAAGGTTAAAGCTCCCCAAACATTTCGACCCCGCGGGTAAGATATTTCTAGGTTTTCAAATACGCTTAGGTCTTCGTATATCGATGGTGTTTGAAATTTTCGCCCAACCCCTGCGTGCACAATTTGGTGCTCTTTAAGCCTGGTTAGCTCCTTTTTCTTAAATTTTATTGAGCCTTCAGTGGCTTTAGTTCGGCCACAGATAAGGTCTAATACCGTAGTTTTACCCGCGCCATTGGGGCCAATAATGACTCTGATTTCTTGCTCTTCTACATATAAGGACAAATCATCTACCGCTTTAAATCCGTCAAAGGACACCGTTAAGCCCTCAACACTTAGTACAAAGTCTTTGTCGCTAGTTTTTTGATTAAGCTGGGACATTACGGCTCTCCTCAAGTGATGATGACAGGCTAGACGCCACTGGTTCTTTAGCTGGAGTGGTGGTTTTTTCTGGGATTGGCGCTGGCGGAGTTAGCCCCACTTTTTCACGATTAATAAAGTGCTTAAACCAAGGTTGAATGTAGGTTTGATACAAGCCAGCTAAGCCGTCTGGAAACGCCAATACCACGCCAATAAACAGCGCCCCCATGGCAAATAACCACAGCTCAGGAAAAGACTCTGAGAAGCTGGTTTTGGCTAAGTTAACCAATAAAGTGCCGTATACTGCGCCCAACAGCGACAAACGTCCGCCTACCGCACAAAAGATCACCATTTCAATCGACGGCACGATGCCCACAAACGAAGGCGACATAAAGCCCACCTGCAGAGTAAACATTGCGCCACCAATAGCCGCAAATGCTGCACCTATACAAAAAACAAAGATTTTGAAGCTTGCTACGTTGTAGCCAGAAAAGCGCACTCGGTCTTCTTTCTCGCGCATCGCCACCAGCAAACGACCTAACTTACAGCGTTTGATATACAAGGCTGCAAACAAGCACGCAAATAGCAAAGCAACGTTCACGAAGTAAAGAAGATACTGAGCAGACTCGGTACGAATGTCCCAGCCTACAAAGGTGCGTAAATCGGTAATGCCGTTTACCCCACCGGTATAGCCTTGCTGGCCAATAATCAAAATGGTGAGAATAGCGGCAATGGCTTGGGTAATAATGGCGAAGTACACGCCACCCACCCGTCGTGTGAACATCGCAACACCAATGATAAAAGCGAATATCACCGGCACCGCAATCACCGCCAATAAGGTAAAGCTTAAGCTATGGAAGGGCTGCCAAAACCAAGGCAACTCGGTGAGCTGATTCCAATCCATAAAATCAGGAATACCAGGAGTAGATTGGATGGCAGTGGCTTCTGGGTTTGAAGCCTCCAGCTTCAAAAACATCGCCATGCAATACCCACCTAAACCAAAGAATACCCCTTGGCCTAAACTTAAAATGCCGCCGCATCCCCAGCACAACACCAAGCCAATCGCGACAAAAGCGTAGGTAAGGTATTTGCCGATTAAATTCAGCCGGAAAATATCTAATGCCAAAGGTAAAACAACTAATAAGATTACAGCCAATAACAGGTACTTCCACCAATCTACTGGGCTACTATTCTGCGCAGGCGCAGCACTAATTTGTGATGACATCATCATTCTCCCTAACGACGAACCTTGAGCGAAAACAAACCTTGTGGGCGTAACATTAAAATGCCGACCACGGTCAATAAGGTGAGAACTTTAGCCATAGAACCACTAAGGAAAAATTCCATGGTGGATTGAGCTTGTGAGATGGTAAAGGCAGAGGCGACTGTGCCAAGTAAGCTAGAAGCGCCACCAAATACCACCACTAAAAAGGTATCTACAATGTACAATTGCCCGGCGGTAGGTCCGGTAGATCCCACCATGGTAAAGGCCGAGCCAGCGACGCCTGCAATACCGCAGCCCAAAGCAAAGGTATAGCGATCCACCTTCTCGGTATTAATGCCTACAGCACCTGCCATAGCGCGGTTTTGTACTACTGCGCGGGTTTGTTTACCCAAGCGTGATTTTTGCATCAACAAGTAAACGCCAATAGTGATAAAGATGGTAAGCACCATGACAAATATGCCGTTAATCGGCACTTCAATAATGTCGGTGATGGCGTAAGATCCCATTAACCAATCAGGTAAACTCACCCCTACTTCTCTGGCACCAAATACGGTGCGGTAAAGTTGCTGCAAAATTAGGCTTAAGCCCCACGTTGCTAATAAGGTATCTAAAGGGCGCTTGTACAAATGTCGAATCATTGCCCACTCCACAAGAGCCCCTAAGGCTCCGGTGACCACAAAAGCCAGCAACATGGCAATAAAGAAGTAGCCGTCAAATAAGCTAGGTAAATAGGCGCTAAATAGCTGAGAGGTAAGGTAGGTAATGTAAGCGCCGAGAATCATAAATTCGCCGTGCGCCATATTAATAACACCCATTTGGCCGAATATAATGGCCAAACCTAAAGCCATAAGAACAAATACAGAAAATAAAATTAGACCGGCAAATCCCTGCATGGCGAAAATGGCGGTAAGCTCTGAGCTGGTATAATCGGCAAACATCTTGTGTTCCTCATTAAAGCTATAGAAAAGGAAGGTGACCTAGCTAACTAGGTCACGAACACGTGGTTACTGATAACCTTTAGGGAATGGGTTTGGCTCAATCAGGTCTTCTGTTTCATACACCACTTCATACTGGCCATTTGGCAAGGCATGACCGATACGTGTTTTAGACCATAAGTGATGGTTTTCATGTACCTTCACGTAACCTTCTGGTGCAGTGGTAAGTTCAAGATTTGGTGACGCCGCGCGTACTTTATCAATATCAAACGAGCCGGCTTTTTCTACTGCGGCTTTCCATAACCATGGGCCTAAGTAAGCCGCCTGAGTTACGTCGCCAATCACAATATCGTCACCCCAACGCTTCTTAAAGGCAGCAACAAACTCTTGGTTATTTGTGTTAGTCAGGCTTTGGAAGTACTTCATTGCCGCGTAAGCACCCTGCATGTTTTCGCCACCTATACCCAAAATTTCATCTTCGGTTACTGAGATAGTCAGAACCAATGGTTTCTCTTTGGTCATATCAATGCCAGCCGCTTTAAGTTGCTTGTAAAAAGCCACGTTAGAGCCACCCACCACAATCGCGTAGATAACATCAGGTTTTTTCAGTTTGATTTTGTTGATAACAGAGTTAAATGAGGTGTGACCTAGCGGGTAGTACTCTTCGCCAACGACCTTAAGACCCAATTTATCAATGTGCTTACGCGCAATTTTATTAGAGGTACGCGGCCAAATATAATCCGAACCTAACAAGAAAAAGCTTTTAGCATCTTTGGTTTTGGTTACCCAATCGATACCAGCAATAATCTGCTGAGTGGCTTCTTGACCCGTGTAAATAACATTCGGCGACTGCTCCAAACCCTCATAAAATGTAGGGTAATAAAGCATGCCGTTGTATTGTTCAAACACTGGCAGTACCGCTTTGCGCGATGCCGATGTCCAACAACCAAATACCGCAGCGGCCTTATCTTTTACTAATAGTTTTTTAGATTTTTCAGCAAAGGTTGGCCAGTCGCTGGCGCCATCTTCTTGCACATATTCAATTTGACGACCCAATACGCCACCCATAGCGTTAATCTGCTCAATCGCCAACATCTCTGCTTGTACCGAACCCGTCTCACTAATGGCCATGGTGCCAGTGATGGAATGTAAGATACCTACCTTCACGGTATCGTCGGTCACCGCTAAACCGGTGGTATTCACATCGGCGGTGCTCATGGCTGCGGCTAAACTTAGCTGTGACACCAACATAGCTGCTGGCAATGCCATCATTCCTTTTAAAATGTTCCGGCGTAGCACATTGCTTAAGCCTGATTTATTAAGTTTTTGCATAGTGATAGTCCCTGCTGAGTGTGTAAGACAATGTGTCCATACTTGCTGACTACCATTTTGCAAAAATCAGCTAAACAGCAAAATGAGCTAATTGCTCTAGCCCACTACGTCATTTGACGCATAGCCACAATGCAACGATTGATTTAGGGTCAAGACTCATTAGCGCATGCTGATAACAAGCCATTCCCATATTCTCAACCTATCAATAACATACTGATTCTATTGATATTTATGACATTATCGTGGAGATAATTCGGCGTGATTAATGCTTGCTTCTGGCTAAGCCAATAAAAGGAAGGCGCGTAAACCATGAAGGATCAGCACGTATTTAAGGCAAGGCGAAACTACAACCGCTGGGTCGCCAATCAAACCTTGGAAGATTATGCGCTGAGGTTTACCTCTAAAAGCGCGAGGCAATGGTCGGTTGCTCGCGTCTCTAATACCGCCTTAGGCGCTATCTCTTTTCTTGCCTTAGAAGCAATAGGCGGAGCGTTAATGCTCAGCTATGGCTTTAGCAACTCAATCGCCGCAATCTTAGTCGTTTCAGCGATTATCTTTTTTTGCGGTATGCCTATTTCTTACTACGCGGCACGTTACGGCGTAGACATCGATTTACTCACCCGGGGTGCGGGCTTTGGCTACATTGGTTCTACCATTACCTCGCTAATCTACGCCTCTTTTACCTTTATCTTTTTTGCCATTGAAGCGGCGATAATGGCCTCAGCCTTAGAACTATTATTTAATATCCCTCTAAGCATTGGTTACTTAATTAGCGCGGTTGTTGTTATTCCTTTAGTTACCCACGGCATTACGTTTATTAGCCGCTTTCAACTTTGGAGCCAACCCCTGTGGCTAATATTACAAATCACCCCTTTCGTATTTATCCTGTGGCACGAATCGAATGCCATAGACAACTGGTTACAATACCAAGGCGCTCAGGAAAGCGATGCAACCGGCCAATTTAACCTGCATCTATTTGGTGCAGCATCGGGAATACTGTTCTCTTTAATGGCGCAAATTGGCGAACAGGTCGACTTTTTACGCTTTATGCCAGAGGCCAACAAAAAACATCGAGCATGTTGGTGGTTAGCATTACTCTCGGCCGGTCCCGGTTGGATAATTGTCGGCGCGGTGAAAATTTTACTGGGATCATTTTTAGTGGTGTTAGCGATTAACGCAGGAGTGAGCGAAGACGTGGCTGGTGACCCAATTCAAATGTACCAAGTCGCTTTTTCATATATGACGCAGTCACCGCTGGTTGCCCTATCGCTCGCCGGTATTTTCGTACTAGTTTGTCAGCTAAAAATTAACGTTACCAATGCTTATGCTGGCTCTATTGCTTGGTCTAACTTTTTTTCGCGCTTAACCCATAGCCACCCAGGGCGAGTGGTTTGGCTGGTGTTTAATGTCATCATCGCGCTGCTTATTATGGAGCTGGGTATCTACTCGGCCATCGAAGATATTCTAGGTATCTATTCTAATGTGGCCGTGGCTTGGGTAGGTGCGCTGGTTGCCGATTTGATCATCAACAAACCTTTAGGGTTAAGCCCCAAACATATTGAATTTAAGCGCGCTCACCTCTACGACATTAATCCGGTTGGAGTAGGCGCCATGGTATTTGCCTCGTTTGCCGGAATATATTGTTATACCGGCAACCTCGGCGATACCGCCCAAGCACTAGCGCCATTTATAGGTTTGGGCTGTGCATTTGTTTGCTCGCCCATTATTGCGGTGCTCACCCAAGGGCGCTATTACCTAGCTAGGGAATCCACACTGCCTAACACACTCCAAGGTGAGTGTACGGTTTGCCAAAATAGCTTTGAGATTGAGGATTTAGCCAGTTGCCCAGCCTACGGTGGAGCAATTTGTTCTTTGTGTTGCACCTTAGATGCACGCTGCCACGATCAGTGCAAAACCAACGCCCGATTTGGCCAGCAATTAAGTCAGTTTGTCGCCTTAATTCTCCCTAAATCTGTCTCGTCGTTAATGAATACCCGCTTGTTGCACTTTTCTGGTTTAATGGCGCTAATCGCCATGCTTATCGCGAGTTTGTTTTATCTGGTGTACGCGCGAATACCGGGAAGCGAAGTAGCCACCAAAGCCGCTATTTCTGCCACTTTAAGCCATATATTCTTTTTACTAATGATCATTATGGGGGTGTTGGTATGGCTGTTTGTATTGGCCAACGACAGCCGCCAATTTGCGCTAGATGAATCACAGCGCCAAACCCAATTACTCAGCCAAGAAATCTCTGCCCACGAAGCCACTGACCAAGCCTTACAGCAAGCTAAAGAAACCGCAGAATCGGCTAACCATGCCAAAAGCCGCTATCTCACCGGCATTAGTCACGAGTTAAGAACACCGCTAAACTCAGTACTGGGTTATGCCCAGTTATTAGAAAAAGCCCCCACCTTGGCTAACGAACATGTGGCTAAAGTTTCATTAATCAAACGCAGTGGCGAGCACTTGGCCGACATTATCGAAGGCTTGTTGGACATATCAAGAATTGAAGCAGGTAAGCTTGAACTGCAGCGAGACCAAGTGGAAATAGGTGCCTTACTCAACGACTTGGTCGATATGTTTAGCTTACAAGCCAAGAATAAAGGCATTAGTTTTAGCTACCAACCGAGTCCTTATCTACCTCATTGGGTGGTGGCAGATGAAACCCACTTACGGCAAATTTTAATCAACCTACTATCCAATGCGGTAAAATTTACCCAACATGGTGAAGTCTCGCTAAAAGTGCATTATCGCAATCAAGTGGCCGAATTTACCATTAGTGATACTGGTGTTGGCATAAGTGAACAAGACCAAGAACGGGTTTTCAAACCCTTTGAGCGAGTACGTAGCAGTGGTTCAGTACAAGCTCAAGGAACTGGCCTTGGTTTAACCATAACTCAATTGCTCACTGAAATAATGGGTGGCAATATCAGCCTCACTAGCGAGCCTGAAAAAGGCAGCGTATTTAAATTAAGTCTGATGCTATCAAGCATTGAAAAAGCCCCCAGCCAAGCGCCAGCCTTAGGCAAAATAGAATCCATAAATGGGCCAAGTAAAACCGTTATGGTAGTAGACGATGACCCCAACCATAGAAGTCTAGTGCTACAAATTCTCCAGCCTTTGGGCTTTAGCGTGTTAGAAGCCAGCGATGCCATTGACTGTTTAAGTGCTCTAGAACACAACAAGGTTGATTTGTTTCTATTAGACATCTCCATGCCCGTGATGAGTGGTTGGCAATTACTGGCTGAGTTGCGTAAACAAGCGGTAGAATCACCCATAATTATGGTGTCGGCGAATGCTAATGAACCCTCGTTTTTAGACGCTGGGATCCGCCATGTTGAACAAGCTCTTCACAATGACTATTTAGCCAAGCCAATACGTTACAACGCACTACTTGAGAAAATAGCCAAAGCCTTAGCCATTACTTGGCGATTTAGCCCAATAACGCCGCCAACACCACCTCAACCCTCTTCGCTAGTGGCAAATACAGCGCCAACGATCAATCAACATCAGCGAGAACAGCTAAACGAGATTAACCAGATGGCGCAACTGGGTTTTGTACAAGGCATTGAGCAAGGTTTGCAGCACTTAGAATGTGACCCAAAGCTTTTAGTCATTACCCAGCAGTTCAGACAAGACTTAAGTCAATTTCAGTTTTCTAAAATAAGCATGGCTTGCGAACAGCTCATGAAAAAGGAGGATTTATCATGAACACGGCAAGCTCGAAAGGCGTTATTTTAGTGGTCGACGACGCGGCCGAATCTTTAGCCATGTTAAACACCGCCCTCAACGAACAAGGTTATACGGTACTCATTGCCATGGATGGACAGCAGGCCCTAGATATTAGCCTACGGATTAATCCAGATTTAGTACTCATGGATGCCTTAATGCCCAACATGGACGGTTTTGAAGCCTGCCAACTGCTTAAACAAGATAGCGATTTTAGCGATATTCCAGTGATATTTATGACCGGTTTGAGCGACAGCGAATCAATGATTAAGGGCTTAGAGTCAGGCGGTGTCGACTATATCCATAAACCCATAAAGCTCGATGAGTTATTCGCGCGAATAAAAGTTCACCTTAGCAACGCGCGCCTCACTCGCAGCGCTCACGGCGCTTTAGATGAGTTAGGCCAAGCCACCTTCACCATCAACAATAAAGCAGCTGTTATTTGGCGTAGCTCTAAAGCGGCCGCGCTTTTAAGCTCAATAAGCATAGAGCTTAATCAAAACCTTGAATTACTCACCCAACAACTAAAAACGTGGCTTATGCATAAGCCAGAGAAACATTCGATATTGTCGCTAGCTAAACTAGATAAGCCGCTGCAGATCCGCTATCTGGGGCAATCATCCCCCGGAGAACACTTACTGCGATTAGTCGACAACGACGAGCACAGCATGCGGGATTCATTGCGCCAACGCTTTGCCTTAACTGAACGTGAGTCCGAAGTACTGTTTTGGTTAGCGAGAGGAAAAACCAATCGTGAAATAGCCCAAATATTGGATATGAGCCCGCGTACCGTCAATAAACACCTTGAAGCTATATTTCAAAAGTTAGCCGTAGAGAACCGAACCAGTGCAACGGCAGTTTGCTTGGCCTATTTAAATGAAATTTAAGCTAATGAATTAACGCATTTTAAATAATGATTGTACCTGAACCGAACAAGTTGGCTCGGGCAAGTGTAAACAATAGCTAACTGCAACTAAGGCTTTTCTGACGAATCCTCGCCTTAGTCCTCCCGCTTAATTGTATAAAAAAGCTTATTGCCACTAGGATTAACAGCTAGCGAGGAGGCTTTATGAAGATTTCTCAAATCCGCATAGAACACACTGCAGGACATGCTATTTTACGTGCCGACTGCGCGGGTTTTGACTTGTGGTATAAGTTTCCAGAGCAGTACCCTCCGGTCTTAAGTGCTGATCCCTTTATTGCAGCCTGCTTGCTAATAAGCATGGCCAAGAATCAAGATTTACAATTAGAAGATAGCGCCAACTACTCACCCACTTTGCTGAATAACCTAGAGCAACTGCAACATATTTTTAGCTACTGGCAGCCCTACCTTAAGCATCAACTGAATACTATTAAAGTAAACGGCGGTGTCGCCATGGAGCCGGCTAACGCTAACAACGACACGGTGTCTTTTTTTTCTGGAGGTATAGATGGGAGTTACACCTTTAACCAAAAACAGCAGCAGATAGACTACCTATTGTTTGCTAAAGGCATTGATATGCAGCTTTCCAGCGATAACTTGTATCAACAAGCCTATAACTGCAACGAGCAATATTTGGCCAGTAAAGGCAAGCAGCTGGTCCCCTGCGAAACCAATGTGCGTTTTTTAGGTTATCACCACCAGCTAAATTGGGGAGTGTGTTTTGGCGGCGGTTTATCGAGCATTGCTTTAGCCTTGGGCGTGAAAAAATGCTTTATCGCGTCTGGGCTAACCTATGAAAACAATATTCCAGAGGGCTCTAATTACATCACCGATCATTTATGGAGTAATCACCATACTCAAATAGAACACCATGGTGCAGCTTGTAAAAGAATCGACAAACTAAAGGTGCTAAGCCAAGACCCTGACTACCTAAACATACTCCGAGTATGCTGGCACGATCATGGTTATAACTGCGGTGAATGCGAAAAATGCCTACGTACCATGAGCAGCTTGCGAGCACTCGGCATAGAGTGCAACACCTTTCCTAAACTTAGCGACCAAAAAATCAAGCAACGCCTCCGCCCACTAAAATTGTATAACGTGCATGATGTGCAGTTTCTTGAAGAAAACATAGAGCAGGCAAAGCAAGCTCACGACAAGGTATTGACCGAAGCCCTTGAGCATATAAAACGAAACTTTCAACTACGAGAACTGGCCAATCAATTTGATGACTTAGTGCTTCACGGCTACGCCCACAAACTAAAACAACTCGTTAAAAAGCACTAGTCCGCCTTATGCGAATTCATCAACTTAACCTAGAAAAACACCGCCGTTACAATAAACTCTCAGCCATGCTTGGTCCTTTTCCCTTATGGTTTAAGAGCAGCCCCGATTTGGTTTTAGCGGGGAACGATGCCAGCCCATTTATTTGTTCAGCCTTAGCCCCGGCGATGTTTTTGGGTGAAGATATCGTGGTTGATAGGCAGTATTACGTATCCGCAACCTTGCTAGAAAACTTGCAGAAAATCCAAACCATCATGCATGCTTGGAACCCCATTTTTAAGATAATCAATATTCAAGCCACCACTCAAAGCTTTAAACCGTCAAATAAACAGTTGGGTCATAGTGTATTTTTTTCTGGCGGCGTAGACGGCACCTATTCGTTGATTCAGCATCTAAACCAACTAGAGAATCTTATTCTGATAAACGGCTTTGATTTCAGCATGGACAAAACCACCTGGCGCAATATGGTGGCACGCTGTCAGAAAACGGCTCACATCTTCGACAAGCGATTGATATGTGTTGAAAGCAATTTGAAGGAGTTTACCGGCTGGACCCGTTTAGCGCGTTTCGCTAATTTTGGTGCCTCGCTTGCCAGCGTGGCACTGCTGCTTAACCCTAAAAGTGCTTTGTGCAGCGCAGCGGTTACTTATGATGCAGTGCACCCTTCAAACGGCCACCCTTTGATAGACCCACTCTGGTCATCAGAGTCCTGTGAGTTATCACATGTGGGTTTAGAAGCAGATCGAGCAAAGAAAATCGCCGCCATCAAACACTACCCCGATGCCCTGCACAACTTATGGGTATGCTGGAAAGACCCAAACTACAATTGCGGGCGCTGTGCCAAATGTTATCGAACTCATATGGCGATGCAGCTCAACGATGTTACTAATTTTAAATTTTCTGAACCAATTACTACCACAGACTTAAAACAGCTATCACCTAAGAGTGAAGAAGACTTGTCGTTTTATGAGTATCTTTACCAGCTGGCTATGACTAAGCAAAACAAATTTCTCAGCCGTGTATTAAAGCAAATAATATGGCGTTACCGCAGCAAGCAATTCCTTCGTGAAACCGACCGTTTATTGCTTAATGCTAGGTGGGCTAAATGGCGACGAAGCAGGCTTTCTATCAACCAACTTGCTGATGTGAGCGTATTTCCTAAATACAGTGATTCAATCCAACTAGACTTACTACAGCAACGGCTAAAGAAGCATCCTAAGTTTATATCTAGCGCCAACATCGGCAGCATTTACGACTAAACGTATGCAACTTCGGCGGCACTAAGCAGCAACCTTACTCCTGTTTACTCTTTGCTTTAGTAAGTTCGAACCAATAAAGCACAGTGATTTTACACAAGTAAATTGTGATTCCTTCTTTCCCAAGTGTATCCCACCTTTCTTGCTGATGTTTTTGTTACTTTTAGAGCTAGATGGCTGATGTAATTTAGGAAAGGTGATAATCTTGGATTTATCAAATGCGTGAAAGAGGAAAAATTCCGTGTTTAAACAAGGAAATTTTCCTATTAATAAACTGTTAGCTGTATAAGAGAGTTCATTGAATCCTGTAGAGTTGGTTTTCTTTAAGTTAGTTTCTCATGAGATCGAATTATCAGAATTTGAGAAATGGGTGTACTCAGAATCAAAGCTTGAAGAAACATTAAATTCTGATGATTACTTAGAACTAATTTCGATAAATTACAAAATCCCTTCGGGTCTTTATGAAGCTGAGAAAGTGCTTTCCAATTATTTTTCAATGGGGAAGTATTACGAATGGAACATTCGAAATATACTGCAAAAAATAACAGATAAGCCCACTGATGTTCAAAAATACATAGAACAGTGTTACGACTTATATTGTGATGGTTTCGACTTCATGGACAATTTAGGATTGGGATATGGTCTAGGTATAACCTGTCCTGATCAATACAACGAAAAGGTAGATGATTATTACCCCCAGATACTAGGTGAAGTTGAGAAAGTTCTTGAGTGGTTAGATAATGGTAAAATTGTAATCACTGGCCACAGTGGCGAGTATCAAGGTATAGAGTATGAAGATAACCGTAGCGTAGAAGAAAAAGAACCTACTGGTTACAAAGTACAAGAAAGTAAAAAATGGTGGCAGTTTTGGCTTTAAATACAGCTAACAAGGCAATCAAGCAGGAAAATTTACAGCTGGCTGTTTTCACTGCGTTCAACATTTTAGCCAGCTATAAATTTCCTCTTATTGAGGCGTTGGTATGACTCCCCATGTCAAGTTGAGCGCCTAACCCCCTAGCTCGTGTGAACCATTGCTCTTTGCCTAAAGGGCGAGTTAATGCATGAGCTTGAAGCAAGTAAGTTCGTCGGTTCTCATGCTGATATCCGTAGATTACCCAAACAGCGGGCAGCGCTAACCTTACTTATTCCGTCGTAGCACCTGTCTTTAATAATAAGGGTCAGAGTCACTTTAAACTTTCTCACTTCGTCACTTAAAGTGTTCTATTCACAAACAAGTAACCCGCTGCTCGAACTTAATCACTAACAAAAAGACCCAGCCAAGGCTGGGTCTTTTGATTTACTGATTTGCTTATTGGGCGATTAAATCTTTATAAGCAATGGTTTTACCTTGCGGCTTCTCGTTGGCTAACTTGGCTTTAGGTGAGCCAGGTTGGTTTAGCCAGTAAGAGGCGTCTTGCTTGGGATTAAGCTTAGGACCACACTCGCCTTGCGCACCGCTGCGCTCTAAGCGTGTTAGCACTTTGTCTTGTGCGGCAGCTAGGCCGTCCATTGCTTGTTGTGGGGTTTTCTCACCACTGGCCGCTTCTGCCACGTATTGCCACCAAAGCTGTGCCAGTTTTGGATAGTCTGGCACGTTGGTACCGGTTGGTGTCCATTGTACCCGTGCATCGCTGCGGTAAAACTCCACCAAACCACCTAGCTTAGGCGCGGCGTCGGTCATTGCTTGCGAGTTAATGTCTGACTCACGAATAGGCGTTAAGCCCACCAAGGTTTTCTTAAGCGATACTGATTTAGACACCACAAACTGGGCATACAACCAAGCAGCTTGGCGTCTGTCTAGCGGCGTTGAATTTAGGAACGTCCATGAGCCGGTATCTTGATAACCCAGCTTCATGCCCTCTTCCCAGTATGGGCCGCGCGGCGAAGGAGCCATGCGCCATTTTGGCGTGCCATCTTCATTCACGACTGGTAATCCGGGTTTGGTCATATCGGCGGTAAAGGCGGTGTACCAGAAGATTTGTTGGGCTACGCTACCTTGCGCAGGTACTGGGCCAGCTTCGCCAAAGGTCATGCCGGGGGCTTCTGGTGGCGCGTATTTTTTAAGCCATTCTACGTATTTAGCTGTGGCATAAACTGCCGCAGGGCCATTGGTGGCACCACCACGTTCTACGCTTGAGCCTACAGGGTTACAGCCTTCTACCCGAATGCCCCATTCATCAACCGGCACACCGTTAGGAATGCCTTTGTCGCCCGCACCCGCCATAGATAACCAAGCATCGGTAAAGCGCCAACCGAGTGAAGGATCTTTTTTACCATAATCCATGTGGCCATAAACACGTTCGCCATCAATGGTTTTTACTTTTTCTGAGAAGAATTCAGCAATGTCTTCATAGGCAGACCAGTTAAGTGGTACTCCTAACTCGTAGCCGTATTCCGCTTTAAACTTCTCTTTTAAGTCGGTGCGCTCAAACCAATCGGCACGGAACCAGTAGAGGTTGGCAAACTGTTGATCTGGCAGTTGATAGATTTTGCCATCTGGGCCGGTGGTAAAACTCAGACCGATAAAGTCTTCTAAATCTAGAGTTGGGAGGGTGACATCTTTACCCTCACCTTTAATAAAGTCACTAATAGGCACCACTTTACCGTAACGGAAGTGAGTACCAATTAAATCTGAATCGTTTACGTAGGCATCATAAATATTACGACCCGACTGCATTTGCGTTTGCAGTTTTTCTACTACGTCACCTTCTTGAATCAAGTCATGATTAACCTTGATCCCAGTAATCTCGAAAAACGCCTTGGCTAAGGTCTTACTTTCATATTCATGGGTGGTAATGGTTTCTGAAGCAACATTAATTTCCATACCGCGAAATGGTTTTGCCGCTTCTGTAAACCATGCCATCTCATCCATTTGCTGCTGCTGACTTAGCGTAGAAGGTGTAAATTCATCACCTACCCACTGTTTGGCGGCATCACTGTATTGATCTGCTAAGGCTACGCTACTGCAGCCGGCAATAACCATTGCCACGCTAAGGCGAGCTAGCTTAAACATTGATTTTTTATTGTAGGGCATTTCTTCATTCCTTTTGTTTTTAAAGTGCATGTTGTTTTTTCTGCGGCATCTACTGATGCCTTCGCACATCCTTTTTTGCTCTCAAATTGTGTGCAGGTCACCCCCATTTCATCACAATAAACAGCCACACCACCGCTACCGAAAACGGTAACCAAATGCTCAGTTCAGTCATCCCAATAAAACCAAGATGAATAAACGCACTGCTTAATAAACCAATAAACAATCGGTCACCACGGGTGGTAGTGATCGGTAAAAACCCTTTACGTGCCACACAAGGGCTCTTTAGTTCCCAGCAAGTCATGGCAAACAAAATGCAGCCAATGCCGGTAAAAAATAATGCTGATGGAGTCGTCCAAGCCATCCAATTCATGTTGTTTCTCCTATACCCGTCCGAGGGCAAAACCTTTCGCCACATGGTTTCTCACAAACCAGATAACCAATACGCCAGGTAAAATGGTTAATACGCCTGCTGCCGCGAGCACGCCCCAATCAATGCCCGAGGCGCTGACGGTGCGAGTCATTACTGCGGCAATGGGTTTCGCGTCTACCGAGGTGAGAGTTCTCGCCAGTAGCAGCTCCACCCAACTAAACATGAAACAGAAGAAGGCGGTGACACCAATGCCAGAGCGGATTAGTGGAATGAAGATTCTGGCGAAGAAACGCGGAAAGCTATAACCGTCGATGTAGGCGGTTTCATCAATTTCTCTTGGTACACCAGACATAAAACCTTCGAGGATCCACACCGCCAACGGCACATTAAATAGGCAGTGCGCCAAGGCCACTGCAATGTGGGTATCGAACAAACCTACCGACGAATAAAGCTGAAAGAAGGGCAGCAAAAATACCGCCGGAGGCGCCATTCGGTTGGTAAGCAGCCAAAAAAACAGGTGCTTGTCGCCGATAAAACGAAACCGCGAGAAGGCATAAGCCGCGGGTAATGCCACCGCTAAGGTAATCACCATGTTTAGCGACACGTAGTAAATTGAGTTGACGTAGCCCATGTACCAACTGGCGTCACTGAAAATAGTGATGTAATTAGCCAACGTGAAATGTTCAGGCCAAAAACTTAAGCCGCCCAAAATTTCCTGATTACTCTTAAACGACATAATCAATAACCAATAAATCGGTAACAGTAGGAACAAGATGTAAGCGCCCATTCCTAGTGTTTTTTTAATGTTCATAGTTGCATCCTTTCGCTAGTGCTTACTTACCGTCGTTATGGGTCATGGCGGTATAGAACAGCCAGCTGACTAACAAGATGATTAAGAAATAAATGATGGAAAACGCGCCTGCCGGACCGATATCAAATTGACCTACAGCCATTTTGGTTAGGGTTTGGCTTAAAAATGTGGTGGAGTTACCCGGGCCGCCACCGGTGAGCACGAAGGGTTCGGTGTAAATCATAAAGCTGTCCATAAAGCGCAATAACACGCCAATCAGCAGCACGTTTTTAAGTTTAGGAAGCTGAATAAAACGAAATACCGCCCAGTTTGACGCACGGTCGATTCGCGCCGCTTGGTAGTAAGCATCAGGAATGGCCCGCAAGCCTGAGTAACACAGCAAAGCCACCAGCGAAGTCCAGTGCCATACGTCCATCAGCAACACGGTAAACCAAGCGTCCATGGGGTTTGCCGCATAGTTGTAGTTGATACCAAGGCTATTTAAGGCCCAGCCAAATAAACCAATATCAGCCCGCCCAAAAATTTGCCAAATGGTGCCTACCACATTCAGAGGAACCAACAAAGGCAAGGCCAATACCAGCAAGCACACTACCGAACCAGGGCCGCGAGCAGGCATCATTAACGCCACTAAAATGCCCAATGGGATTTCAATTAACAATACCGAGCCAGAGAAAATAAACTGTCGAACCAGTGAATCGTGCAAGCGAGTATCGTTAAGGATTTCTCGATACCATTCGGTGCCCACAAAATAGCGAGTATTGGCATCAAAAATATCCTGAATCGAGTAGTTCACCACCGTCATCAAGGGGATGATGGCGCTAAAAGCCACCAGCGCAAATACTGGCAAGACCAAGTACCACGCTTTGTTGGTATAGGGTTTAATCATGATTGTCTTCCTTGGCTACCAAGTATTCATCGATGTACAGCATCAACCATTGTTCGGGAAAGCTAATGTAGGCATGTTGCTGCGGTACGCGTTGGTCTTCTTGTAAGCGGGCTTTAATCACCTGCTCACCCAGCTTTAAACTGAGGATTTTGTAGGTGCCTAGGTCTTCTACGAACAACACTTCAGCTTGGTAAGCATCGCCATTAGGCTTGTCCCATACATGCACAAACTCAGGGCGAATACCTACTTTTAGGTTATTGGACTGACTTGCGTTTACCGCAGCCATCTCGACTGGACTTAAGGCAATTTGTTGTGGCCCAAAACACACACCTTGCTCGCAACGCTCAACTTCCATCAAGTTCATCCCTGGGCTGCCAATGAAGTAGCCTACAAAGGTATGGTTAGGTTGCTCAAACAGCTCTCGCGGGGTGCCAAACTGCACCACTTGGCCGTTGTACATCACGGCAATTTTGTCGGCAAAGGTTGAGGCTTCTAGCTGATCGTGAGTCACGTAAACCATGGTAATGTTGAACTGCTCATGAATTTGCTTGAGCTTCCGGCGCAACTTCCACTTAAGGTGTGGGTCAATGACTGTGAGCGGTTCATCAAACAAAATTGCTGATACATCATCACGTACCAAGCCACGCCCCATCGACACCTTTTGTTTTTCATCGGCGCTTAGGTTGGCAGCCTTTTTATTGAGCACCGCGGTGAGATCGAGGATCTCAGCAATTTCCCCTACTTTAGATTGCACTTTGGCCTTGCTAGCGCCCATATTGCGCAGCGGAAAGGCTAAGTTATCAAATACCGTCATCGTGTCGTACACCACTGGAAACTGGAATACCTGAGCAATGTTGCGCTCTTGCGGCGGAATGTCGTTCACCCTCACCCCATCAAATAAAACCTCCCCGTCCGAGGGTTCTAGCAGACCAGAAATAATATTGAGCAAGGTTGATTTTCCGCAACCCGATGGCCCAAGCAACGCGTATGCTCCGCCCTTTTGCCACACATGATTCATCTCTCTAATGGCATAGAGTGGTTCGTCTGCTTGCTTGTCATAGCAGTGAGCCAGTGATTTAAGTTGGATCTCAGCCATGATAATGGTCCTCAATACGACGGCTCGAAGCCTGAATTAGTTGCCCGTCACCGTTAAACACGTGTAATTTGTGGGTAGGCACATAGATTTTTATTTTTTCGTCCACATGGTAGGAATGCACGCCAGATAAATGCAGCACCAATTGGAAGTGCTCATTACGTACATGTAAAAAGGTTTCGGAGCCCGAAATCTCAGCCAACTCAACTTGCACCGAGATTTCTAGATCATCGTCATTTTTAGGCAATAAACTCAAATGGCTTGGTCGAATACCAAACTGATAATCCCCCTCGCCCAAGGCTTTTAAGTCAGCATTAAGAGGAAAATGCACTTTGTCATCAAAGGTCACTTCAGTGGCGCTCATTTTGCCGGTGATGAGATTAATCGGTGGCTCATTAAACAACGCCGCAGCTGTTACATTGCACGGCGAATGGTAGGTTTCAGCAGTGGGGCCACTTTGAATAATGCGCCCTTCATGCAATATGGTGGTGGTACCGCCTAGAGCTAAAGCCTCATTAGGTTCGGTAGTGGCATACACCGCAATGGTATTGCGTTGAGCAAACAAATCTCGCATTTCTTGGCGCAGCTCTTCACGTAACTTGTAATCCAAGTTCACCAAAGGCTCATCAAATAAAATAATGTCGGCATCTTTTACCAAGGCTCTTGCCATGGCTGTACGCTGCTGCTGGCCGCCAGAAAGCTCTAAAGGCAAACGCGATAGGTAAGAAGTAATGTGCAGCATTTCTGCTGTTTCCATCACCCTCTTGTTAATCAGCGTTTCCGATTCGTTAGCTAAACGCAAAGGTGAAGCAATGTTGTCGTAAACCGTCATGTTGGGATAATTAATGAACTGCTGATACACCATCGATACATTTCGTTCTTGTACCGACACTCCGGTGACATCTAATCCGTTCATCAGTACTCGACCAGTATTGGGTTTATCTAAACCCGCCATTAATCGCATCAAGCTGGTTTTGCCCGATAAGGTGCGACCAAGTAATACATTAAACGACCCCGGCTCAAAGTTGAGACTGGCTTGATTTATGTAGTATTGACCGTCAACCATCCGTGTAACGTTTTCCAATGTCAGTGACATGGGTGGGGGCTCTCCTTTTACTTAGCGCTAAACAATGTTCGCGCTGTGTTCACAATCGCAAATCTACGAAGATAATTGCTAGAGCCGTGCCACATTCAATAATTCATCAAGATACTGATTTAAAAGGGTTTAATTTTAACTAAAGCTTTTATTGAAATTAAACATGTTCATAAAACGTGATCAATGTGAACATTTTGTTAATCAGTTTTGACCAAATAATGTTCGTATGCGAAAGTTCAGCCCTGATCAAGTTCACGTTTACTGATGTGATGCTGATTAAAGGACGAAAATGAGCGAAAAAACTCAGTGGTATTTGGAGCATGAAGCACTAATCAAACACTCTTGGCAGCGTTGCCGAGACTTGGGGTTAAGCCACCACAGTGAGCCGGAGGTTGAACATAAATCTGCGGGCGATTTGTCTTGCTTGTTAGAGCAGCATCATCAACTGTTAGAAACCACCCATCACCAAGTTTTGCCTTATTACGAGAACCTTTTAGCTAACAGCAACAGCCAAGTAATGCTGGCAGATCACCAAGGCTACGTATTAAAAAGCTGGGGGGAGCAGCGCTTTAAGCAACAACACCAAGAGATTTTTGCTCCAGGTACCGGCTGGCAAGAACCGGCATTAGGAACTAATGCAATTGGTACCGCACTAAAAACAGGGAGTGTGGTGCAAATTCATCACGATGAGCACTTTTTGGTGGCCAATCGATTTATGACCGGATCTGCTGCACCTATTTTTGGAGTGGACCGAGAAATGGTTGGCGTAATCGATATCTCTAGTGATACCTACCTACCTGAATCTCATACCTTAGGCATGGTAAAAATCATGTCACAAGCGGTAGAAAACCAACTCATTATCTCCCACTTTAACAGTGAACACTTTTTACTGCGTTTTAATACCAGCCCCGAAAACATAGATAGCCAATGGTCTGCATTGATTGTATTTGACGAGAATGGACTCGTTATCTCAGCCAATCGCAGAGCAGAGCTGGTGCTAGCAACAGATTTAAAACTGGTAAATATCAGTGAATTATTCGACATAAGCGTGAGCCAGCTCATTAACCAGCCAGAGAGCTTTCAAGTTCCTTTGCTCACCTGTCAGCAATTTAGAGTGCATGGCATTTTACACAAACCTAAACAAGCTAAACCTAGGGTCTTAGACTTTAGGACGCTGTTGAAAACTGATACCAACACAGATAGCCAGCAAGGCGATAAGAAACAGCCGTTCTTGTTAGATGACCTCAACCTCGGCGATCCGGTAATGGCGAAAGCCGTGGCACAAAGTAAGCGTATTGTTGATAAAGAGATCCCAATATTGATCCGCGGCGAAACCGGTGTAGGCAAAGAAGTGTTTGTAAAAGCGCTGCACCAATCTAGCCTGCGTAGTAAACAAAATATGGTAACGGTAAATTGCGCTGCTATTCCCCAAGAGTTGGTCGAGTCAGAGCTATTTGGTTATGAAAAAGGGGCGTTCACAGGTTCAAGCAATAAGGGGTATATTGGCTTAATACGTAAAGCTGATAAAGGCACTTTGTTTTTAGACGAAATTGGCGACATGCCCTTAAATGTGCAAGCTAGATTATTGCGCGTACTGCAGGAGCGCCGCGTTAACCCATTGGGCAGCACTGAGTCATACCCTGTAGATTTTAAACTGGTATCGGCGACTAATCGTAATTTAAAAGATGAGGTAGAAGCCGGCGGTTTTCGCCAAGATTTATATTATCGGGTCAGCGGTTTAAACATAGAGTTACCTGCGTTACGCCACCGCAGTGACCGCCAACACTTGATTCAGTTCTTACTTAATTATTACGCTGAGACGCCACAAGATGGCTTAATTACCGAACGTGCTATGCAGAGTTTCTGCCAGCACCCTTGGCCAGGTAACATTCGCCAGTTGGTCAGCGTGATTCAAATTGCACAGGCCATGTCTGACAATCAAGCCATCGATTTTCAACACTTACCCGATGATTTCTTTGCTGACTTAGACAGCAAGAATAACAATGTGGAAGCCTTTACGCCTTCTGCAGAACCGCTCAGCAACGACGCCGAACACCCAACTAAAAGCTCCAGCACTCAAGATATTGTTGCGGTTTATCAATCCCTATCATGCAACATATCTAAAACCGCTCAGCAGCTTGGTGTAAGCCGAAACACTGTTTATAAGCGCTTAAGAGAGAGTGGTTACAAGTAGCTTCGCTGCGTAATAATAACTATCAAACAATAAAAAAAGGAGCCATATCGGCTCCCTATTTTTATCTACTGTTTAGATGATTAATTCAATACATCTAACTGTACTTGATAGTTACAGCCAGCGCCTTGCAGCTCTAACTTATAATGTGGATCTTTATACTCTTTCTCATTCACATCCTGCCAGTTCACAATATTTAGTGAAGGATTAGCGGGGGCAATAGGAGTAATAAGTAAATTACCAGCAGTTATGGTGCCATCATTATTAACAATGGGCTCTACAGGAAGGTTAATTTGCCAAATAGCCGACACACTGTCAGCTACAACACACTGGTCACTTACCAGTACTCGGTTTGCAGTGAAGTTAATCTTGCGCTGCCATGACGTCACTGAATCATAAGCCGCATAGATTTGGCTTAAATCCATGTTGATAATAGTTTCAGCGCCATTAACTGTGTAATCCATGGTCGCTTCAGTACGGCGTTTTTGCAAAATGGTTTCACCATCTTCGACAAAACGCACCATGTTATGTACTTCAGATTCTTGATGGATGCCACTGTGTGACCAAATGTTTTGTGTTACCGCTAACCAATCATCTTTATACAAACTGAACGAACCTTGATCACGGTGGGCATGAGACTCATCATAAATACCCGCGACTGCAGATAGCCAAGTAGCATCGGTTTCCCAAGAAGATCTAACAAACAAGTGCCCAGCACCGGTCGCGTGATATACCAACTCGGTTGGTTTTAGTTGATTAAGCTCTTGCTGTAGCAATGTGGTATCTAAGTTAAACCCATAAACAATTGGATTTACTGAGTTATTATCTAGCCACCACTTACCGCGTTTAGCTTCATCTGTACCAATATTTAAAGATGCAGCTCGGTGTATCAAGTTTTCATGGTAGTCAAATAACTTTGGTTTAGAAACTCGAGACTGATCGCCAATCGGGGCAAACATTTCTAGGGGAGGAGTGGTTGCGTGTATCCAGTAATCGATAGTCTCCTTAGAATGAACAGACTGGGCTGAAAGGTCTTCGCCACTTGAATCTTTCCATATTTGGTACAATTCAAACAGATCGCGCTGAGCAACACCATAACCGGTTCCTTCTCGACTACCACCTTTCTCAAATTGGTCATAGTACGCTACCAACTTTGGCAGTTTATCGTTGCTTAAAAGGTTTAACCATGTGTCATTTTGAGTAACCACCCCCCAAGTTATAGTCGCCTTCAGGAAACTAAAATGGTAATTATTGCCTGGGTTAGTAGTCGCCCAACCGCTCCATGAAAAGGAATTACCCGCCCATTCCGCATCTTTATGATTCCACACATTCCAAATCGCTTGTTCGGCGTAGTTTTCCCATCGTTTTCGCTGACTCTCACTAAGTAACTCGTAACCATAGTCATAAGCATAAGCTAGCTTAGAAATGTAGTTACCAACATGTAGGTAAGAATCTGCACTAACAGCAGGCTTCTCATTAGCAGCCATTTTGGCTTCAGCTGCAACCACTTGCGCTTCGACATCTGCAATCGCTAAATCAATATACTTTTTATCTTGGGTTAGGTAGTACATATAAATGGCGTCTGTCGGTGAAAAGCCATAACCTGGTTTACCTTCCACCGCTTTATCTACCCAAGCAGTGAATTTACTGTAATCTTCATCGGAAAAACGTAGGTGGTCGAGGAAAGCCAGAGACAGTTTACGTTGGGTAGCGGCAGAATCAACCACAGTGACCAGAAGCTGAGCAGTCTTTTCTTTCCAAGTAGCGGTACAAGTGGCTTGGCCAACACTCTCGGTGGTCAACACATTCTCTGCACTTAAACTAACGTTACTAGTATCACAGCTCAATGTTGCGTCAGAAGGCTCAGACTCACTGGTGCCATTGGAGAAGTATCCGGTAAGCTTAATGTCTTGCTTAGTAGCCAAAGGAAGAATCAAATGCCCTTGAGGAATGGTACTAATAAAATCAGGTAGGACTTCACTGGCTGTTACTACGAAGTTTACAGAGAGCGTCAACGCGTTCCAACTGACTTTACAAATAGACTCGCCAGCTTTATATGCACTTAAGAAGCTAGTGGCGCTAATATTCACTGCTGGGCTATCACATTGCCAAACAAGCTCAGAGTTTGCTATAGGCGTAGTTGAATTATCAGCATAAACACCGTTAACAACTAATTGAGAGGTGTCACCTTCTTTCAAAGATGTTTCCCCAGCACCTAAACGAAGCTTGCGAACATCACTTGGTGAAGTCGTATCACCTTCTCCTGGTGAAGTCGGATTATCATTTGCTGCGACGACAAAATCTACTGCGAGTTGCAACATACTAAATGAAACAATGCAGTTTGACTCACCAGCTTTGACAGCACTCACTTCACTACTTGAACTAATATCTACAGCAAAGCCTTCACAGCGCCAAATAAGGCCTGATTTAGGCAAAGGCTTGGTAGTACCATTATTGTAGTCAGCATTAACAACCAACTGAGAGGAGTCACCAACGGCAAGCTCTGTAGTACCTTCTTGTAGGCGCAAGTTTTTAACCTGCACTGCTGCATCGGAGTTAGGTACAGGAGATACTTCTTCCTCTTCATCTATACAAGCAGTTAATAACAACAGCGACGTAACCAAGCTCATTTTAAGAAATTGATTTAAAAGCCTGTTAATTTGAACAATCATATTACTTCCCTGTATTTCATTGCTGTAACTACCAAAGCAGCCATGCCCAATAGGTGGGCAGCTAAATGCCTAATCTAACCAAGCAAAGCTGTTGCCACTTTGTATCCAAATAAAATGACTAAGCTATAGGTAAACCTACGTTTCTCAAGTGTTAAAGAAAAGTAAACCTTAAAACTCACCAAGATTAAGGACTATTACTCAAGCCTATTACGCCTTTAAGACAATCTATAGGCGAGTTGACGGATAAGATTAACGGGGAATAATATGAGAGATTAATCAATAGCGCAAATTAAAGATCTGCGCTTCGTGACAAAAGTTTGATCTGAATTAAACGCAGGTATCGATTGCGGCTTGAGCTAAAGTAGCGTCATCTTGCTCACTCATGCCACTAATACCTAGCGCTCCAACCACTTGGTCATGTTGATAAATTGGCACGCCGCCTTGAATACCTGTAAAACGAGCATCACTCCAATAGCCCATATCTTTGCCAGTTTCTTGAGCCCAAGCAGCTAAATTGGCGGTAGGTTGGCGGTCACGCGCCGACGTATAGGCTTTATTCTGGGCCAACACCGCAGCATGAAATGCGACACCATCCATACGCGCAAAACTCACTAACTCACCATGTGCATCTACTACTGCTACCGCAATACTTGCTTGTTTCTCACTAGCAAGGCCTAAAGCTTTTTCAGTCAATGCACGGGCAAGGTCAAAGGTAATATCCATAATAAATCTCTTCAAGTAACAATAAGTGGCTTGAGTCTAGAAAGGTTTAGGCTTAAAACCAATGCTTCACACTCAAATGTCTCGCACAATAGTTCGAAGGTTCGCCACTTAATACGAGCTGTAACGCTATTCAGTTAAGGTGTTAAGCTTGCTAGCATAGAATAAAATGTTGAAGCGAAGGAGAGCATGGATGAGCAAGGTTGCTTTAGTGACCGGTTCGAGCAGAGGAATAGGCGCAGCCACGGCATGTTTGCTCGCTGAACAAGGCTATTCGGTATGTATCAACTATAAGAAAAACCAAGCCGCAGCATCAGAGGTCGTAGAACGTATTCAATCTACAGGAGGTACCGCCATTGCCATAAGAGCGGATATCAGTGATGAACACCAAGTTGAGCAACTTTTTAATCATATAGATCAGCAGCTTGGGCCAATCAACGCGCTAGTCAACAACGCCGCAATGTTGTTTCCTCAAATGCGGCTTGAAGCAATGAACGCTCAGCGAATTAATCAGCTTTTTAGCGTTAATGTCACGAGTGCATTCATGTGCTGTAAATACGCGATTAAAAGAATGGGAACTAGCCATGGCGGATCTGGAGGAAGCATTGTTAATGTATCTTCAGCTGCGGCTCGTGTAGGTTCGCCTTTTGAATACATTGACTATGCAGCAAGCAAGGGTGCCATAGATACGCTAACCAAAGGCTTATCTCTCGAATTAGCCGAGCAAGCAATACGCGTAAATGGTGTTCGTCCTGGGTTTATACACACAGAAATGCATGCAGATGGTGGCGAGCCAAATCGTATTGAGCGATTAAGAAGTGCAATTCCACTACAGCGAGGCGGCGAGCCAGAAGAAATAGCCGAAGCGATCGCTTGGCTTATTTCAGATAAAGCGTCTTACGTAACTGGTAGTATTTTGGATGTAACTGGTGGGCGCTAAGTGCCTAAAACTCAGTTATGCTGGACTAAGTAATATGACGTTATAAGTGAGAAAAATGGTAAAAGATCCTCGAGTCATCGATAAACGCATCCCTTTTGTATTAGCCTTATTAATTGCTTTGTTTTGCTACTACACTTGGGCCCCAGCCAGCCCATTTAAGAAACTCCCTAAACTAGCCCTAGAGCAAGCACTAAGCAGTCAAACTGCAGCTTGGGCAGAAGGAAGCATTGTGGTGAAAGGTATTAGCCCATTACAAGACAATACCCTCTATATACATGCTAAAGTTTTACCCAACCAAGCTCTCTCGGTGATTATTATCGCTCCAGCGGCCAGCAATCCAAACTTAAACTCCCGCTGGCGAGTGGAAGGGAAGCTATTATGGCAAGACAACATTGCAGTATTAGATACCATAAGCAGCAAGGGGAAATTTGAGGTTGTAAGCAATCAGCCTTAGCCTGCGCTAGCGCAAAGCACACCAAATTTTACTGCTCAATAATAGTCGTCATCGCTCAAACCATAGACACTAGCAATGACTCAAAAGGCTTGGACATATTTGTTGTATATCGTAATCGCTATAGGTTTAGCGTTAGTGATACTGGGCGTGGGTTTAGCACTATTTTCCAACATTAGCGTATCAATGGGCGTTCGTGGTGTGCAGATTATCGCCGTTACTATTGGTCTGGGTTTATTACTGATGGTACCGAGTAAAATAGTACTGACCTTGCTGCTAATGAAAAACAATAGCCAATAGTTAGTCTGTCGCTGCTAAGTCACTTACTTATCAGCCCATTTTTGTAATCTTGCCTAGTTCTATCGCCTCACATAACGCCACCACTAACCATCTTACAAAACAATAGACCAGCTAATAACTTTTATGTCATTATCGTGCGTTTTTTGAATCTAAGACAATGACGTCATTCGAAGTATTAACGGAATAAACATGAATAAAACCTTAAGTGCCATAACGATAGCAATCAGTTTAACCTTGGCAGGATGTGGCGGAGGTGATGATGGAACGCCAATCGCAAACAAACCCACTACGCCCCCGACTACTCCTGGTGAGTTTTCACCTAACAGGTTGAGCTTAGAGCAGTACCAACAGATATTAAGCTGGGATGAAAGCTACATCGCTAACGTCTCCAACGATCCGCTCAACCATTTTGATGAAGATACCATCAATATCGAAGTATTTGCCCAAGATCCTCAGCCTTACTCCATTGCTTATTCGATGAGTGACAACACTTTTGAAGAGCAGCAGTCGGAGACAAGTTCACTTACCTCAAATGTTTGGAATGGAACGTCATGGAATATTCTTCCTGAAACAGAGTTCTTTAATGACGGCGATGACATGCAAGTGGTTGATGATTACTTGTTAGTATCCAGTGCTATTTTGGACGTTAATTTTAAAATCTACGCAGAGCAAGTTGATCTATCTAAACAAGGCGCATTAAATGCTGCGCTAAACATTAGCGATGTCCCCTGGACCTGGGATGACGCTAACTTTGCAGGATATGGCTACAAAATGGTGTCTTATCCTACCGTTCCCTTAATTATGGTGGATGTCAGTGACGAAGAGAGCTTCATCAGCAATGGTTCTATCGAGGGAAAAACTTTAGAGTAAATTGCTGAATTGATTCTTCCTGGGCAAGTTAACTACGTGTTGATAGGCGACGATACCATCGAGATAGGTGATAGTCGCTGGACAGTAAAACATGACACTGTAGCTAATTTAGCTATTGTAAGAATTAACTCTCCCTACGAGTATGCGGGCGCTTACATGGCAATAGACTGGGCCCTAATTGATTACAATGGTGCTATTCACCAAGCTGTATTAGTTGAGCCCGAAAGCTTAGAAACACTTTTGCTCACCGAGCCCAATGTTGCCTTTTCTTTCGATAATGCGATTAAAGCCATCACTCACCTTCATAACTTAACGACCAACTAACTAAACTATACCCAGCGATGTGCTGGGCATTTTATCTAGATACAGCTTTGACTCATTACACAAACTGCTCAATCCATTGCTGCATAGCTTGGGCAGGTAAAGCCCCTGCTTGTTGTCCGAGCAGTTTACCGCTTTTAAAGCACATCAATGTGGGAATAGAGCGAATTTGATAGCGCTGCGCTAAGGCTTGTTGCTCTTCAGTATTCACTTTTAAAAACTGTGCTTGGTGAGCAAACTGCTTGCCCACTTGTTCGTAGGCTGGGGCCATGCTTTTACATGGGCCACACCAAGGTGCCCAAAAGTCGACGATAACGAGTAACTCACCACCAATATGGCGTGCAAAACCTGCTTCATCCGTATCTATCGGCTCGCCCTTAAATAAGGCTTCACTGCATTTCCCACATTTAGCCTGTTCGCCAATACGCGATTGAGGCAAACGATTACCTGCGTTACAACTAGGGCAAATAACGATGAGTGATTCAGACATTTATTTCATTCTCCAATAACGAGCAACTTACAGTGGCGCTAAATGCTCAATCATTAACTGCACACTGCGGCGCCCTCTAAATTCATTTACATCTAATTTGTAAACCAACTGCACCTGTTTTAGGCTGGCATTTGGCCAAATACTTCGATCCACATTAAATGCTATAGCATCTATTTCTTGCGACATGCCGGGCAGCTTTACACTCATTTTTAAGTGTTTCTCGCCTACTACCCGTTGCGCACAAAGCTCGAATTCGCCATCAAATAATGGTTCAGGAAAGCCTTGCCCCCAAGGACCTGATTCCCTGAGCATTTCAGCAAAACCGAGTACCAATTGCTCGGGTAGCAGCTCGCCATCACTAAGCAGCATATGAGTAAGACACTCTTCATCTATAAAATCTTTCGCGGTATTTTCTAAGCACGCTTTAAACTCAGCAAAGCGCGCTTGCGGCAACGATAACCCCGCAGCCATAGCGTGGCCACCGAACTTGCTAATTAAACCAGGATTCTGAGTATCAATACGCTCTAACAAATCACGTAAATGAACCCCCGCAACGGAGCGACCCGAGCCTTTCACCTCGCCATTATCGCCATCGGCAAACGCAAACACTGGGCGGTAATACTTTTCTTTAATACGCGAAGCCACCAATCCCACCACACCCTGGTGCCAATCTGCTTGATATAAACACAAGGCTTTAGGGAGTGATTCGGCATCTAAGCTCAGCTCATTCACACTAATCAGCGCTTCCTGCTGCATGCTTTGTTCAATATCTTTACGCTCGCTGTTCAGGCTATCCATTTCGCTAGCTAACTGGCGAGCATGATGAATATCGTCACTCAGTAAACAGTGAATACCCAAGCTCATGTCATCTAGGCGACCCACAGCATTTAAACGTGGACCAATAGCGAACCCTAAATCACTGGCCACCATATTGGCTTTATTTCTGCCAGATACTTCAATTAAGGCTTGAATGCCAGGGCGACACGCACCCGCTCGAATACGCTGCAAGCCTTGGTGTACCAAAATACGGTTATTGCTGTCTAAAGGGACTACATCAGCTACCGTGCCAAGCGCCACCAAATCCAATAAGCTGGCAATGTTAGGTTCTTGCAAACCTTGTTTTGCAAACAAATCTTGTTCACGCATTTTGCTGCGCAGCGCCATTAGCAAATAAAAAGCAACGCCCACACCGGCTAAATTTTTACTAGGAAAAGCACAAGCCGACAAATTAGGGTTAACAATCGCTGCTGCTTTGGGGAGTTGCTCCCCAGGTAAGTGGTGATCGGTAATTAATACCGGGATCCCCAAGGCACTGGCTTTTTCTACACCGCTAATACTCGAGATGCCATTATCAACGGTAATGATAAGCTCGGCGCCCTTAGCGGCAGCCAACTCTACAATCTCAGGGCTTAAACCATAGCCATACTCAAAACGATTAGGCACTAAAAAGTCTACCGGGCGAAAACCAAACTGTGGCAATCCCGCCATTAACAGCGCGGTACTCGTAGCGCCATCGGCATCAAAGTCACCCACAATCACTATCTTCTTTCTTACGCTGAGATTTTCGATGAGTAAATTCACCGCATCATCCATGCCTTGTAAACCTTGAAACGGCAACAAAGCTTGCGCTCGACGCTCTACGTCGGCTGCAGTTTTTACACCACGGCGTGCATAAACCTGCTTTATCAGCTCTGGCCAGTCTTTGGGTAATGCTTGGGTATCTAGGTCTTCTCTGCGGCGTAATAACACGGTTGGTTTACTCTTTTTTGAAGTAAATAAAAAAGGCTCCGCTCTAATTAAAAAGCAGGAGCCCAATTACAGGCGCTTAATGTTTAGCCGCGCTCTAAATACTCAAGCAAAGCAGCAGGTGGGCGGTAGCCTGGTAACATAGTGCCATCTTCCAATACCATAGCTGGCGTGCCACGTACTCCAAAAGCTTCGCCTAATTGATACTGTTTTAATACCGTATTATCGCAGCTACTACGTGCTACGTTGCTACCATTTTTAGCTGCGCTCATAGCCGTCGTTTTATCATCGGCGCACCATACGCTTTGCATTTCACCATACACTGGTGACTCCACTCCACCACGTGGGAAAGCTAAGTAACGAACGGTAATACCCAAGTCGGTGTAACCTGGAAGGTCTTCCACTTTATTGGTTTCTGGGTTCTTATCTCTATAAGTATAAAGCTCGTTATGCAGCTTACGACAATAGCCACAACTCGTATCGGTAAACACCGTAATAACGTGTTTTTCATCCTTAGCTTTAAATACAATCATGTCATCTTCAAAGCTAGCCAGTTGTGTTAAACGCACCTTAGACATACTTTGGTCGGTTAGGTTTATCCGGTTCACTAAATCAAACAAGCTACCTTGCAGTAAATAGTTTCCGTCTGAGCTTACGTAAAATAAACCTTGGCTGGTGGCTACTTCATATATTCCCGCCAGGGGCGTTTCAGCAATGGAGTCAATACTTACCCCTAAACGTGCTTCAATGACATGTTGGGTTTTACTGGTATCTAGTTTAACAGCGCTTAACTGGGCTGCGTCTTCACTCCACGCGCTATTTAGGCTCAGGCCGAATAAACTCATCGACAACAGTAAGGCCTTGGATAATTTCATTAAATCTTCTCCGAATTAGGGGTGTTTAAGCAGACCGTGCAAACACAGCAAAACTTACCGTCTCTATGGCTTAAATGCAAAAATTTTAATTACAAAGCGCTTACTAGCGCATTTAAGCGCGCGGATGATGCTGCTGGTACACCGAGCGTAAACGCTCATTAGCAACATGGGTGTAGATTTGCGTAGTAGACAAATCACTATGGCCTAGCAGCATTTGTACCACTCGCAAATCAGCACCATGGTTCAACAAGTGGGTCGCAAATGCATGACGCAAGGTATGCGGCGACAAATGACTATTTATACCCGCCAAACTCGCATAACGCTTAATGCGATGCCAAAAAGTTTGCCGGGTCATTTGGCTACCACGCAAGCTAGGAAACAATACATCACTCTCTTGTTTAAGTAACATTGGGCGGGCGTGTTTTAAATAGCGCTCTAATACATCGACAGCCTGTTCACCTAAAGGCACTAAACGTTCTTTACCGCCCTTGCCTACAACTCTGACTAAACCTTGGCGCAAACTCACCTGTTCTATTTGTAAACTCACTAACTCGGTAACACGCAATCCAGTAGCATACAAAACCTCTAACATGGCTAAGTCTCTATGTTGAATCGGATCATCGAGCTGCGGCTCATCTAACAAGGCTTCAACTTCACTTTCACTTAGGGTACCGGGGAGCTTCTTCTCCAGCTTGGGCTGAACCAGCAATGCACAAGGGTCGGTAGTGCGGATTTTATCCTGCAGTAAAAAACGATAAAAACGCCGCATGGTAGATAACTGCCTAGCCGCACTAGCAGGCTTTTGACCTAACTCAAATCGCGAAGCGATAAACCCTTGCAAATCCAATGCTTCAGCTAATTCAATCGCAAGCTGTTTGCCCTGTAAATAACAGGCAAGCTGGTTAAGATCGTTTCGGTAGGAATTAAGGGTGTTTTCGGCAAGGCTATGCTCAAACCACAGTTGCTCGATAAAACGGTTGATATGCGGATTATCTATTTTGCTGGCTTTTGATTTAACTTGCTTACTTGGCATTTCGCTCACTACATTACAAAGCTAAGACTTAGCATATTGGTGTTACTAAAGGCTTTTGGTACACTGCCCGCGCACTCTCCAACGCTTTTAAGGATGCATAGCATGCGCATTGGCCTGTTCTACGGCTCTTCTACCTGTTACACCGAAATGGCAGCTGAAAAGATTCAAGCTGAATTTGCTGAGCACAACCTTGATGTATTCAACATCAAAGATTGCGACGTGCAGCAAATGAGTGATTATTCGCTACTTATCCTCGGTATTTCTACCTGGGATTATGGCGAATTACAGGAAGATTGGGAAGCGGTATGGGACAACCTTGAAGGCCTAGAATTAAAAAACAAAACCATCGCCCTGTTTGGCTTGGGTGATCAAATGGGTTACAGCGAATGGTTTTTAGATGCAATGGGCATGTTGTTTGAGCAATTAGCGCCTTCTGGCGCAAACTTTATTGGCTTTTGGCCAAACCAAGGTTACGAATTTGAAGCTTCTAAAGCGCTTACTGAAGACGGAGAATTCTTCTATGGTTTAGCGCTAGACGACGAACACCAGTTTGAACAAAGTGATGAACGCATTCATCAATGGTGTGAGCAGTTAAAGCAAGAGCTAAAGGAACTCAGTTAACACGACAATGTGAATAGTTATCGCATTAACTGAGTACTAAACCTTAGCGCTTAATACTTAGCTCTTTAGTCAGTAATTCCAGCACTTCTACCTGTTCTAACAAAGACTTAATCGCTTGGTCTGAACCTTGAACGAGTTCGGTCACCAACACCGTTTGATCACGCAACTGATGAGTATCATCCGAAATGCCTGTGGCTACCGCACCTTGTTCTTCGGAAGCGGTAGCAATCTCAGAGATTTTTGCCGAGACCATGTCAGTACGCTGATGAATATCAGCAATAGTTTGGTGCACTCCGCCCATCATCTCTTTGCTGGTTTCACCGCGCTGCACACTTTCTTTCACTGTAGAACTTAAACCGGAACTGGTAGATTGCAGCTCTTCAATCATCGATTGAATCTCTACCGTAGCTTGCTGGGTGCGCCCAGCTAAACTACGTACTTCATCGGCCACCACCGCAAATCCACGGCCTTGCTCGCCAGCTCGTGCCGCTTCAATAGCCGCATTTAAGGCCAGTAGGTTGGTTTGCTCTGAAATAGAGTTAATAGTGGTGACCACTGCGCCAATATCTTGCGTGCGCTGTTCTAGCTGAGTTACCGCTTGTTCCGCCCGTTGCACGTCATTCATTAGATGCTCAATGGCGTCTACGGTTAGCTCTACTTTTTGCTGCCCGTCACTGGTAGCTTGATTAGCTTGGCCGGTTTGCTCGGCGGTATCATTAGCGTTTGCGGCAACGTTGCGAATAGTGACCACCATTTGCTCAATAGCACTTGCCAGCGAATCAACCCTGTCTTGCTGCTGAACACTAAGGCTGTTGCATTGTTCACTGGTACTGCTTAGTTGCTCGCAAAGCTGCTTTACCAAGCCATTGGTGGCATTGGTTTCGCTTACCAGTTGATGCTCGCGCTCTGCGACTTTATCAATAATGATGGCAATAGAGCTAAATTCATCACGTACAGGAAAATAGTTTAAACGATAGGTTAAGTCACCCTTGGCCAGCATATCTAGGGCGTTGTGTATTTGGTACATCGCCCCACCAATAAAGGTCATGATGTAATAAAACAGCAAACCCGCCACAAATAAAATGGCCGCGATACTGGCGTACTGAAATCCCGAAAACAAATCAAATATTGAGGTATCGTCGTGTTGCGAAGTCACTGTATTTTGCTGTAACGAATACCCCGCGCGCGATAACACGCTGCGCAGATGCTCTGGTTCGGCTTGAATCACCTGGCTTAGCAATTGCGCTTCTTGCAAATGTACCTGCGCCAAATGCTGTTCAAAATTACTTGATACAATAAGCAAAATGGCCACCAAGGCCAACATCGGAAAGGCAAACATTAACAGGAATTTCTCCTGTAACTTTAAATGAATGTTATAGCGATCGATCCATCTAAATGGGACTTCTTTCATGACAAACTCCATTTTGTATTGCACTGCGCAATTAATGATCATTCATGTTATGACCCACGCTGAATGAATGCGAGATCCCGCCGTTCAGCTAATGAGATAAGACAAACAAAAAAAACGTAAGCTAACCGATTGTGTTGATTTTTTATGATGAATAATTAGAACTAAAGCGCTAGCAGGGCTACTAGCGCTTTAACAGTTAAGCGGTTTCAACCACTTGTTGTTTGCTATCGCGAACAAATACGCTAACCATTACCGCCGCTAGAGTGGGTAATAACCAAGCAAAACCTTGTGAGAAACCAGGCAGTACATTAAAGGCATCCATATTTACGCCTGCCGCTTTAATCGCATCAAGTACCCCAAAAATAGCGGCTACACCAATAATTAAACGAGCCGCCATTTGTGGGCGATTAAAACAGTCCACCAACAAATTAAAGGCAATCAATGCTACTGCAACCGGGTAAATACCTATCAGAATAGGAATAGACACAACCAATAGTTGATTCAAACCAATGTTAGCAACCAGCGCACAACACGCTGCCGTTAGAATAGCCGTGAGCTTGTAAGAGATTTTGGTATTGTCACTCACATAAGTAGAAAACGAAGAAATACCACCAATAGCGGTGGTGAAACAGGCTAAGCCAACCACCGTAGACAATAAAAACTGTCCTTTGGCACCAAATAGCACGCCAACATAGGCGACAATGATTTCGCCACCGTTTTTAGCCTCTGGCGCTACACCTGTAGCGGTTGCGCCTAAGTAGAACAGCACAACATAAAACAGAGTGAGTCCCACCGCGGCAATTAAACTGGCTTTAACCAAGTAACCAAATTGCTCAGACTTACCCGATACACCTTTGCCATTTAGCGCATCAATCATCAATACACCAAACATTAGCGCAGCTAAGGCATCCATGGTGTTGTAACCATCGATAAAGCCTTGACCAAATGGCATGTCAGCAAAGTTTTGTTGAGCCGGGGCGATTTCGGCAAACGGTGCACTAAATACACTCACACCAATCACTGCGATACAAATAACCAACAGCGGAGTAATAATTTTACCTACGGTGTCGATCAGCCCGCCACGACGTAAAATAAAGAATAGTGCTGCAATAAAGTAAAACAGAGAGTAGCCAATTAAGGTTAGCTGGCTAGCACTTTCTACCAAAGGTACAAAACCTAGCTCATAAGCCACTAAACAGGTACGAGGAATACCAAACATTGGCACTAACACTAAGTAAATAGCCAGTGCGATAGCATTGGCCACTTTACTTGGCAAATAACGACCTAGATGAACAATGCCGCCGCCAGCTTTAGCAATCGCCAACAAGCCTAGCAATGGCAAACCTACCGCTGTTACTAAAAAGCCAAGCATCGATAACAGCAAATTATCGCCTGCTAACATGCCCGCCATAGGCGGAAAAATTAAGTTACCAGCGCCTAAAAAGAAGGCAAATACCATCATCCCTAAACTAATTGTGTTCCATGATCCAAGTGCTTTGGTCACGTGTATTCCTCGTTGTAGATTGCAATCATTTATAATTTTAAGCAAAGAAGTATATAGCATGGCTTTTAAACATAAAACCAGTATATCGAACTACATTAGTGATAATTGATCCAACTCAACGCCAACAAAAATCACATTTTAAGGTACAAATATCTACAGAGATCAACGAACTGAGGAGAATAGCTTTTATCTTGTTGATAGATAAGAATTTGCTCTTGCTGGCAACACGAAACCGGTGATTTAGTAAGTAATAACATACTGCGAATAGCTGGCTTATTGGCGAAAGAATGAACTTGAGCACGCCTCACTAAATGCCAATCATCCAATGCAGCTAAAAGCAGCCATTGCTCGGCCACGTCACAAGGTAGGATTACCGCCAGTTGAGTGTTTTGATGGGCTAATTTTGCTAACGCAGCAAAAAACGCCTGGGCATTTAAACTAGCGCTATGCCTGGCTTGTTGGCGCTTTTCTTCAAACACTTGCCCAGCCGAAAAATATGGTGGGTTAGAAATAACTAAATCGTAGCTCTGCGTGCTCCGATGGTTTTGCATACTTTGTAATTGAACATTAACCGCCAAGGGCCAAGGACTATGTGCTACGTTTTGTTGGGCTTGAGAACAAGCATCGGTTTCGATATCGATGGCATCAATAACCACCTCTCCAGCCAATCGCTGGGCCAAGATTAAACTAATCAGCCCAGTGCCCGTTCCTACATCTAAAACACGCTTAATATTATGCAGAGGCGACCAAGCAGCTAACAGGATCCCATCGGTTCCCACCTTCATTGCGGTTTGATCATGAGCCACGTGAAACTGCTTAAAAGTAAAACCTGGTCGTTGATTGTGTTCGATCACTTCTTGCTTGCCCCTGTTTGGCGCTATACTATGCCGCGAATGTAAATGACCCGCGCTTTTGGTTCAAGTCGATGGCGCCTGACAACTTGGTAGATTTATGACCTTTGAAGACCTCGACCTAGACTCACAAATATTAGCCGCTGTAAGCGACATGGGCTTGCAAAAAGCGACGATGGTCCAACAGCAAACGATCCCAGCTATGCTTGATGGTCGAGATGTATTGGCTAGCGCCCCCACAGGCACCGGTAAAACCTTGGCGTTTTTACTGCCGGCTATTCAGCACTTGCTGGACTACCCGCGCCGTAAAGCAGGTCCAGGACGAGTACTTATTTTAACCCCTACTCGCGAACTTGCTATGCAGGTTGCCGAGCAGGCGCGTTTAGCCACTGCTCACACCAATCTGACTACCATCGATATTACCGGTGGAGTTAAATACGATGTACACGCCGAGCAGCTTAAAGGCAACATTGATATTGTTATTGCCACGCCGGGCCGTTTAATGGAGTACATCACCTACAAGGTGTTTGATACCCAAGCCATTGAAGTTCTCATTCTTGATGAAGCCGACCGCATGCTCGATATGGGCTTCATTAAAGACATGGAAACCATTAGTGATGCAACCAGTGAACGAGGCCAAACCGCGCTATTCTCTGCCACGTTAGAAGGTTCAGGTTTGCTACGTTTTGCTGAAAAAGTAATGGAAGACCCTGAGCAAATTGAAGTAGATTCACCGCGCCGAGAACGCGCTAAAATTCATCAAATATTGCACTTTTGTGATGATGCCGCCCACAAATACCAGTTATTACGCCATTACCTACTCAACGAAGAAATCGAGCGTTGTGTGGTTTTTGTAAAAACCCGTGACCGCCTATATGCGCTAGCGGAGCAACTGCAAAGTGACGATATTAAAGCGTCTTACTTGCGCGGTGAAATGGCTCAAGACAAACGTAACCAAGCGATGCAAGCCTTTCGAGATGGCGAAGTGAAGATTCTTATTGCCACTGATGTTGCAGCCCGCGGTTTAGACGTGCCAGAGATTAGCCACGTATTTAATTACGATATGCCTCGTACACCAGACGTATATGTACACCGCATTGGCCGTACCGCTCGCGCAGGTCGTAAAGGCATGGCTGTAAACCTAATCGAAGCGCATGATATGGGCGCGTTAGCCAAAGCAGAGCGCTATACCGATGAACCGATTAAACGCCGCGTGATTGACAGCTTGCGCCCGACACATCGTGTTGCAGCGCCGCCAGCCAAGAAGAAAAAGCCAAAAACAGTAGAGGCTAAAAAAGCGGCTAAGAAGAAGGCCAAGGGGCGTGCTAAAAAGCTGGCCAAAAAAGCCAAGAAGTAAACCTTAGCCAATGACCCGTCCTGATATGGGTTGACACTTGATTGACTAAAACGCTCGATGCACTTCATCGGGCGTTTTGTATTTTAGTGCCTCGTGAGGCCTATATTCATTGTAGAGCTTAACCGATTCATCGACCA
>NZ_BJEQ01000019.1 GCF_005405585.1 Agarivorans sp. Toyoura001 | reverse complement strand
AATAAACCTACAAACTTAAATGAGGCACGAAAAATGGTCGATGAATCGGTTAAGCTCTACAATGAATATAGGCCTCACGAGGCACTAAAATACAAAACGCCCGATGAAGTGCATCGAGCGTTTTAGTCAATCAAGTGTCAACCCATATCAGGACGGGTCATAGTTTGCTTAAAAAGTATAACCGAAACCAAAGGCTGCAATACCACCTTTACTGTCGTAAAAGGTGATGTTTGAGTCGGTATTGTTATAACCACCTAATACGTTGAACATGGTGTTCTTCCAACCAAAAGGTTCGTTGTAAACGTAAATACCAAACAAGGACACTTTGTCATCTTTTTGGGTTTGATTATCAAACACAGGATTAGCGCCAGAAAATTTAGTTTGCCCGTATTCAGCATTTAAGGTGAATACATTAGGGCCAGAGCGGTAAATACTGGTTAAACGCAGAGTATATTGGTCGAAGTCGTTGGCGCTACCGTCGGCTTTAGCAGTGGTGTAAGCCACTGCGGGTGCTAAAAACCACTTGCGAGACAGCGGGACAAAGGTTTCGGCAATGATACGGTGCAGGTTGGCGTTTCGTTTAAGGGCTTCTGCTTCTGCTGAACCCGCTCCAAATAAATCAACACCACTTTGCTCGTTGTCTACAGTACGTTTTGCGTACACGTATTCAAGCGTTAAGGGGCCATCGGCTATGGATTCATATCGAACTCGACCACCTTGGTAATTCTCATCGGTTTTTTGGCGAGCTGCGCCAACCAAATAAGGGTCTGCCCAAGTGTCGTTAAGTAAAGGTAGTTCTGGGAAGTAGGCGGCAGTAATTTTGCTGCGGTCGCTAATTGCGCGGGTATAGCCTAATTCGTATTGGAATTGTGCTCGACCTAAATTCTCGCGGCTGTTACCTAAGAAGAATTGGTTCTTTAGATCTTCGGTGGTGTATTCTACTCGTAATAGCGGATAAACAATTGCCGAGCTTGAGCTCTTCCCATTGTTCGTTAAATCATCGGTTATTTGATTGTCGTCATCAGTTGAGAATTGGTTCTGACCGCTAACATAACCCACGTTGAGGTTAATGGTGGCAGACCAACCTGGCTCTTCAGCTAAAGGGCGAGCATCGGCAGTGAAACTAAACAACATACTACAACAGAGCAGCGAGCTTACTCGTTTAACCATTAGTCACATCCTTGTATCGGGGCATTAAAGTTAAATCATCAACGTGGATTAACTCTGTCTACGCGTCAAACCGTTAAATAGATCAGTAATTTGTTACTCTACAATAACTTAAGCTAACAGCTTTGTAACAGCAATATTTGTTGAGCTTGTTATTAGTGGTTTAAATATAGATGAACTGCCGTGGCTCGTTGGCTTTTTTATTACGGGGGGAGTCGCTAAGCGTAACAAACAAAAACAGAGCGGCTGGCGCTCTGTTTTTTATGGCTAATTAGAAGTGATTAGTCGAGTTCTGAAAACAAGCCGCGGTCGAAAGTTTTTTCACAGTAATGGCATTTTAACTTAATATCTTGCTGCTGATGGCGCACATAAAAGTTACTGTCGATAGGCTCGTTATGGCTAATGCAATTGCTATTAGGACAGGCAAACACACCTTTCACTTGCTCTGGTGTAGAAACATGAAATTTACGTACTACTTCAAAATCTTCAATTAAGTTAATGGTCGCGTTGGGCGCAAACAAGGCTAGCTGATTCGCTTGGTTCTCATCAAATACGGTGTTCTCTACCTTAATTAAGTCTTTTTGCTGCTGCTCGCCGCTTGGCAGGTTAAGCCCTACGGTAATTCGTTCTTGAGCGGCCGATAGTTGGAAAAACTTAAGAATTTTGATGCCTTGCCCGGCTGGTACGTGATCAATAACGGTGCCGTGAGCAATGGCTTCTACTTGCAACTTCTTTTTCATTATTGAGCTCCAAATTCGTTAGTCATCACCAAGGCGAGCAGCGCTTGTCGAGCATAAACACCGTTTTCTGCTTGTTCAAAGTAGTAAGCGTAAGGAGTGGTGTCTACATCGGTGGTGATTTCATCCACGCGTGGCAAAGGATGCAAGATTTTTAAGTTTTCTTTCACTTGTTTCAGCATGTCTGCGCGCAAGATGAAGCTTGATTTCATATGCTGGTATTCGGTTTCGTCAAAGCGCTCTTTTTGTACTCGGGTCATATACAAAATATCGAGTTCGTCTACCACTTCTTCAATGCTGTCGTGCAAGTTGTATTTGATTTCACGGGCATTTAATTCTTCAATAATGTAGTCAGGCATCGCCAGCGCTTTGGGCGCAATAAAGTAAAACTCGCAGCCAAACAGCGATAAAGCTTGAGTGAGGGAGTGCACAGTACGGCCATATTTTAAATCGCCAACAAAAGCGACTTTTAAGCCTTCTAATGACCCTTGGGTTTCATAAATGGTGAATAGATCGAGCAAGGTTTGCGTAGGGTGCTGGTTAGAACCGTCGCCGCCATTAATTACCGGAACACTAGAGAATTCGCTGGCTAAGCGTGCTGCGCCTTCTTGGGGATGGCGCATGAAAAAAGCATCACTATAAGAAGAAATTACTTTTACTGAATCAACCAGGGTTTCGCCTTTTTTACCCAGCGAGGTATTTCCACCATCGGCAAAGCCGATTACGCTGCCGCCTAAACGTTGGACTGCGGTTTCAAAAGATAAACGTGTACGAGTCGAAGCCTCAAAAAAACAGCTAGCCACCACTTTGTTTTTTAGTAGCTCAGGACGGGGTTGTTGTTTAATGCTTTGGGCAGTGTCGACGATTAACTCAAGCTCCTGACGGGAAAAATCAGGGATAGAGATAATGTGCTTTTGATAAAGCGGGTTGTTCATGCTCGCAGATCCTAATCCGATGTGAAATCGGAACGGAATTATATCAGCGAGCAGAGCCAGTGAATATGATCTTAATAAGGAATACTAAGATTATTTGCAAATAGCGCGCATATTAGGCGTATTGACTGCTTTTACGCTCGCGATAATCTTGGCAATCAATGCAGTAACGCGATTCTGGTCGTGCATTTAATCGAGCCGAGCTAATGTCTTCACCACAACCTTCACAAAAGCCATAGTCTTTTTCTTCGATACGGCGTAGCGCATCTTTAATGCTTTTAACGTGGGCGATGTCGTGCTGACGACGATTTAGCTGCAGTTGCTGAGACTCTTCTTGGTTGGCACGATCGACATCGTCGCCAGAATCTTCTTTGTCTTTAAATAGCTGACTGTCTTGCTCTAGGCGCTGTTGAGTTTCGTTAAGTTGCTCGACGAGCTGCAGACGAATGGTCTCTATTTGTTGATCGCTAATCATTGTTTTGAATGTCTTCCTTCCTATTGTGTTAAACGCGGTCCTTACCTTGTTGCCACGTGATTAACTCAAAAAATTAGTTAATCGCCAATTTTACCGAGGTGTAAAGGCTTTTCAAAGTGCTTTTTTGGATAATTGTTAGCCAGCTAGCACTTGGGTTTCAATTAATTACCCGTTACTATCGCGCTCAGTTTCTTTACTGAGCAAAATCGAGTGTTTTGTCAGTGATAAAACATCATCTGCACTAAACTAATAAATAGATAACCACAGTGATTTAAGTATCACGCCATAATGAGGATTGCATGAGTGAATAGAATAAACATGCTGCTAGTTAGCTTATTAGCTTTGGCCACCAGCGGAGTAATAGCTCAAGAAGAGAAAGTACTAAATGTTTACAATTGGACTGAGTACATTGCTGAAGACACTATCGCCGAGTTTGAAAAAGAAACTGGTATTAAGGTGGTTTACGATGTATTTGATTCCAACGAAGTATTAGAAGCCAAGTTGCTATCGGGCAGCACCGGTTTTGATATTGTTTCACCATCGCATGACTTTTACGGTCGCCAAATTACGGCGGGGGTTTATCAAAAACTAGACCGCAGCAAGTTAAGCAACTGGGATAATTTAGATCCTAAACTACTGGCCACACTAGAAAGTTTTGACCCAGGTAATCAATACGGTATTCCTTATATGTGGGGGACTACGGGTATTGGTTACAATGTAAATAAAGTAAAAGAGATTTTAGGTGAAGATGCCGACCTTAATTCTTGGTCGTTAGTCTTTGACCCAGAGAACGCCGCTAAACTTAGCCAGTGTGGTATTGCTTTCTTGGATGCACCTAGCGAAGTTGTGGCCGCGATGCTTAATTACATGGACAAAGATCCAAACAGTGCTAAGCAGAGTGATTACAAAGGCGAGATTGAAACGCTGATGGAGCAACTTCGCCCTAGCATTCGCTACTTCCATAGTTCGCAATACATTAATGATTTAGCCAGCGGCGACATTTGTGTGGCGATTGGTTGGTCTGGTGATGTGCTAATGGCCGGTGACCGCGCTGCTGAGGCCGACAACGGCGTAGAGCTTGAGTACATTATTCCTAAAGAAGGTGCTGGTGTGTGGTTTGATATGTTTGCCATTCCAAAAGATGCTAAACACCCAGAGAACGCTCACGCTTTCATTAACTATGTATTGCGCCCAGAAGTGATTGCTAAGGTGACCGACTTTGTTTGGTACGCTAACCCAAATACTAAAGCTACTGCCTTAATTGACCCTGAGATTGCCGCTCACCAAGGGATTTACCCTAGTGAAGAAGCCTCTGAGCATTTATATGGTTTTGTGGCTGTGCCACCAAAAGTAGAGCGTACTCGTACGCGTTTATGGACCAAGTTTAAATCTGGCCGTTAAGTTTTAGTGATGTGTAAGTATAAAAAAACCAGCCCTTAGGCTGGTTTTTTTATTGCAGGAAGTACTTAGTCTAGCTGAGGGCCGGCAGCAACTAGTGCTTTACCTTCGGCGTTATCAGTGTACTTATCGAAGTTATTGATAAAGCGTTGGGCTAGGTCGTCTGCTTTGCTTTGCCATTGCAGAGGATCTTGGTAAGTATCACGAGGATCCAAAATCTCTGTATCTGCGCCAGGTAGGCTAGTAGGGATTTCCAAATTAAATACCGGCAATTGTTTAGTTTCTTGCTGCTCGATAGAGCCGTCAAGAATGGCGTCAATAATTGCGCGAGTGTCTTGAATGGAAATACGTTTGCCTGTGCCGTTCCAACCCGTATTCACTAGGTAAGCTTCTGCGCCGGCTGCTTCCATGCGTTTTACTAGTACTTCTGCATACTTAGTAGGGTGCAAGGTAAGGAAGGCCGCACCAAAACATGCTGAGAAAGTAGGTGTTGGCTCGGTAATGCCACGCTCAGTACCGGCAAGTTTGGCGGTAAAGCCAGACAAGAAGTGGTACTTAGTTTGCTCAGGCGTTAGCTTAGCAACGGGCGGTAATACGCCAAAGGCATCAGCAGTTAAGAAGATCACTTTTTTAGCATGACCCGCTTTGGAAACAGGCTTAACAATGTTCTCAATGTGATTGATAGGGTAAGACACCCGAGTATTCTCGGTTTTAGACCCATCATCGTAGTTCACACTACCATCATTGCGAACAGTGACGTTTTCTAACAATGCATCACGTTTAATAGCATTGTAAATGTCTGGCTCAGCTTCTTTGCTTAGTTTAATGGTTTTAGCGTAACAACCCCCTTCAAAGTTAAATACGCCTTCGTCATCCCAGCCGTGCTCATCATCACCAATCAGCTCGCGCTTAGGATCGGTAGACAGGGTTGTTTTACCAGTACCAGATAAACCAAAGAAGATAGCGGTGTCACCGTCTTTGCCAACGTTGGCAGAACAGTGCATTGACGCCATGCCATTTAAAGGAAGGTAGTAGTTCATCATGGCGAACATACCTTTCTTCATTTCGCCGCCGTACCAGGTACCACCAATCACTTGCATTTTTTCGGTCATGTTGAAAACGGTAAAGTTTTCTGAATTCAGACCCTGTTCTTTCCACTTCTTGTTGGTAGTTTTAGAACCGTTCATTACTACAAAGTCAGGCTCATAGTCTTCTAACTCTGCGGCAGTAGGACGAATGAACATGTTGGTAACAAAGTGAGCTTGCCAAGCAACTTCAACAATAAAGCGTACTTTTAAGCGAGTATCAGGGTTAGCACCACAAAAGGTGTCTACCACAAATAAACGTTTGCCAGAGAGTTGATCAGTAACGGTTTTTTTAAGGTCGGCCCAAACCGAAGGATCAATGGGTTTATTGTCGTTCTTGGCTTGTTCAGAGGTCCACCACATGCTGTCGCGGGTGGAATCATCAAGCACAATGTATTTATCTTTTGGGGAACGCCCAGTAAAAATCCCGGTATCAACGGCAACGGCACCTGATTCGGTGACAATTCCACGTTCGTAGCCGGTGAGTTCAGGGCGAGTTTCTTCCTTGAAGAGTTGTTGGTATGAGGGGTTGTACACCACGTCCGACACGTCTTTGATGCCGTATTGAGCCAGGTCGATAACCTGATCTTTTTCTGCAACGTCAAGCATAGCAGTCTCCTGTAGGTAGAGAGGTAAGATTTAATTTTATATTTTTATTGGTGTTGGCTTCGATTCTATCCCTTTAGTGGTACCAAAAAGAGAGGGTCGTCAAATTACCAGCACTTTTCTTATGGTTATTAGAGTTGTATCTAGGAAATGCGATTGACACCGCATTTCCTGAGGTCAGTTTAATGAATTTTGGCAGGGTTTGTCGATATATTGCGCGTGAAAATGTTTTCAACGTCGGCTTCGTTAAATTTATAGTCATGTCCACAGTAGTCACAATGCATCGAAATATGGCCGCGTTCATGGCAAATTTCGAGCAATTCTTTGTGGTCGATGTTACTTAATGCTGTTTCACAGCGCTCTTTTGAGCAGCTGCATTTAAATATCACATCTTGTGGTTCATATACACGTACCTGATGTTCGTGGTAGAGGCGATACAGCAATTGCTCGGCGTCTAATTCAAAACTTTCTTGGGCTGTAGTGGTTTCACTGAGGGTTTTAATTAACTCAAAGTGTTCTGCGTCTTCATCTTTGCTAGCTGGCAGCGCTTGCAGGAATAAGCCACTGGCATGTGGGCGGCCATCAAACATGCCGGTGAATAACCAAATGCGGGTATTTAACTGCTCTGATTGCTGAAAGTAACTTTCGATACTGGCCGCAACACCTTGTGGGTCAATTTCTACAATGCCTTGGTAACGTTCGCCCTTAGCTGGGGTAATCGTAATGACAATATGGCCATTGCCCACTAAGTCGGTAAAGCTAATTTGTGGGTCGATGTTATCGCTGTAACGCGCTACGCCACGCATCTCTTGTTGGTCGGTGCCGCTGACTGCAAGCACACTTAGCGGACCATCGCCTTGCAGTTGCACGGTAATGTCGCCTTCAAACTTAAGTGTGGCGGTCAGTAAGCAAGTTGCCGCGAGTAATTCACCTAATAGGTTTTGGATTGGCGCTGGGTAGTTTTGTTGTTCGACGATTTCTTGGTAGCTTTGCTGCAACTGCACGAGTTCGCCACGTAGATTGTAATCTTCGAATAAGTAACGATTGAGTATGTCTTGCTTCATGTTTAGGCCTGACTATTGTTGTTTAAACTGAATGATCTTCCGACGCTGTTTTTTATCAGGTCGACGTTCTGGGCTAGTATTCTGCGCCATGAGTTTTCGTTGCATTGCAAATTGTTCGCGTTTTTTAACGCTGTCTTCGGTTTCTAGGTAAAGTAATTGTGCTTGTGGCGCGGGGCCTCGTTTGTCACTGAGTTGCTGCACTAGCACTTCTATTTGTTGCTGGCCTTGCCATAAAGTTATGGTTGCGCCAACTTCAACACTGCGGCTGGGTTTACAACGTTGCTGGTTATAGTGCACTTTGCCACCCATCACCATGTCGCGCGCAAGTCCTCGGGTTTTGTAAAATCGAGCCGCCCATAACCACTTGTCAATGCGCGGTTGTTGCTTGTTAGAGTTTTGTGAATTCATGCTAAGTCTTAGCTGGCTTATATATTATCTATTAAATTATATCAGTTTTATGCGGGCTAGCTATGTCTTGGATTAGTGCGTTATCCAGCAGAAAACTGATAAAAGTGCAATTAAATGCAAAATTTACACTTGCAGCACTTGTTCTACGCATAACTCCCTTTAGAATGAAGAACCCTCTAAATGAGGCGGTTTGCCATAGTTTTTTCATAAGGATGATCGAGAATCGGTTAACGATGACAGATGTATTATAACGAATAAATGGATATTAACTCTTTTTCAACTCAGTTTGCTCGATACGTTCCTTCTCAAAAGAGCAGCGTGTTTATCACATTATTATTGATGTGTTTAGCCGCTTATCAGTTGGCTTCAATTACGTGGTTATTAGTGCCAACTAAATCGCAACCTTTTCGCTGGGTTCCGCAGCCAGTTGATACGGTTAGCACTCAGTCTAAAGTTGATCTGGACAGCTTAACTAAACAGCATTTGTTTGGTGAATACCAAGCAAAGAAAACGGTTAAGAAGGTGGTTACGCCGTCTTCGACTGATGCACCTAAAACCTCATTAAAACTTACCCTTTCTGGATTGGTGGCGAGTAGCGACCAATCAAAAGCTTTAGCGATTGTAGAGCACAAAGGCAAACAGCAAACCTATGGCATCGAAGAGTCAATAAAAGGGACTCAGGCTGTCATAAAAGAGATCCAAACCGACCGTATTATATTGTTGCACCGTGGTGTCTATGAGAGTTTGTTACTTGATCCTGAAATCAAACGATCGCAAGCCCGTGCAAATGCAAATAATGCCAAGCGCAACACCCGTAAACCTAGCGATGAGACTGCCAAGGTTGATGTGAAAGAAGTATTAAAAGACCCTTCTAAATTAACCGATTACATTCGTATTTCGCCGGTTCGTAAAGATGGTGCCTTAAGCGGTTACCGGGTTAATCCTGGTAAAAATGCTGCCTTATTTAAACAAGTGGGTTTAAAAGCTAATGATTTAGCGGTTGCCCTTAATGGATATGACCTGCGTGATAACGCGCAAGCAATGCAAGTGATGCAAGAAATGGCCGAGTTAACGGATATTACGGTAACCGTAGAACGTAACGGCCAGTTGCAGGATGTGTTGTTCAGCCTGCCAGATGAATAGTACCGGAGATTTATTTAACATGAAGTTGCAAGCATTACGCTTTGTTCGCCGCAGCCTTGTTGGCCTAATTGGATTAGGTCTTTGCGGAATGGTGAGTGCCACCGAGTATTCGGCAAATTTTAAAGGCGCAGATATTAGTGAGTTCATCACCACGGTTGGGCGTAATCTCAATAAAACCATTATTGTCGACCCGGCGGTGCGCGGTAAGGTTAACGTTCGCAGTTACGACTTACTTACCGAAGATCAGTACTATCAATTTTTCTTAAGTGTTTTAGATGTTTACGGCTTCGCGGTGATTGACATGCCTAATGGTGTCACCAAAGTCGTTCGTGCTAAAGACGCTAAGGCTGGCGCGATTCCGGTTGTTGATCGAGACGATCAAGCGATTGGCGATGAAATGGTGACACGTGTTGTTGCGGTTAAAAATGTATCGGTACGAGAACTCGCTCCGTTATTACGTCAGCTAAACGATAACGCTGGTGGCGGTAACGTAGTGCATTATGACCCTTCCAACGTGATTATGCTTACCGGTCGTGCTGCAGTAGTGAATCGCTTGGTGGAAATTATTCGTCGAGTGGATAAAGCTGGTGACCAAGAAGTTGATATTATTCGCCTTAAGTTCGCCTCAGCCGGTGAGCTTGTGCGAATTATTGAATCATTAACCGCGAGTACTGGCGGCAAAGGCGCAGCAGCAAGTTTGCTGATTCCTAAGGTTGTCGCCGATGAGCGTACAAACAGTATTGTTGTTTCAGGTGAGCCAAGTGCCCGCGCCCGTATCGTCCGTTTAGTCGCTAAGTTAGATAGCGAGTTAGAAACCTACGGCAATACACGGGTGTTTTATCTGAAATATGCCAAAGCCGCCGACCTTGTGGACGTACTAAAAGGTGTGAGTGAAACTGTGGCTGCAGAAGCCGCTGGTGGTGGCAAGAAAACCAACAGTAGTAGCTCGCGCGGCAATTTCTCCATTGAAGCGCATGAAGACACCAATACCTTGGTGATTACCGCTCAACCTGACAACATGCGTACTTTGGAAGGCGTAATTAATCAGCTTGATATTCGCCGCGCCCAAGTCAACGTTGAAGCGATTATTGTTGAAGTGGCCGAAGGCGACGGTATTAGCCTTGGTGTACAGTGGGCGACTAAAGCTGGTGGTACTCAATTTAACGATGCTGGTGTATCAATCAGTGAAATTGGTGCCGGTATCTACGATGCCCAACCCACAGAAGGTACAACCATTATTAGTGGTTCTGGTGACAACCAAAACACCACTATTAACCCTGATACTCCCGGAGATATCTCTGGTTTAGCCAGCGCATTGGCTAAAATCTCTGGCGCAGCCTTTGGCTTCTATGGCGCAGATTGGGGGGTATTAGTTCAAGCGGCAGCTAACGACTCGCGTTCTAACTTACTAGCAACGCCGTCTATTACCACTTTGGATAACAAAGAGGCCTTCTTTACTGTAGGTGAAGAAGTACCAGTACTAACCGGTTCAGCGTCAAGCAGCAGTAACGACAATCCTTTCACTACGGTTGACCGAAAAGAAGTGGGTATCAAACTAAAAGTAACCCCACAAATTAACGAAGGTAATGCGGTTCAACTTACCATTGAGCAGGAAGTCTCAAAGGTACAGGGTCAAACTTCAGTAGACGTTGTATTTGCTAAACGCCAATTACAAACCACAGTGTTAGTAGACAGCGGCGATACGATTGTTTTAGGTGGCTTGTTAGACGACCAAATTGAAGAGAGTGAATCAAAGGTACCACTATTGGGTGACATTCCAGTATTAGGACACTTGTTCCGTTCAACTAACTCAAAGAAAGTTAAACGTAACTTAATGATTTTCATTCGCCCAACCATCATTCGTGACTCTGTAACGATGCAAAATATTAGCTCGCGCAAGTACAGCCAAATTCGCGCTCAGCAGTTATTGCGTGAAGAGCTAGGTGTAGCGCTAATGCCAGAAACCAAAGTACCGGTATTACCAGAGTTCAATTCAACTGACGATGTGTCTCCTGAAGTACAAGAATACATCGACTTTTTGAAAGAAAAGAATGAGCGCTTAAAGAAAGAAGAAGCCGATAAAGCCGCTAAAGAGGCTGAAGCAAACAAAGAGCAAGTGAGTGCCGAGTAATGGACTTAGATGCTGAGCTAAATGTATTAGAAGATGAGAAAGCGCTAGTGTCAGACACCCCGCATATGGAGGGTGTTGAAGGCTGGCAGCTGCCTTATGTATTTGCTAAGTCTTACGGTGTAATGCTTGAGAAACAACAAGATGCTTGGCGGGTTTATCATAATTCTAAGGTTGAGCTTGAAGCTTTGCTGGAGATCCGCCGAGTATTAAAGCAAGAGTTTGCCTGTGAAGCCTTGTCTGATGATGATTTTGAACAGCGCCTTACCGAAGGTTATCAACGAGACTCTTCGCAAGCGCGTCAGTTAATGGAAGATATCGGCAACGATATGGACTTTTATACCTTGGCGGAAGAGCTACCAGAAAACGAAGACTTGCTAGAAACTGAAGACGACGCGCCAATCATTAAATTGATTAACGCGATGTTAGCCGAAGCGATTAAAGAAGGGGCCAGTGATATTCACATTGAAACCTTTGAAGCGGCTTTAGTGATTCGATTCCGTATCGATGGTGTATTACGAGAAATTTTGCGCCCTCATCGTAAACTAGCGGCTTTGTTGGTTTCTCGTATCAAAGTAATGGCGCGATTAGACATTGCTGAAAAACGGGTGCCGCAAGATGGCCGTATTTCTTTACGTATTGCTGGTCGCGCTGTTGATGTACGTGTATCCACGATGCCATCGAGCCATGGCGAGCGCGTAGTTCTGCGTTTATTAGACAAGAATAACTCGCGACTGAAATTGGAAAGCTTAGGTTTAGCCGAGAACTACCGCGATATTATTAGCGATTTATTGAAAAAACCGCACGGCATTATTTTGGTTACTGGGCCTACTGGTTCCGGTAAAAGTACTACTTTGTACGCTGGCCTCAACGATATTAATACCAAAGACCGCAATATTCTTACCGTAGAAGATCCGGTTGAATTTAACATTGAGGGTATTGGTCAAACTCAGGTAAATACTAAAGTTGATATGACCTTTGCACGTGGCTTACGCGCTATTTTGCGTCAAGATCCCGATGTGGTAATGATTGGTGAAATTCGAGATTTAGAAACCGCGCAAATTGCTGTACAAGCCAGTTTAACGGGTCACTTGGTATTATCGACGCTTCACACCAATACCGCGATTGGGTCGGTGACCCGCTTACGCGATATGGGTGTAGAGCCGTTCTTGTTGTCTTCTAGTTTGTTAGCTGTATTAGCCCAGCGCTTAGTGCGAACCTTATGCCGTGATTGCTGTGAAGCTCATGTGGTGAGCGAGCATGAGCATCAGCTACTAGGCATTGCTAAAGATGCCACGGTTTATCGTCCAGTGGGTTGTGAAAGTTGTAACAATACTGGTTATCGTGGTCGAACCGGTATCCATGAGCTATTGCCCGTCACTGACGATGTTCGTGACATGATTCACTCGGGTAGTAGTGAGCAAGAAATTGAAAATGCAGTGCGCTCATCTTGTCCTAGTATCCGCCAAGATGGGGTAAACAAGGTATTGAAGGGCATTACTAGTCTTGAAGAAGTATTGCGTGTTACCCGCGAAGGATAGTTAAAGTAATGCCAGCATTTGAGTATCAAGCCTTTAACCCAAAAGGCAAAAAGTCTACTGGCGTTCATGAGGCCGACACCGCGCGTCAAGTGCGGTCTTATTTACGTGAACAGGGGCTCACTCCTCTTAAAATTGAGCCCGTGGCAGAAAAAGCCAAAAAAGAGAGTAGTGGATTTCGCTTTAAGAGCAAAGTTAGCACCTCAGATTTGGCGCTGCTTACTCGCCAACTCGCCACCCTTGTTGCGGCAGCAATGCCTATTGAAGAATCGCTGAAAGCGGTAGGGCAGCAATGTGAAAAGCCCAAACTTAAAAGCATTATCTTAGGGGTTCGCTCTAAAGTTGTGGAAGGTTACAGCTTGGCCGACAGTATGGCTGAGTTTCCCGATGTCTTTGAAAAACTCTATTGTGCCATGGTGGCTGCGGGCGAAAAGTCGGGTCACTTAGACAAGGTACTTGATCGCTTAGCCGACTATACCGAGCAACGACAAGCCATGCGCATGAAAACCATGCAAGCGCTCATTTACCCTGCGGTACTCACCTTTGTATGTTTAGCGGTCATCGCCATCTTACTCGTGTCAGTTGTACCAAAAGTGGTGGCTCAGTTTGAACACATGGGGCAAGAGTTACCCAATGCCACTAAGTTCCTCATTTACGTTAGTGAATTGGTGAGTGACTACGGTTTGGTGTTTGTTTTGGGCAGCATGTTTGCCATGGTTGTGTGGCAGCGAATGCTGCAAAAAGACAAAGTACGCATGAAATGGCATCAGCGTATTTTAGGCATGCCAGTTGTGGGTAAAGTTAGTAAAGGTTTAAACACCGCGCGTTTTGCTCGTACTTTAAGTATTCTAAATGCCAGTGCAGTACCGTTGTTAGAAGGTATGGGCATTGCGGGCGAAGTACTGACTAACGATCATGCGCGTGCTCAAGTATTAGACGCAGCTTCTAAAGTTCGAGAGGGCAGTAGCTTGCACTCATCCTTAGAAGCCACCAAATTGTTTCCACCGATGATGTTACATATGATCGCCAGTGGTGAGCGTTCTGGCGAGTTAGAGGGTATGTTGGAGCGTGCTGCCGACAACCAAGACCGTCAGTTTGAAATGCAAGTAAACATAGCATTAGGGATATTCGAGCCTGCCTTGATTGTTACCATGGCAGGCATCGTGCTATTTATCGTAATGGCAATTTTATTGCCAATTTTGGAACTCAATAACATGGTTGGGCTATAGGCTTAACTGGTATTTCGGAGTAAGAACAATGCAAAAATCGATGCACACACAAACAACTAGCAAAGGTTTCACCTTGCTGGAAGTGATGGTGGTGATTGTTATTTTGGGTATTTTAGCGGGTTTGGTGGTACCCAACCTACTGGGTAATAAAGAAAAAGCTGATATTCAAAAAGCCAAAACCGATATCATCGCCTTGGAAAACGCCCTCGACATGTATCGTTTAGATAATTCACGTTACCCAACGACCGATCAAGGCCTAGATGCTTTGGTTAGTAAACCAAGCTCGAGCCCAGAGCCGCGCAATTACCCTGAAGACGGCTACTTACGTCGTTTGCAAAAAGACCCATGGGGTAACGACTACATTCTTATCAGCCCGGGTGAAAAAGGCCGCATCGACATCTTTAGTGCGGGTTTTGATGGTGAAGAAGGCACTGCCGATGATATTGGCAACTGGAATTTAGACCAGTAAATTGCTCAAGTCTCACTTAAGTCTACGCTCACGCCAGCAAGGTTTTACCTTGCTGGAAGTGATTTTAGTATTGCTGTTAATGTCGATAGGGATTTACTCGGTCGTCATGTCGGTATCAGGTTCAAGTGAGCAAAAAATAGTAGAGCAACAAGCCAAGCGTTTAGCGGCCTTGGTGCAATACGCGCAAGAGCAAGCCTTGCTCACCGGTTATGACTACGGCATTTATAGCGATGCTGAACGTTACCAATTTGTGCGTATGGAGAAACAACGTTGGATAAAACTCGACGATAGAATTTTTAAAGAGAAAGTATTTGAACAACCTTACTTTATCGAGCTAAGCCTTGAAGATGCCGAGCTAGAAGAGCAAGGCTATGGCAGTGGTAGTTTAGGTTTTGAAGAAGGTGATTTGTTTGAAAAAGACTTTATCACCGAAGAAGTTAAACAAAGCATTGTTCCACAAGTGTTGCTGTTAAGCAGTGGCGAAGTCACTCCCTTTAAGCTGATATTTGCTTACGAAGACAGCCAAAATCGCTGGCAAGTAAGCAGTGACGATCTTGGTCAGCTTACCATTGAAAGGGACGATGAAGATGAATAAGCAGCGCGGTATGACGCTGCTTGAAGTAATGGTGGCGCTGGCGGTGTTAGCCATTGCGGGCACCGCTGTAATGAAAAGTGCTTCAGAGAATTTACGCAGCCTCAGTTATATTCAAGAAAAAACTTTTGCCCTATGGATAGCCGACAACCAAATGGCTGAACTTAAACTCAGTAATACTTGGCCTGGTACCTCTAGCCGCAAAGGCACTACCACATTTGCCGATACCGAATGGCAGTGGCGTTCGCAAGGCGTAGCAACGAGTGATCCCAATTTTGTGGCGGTCACCATTTCGGTCTATCGCAATGCCGAAGAAAAAGCCGCTTTGGCCGAAATCACCAGCTATGTGAGCCGCTAATGAAGCAACGCGGTTTTACCTTATTAGAAATGCTGGTAGCGATAGTTATTTTTGCTTTGCTTACCATGGCTGCGTACCAGGTACTGCAAGGTGTTATGCGTAGTGATGAAATCTCCCAAAAACACGGTGAACGTTTACGCGAAGTGCAACGCGCTATGTTTTTAATGCAACGTGATTTTACCCAACTCGCATCACGTTCAGCGCGTGACGAAACAGAAGAACAGCGCCCCTTAATCATGTCTGAAAAGTATTTGCTGGAAAGTGATGACATGGGCATTGAAATGATGGTGCTAGGCTGGCGTAATCCGCAATCAGTGATTCGTCGTTCACAGCTGCAGCGGGTTGCTTACCTCATGAAAGACGAGAAATTAATTAAGCGTTTTTATGCGCATCCTGATGCGGTGGTAGGTTACGAACCACGTGAAATGGTGATTCTGAATGACGTGGAAGAGCTGAGTTTTCGTTTTCATGGTTCTAGTGGTTGGAGCGACCAAGTCTCAGACAGCAATCAATTACCACGCGCCATAGAAGTAAAACTCACTCACAAAGATTTTGGCGAATTGCGCCGAGTGTTTTTAAGCCCAGAAGGCAGCCGAGCGCCCGTGGCTAGCCAAGCGCAAGAAGATGCAAACAATAATACCAACCAAGGTGATAGTAGCGATAGCGGTAATAGTGGCAGTAATAACTCTGGCAGCCAGCCTGATCCGGATGCTTCATAATGGTTAACTTGCCTCGCTCTCTTCAGCGTCAACACGGCGTAGCCTTGCTTACTGTGATGCTTATTTTGGCTGTTATGGTTGTAGTAGCAGCACAGTTTAGTCAGCGTTTACAACTCGATTTAGCCCGCGCCAATAATTTGCAGCATTCGTTACGCGCCAATTGGTTATTGTCTGGTGCTGAGGCCTTTGCGATTAAAGTGATTAAACAAGATTTGGAAGATGACGATCGTGTGCACCTTGGTCAATACTGGGCAACCGAGGGCATGGTTTTTCCACTAGAAGACTCTATTATCAAAGGCCGTATTCTAGATATGCAGGCCTGCTTTAACTTGAATGCCTTAGGCCAACCAAATAAGCGCGATGGTCAGCCGCCTAAAGTTGCCGATCAATTTACCGGTTTGTTAGTGGCCTTAGGGGTTGATGCCTATACCGCAGAGCAAATTACTGACGCGACTCGAGATTGGATTGATGCCGATACTATTCCTTTGCCACAAGGTGCAGAGGATGGGGTGTACGAAGGCTTAAATCCAGGCTATCTGCCGGCGAACATGCCAATGGCAGATCGCAGTGAGTTTAGAGCGGTTTATGGGGTTACTGCTAGCATCTACCGCAAAGCAAAGCCGTTTATCTGCGCATTACCCGAAACCAGTTTGGCTGTTAACGTGAATACCATTGCGGTTGACCAGCCCCAGTTATTAGAAGCACTGTTTTATCCTGATCTGGATAACACTGGTGCACAGCAGGTCTTGAATGACCGTCCCGATGAAGGGTATCGTTTGTTGGATGAGATGATGACTCACCCAGCGTTAGCCGGTATTCCTTTAACTCAAGCGGGTTTACAACAAACGCTTGCGTTGCGCTCTAACTATTTTAAAGCGCAGCTGTTAGTAGAAAATGAACAAGGACAAGCACAAATGACTAGCGTTATTCAGCGCAGTGGTACTTCTGATCTTAAAATGATCCGCAGAAGTTTTGGAGACGAACTGTGAACGAGCAACTCATTATTCGCCTACCCAGCACTGGCAAAGAAGTCATTAATTGGATGGTATGGTCTGACAACGAGCAAGAAGTTATTGCCGCCGGTGAGTTAGCGGGCAGTGCCGAACTGGAAGTATTGCAAGACAAAGCCGAACATCGCCGAGTGATTGTATTGGTACCCACCAGTGATGTAAGCCACCATCAGTTAGAGTTACCAAAAACTGCGCAGCGTTCATGGCAGCAAGTCGCTCCTTTTATGCTAGAAGAGCAACTCGCCCAAGACCCAGATAGTTTACATATTTGCTTATTAGATAAAGGCAAAGAGACTATTGATGTGGCTTGCGTGAGCCATCAGCAGATGGACAGCTGGCAGGATATGTTAGAAACCGCAGGTATTTACAGCCAAACCTGGTGTGTAGAGGGATACTGTTTACCCGAGCCTGAAGAAGGCCAAGCGTCAGCGCTGCAAATAAACCAACAATGGCTGTTTCGTTTTAGCGATGGCCGAGCCATGAGCATTGACCAAGCGTGGTTAAGTGTTGCACTCCCTTTGTTAGCTAAACAATATCCAGAATTAGTGGTTCAGCATTACAGCCCATCACCGAAGATAGATGTTGAAGGCATTGAGTGGCAAGCTCGTGCGCCAGAGTTAGCCATGAAATTGCTGGCCGATGGCGCTAAAAAAGCCAAGCTCAACTTGTTACAAGGCCAATATGCTAGTGCTAACCCACTGACTAAAATTTGGCTACAGTGGCGTAAAGTCGCCATTGCTGCTGGGGTGTGCTTTGCATTAGCGCTCACTTCTCAGGTAGTTGATACCTATAAAACAGAGCAGCAAATTGCCGAGGTAGATAGCAATATTCGCACGGTATATAAAAAAGTATTTCCTGAAGTATCGCGGATTCGCGATAGTCGAATTCGTAGTGATTTTCGTAAAGCCTTAGCCGGAATTGGCCAGGCGCCAGAACAAGACTTCTTGATGATGATGGTGCACCTTGCGTCTGCCATGGATAAAAATACAGGATTCCAACCGGTTAGCCTGCGCTTCGATCAGAAAAAAGGTGAAATTCGTTTGCAAGCAGAAGCCAAAAACTTCCAGAGTTTTGAGCAATTTAGGCAAGCTGTTCAGCCCTTTGAAACCGAGCAAGGTACGCTAAGTAATAAAGCGGGTGCGGTAGTTGGCACCGTGGTAATAAGGAAAGCGTCATGAAGCAGTGGTGGCAAAGCTTAAATAAGCGAGAGCAGAACTTAGTGATGGCTGCCGCAGCGGTGGTGGCCTTAGCGATACTGTATTGGGGAATTTGGTCGCCGATTGCTAATGCGAATGAAACCGCCAAGCAGCGTTTGCTTAATCAGCAGCAAACCTTGATATGGGCGCAGCAGCAAGGTGAGTTAATTATTGCTAGTGGCCCATCGCAAAAAAATGCTGGTAAGGTGAATGTTAGCCAGTCAGTAAGCAGCAGCGCACGTCAACAACGTATTACCATTAGCCGAATTCAGCCTAAAGGCGATGAAGTGGAAGTATGGATAGAAAACGTGCCGTTTAACCAATTAATGACTTGGCTAAAAATGCTGAGTCAGCGCTATGGCATAGTGGTTGAAAACGTAGATTTAGATGAAGGCAAAGAGCCAGGCATTGTAGGTGTGCGTAGGTTACGTTTAGGTAAAGCAGAATGAAGAAGTACATTGGTGTAGCACTGTTATTAGTTGCCGTTTACCTTGTGAGTTTGGTGGCTACAACGCCACTAAGTGTTGCACTTAATTATTTACCTATACCAAAGCAGCTAAAGTTAAATCATCCAAGTGGCTCAGTTTGGCAAGGTGAGTTATTGAGTGTAGACACGCCTAACCTTACCTTACATGACGTGAGTTGGAACTTTAAACCAGCCTCTTTATTGTTAGGCCGATTGGCGGTAGATATTAAGCTAGGAAAAGGGCAACAACTACAGGGCCAAGGCCAGGCTGGTTTGAACTTTTCGGGCTGGTTTTTGAAAGACTGGCAGCTTGAAGCGCCGGCTAGCTGGGTTGTTGAGCAAGTACCTATGCCGTTACCGATTTCGGTTGAAGGCGATATTCAACTTGCATTGACCAATGCTAGCCAAGGTAGTCCCTGGTGTGAACAGCTACAAGGGCAGTTAATGTGGTTAGGCCCGCTAGTGGGAACACCACTGGGCGAACTGGATTTAGATAATGCCAAGGCAGACTTAAGCTGTAATGAAGGCCAACCAAGCATAGCGCTAAAACACAGTGATAAACAATTAGAGTTAGAGTTACTGGCTTCGGTTGGTCAACCTAATTGGCTTGCCGAAGGTAAGATAAAAGCTGGGGCAGACATGCCAAGTAGCTTAAGTAACAACCTTAAGTATATTGGCCGACCTGATCCTCAAGGCTTCTATCGCTTTAAACAGCAAGGCCGCTTGCCGCGATAAACCGACCAAAGCTAGCGACTCCGCTAGCTTTTTTATTTATCCCAACAGCTCTTTAGTGAAGTGATGGTAATCGTCAATGGAAGGGTAATGAGTAAACTCTTTGCTGGCTTGTTTTGAATCGGGGTTACGAATACCCAACAAATACTTAATGCCAAATAGGTGTGCTTGCTCTAGTACATGTTCATTGTCGTCAATAAACAAGGTGCGCTCGGGGTCAAAAGGATGATGCTCAATTAAGGCCTGCCATAGCTTTGGGTCTTCTTTGGGGAAACCAAACTGATGAGTACTAAACAAGGTATCTAAATATTGGTTTAACCCGGTTACTTTTATCTTTGTTGCCAAACCATCGGGATGGCAATTGGTTAGTAACACCCGGTTTTTACCCGCAACGGCGAGCGCTTCAAGAAAGGGTTTAACGTCGTCTCGCCATTGAATTTTATGCTCTACCTCGGTTTTTAGATGTCGAATATCGATATTGGTTTTGTTGCTCCAATAGTCAAAACAGTACCAATCTAAGGTGCCCGATACGGTTTCATAATCTGCAAATAAACGCTCGCGCGCTTCATCTAAACTTAAGCCATTTTGATGAGCAAAAGAGATGGGAAGATAATGCATCCAGAAGTAATTATCGTAATGCAAATCTAGCAGCGTGCCATCCATATCCAATAAAACGGTGTCGATTTTAGTCCAGTCAAACATTCTTGGTCTCTAGTCCTTGAGTGCTTCTAACAGCAATGTAACAATGACAATAACTTAATGATAGCAGGAAGATAGATGAGCAAGCATCATCCGCCTCGATTATTAGACAGCGCCATAGCTGCCGAAAGTCGCTTCTTCAAAATTGAAGAGTTACATCTGGAGTTCAGTAATGGCGAAAAAAGAATTTATGAACGTTTAGTTGGATCAGGCCAAGGCGCGGTTATGATTTTGCCGATCACTGAGCAAAATGAACTGCTGCTTATTAGCGAATATGCCGCCGGAACAGAACGTTATGAACTAGGCTTTGCTAAAGGCTTGGTAGATCGTGGCGAAACCGCCCTTGAAGCTGCTAACCGCGAGCTGCAAGAAGAAATTGGATTTAAGGCCAATAGCTTGCAGTTGCTTACCGAGTTGTCGGTAGCACCCGGTTACTTTTCTAGCCATATGTCGGTGTTTGTTGCCCAAGGTTTAGAGCCCAGCGTACTAGAAGGCGATGAGCCCGAACCGCTTGAGGTGATTAAGGTTCCCTTAAACCAAATAGACAGTTTATATGCCCGCAAAGAGTTTTCTGAAGCCCGCAGTGTTGCGTCATTGTTGCTATTAGAGAAATGGTTAACGCAGAACAAAGTGAGAAAGTAATAGGATGTTTGACCCTGCTAGTGTGTTACCTGAGGTAATTGAAATAGCCCGCGGTGCTGGCGAGATTATTCGTAATATTTACGAAAAAGGCGATTTTGTTAGTGAGACTAAAGACGACGCTACACCAGTAACGTCGGCAGATTACGCAGCCCACCATTTTATTATGGATGCCTTAACCGCGCTCACGCCTGACATTCCCATTTTATCTGAAGAACAAGCCGATATAAGCTTGGCTGAACGTGAAAGTTGGACGACTTATTGGCTGGTCGACCCTTTGGATGGCACTCAAGAGTTTGTCTCTGGTAGCGGTGATTTCGCCACTGAAATTGCGTTGGTGGACAATAATCAACCGGTACTTGGGGTAGTTTATGGGCCTATCGTACAAATTCTTTACGCGGCCGTTAAAGGGCATGGCGCATTTAAAGAGCAAAATGGCGTACGCAGCGCTATTCAGAGCCGTCACTATCCTGAGAAGCCAGAACATATTCGAGTGGCGACTAGCCGAGTACAACGTCCCGCTTTATTGCAAGCCATATTAAACTGTAATTATCATTACAAACTTTACCCATTGGGGAGTGCTAGCTTAAAAAGCTGCATGGTGGCGGAAGGGGCAGCTGATTGTTACATTAGGGTTGGACCAACAGGGGAATGGGATACGGGTGCTCCACAGATTATTTTACAAGAAGCTGGCGGTACTTTGCTCGATTTACATCTGCGTGAATTAAGCTATAACCAGCGGGAGTCTTTAGAAAACCCCAATTTTATCTCATTGGGCGATCCGCATTTACCGTGGCGCGATATTCTAAAAAATCCTAGCTAACTAACAACTCGGATACATCAATCTAATATTCGTTTTTACAATGGTTTAACCTCAAGGTAATAGCGGGTATAATTTTGCCAATAATGACAAGGATGCCTAATACTGCGGTCAGTAGGCACGACGAGGAGAGATAAGGGTGAAGCTTTTGAACTGGAAAACACTGGTACTATCTATTTGCTTAACAATTGTGCCTAACGCGTTTGCGGCAGACATGTCTGACGAAGCCATTGCTGAGCGTATTAAGCCAGTGGGTGAAGTTTACCTAGATGGTGAATTAGACGTCGCCAAAGCGCCAGCAGCTTCAAGTGGCCCACGTGATGGTGAAACGGTTTACAATACATTCTGTACTGCTTGTCATAGTACTGGCGCGGCAGGCGCACCTAAGAAAGGAGACAGCGCAGCTTGGGCTCCGCGTATTGCTCAAGGTGAGCAAACCTTGTTTGACCACGCCTGGAAAGGCTTTAACGCTATGCCAGCAAAAGGGACTTGTGGCGATTGTAGCGAAGACGAAATTAAAGAAGTTATTGCTTACATGATTAAGTAAGTATTTGGCTTAATAGAAAAACACCACGCCTTTGCGTGGTGTTTTTAGTTGCGGGCTAGCAAAACTCGTTCACTCAATACTTACTCAAGGTTTAACTGTTTTTACGACGGCGCTGGCGTTTTTTAGTTTTCTGTAACTCTTCCACCATTTTTTTACGCTCTTCTTTCTCAGCTACAACCTTAGCGGTTTCGACTTTCTCAATCGCAATCATCGCGGGGGTTTCTAAACTTATTCTTCCAATCGTTGCATCGCGTAATTCGTTGAGAATAATAGTGGCCACTTTTACATAATCAACGTGTCCACCACGCACTAAACAGCCGCGACGACGGCCTATTTCTTCCATCAAAACAACTTCTGAATCAGGCAATTCTTCAAGCTTGTAACGGGATTTTAGTTCTTCTGGGTAAGCTTGTAGCAAATACTCACAGGCAAAGGCTGCTACGTCATCGTAGTCCATAGCCGTATCTTTAACTGCGCCGGTAGTGGCTAAGCGGTAGCCGCTGGCGACATTATCAAACTTTGGCCACAAAATTCCAGGAGTATCGGATAAGATAATATTGCCTTCTAAACGGATCCGCTGTTGAGCTTTTGTCACCGCGGGCTCGTTACCGGTTTTAGCAATTTGTCGGCCGGCCAAGGCGTTAATTAAGGTGGATTTACCTACATTTGGAATACCACAGATCATGGTATGAATAGGTTTATCTACACCACCCTTGTTAGGCAGCATACTGCGGCAAAGCGCTAACAAATCTTGAGTTTGATTACCTTGAATTGTACACAAAGGAATCGCCTTAACTCCTTGCTCTTGTTCAAAATATTCTTGCCATAAAGCGGTCACTTTAGGGTCGGCTAAGTCGCTTTTATTCAGTACCTTAATGCAGGGTTTATCACCACGTAAGGTGGCTACCAAAGGGTTTTCGCTACTGTAGGGGATCCGCGCATCCAATACCTCGATAATTAAATCGATTTTTGGCATCACTTCTTTAATCTGCTTTTGGGCTTTGTGCATATGCCCTGGATACCATTGAATGGCCATTTCATCCCCACTTATTGTGCTATTTGGCGCTCATTGTACTCACCATACGGGTAAAGTGTAGTGCTTTGTAGTGTGAGCAAACGATTTACATAAGCAATTACAGTACATTTATTAAGCATATAGATGATTCTTACGGTAGAGTTCGCATCTAGCTGCTATGTTGATAGGGTTACAAAAATATTTAGTGATGACTTAATCACTAAATCAATACTTAGACAATCTTAGGGAAGAGATGATGTCTGCTCATGATATCGAGAGCAATATAGTGGCAGAGCCGCCTCAAATTACTGAAGCCAATGCTTCCAATCAACGAATGGGTCACTCAGGCGTGAGCCTACAGGCGCGCTACGAGCACCATAAATCACGCCATCAGTATTATAAAAAAGCCTATAAACATGTGCGTAAATACCGCTGGATAAGTGTCGGTTTAGCCATCGTAGCCTTTAGCGCTGTGTTTTTTCTTATCGCCTTATTACCTTCATATAATCAGCTAAAAGATGATTACGCAGACATGCACACCGATGCGCAAATTACTCAGGATCAAAATCGTCAGCTAAAAGATGCACTGCTGATCGAGCGCAGAAACAACTTTGACCTAAATAAAGAAAATCATCCCGAGTTACGCGTGTTTGCTTTTGATACCTTGATTGCTACCGATCAAGCTCAAATTCGTTCAGCTTTTTTTGAAGCATCTGACCATATTGGTAAGCATATGGAAGTTAGTTACCAATTGTTGGCCGAAGGGCCTATTGAGCAGTCATTAGCGATTGTATTGGTAGATCAAACAGGCCAGCAAGTGTATCAGCAAACCATCGATTTTGGCGAGCTACAGCTAAAAGAAGGCGAGTCGCGTACGGTAGAGAGCACGATGTCTTTAGCGAAAGACTTAGACGTACGTTACTTTAAGGTGATGGCCTTAAAAGAAGATTAAAGCGGTGTTTATACTTGTTAGCGAAAGGAGCCTAAGGCTCCTTTTTTAATCCAACAAATTGTTGTTTAGCGACTTAGTTAAAGCGCTATACTGGCTGCATATCCATTTATTATTCTGGTGAGAATACAATGTACATTACAGATCGTTTTGATAGTGGCAATATTCGAGTGATTTCTTTAGAGGAACCGCAGGATATCCAGTTAGAAATAAAACATGACAATCAATCTGAGTTTTTCCAGTGGTTTCATTTTCGCTTTGAAGCGTCACTTGAGCAACATTATCGTTTTAGCATCACCAATGCAGGGAAATCTGCTTATGCTAAGGGTTGGAAAGACTATCAAGTAGTGGCTTCTTATGATCGAGAAGAATGGTTTAGGATTGATACTGGTTTTGATGGAGATCAGCTAAATTTCTCATTATTGTTAGAGCAACCCAGTGTGTATTTTGCTTACTTTGCCCCATATAGCTACGAGCGCCATCAAGACTTGTTACATACTATGCAACAAGATTATCGAGTAAGCCTTAATACGCTTGGACAAACCTTAGACGGGCGCGATATGAGCTTGCTTACCATTGGCGACCCTGAACAGGCCAAGCACAAAGTGTGGGTAATGGCGCGGCAGCATCCGGGTGAAACCATGGCAGAGTGGTTTGTGGAGGGCATGTTGGGTAACCTATTGGATCAAGACAACCCCCTGTCGATGAAGTTATTGGAAAATACCGTTTTCTACGTAGTACCAAATATGAATCCCGACGGTTCGGTACGCGGTCACTTACGTACCAACGCGGTAGGTACAAACTTAAACCGCGAATGGCAAAACCCTAGTATGGAACGCAGCCCAGAGGTGTACTTGGTACGCCAAAAAATGTTGGAAGTGGGCGGTGATGTATTTCTAGATATTCACGGAGATGAAGATCTCCCCTACAACTTTGTGGCAGGCTGTGAAGGGGTTCCCTCGTACGATGCCCGCCACAAACTGTTAGAAGATACTTTCAAGCACGCTTTTATGGCGATTTCACCTGATTTTCAAGACACTCATGGTTACGACAAAGACCAAGCTGGTCAAGCCAATTTAAGCATTGCTGCCGCTTGGTTAGGTGAGCAGTTTAAAACCTTGTCTTACACCATTGAAATGCCTTTTAAAGATAATGCAGATATGCCTGACGAAGCGTTTGGTTGGTCACCTGAACGTGCTATGCAACTAGGCTGCGATGTATTATTTCCGATTAAGCAGGCCTTAGAAAAGCTTTAACTAAGGTGGCACCAGTATTTGATTACAACGCTGGTGCCGCTGTCAGTTAGTTTTACAAATTGGCTCCAACAATAATCATAAAACTCTTCATCTTGTCCCGCCTATAGGCGCAAACAGCACTAAGGTTGTGAGGCACCTCCCATCTCTCGACAGGCTGCTTTGTCAATTATTTATACAATTTTTTGCTTATTGTTCGTAAACATAATTTGCCGATAATCATATACCTTTGAAATAAAGGATGATTTTCATCAAGGAATGGAATATGCAGGCTTTTTGAGCGACTAGGCAAGCGCATGGAGTGCTAAATGAGAATAATAAAAGCAAAATCAGTGTTGGCAGGAGTAGGGTTACTAATGGTAACCGCAACAGCATCAGCAACTATTATGTATGATCAGAACGTTACTGGAGATGTGATTTTTGGTAGTGGTAATGCTAATGGTGGATTTACCACTGATCGCCAAAATGGTATTGAACTAGGTTTAAGGGCCAAGCTCCGTTTTGATGACACTAACCAGCCGCAAAATGTGTTTAATAGTAACGGTGATGGAACCTATCAATTTGATAATATCCTCCCTCCTTCGGGCTTTAGTTATGCGCCCAATTCCCCATCAACAGCTATTTGGAACTTTGAGTGGTCGGTAAATAGCAACTTTGATGGTAGCGGTGGATTCTTAGATAACTTTTCTTACCTGCTTGAAATTGATTTTGATCCTAGTGCGGGTACTAATTTTATTGGCCTTGATCCAGTAAATGTACCAAGTTCCGACAATGCTTTAGGTAACAACAGTACGCCTAATGGCGGTGGCTTGGTTGATGAAGCCAACTACGGTTCTAATATTGGCGTGAATAACTTAGCGCAAAATTCTTGGAATATGGAATTTGCTCCTTTTGACTTTAACGCATTAGATGTTGGTATTTATGATTTTGTATTAAGTGCCTTTGACTCGCAACAACAGCTATTGGCCAGTACCTCAATTCAAGTAGTTAATGCCCGAGTACCTGAACCCCAAACCTGGATTCCCTTTAGCTTCGCACTGTTAGGTTTAGCTTGGTTAAGGCGCAGAGCTAAGCAATAGCAGCCAACTGGCTTTATCAAGAACGGCGCTTTCTGCGCCGTTTTTATTTAGTGTTAATTTAAAAAGCTAATGTAAGTCTGCAGTACAATTAAATTCACAATGTCGATAAAAAACGCCCCCACTATAGGTACCACCATAAAAGCGGGCGGCGAAGGCCCGTTTCTAGAGACTAATGCGCTCATGTTCATTACTGCTGTGGGAGTTGCCCCTAAACCAAATCCACAATGGCCACCTGCTATCACCGATGAATCGTAGTCTTTGCCCATTAATCTAAAGCTCACAAGACTGGCAAAGACCGCGATCATTAGGGTTTGGCATAGTAAGATGATGATAAGAGGCAGGGCCAAATCGAATATCTCCCATAACCTTAAACTCATCAAAGCCATGGATAAAAACAGTGACAGTGAAAGCGTACCTAATAGATCAACACATTCGTGGTTAATCTCGTAGCGTCCGCTAAGTTCGCAACTGTTAGCAATAATTACCCCAAAAAACAGCGCGTAAACAAAGTCTGGCATTTTTAGCCAGCTTAATGCGAGTTCTACTTCTAACTGCTTAGTAAATTTTGCTGCAACGACGCAAAGCAATAATAAAAATAGCACTTCAATTACTGAAGTCGGGGTAACTAAGTCTTCCTCTTTACGGCTGTAGGTGACAATGTCTGGATGCTTTTTATGGTGATCTTTACCTTTTGAGAAAGGTGATTCCAAATTATGTTTGTTAATCAACCTCTGGCCAACCGGACCGCCAATTATCCCTCCCATTACTAGGCCAAAGGTGGCGGCTGCCATAGCAAACTCCAAGGTTTGAATATTGTATTCTTCAGCAAAAATTTGTGACCAGGCTGCGCCGGTTCCATGGCCACCAGACAAAGTGATAGAGCCGGCAAATAGTCCCATCATGGGCTCTAAACCTAAGGCGCTGGCGAGCATAACCCCAAGACCGTTTTGCAAAACGATATACAGTGAAGCTATACCTAAAAATACAAATACCTTTTTGCCGCCTTTCACTAATAACTTGTAGTTGGCTGCTAGCCCTACGGTGCTAAAGAACATCAGCATTAAGGTATCTTGTAAGGGCAGCGCAAAGGTGAGTTCAATACCACGGAATTTGAGTAGGGTGATAACAATGGCTACCACTAATCCGCCTACAATAGGCTCGGGTATGTTGTACTTTTTAAGTATTGCGACATAGTTGCAAATGATTCTGCCGATAAACAGCACTGTTAAGGCGATAAGGAATGATTCAAGCTCAGCAATCGCATACACCGTATCCATACTCATGAGATCCTAAGAACTAAAGAAGACTGATTTATTGAGTGTAGTTGGCGTTGAACTAAGCGTTAAAAATATAATGAAAACAAGGCTGTTTAATTTTGGCTTAGGAAGAGCTGGGAAGCTTAACTTGGGGCTGTTTAAGAGAGAAGTGAAAGAAAAAGCAACTAAACGGGTATCCATCTAGTTGCTTATATCTGACTAGCGTAGAGTTACAAACTCCTCGCCGCTAGTTGGATGAATGGCGACACAAGCATCGAAATCTGCCTTGGTTGCGCCCATCTTCATGGCAACGCCAAAACCTTGTAGGATTTCATCCATGCCTAAACCAATACCGTGCAAGCCAACTACTTTTTCATCTTCACCAGCACAGATAAGCTTCATTTTCGTCACCTGACGATGTTGAGTCACTGCGGTGTACATCGCGCCAAAGCTTGAGTTATACACTTTAACATTGGCTTCACCATATTGCCCTATCGCTTCTGGCTCGGTTAGGCCAATGGTGCCGATGGCTGGGTGACTAAATACTACGGTAGGAATTAAGTCGTAATCCATTTTAGCGTTGGTTTGGCCATTAAATAGACGTTCAGACAATAAACGTCCTGCTTTAACCGCTACCGGCGTAAGCTCTACCTTACCGATATTGTCGCCAACCGCGTAAATACCTGGCGTTGAGGTATTTGAGTATTCGTCGACTTTAATGTAACCCCTATCGTCGATGTCTACACCAACGGCTTCTAAGTTGATGTTATCGTTGGCTGGCTCGCGGCCAATTGCCCAAATAACAGTGTCTACTTGTAGGCTATTTCCATTCTCAAAACTAACGACTAAACTGTCATCACTTTGTTTTTCAATGGCTTTGGGTGTGCTTTGTGTATGCAGAGTAGGGCCGTCTTCAGCCATGATCTCTACCAAGGTTTCACTTAGCATAGGGTCGAAGTTACGCAGAGGAGCGTGTTTACGTACCGCTAAATGCGTTTCACTACCTAGTGAATGTAATACACCGGCTAGTTCTACTGCGATGTAACCTGCACCAATCACCAGCACACGTTTAGGTTGCTCGGTAAGTGCAAAGAATCCATCTGAATCTATGCCTAGTTCTGCGCCAGGAATATTTGGAATGCTTGGGCGACCACCGGTGGCGATAAGAATGTGCTTGGCACGGATTTGCTCGCCGTTTACCTCAACCGTATTCGCATCTACAAATTTTGCAAAGCCGTTTATTAAGGTAACGCCATTGTTGCCCAGAACACGGTCGTAAGAACCATGAATGCGCTTAATGTAGGCTTCGCGGCTAGCCACTAAGGTAGACCAATCAAATTTATTTACTTGTACATCAAAGCCATAATCTGGGGCGTAACGGTGAATTGCTTCAGCTACTTGGGCACCAAACCACATGGCTTTTTTAGGGACACAACCCACATTCACACAAGTGCCGCCAACATGGCGAGCTTCAACCAAGGCCACTTTCTGGCCATGCATAGATGCACGGTTCGCAGAGGCGATACCGCCGCTGCCTGCGCCGATGCATAGGTAGTCAAATTCTTTCATTAAGGTACTCCGTAAAGGGCCGAAAACTTGCAGCAGTATAGCCTGTACTAAAGACAGATGTTAATCAGCTTTTTGCGCTTGGTAGGGCAAGCGAATCGAAAAGTGCACCCCTTCGTTGGGTTTACTGTCGAAGGCGATATGTCCTTTAAGCAGTTGTACCACCAAGTTGTAAACAATATGGGTGCCTAGTCCGCTGCCACCTTGGCCGCGTTTAGAGGTAACAAAGGGGTCAAAGATGCGGTTGGCAATCTGGCTATCTACGCCTCGGCCAGAATCTTGATAATCGATATGCAACTGGTCGTTTTCTCGATGAATTGAAATGTCGATACGTTTAACACCATCCCAATCATCAAAACCGTGTTTTACCGAATTAAGGATAAGATTGGAATAAATTTGGGTAAAGCTGCCAGGGAAGCTATATAGCTCTAAGTCGTCTGGGCAATCTACAACAATTTCGCAGCCAGAACGGCGTACTTTGTGCCCTAGTGAGGTGATCACTTGGTTTACATTTTCTTGTAAGTTAAAGGTGTAACATGCTTCGGAGCTTTGATCTACGGCTACCTGTTTAAAGCTACTGATAAGGTCTGATGCACGGCGTAAATTACTCAGTAGCAAGTCGGTAGATTGATTAAGGTTTTGAATCAAATCTTCCATAAACTTACGGCTTAGCTTGCCGCTTTCAATGTTCTTCTCTAGTTGATTACCTTGTTCTTGAAGATAAGACGCGGCGGTTACACTAATACCAATGGGTGTATTAATTTCGTGAGCTACACCGGCTACCAAGCCACCTAGTGAAGCCATTTTCTCGGCTTCTACCAAAGATTGCTGGGCATTTTTTAGTTTGTCGAAAGCACTAGCCAGTTGTAGGTTACTCTCTTCTAAACGTTCGGTACGCGATTGTACTTTTTGTTCAAGTTCGTCGTTGAGGGTTTTAATCTCATTCTCTACCCGTTTAAGGGGAGTAATGTCGTAACCAAATGCAATCATGCGGGATACGTGGTTGCCTTCGTAAAAGGGCACGAACGTCCACAATAAGGTGTACTGATTATTGGCTTGGTCGGTAAGCGTAAGCTCTTGATCTTGAATCACTCGCAGTTCACGTAAATCGGTTTCGATTTTTTGGCGCATATCGTTATCAATAAATACGCTTAACCAGTTCTGCCCCTCTAGCTCCTCTTGATGAAAACCGGTGAGCATTACCCCCGCAGGGTTGGCAGTGAGTACGTTTAACTGGTTATCTAGGGTGACAATAACCGCATTACTGGCGTTAATTACGGTGGCTGAAAAGTCTCGTTCATGGGCTAATTGTTCGGTTGCTTTGAGTTTTTGGTCGAACTCGTGATCAATCTTTTGGGTCATTTGATTAAGGGTATTAACCAATTCCCCCAGCTCATCGTTACGCTGTTTAGCGCCAGTATCTATTTTAAGGGGGGCACCCAAGTTATCTAGATCTAGGTTGCGGGTATACTCCACAATGGTGTTGAGGTGGCGCACAATCACATAATAAATGATGAACAAGATACCGATAGAAACCACGAGGGTTTTAACGGTTTGGCTAATTAGTATTAGCATGGCTTTTTGCCATAAGCGCTCATAAACCTGCTCTAGAGAAGCGGCGACAAACAATTTACCTACCATCTCACCTTGGTAAATAAGTTCAAATTCTTGGGATAAGTCGTAGCGATCTGCTGAGCGACCACGGGCTAACAAAGGCACTTCAGAAGAACCGAGAATTTCTTTTACTAGTACATATTGCATATTAGGCAGGTTCATAATGCCTTCAATTTGTACTTCTACTTGTTCTTCGTCGAGGTTCCAAAGGCTGGCGGCAATAGGCTGCAAAAAGCTGACTTCAATTTGATCGATGCTTTTTTCAATCACTTGTACGTCTTGCTTGTAGTCGTAGCGTAATTGAATAAGGGTAATAATTAAGGCAAGTAAAGTGGAACAGATGAGAATATAGGACAACATGCGCAAGGAAAGGCTATTAGTGCCTTTGTTTAGAGCTAATTTTTGCCACAACCCTGGATTATCATTAACCGGGGTATTGTTGTTATTGTCCATTAATTAACGAGTCCTGTTGGTCTAGGTTATTGATAAACCGAGAAACCAAAATAATCCCTAAGGAAATCATAGTCTAAATCAAGGCTATGTAAACTGCCCAAATCACTAAACGTGGGTTGATTTACAAAATTTTAGCCCCAGATTATGGTATTCATAGATATCGTTTCTTCAGTCTTTAAGGATTCTGTATGAGTAACCCATTACTTGATTTACCCGGATTACCTCCGTTTAGCAAAATTAAGCCAGAACATGTGCAGCCTGCGGTAGAGCAAGTGATTGAGGAATGCCGCACGACGATTGATGAAGTGCTTAAACACAGCACCGCGACTTGGCAAAACTTCATTCTGCCTTTAGATGAAGTGAATGATCGTCTCGGCCGCCTATGGTCACCGGTCAGCCACTGCAATTCGGTCATGAATAGCCCTGAGCTGCGCGAAGCGTATGAAGCCTGCCTACCCATTTTATCTGAATACAGCACCTTTGTGGGTCAACATAAAGGTTTGTATCAGGCCTACAAGCAATTGGCCGAAAGCGAAGCGTTTGGTGGCTACAACCTTGCCCAACAAAAATCGATCAGTGATGCCTTACGTGACTTTGAACTTTCAGGTATCGGCCTAGAAGCGGAACAACAAGGCCGTTACGGTGAGATTGTTAAGCGCCTTTCAGAGTTGTCTTCTCAGTTTTCAAATAATGTATTAGACGCTACGTTAGCTTGGCAAAAGCACATTACAGACGAGAGTGAACTAACAGGCTTACCAGAGTCTGCGCTAGCAGCGGCCAAGCAAGCAGCTGAATCTAAAGAATTAGATGGCTACTTATTAACTTTAGAGTTTCCTAGTTACCTGCCAGTAATGACCTACGCGGATAAACGCGAACTACGCGAAGAAATGTACCGCGCATTTAGTACTCGCGCGTCTGAACAAGCCAGTACGGACCAAAAATTTGATAACACCGCGATTATTGATGAAGAGTTGGAGCTGCGTACCGAGCTAGCCCAACTGCTTGGCTTCGACAGTTATGCCGATAAATCCTTGGCCACCAAAATGGCTGAGTCGCCAGCACAAGTACTGGGCTTTTTGAATGACCTTGCGGGTCGTTCTAAACCACAAGCAGAGCGCGAGTTGGCCGAGTTGAATGCTTTTGCTAACGAACATTATCAAGTCGCTGAATTAGCTGCTTGGGATATGGCGTATTACTCAGAGAAGTTAAAACAACATACTTACGCGATTTCAGATGAACAGCTGCGCCCTTTCTTCCCGGAAGATAAAGTGCTGAGCGGTTTGTTTGAGGTAGTTAAGCGCCTGTTCAATGTTAGCGTTACCGAGAAACAAGGCATCGATACTTGGCACTCAGATGTACGCTTCTTTGAGATTAGCGATGATAGCGGCGAGCTGCGAGGCTCGTTCTACCTAGATTTGTATGCTCGTGAGCACAAGCGCGGTGGTGCCTGGATGGACGGCTGTATTGACCGTCGTGTAGACGCCGATGGCAAACTGATTAAGCCCGTCGCTTACTTGACTTGTAACTTCAATAAACCGATTGGCGATAAACCTGCGCTGTTTACTCATGATGAAGTGATTACTTTATTCCACGAGTTTGGCCATGGTATTCACCATATGTTAACTAAAGTGGATGAAGCGGCTGTGTCTGGTATTAATGGCGTAGCTTGGGATGCAGTAGAGTTACCGAGTCAGTTCCTAGAAAACTGGTGTTGGCAGAGTGATGCCTTAGCCTTTATCTCTGGGCATTTTGAGAGCGGAGAACCTCTACCGCAAGCCTTGTTAGATAAAATGCTGGCGGCACGTAACTTCCAATCGGCAATGACGATGGTTCGTCAGCTGGAGTTTTCTATTTTTGACTTCCGCTTACACCATGAAGAAGCCAATGGCCGCAGTGTGCAACAACGTTTAAACGAAGTGCGTGAATTAGTATCGGTAATAAAAGCGCCAAGCTTTAACCGTTTCCAAAACAGTTTTAGCCACATTTTTGCTGGTGGTTACAGTGCAGGATATTACAGCTATAAATGGGCAGAGGTATTGTCGGCTGACGCTTTCTCAAAATTTGAGGATGAGGGTATTTTCAACGCGCAGACTGGCTTACACTTCTTGAGTAATATTCTAGAGAAAGGTGGCTCACAAGAGCCAATGGAATTGTTTAAAGCCTTTAGAGGAAGAGAGCCTAAAGTGGATGCTTTGTTGCGTCACTCTGGCATTGCTGCGTAATGTTACGCGCGTAACTCACACTTAATAACGCGGCTTAGGCCGCGTTTTTTATAAGAGATGGATCGATGTTTGAAGAATTTTCCCTGTGGTTAGAGCAAGAACAAGCTCAGTTAGCCACATCTAATTGGTTGTTTGATGTATTTGTAGTGCTAAGTATTACCTTGGTTGCGTTTATTGTGTGGCGTTTACTGGCATCGCGTTTAAGCCGTTTAACCGAGAAAACCAAAACCGTATGGGACGACGCCATTTGGTTTTCCCTTTGGAAACCGATTAACTGGATGATTGCAGTGGTGGGGTTGTCGTTGGTGGCGGTGGCCTTTGCCAATGCTCTCGATTCCGAGTTTAAACCCTATATCGCGATTATCCGCCAAGTAATGATTGTATTCATGCTGGCGTGGGTAGCGATGCGTTTTGTGCGCCGCGTAGAAGAGCAGCTCATTACAGTGGGGAAAGATAAAACCACCGTGCAAGCGGTGGCTAAGCTATGTCGGGCGGCGGTAATTATTTTGTTTTTGCTGGCCGTGTTTCAAACACTAGGTTTTAGTATTTCTGGCGTATTGGCATTTGGCGGTATGGGCGGGCTAATAGTGGGGATGGCAGCAAAAGATTTGCTGGCTAACTTCTTTGGTGCTTTGTTGGTGTATTTTGATAAGCCCTTTAAAGTGGGTGATTGGATCCGTTCCCCCGATCGCAGCATTGAAGGTACAGTAGAAAACATTGGCTGGCGAGTAACTAAAATTCGTACCTTTGATAAACGACCTTTATATGTGCCTAACTCTATTTTCTCGAGCATTGCGGTAGAAAACCCAAGTCGCATGAGTCATCGACGCATCAAAGAAACCATCGGCATTCGTTATGACGACGCCAGTAAAATGAGCAAGGTAGTAACAGAAGTCGAGCAGATGCTGCGAAATCACCCTGAGATAGACACTACTCAAACCTTGATGGTGAATTTTGATAGCTTTAATGCCTCGTCTTTAGACTTCTTTATTTACACCTTTACCAAAACCACTAACTGGGTGAAGTACCATGAAGTGAAGCAAGATGTGCTGAACAAAGTGGTGGAAGTGGTTGAAGCAAATGGTGCTGAGTTTGCCTTCCCTACACGTACTTTGCATATGGCCTCTCAAGTGGAGCCCAGTGTTTAGTTAAATAAAAAAGCTGGGGTAAGTATTGTGCTTACCTCGGCGCTTCGCACTGCGCTTTGTCTTTATTTCTCTGCATATTTATTCTTTATCTAAGCCTAAATCTTCACAATGTAAGCCGAGTTAAATAGTCTAATCTTGGGCATTCCTTACAATAAACTTTATTATTATGCTGAAAAACCTAATTTAACATTATCAAAATTTAGTTATTCAGCAGTGTAGTAGCATATTTAGAAAAAATAAGATGAAAATGCTTAATTTTGATCCAATTGTGGGTGCATTGCTCGCTCTTGTCGATTTTTGTGCTGATTAAGTGAGGTTGGTTACATTTATTGCAGTTAAATAGTTTGTTAAAACTAACTGTGCTTGGGCCTGTTCAGCTAGGTCGACTTGTTAAACACAGTAGACTTAAGGTAAAACATCAGCCAATGAGGTGATAACTGCATTATGGATTAATGCGCACTTCTGCAAACACACACAAACTATAACAAAAAGCTAACATGGAGTTTTCAATGACTAAATGGACAAGATCAGCTTCAGGGGTAGCGGTATCGCTAGCACTATTTGGCGCAGTATCTGTGGCGCACGCTGCAGACACAATTAAAGTTGCTATTGCAGGTCCGGTAACCGGACCAGTAGCCCAGTATGGCGACATGCAATTTGCTGGTGGCGGTATTGCGGTTGAGATGCTTAATCAAGCCGGTGGAATTGACGGTAAATTGATTGAAGCAGTGGTTTACGATGATGCCTGTGAACCGAAACAAGCGGTGGCTGTAGCCAACAAAATCATCAACGATGGGGTGAAATACGTTATCGGTCACTTATGTTCAGGTGCGACTCAGCCTGCGTCAGACGTATATGAAGATGAAGGTGTATTAATGATTACACCGGCATCAACCAATCCAGATATTACTACCCGTGATTACCAGTTAATTTTCCGTACTATTGGTCTTGATAGTGACCAAGGCCCAACGGCTGCGCGTTATGTTATTAACTCAGTTAAGCCGAAGCGTGTTGCTGTTATTCACGATAAGCAGCAGTACGGTGAAGGTATTGCAACCTCTGTAAAAACTGAATTAGAAGCCGCTGGTACCGAAGTAGTGGCTTTTGAAGGTGTGACTGCGGGTGATAAAGACTTCTCAGCACTGATTGCTAAACTGAAAAAAGAGAATGTAGATTTTGTTTACTACGGTGGTTACCACCCAGAGCTAGGCTTAATCCTTCGTCAGTCAGCTGAAAAAGGCCTTAAAGCCACCTTTATGGGCCCAGAGGGCGTAGGTAATAAAGACATTTCAGCAATTGCTGGAGAAGCTTCTGAAGGCTTATTAGTAACGCTTCCTAAGAAATACGATTTAGATCCTGCCAACAAGCCAGTGGTTGATGCGTTAGTTAAAAATGGCGATGACCCAACCGGCCCATTTGTTTGGACCGCTTTCGCCGCTATGCAATCTATTGTAGCGGGTGTAACTGCTGCGGGAGATGATCCTGAAGCCGTCGCTGAATACCTGCGTAGCAACCAAGTTGATACGGTAATGGGCCCGCTACAGTGGGATACTAAAGGCGATCTAAAAGGCTTCGACTTTGGTGTATTCACTTGGCACGCTGACGGTTCTTCATCGGCCGCTAAGTAATTCCGCAATAACACACCGACTAACACCTTGTTAGTCGGTGTTTTCCGTTTTAAAAGACACTAATTAGTGGCCAAGAGCCGCTAGATTGGGGCAGCTATGTCTGAGCAATTTTTCTATTTCTTTCAGCAGTTAGTCAATGGATTAACCATTGGTAGTACTTATGCGCTGATCGCCATTGGTTACACTATGGTATACGGCATTATCGGCATGATTAACTTCGCTCACGGCGAAGTCTATATGATTGGTAGTTACGTCGCGTTTATTGTGCTCGCTGCACTATCCCTAATGGGATTAGACTCTTTACCTATTTTATTGTTTGGTGCGTTTTCCATAAGCATCATTATTACCAGTACCTATGGCTGGACCATCGAAAAGATCGCCTATCGGCCGGTTCGTGGTGGTAACCGACTTATTGCGCTGATCTCGGCGATTGGTATGTCAATTTTCTTGCAAAACTTAGTGCGCCTTTCGCAAGGTAGCCGAGATATTGCGATGCCAAGCTTAATCACTGGCGGTTGGACCTTTGGCCCAGAAGATGGCTTTAATCTCACCATCTCTTACATGCAAGTAGTGATATTTGTGGTGACCTTTGTTGCCATGATTGTATTAACGACTTTTATCACTAAATCTAGAATGGGACGCGCCTGTAGAGCATGTTCTGAAGATATCGGTATGGCAAACTTGTTAGGCATTGATACCAATAAAGTTATCTCATTAACCTTTGTTATTGGTGCTGCGCTAGCCGCTGTAGCCGGTGTTTTACTCGGTATTTATTACGGCGTTATTAATCCTTACATTGGTTTTATGGCCGGACTAAAAGCCTTTACCGCAGCAGTATTAGGCGGCATTGGTTCTATTCCTGGTGCCGTAGTGGGTGGTTTGCTACTGGGTATTACTGAGGCGATAACCGCCGGTTACTTTAGTACTGAGTACAAAGATGTGGTGTCATTTGGTTTGTTATGTTTTGTTTTGCTATTCATGCCAACCGGGTTACTGGGCAAGCCAGAGGTAGAAAAAGTATGAAAAAACTTAATCTATCAGGTGCGCTAATCTCAACCGTTACCTTTATGTTATTGGCTGGTTGGTTGCTCGGTATTCGCATGGAACCAAGCAGTAGCGGCTTGAAATTAGCCTTGGCTGATGAGCAGCATTTAAAGTGGTTATTTATCGGAATGGCTGCGGTGTTTTTAAGCCAGCTTTTACACCCGATTATTTTTGGAAACAGAAAAGCAAAAGCATCAAGCAAAAAGTTTAGTTTTAAATTGCCAAGCCCAGAGCAAAACCCTAAAGCCTACCGGTTGGTAGTGTCGTTTGCGCTTGCTGCCGCCATTGTATGGCCATTTATGGTGAGCCGCGGCTCAGTTGATTTAGCCACGCTAACTCTTATTTACGTTATGTTGGGTTTAGGCCTAAACGTGGTGGTGGGTTTGGCCGGTTTACTCGATTTGGGTTATGTAGGCTTTTACGCTGTAGGTGCCTATACCTATGCATTATTAAGTGCTGATGGGTTTGGTTTCTGGATGTGTTTGCCTATCGCTGGCGCTATGGCAGCCTTGTTTGGTTTTTTACTTGGGTTTCCGGTATTGCGCTTGCGCGGTGACTATCTAGCGATTGTAACCTTAGGTTTTGGTGAGATTATTCGCCTATTGCTGAATAATTTAACTCACCTTACAGGCGGCCCTAACGGGATTAGTAGTATTCCAAAACCGACGCTGTTTGGCTTAGAGTTTAACCGTCGGCTAAAAGGGGAGGGTTTTGATACCTTTCATAACTTCTTCGGCATTAGCTACAACTCGCAATACAAGGTTATCTTCTTATATCTAATGGCGCTGTTGCTGGTGGTTCTCACAGTGATTGTGATTAATCGTTTGTTAAGAATGCCGATTGGCCGCGCCTGGGAAGCCTTGCGAGAAGATGAAATTGCTTGTCGCTCATTAGGGTTAAATCCAACCGTGGTGAAGCTAACAGCCTTTACCATTGGTGCCGGTTTTGCTGGCTTTGCCGGAAGCTTTTTTGCCGCCCGCCAAGGCTTTATTAGTCCCGAATCATTCACCTTTATTGAATCAGCGATTATTTTGGCGATTGTGGTATTGGGGGGAATGGGCTCGCAGGTTGGAGTAATACTCGCTGCAATTATCATGACGGTATTGCCAGAAATGGCGCGCGAGTTTAACGAATATCGCATGTTAATGTTTGGTCTAATGATGGTGTTTATGATGGTTTGGCGACCACAGGGTTTACTGCCTATGTCTCGTCCTCATATTGAGTTAAAAGAGGAGGCCAAAGCATGAATCCCTTATTAGAAGTAAATGGCCTTACTATGCGCTTTGGCGGCCTGTTAGCGGTAAATAACGTTGCCTTAAGCCTCAATGAGAAAGAAGTGGTATCGGTGATTGGCCCCAATGGCGCCGGTAAAACGACAGTGTTTAACTGCTTAACGGGTTTCTATAAACCTACAGCAGGGCAAATTCTTTACCGTGGTGAAGCGCTGCAAGGTTTAGCGGGTCATCAAATTGCGCGTAAGGGCATTGTGCGTACTTTTCAGCATGTACGTTTGTTCAAAGACATGAGCGTGATTGAGAACCTGTTAGTGGCTCAGCACCGCCATCTCAATACTAACTTTTTGGCGGGTTTGTTAAAAACACCTGCTTTTAAGAAAAGTGAGTCTGACGCTTTGGCGTTTGCTGAGTATTGGTTAGACAAAGTGGATCTTAAAGAGTTTGCTAACCGTAAAGCGGGTAACTTGGCCTATGGCCAGCAGCGCCGTTTAGAAATTGCTCGCTGTATGGTGACCCGTCCAGAAATTTTAATGTTAGACGAGCCCGCCGCCGGTCTTAACCCTAAAGAAACTGACGATTTAGACAAATTAATCATTGATTTGCGTGACAACGAGTCGGTATCAGTATTGTTGATTGAGCATGACATGAAGCTGGTAATGGGGATTTCAGACCGCATTTATGTGGTGAATCAAGGTTGTCCGTTAGCCAATGGTAAACCGGAAGACATTCGAAATAACCCTGAGGTGATTAAAGCCTACTTGGGCGAGTTTTAGGGCGAGGGAAGAGATAGCAATGTTAGAGTTAAAAAATGTTTCGACCCACTATGGCCCAATCCAAGCCTTACATGATGTGAGTGTTACGGTTAACCAAGGTGAAATTGTTAGTTTAATTGGTGCCAACGGTGCGGGTAAAACCACTTTGTTGATGACCTTGTGTGGTGATCCTCGTGCCAGCAGTGGCCAAGTGTTGTTTGACGGAAAAGACATTACCCATAGCCAAACTCACGACATCATGCGCGGTGATATTGCAGTGGTACCAGAAGGGCGACGAATATTCTCCCGGCTAACGGTAGAAGAGAATCTGCGAATGGGGGCTTTTTTTGCGACCAAGCAAGAAACTGAAGAGCGGATCCAAGAAATGTACAGCTTGTTTCCTCGCTTGCTAGAGCGAGTAAGCCAGCGAGCAGGCACTATGTCGGGCGGCGAGCAGCAAATGCTAGCCATTGGTCGAGCGCTAATGAGCAATCCACGTTTGTTATTGCTAGATGAACCATCGCTAGGTTTGGCGCCGATTATCATTCAACAGATCTTTGATATTGTTGAACAATTACGCCAGCGCGGCATGACGGTATTTTTGGTTGAGCAAAATGCTAACCAAGCTTTGCGCTTAGCCGACCGCGGTTACGTATTGGAAAATGGCCGAATTGTTCTGGAAGATACCGGCGATAATTTATTGGTAAACGAAGAAGTACGTAAGGCCTATTTGGGCGCGTAATCTTATTACCCTTAATCCAAAAGCAAGCTTAGGCTTGCTTTTTTTATGCGTGAGCTAAGGCGCTCCCTGCAAAGTGTGTGACTTTTTCTTTAGGGCTAAACCAGTTAAAGTGGGTCAAAAATAGCGATAGTGAAAACCATGGAACAGTTTGAACAAATTGATGTGAGCGGCGCTCAGCAAAAAATTGCCGAAAGTGGCGCTGTATTACTTGATATGCGTGATCAGCAGTCATTTTCTCAAGCCCACCCAGTGAATGCGTTTCACTTAAGTGATGGCAGCCTTAACCAGCTAATGTCAGATACCGAATTTGATACCCCGCTGATTGTGATGTGTTACCACGGCATCTCTAGCCAAGGTGCGGCGCAATACCTAATTCATCAAGGTTTTGAAGAAGTGTATAGCTTGCAAGGGGGGTTTGAAGCCTGGCGAACAGTTGCACCGATTGAGTCGGGTGACGCTGAGTGAAACAACTAATAGTGATGGGTAACCCGCGAGTGGCGCAAGCTTACGTGGATTACATGGCAGTGTTAAAAATTGAATGCCAGTTAGCGGCCGCTGATCAAGGTGTAGCAGTATTTCTTAAAGATGAGCAGCACCTTGAAAAAGCTGAATATGAGCTTAAACAGTTTTTAGAAAACCCCAATGATGAAAAGTATTTGGCAGCGTCGTGGACTGTTGCCGACAGCCGCAAAGCCTCTTTTTCTTACGGTGGTAAAGGCATCGTAAAAAGTGCCTTCTTTGCCCATGCGGGGCCAGTGACCTTAAGTGTATTGCTGATTGCAGGACTGGTGTATTTGCTGATGAATATCGGCTTTGACCGTTACATGATGCAGCACCTTACCATTACGCCGCAGCTCAGTATGTTGGCTTCTGAGCAGTTTTGGAGAGTGATTACACCGATTTTTCTACACTTCTCGGTGATTCATATTGTGTTTAATGGTTTGTGGTGGTGGCAACTAGGCGGCGAAATTGAGCGCCAGTTGGGCAGCTCCAAATTGTTGTTGATTACTCTTGTGGCGGCTGTGATCCCCAACGTGGCACAACTTCTGGCCACCGGCCCTTATTTTGGCGGCTTGTCGGGAGTGGTTTACGCCCTGTTAGGTTATTGCTGGTTTACCGGTTGGTTACGGCCACAGGCTGGGTTACAGCTAAGCCCTGCCATTGTTGGGTTTATGCTGGTGTGGTTAGTGATTGGCTTTATGGATGTAATCGGTCCGTCGACCGCTAACTTAGCCCATTTATTTGGTTTGTTTGTTGGCTGCGCTCAAGCAGTGCTCGATAGGTTTGTTGGTAAGCAAAAGCAGGCTTAATCTAAAAAGCAAAAAAGCCCATTTTAAATGGGCTTTTTATTGTGCAGAGTAAGTGTTGCTTACTGGTAGAGGTATTTAGTAAATAGCAATTTACTCACCAGTTTTTTACCCGTTTCTTGTACCAGCAAATCATTTACCGCCTCTTGGCACATCATGCGTATTTCTTCGCGGCCTTTCAGAGACTTAATATCTTCTTCGCGTTGGTGGCCTAGAATCTCGATGATGGCATCGCGAATAAGTGGTGCGTGATGCTCAATGCTGCTTAGCGCGCTTTGGTTTTCTACCATCACTTCGGCAGTAATACGCACATAGCCGAGCTTTTTACCGGTGCTAATGTAATTGGTAATAATGTCTGGCTCAAAACCAAAGTAGGCATAATTGGTCCCGCCTGCTTCCTGACTAGAGGCAAAAGATGAAAAAAATAAACTTACGCAAAAAAGCAGCGTGGGTGCGAATTTCATGTGGCTTTATAGTTCCTTGGTAGTCCTAGCTTTATTGTTTCTGTTAGTTGCCATTAGGTCAAGCAACCATCGTCAAATATTCCAAGTGTTTGGTGTTAGAATAGCCAGTGACTTAAGTGAGCGAAATAGTACTTTGAGTGTAGCATGAGCACAAATAAGCTTGGTCGAGTTTACTTTAATTAGCCAATTGCCGGATAATGAGAACCTAACTTTGAAGTATGTGAACGCGTGAATTTGAATCAAGCCCAACCGTGTGGAGCCAATGGACATTGGCAGCTGCCTGAAGCCTTACCTGTTTATTCCGCCACCCTACAGGATTGGTTAGTTTATCCCGGATCGCTTACAGCTCGTTTACGCCAGCATTGCCAACAGTTTTCTATTAAGGTGTTGTTTGAAGGGTACGCAGAGATTGCTGAACATGAGGCCAAGGCTGTTGCTTGCCAAGGACCTTATTGGGTGCGAGAAGTGTTGTTGTGCTGTGATGGAAAAGCGTGGGTTTTTGCTCGGAGTGTGATTCCTAAAAGCTCATTAGAAGGGGATGCTGCTGCGATAAGTCGGCTAGCAAATAAACCCTTAGGCGAGTTGTTGTTTACCGATAAAGGGCAGCGACAAACCCTGGAACTGTGCCAAATTGAGCAGAACTCACCGATTTACCAACATGCACAAACTCAGCAAGCGTTGTGGGGGCGTCGTTCACGCTTCCTTCTTGCCAGCGCGCCGTTATTAGTCGCCGAAATCTTTTTGCCCAACAGTTTGGCTTATCAAGGAGAAGATGGTGTTGCAGCTAACTAGTATTCGCCCTTATTGGCAACTTATGCGTGCAGATAAACCTATTGGCACCTTGTTGTTGCTGTGGCCAGCGCTGTGGGCACTTTGGTTGGCGGCCGAAGGTTTGCCTAGCTTGTCGGTGTTTGTGGTGTTTGTTTTGGGGGTGTTTTTTATGCGCTCGGCAGGTTGTGTGATTAATGACTATGCCGACCGAAAAGTAGATGCGCATGTTAAACGAACTGCACAGCGCCCCTTGGCAACGGGCGAGGTTAGTGAGCGAAACGCCTTAAGTTTGTTTGCTGGCTTGGTAGCGGCATCATTTTTATTGGTGTTGACGCAAAACACGCTGACCATATTGTTGTCTTTTGCGGCCTTAGTTCTTGCCGCTATTTACCCCTTTATGAAACGTTATACCCACTTGCCTCAGTTGTTTCTTGGCTTGGCTTTTAGTTGGTGTATTCCCATGGCTTATGCGGCTCAAACTGGCAGCGTGCCTAGCGAGGCCTGGTTGTTGCTCATGGCTAATGTGTGCTGGACAATAGCTTACGATACCAAGTATGCGATGGTGGATCGTGATGATGACTTGCTGGTGGGTATTAAATCTACTGCCATTTTGTTTGGTCGCTTCGACAAGCTAATCATTGCCTTGTTGCAGTTAAGCAGTTTATTGTGTTTTGCAGCATTGGCTTACCTAAAAGATTTAAGTTGGGCTTTTGATTTTGCGTTGTTAGCTGCTGCTGTGCTATTTGTTTATCAGCAAAAGCTGATTCGATATCGTGACCGTGATGCTTGTTTTCAAGCTTTTTTGAATAATAACTACGTAGGTTTGGCGATATTTTTAGGTATCGCCAGCCACTATGCGTGGCTGGCGTGGTTTGCGGTTTAAGCGTCTAGTTCAAGTAACTCACTGATAGAGTCATACACTCCGTCTGCTAACAATGGTGACAGCTGAGCGAATAGCTCGCCGGCCGCTCGTGTCTCTGTATATCCCTTTTCTCGCATTAGCGACAACAGATTAGTAGTAATGCGTTTGTCGTAATACTCTGGTGCGTCAATATTATGCAGTTTGGCTAAGCGCTGGGCTCCTGCTAATGCTTGCTGTTCTAGCTCTGCACGTTCTAAATGCGGATATTTTGCTAATAAGGCAGCTACAATCGCATAGCGATGCAAGCTTTCTTGGGCAATTTGAGAAAGCAGCAATAAACGACCTCGGCGGTGATTATCAATAATAAAACAGTCGCCATTTTCGCTAATCAGTTTTAATGCTACAAACTCTTGTAAGTACTGCTCGGCGAGATCGCTCATATCACTCACTTGATAGCGCAAGAACAGTTCGCCTTTTAATAGAGGGTATAGCTGTTCAAGTAAGCTAACCAACTGGTTACGACAAAGGCTGCGATGCTGGAGTAAAGCAGTAGCAATAAATGCCGGAATAATCATTAAGTGAATAATGTTATTGCGGTAAAAGTTAAGCAGCACTTGTTGTTTCTCATCAAGGCCGATTATTTCGCCTAAATAATCACTTCTTATTTCAAACTTATCTAAGCTGATGGTTTGGTCTAGCAAGGCCTCTGCATCCAGCTCTGGTAGGGTAACGTGGTCACTGTAAGGCACGTTTTTAATCAATGAGGTACATAAGGTTATTTGCTTAACCAACTGCTTGCGCGGCAGTGCACGATTTTCTGCAGCGAGCAAAATAATGGCACTTAAGCACAAGCCATTCACTGCGGCGGCACTGTTGATGTTTTCCATCAATTGGTTAGAAATATCATTAACCGCAGGCACCAACCAAGTCGGCTTTAATCCATCTTCTGGATGCTCTCGCCACTCGGGTGCGAGTTTGTTTAAGCTTTGGTTTACGTTGATAGGCTCGCCAAAGTTTACGTAGCCATGGCCAAAATTACGCAATTTACGCAGCATGCCAAACAGAGAAAATAGTGATTCTTTGTCTTTGGATTTTCCCTTTAACTCTTTGTAGTAAGTGCCTACTTCCATTACGTGTTCGTAACCAAAGTAAATGGGCACAATAGTGACGGGTCGCTCTAGTCCTCGCAGCATCGCCTGTACTGTCATGGCTAACATGCCGGTCTTGGGTGGAAGCAAGCGTCCAGTGCGGCTACGCCCACCTTCGGTAAAGTATTCAACAGAATAACCGCGACTAAACAATTGGCCGAGGTACTCGCGAAAAACGGTTGAGTAGAGTTTGTTGCCCTTAAAACTGCGGCGAATAAAAAATGCACCGGCGCGGCGAAAAAACGGTCCCGCTGGCCAAAAGTTAAGGTTTACGCCTGCTGCAATGTGCGGTGGTACCATGCCCTGATGATAGAGTACATAAGACAACAGTAAGTAATCCATATGGCTGCGGTGGCAGGGGGCGAATACAATTTCGTGGCCCTCTTGAGCTAGCTGACGCACCTTTTCTGCGTGGTTAACTTCTATGCCTGAGTAGATTTTATTCCACACCCAACTTAACACCGACTCACCGATGCGAAGGTTGCGATACGAAAAGTCAGCAGCAATTTCCTCTAGGTATTTTAAGGCTGCTTGGCGCGCTTCAGAATGGCTAATTTTTTTTGCTTTGGCTTCTTCAGCTATCGCTTCACGAATAATGGTTGAGGCGAGCAGTTGCTCAAACATATGACGACGGTTTGGCAGCTTAGGCCCGGTAGCGATCATTTGCATACGGCTAAAGTGGATTCGCGCTACGCGCGCTAACTTATGGCCAATACGCTTATCAGAACCTTGGCGCTGTGCCATATCCTTCAGTGATACCGGACGACTGAAGCGTATTAGGTTTTCGCGTCCTTTAAAAATCACTTGCCAAGTTTTCTTCAAAATGCCAGCTGGGCGTTCAGGCTTGCCGCCCATTAAGTCGTTAACACTCTCTCTGCCAGGGTAGCGATCCCAAAACAATTTAACAGGCACTAATTGTGCGTTATGGCTTTCATCGCTGCGGTGAATACTGAGAGCCGCGGTAAATTGGTTGATGGTAGCTTCTAGGGTTTCACCTTTACCATCGACTAAAAAGGCTACCCCTTGGTGGGCTTCACCGGCAAACATCACTGGCTCGAAGGGATCGGGCAGGCCAAGCTGTTTACAGGCAAGTTGTAAAGTAAGCACGTCAGCTAATGAGTTACTAGGAATGACGTAAATGATCGGTTGGCTTAGATCTAGATCGAACTCAGCAATCGGGTTTTGAGGGACAAACTTGCCGCGAGTAAAAAAGCCAATGATAGAGCGCAATATGGCCAATACTGGAGAGGGTAAATGTAACATCTCAAAGAGCTTATAGTGGTGAATGAATACAGGGCATAGAGTAGCAGACTTATCAAAATTTGGCTTTGATTTGATGCAAAATCTGCGTAAACAATGGTTTGGAATATACTGCTGTTCTAAGCGAGAAAACTTCCTCTAAGTAAGCTAGTTTTGCTGTTAATCTTTGCCTAATTAGAATTGGCTGCTATCGTTAAAATTGGTCACTCATGATTTAGATTAGGCTTACCCGGCTAAGGAACCCATCATGAAATTGTTTACACGTGCGGCGATTTTCGGCATTTCACTACTTACCACTCCCTTTGTTCATGCTGCGTTTATTACTACTCAAGAAGCCGCTCTTGATAGCATTTATTCTCAAGCGACTTTTGGCCAAAACATCATTGATATCCGCATTGGTACCGCCACCGAATTGGTCTTTCCCGAGCTATTGGATATCACTACCAGCGCGGAGGTGAGTCAACTTTTTAGTCAGCATGTTGGCCCCTCTAATGTGGTCAATTTTTATTTTATCGACACGATTAGCGCCTGCGGATCGCAAATCAATCGAGGGATAGTGGGTTGTGGGGAGTATTTTGGAAACGATTTTGTGGTTGAATCTAGTTACGCCGCGGGCAGTTTAGGCGGAGAGTTGCTTGCTCACGAGTTAGGCCACAATTTAGGCCTACCGCACTTGTCTGGCGCTTACCTAATGAATCCAAGCCTCAACAATCGCACATTAATTACCGAGCCAGAAGTTGAGCGCATATTCCGTAGTCCTCTCGTTCAAAATGATAACGATTATTTCTGGATAGACATTAACCCTGTACTGATTGTTGCAGAGGCGACAAGAGTGAGTGAGCCAGCTTCGGTTTTTATGTTTAGTAGTCTTTTGCTCGTATTCTTATTCAGTCGCTCAAGACACCGATCTTATTACGAATCTATCGCGCCTTAATAGTTTTTTAAAAGCTTTTTTGAAAGGGCTTTCAAGAGCTGTTTGTTGTTTTAAATATACTTTTCATTGGCTTAGCTGTGATCTATGGCTATCTTTTAGTACAAAAATAAGTAATTAATACAAAGAATAATAGAATGTCTTCATTAGCATGAAGGGATTCTTAACCATGAAATACAATATCATATTATGCGGGCTATTTGCCGCTTCCATTCACACTCTCGTAGGTTGTGGTGGTTCGTCAGGTTCCAGTTCAATAAGTGAGGCTAGAGCTCAATACGAAGGAAGCGAAGAATTAGCGGTGGTTAATTCTGCTAACGCACATCAGTTTTCTCGTGCTGCGTTTTATTCTTCTCAACTTAAAAGCAATGGGGAATTAAGCGCTAAAGATCTTATTTCCCCTGATAGCTTTTTGTATTTAATGTTCGGTATTGGGGATTTTCCTGGCCTATACTCTTCTCTAAGCTGTGATAGCGGAAACTTTGAAGAGCATAGCGATGTAGATACAAGCACCTGGTTAGGAGAGGTATCAGTCTCATTTAATGAATGCCTTATAAACAATGCAACAGTCAATGGTTCATACACTCTAACAATTAAGGCTTTGAATAGTGCTAGTGGACATTATTTAGATAATTACTCGGTTAAGTACACGGATTTCTCCATCTCTTCTAACTCAAATCACTATAGTCAGCTCAATGGTAATGTTGACTTCCGTATTACCCGCAGCCTCACCAAAGATACACGCATGAACTTGATCATGACTGATGAGAATCAAGCTCAGCAAATACTCTTAGATAACGTCTCTTGGCTTGAGTCGAATGCCAATAGTGAAAATATGGTTGAGGTAAAGGGTAGTATTTATTTGGGGGCTCATGGTCGTGTAGATTTAACAAGTGACCAATTGTTAATGTCAGGGCTAAATGTTGACGACGGGCACTTTACTGTTAAGGGCGACTCAAGCTCGTATAGCACTACATTTAATCCAAATCCGAAGAAAAACAATCTAGAGTTATTTCCCTTTGATGAGTCAAACTCGACAGTTAGGGAAGCTCCTTTACATTTTCTAACCCACAGAGTTCTCAGCAACTTAAATGATAGCGACGGTGATGGAATGTGGGATGGTTGGGAGATTTATTATGGGCTTGACCATCTTGAAGCAAATGGAGAGGATGATGACGATGGAGATGGGTGGTCGAATTATTTAGAGTTTGTTGGTATTGATTCTTCTCCTGTAGATGCAACGTCTAAACCTTCTATCAACATCGGTATACCTAACTCGTTTATAGATACATTGGTTGGGCTTGAAAGTTCCAGTTACACGTTACGGTTATTTGGAAATATAGATAAACGTTTAGCTGATGCGATCAGCGATTTTTCGTTTACAGTGAGTTTCCCGGAAACTATCGAATGGAATATTGAAGAAAGTGACCACTGTTCTATAGAAAATAATTTACTAAAGTGTAATGTCACAGATTATTCAGATTTTATAGGTTACCAAAACCACCCTCTCGAAAACTTAGATTTAGCTATATTAGAGTTTAAAAATAGAAGTCTAGACGTAGGTGAAACGAAGCATAAAATTGCACTTGATTTTAATAACCCACTAATGACTTCAGCACAGGAAGAACCTTCGTTTTCACGCAGTCTAACACTTCACCAACGACCTTATACAGAAAGCAGGATTAATGCTAACGATTTTGCGGTTGTTTTAGACGACATCAAAGATGAGTTCTTCTATAAATTAGAAATCGATAGCAGTCGCTACCTAGAGCAGGCTTTAGATATTAGTTTACCAAGCAGCTCATTGGGAATGGAGATTGTTGGAATTAATGTTTTAGACGATGAAATGGTGTGCACCTTTTCTTCTAAGTTAGCTCAGTGTGATGTGCCATCTTTTCGTAATCCTTCTGTCGAACTGGTGCTATCTAAACCAAGTGCTCATGGAAAAGTGAGTATTGGCATCAATGTGAAAGACTACAAAGATGGTAGCTTGGTGTATGAGCAACAGTTTTCAAGTTTGCTCGCGATTACTTCATCGATGGCGGAGTTGAAGGCTCAAGCTGATGAGCTAGAAGTTGGTGAGACGATTTTAAACATAGCGCCTGGGATCTACAGTGGTAGCGTTACTTTTGATAGAAACTTAACCTTGAAAGGGGATGCTAATACAGAATTGTGGTTAAAGTCAGGTGCTTATGCAGATGGAGCCTCGATAACCAGTACTTCTGAGTTACACATTGATGGTCTAAATCTACACGTTATTGCTGATACAGACAGTGCAATAAAGGTGAGCGGGGGGAGTATTGTTAACAGTGATATCCACATTTCTGGTTATCGCGGCTCAATGATTACTTCAGATAAGCCTATACGAATTACTCACAACTCCATAAATGTGAAAGACACTAATGGTACACTTATTAACTTACCACCGGGCTCATCGGTGAACAATAATCTTATTGTTTTGCAAAACAGCCGGGCGACGCTAATTGGAAATTCACTGGGTCAAGCAGAATCAGAGCAGCTTAAAGAATCTGTAAAAGTAAGCAATAATACTCTAATAGATATGTATTCTTTCTTTAGTGACCACTCGCTCTTTCCATTATCAGCCATTGTTTTTGAAAACAATATTGTCGCACTGACTGACAACTTAGAGAGTGTTGATGATTCAGAACTCGATGGTTCAGTATTTAGCGTTAGCGGTGAGCAAAGCGTTACTCGTCATAACTTGTTTTCATCTCGTTTTACAGAGCTACTAAATAATAGTGAGTTTGTGAACGAAAGTAACATTGTAAGCGACAAGATCTCTCAAGGGCTAGAGAGTGACTTCAGTTTGAATTTGACTAGTGAGGCCGTTGATAATGGTGTTGATAACCTTGAGCTACCGAGTAAGGATTTAGCAGGAAGTGCAAGGGTATCAGGTTTGGGCGTAGATATTGGTGCATTTGAGCTTCAGCAATAGTAAGTTTTTTTCAAAAGAAAATTTCGATAGCGCTATCCTGTCAGGATTAGCGCTATTGTTAAGTTCCCTGCTTTAAAAGTTGCTTTAGCATCCAAACATCGCAGCCATTATGGGCTGTACCTTGTAAAGGTGCAGATAAGTGTTCAAAACCGAGGCCTTCGTATAGTTTAATCGCTGCCGACATATTGCTAAGGGTATCTAGGTAACAGCGAGAAAATCCCTGCTCTAAGGCAAATGCTAGGCAGGCTAAAGAGAGCTTTTTACCAAGACCTTGGCCTCTAGCTTCTTCTAGCAAAAATAACTTTTTTAACTCACTGGTATCTTTACTATCGGCAAAAGGCGCAATGCCGCAGCCGCCAACGACCTTATTACCTAACAACGCGACCATGTACCTGCTGTGATTTTGCTGTGTGTAGTATTGACTCATATTGTTAACTTCGGCATCAGAGGGGCCAAAGCCTTCACCTACCGCGCCATACTCTTGGCCAACCTGTTTGATTATTCGCTGTAGATCTTGGTCATATTGAGCTGATACTTCAACTATCTCAAGGTTCATCTTTGCCTCCTATCACTTTGAATCAACAGTAACAAAATCAGAATTAGGATAAAACCTTGCGTCTAAATGTATGCTGTATATACTAACAGTGTGCTGTATAAACTTACAGGTAGACTATGAAGCCTTTAACGCCCCGCCAAACAGAAGTGTTTGAACTTATTCGCCGCCATATTAACGATACTGGTATGCCTCCAACGCGTGCCGAAATTGCTAAAGAGCTAGGATTTCGCTCGGCTAATGCAGCAGAAGAACACCTTAGAGCTTTAGCTAAAAAAGGTGCGATTGAAATGATTCCTGGTGCGTCGCGAGGGATCCGTATTAGTGAAGCGTACTTGCCGGCTAGTGCAAATGAAGCCACTGTAGAGCCTGAGCTAGGCTTGCCGTTAATCGGTCAAGTTGCTGCGGGTGAGCCTATTTTGGCGCAGGAGCACGTTGAATCTCATTATGCCGTAGATGCTAGCTTATTTAATCCGCATGCCGATTATTTACTGCGAGTACAGGGCATGAGCATGAAAGATATCGGCATTATGGATGGTGATTTATTAGCCGTGCATAAAACCACCCAGGTGCACAATGGACAGGTGGTTGTGGCTCGTTTAGATGAAGATGTTACGGTTAAACGTTTTGAGCGAGACGGTAAGATGGTGTACTTACATCCCGAGAATGAAGAGTTATCAACCATTGAAGTTGATCTTGAATATCAGAACATCGAAATAGAAGGTTTAGCGGTAGGTATTATTCGCACTGCCGATTGGATGTAAGCCTTATTCAACAATAAGTTCCCCCATTTTGAAGCCCAAATCACTCTGATTTGGGCTTTTGTCGTTAACATCACATCTTTTGTCTTTATCCATAAAAATCTCAACAATGTATTTACATTTCTTTAACTTAGGGGTTAATTTATAAACAGTAGGTTGTATTTAGCTGTAATAGCCTATGCTTTTGGGGTGGGGATTTTCCCTTTATTCGCAGCTACTTTCCTAGCATGGAAAGTTGTTGTCGTTGGCTACTGCAAAGGAGAGCGCTGTGGGCCGATGGATTCAGCTATTAGTGCTGACATTTTTTTCGCCGCATTTGTTTGCGCAAGAGATGTCTTTTAATTTACGTCCTGGTGTTACTGCCATCAGTGAGCAAGTTTATGGCTTGCACATGACAATTTTCTATATTTGTTGTGCCATTGGTGTTTTGGTATTTGGCGCTATGTTTTGGTCGATTTACCATCACCGTAAATCCAAAGGAGCGGTTCCTGCTCAATTCCACGAAAGCACTAAAGTGGAAATTATCTGGACCATCATTCCCTTTATCATTTTGATAGGCATGGCGATTCCAGCCACTAAAACCCTGCTGGCAATGGAAGACCCTTCCGATGCCGACATTACCATTCAAGTGACAGGTTCCCAGTGGAAGTGGCACTACAAGTACTTTGACCAAGATTTAGAGTTTTACAGTGTAATGGCATCTGATTGGGATGAAGTAAACGGCAAACTGGAAAAGCGCAAAAACTATTTGCTTGAAGTTGACCACCCCCTCGTATTGCCAATCGGTAAAAAAGTCCGCTTCCTCATGACCTCTGAAGACGTTATTCACTCTTGGTGGGTGCCTGACTTTGCTGTTAAAAAAGATGCTAACCCAGGTTTTATTAACGAAGCATGGACCATCATTGATAAACCCGGCATTTACCGTGGCCAATGTGCTGAGCTATGTGGAAAAGACCATGGCTTTATGCCTATTGTTGTCATTGCCAAACCCCAAGCCGAATATGATGCTTGGTTGGCAGAGAAAGAAGCTGCCTATTTAGCCAAGCAAGCGCAAGAGCTAGAACTGGTGGCCATGACGATGCAGCAAGATGAGCTGATGTCGTTAGGCGAAAAAGTGTATGAGAAAAGCTGTGCTGCTTGTCACCAAGTTAACGGCTTAGGTTTACCTGGCGTGTTCCCCGCTTTAAAAGACAGTCCAATCGCGTTAGGTGATGTGACTAAACATATTGAAGTGGTGGTAAATGGCGAGCCTGGCACAGCCATGCAAGCCTTTGGTAAACAGCTTGGTTTGAAAGAGCTAGCTGCGGTGATTACTTATGAGCGAAATGCTTGGGGTAATGATACGGGTGACTTAGTGCAGGCCAAGGATGTTGTGGCCGTGCAAAACGCAGCGCAGTAGGGAGACAGACAATGAGCACGATTAGTGACGTTCACTCAGACCATGAAGAACACCACCATGCCCCTCGCGGATTAATGCGTTGGGTACTAACCACCAACCATAAAGACATTGGTTCAATGTACTTATGGTTCAGCTTTGCCATGTTTATTGTTGGTGGAGCCATGGCGATGATTATTCGCGCCGAGCTGTTCCAACCAGGCTTGCAACTGGTTGAGCCTAATTTCTTTAATCAAATGACTACGGTGCATGGCCTTATCATGGTATTTGGTGCGGTGATGCCAGCCTTCACGGGCTTAGCTAACTGGTTAGTACCAATGATGATTGGCGCGCCGGATATGGCATTGCCACGCATGAATAACTGGAGCTTCTGGATTTTACCCTTTGCCTTCAGCATTCTGTTGGCATCGCTGTTTATGGAAGGTGGCGGCCCCAATTTTGGTTGGACTTTTTACGCTCCGTTATCAACTAAATACAGCCCAGACAGCACCGCCCTATTTGTGTTTGCGATACATATTATGGGGATAAGCTCGATCATGGGAGCGATTAACGTGATTGTTACCATTATGAACTTACGCGCCCCAGGTATGACCTACATGAAGCTGCCGTTGTTTGTATGGACTTGGTTTATTACGGCCTTTTTGCTGATTGCGGTAATGCCGGTATTGGCGGGGGCGGTGACAATGGTGTTAACTGATAAATACTTTGGAACCTCCTTCTTTGATGCTGCGGGAGGGGGGGACCCGGTGTTGTTCCAGCATATTTTCTGGTTCTTCGGCCATCCTGAAGTTTACATTATGATTCTGCCCTCCTTTGGCATTATCTCGGCAATTGTTCCCGCGTTCTCTCGTAAACCGCTGTTTGGTTATTCTTCGATGGTTTACGCAACGGCGTCTATCGCAGGACTAAGCTTTGTGGTGTGGGCGCACCATATGTTTACCACTGGAATGCCGGTGGAAGCAGAACTATTTTTCATGTTCTGTACCATGTTGATTTCGGTGCCCACAGGGGTGAAGGTATTTAACTGGGTCGCCACTATGTGGAAAGGCTCTTTAACCTTTGAAACCCCCATGTTGTTTGCGATTGCCTTTATTGTACTGTTCACCATTGGTGGTTTCTCAGGTTTGATGCTGGCGATTACTCCGGTGGATTTTCAGTACCACGATACCTACTTTGTGGTGGCGCACTTCCACTATGTATTGGTGACAGGAGCCATCTTCTCGATTATGGCTGCGGCTTATTATTGGCTACCCAAATGGTCGGGCAGAATGTATGACGAAGGCTTAGGTCGATTGCACTTCTGGTGCTCGCTGGTATCAGTAAATGTGCTGTTTTTCCCTATGCACTTTTTAGGTTTGGGAGGAATGCCTCGCAGGATCCCTGATTACGCCCTGCAATTTGCTGATGTAAACGCAATCGTGAGTATTGGTGGTTTTGCCTTTGGTTTATCGCAGTTCATCTTCTTGTACTTGGTGATTAAGTGTATTCGCAGTGGAGAGCCTGCTCCTGCTAAACCCTGGGAAGGTGCCGAAGGCTTAGAGTGGGATAACCTGCCTTCGCCTGCGCCTTATCACAGCTTCACTACTCCACCGGAGATTAAATAAGATGCTTGGCCATCGCCGCTTAGTTGTGCGACTGCTATTGGTAGTGGTGGCAATGTTTGGCTTTGGTTATGCCTTAGTGCCTTTGTACGACGTATTCTGCAAAGTCACCGGTATTAACGGAAAAACCGCCAAAACAGCTAGCGAAGTAAGTATGGCTACCGATGAGCAGCGTATAGTTACGGTGGAGTTTATAAGTTACGTGCCACAGGGACTTAACTGGAAATTTGGCCCTAAGGTTAACCGGGTGAAAGTTCATCCAGGTGAAACCTTACAAGTCGATTTTAGCGCCAGTAACTTCACCGCTCGCCGAGGAACAGTACAAGCAGTGCCTTCGGTAAGCCCTGGTCTCGCGGCTAATCATCTTAAAAAAGTGAGTTGTTTTTGTTTTGAACAACAAACCCTCGCACCGGGTGAGCAACAAGACATGCCTTTGTTTTTTTATGTCGCCCCCGAATTACCTGAAGATATAAACACATTAACCTTGGCTTACACCTTATTTGCGGTAGAGGGTGCTGAGCTAAATGAATCTGAAACTGCACAAACACGTGCTGATGGAGAGGTGAGCAATGACGCAGCCTTATGATAAGTATTACGTACCTGCCCAAAGTATTTGGCCAATTGTTGGCGCGGTAGGTTTATTCCTCATCGCTATGGGCGCGGGTTTTAGCGTTCAACAAATGGGTAGCGAGCAAAGCTACGGCCTTTGGGTATTAACCTGTGGTTTTGTGGTGATTATTACCATGCTATTTGGTTGGTTTGGTAATGTTATTCAAGAAAGTATGGATGGCTTATACAGCGCCCAAATGGATCGTTCATTTCGTCAAGGCATGAGCTGGTTTATTTTCTCTGAAATCATGTTCTTTGGTGCATTTTTTGGTGCACTATTTTACGCCCGAATGATCGCGGTGCCATGGTTAGGTGGCGCAGGCAATAATGAAATGACCGGGGCTGTGTTATGGCCTGAATTTGAAGCCATTTGGCCACTTATTCAAACCCCCGGCGGTACTACCACCGAGGCAATGGGCTGGTACGGCTTGCCACTACTTAACACCGTTATATTGGTGATATCTTCATTCACCCTACATTTTGCTCACGTGAGTTTGGAAAAAGATAAGCGCGGCCCGCTCAAATTATGGCTAGCTATTACCTTGGTACTGGGCTTTGCATTCTTATTTTTCCAAGTAGAAGAGTATGTGCACGCTTACCAAGAAATGGGGCTAAGGCTTGATTCAGGTATTTACGGAAATACCTTCTTCTTATTGACGGGTTTTCATGGTTTACACGTAACGCTGGGCGCAATCATGCTAACAGTGATGTTTTTGCGAGTACTAAAAGGCCATTTTACCGGGAAGAGCCATTTCGCCTTTATGGCTTCCAGTTGGTATTGGCACTTTGTAGACGTGGTGTGGTTGTGTCTATTCTTGTTTGTATACGTGCTCTAACTAATAAGGGCGAGGGTTGGGTTGAATGTATCCCAACGACATGGCGAGTAACACAACGATGAGAACTAATGCGCTTATCATTAAGCGCCTAGCTAGATAATGAGTCATTGGTTTCTCGCCGCCTTTAAGCATAACGCGAAGTGCTAACACCATATTTACCACAACAAACAGAACGAGTGCGGTAATCAGTATTTTAATGAACATAAGCAAGCTCTCTCAACAGACTGATAAAAAAACAGTTTCCTACCGCTTGATACTGTTTGTATTGCTTATGGTTGCGTTGATAGCGCTGATGGTCAAGCTTTCATTGTGGCAATGGCAACGTAGTGAACAAAAACAGCAATTATTGGATCAGTATCAACAGCAGTCGCTAGTAGAAACAAGTCTCGATAAGGTTCAAATGAATGGAGCAGTGCCGTTTCAGATAGTAAAAGTTTCAACAATTAACGCAGTGGGCGCCAATCTTTGGCTAGACAACCAAGTAGAGCAGGGAAAAGTGGGTTACGACGCCTATACCTTGGCGACCACTCCGCAAGGCAATGTATTAGTGCGCTTGGCTTGGCAACCTGCTTCTTATCAACGCGCTGAACTGCCACAAGCGTTAAATACTGATGCTTTGCCAAATCGATATCGTTTACGCGAGGTGAGTTTACCGGTGGTGTTGGATAAGCAACATTGGTTAGAAGCGTTTCCGCAAGGTTTACGGGTTCAGCAAGTCAATATCGATGCCTTAGCTGAGTACTGGGGCATTGATTTATTACCTTTTGTATTGGATAGCCAATTAGAACATTCACCAGAGCAGCTGGTGTCTATATCTCCTGAAAAACATAAGGGCTACGCTTTGCAGTGGTTGTTAATGGCGTTAGTGGCTAGCGGGCTGACGGGCTATTTTTGTTGGCAAAATAGAAACAAGGAAGGTTTATGAGAAGTCACCAAAAAACCATGCTGTTACTTGCTTCAGTATTTTTAGTGCCATTAATTCTGGCCTGGGTCGTACTTAAAATGGGCTGGTTTGAACGGGGGGCTTTAAGCCATGGCCAATGGCTAGAGCCGCCAATGCAATTAGAAAATTATCAAGTCGGTAAGTGGTCGATTGCTCAAGTCATAAAAGATGATTGTTTGGATGTGTGTAGCGACAACTTAGCGCGGTTGAATACCGCATGGTTAGCACTGGGCATTGCCAAGCAAAAAACTCAGCGTTTAGCGTTAATCAGCGAGGCTAAAGAAGCCAACATTGATGCAGGTTATGCTCGTTTGGCAATAACCCAAAGTAATCAAGGTTTAGCGGGATACGACCAACAATGGTTGGTGGTTGATCCCACGGGCTGGGTCATTTTAAGTTATCAGCCGGCTCAAGGAGATGAGCAAGTGAAAGGCTTAATCACAGACGTAAAACGTTTAATTAAAAACTCGCGGTTCCAATAAAGGCTAAGGGAAGCATATGCAAAAAGGATTAATTGCTGCCATGTTACTTGCCGTTGTCGTGATCGGTTTAGGCGCGTTCACGCGATTAACTGATGCTGGTTTAGGGTGCCCAGATTGGCCGGGTTGTTATGGCCAGCTCGCAGTGCCTCAAACTGAAGAACATATCCAGCATGCCGCGACTGCTTTTCCTGAACGCCCGCTTGAAGCGCATAAAGCTTGGAATGAAATGATTCACCGTTACTTTGCCGGCGGTTTAGGTTTGCTGGTGGTGGCGCTAGCGGCGATAGCGGTTTGGCGTAAACAACATCGATTTATTGCTATTGCTTCAGTGGTGCTGATCATATTTCAAGCCGCCCTTGGTATGCTCACGGTGACTCTAGGGTTAATGCCTATTGTGGTGATGGGGCATTTGTTGGGCGGTTTTTCAATGCTGGCATTGCTGTTTACTTGGTTTATGTTGCGTCAACGACCTATTACCAAACCGCAACGCAGTGGTCGCTGGTTGTGGGTTGGCTTGTTAGTACTAAGCACTCAAATTGCCTTAGGCGGTTGGACCTCTGCTAATTATTCGGCCATTTCCTGCCAAGGTTTGCCCTTATGCCATGAAGCGTGGAGCGATGATTATCAAATAGATGCTTTTCATCCCTTACCAGAGCGAACAGGCAGCAATTACGAGTTTGGTGTATTGAGTCACGAGCAGCGTAAAACGGTGCATGTAACTCATCGTATTTGGGCCGGAGTGACAGCCCTATACTTGTTCATTTTAGCCTTGAGTTATATACAGCGACGCCATAGCGATATTGAGCGCGGGCGAGCTTCTCGGCTTATTTTTGTATTGTTTACCCAAATAGGGCTAGGCGTGGCGAATGTACTTTGGCAGGTGCCTTTGGCTGTTGCGGTGGCCCACAACTTAATAGCGGCCATGCTGCTGCTATGTTTAATTAGCTTGATTTTGGCCCACTACCAAAGTGCCACCAAGTTAAAACCACTTGTGCAAAAGGAGACGCATTATGGCGAAGTTGAACACGCTTAACCCGCCTAGTTCATTGAACAAGGGAATAAATTGGCGAGCGCTATACAAATTAACCAAACCTAAGGTAGTTGCTCTAATTGTGCTTACCGCGGTGGTGGGTGCTTGTTTGGCAACGTCTGGCCTTCCTCCTTGGCAAGCCTTGCTCATAGGTAATTTGGGTATTGGATTAATGGCGGGTGGGGCAGCAGCATTTAATCACTATATTGATAGCGAAGCGGATGCAGCTATGGCGCGTACCCATAATCGCCCGTTACCCACTGGGGCGATTGCCAGTTGGCAGGCATTATTGTGGGCGTCGCTATTGTCGCTGGCTGGATTTGCCATGTTGTACTGGTGGGTGAACCCACTGACTGCTTGGCTTACTGCTGCGAGCCTAGTGGGGTACGCAGTGGTTTACACGCTATGGCTAAAGCGCGCTACGCCACAGAACATTGTCATTGGTGGCTTAGCTGGTGCAATGCCGCCATTGCTAGGATGGACAGCCGTAAACAATGCGGTATCGGCTGAGCCTTTGCTGCTTGTTATGTTGATATTCACTTGGACACCACCGCACTTTTGGGCGCTGGCGATTGCTCGAAGAGATGATTACGCAAAAGTGAATATTCCTATGCTGCCAGTGACACATGGCATTAGCTTCACCAAAAAGCTGGTGGTGCTGTACTCGTTGTTATTGTTTGCGGTCTGTTGGTTACCGTTTTTAGTTGGCATGAGCGGGCTGGTTTACTTGGCCGCTAGTTGTGTACTTAACCTGCGCTTTATTCAATTGGCATGGCGTTTATACAATGGTGATAACCAAAAAGACGCCATGAAGTTGTTTGCTTATTCGATAATGTATTTGATGCTGTTGTTTGTCGCCTTACTCGCTGATCATTGGCTGTTTGCTTTGCTGTAGCGGAGTTGCTGCTATTTCAGTTTGTTTTTTTTCACGGCGAGTGGCTGGCTATAATCTGATTACGTTGTTGTAAGCTAGTCGTTGCTATTGCCGAGAGTGTATCGAACTCTTACACTCTCGGTATCAACCTCTAACTCTCTCCCACATGTCTCATTCGCGTTTCTCTGCTATTGCCGCCATTGCCATCCCGATGATTCTGTCGAATATCACTATTCCTTTATTAGGTTTGGTAGATACCGCTGTCATTGGCCATTTAGATCATTCCTACTATCTCGCTGGAGTGGCTCTAGGCTCAATGATGACTACCTTGGTATTCTGGCTATGTGGCTTTTTGCGTATGTCTACCACAGGCTTAAGTGCGCAAGCATCGGGTGCGAACGATCGAGCTGAGCTTCAACGTATTGGGTTTAACTCAGCCTTACTCGCCTTGGTGTTAGGTTTCACTTTACTTGCCTTGCAGGCGCCAATTTTACGTTTAGGGCTGAGCTTGGCCGGTGGCAGCGAGCTTGTTCAATTTTATGCCGCTGAGTACTTTTCTACGCGAATTTGGGGCGCTCCTGCAGCTTTGTTAAATTTCGTATTGTTAGGCTGGTTACTGGGCATGCAAAATGCTCGAGCACCTATGTTGTTACTTATTTTAACCAACAGCTGCAACATCGGCTTAGATGTTTTGTTTGTAGTTGGTTTTGATTGGAAGGTACAAGGTGCGGCCTTAGCCACAGTGATCGCTGATTACTTGGGATTATTGTTAGGTTTGTATTTGTGCCGACAACAGTTTCTAAGTCGTTTTAAACAACTTCCTAGTTTTTCTGAGTGTTGGCAGGGGTTTAGCCGCAAGCACTTAAGCGGATTGTTTTCCCTGAACAGAGATATCTTTTTACGCTCATTATCTTTGCAGCTGTGTTTTGCTTTTATCACTTTTCAAGGCTCGCGGCTGGGCGACAACATTGTTGCAGCTAACGCGGTATTGCTAAACTTTTTGATGTTTGTTTCTTTTGCCCTCGATGGCCTCGCATACGCGGTAGAGGCGTTGGCGGGTAAAGCCAAGGGAAAACAAGATCGTGGTTTGTTTGTGGATGTTATAAAGCAATGTTTGTGGCTAGCGTTGATGGCTGGGGTAATGTTTAGCGTAATGTTTGGGGTATTTGGAGAGCACTTAGTTGCTCTACTTACCGATATACCAGATATTCGAGTAACCGCAGCCTTGTATTTACATTGGATGGTCGTACTACCGCTAGTGGCGGTGTGGTGTTTTATTTTAGATGGGGTGTTTATTGCGACCTCGGAAGGGCGAATTATGCGTAACTCTATGCTACTGGCCAGCTTTGGTGGATTTTTCCCTTTGTGGTGGTTGTTTCAGGGTTGGGGTAACCATGCTTTGTGGCTAGCTTTGTGTGGCTTTATGGCCCTAAGAGGATTGAGTTTGGCATGGGTATATAAGCGCGCCTTAAATCAACAGCGTTGGTTTAAGGCGGCTTAAGGGCTTTGCATTATACTGCGTCAATATAACCGAGTTGGCGCCAAGCTTCGTAAGCAAATACCGATACTGCGTTTGATAAGTTCATGCTGCGACTATCAGCTAACATAGGAATGCGTAAACGAAACTTACTGTCGATTTCAGACAACACATCATCGGGCAAACCACGAGTTTCTGGGCCAAACATTAAGTAGTCACCAGCTTCAAAGCTAAAATCGCTATGAAAACCGCTGCCTTTGGTGGTGCAAGCCAACAATCGGGCGGGCTGTTCGGTGTCTAAAAATGCTTGGTAGTCGGCATGGCGCTTTACCTCAGCAAATTCATGGTAGTCCAAGCCTGCACGCTTAACTTTTTTATCATCCCAAGCAAAACCCAATGGTTCGATGAGGTGTAAGTTACAACCGCTATTCGCCGCTAAACGGATTATTGCGCCGGTATTTTGTGGTATTTCTGGTTGATAAAGCACAATGTTAATCATGATAAGTCCAAGTCGCTGCGAAAGCGCTATTGTAGTGGCAAGCGCAGGCTAACTTCTAGCCCTTTAGCCGAATGATTGCTCGCGCGAATGCTTCCACCGTGTTGGCGAACCGCTGATTCGGCAATGGCCAAGCCTAAACCCACTCCGCCACTATCGCGATCTCGCGCTTCTCCGCTGCGATAAAATGGCCGGAAAATGCTTTCTAATTCGCCCTCATTTAAGCCTGGCCCATCATCACGAATAACCAGCACTAGCTCATTGTCTTGCTGAGTTATTTGCAGGCTGACATGCTGTTCAGCGTATTTTAAAGCATTACGGCAAACGTTCTCTAAGGCCGAGGCCAAAAGCTGTGGGTAACATACCAGGCTAACATTTGGTGGGTAGCTTGCCGTAAAAGTTTTGTTTAATTGCTCTGCCTCAAACCCACAATCGTTAACGATGTCATCGATTAGGTCGGGTAAATCAAGCTGTTGTTGCTTGGCATTTACTTGCATACGCGAGAGTGATAACAGTGCGTTTATCATCTCTGCTAAACGTTGTGACTCTCGTTCAATGCGTTCTATTTCTGGGCTCGGCTCTTGGCGTTTTTTATGAATGGCCAGCGCCATATTCATTCGTGTAAGTGGCGAGCGTAGCTCATGGGAAATGTCACTAAGTAAGCGCTGCTGGTTGCTAATAGCCTGGTTTAGGGTATCTACCATGCGTTGCAAGCTATCAGACAGTTGACCAACCTCGTCGCCGCGATGGATCTCGGGCAGTTGAGTGTCTAAGTGACCAAGTGATACTTTGTTTGCTGCCGATTGCAGTTTCTTGAGTGGCCTTACAATGTGGCGAGTAAGCAAAAAACACAGGGCTAAGCTAAGCCCAATAGCCACCAAACTTAAAAAAACCGGCGATACGCCAAAGTTACGAATGGCATGCATTTGCTCAGGTTTAGCGCGTCGCTCTACATAGAGTAGGTAGCTTTGGTTATCGAGTGTTATTTGCTGAGGGCCAATAAGAATGTACTTTTTATCGAGAGTGATTCTTGGATCTTCAAGGTTATCGTGGTTCGCGATTAAACGGCGCATGTCGCGACTCACATCTGTTTGGTTAATCACTTCGCCATTTGCATTCACAATGAAAGGTTTACCAAATCGCCCTTTAAAGCGTGGTTCCAGCTTTGGATGGAGCATTTTCTGGGGGTTGTTCTCAATCCTCTTTGCAAATTCTTGCAAGCTTTTTAGCGCCCAAGAGGGCGCTCTAAAATTATCCTCGCTGACCATTTTCGATAAGTTGATTGAGACAAAAGCCGTGACCAACAAGATCATCCAAAATGAGATGAAGATTTTTACAAATAAGTTGTTAATTAGACGCTTCATTACTACCACTCTAGCCACATATAGCCTTTACCACGCACTGTTTTAATCCGTGGAAGTTGATCTTTACGTGCCGGTATCTTTTTGCGTAAGTTACTAATATGCATATCTAAGCTGCGGTCAAAGGCTTGTAGACGCTTGCCTAATACTTTTTGATTGAGGGCGTCTTTTTCCAATAATTTGCCAGGCTGTTCTAATAAATGCTGCAGTAGCAGTAACTCAGTACTGGTGAGTTCTAGCTCTTGGCCGTCACAATGCACTTGCTGTTTGGCTACCGATAACTTCAAGTCTTGATGGCAGACGAGTTCTTGATTTGCCTCTGTTGGGCTCGCGCTTTGAGTGCGGCGTAAAATTGCCCGGATCCGCGCTAGTAATTCACGCTCACTAAAAGGTTTAGCTAAGTAATCGTCGGCGCCTAGCTCTAAGCCTAATACACGGTCTATTTCATCGCCTTTCGCGGTAAGCATTAGTACTGGCTGTTGGTTGTCTTTGCGTAATTCTTTTAATACTTCAAAGCCATTTTTACCCGGCATCATTACGTCTAGTAGCACCAAATCATAGCGCTGCTGTTTTAGCTTTTCTAAGCCACTTAAACCGTCGTTGCATACCTCACAACTAAATCCTTCTAGTTCTAAGAGTTCGCCTAACAATTCGGTCAGCTCTTTGTCATCATCAATTAATAATAGCTTCACAGGCGTTTCTCTTTTCAACATTTATAAGCAAATTGTACAAAACTAGGGCGGCTTTGCGGGGTTTAATTTGTGGCTTTTACATAGCTTTACACTTTACTGCAGTTACTTTGCATTCACTTTTGTAGACTTAAATGGACTTAACAGACCTCAGGAAAATATGATGAAAAAGCTACTTGTTACTACCCTCGTTGGCGCTTTAGTTATTGCACCGGTAGCCTTCGCTGCTAAAGGCAACATGCAAGATGGCATGAAGCGTGGTGGTCATCCTGCAATGAAAATGATGAAAAAACTGGATTTAACTGATGAACAAAAAGTTCAAGTTAAAGACATTATGCAGCAATACAAGCCTCAAGGTGGCGATAAAGAACAGCACCAAGCAATGCATGAACAGCGTATGGCAATTATTACGTCTGCAACTTTTGATGAAAGTGCAGCGCAAGCCTTGATTGATATCCAACAAGCTAAGCACCAAACGCGTATGTTAAACATGCTGCAAGCTCAGCAAGAGATCTACCAAGTATTAACGCCGGAACAACAGCAAAAATACATCGAAATGAGCAGCAAAAAAATGGAAAAGCAGCAAAAGCGTATGGATAAAGCCAGCAAAAAAGCTCAGTCAGAGAGTTAACTAGCCGTTATACTTTACAAAACTTGAGAAAGAATTTGTGAAGTGGAAAAACAACGCTATCAACGTTTGGTCACTTTGGCTACATGGGTCGCAACCTGTGTAGCGGTGGCCTTGCTTGTCATTAAAGGCGCGGCATTTTTATATACTGGCGCAGTGAGCATTCTTGCCTCTTTGATTGACTCACTAATGGACATTGCCATGTCGTTAGTGAACCTCCTCGCGGTGCGTTATGCACTGCAACCTCCCGATAAAGAACATCGCTTTGGCCACGGCAAAGCCGAACATTTAGCTGGTGTTGCACAAGCTGCGTTTATTACTGGCTCAGCTATTATGCTGTTGTTTGGCGGATTTACTGAATTATTAAACCCTAAAGCTATTGAGCACAGCCGCTTAGGCATTATGGTAATGATTATCTCCACACTAATTACCATTGGTTTAGTAATATTCCAACGTTATGTCATCGCGAAAACCAATAACAGCGTAATTAAAGCTGATTCGATGCACTACGCCATGGACATTTACATGAATGCCGCAGTGCTGGTTGCGCTGCTGCTAAGCCAGTATGGCTGGTATTGGGCCGATGGTTTGTTCGCGGTGCTAATTGCGGTTTACATTTGTTATGGCGCTTATGGCATTGGCAAAGAATCGGTCCAAAACTTATTAGATAGAGAGTTGCCTGAATCTTTTCAATTACAGGTGTATAATTGCGCGCTGGCTATTCCAGGGGTACTGGGCGCGCATGATATTCGCACCCGCCAGTCTGGGCATACAAAATTTATTCAGCTTCATTTAGAGCTAGATGATAAGCTTATCCTCTACGAGGCACATAGAATTGCCGATGAAGTTGAAGACGCTATGTTAGCGCAATGGCCTGAGGCCGATGTATTGATCCACCAAGATCCTCAATCGGTGGTTCCTCAAGAGAAAAAATTAGAGCTCGAATAAGGTGAAGGTGTGGCAAAGGTAAAGGACTATCAGATCAAACAAACGTTAGCTGAAACGGTATGGTTACAGATCCGTGATGAAGCCCACCGTATGGCTGAAGACGAACCGATGCTATCGAGTTTTTTCTACTCGACTATTTTGAATCACCATACCTTGGCTTCAGCGTTAAGTTTTCAATTAGCCAGTAAACTGGATAGCTCTACTGTACAAGCGATTCTGTTGCGTGAATTTATTGAAGAGGCCTTGAAGGCCGATCCGTGCATACTTGAAGCAGCTGCCGCAGACATTGTCGCGGTAAAAGACCGCGACCCTGCGGTTAAGTACTACGCTATTCCATTGTTGTATCTAAAAGGCTTCCACGCCCTGCAAGGACATCGCGTAGCCAATTGGTTATGGCATCAAGGGCGCTTGGCATTAGCCCGTTACATGCAAAATCAAATCTCGGCGGTATTTGCGGTAGATATTCACCCTGCAGCTACCATTGGTAAAGGCATTATGCTGGATCATGCTACGGGTATTGTGGTGGGCGAAACGGCGGTAATCGAAGACGAAGTTTCGATTTTACAATCGGTTACCTTAGGTGGTACGGGTAAAGATCGCGGTGACCGTCACCCTAAAGTTCGCCAAGGCGTATTGATAGGCGCTGGTGCTAAAATTTTAGGCAATATTGAGGTAGGTCGCGGCGCCAAAGTGGGCGCCGGTAGTGTGGTTCTAGAAGATGTTCCACCACATACCACCGTAGCAGGCGTGCCTGCTAAAGTAGTTGGTACGCCTAGTTGCGCCACTCCAGCAACAGATATGGGACAAAATATTTAGTCCTAGCCTGTTAGGCTTAGTCTTCAAGTGCTTCGACAAAAGTAAATCGCGGCACTTGCTCACCATCTTGCTCTACTTTCTCAAAAAACATCTCATAAGGTCTCACCCATAGTTTTCCTTCGCCATATAGCGGGCGGTAAAGGACTAAGTGTTCCTCGGTTTCAGAATGTTGTACGGTATCGATAACTTGATATTCTGGGCCTTTATAGTGGCGGTAGCGGCCTTTTTTTAGATTCATGACTATTTATTCAACAACTAGTTAGGGAAATACTGTTCTACGCTTGTTGGCTATAGATGACAAGAGTATGCTGCTTTAAAAGCAGTCATCATCAATATGTGAACGCTGAGCTGGGTTCATTTATCCATGATGACTGATTCAACTCAAATAAGAAGAGTTGGCTGAGAAACAGAATTAACGGGAGAAATATCGATGTCTTTTGACGTATTAGAAAAATTGGAAGCAAAAGTTCAGGTTGCAGTTGATAGCATTGAATTGTTGCGTATGGAAATTGATGAGCTGAAAGAGCAAAACAGCCAATTGAATGACGAAAATGGCCGTTTATTGCAAGAACAGCAAGCTTGGCAAGAACGTCTTAAAGCCTTGTTAGGCCGAATTGAAGACGTTCACGCCGAATAAGCTGCTAGCTTGGGCGCTTATTCTATATCAAGTGGCTCAGGCGATAAGATTACCCCAGTGGTATCTGCATAGATGTGATCTTCTGGAAGGAAGGTCACGCCGCCAAAGTTTACCGGAATATTTACATCCCCTGTCTCATCCTCGGCATCTGCGCCAACGGGAATAGATGCTAAGGCTTGAATGCCTATATCCAAATCTTCAATGGCATCTACATCGCGTACACAACCATAAACAATAATGCCATCCCACTCGTTTTCGGCAGCAGTTTCGGCAATGCTTACATCAACCAATGCGCGGCGTAACGAACCACCACCATCAATAAGCAATACTCGACCCGTTCCAGACTCTTGTACAACTTGGGCGATTAAACCTGAGTTTTCGAAGCACTTAATGGTAGTGATTTCGCCCCCAAAAGCATTTCTGCCACCGTAGCTGGCAAACATGGGTTCAACAACGTCAACCGTATCTGCGTAAAGGTCACAAAGTTCAGAGGTATTATATTCCATGGTCTGGATCCTAAAATTGGCCCGAGTGTTCGCTACCAGTATAAACCCTAAGTTGCCGTTTTCAATTAAGAAATATCAAGTAATTAAGAATTGCATCTAGCCTATGTATAGTGGGCTTTGCATTCCGCGCAGATACAAAAAAAGCCGCCAAAGTGGCGGCTTGAGAGCAGACCAACAGCGCTTATAAAATAAAGCGGCTTAAGTCTTCGTCGGCCACTAGGTCGTCTAAAGACTCGTTAACGTACTTAGCGTCAATCACAACGGTTTGGCCAGCGTTGTCAGAAGCGACAAAGCTTAGCTCTTCCATCAGCTTTTCCATTACCGTGTGTAAACGGCGAGCACCAATGTTTTCGGTACGCTCGTTTACTTGCCATGCTGCATCGGCGATACGGCGAATACCATCTTCGGTAAACTCTATATCTAAGCCTTCGGTAGCCATTAGAGCTTTGTACTGCTCGGTTAGTGATGCGTTGGGTTCGGTAAGAATACGTACAAAATCGTCAGCGCTTAAGGCGCTTAAACTGACGCGAATTGGCAAGCGACCTTGTAATTCAGGAATAAGATCGGAAGGTTTTGCTACCTGGAAAGCACCCGATGCAATAAACAAGATATGATCGGTTTTAACCATGCCATGTTTGGTACTAACGGTTGAGCCTTCTACTAATGGCAGTAGATCTCGCTGAACGCCCTCGCGGCTTACATCTGGACCTGAAGAGTCTCCACGTTTACAAATTTTGTCGATTTCGTCTAAGAATACAATGCCATTGTTTTCAACCGCATGAAGGGCTTTTTCTTTTAGCTCTTCAGGGTTTACCATTTTAGCGGCTTCTTCTTCAATAAGTAGCTTAAGGGCTTCTTTAATCTTAACTTTTCGTTTCTTGGTATCTTTGTTTCCAGACAAGTTTTGGAACATGCCTTGTAGCTGGTTAGTCATCTCTTCCATACCAGGAGGAGCCATAATTTCTACACCCACTTGTGGCTGGGCAATATCAATTTCAATCTCTTTATCGTCTAGCTTGCCTTCGCGTAGTTTCTTGCGGAAAGTTTGACGGGTAGAGCTTTCTTCGCCTTTTTCCTCATGGCCAAAGGTATCTTTAGCCGGTGGGAGTAGCGCGTCTAGAATGCGGTCTTCAGCTTGGTCTTCTGCACGAAAACGGAATTTTTCGGTTTCTTGTTCGCGAGTAATTTTGAATGCTACATCGGCCAAATCACGAATAATAGTTTCAACTTCTTTACCCACATAACCCACTTCAGTGAATTTTGTCGCTTCTACTTTAATAAATGGTGCGTGAGCAAGCTTCGCTAAGCGGCGGGCAATTTCTGTTTTACCCACACCGGTTGGGCCAATCATTAGAATATTTTTTGGGGTGACTTCTTGGCGCAACTCGGCATCAAGTTGCATACGACGCCAGCGGTTACGAAGCGCTATCGCTACTGCACGTTTTGCATCTGCTTGGCCAATAATGTGGTTGTCTAACTCTGAGACGATTTCTCTTGGGGTCATTTTCGACATGATGTTTTCCTGCAAAGCCTTAGGCTTTAGCGTCTAATTCTTCGATGGTGTGATTTAAGTTAGTAAATACACAAATGTTACCGGCAATGGTCAGACTTTTTTCTGCGATTTCGCGCGCGCCTAGCTCGGTATTTTCTAATAGGGCTAATGCCGCCGATTGGGCGAAGGGTCCACCCGAGCCAATGGCAATTAAGTCGTGTTCTGGCTGAACCACATCACCATTACCAGTAATGATTAGCGAGGCCTCGCCATCAGCTACTGCAAGAAGTGCTTCTAGTTTGCGTAACATGCGGTCGGTTCGCCAATCTTTGGCGAGCTCTACAGCGGCTTTAGTAAGATGGCCCTGGTGCATTTCAAGCTTGGCTTCAAAGCGTTCGAATAGGGTGAAAGCATCGGCTGTGCCGCCAGCAAAGCCGGCGAGAACTTTACCGTGGTATAGGCGGCGCACTTTCTTGGCGTTGCCTTTCATCACAGTATTGCCAAGGGAGACTTGGCCATCGCCAGCAATGATCACTTTGCCGTTGCGGCGTACGGAGACGATAGTAGTCACGTTATTTCCTCAATTGGTTGAGCTAACTGTATACATTAGCTTAGCTATACTTTTGAAATGGGGGAGGCTAAGGTCTTTTTCAAGGTATTTACCGAAAAACAGCGGCTAATCGCAGTTTAACTCGCCGCATTTTAGGCCGTGATTTGGTTTTCTTAGAAGAATGTCGCGTCTAATTGGTGGGTGAGACATCAAGAAATTCTTTAATGATCGCGTCAAGCTCTTTAGCTGCTTGGCTATTGGGTTCTATTTCATTAATTGAACGGCCAGTTTCTTCGGCTTCATCATAGGCGAAATGATGCTGGCTTTCCGATTCCAATACATGCAATCCAAGAGCTTGGCACTGCTGCCTCGCATCGTTAACTCGTTGTGTCTGTTTAGCCGAGGTTGTGCATTGACTTAGCACGATGCTCGCTGTCATGTTCGGGTTCACTAATCGGCAAGTACTTATTGCGTCATCTAGAAAGCTGAGGCTTTTTAAGTCGCGCTGTTTTGGGCGAATAGGTAGCAGCACTTTCTGAGCAACCGACATAGCAGCGCCTAAGGCCAAATTGTCTAAGCCTCCGCAGTCAATCACTACATAGTCATGACGGCTTTTTAGGTTCAGCAAATCATTACGAATTTTGCCAAATAAACGAATGCCATCAATATGGCTAAGTGCGGTGTTTATAGCGCGGGTATTAATCCAGTCAAGGCTCGACTGATGGTCATCGCAGTCAACGATTAAGACTTTGGGGTGTTTAGTAGTGGTGAGGTGAACCGCAATGTTCTGTGCAAAGCTGCTCTTGCCGTTGCCACCTTTTTCTCCGCCAACCAGTATTAACATGGCTGCTCCTTCTTATTATCACTTGTGGCCAAATGTGCTTTTGGCCGCCAATCAAGTCCTAATAAGTATAAGACACTCCACGGATATTGCTTGGAGCGTGATTTTTTTTACAACAATAACAAAAACATATGGTAACTGGTGAAGTTCTTTCGATGGCAACGAGCCACCTTGGCTTTCATTTCTGTGGCGTCAGCATGTTCAGTGGCAAATTTTATTATAAGTTTGGTGCCAATCTGTAGATCATCACTGTGCATAATTAACAAGCCGCGACGTGATATGTCTATGCAAGTTGCTTCTATGCTTTCAGCTTCTCCATCGCTGTTTTTCCACATAAGTTTTACTGGCTCATTTTCTAGATCCAGTCGCATTGAGCGCCGACGATCTAGCTGCTCTAGTTCGGTGTTTTCCATTTCATCGCGTTCCTATTACGAGTCGCGGATTTAAAGCCTATAAATATTCCGCATTTTAACTGTTATTAACAATATAGCGTAGCTACATTTTTATAACATAGTTGAGAACCAGTTCAAATAACTAATATTTTTAATTGCTTAGCGTTGTTTTTTTAACAAAGCTTAACTAATGACTAAGAATATTTAGCTACAAACTTGACGATACCCAGCATTATTTTTGGTTATAAATAATACAAGATTTAAATAGAATGAAAAGTCTAAGTGGTTAAAATATAAGCCGAATAGCATTTATTCGGCTTAAAGAGGATTTTTGACTTGTTAGAAGTTCCAGTGCCAGATTTGGCAGCCATTTATCTTGGCACGTTGTAGCACGTGTCGAGCACGTTCTGCATCGCGTTTAGTAGGAAATGGGCCTAATACAACGCGATACCAAGCGCCATTTTTACCTTCGGTACGTCTTATTTGGCTTTCTAAGCCTGCAAAAGCGATTAAGGCTTTGCTCTCTTCTGCTTTATCGCGGCTGCGGAAAGAAGCACATTGCATTTGATAAGGTTTAGCCGGTTCAGCTGACTTTTCAGCTAACTCTACTTCTACCTTTTTCTCTTCCAATTCTTTTACGTAGGTGCGCTCTTTAGGCGGCTCGGGTAAGCGAGTTTTGGGCTTAGTTTTGGTTGCCTGAGGTTTTACTATCTCGCTTAGCTCTGGCGCTGGAGTTGGTGCAGTGCCTTTAATATTAAACAGCAAAACAGAAAAACCAACAATTGCAGCCACTACGCCAAGGGCGAGCGGCAGCGGAAAGCGCTTTTTATTGCTTACTGCACGGCTAGGTTTAGCCGTGCGTTTTTTGGGCTTACTGCGCCCAACGTAGTCCTTAGCCATACTTACATGCGTTCCAGGGTGTCAATTCCTAGTAGTGATAAGCCTTGGTCAAGCACTTTAGCGGTAAGTGCCGCTAAACGTAAACGGCTGCACTTAGTGTCGCTGTCTACTTCGTCTTTAAGGATTGGGCAAGCTTCGTAGAAGGTCATGAATGCGCCGGCTAGCTCGTAGAGGTAGTTACACATCATGTGTGGCATACCTTTGTTGGCCACATTATGCACTGCATCGCTAAACTGAATGAGCTTTTGCGCCAAGGCGATTTCGGCTTCTTGCTCTAGCTTAATAGCCTGTTGCAAGTTAGCTACGTCAATCTCTGAGCGGCGAATAATTGACTGAATACGGGTGTAAGCGTACTGCAAGTAAGGAGCCGTGTTGCCGTTAAAGGCCAGCATGTTCTCCCAATCAAAGATGTAATCGGTAGTACGGTTCTTTGATAGATCGGCGTATTTTACTGCGCCCATGGCTATTGCTTTAGCTGCCACAACTTGTTGTTCGGCATCTAAATCGCGTGATTTTTCGGCCACAATGGTTTGCGCGCGTTGCTCGGCTTCTTCCAGTAAATCTACGAGTTTAACCGTGCCACCACTACGGGTTTTGAATGGGCGACCATCTTTGCCAAGCATCATGCCAAACGCATGGTGCTCTAAAGGTACTTCTTCAGGCACGTAACCCGCTTTACGAACAATGTTCCACGCTTGCATAAGATGCTGATGCTGACGTGAATCGATGAAGTACAATACGCGATCGGCATTTAAGTTTTGGTAACGGTATTTGGCACAGGCGATGTCGGTGGTGGTATACAAGAAACCGCCATCTTTCTTCCGAATAATAACGCCCATAGGGTCGCCATCTTTGTTCTTGTACTCATCTAAGAACACCACGGTTGCGCCGTTATCTTCTACTGCTAATCCCTGTTGCTTGAGGTCGCTAACAACTTCGTTCAACATAGGGTTGTACATGCTTTCGCCCATCACATCGTTTTTAGTTAACGATACGTTTAAGCGATCGTATACCGCTTGGTTATGGCTAAGGGTTACATCGACTAACTTGCGCCACATGGTATTGCAATATTCATCACCACTTTGCAGTTTAACCACATAGTTACGGGCGCGTTCGGCAAACACTTCGTCGCTGTCGTAACGTGCTTTTGACTCCCGATAGAATACTTCTAAATCGGCTAGCTCAATGTCGCCAGCGTCAGTGCCGCGCGCTTCAACTTCTTCAAGATTAGCGATAAGCATGCCAAATTGTGTACCCCAATCACCAATGTGATTAGCGCGAACTACTTTATGGCCTAAAAACTCTAGAGTGCGAACAACCGCGTCGCCAATAATGGTTGAACGTAGGTGGCCTACGTGCATTTCTTTGGCTACGTTTGGTGCAGAGTAATCCACAACAATCGTTTGAGTTTGCTCGGCTGGTTTAACGTTGGCAGTTGCAGAAGTGGCCATGGCTTCAACTTGCGAAGCTAACCAATCGTTATTCAGGTAAAAATTAATGAAACCAGGGCCTGCGATATTGGTTTTTTCTACCAATGTAGATGCTGGCAGGTTGTCTACGATTAGTTGAGCCAGTTCACGCGGGTTTTTACCCGCAGGTTTGGCAGCCATTAGCGCAAGGTTGGTGGCTAAATCCCCATGAGCTTTATCTTTGGTTCGGTCTACTTGGATCTTTGGTTCGAATCCTTCAGGAAGCACCTGCTGTTGTTTCAGGGCTGTGACCGTTTGTTCCAGAAGTTGTTGAATAAGCTCTTTCATGTAGGTTGACACCAATCTCGCGTAAATAGAATGTACAAAGCGGGCATTTTACCGACAATTTGTGATGAAAACTATCTCTTATCTTGGCTAATTAAGCTTGGCTTTCAACATCAAGGGAAATAGTCGTTAATCCTAGGTGTTAAAGGCTGCGAGATAGATCCTCGCCACTTGGAAAAACACCCACTTATTTATTGCATGTCGTAGGGGTCAATATCTAGCGACCAACGCACTTTTCGGCTCAATTTTAAGCGTTCTAGTTGTGGTAATAAGCGATAAACCAACTGATGCAAATTGGGCCGCTGTTCAGCTTGAACCAAAAGTTGCATGCGGTATTTACCGGCTCGGCGAGCTTGTGGTGCAGGAGAGGGCGGAAATACCCATGTATCGCCTTGCTGCAATGGCTGAGCTAGCTGATAAAGCTGCTGGCTTAGCTCATTCACTGCATTACCGTCTGCCGCTTCAAAGCGGAATAAGGCTTGAAAGCTAAAGGGCGGTAGCTCGGTGTCTTTGCGCTCGTTTAAGGCAAAGCGAGCAAAGTGTTGGTAACCGTTGTTGATAAGATCTTGCAGTAATTCATGCTCGGGGTGATGCGATTGCAGCATCACCTTACCTAACAGGTTGGCTCGACCGGCTCGACCGGCAACTTGCACATAAAGCTGGGCTAAGCGCTCAGGCGCGCGAAAGTCAGAGCAGAATAGGGCGTGGTCAATATCGAGCAATGCCACCAAGGTCACGTTGGGAAAATGGTGGCCTTTGGCGAGCATTTGGGTGCCAATAAGAATTTGATACTGGTTGCTATGAATATCGTTGAGCAGCTGCTCTAAACTACCTTTACGGCGAGTGCTGTCACGGTCTATACGTGCCACTTTGTATTCAGGGAATATTTCCAGCAGCGCTTCTTGTAGCTGCTCGGTACCTAAACCTGTCGTCACTAAGTTGGTGGAGCCACATTGGGTACATTGGTGAGGTACCGCTTTTTGGCTACCACAATGGTGACAGGCTAAATGGCGAGGTTGCTGATGGTAAGTAAAGTAAGCTTCGCAGCGCTCACACTCACACACATGACCACATTCATGGCACAACAACGCCGGGGCATAGCCGCGACGATTAAGAAACAGCATTACTTGGCGGCCAGCTTTTAACTCAATGCGCATGGCTTTGATCAACGCTGGCGATAAACCTGACGATAGTGGCTGTTGGCGAATGTCTAACAATTGCTGCTCGGCTAGAGCGGCGTTACCGGCTCGCTGTTTTAACTCTAAATGTGAATAGCGGCCACTAAGCGCGTTATGCAAACTCTCTAATGAAGGCGTAGCTGAGCCAAGCACAATAGGCGTTTTTTCCATGCGGGCGCGCACAATGGCTAAGTCGCGAGCGTGATAGCGAAAACTGTCTTGCTGTTTAAACGAGCTGTCGTGTTCTTCATCAATGATTATAACACCGGGGTTAGCCATAGGGGTGAATACCGCAGAGCGGGTGCCAATAATGATGCCGGCTTCGCCGCTTTTTGCTTTAAGCCAGGCACTTAAACGTTCGGTATCATTTAATCCAGAGTGAATAGCAAAAACCGGCACTGTAAAACGCTCAGCAAAGCGGGCTAAAGTTTGCGGGGTTAGGCCAATTTCTGGCACCAGCACTAAGGCTTGTTTACCTTGCGCAAGTACCTCGGCAATCACGTTTAAGTAAACTTCGGTTTTACCCGATCCGGTAATGCCCTCAATCAGAAAAGCCTGAAAGCTGCCTATGCTTTGATTGATGGCCGCCACTGCAATGGCTTGCTCTGAGTTCAGCTGTAAAGATGCGCTTTTATTGGTGTCGTGTTTTGACCACGTTTTTGCTTCAGGGCTAATGTCGATTTTCTTAAGTAGGTCTTTATCCAGCAAAGCCTTTAAGGCGGTGCGAGAAAGCTCTTGCTGCTTGCATTGCTCGTCACTTAGCTGGCCATTAGTTTGCTGTTGTAAATGGCCTAGCACTACGCCTTGTTTCGGCGCGCGGCTAAAGCTACTTAAATCGGCTTGTTTACCTTGGTCTGTAAGCTGCCAAGCAACAACGCTTTTGGCTTTGGCTGGCTCGCCTTTGCGTAAAAGTGCCGGCAAGGCTTGGCTGATCACATCGCCCAAGCTGTGGTGATAATAAGAGCTGGCCCAGTTCAGTAGCTTAAATAGGCTTTCTGGCAATAGTGCTTGTTGGTCGAGCGATTCAGTAAAAGCCTTGAGTTTGTCTTCTTCAATGTCGCTATCGCTGGGGTGCTCAATCACTAAACCCACTTTTTCGCCTTTACCAAAGGGTACCTTTACGCGACTACCAATCACTGGCAAAGGAGTACCATCAGGTACGCTGTAATCAAATAGGCGACGTAGCGGAATGGCTAAGGCAACACGAACTATGGACACTAATGAATGAACTCTAGGAAAAAACCTGCCTCATTCTACTGGCAGAGTGTGCAAAGGGGCAAATGGCACGTGAGGTGTTTTTTTAAACGCTTATTGTTATATCTTGCTTGCTAAGCGTGTTGGCTTCTTATATGATCCGCCACCTAAAAATTTATAGGCTCTGATAGAGTTGCTTTCGTATGGTGTTTGGTGTCAATTGTGGCGACCAGATGGCGATACGGCCCAAGTATTGAGGTAATCCATGAAAACTGATATCCATCCAACTTACGAAGTACTTACTGCTACTTGTTCTTGCGGTAACGTAATCGAAACTAAATCTACTCGCACTGGCGCAATGTTCCTAGACGTATGTGACAAATGTCACCCGTTCTACACTGGTAAGCAACGTAACGTTGATACCGGTGGTCGTGTTGATCGTTTCAACAAGAAATTCGCTGTATTGGGCAAAAAATAAGCCAGTCTTATTTACGCTACACAGCAAACAAAAAGCGCCTAAGGGCGCTTTTTTTGTGTCTGGAAACCTATGTGATTTTTATTCGTTCACAGGGTAAGAAACTATGTATCCATTTTCATCTATTGTGTAGATTTGCTTTTCTTTTAGCCATGCCTGAATCAAAAAAATATCTTCTGGGTGCACTGAAAAATGTCGAATGTCACCTGTTCGGTATGTACCGCCAACTAATGGAAACATTGGAACAGCCTCGTTTGAAGTTGATAGAGTGGTATCAAACACGTACTCTTTGATTAGAATTCCTATTTCTCCTTCAGAGCTAACCTGCCTAATTTTCTCTTCAACTATGTGTTTTAGTTTGCTTATATCTGCATTGGTTGAATACGAAGATTGGATGAATCCGTTGCCTCGATATCTAAACTGCAAAATAGAATATCTTATTTTCCAAAACTCTTTTCCTGTAGGCTGGCTATCAATAGGGGAGTTAAGTACAGGTATACTGGATAAAGCTCCAATCCCACGAGCAATTTCGAGTTCTAGCCGTTGAACTTTCCTATTTAATTTCTCATTTTCACTACTCAAACGTTGGGAGAGTAGGTTATCTGTTGATGAGTCTAAAGCTCTTATCCAACCAGGCATTGGATGCGAATTAATTAGCTCATTTATAGCAAAAGTTACTTTAAGAGCGAGGTCTTCCGGAGACTCCCAGTATGAACACATTCGGTTATTGTTTTCAACGACACTTCTAAAAGCTGAATAAAGTTCTCTTCCATGATCAGTTCTTTCTACTTTACTAGCCTTTAAGTCTTCTGGGTCTTTAAACAAGAAGCTTATAATCGGTATATTTTGGGTTATAGCATAGTGATATTCGTGATGAGTAAAACTACGAGACACTTTTCTAGACCTCTTAAAGCCGAATTCATCTCGGTAAGGCTCATTGATTTCACACTCACTCCCGTATCTTCCCCCAAGAACAAGAACAAGAACAAGAACATAATAGTCGCATTCGTCTATGAGACCTTTTATGAACTCCCATTGAGTTGTGTTGGTAGATGGGAAAAGTTCCATTCCGACTGGAATGCAGTTGCATTTTAGCAAGTTTTCAGAGACGAACTTTCTTTCATCTTTCAAATCATCGTAAGTCGAGCTAACAAAAACCTGATATTTCTTTTGCATATGATTCTCTCTAAAACTGTTGATCTTTGGTCAACTCTTCCTGTTCAATACCTTATCATTTAATTGTATTTTGATTGCGCTCTACCTTCATAAATGATGATGTATTTGTTATTTAGAAATAGACATGCTTATTGTGCGGAGTATTTTCCCACCATTATCGCCGAGTTGCGCAGGCGCGCTTTAAACTGAGCATCGAGGGTTTAGATAATGCGGGGCGACCTTTCTTTTTGCTTCGTTTTTCTTTGGTCGCCAAAGCAAAATGACGTCGCCGTTAGGCGAAACTGATTCGTTGAGCTAACAGATGAGGGATAAAGAGAATGGAGGCGAGTGTAGCCTTAGGTAAGATAAAGCAACAAAAGCCGCTTAATCAGCGGCTTCGTTTTATCAATTAGTTCTTAGTTGTTGGCTTCTTCTCTCTGCTCTAAAGAGCGAGTTTTACCCAAAGTCCAAGTGTCATAATCTCGCAGCAAATAGAGTGCTAAGCATGCGGCTAGCATTGGCCAAGCAGCAAAGAACAATAAGTTATTAAATGGGTCTAGATACTTAGCAAATGAAGAAAATGTTGAACCAGCATGCAGTACCAACACTGCAAGGTAGGTGATGTTTTTCCATAAACCTAAGGTAAAGGCTGCGATAAAGGCCAGTTGTGCAAGCCCCATGGCAATAAGTGTATTGGTGGTTAAATTTAATCCGTAAAAGCCAGAGAACACTTTTATTGCATGCTCTGGTACAAGTACTTTATCTAAGGCCCATATTGTAAACACGAGGGCAATGCTTAGCCTTAAACATAAAAGACCAAGTGATAGCTTTGAGGCTAACTGAGGTGGGTACGACGTTTTCATCCTTTTACCTATTTTAAGTTAAGAGCCTGTTTACAGACCGGTAAGCCCCCAAATTGATTACAGTTTATGTGTAATAGTTGGTGAAAATAATTTGTTATGCGCTGGGTTTAGGCAATAAAAAAGCCGCTCGGTGAGCGGCTTTGTAAAATCTTAATCTTCTTTATTGAGTTCTGCTTGGGCGGCTTTTTCTAACGCCGGGTCGGGCTTATCTTTTTGTAAGTCGGCATCGTCGGGCAGCGGTTGGCCTGTGTAGGCATGAAGGAAAGCCTCACAAAGCAGTTCGCTATTGGTGGCGTGACGCAGGTTATTAATTTGTCTGCGAGTACGCTCGTCAGTGAGTATCTTTAATACCTTAAGCGGAATTGATACTGTGATTTTTTTAACTTGTTCACTTTTTTTACCGTGTTCAGCGTAAGGGCTGATCCACTCACCGTTCCATTCTGTCGACATACTACAATACACACCAAACCAAAGAGACCCTATTGTAACGGGGGAAATGCGACTTAGCAATCCAACAGCAAAGACATTTAGACGTCTAGAAGTGTTGACGTCTTTTTTGCTGGTGGTAAAGTGGCAGGATGAATTGAGGGAGTAGATCAGCAAATGTCTTTAAAAGATCTTCAAGCTGCCACTATAGCAGTGCGCAGCGGTATAGAAAGTGATAGCCAACACGGCGCAGTAGTGCCGCCTATTTATTTGTCTAGCAATTATAGCTTTGCTGATTTTAATCAGAAGCGTCAGTTTGATTACAGTCGCTCTGGTAATCCAACCCGTCATATTTTGGCTGAGGCGATTGCCGATTTAGAACATGGTGCTGGTGCGGTGATTACTAACACCGGTATGTCGGCGGTTAACCTTGTTACAGCCTTGCTTGAGCCGGGCGATTTATTGGTTGCGCCGCATGATTGTTACGGTGGTAGCTACCGTTTATTCGACAGCCTAGCTAAGAAAAATGCCTTTGAAGTGGCTTTTGTTGATCAAAACGATTACGCAGCGTTGACGCAGTTATTGGCTAAGAAGCCCAAATTAGTGTGGTTAGAGACCCCAAGTAACCCTTTGCTTCGAATTGTAGACATTAAAACTATTGCCGAACAAGCACATGCCGCAGGTGCTTTAGTAGTAGTGGATAACACCTTCCTTTCCCCGGCTTTGCAAACGCCAATTTTGTTAGGTGCCGACATTGTGGTGCACTCGGCCACTAAATACATTAACGGCCACTCGGACGTGGTTGCCGGTATGGTGGTTGCGGCCAACGAAGAACTGGCCGAGCAATTGGCTTGGTGGGCTAACTGTTTAGGGTTAACGGGTTCGGCTTTTGATTCCTACCTTACTTTGCGTGGTTTGCGCACACTAAAAGCTAGAATGAATGTGCATCAAGAAAATGCTCAAGCCATTGTGGCTTGTTTGCAGCAGCAAGGCGTTGTGGGCAACATCTATTATCCTGGATTACCAGAGCACCCAGGGCATGCGCTGGCGCAAAGTCAGCAACGCGGTTTTGGTGCTATGTTGAGTTTTGAGCTGGAACTTGAAGAAAGCCAAATGGTTAAGTTTCTTAAAAACTTACAATTGTTCTCTTTGGCGGAATCTTTAGGTGGGGTAGAGAGTCTAATCGCTCACCCTGCTACCATGACTCACGCGGCGATGTCGGCTGAAGCCTTAGCGGAAGCGGGAATTTCTAACCAGCTATTACGGGTATCGGTGGGTTTAGAAGACGCCCAAGATTTAGTTAATGACTTACAACAGGCCTTTGCCTCGCTTTAAGCGGGCTAAAAGTTGTAGAGAGGTATTCGGTGTCGGTAAATAGACATGTTCACAAATTTGGTGGTAGCAGCTTGGCTGACGCGGGATGTTTTAAGCGTGTAGCCAATATTGTTGCCCAGCATTCGCAAGCCCAAGATTTGATTGTGGTCTCTGCCGCAGGTAAAACCACCAATCGCTTAATCAACATTATTGAATTGGCTCAGCAAGCCGACGACGCCACTGCTGAAGCGCTACAAGCGTTGATTGAGTTTCAAGGTAAGTTAGCCAAAGAGTTGCTTAGCAAGCTTACCGCGCAATCGCTGGTTCAAGCCTTAGACACTGAGCACCGCTACATTGCCAGTATTCTAGAGGGTGAGTTAGACACCTTTAATACTAATGAGGTTCTGTCGTTTGGCGAGCGCTGGTCTGCTCGCTTATTGGCTGCTTTGCTTAGCGAAAGCGATTGCCAAGCCGAATGGTTAGACTCTCGCGAGTTTTTCAAGGCCGAGCTATCGGCGCAGCCGCAAGTGGACGTTAGCCAAAGTACACCATTGTTAGCTAAATGCTTGGCGGCGAAACCTGCATGCCGAATGGTGGTTACCGGCTTTATCTGTAGTGATTGCCAAGGTCGAACCGTCACCTTAGGGCGTAATGGCAGTGATTATTCTGCCACTGAATTAGCCGCTTTAGCCAACGCAATATCAACCACAATTTGGAGCGACGTTGCTGGCATTTACAGCGCTGATCCACGCTTGGTGAAAGATGCTCACTTGCTCGAAAACTTAGCCCTAAAAGAGGCGGCTGAGTTATCGCGTATTGGCAGCTCAGTATTACACGCGCGCACCCTAGAACCACTTGCGAGATCTAAGCAAAAAGTGAGTTTGCGCTGCAGTTATGCGCCGAATGATGGGCAAACTCTGATTCATCGCAAAGGCATTAAGAACAATACTGCAAAAATTGTTACTTCTGTAGATGACATCGTATTACTTGAGCTTACTTTCAGCCACGATTTTTCAAGCAATGCCACCGCGCTACTGGAGGCCTTAGCAAAAAGCCATTTAGCGCCGGCGACTCGCCACAAACACAGTGAAACGGGTTCTTTGCGAATGGCATATACCCGTGAGCTGGTTGATGAAGCCTTGAGCAGAATTGACCAATTAGCCGAGCAGTTTCAACTTAAACAAGTTGAGCGCAGCGAAGGGTTCTGTTTGGTTGCGTTGGTTGGAGCTGGAGTATGTGATAACCCGCAACAGTGCTATCAGTTTTTCCAACAGTTAGCTGAGCAACCACTTGAATTTATTCATTCAAGTGCCGATAAGCTCAGCCTATGTGCCGTGGTAAGAAAAATTACCTTAGAGCCTTTGCTTAAAGAGTTGCACACTAATCTGTTTAAACAAAAAACTAATCTAGGTCTGATTGTGTTTGGTAAGGGTAATATAGGTAGCCAATGGCTGGGTTTATTTGCCGAGCAACAACCGCAGTTACAACAGCAATACGGATTAGAACTGAGCTTAGCGGGAGTATTTTCTAGCCAAGCTGGTCACTTAAATTTTGCAGGTTTACATGCCGACGAGGTTTTAAGTATTGAGGCCGATGTGCCGCTTATTTGGCCTGAGTTATTTGATAAGCTGAGTCGTCACCCCTATGACGAGCTAGTGGTGGTAGATATTACCGCCAGTGAAGCGCTTAGTGCATATTATCAAGAGTTCGCACGCCGGGGTTTCCATCTCATAACTGCGAATAAACATGCTGGCGCTAGCGAGCAAGCAAACTATGCGGCTCTGACAAAGGCCTTTGCCGATCACTCTTGCCATTGGTTAAGTAATGCCACCGTTGGTGCGGGTTTGCCGGTGCAATCTAGCATTCAGCAGTTACGCCAAGCTGGTGACAACATTGAGTCTATATCGGGGATCTTTTCTGGCACCTTAAGCTGGCTCTTCCAACAGTACGATGGTTCTTTAGCATTTTCAGAATTGCTAGCGGATGCGCTTAATCAAGGCTTAACAGAGCCTGATCCTAGAGAGGATTTATCGGGTAAAGACGCACAGCGAAAGCTTCTGATATTAGCGCGAGAAGCCGGCTTGGAATTGGAGTTGAGTGATATTAGCCTAGAGTCTTTGGTGCCCGAGGATTTAGCTCACTTAGACTTAGAGGCCTTTCTAGATGCCATGTCTGAGTTAGATGAGCCAATGTTGCAAGCGTTTAACGATGCTAAGCGTCAAGGCAAAGTGATTCGCTTTTTAGCGAAAGTAGATGCTAAAGGCCAAGCAGAAGTAGGATTAGCGGCAATAGACGCTCAGCACCCTTTCGCAAATTTAAAACCCTGCGACAATGTATTTGCCATTGAAAGCCAGTGGTATAAGCAAAATCAACTCGTTATCCAAGGCCCTGGCGCGGGTCGAGAAGTGACGGCTGGTGCAATACAAGCCGACCTTGTGAACCTGTGTCAGTTAATGAGCTGAGAACAAAAAAAGGCCTCTTAAAACTTAAGAGGCCAAACAGGATATTAAGGGTGTTTACAAACGTTTGAAGGCAAACCTTCAGTCTAGTTTTAAGGGTTGCTAGAAAACCTTTCTTACAGTAAGAAATGGCCCTAAGGGCCACTTCTCTAACTTTTACTCACATTTGCTAACCATCATCGTACCCGAGGCTGATTCTGGTTCTGCATTGTCAAGTTTCAGGCTATAAACGTATTTTCCAGCCTCAGGAATCGTCACATTCATTTCTTTTCCTGAACCTTCAATTCGCGATACTGGAAGCGTTGTTCCTAACACAACCGTTTGAGTCGGCGTAGAAACTTCGAATCGCTTAGTGCTATCGTCACTCCATTCCGCTACAGCGTATTTGAAACCAAAGGCAGTCTCACTTGGTTCATCAAATACTAGCTGGTATAGGTTGTTACCTTTGTAACTAAGCTTGTGAGTATCAACGGCTGCCCAACCATTGTGAGAACCGCGGGCAAAAACGTCTTCGCCAATTGGTCCTGTTTCATTCGAGTCTGGAAGTGTACAGTCAGCTAGTTCGCCTTCACCAATGATTCCGCCTGTATCAGGGCCTTCTGGAGATGGGTCAATAACTTGGAAGAAGCGTGACTCTAAAGAACCAAGGGTAATTTCATATTCACCTGATGCCTGAGCTATCACGTCTTCAGTAATAAGATCGCGTAAGTCTCCATTACTACCAATTTGAGTGTCACTTACGGTAATTGTTTTTGGTGTGGTGCTAGTGTTTGCAAGGTATAGCGCGACATTATCACCTGATTGTTTATGGTCAAAGTAAACACTAGTCGCTTCTTCGGTCACAATGGCCGTGCGTTCACCTTTGTATAAGGCTGCGTGCTCAGAACGAATTTGCATCAGTTTGGCAATGTAATCGCGAAGGTCAGCTTGATTAACGTTAGCACTAAACAGTTCATTGTTGGTGCGATCGCCGTTAGGCAAACCTTCTACTTTGCCACTGTTACGAGCGACGTGGTCATCACATAAACCATCTGCTGCACAAGTAGAGTTGTCTTCTTGATCGGCAAAGCCAGGAACTTCATCGCCAATTTCTTCACCATAGTAGAAAGTAATTGGTCCTGAATAGGCAGCCAAAAATGCATTTGCTGCTTTATGGCGTAACCAATACTCTGATTCATTTGGTTCTGCGATGTTGCCGCGCTGTTGTAAGTCGCCTAAGCGGACTAAATCGTGATTAGAGATAAAACCATTAGGAACAGCGTGGTCAGGGTAGGCTGAGTGAGTACTAAACACACTGGCTAAGTTGCCCGCGCTATGGTTATTGCTGCCACTCTCTTCAACAGCATATGACTGAACAATGCGGTAACGACCAGGGAAGTCAAAGGCTGAACATAAGCCCGGTTGCTCGGCAGTACCATAAGCTTGTTCTGCAATTTCAGATTCACCTCTCCAAATTTCGGCTACCAGATAGCCCATAGGATTAACGGTTTCGCCATTCATTGTGTAAGTTTTCGCTTTAGAAGCATCTTCCACTGTTTTACGGATCTCACCCCAAGCACCAACCGGAACTTGATACGCTTGGTCTAAACGCCAACCGTCAATGCCTAGTTCGGTGATCCAATAAGAAGCCACTTCTTTATAAAACTCTAAAGTGTCGTTATCAGTACCCGGGTAGCTCACCGGGTTGTCGCTTCCTGACGGCGTTAAACCGTTCGGAGAAGGTGTAACGTTGCCTTTGTGATGACCAAATACGCCATCAAATATCACGTACATTCCACGAGCGTGAGCTTCATCAACTAAAGTGCGCGCTTGTTCCATGGTGCCAAAATTTGGATCAATGGCGAAGTAGTTGCGGGTGAAGTAGCCGGTAGCGTCTAGTTTAGAATCACCTTGAGAATCAAAGATAGGTGTCATCCAAACGGCATTCATGCCAAGGCCTTGAATGTAATCGAGAGAATCGATAATTCCTTGCAAGTCACCTTTGTGGTGGCTAGTGCCATAACCGTCATTATAGTCGTGACTAGAATCGCCATCGATAAATGCTTCGGTCATTACCTGGTATATACGTAGTTCTTTGGCTTTTTCATAAATAGCAGCATCACAGGCGTATGCTTGGTATTCATAATCTGGAACAGTAGGTGTGCCACCGCCGTCACTACCACCGCCGCCACAAGCGCTTAAACCGAATACTACTGCCATTGAGATGGCGCTTTTCGACCAATTCATTATTCATCCTTGCTAGGTACGTCTTATATAGATTGAGTTAATCACAGCGCAGCAAGGCTGGATACTTGGTATCGTTTTCAGGTTGATGGAATATTGACCTAGCTCGCATCTTTGGTTTTATTGAGATTATTGTTTTTTTATGAAATGCTTTTCAGTGAAAAATTCCTGAGTTGTATCATTTTGTGGTTAAAAGCTTGGCTTTAAGTTAAAGCTAATCTTCGATTTGGGTTTTATTCAGCTCGCGGTATGATGGTGCTGTTAAAATAAAGGGAAAACTATGAGTGGCGTTAGAGCGCAGCAAAAAGAAAAAACCCGTAGATCAATTATTGATGCTGCGTTTAGCCAACTAAGTGCTGAGCGCAGTTTATCGAGCCTGAGCTTACGCGAGGTGGCAAGAGAAGCAGGAATTGCACCGACGTCTTTTTATCGCCATTTTTCCGATATGGAAGAATTAGGCCTAACCTTAGTTGATGAAGGAGGCTTAACTCTGCGACAACTTATGCGTCAAGCACGGCAACGCATTATTGCCACTGGGGGGAGCGTTATTGGGACCTCGGTAGATACTTTTATGGAGTTTGTTTATAACAATCCCAATATTTTTCGATTGTTGCTGCGAGAGCGTTCTGGGACTTCACCAGCGTTTAGAGCGGCAGTAGCACGAGAGATTGCCCATTTTATCGCGGAACTGACCGACTATTTAGAGCACCAATATAAGTGCCCGCGAGATGATGCCCAGATGCAAGCTGAAGCGATGGTGATTTTAGTCTTCAATGCCGGAGCATCGGCTTTAGATCTGGCCGAGTTCGATAGGCAAGTGTTGGCAGACAAAACGGTTAAGCAGTTGCGTATAGTGGCTAAAGGTGCAGCGTTATATAATCGTACTCAAGCATTAAGCTAAGAGGTATATATGAAGGTAAAAAAGTGGCTATTGTTATTAGCGTTTATCGCAGGTTTGTGTGGCAATGCTAGTCTGGCTTTACTCACAGTGCCGGAATTGACGTTTTCAGTATTTCCGATTATTGCCTTTGTGCTGTCAATAATGCAGCTGTATCAACTTTATATGGAAAAAGATCTTAGCGAAGACTCTCCGCTGATGGGAGTCGCGGCCTTTTTGTTAGGTGCATTAGGCTATTCGGCTATGCTGCGGGCGCAGTTTCCAGACATAGGCAGTAACTTAGTGTTGTTGCTGATTTGCCTGTTTATTGGCTTATGGCTTATGTTCAAACTCGGCGGTTTTAAGCGTTAGTTTTGGTTGCTTGGCTTTACTGGTTTATTGCAGGTAGGTCTACCAGTTGCTTTGTAACTATTATCGCCTGCCTTTTGAGCATAGGATAAATCCGTTCACCACCCAAAAGCTCCGGTACTTTGCCGTTGGTGGCTACCAAGCCTTCACCTATTGATAAGGCATTTGAGGAAAAAACAGTTGTAACGAGGTAGGTAAGTTTCTGGCTGTTTAGCGAATTTATCGGCGCTTTGTTGGTTAACAATGTACTAATCGGCATTATTCCCGCGAACTAAGTATTTTTTCCTTGAAGGATCCCTCGGTGGTCTTGTTGTGCATGACTCAAACTATCCAATCTACCCTCTGCTTTGTCACTCCAATATAGGGTGTACTCGCAGGTTCTGCCGCTAAGCTAAAAAAGCTGAATATAGTGAGTAGAGTAGCAAAAGAGCAAGGGTGCATAAGCAATCCTTACTTAAATGGATCTCAAGCAACAGCGATTAAGATGCATTAATCGCTGTTGTTGGCTGGGTTTAACGGCGTTGTAAGTAGATGCCAACCTCTATGTGGTCGGTATAAGGGAACTGATCGAACAAAGCCCAATGGCTAATCTGGTGAGTTTTACTGAGTTCGCCAAGGTTGTTGTACAAGGTATTAGGGTTACAAGAAATATACACAATGTTGTCGTAAGCTTGCACCATGCCTAACGTAGCGTCGTCTAGTCCCGCACGTGGTGGGTCAACCAAAATGGTATCGCATTGATAACTACTTAAATCCACATCGGCTTCTTGTAAGCGGCGAAACTCTCGCTCACCCAACATCGCTTGGGTAAATTCTTCTGCAGACAAACGTAAAATTTTCACGTTATCTATTTGATTCACTTTTATATTGTATTGCGCAGCCTGCACCGAGGGTTTGGCGATTTCGGTGGCCAGTACTCGATTAAAGTTTTTAGCCAGCGCCAGTGAGAAGTTACCGTTGCCGCAATACAGCTCCAGCAAGTCACCTTGGCTAGAGCGAGTGGTGTTTTGCGCCCAATCTAGCATGTGCTGATTCACTACTGCATTAGGTTGGGTGAAGCTATTTTCTATTTGTTGATAAACAATCTCTTCGCCATTCACGCGAAGCACTTCATCAACACGATCATCGCTTAAGCACATTTTTTGTTTGCGTGAGCGGCCAATTAATTGAATTGAGAATTGTTGGCTAAGCTCGGCTTTAAGTTGTTCTGCTGCTGTGCGCCAGCTTTCATCAATGGGCTTATGGTAAAGCAGACTTACGATCGCCTCGCCACTCAAGGTTGACAGAAAATCTACCTGAAACAACTTGTGGCGCAATAGCGTGTTGCTTTTGAGCTTTTCAACTAATAAAGGCATCAGCTGATTGATGATTTCACTCGCTGGTGGAAAAGTGTCTACTCTAAACTTCTGCTTGGTCTTTTGATCAAACATAATGTAATAGAGGTCGTCGCCCTCGTGCCATACGCGAAACTCGGCGCGCATACGATAGTGTTTAGTCGGAGATGCGAACACACTTGGCTCGGGTGGAGAAAACTCGGCAAATTGTTCGCGACGTTTAGCGACTTTCTCGGCCAAGAGTTCTTGGTACTGTTCTGGGTAGTATGCGATAGCGCTCATGGCCGCTCCTGTGTTCTAGCAAGGAGCGCAATTTAAAGGCGCATGGCTTGCTTGTCCAGTTTATCTACAATAATAGTGATAAAATTTCTAAAGTTTTAAATTTGGTCGCCGATAAGCTGTGACTAGGGTAAATCCATGGAGGCTTTATGAACGAACTAAATGGCTTGGGTAAAACACCCGTGCAGCAATATGCCGAGCGCTTATTGCAACAGTCTGCGCCGGCGATCGAGAAAAGGAATAATCTCGCCGACGACAAGGCAAGCCTAAATCAACAAGGTGCTGTAGCCAGCCATGTATTGTTGAGTTCAATAGAAAAACACACTTTGTCGATGGCCACGGGCGGCGTTAGCTTACCTAAGCCGCAGCAAGTGAGTGTGTTTGATGCCGAAGAAGTGGCGAGAAATGTACTTAACTTTGTTGCTAGCTCTTTATATAGCGCAAAGCAATCTGGGATGTCGGAAGATAAATTGGCCGAGATGATGGCTCAAGCCCGTAAAGGTGTAGATATTGGCTTTGAAAGCGCTCGAGAAGAGCTAAGTGATGCGGGGATCCTTAACGAAGAGCTCGAGAAAGGTATTGATAAAAGTTATGACTTGATTCAAGACGGCCTAGAGAAAATAGAAGAGGGTGATTACGAGATTCAATCAGCACCTATTGCCAGCCAATTGGCCATGTCTAGTTCGCAATCTGCTAGCATGCAGTTAGAAACAGCGGAAGGCGATAAGGTCACTATTAGTTACGGCTCGCAATTAGCGGCAAGTTATAGCGAAAGTGGTTCGTCCTATCAGGCATCATTTGCGTCTCAGCAGCAATTTAGCTTCTCTGTTGAAGGTGATTTAAATGAAGATGAACTGGCAGCGATAGCCGATCTAATTAAGCAAGTTGATGAAGTAGGTCAGCAGTTCTTCTCTGGTGACTTAGATAAGGCTTTTGATCAAGCGCTAACGATTGGCTTTGATGAGCAGCAGCTAGTGGGTTTTGCGGTCAATTTTCAGCAGCAACAAAGTGTCGCGGTGAGCCAAGCTTATCAGCAGGCCGATGACAAAGCGGCTGGTGGATCAGATTTAGTGCCCGATCTCAGCCAGTTCTTAAGTTCTTGGCAAGACATTCAAGCTAAAGTGAGCGCCTTGTTTGCTCAGCCAGAGTCTACAACAGAAACCTTACTTGCTGGTATTTTACCGGTGTCTAGCCCAAGTGAAGAGAATGACAAACAAGCAGATATAGAACGCTTTAAAGGTTTCGCCGACAGAATGGCTGAGGCTTTGGCGATGTTTAATAACACTCCGCCTAATCAAGCGAACGAAAACGCCAATATTAGTTAATTTCATGTAGAGAAAAAGCCAGCCATTTTGTGCTATTAATCACATTAATGCTGGCTTATAATCTCGCCCGCTGTGGTGCTTAAGTAAGCGAAACTTAGGCTTAATAGGGAATCTGGTGGAACTCCAGAACTGACGCGCAGCGGTAAAGAGGAACGAAAGCTCAAGGATTGGCCCTTTCCAAGGATCACCAGACACTGCTTGTTTAGCCAAGCGGGAAGTCGTAGCCGTAGTACATGTAACCTGCCTCTAAGTCCGAATACCTGCCACATCGCACATGCTTACAATAGCAAAGTACTACGCGACGATTAGGATACATCGATGAAGAAGTTCATATTACTGGCTGCAGTTGCGCCAGCTTTTGGCTATGCCCAAGAAACCCCTCAAGAGCCTGCTCAAGAACAACAAGCCACCATGGTAGTTACCGCTAACCGTATGGAGCAAGCTGCAGCTAGCGTTATTGCCCCCTTCACGGTGGTAACTCGCAGTGAAATAGAAAGCAGTGGCGCCCAAGACATTGTGGATGTACTCAGCCAGCAAGTAGGTATTAGTGTTAGCCGTAATGGTGGTAAAGGCCACAGTGAAAGCGTATTTATTCGTGGTTCGGGTTCTTCGCAATCGTTGTACCTTATTGATGGCGTACGAATTAACACCGCAACTTTAGGTGGTGCTCAGTTAGGCCTGCTGCCTCTTGAGTTTGTCGAACGAATTGAAATTTTACGCGGTGCACGCGCGTCTGTTTATGGTGCTGACGCAGTGGGTGGTGTTATTAACATTATTACTCGTCCAGAGTTTGGCAGCGAGTACCATGGGCTTAAAGTTGCGGTTGGAACAGAAGCCACCGCTAAAATTGCTGGCCGCGCGAGTGGTTTAATTGGCAGCTCAACCCAATATAATGTGGTGCTTAGCGCTGATAAAAGTGACGGCTACGATATTCGCCCGCAAGACACATTAGACGAAGACTATGGTTATAGTACCTTTGGTGGATTGTTTAGCATTGACCACCAATTTAACCAATCTTGGCGCGGTCGTGTTTATGCCATCCATAACGACGGTGAGTCTGAATTTATTCAAGGTGTAAAGTACCTCAACAAGCATCAGCAAAGTGTATATGGAGTTAGTGCTAATTACGCTGCTAACCAATGGTCTAGTGAACTGGGCTTAAGTTACCATCAAGATAAGTCTGACAGCGCTGAGGCAAGTAATTTCGTTAACCCTAACCGCTATGCAACCGAGCGCAAAGCCGCTAACTGGCTGTTAGGTTACAAACTAGATGAACAGTGGTTATTGCAAGGTGGTCTTGATTACCAAAGTGATGACATTTCTGGTTCTAAGAGTGCTTATAAGGAAGAAAGCCGCGACAACAAAGCCGCGCATATTGGTGCTCGAGCAGACTACTTAGTGCATATCTTAGAAGCTAGCGTTCGTTATGATGACAATGAGCACTATGGTGACCATACCACCTATAACTTAGGATGGGCATGGCAGCTTCAATCTGATCTTCGCTTTAATGCGTTACATGGCACTGCATTTAGAGCGCCTACTTTTAACGACCTTTATTACCCAGGCAGCGAAAATCCGAATATTAAAGCTGAAACCTCTACTAATACTGAGTTTGGTTTTGCTTTAGATTTATTGCGTAGCCAGTGGCAATTTAATGTGTTCCGTAACGATGTAGAAAACCTCATTGCTTGGGGCTGTGTAGCTCGTTGTGATAATGACTACAGTGGCCCATCAGATACTTGGCCCTTATGGACACCTGACAATGTTAGTGATGCGCGTATTCAAGGTATCGAAATTCAAGGTGACTTTTCTACTGCTTGGGTAAACCATAGAGTGATTGTTGAATACCTTGATCCAAAAGACCGCAGTACCAATAAAAACCTTATTCGTCGCTCTGAAGAGCAAGTGAAGTATAAAGCAGATGTTTATTGGTCTGACTTACAAGTGGTTGTCGATTTCTTATGGAGTGGTGAGTCTTATGAAGATGCGGCTAACACCAAAACCTTGGGTAGCTACTCGGTATGGGATCTTAGTGCTAACTATCGTTTCCAAAATGGGCTGCGTTTAGATGCAAAACTACGTAACTTATTCGACCAAACGTATTCTACAGCACAAAACTATCAAGCCCCTGGCCGCACGGTAGAAGTGGGTGCGAGTTACAAGTTTTAAGCTAAACGCTTAACAATGGCCGTCAGCCCTAGCATTGGTTACACTAGGGCTGATTTTTATTGGGGTTTATTGGTACAACAATGCATGTTCTTGTTTTTGATTCTGGTGTCGGCGGGCTGTCTATTCTCGAAGAGCTTCAGCAACTTAATCCAGAACTGCAGTATAGCTACCTATTCGACAACCTTTTTTTCCCCTATGGCGAGTTAGCCGACAATCAACTCGTGGAGCGAGTCTTGGGCTTGCTAAAGTTAGCTGTTCATCAACTTAATCCCGATATCATTGTCGTTGCCTGTAATTCAGCTAGTACTTTATCTCTTCCTTATTTACGAGAAACATTAACTATTCCGGTGGTGGGTGTTGTGCCTGCGATTAAGTCAGCGGCTAAGCTAAGCCAAACTAAGCATTTTGGCTTATTGGCCACGCCGGGAACGGTAGAGCGGAGCTATACAGAACAATTGATTAATGATTTTGCCGCAGATTGCCAAGTCGAATTAGTAGGGTCTACATCATTGGTGCAGTTAGCTGAGCAAAAACTGGCAGGCGAACATATTACACTAGAGGCTGTTAAAGCAGTTGTAGAGCCGTGGCTATCGATCAAGACATTAGATTGCGTTGTGCTGGGGTGTACTCATTTCCCGCTATTAAAAGAAGAGTTACAACAGGTATTAGGAGAGAACGTTAAACTTGTCGATTCTGGCTCAGCTATAGCCAAGCGAGTACAAAGCCTACTTACAGATACTAGTAAACCGAATTTAATGCAAAAAAAAGCGGAAACCCATGCATATTGCACAGAGCATTCCGCTAATTCTGATTTACTTAAGCAACTACAGCACTATGGCCTACATAGTTTGCAGCTATTAACTTAAGCCTCTTTACGTTCGTTTGCTTCACGTACCTTCAAGGTGCGTTGCTGAAACTCTTGCTCGTTCAATGCTTCTACAGCTTTAGGTGCGTCTTCAGCTGCCATTTCAACAAAACCAAACCCACGGCGTTTGCCGGTTTGCTTGTCTTTTAATAAGCGAACGGAAACTACTTGCCCGTAGTCAGAAAACAACTTACGAATCGCCGACTCGTTTGCACGGTACGGCAAGTTACCTACGTATAGTGTTTGGGTATCAATAGCGTCAGCAGAATCGCTAGCAGATGAATCTGAATTTGACTCTTCGCTAGAGGCTGAACCGGAGCTTAATAATACGATGGCGCCACCTACTATTACTGCAACAGACAGATAGATAGGTTCAAGAGATGCTACAGCGCCAGCGACAAAGTATGCAGCTATAGCTGCTGCAACTAAAATGACAATGGATAAACTGGAATTTTTCATAATAAATTCAATGCTCAATGTATTCGGAATAATGGAAAGCAACTTATTTAACAAAATTGCGACATCATGTTAGCCAGCTTTTTGTCGATAAGCTAGAAAATGTACAATTTCTCTTTCAGAAATTTGCTAAAAGACACAATTACTTTTAATTCATAGGTTTGATGGGCCTTAAAACGTCGATTTTGTGGATAAGTTTGTGGGTAAGGTGTGGCTTAGTTGGGGGCTACTTAGGAACCTTAATTTTATTACGATTTTCTTCAAAAAACGCTTGCACCAAAATCGCGGATCCCTATAATGCGACTCCACTGACACGGCAAGCGGCGCTGCAAAGCGATGTAGAAACGATGTCAGGGTTGGTAAGGCCTGAGGCTTTATT
>NZ_BJEQ01000018.1 GCF_005405585.1 Agarivorans sp. Toyoura001 | reverse complement strand
GCATGAGAACCGACGAACTTACTTGCTTCAAGCTCATGCATTAACTCGCCCTTTAGGCAAAGAGCAATGGTTCACACGAGCTAGGGGTTTAGGCGCTCAACTTGACATGGGGAGTCATACCAACGCCTCAAACACCGGCGCAGCTTCGTTGCGTGATCTACCCCCGATAAAGTAGACACGGGTTAGGCTTCCTTTGCTCTGCCTTCGTATTCTACTGGACTTAAGTATTTTAAACTTGAGTGCAGTATAAATCGATTATAAAAATGTTGTACATATCCTGCTACTTTATCTCTCCCTTCTAACAGAGAAACCCATTACAAGCTTCAATAAAAAGATCGATGGCAACCATGCCAATATTTGGGGAGCTGGGAAAACCACATAGAAAACAACTAGGCCAATTAAAATTATGGATGCAGCATTAATCTCTTGTTGTTTCAACGTCTCCGTATAATTCACGAATAACCCGGCAACAATTGTGAATGCTAAAAGACCGAAGCAATACCATGCATGCCCTACAGCTAAAACCAATAAACCAATATGAATGAAATGCTCAAAATAGAACATCACTCTTTTCTTCGGTTTATTTTTATACCATTCCTGACTGGATTTGGTGAAATTGCCAATGGCTCCTGCAATGATGTCGAATGCCATAAGCATAAATAGAATCGATTTCCAAAGAGCGATATCTGATAATTCTGCTGAATTGTAATAGCCGATTACCGCTAGCAATACCGCGGTTACGCTCAAGATTGTCAGCTTGTCTTTTTGTGTCGGTGTTTCTCCTAAAAATTCTCTTGAAAATGCTGCTAAGAAATTCGTCATATGGGGCTACCTTGTAGTGAATATTTGTTGATATTTATTTCGTCCAATCGGTCTATTTAAATATTCTAGACATCCAGAGGGAGATATGTCAATGTTTATAGTCCGGTTGGTCTAAATAGAAGAAAAGGTAGATTTCATGCCTAAAATTGTTAATCACGAAGCATATCGAGAGGACTTGGTCAGTCGGGCGGCAAGCTATTTCGCTGAACATGGCTATACAGCTTCAAGCATGAGGAAAATTGGAACCCATCTAGGCGTATCAAAAAGTGCGCTTTACCACTACTTTCCCAATAAGGAATCTTTATTTCTCGCTTGTACAGAGTTCATGATGACGAGAGCGGGATCTGATTTTTGTATTCTCGGTGATCATCCTGTTGAAACCAAAATCGAAAAACTCACTGAAATTATGAGACGCGATTTCGGATCTGAAATATCGATCATGGTTGATTACATGCGTGGTAAAAGCAAAGAGGAAATAGCAAACGACAAAGCCATGAAAGTTGCCCTTGAGGTTTATGAAAGTAGTGTATTGGCTATTGTGAGTAAAGAAGAAGCCCGAGACACGCTCGCGAAGATATTTGGAACATTATTTTTGGAATATATGCGAGGGGAAATCTAGACCTTCGGGAAGTCGCTGACTGCATCCTCGACAAAAAATATGCCAATGGGGAGGTTTTTTGATTTTCTCTCAGAGGCGTGATTGATTTGATACATAACATCTTATCACTCATTTATTGAGTTCAAGATTATCACTAAAGCCTACTCAATTCAGCAAGCTAGCCAACACATTGACAATAAACTCATGATGAAAGTATGCAAGCAGCCGGGGAAGAAGGAAAGAAAAAGCACTGAGTGATTACCCAGTGCTTTGGTGTTGATTGAGCGTCTTAAAGGCTTATTACAGGCTAGCTAGGTAAGCGCGCCAGCCGCCAAACTCGCTGACATCTTTGGCTGTTGCTGCTGCATAACCTTCGCAGATAAAGCTGTTTACCCAGGTGCCGTCAGCAAGTTCTATTTTGCCCAAACCCAAGGGATGCGGAATGCCTTGCAGAAAGCTGCCTAAGTGTTGTTTTGGCAGTCGCCATACTTCTACTTCTATGGCTACACCGTTTTGCTCATCGCGGATCATTCCTGGTCTGGCTGGTGGTCCACCTGCTAAAGCATAAAGCTTATAAGCCGCTGCGCTATGAGTGGCTTTAACTAACTGCCCTGCTCGCTCGGTGAGTTGGCCGTTGAGCGGTAAGCCACTTAAGTGTGCACCACATACAGCCAGGTCCATCATCTCGTCTTCGCAAGGCGCTACAGCGTCTAGGGTCGGTAAAGGCTGCTTGCTCGCGCCCAGCTCAAAACCGTTGTCTTGCTGAATTAAGGCCGACATGCTGAGTAAACGTCTATCGGCATAAGCGCAACTAAACAAGGTAATGCCAAAGCTTTGTTGTTGGCCTTGCGGGTTGTGGTAGAAACCCGCCGGTACTGATACCGCACTGTAATCCAATAAATTCATAAAGTTAGTGTAGTACCCCATGTTAGAGTTAAGTTGAATGGGATCTTGGTTTACCGCTTCTATGGTATAGCTACTGCCAGCCGTTGGCGTAACAATGGCGTCAAATTGCTCCACTACTTGATCACATGTCACTTTATAGGCTTGTAGCTGGTAAAAGGCTTTAAAAGCGCCCACTGCATCGTGCTGCTTTGCGCCGCCAATAATGGTTTGTATAACGGGCAAACATTGGTTGGGATCTCTTTCGAAAAATGCCTCGATGGCAGCGTATCGTTCAGCAACCCATGGGCCTTCATAAAGTAACTTTGCAGCAGCCAAGAAGGGTTCAAAATCTATCTCCACCAGTTCAGCACCTAATCGGCGCAGTTGTGCTAGGCTTTCGCCAAATAGCTGTTCGGTAGATGCATTGCCAAAGAAGGCAAGGTTCTCAGCTTTAGCCACGGCGATCTTTAAACCAGTCAGTTCGCTTAAGGGCTGATAGTGGCTTGTATTACTGTCTTGGTTTGGCCTTGCGTAACAGTCCTTCGCATCATATTCGCCCGCTACGTCTAGCAGTAAATTTAGATCATCGGTGGTATGTGCAAACAAAGTAACGCAATCTAAACTCTTGCACGCAGGTACCACTCCGCTGCAGCTGAGTAAACCTTTGGTGGCTTTTAAGCCAAGAATATTATTAAGCGCTGCTGGCACCCTGCCCGACCCAGCGGTGTCGGTACCTAATGAAAAACACACTTGCCCTTTGGCTACGCTTACTGCGCTGCCAGAGCTAGAACCACCAGAGATATAGTTCTCGTCAAAGCTGTTTTTAACTGCTCCCCAAGGGCTGCGAGTACCGACTAAACCAGTAGCAAACTGGTCTAAGTTAGTTTTACCCAAAGGCACCGCGCCAGCTGCAATAAGTTGTTTCACCACAAAGGCGCTGTCACTGGGTTGGTAGCTGTATTCCTTACAGCCCGCGGTAGTTGGCAGCTCCACTAAATCGATATTGTCTTTAATGGCAAACGGCACGCCGTAAAGCGGCAGGTCGGCGATGTTTTGCTGCTCTAGCGCGTCTAGGTAATGATTAAGCTGTTGTTCACTAATCAGTGAGATCCAACAATTGTTAGTGTCGTTGTTTACTGCGGCTAACTGCTGCTGCAAAAACTGTTTGGCGCTAAACTGTTTGCTTAGGTAAGCTTCGCGCAACTGCAAAATAGTGTAGGTACTTGTTGTCATGTTATTCGGTCTCCATAACCATTAGGCGCTGCCCTGCGTGAACTTGGGAACCTTGAATTTGGTTCAACTGTTTTATGGTGCCGCTTTCTGGCGCGAGTACTTCCAGCTCCATTTTCATGGCTTCGAGTACTGCCACTACTTGCCCTGATTTAACCTCTTGCCCAGGCTCTACCATTACTTGCCATAGGTTTCCGGCTACGTGGCTCTCGATAGCGAGTTCCGAATCTTCTAATACGTCGTCGGTGCCGGTTTGTTCGTTAAGTTGTTCAGCCACAAAATTGGCTTGGCCTGTTTCTTCCCATCGCTGACGCTCTGCTTCAAAGGCGACTTGTTGGTTTAACTTAAAGGCTTGAATGCTTTCTTGCTGTTCATCTAGCAAGGCTTGATAACCCTTTAAGCTAAACGCTGTTTCTTCAATTTTTAGCGGGTAATCTCCACGTGGGAAATCTTTACGAATTTGCTTAAGCTCGTCGGCACCGACTGGGTAAAACTTAATTTGATCGAAAAAGCGCAGCAACCAAGGTTTGGTGAATTCTGTGGTAGTGCGATAGCGATTCCACATTTGTAGAGTACGGCCCACAAACTGATAACCACCCGGCCCTTCCATGCCATATACACACAAATATGCACCGCCAATACCTACCGCATTTTCTGGTGTCCAGGTGCGCGCGGGATTGTATTTAGTGGTGACCAAGCGGTGGCGTGGATCAATTGGCGTAGCGACGGGTGCGCCAAGGTATACATCGCCCAACCCCATGACTAAGTAATTGGCGTTAAATACAATGTCTTTTACTTGTTCAACAGTATCTAAGCCGTTAATGCGACGAATAAACTCGATGTTATCGGGGCACCACGGCGCGTCTTTTCTGACTACATCGTTGTACTTTTGAATAGCCAATCGGGTGGCTTCGTCGTCCCACGACAAGGGTAAATGAACAACCCGAGCAGGCACACTGAGCTGATTAATATCACCAAGGCTTGCTTCTGCTTGTTCAAGAATTTCGAGCAGCTTGCTTAGGGGGATCTCAAGGTTGTTGTAATGCACCTGCAACGAGCGAATGCCCGGGGTTAATTCTTGAATGCCGCTTATCGCCAGTTCTTGTAACTTAAGCATTAAAGCATGCACCCGAAAACGCAGTGCAATATCTAAGCGTTGCGGGCCATATTCAATCAGTAAATAATCTTCACCCGCTGGGCGGTAAACCACTTTTTCGCCATATAACTCAGCGGCCAAGGTTTTAACAATCGGAGTAGTAATAGGCGAAGCATCAATGGCAGTATTGTAAGCTTTGCCTAGGCTAATGCATTCTAGCTGCTGACGCTCTGCTTGTTCGGCTTGTGGAATAGTGACCGGAATAAAGCTTATTTCGTCACCCGCTTTAAGTTGACCCATTTTCCACAAGTCAGCTTTAATGATGGTAGCCGGACAAACAAAGCCACCTAGGCTTGGGCCATCGGGCCCCAAAATAACCGGCATATCGCCAGTAAAATCAATGCTGCCAACGGCATAAGCATTGTCGTGAATGTTAGACGAATGCAAGCCAGCTTCTCCGCCGTCTGTGCGTGCCCATTCAGGTTTTGGCCCAATTAAACGTACGCCTGTGCGACTCGAGTTAAAGTGCACTTTCCACTTGGCAGCAAAAAACTGCGTAATATCGTCATCGGTAAAAAAATCAGGCGCACCATGTGGGCCGTAAATAACGTGAATAGTCCAATGTTTCTGAATACTGGGCGCTTGCTCTAACGCTCGACCCACTATAAATTCGTTTAGGTGCTTAACATCGTTAATCACAGGCAGTTGTAAAACGTCTCCGCTGCGTAACGCCCGACCCGCATGCCCGCCAAACTGACCTAGAGTGAAGGTAGATTTACTGCCTAAGTATTCAGGACATTGGAAGCCGCCACTAATCGCGAGGTAAGCTCGAGCACCAGCATCGCTCACTTTGCCTAATGCCAAGCTTTGGCCGGCGCTTACTTTAAATACTTGCCACATCGCGCGGCTTTGGCCATCTAAACTAATCTCTATATCGGCGCCACCTATTGCTACCAAGCTGTCTTGATTAAACTTAAGTGTTGGCCCTTGCAGGGTAATCTCTAAACCAGCGGCATCACTTGGATTACCTAATAGCTGATTAAGAAGCTGAAAGCTTTGCGCATCCATTGGGCCTGATGGCGGTACGCCAATATCCCAGTAACCCGTGCGAGCGGGATAATCTTGAATAGTGGTTTGCGTACCTGCGCTTAATACATCAATAGTATTTGGCTTGTAGGCAAAGCTGTTTAAGCTAGAGGTAAGCAAAGTACCTTGTTGAAGTGCGGGCAGTTTAAGCAACTGCTGCAAGTACGCTAAGTTGTGCTCAATGCCATACACTTGGCAGCTAGCAAGCGAGCGAGCTAAGCCGGCGATGGCTGTGTCTCTATCTGCTCCATGAAACTGCACTTTAGCTAACATGGGGTCAAAAAATGCTGAGACTTCTACGCCACTTTCTATCCAGTGATCAATCCGCAGTTGCTCATCGCTGGCTAAACCTAGTTCTTCTGCCTTTGGCCAACTAACATGGCTTAATAAACCCGCGTTAGGCTGGAAATCTTTATTTGGATCTTCGGCATACAAACGCACTTGAATCGCGTGACCTGTGGGTTGTAAGCCCTCGGCTTTGTCACTTAGCGGATAGTTTTTATTACACGACTGAGCAAAACCCAGCTCAATCATCCACTTGACTAAATCTACGCCAAATACCATCTCGGTAACGCCATGCTCTACCTGCAGGCGGGTATTCACTTCTAAAAAGTAAAAGGCTTGGCTTTGCTGGTCAAATACAAACTCTACGGTACCTGCACTGCGGTAATTAACACTTTGGGTGAGTTGTTTAGCAGTTTGCTGTAGCTGTTCTCGAGTGGCCTGGCTTAAGTTGGGTGCTGGGGTTTCTTCAATTACTTTTTGGTTGCGGCGCTGCGCTGAACAATCTCGTTCGCCCAGGGTGAGTACTTCACCTTCGCCGTTACCAAACACTTGCACTTCTATGTGGCGTGCTTGAGTAATAAATTTTTCTAAGAACAAACCTGCATTACTAAAGTTGTTCTCGCTAAGGCGTTTAACACTGTCGAATGCTTGGCTTAGTTGCTCTGCACTGTCGCAGCGCTGCATACCAATACCACCACCACCGGCAGTACTTTTTAGCATAACCGGGTAACCCAGCTCCTCGGCACAGCTAAGTGCTTGTTCGCAATCATCTAACAAGCCGCTGCCTGGTAATAAAGGCACCTTGGCTTGCTCGGCTAATTCACGCGCTCGATGTTTTAGGCCAAAGGCATTCATTTGTTCTGCCGTGGGGCCTAGAAATACCAAACCTTGTTCTTCACAACGTTGGGCAAATTCTTGGTTTTCACTTAAAAAGCCGTAACCTGGGTGAATCGCCTGAGCGCCACTTTGCTTGGCGACGGCAAAAATTTTGTCGATATTAAGATAGGTTTGGCTGGCTGAGCCCGCGCCTAGGCAATGGGCCTCAGACGCTTGGCTAATATGTAAACTGTCGGCGTCGGCTTCGCTGTAGAGTGCAACGCTGGCAATATTCATTGAGTTGAGGGTTCGAATGATCCGACAAGCTATCGCGCCGCGGTTGGCTATCAATACTTTTTCGAACATAGTGTCACCTGAGAACTGCGGGTCGTCCCGGCTTATTAGTAAAGGCATGTTTAGGGTCGTCCCTAGCCTTAATGTGGAGCGTGTTGCTTATGCAGCATCCCATATCAGCATTTCTACTGGTGTTGGGTTATAGGCGTTACAAGGGTTGTTAAGTTGTGGGCAGTTAGACAGTAAAACTATCACATCCATCTCGGCGCGCATTTCAACGTACTTACCTGCGCCACTGATCCCATCGGCAAAGCTCAAACCGCCTTCGGCAGTCACGGGCACATTCATAAAGAAGTTAATGTTGTGGGTAATATCGCGCTTGGTTAAGCCATATTGATCGTTTTCGGCCACGGCCAATAACCAGCTGTCTCTGCAGGCGTGCATGCACTTTTTCTCTAGGGCGTAACGCACGGTATTACTTTCGGTGGCACAAGCCCCACCTAGGGTGTCGTGTCGGCCACAGGTGTCTGCAGTAATGGTGAGCATCTCGCGGCCTAGGTTTGACACTAAGGTCGTACCCGCCGTTAAATACACATTGCCTTGTTCACGAATAGTGTCCATAGCGCTGTAACGTTCGCTAGGATCGTTAGCGTTATAAAATAGGGTATCGGCAGCTTGGTTGCCTTCTAAGTCTAAGATACGCAGGGTTTGACCGGCTTTTAGCACTTTCATGTAATAGTCACCGGCTGGAACTACATCGCGTAGCGTGGCGTCATCGGCTACTAATTGGCTTGTTTTAATCATCATTTTTTCCTTTTAGTCCCAATACTTAAGCAACTCAACAACTGGCTTGCGTTGTTTCGCAACGATAACGTTCAGTGTTTTCAAAACCTCGACCATTCTCTGGTCTAAAGTTACGGCAATAATCATCTTGGCTAACGCTCTCCGCCTGACACATTTCTACGCTTACTGGATGGTTGGGATAGTCACTAGCAGGGTTCATTGGATGTGGGCAAGTAGACATGAGCACTAATGTGTCCATTTCGAAACGCAGCTCAATAATATCGCCAGCCTTACTCGCTTGTTCATCAAACTGCAGGTTGCCTTCGGCGTCTGTTGCAACTTTGCTAAATAAGTTTAAGTTGGCCGCCATGTCACGCTTGCCTAAGCCGTATTTGGCGAGCTCGACCAACATGCTGTCGTAACCATTTTGTAGCCACTGGTTCCCCTGGGTTTGATAACTACGTTCTCCCCACTTGGCGGCGACTTTTTGCTTGTTGGCTAAACCACCTACGCTGTCTATCCAGCCGCTATCGTCTCGAACGATTGAGCAAAATATTCTGCCCATGTCGGAATATAAACAGTTGCCTTTAGTCAGTTTGAAGGTGTGCTGACACTTAAGCGTATCCGGCGCGTTGTAGCGCTCTAGCAAGTCTTTTGGATTGTGAAACAACAGGCTAACATTGGCTTTACCGTTGGTATTAATAAAACGTAGGATTTTACCCGCAGGCACAGTAACCGACCAATGAGCCGCTCCTGCGATGGTTTCTTGGTAAATAATGTCTTGGGTTGATGAGGTCATAATTTGTCCTTATTACGCGACAGATGCATCGATAACCGGTTTCATATCCTCGGTAAAAGACAGATTTTGGATGTCTTTTGCAATGGGGATATCGTAAGTAACTTGAGCACCAAAACGCTCTGGGTGCTGTGCATCGTGGCGGTGTTTATCAAATACCCACAGCCGATTACCTAGGCTAAAGCCCTCTGATAAGTCGTGAGTAATCATAAAAATAGTGAGTTTGTGTTCTTGCCAAAGTTGATGCACTAACTTGTGCATGTCTTTGCGAATACCAGGGTCTAACGCACCAAAAGGTTCGTCTAATAACAAAATTTTTGGTTTTTTCATTAAGGCTTGAGCAATGGCTAATCGTTGCTGCATACCCCCCGATAATTCAGCAGGATATTTATGTGCCGCGTGGCTTAAGCCAACTTTGTCTAACATCGCCATTGCTTGGGTATAGGCTTGTTGCTTCTCTTTACCAAACAAGCGACTAACAAAAGGCGACTGGGCAAATACATCACTTAACATGACGTTTTGCACGGCACTTAGGTGAGGAAACACTGAGTACTTTTGAAACACAATACCGCGCTCAGGTCCGGGCTCGTTTGGTAGTATGTCGCCATTAAGCAATAACTGGCCTCGGCTAACGCTTTCGTTGCCCAGTAGCAAGTTTAAAAAAGTAGACTTACCACAGCCAGATGCGCCAACAATGCTCACAAACTCGCCTTCCATTACGCTCAGGTTGATTCGCTCTAACACTACGTTGTCGCCGTATTCTTTCCATACATCTTTGGCTTGTATGATGGGGGTAGCCATTACGCGTCTCCTTGTGCAGTGTGGTACCAAGTAAACGCATGTTGCGACAGCTTGCGTAACAACCAATCCATTACAAAAGCCAGCAAACTAATCCAAAGCACGTAAGGTAAAATAACGTCCATGGCGAGGTAACGACGAATCAGAAAGATGCGATAGCCTAAACCTTCGGTAGCGGCAATGGCTTCAGCTGCAATCAAAAATAGCCACGCGCTGCCAAGGGTTAAACGCACTGCTTCAATTAATTTAGGCAGTATTTGCGGCACAACAATGGCAATTATGGTTTGCCAACTTGATGCTCCCAAGGTTTGTGCTTTAAGAATTTGTTCTGGCGGTAAGGCATCGGTTCGTAGCTGCAAATCACGGATCATAATTGGACAAATTCCAATGATGATTAACATCACTTTGGATAGCTCACCCAAACCAAACACAATGAACAAAATTGGTAGTATTGCCATGGGTGGCACTAACGACAAGGCTGTAACCAAAGGTGATAATGGCGCGCGTACAAAGGGCACCATACCGTTAGCCACGCCTACGATTAAGGCAATCAGTGCGCTAATTCCTACTCCCATCGCTAAGCGACTCAAGCTAGCTAAGGTGTCGGCCAACATTAAGTATTCGCCACTACGTCTACTTGGCTCAAAGGCCATGCGGTTTATTGCGTCTACAAAGCTAGACATAGCCGGCAATAGCTTGTCGTTTGGGTTGTCTACCAAACGCGCTTGCGAAGCCATCATGTACAACACAATTAGTACAATGAAAGGAAGTAAGCCCAACAGCAGCCGAGTAATTCGGCTAGGCTTTTTATTTATTAGTCGAGTCATAGAACGGCCTTATAGTTTGCCTTGAACCGCCATGTCCATGTACTCAGAGGTAAAGCGTAGTTTTACATTTGCGCTGTCACCATAGGTACCTGATGGAGTTTCGATACCAATGAAACTAGCATCTGGCGCCCCTTCACCTAGTAGGCCGTGGTGGTGAGAAAACTCAGCCACTTTAGCCATGGTAGATGGCAAGGTTGCACTGTTAGTGAAATCAACAGCGTCTTTTGCGTCGTAGAACATTTTGGTAGAGGCCAGTTGCGCATCGTAACCCGCTAAATCTGTACCCGATGCTTCGGCCATAAAGCTGCGTGCTTTAATTGCTGCTTCGTCATTGCCCGACATGGTAGCCATAATTTCGTACCAAGCGCCGGTTAGCGCTTTACCCAATTTAGGATCTTGATTTAGGGTATCGGTATGCACGACTAATAGGTCGATAATTTCGCCAGGGATCTTAGATGAGTCAAACACCATGTTGGTATCTGGCATAGAGGTAATTTCGCTTAGCAGTGGATTCCACGTGGTTACTGCCGTTACGTCTGAAGTAGTAAATGCAGCAACAAGGTCTGCATCGGAAGTATTCTCTACTTTAATGTCACGCTCTTTTAAGCCTACCGACTCCAATGCACGTGCTAATAAGTAATGAGAAACGCTGAGTTCAACAAGGTTTACTTTTTCGCCCTTCAGATCTTTTAGGCTCTTATTACCTTTTAACACTACGCCGTCGTTACCGTTTGAAAAGTCGCCCACAATTAATGCCGTAGAATCAATGCCGCTAGCTGCGGGAATGGTTAAGGCATCCATGTTAGTCATTACGGTAGCGTCGAAGCCGCCTGCAGTGTATTGGTTAATAGATTCGATGTAGTCGTTAACTTGCACTACTTCGATATTGATGTCGTATTTGTCAGCCCATTTTTGCACGATGCCAGAAGCAGCGCCATAATCCCATGGCATCCAGCCCACGTAAATTGTCCACGCAAGTTTATAAGTAGGTTTATCGGCGGCTTGCGCTGAGCAAATGCTCATTACGCTAGCACTTAGAATAGTGGCTGCTACAGCCAAAGAACGGAGTGGAGATTTAACTAAGTTCAACATGGTCACCTCAATGTGGTTGTACACTTAAAATAAAAACATGAGAGACGTATTTAAGTGTCATCTCCCGGGCTTTTATCCCTCCGTGTAACCCCGCAATGAGGTTGACAACTCTCGGTCCAGACACTGCGTTGCAGCCGGAACCCTAGATGTCTATTGCAAATTGTAGTGGCGGCTCTTGATGTGGCAAAGCCATACATCTCTCATATCGCATAGTTAATACAGCAAACGCTATGCCAAAGTATTAGTACCTAGTTTTGGGTACTTGATGGGTCATTACAAGAAACTTTGCGCACCTAATTGGAGCATATCGACCTAGCGCGCACCAAAGCAGTGAAACTAAGCAAAAGGATAATTTTTATGGGAATTAGAAACCAAAAAAGCCAGTAGCAAATGCTACTGGCTTTTCTGAATTGGTGCCCGGGGCCGGACTTGAACCGGCACGTCCTTTCAGACGAGGGATTTTAAATCCCTTGTGTCTACCAATTTCACCACCCGGGCAAAACTTTACTTTGTAATGGAGGCGGGTCCCGGAGTCGAACCGAGGTCCACGGATTTGCAATCCGCTGCATAGCCACTCTGCCAACCCGCCATACAGCGCTACAAATTTTGGAGCGGCACATCAGGTTCGAACTGATGACCTCAACCTTGGCAAGGTTGCGCTCTACCAACTGAGCTAGTGCCGCTTAATTCTTTAATCAACACTGAAGCAGTGCTAACTAATTCCTATCTTCATTAGCCTTTGGTAAGGACTAACAAATTAAGTCTTTTGTTACCGCTTATGCAGTAGCGAGATTCTCAACTCTAAATACTGGTGCCCGGGGCCGGACTTGAACCGGCACGTCCTTTCAGACGAGGGATTTTAAATCCCTTGTGTCTACCAATTTCACCACCCGGGCGACACGTTTGTTGCTAACAATATCGGCCTACGGCCTGAAAGCGAGATGTACTTTAACGTATTACAGAAATGAGTCAACGGATTTTTTAAGGGAGTTGATTCAAGTGCTTAAAAAGCGATCTAGCAAGCACCAATTAGCTTCTTTAGTGAACGACTAGCCTGCATATTACGCGCTATGAATTAGCGTTTAACTATAGATTACGTCTAGAGAACATGATTGGTGAATTAACAGATGCAACTAAACTAGAGAAGAGTTTGAATCACAGTACAGATGAAAGGTTAGCTGAAAAGCTGGGAGAATAATGCAAAGAAGAGTTGGTGCCCGGGGCCGGACTTGAACCGGCACGTCCTTTCAGACGAGGGATTTTAAATCCCTTGTGTCTACCAATTTCACCACCCGGGCGACACAAATTTCGATAGTAATGGAGGCGGGTCCCGGAGTCGAACCGAGGTCCACGGATTTGCAATCCGCTGCATAGCCACTCTGCCAACCCGCCATACTATCTGTGTTAAATTGGAGCGGCACATCAGGTTCGAACTGATGACCTCAACCTTGGCAAGGTTGCGCTCTACCAACTGAGCTAGTGCCGCTTCTCTGCTTTGCTTGCTAATTAGGTAACTAGTCAAGTTCGGCTTTTTAACACTCCAGCGTTGCCGCTGAATGTGCTGTGCATTTTAGCGGCCAGAATCCTTACGTCAACTGTCTTTTAGCAAGTTTCTTACTGTTCGTTGGATTTTTAGACTAAAGCTGCGATTTATTAGCCATTCTGCTTTAATTGTGGCCATGCCAGCATTAAATAACTGACCATTGACCATAACGTTAATATGGTTGCGACATAAAACAAGCCATAACTTGCTTGGGTAACCAGTGGATCAATTTGTGCAGTAAGGCCGGTAATAGCTGCCATTTGCGCAGCTGTTTTGTATTTGCCAATCCAAGACACTGCTACGCTTGAGCGTTTACCTAACTCCGCCATCCACTCTCGTAGAGCTGAAATAATGATCTCGCGAGAAATCATGATTACCGCAGGCACGGTAATCCAAAATGTTTGGTAATGCTCAACCAATAACACCAAGGCAGCAACCACCATGGCTTTATCGGCTACGGGATCTAAAAACGCGCCAAACGGAGTGGTTTGGCCTAGGCGACGCGCTAGGTATCCATCTAAATAATCTGTTGCAGCTGCTAAACCAAAAATGAATGCAGCAGCAAGCATGCCCCACTCTACAGGAAGGTAAAAAGCTAAGACGAAAAATGGAATTAATACAATTCTAAACGCGGTTAGTAAATTTGGAATATTTATCATTATTTTTCATTTATAAAACTACTGCCGCTATGTTGCCTAATCTTGCCTAGTGATGCAACGTATCAAAAATCTTTTGCGCTAAAGTCGGGCTAATTCCGGGAACTTTTTTCAATTCGTCTACGCTGGCGTTTTTCATTTGTTGCATTCCACCTAAATGGGTAAGCAACGTTTGCCTACGTTTAGCTCCTATGCCTGGAATATCTTCAAGCACACTGGTTTTACGTGCTTTGTCGCGCCTATTTCGATGGCCAGTTATCGCGAAACGGTGGCTTTCATCACGAATATGTTGAATTAAATGCAGAGCAGCCGAGTCACTCGGTAGATGAATCTCAGTCATTGCCTTACCAATTAGCAAAGTTTCTAAGCCTGGTTTACGTGTTACACCTTTAGCGACACCTACCAACAATGGCATAGGATCGAGGTTTAAAGGTTCAATACTGGAAAATGCCGCGGATAACTGCCCTTTCCCACCATCAATAAACAATACGTCGGGGATCTTTTCAGCCAATTGGGCTTTTTGATAACGCCTTTTTAAGGCTTGTGCCATTGCCGCATAATCATCTCCGCCGGTAATACCTTCAATATTGAAACGCCGATACTCTGATTTGTTAGGCCCTTGCCTATCAAATACCACACAAGACGCCACGGTACGTTCACCTTGGGTATGGCTGATATCAAAACACTCCATCCGTTTTATCGGCTTGTCTTGTTCAAGCAAGCTCTCTAATTCGGTCACTCTATGGTGAATAGTCGCTTCTTGGTTAAGCTTAGTGAGTAGTGCGTTCTCTGCATTGGTATTGGCCAAAGCCACAAAACGGAGTTTTTCACCACGCTTAGGTGTAGTGAGTTTTACCTTCGTACCTAACTCGGATTCTATCGCCGCTTCAATCTCAGGCCAATCGCCTTCTACGTCAGGGAGCAATACCTCGTTAGGCTGGTTACCTTTGCGCTGTTCAGAAAAATAATACTGCATCACAAAGCTTCGTAATACTTCTGGCAACTCTGCTTGTTTTGGCACTTTAGGGTAGTAAGAGCGACTACCCAGCACTTGGCCATCACGAATAAGTAATAAGTGAACCACTGCAATACCGTTTCTAAAGGCAAAGCCAAGTACGTCACTATGTTCGGTATTACCGCTAACAAACTGCTGCTCTTGCACCTTACGCATGGCTTGAATTTGGTCTCTAAAGCCTGCCGCAGCCTCAAAATTCAGGTTATCGCTAGCAGCTGACATTTTATCAACCAGCTGATTAATCACCTGCTGGCTTTTACCTTTTAAAAACATGCTCGCAAGATCGACCTGCTGCTGGTAGTCAGGTTTTGAAATAAAATTAACACAAGGTGCTGAGCAACGCTTAAGTTGATATTGCAAACATGGCCGTTGACGATTGGCATATTCGCTATCACTGCATTGACGAATGGGGAACAATTTCTGCATTAAGTGCAGACTTTCGCGCACCGCATTGCCATTAGGATAAGGCCCAAAGTAGTCACCCTTGGTACGTTTAGCGCCACGGTGCATCGAGATACGCGGATGTTTATGATTACTGATTAAGATATAAGGATACGATTTGTCATCCCTAAGCAATACATTGTATTTGGGTAAATACTTTTTAATCAGGTTATGTTCAAGGATTAACGCTTCGGTTTCAGTATGAGTAACCGTTACTTCGATATTGGCAATGTTCGACACTAACGCGCGGGTTTTATTACTATCAACATTTTTTCTAAAGTAACTACTTAAGCGTTTTTTGAGTGACTTAGCTTTACCGACATAGATCACGTCGTTAGCGGCATTGAACATCATGTAAATGCCGCTAGCTTCTGAGACTTGGTTGAGAAAAGCCTTACTGTCGAATGGCGTGTTTTTGTCAGCCAAAATTACAATTTGTCAGTATCAATCATACCGTGGCGAATAGCTAAATGCGTTAGCTCTACATCGCCGCTAATATCGAGCTTGCTAAACAAGCGATAGCGGTATGAATTAACCGTTTTAGGGCTAAGACTAAGTTGCTCTGATATATCCGTGACCTTTTCGCCTTTGGTAATCATTAGCATTATCTGTAACTCTCGTTCAGATAAACTTTGAAACGGATTGTCTTCTGCTGGATTAAATTGGCTTAGCGCCATTTGCTGAGCGATCTCAGGTGATAAGTAACGTTGACCAACATTAACTGCACGAATGGCCTTTAGCATTTCGTCTGGGGCTGCGCTCTTGGTCAAATAGCCACACGCACCAGCCTGCATTACCTTGGTAGGAAACGGGTTTTCGGTGTGTATGGTTAATACAATAATCTTGGCATCTGGATCGTAACGTAAAATTTTACGGGTAGCTTCTAAGCCACCGATCCCAGGCATGTTCATATCCATTAGGATAACGTTGGCTTGATTGCTTCTGCACCACTGAACGGCTTTCTCGCCACTTTCAGCTTCACCAACAACTTTAAATCCTCGAACGTCTTCTAAAATGCGACGGATCCCTGTACGCACTAGCTCATGATCGTCAACCAGAAATACGTTTATCAAGCGTTCTCTCCGCTGTAACTAAAACATCAATCTACTAATTGGGCGGGTTGGCAGACGGAGTGTTGCCTGCGCAGCAAATGTTATATCCCATCAAGATAAGAATTTAAAGGATTAAGCTTTATAAGTTTAGATTAGAACCGTGTTTATTGGCAGGTTGCGTAATAAACTAGCAATTTATCAGTTAGAGATACTGGATTGGATTTAGCTAAGCGGAAAACAAAAAGCGCCGACTCATTAGTCAGCGCTTTTCGTTTAATATGGCGGAGGAGGAGAGATTTGAACTCTCGAAGGGCTATTAACCCTTGCCGGTTTTCAAGACCGGTGCATTCGACCACTCTGCCACCCCTCCGCAGCAACGGGGCGCATATTACCCCCCTATCTTGGGCTTGTAAACTGTCTTTTTAAGGTTTTTTGACAAGAGCATGCCAAGTGCACATTTAGCAAACAAATTTTGCTTATAAAAAAACCCAGCCAAAGCTGGGTTTTTAATCTTTTAAGACGACTTACTTAGGCAGGTAGCTTTTACCCATTAAGAAGGTGTCTACTGCCTGTGCAGCACCACGACCTTCATTAATTGCCCAAACAATCAAGCTTTGACCACGGCGAGCATCACCCGCAGCAAATACGCCTTTTACACTAGTGGCATATTCATCGTAAGCCGCTTTAGCATTTGAGCGAGCGTCTTTTTCTACGCCTAACTCATCAATAATGCCAGCTTCTGGTCCCATAAAGCCCATTGCCAATAATACTAAGTCAGCTTTAATAACTTCTTCGCTGCCTTTCACTGGCTCAGGAATCATTTGACCGTTGGCGTTTTTAGCCCAGTTGATCTTAGTAGTATGAACTTCGGTAACATTACCTTGTTCATCACCAGCCATTTTCTGCGTCATTACTAGGTAACGACGAGGATCTTCGCCTTGAATAGCAATAGCTTCGTCTTGACCGTAATCGCGCTTCAACGTGCGTTTAAACTCAGGCCAAGGGTTATCTTGAGCACGCTCTTGTGGAGGCTGAGGCATAATCTCTAGCTGCATCACGTTTTTACAACCGTGACGTAAAGATGTACCCACACAGTCAGTACCTGTATCACCACCGCCAATAACCACAACGTGTTTATCTTTAGCGCTAATGTAACGGCCGTCTTCTAGGTTGCTATCTAGCAAGCTCTTAGTATTTTTACCTAAGAACTCCATCGCAAAATGAACTCCGTTAAGCTTGCGACCTTCAACTGGCAAGTCACGAGGTACCGTTGCACCAGTGGCCAGCAGTAAGGCATCAAAATCATCGTTTAAGCGAGTGATTGAAATATCTTTACCAATCTCAACAGAGGTTTTAAAGATAATGCCTTCTTCACGCATGATATCAATACGACGCTGAACAATCTCTTTTTGCAGCTTCATATTCGGAATACCGTACATTAACAAGCCACCAATGCGATCAGCTCGTTCAAATACCGTTACCGTGTGACCAGCAGAATTCAATTGCGCCGCTGCAGCTAAACCAGCTGGGCCTGAACCTACGATAGCAACTGTTTTACCGCTGCGTTTTTTAGGAATGTTAGGTTTAACCCAACCTTCTTTAAACGCGCGTTCAATAATGTTTACTTCTTGGCTCTTAATGGTTACTGGTGGAGCATTAATCCCCAGTACACAAGAATCTTCACAAGGAGCTGGACATACTCGACCCGTAAACTCAGGGAAGTTATTGGTTTTGTGTAAACGGTCGATGGCATCTTTCCAGCGACCACGGTAAACCAAGTCATTCCACTCTGGGATCAAGTTGTTAATCGGACACCCAGCTACGCGCGGGGCGTAAGCTGAGTCACCTGAATGACAAAATGGGATCCCGCAATCCATACAGCGCGAAGCTTGGTCTTTAACCGCTTCCTCGCTCATAGGCGTTTTAACTTCTAGCCAATCTATCAAACGCTCTGCTGGGTCGCGGTCTGTCGATAGCTTCCTGTCTATTTCCATAAATCCAGTTGGATTTGCCATGTCTCTCTCCTAAACCGCTTCAGCTTTCTGTTTGGCTTGTTCAGCCTTGGCTTTTTTCGCTTGCGCAACGCTATCAAGGTGCATATCGAATGCAGCAACAGCTACATCGTAATCCGTTTCATATTCACCGGTAGCTTTAGCGTCTTTCATGTAATTTTGCATACGTTCATAATCAGTAGGCATTACACGAACAAACAGACTTAGCGCATTGTCCCAATCTTCCAACAACTCTTTGGCTACGTCTGAGCCAGTATGAGCTAAGTGGTTCTCGATTAGAGCTTTTAACTCGGCGGCCTCAGCCGCATCTTCGATGCCACCAAGTCTCACCATTTCCATGTTACAGCGAGAAGCGAACTGGTTGCTGCGGTCTAATACGTAAGCCACACCGCCAGACATACCAGCAGCGAAGTTACGGCCAGTTTCACCAAGAATAACCGCTTTACCGCCGGTCATGTATTCACAACCATGGTCGCCAACACCTTCTACAATGGCGGTAACACCAGAGTTACGAACACAGAAACGTTCACCAGCGATACCGCGAATGTATGCTTCACCCGCTGTACCACCAAAGAAGGCTACGTTTCCTACAATGATATTTTTGCGTGCTTCAAACGGTGCACTTGAATCTGGGTAAACCACCAATTTGGCGCCAGATAAGCCTTTACCGAAGTAGTCGTTGGCATCGCCTTCAAGTTCAAACTTGATACCTGTAGCCGCAAACGTACCAAAGCTTTGTCCTGCACTACCGCTAAATTTAACGTTAATGGTATCTGCTGGCAGACCTTCAGCGCCGTAGCGTTTAGAAATCTCGTTCGACAACATAGTACCCACACTTCGGTCGGTATTGATGATTTCAGAGCTTAAAGAAACTTTCTCGCCTGACTCTAGCGCAGCAGCAGCATCTTTAATTAAGCGACGATCAACAATGTCGTGAATTAAGTGTTTTTGCTCTTGGCTACAATAAAGCGTCTCGTTTCCGCTATCGTCTGCTTTATACAAGATTGGCGATAAATCTACGCCTTTGTATTTCCAGTGGTCAACGTCGGTGCGAGGTGTTAAACATTGGCTCTGACCTACCATCTCGTTGATGGTACGGAAGCCAAGTTCAGCCATAATTTCGCGTAAACCTTCTACCATCATTTGGAAGAAGTTAACAACGTGGTCAACTTGACCCGCGTAACGCTCACGTAAACGACGGTCTTGTGTAGCAATACCTACCGGACAGGTGTTCAAGTGACACTTACGCATCATGGTACAACCTTCAACCACTAGTGCAGCAGTCGCCACGCCCCATTCTTCAGCACCTAGCAAGGTAGCTACTGCTAAATCGCGTGGTGTTTTAAGTTGGCCATCGGCTTGAACTGTAATACGGCTACGCAGTTTATTTTGAATAAGGGTTTGGTGTGTTTCTGCTAGACCCAACTCCCACGGTAAACCTGCGTGTTTAATTGAGCTCAGTGGAGAAGCTCCGGTACCACCGTCGTAACCAGCAATAAGCACTACATCGGCGTAACCTTTACAGACACCCGATGCAATTGTACCTACGCCCGCTTCTGATACTAACTTAACGTTAATACGTGCGTCGCGGTTGGCATTTTTCAAATCGTAGATTAGCTGAGCTAAATCTTCGATTGAATAAATGTCGTGGTGTGGCGGTGGTGAAATTAGACCTACACCCGGCGTTGAGCCACGTGTTTTACCAATCCATGCATCGACCTTATCACCAGGTAATTGACCACCTTCACCAGGCTTAGCGCCTTGTGCCATTTTGATCTGTAATTCTTCAGCATTCGCTAAGTAATGGCTGGTTACACCAAAGCGACCAGAAGCAACCTGTTTGATCTTAGAGATCATTGAGTCGCCATTTTCCATTGGCTTAAAGCGAATTGGGTCTTCACCGCCCTCACCAGAGTTGCTCTTACCACCAATACGGTTCATGGCAATTGCCAAGGTAGTGTGAGCTTCCCAAGAAATTGAACCAAAGCTCATTGCACCTGTAGCGAAACGCTTGAGGATCTTGTCAGCTGATTCAACTTCTTCTAGAGGTACACTTTCGCGGTCAGTCTTAAACTTAAGTAAGCCACGCAGTGTAAAAGCTTCTTTCGCTTGGTTATCTACATTGGCTGCGTATTCTTTAAATACCTTGTAGTCATTAGTAGATGAAGCGTTTTGCAGCAAACGGATAGTCGTTGGGTTGAACAAATGACGCTCGCCATCTTGACGCCAAGCGTAATCACCACCGGTTTTAAGAATCAAATCATTAAATGGATTATCATCTGCTGGGAAACCTTCGCGGTGACGATTTAATGCTTCAGTGGCAATTCCGTCTAGGCTTAAGCCTTCAATTCGAGTTACTGTGCCAGTAAAGTATTTCTTAACCACATCAGAGTTAATACCCAGCGCTTCAAAGATTTGCGCGCCTTGGTATGACTGAAGTGTGGAGATACCCATTTTCGAGAAGATTTTTAGTAAGCCACTATTTACTGCATTGCTGTAACGCGATATCACATCATCGTTAGACATGCTGCTATCAATAATGGCTTGGTCACGCATGTCTAGCAGTGTTTCAATGGCTAGATATGGGTTTACTGCTGCCGCGCCGTAACCTAATACAGTGGCTAGGTGATGCGTTTCACGAATGTCGCCTGATTCAACAATCAAGTCTGCGTGAGCACGGATACCTTCGCGGATTAAGTAGTGGTGAACAGCGGCTGTGGCCAATACCGATGGCACTGCAGCATGGTCGCTATCTACTCGACGGTCACTCAAAATAAGGATTGAGAATCCGTCATCTACAGCGTCTTTAGCATGACGACAAATACGGTCGATTGCTTTTTCTAGTTCATTTTCCGCGCCAGTGGCTTGGAAAGTAGTAGAAATAGTCGCTGCTTGGAAGTGGTTATGATCAATGCTACGTAGCTTAGCCAACTGTTCGTTGGTTAATACTGGCTGCTTGATTTCTACTTTACGACAATGCAGTGGTGTTTCTTCAAGTAAGTTTAAGTCCGCGCCTACGTAAGTACGTAGCGACATCACCATTTCTTCTCGAATTGGGTCAATTGGCGGGTTAGTTACTTGAGCGAATAACTGCTTAAAGTAATGTGATAGATGCGGATTTTTGTCAGACAAAATCGCCAATGGCGTATCTGTACCCATTGCACCTAATGGTTCTTTAGACGTTCCAACCATTGGCTTAAGAACGGCATTAATGTCTTCTTGGCTGTAACCAAAAGCTTTTTGACGTTTTTCTAGGCTGTGCTGCGTAGCAAAACGGTCGTAACCTTCTGGTAAAGGTAGGTCATCAAGAACAATCTTATTCTCTTCTACCCACTTGCCGTATGGCTGACTAGAACACACAGTGTGTTTAACTTCGTCGTCAGCAATAATGCGACCTTGTTCTAGGTCTGCAATAAAGATTTTACCTGGCTGCAAGCGACCTTTTTGAACCACTTTAGATTGGTCTACAACTAAGGCACCTGTTTCTGAACCCATGACAACTAGGCCATCATCGGTAACAAGGTAACGAGAAGGACGTAGTCCGTTACGGTCTAAAGTTGCGCCAATCACTTTACCATTGGTAAATGAAATTGAAGCTGGGCCGTCCCATGGTTCCATCATGCACGAATAGTACTCGTAGAAGGCGCGCTTCACAGGGTCCATATCGTCTTGAGTTTGCCATGCTTCTGGCACAACCATCATCATTACTTGCTCAAGTGGGCGACCACTTAACACCAGTAATTCTACACACATGTCTAGGTTGGCCGAGTCAGAACGCGTGATATCACACACTGGATTAATCATATCCAGTTCTTCTTTGCTGAAGTTTACACTTGCAAGCAGTGATTCACGGGCACGCATCCAGTTTACGTTACCTTTAACCGTGTTAATTTCGCCATTGTGGGCAATGTAACGGAAAGGCTGTGCTAAACGCCAAGCTGGGAAGGTATTAGTAGAGAAACGCGAGTGGAACATGGCAATTGCCGACACTACGCGTGGATCTTGCAAGTCTAAATAGTATTTACGTACTTGCGCTGTTGTTAACTGCCCTTTATAGACAATAGTGCGCGACGACATCGACGCCATGTAAAAGCTTTCATTTACACCAGCAACCGTTGCATCAGCAATGTGCAGCGTGTATTTACGTAAAACAAATAGCTTACGTTCAAAAATCTGTTGGTCTAGATCAGATGGGCGCGCAATAAAGACTTGCTCAATTTGCGGCTCATTATCAACTGAGGCCTGACCCAAACTTGAGTTGTCTTTTGGCACTACGCGGTAACCTAATAAGGTTAAGCCTAGTTTCTCAATGTTTCGGTTTAAAATTTCGCGACATTCGCGACGAATAGCTTCATCACGCGGGAAGTAAACCATACCCACGCCATACTCACCTGGGTTAGGTAAGCTGAAACCTAGTTTTGTCGCTTCTTCGTTAAAAAACTCATGAGGAAGCTGAATGAGGATACCTGCGCCGTCTCCACTATCGACGTCACAACCTGTACCACCACGATGCTCCATGCAAGTAAGCATGGTTAATGCGTTTTCGATCACATCATGACTTTTACGCCCTTTTAAGTGGGCAACAAATCCGATACCACAGCTATCGTGTTCGAATTCAGGCCTATAAAGGCTCTTATTGTGTTGAGTTATGTTTGTCATCCAGTAATTCCTATTTACTGCTATATTGATGTTATTCAGACCGACAAGACCTTGAACATCAATAGTATTTTCATTTAAAGAGGAGCCACATCAGCTCTCGATGATGTGTGAATAATCGTCTTTATCAGTAGATTATCCTTACAACCTCCAAAACAACAGCATTCAATAACGCAGGAGCTAGTCCATTCGTCACGAAAGTAACGGAAATGCTATCACAGATATAATGAGAATTTCAGACTTGACTTGAAATTAAGTGTGATTTTTTTTTACAAAAACGCCTAAGAGACTAAATAAACGAGTTTTTTCTCACATTTTTTGCAGAAAAATTCATTAAGTGACGATAATAACAGTAAATACTGTTTAAAAAGTAATTAAATAACGTAATTTGTAAACTAAAATCAGCACGCGAGTTACTGAAAACGAAACTCAAAGTTAGAAAATTAATTTAGCGATCAACAAACACAAAAAAACCAGCCTAAATTGGCTGGTTTTTTATACAAGGGTGAGTGTTTAACTGGCGTCAAACTCACGCTGTAAGGGCGGCATCACCTGCTTCTTACGGCTAACTACGCCAGGTAAATCAATAATGGAGCCATCAATGCTTCCACCTAAAGTAGACGCCACCAATGCGGCTTCATCACTACAGATTAAACCAGTAGAATTTAATGTAGTTATATCAGTAAGCAATACTAATGCGGTGTGGTAGTTATGAGCTTGTTTAAGCGCCACTAATTCTGTTTTTAACTCATCTAAGCGCGCTAATACCGGTGCTACCGAGGTTAACTCAAGCTGAGCGATAGCAAATTGCTTACCGTTAATCTCGTAAACCTTTTGGTCGCGAAGCACCAACTCAGATGCAGGCACTGATGCGACATCTGACTTAGCAGCAAACTGCTCATCAGCGAAGGCATTAATATCGGCTACGCCGGCCAATTTCGCTAAGGCTTCTGCAGCTTCACGATCTACAGGAGTAAATGTAGGCGAGTTAAACTTAACCGTGTCGCTCAAAATAGCACCAAGCATTAGCGTTGCCGCTTCTTTACTTGGTGTAATGTTCGAGGCTTGGTACATGCTGTAAACGATGGTACAGCTACAGCCCACTGGGCGGATCCAACACTCTACTGGTTCAGCAGTGGTAATGTCGCCGAGTTTATGATGATCAACAATACCGCGAATATTGGCTTTTTTAGCATCTTTAGGTGCTTGGCCCCAATCAGAGTAATCAATTAACCATACATCTTCACCGGCAATCTCGGTGCGCACTTCTGGCGCTTGAAAGCCAATTTTGTCTAAAAGAAATTGTGCTTCAGGGTTTGGTTCGCCCTGAGCAATAGCAGTAGCAGGTGTACCTTGCTTAGTTAATAACTCTGCTAAAGATATTGCACCAGCAATACTATCGCAGTCTGGATTAGTGTGTCCTAAAACTAACATCTGTTATCCGTCTCACTTAATCGTTGAAGGGTTGAGGCAAACTGCCCTGTTAATGCGCTGATCATAGGGCTATGTGAAACCGAGTGCAACACTCGCTTTAGTATAAGGTAAGGTGATTTTGCACTGACAAACATTCAAAAAGCTAAGTCTTTGAGTGCTTTATTAAATTTATCTGTGATGAATTGGTGACGCTACCAGCATTTTTAGATGGCGGATTTGATTTTTTTTAGTTAAAAACTGGTTATACTACAATTTCGGTTTATATAAACTAACCAACTAACTCAGCCTGAACGGAGTGAAATAATGAATCAGCCTAGCACGATAAACTATAGCGCTGCATCGAAACTGGAAACAAATAAGGTATTGCGTAATACATACGCTTTACTATCGATGACCTTGTTTACCAGTGCAATTGCAGCTTTCTTTGCAGTAGTCGCCGGTATTGGTCACATGGCGTCTATTGGTATGATGGTTGCCGCTATGATCATCGTATTCTTCGTCTTACCTCGCAGCATCAATTCTTCGATGGGGCTTGTTTGGACATTTGTATTTACAACCTTAATGGGTGCCTCGTTGGGTCCATTGCTTAGCGCTTACCTACAGTTTCCACAAGGCCCAGCCATTGTGATGCAAGCCTTAGGTATGACAGGTCTTATTTTCTTCGGCTTGTCTGGCTATGTACTCACCACCAAAAAAGACTTCTCATTTATGAGCGGCTTTTTAATGGCGGGTTTAATTGTGGTTGTAGTGAGCATGTTACTTAACTTGTTCTTACAAATACCAATGCTTAGCCTAGCCATTAGTGGTGCAGCGGTAATGTTGTTCTCTGGTTTTATTCTTTACGATACCAGCAACATCTTAAACGGTACCGAAACCAACTACATTCGAGCAACTATCTCTATGTACTTGAATATATTTAATATTTTCGTACACTTATTACATATCTTAGGTTTCTTGAACGACGACTAAGCCAGATTGGTAAAGGATAAATACGCCCTGCCTTTGCAGGGCGTTTTCATTTATGGCACTAACGTTAAAAATTGATTCATCTGCACTTAACTGGACTGTAGCGTTAAAAGCTGCTGGTTTAGCTACGTTAGTATTAAGCCTAGGCTTGCTGCTAGACGTAGATCTCGCACTTACTGCCACTCTCGGTATTGTGGCTGCGGGATTAGCCGACAGCCCCGACTTCTATCAGCAACGCCTGCAAAGCACAGCCTTAATGGCAACCAGTTTTACCTTAGCGACTGTATCGGTCACTCTATTGTTCCCTTGGCCGTGGTTGTTCGCTGTTGGTTTATTTAGTTCATGTTACTTGTTTATGCGCATGCCGGTGCTTGGGCAAAAATACGGCTCTATCTCTCTTTGTTCCTTGATTATTGCCATTTACACCATGCTAGGGTATTCCACCTATGCAAACCCTTGGGTGCAACCACTTTGGTTAGTGATAGGTGCACTTAGTTATGCATTACTTTCGCTGGTTATAAACGCCCTTTACCCTACCCGCTGGGTAGACAAACAGCTGGATAATGTATTTCGCCAAATCAGTTTGTACCAATTAACTAAAACCCGGCTATTTCAACGCGCAGCTAATATCAACGACATTCAAGTTAAGCTAACAGCCCAAAGCGCGGATATTGCTGAGCAGCTAGGCGTTATACGCCACGGCTTGTATGTGCACCAACAGCGTAACAAACAGCAAGTTGGCTCAAGCCAAATGGACCGATTTTTTAAAGCCCAATTACTGCATGAGCGCTTAAGTTCGTCCCATTTAGATTACGAACGTTTGCAAAAGGTTCTTCCAAGAACATTGCTAGCTGAAACGAGAACTATATTAGTTAAAATCGCCCGGGTTATTGGTGCAAGACAAACCCCGCCAGAAATAGAACAAGAACTTAACTATGCAATTGATACTCTTGAGCAAAACCGAGCTAATTTAAAAGATGTGCCACCGCGCTTTGCCTACATGCTCAAAAACTTAAAGAAAGTCACCGCTCTATGCTTTCATGAGCAGCACTTTCCTGAACCAGAACAGAGCTTTTCACCTTTTAGTTCTATTTCAATAAAACAATATTTGCAGCAAGCTTTCGACTTTACACTCTCCATAAACCGCCATGCCTTAAGAATGGCGACCATTATGTTAGCAGCTTACGGTTTAATTCAGCTCTCGGGAGATGAACACGCCTACTGGTTGATGCTAAGTTGTTTATTAGTAGTTAAGCCGAATTATCACGATACTAAAAAGCGAGTAGACAAACGAGTTTATGGCACTATCGTGGGTGTTGTACTTGCTGCTGGACTCAGCTATTTAGCTCTTCCAGAGATCATTCTTATAGCATTGCTCCCAGGCTTTATATTGCTGTTCTTTTTGTTCTTCCATTTTAACTATGCTATCTCAGTGGCTGTTATTACGGTGTTTGTAGCCATGTCTTTAGACATACAGGGCTATCCCGCAAACGAAGCGTTAATGGTAAGAACCTTTGTCACTATTCTTGGGGCTGTAATGGCAATGACAGCGATGCGTTATCTGTGGCCCGATTGGCAACATAAGCAAAGCCGCAAAATTATTAGCCTGTTATTTGCCAATATTGCTAAGTATCAGCAAGCCATATTCGAGCAGTATTTCTCTCAAACTACCGATGAGTCAACGGCCTTTCGCTTAAGCCGCTACCACGCCTATCAAAGCGAAGCCGAACTGGTTCGCCATTGGCAACATATGCTGGCAGAACCCAGTGCTAAGCAGCGATTATCACCTGATTTGTATCAACTGGTAGGTTTAAGCCATCATTTGCTGTCTCACCTGTCTGCCCTCTCTACGCATCGTAATCAGCTGCAATCTATCCATGCAGCTGAACGCTTAGCGAGTCTAGGCGAGACCATTCAAAACGAGCTGTGTTTAATGCACGATTACCTGTTGCTAAAATCGGAGCAAAGGCCAAGTTTAAGCCTGCAGCATGAGGCTTTAATGCGCGCCATTAACCGACTATTGCCTCAATTAGTTGGCAACGAACTATTAATTGCTTATCAGCTACAGCTCATCGGTAAAGACTTAAAGAAAATTCGACAGTTATTGCTTAATGGTAAGTGGTAAACTAGCCGTGATAACAGGCTAATAAGGCACGAAACACTGGCATGATTGAATTTAACGGCAAACAATACCCTACCGATAAAAACGGCTACTTACTTGAGTTAGAGGTATGGACAGAAGCGCTAGCCGCTCATATTGCTGAACTAGAGAACATTGAAATGAATGAAGCCCATTGGGAAGTGGTTCACTTTGTTCGAAATTTCTATCTAGAGTTTAATACCTCACCAGCCATGCGGGCGCTAGTTAAAGCCATGGCCAAAAAGTTTGGCCCAGAAAAAGGCAATAGTCGATACTTATATAAGCTGTTTCCAGAAGGTCCGGCCAAACAAGCAACCAAAGTAGCTGGCCTACCTAAACCAGTTAAATGTATCTAAGTTAAATAACGAAAAAGCGCCTTAAGGCGCTTTTTTAATACTCATTTATTCGTTAGTGCTAAGCAGAAATAAGCTCTACTCCGCCCATGTAAGGTTGCAGGACGTCTGGAATACGAATACTGCCATCAGCATTTTGGTAGTTCTCTAAAATAGCCACCAAGGTACGACCTACTGCTAAACCAGAACCATTTAATGAGTGTAACAACTCTGGTTTTTTAGCGCCGGTTGGTCGAAAACGCGCTTGCATACGGCGCGATTGGAAGTCTTCACAGTTAGATACTGAAGAAATTTCTCGGTAAGCATCTTGCGCCGGTACCCATACTTCTAAGTCGTAGGTTTTAGTCGCGCCAAAACCCATATCTCCAGTACACAAAGTAACTACCCGGTATGGCAATTCAAGTTTCTGAAGAATGTTTTCCGCATGTTGACGCATCTCTTCCAAAGCGTCATATGATTTCTCTGGGTGAACCAGCTGCACCATTTCAACTTTGTCGAATTGGTGTTGGCGAATTAAACCGCGAGTATCACGCCCGTAAGATCCGGCTTCACTGCGAAAACACGGTGTATGAGCAGTCATACGAATGGGCAACTCAGTTTCATCTACGATGCTATCACGCAACATATTAGTGAGCGGTACTTCGGCCGTTGGAATCAAACTCATGCCAATACCTTCTTCGGTTGCCGGCTGAGTATGAAATAAGTCTTTACCAAATTTAGGCATTTGACCCGTGCCATACAAAGAATCAGAGTTAACCAAGTAAGGCACGTACATCTCTTGGTAACCATGTTCTTCGGTGTGCGTGTCTAGCATAAACTGAGCAATCGCACGGTGTAACTTAGCAATTTTGCCTTTCATTACGATAAAGCGTGAACCACTAATCTTTACTGCGTTGGCAAAATCTAAACCTTGTAAGTCAGTACCTACATCAACGTGATCCTTAACGTCAAAATCAAAACTCGGTAGTTCCCCCCAAGTATGCAACTCAACGTTTTCATCTTCATCTTTGCCTATTGGCGCGCTTGGATGAGGCAAGTTAGGTAGCGTTAAAGAATAATCTTTAATTTCTTCCAGTAACGCATTTAGCTCGCCTTTCGCGGCGTCAAGTTTTTCACCCAATTGGCCTACTTCGGCAAGTAGCGGTGCAATATCTTCGCCACGGCCTTTGGCTTGACCGATTGATTTGGAACGGGTGTTACGCTCATTTTGTAGTTCTTGGGTGCGAACTTGTAGTTCTTTACGACGACTTTCTAATTCAGTCAATCGAGCTACATCAAGTTCAAATCCACGAGTCTTTAAGCGCTCAGCGGTGGTGTCTATTTCGCCGCGCAACAAATTAGCGTCTAACATTCAATAACCTACTTCCAATTCAATTTGATAATTAATCACAATACCCAGCCAAATAACGCCTACTAAGGTATTGCTAAATGTTTGCTTTACAAAACTCGCTTATTATAGAGCAACTACCTACAGACACAATCTAGCTTTCGACTAGATCGCGCAATATAGGCGAATTACTTTGAATAAGTGAGTGCTTATTTAGCTTGCTGGTCGAGATTATGTAAATAACTCAGTTTTTCAGCTATCTGTTTTTCTAAACCGCGCGGTTGTGGGTAGTAAAATTGGCTACCGTGTAAGGCGTCTGGCAGGTATTCTTGACCAGCCGAATAAGCATTGGGTTCGTCGTGTGAATAACGATACTCTGCCCCATACCCTAGCTCTGCCATCAATTTGGTGGGTGCGTTACGTAAATGTACTGGCACTTCTGCATCGCCGTATTCTTTGGCTGCAACACGGGCGGCTTTAAAAGCGGTATACACCGCGTTGCTTTTAGGTGCGCAAGCCAAATAAACCACCGCTTGAGCAATCGCACGTTCACCTTCTGCTGCGCCTACTCGAGTAAAGCAGTCCCATGCACTAACCGCAATTTGCATCGCGCGAGGATCGGCATTTCCAACATCCTCCGAGGCAATTGCTAAGCAGCGACGCGCAACCGATAAAGGGTCGCCACTGGCTTCCAAAATACGGCTATACCAATACAAGGCTGCATCTGGCGATGAGCCACGAATTGATTTATGTAAAGCCGACAACAAATCATAAAACTTGTCGCCTCCTTTATCGATATGGCTATAACGCTCTCCAGCCACTTGCTTAAGCAGACTAAAACTTAAGTACTTACCTTTTGCATCTACTTCAGCCAGCTCAGACATCATCTCAAGCAGATTGAGTGCACGACGCGCGTCGCCGCTCACTAAGCCAGCTAAGGCCTCAAGCACACCATCTTCGAAGTGCAGATTTTGTTGCTTTAGAAGTGAGTCATCGTTAATCGCACGATCTAGCAGCTGCATAATTGCCGCACTATCTAGTGAGCGTAATACATAGGTTTTTGCCCGCGACAATAAAGCGTTGTTAAGCTCAAACGAGGGGTTTTCGGTTGTTGCACCCACAAAAATAACGGTGCCATTTTCTACATATGGTAAAAATGCATCTTGTTGGCTTTTGTTGAATCGATGTACTTCATCAACAAACAATATAGTGCGGCGGCTTACTTGCTGATTTTGTTGAGCCCGCTCAATAGCAGCTCGAACTTCTTTAATGCCACCAGTTACGGCAGAAATTTTTTCGACTTCAGCATCGGCATAATGCGCAGCTAGCTCAGCAATAGTGGTTTTACCGGTGCCAGGCGGCCCCCATAAAATCATTGAATGTAGCTGGCCACTTGATATTGCTTTATACAAAGGTTGATCAGCCGCTAAAATGTGCTGCTGGCCAACGTAATGCGCTAATTCTGTAGGGCGCATTCTTGCTGCTAGAGGCCGAAAATCGGCCTCAAAGTTTAACTCCAAACTCATTAGCGTTGGTCGTCAATCATTGTGTTTACCGGAATATCGAATTGAAACAGTTTGCTATCAAACTTTGGATTAGCTTTAAAACTGTCTAATGTAAATTCACTGCGCTGGCCGGTACTTTCAATGATATCGAAACGCGAAATACTGCTATCGGCATTTAGTTTCACCCAAAACGCAGCTTGCATTGGATCTTGTTTAGATTTAACTAAATAACCCTGCTCTAACTTTTCTACCTGATAATTCTGCCAACTCTCTTTACGATCGTCAGCTAGCAAAATAAAGGGCGATTGATTAATCGCTTCACCCGCATCCATGATGGTAACTTGCTCAACAAACGGGCTGTAATACCAAATAGTTGAACCGTCCGACACAATCATATCTTGCTCTGGCATCACTTGTTGCCAGTTAAGTTTGGCGGGCCTTGCTAAGCTAAGTTTACCTTCTGCCTCATGAATATTGACACCGTCGGCATCTATCACCGTTTGTTTAAACTGCGCTTGAAAGCCCTGCAAATCTGCAAGGTGTTGTTTTAATTCAGCAGCGGCATCAGCCGCTACAGCCTGGCTTGATACCAATGCAGCGAAAGCAATACTTACTAATGTTTTCATCTTATCTCTTTAATCAATTCGAACAGGAGGTGGTGCAATCACTTCACGATTGCCGTTGTGCCCTGGGGCACTCACAATGCCTTGAACTTCCATTTGTTCAACGATACGTGCCGCGCGGTTATAACCAATTTTAAACTTACGTTGTACTCCAGAAACAGAGCCGCGGCGAGTTTCGGTAACGTGCATTACCGCTTGGTCAAATAAAGCATCTAATTCTTCGTCGGATTCAGCGACTTCGCCAGGTAGCATTGCATCTGGGCCAGCTTCGCCGTTTAATATCTCATCAATGTAATCGGGTTCGCCGCGTTCTTTCCAGGCAGAAACCACTGCGTGAACTTCGTGATCGTCTACAAATGCACCATGCACACGTGTTGGAACACCGGTACCCGCTGGCAAGTACAACATATCGCCCATACCCAGTAAGGTTTCAGCTCCTTGTTGGTCCAAGATGGTTCGAGAATCAATACGACTAGAAACTTGGAATGCCATTCGTGTAGGAATGTTGGCTTTAATCAAACCCGTAATCACATCCACCGAAGGACGCTGTGTTGCCAAGACTAAGTGAATACCTGCAGCACGGGCTTTTTGCGCAATACGTGCTATCAGTTCTTCTACCTTTTTGCCTACAATCATCATCATGTCGGCAAATTCATCAATCACCACCACAATATGCGGCAGCTTTTCTAAGGTAGGCGCAATTTCTGCCATGCTGTCTTCTGGCTTCCACAGAGGATCGACAATAGGATTACCCGATGCCATGGCATCCAACACTTTTTGGTTATAGCCTTTTAGGTTACGCACGCCGAGTGCTGACATTAATTTATAGCGTCGTTCCATTTCACCCACACACCAGCGCAGTGCATTAGCTGCCTCTTTCATGTCTGTAACTACTTCAGACAACAAATGAGGAATGCCTTCATAAACCGACAACTCCAACATTTTAGGGTCGATCATGATCAAGCGAACATCTTCGGGGGTAGATTTATAAAGTAGGCTCACGATCATTACGTTTACCCCAACAGACTTACCCGAGCCTGTTGTACCTGCCACCAACAAGTGCGGCATTTTGGCAAGATCGACCACTACAGGTTGACCGGCAATATCTTTACCCAACACCATAGTGAGTGGCGATTTAGCCTGATGAAATACTGGGCTATCTACCACTTCACTTAAATAAACTATTTCTCTAAAGCGATTTGGCAGTTCTAAACCAATCACCGACTTACCGGGAATAACCTCAACCACACGCACACTAATTGCCGATAAAGCTCGCGCCAAATCCTTAGACAAATTGGTGATTTTGCTTACTTTTACCCCAGGGGCTAAATCCAATTCAAAACGGGTAATTACTGGGCCAGGGTGCACTGCTACTACCGATGCTTGAATATTAAAGTCCAGTAATTTGGCTTCGACTAAACGAGAAACTTGTTCTAACTCTTCTTGAGAAATCGGGTTTTGCTTTTTGTCTGGCCTATCCAATAAATTCATATCGGGTAGTCTGCTTAATCGAGGTTGAGCTGCTGCAGCCGGAGTTTGTGGCTGACTGGGTGCGACAGTTTTAGCCTTAGCGGGCATTGAGCCACCGTCAAAGGGGATGTCAGGCATTGGCTCAGGTGGAGTTTGGTCAAGAATCACGCTTGGTGGGTCTACACTTTCGTCTTCAAAGGCAAACTCAATATCTTCTTTAGCTTGAGATAACTCTTCCTCAAATGAACTGTCTATTGAAAAGCTCGGTTCAATCGCTTGCGAGCTCACTACAGGCTCTGCATCTAATTTTTCTTGTAAAGAGGACTGCTGTTCATCTACAAAATCAGTTTGCAAATGAATATCAGACTCTATATTTGGCTCTGGCAATTCAGTGCTTTCTTCAGCTTTTGCTTCTGGTTCAAAGTCGCGCATTAATACATCTTGCTCTAATTCGCGTTGTTTCTTATTCCGCATTCGCTCGGGCAAAGATACCAGGCCACTATAGGCTGCGTTTAAAAGACTGCCCAGTTGCTCAACAAACTGAATCCAAGATACGCCGGTAAATAAGGTTACACCACCGGCAAATACTGCTAACAAAATAATACTAGTGCCTAACAAACCAAACACTGGGATCATTAGCTGAGTGAAAATATCTCCCACTAAGCCTCCTGAAGAAAAAAAGAAAAAATCATCAATATGAATGCTCGCTAAAGTGGTTAAACTCGCGAAAGTGAAAACAAACCCAATTACCCTTAAACCTAGAGTAAAGAAATTGAGTTGGGCTACCGGACAAGGTCGCCAAAATAAAGCCCAAGCTAAAAAACCACTTATCAAAGGAACGCTATAAGCCATAAAGCCAAAACTAAATAGCAATAAATCGGCAAACCAAGCACCAGAGCTGCCCGCTGCATTAGCAATGGATTGTTCAACTGCTGTTTGCGACCAACTCGGATCACTAGGATTAAATGTTAATAAGGCTACCATTAGGTAAACACCTAAAGCGCCCATTGCGATAGCGCATACTTCCGCAATACGAGCAAAGCCAGACAATCTGTTGTCTGTAAGATCTGTCACAAGCGTTCCCTTGAACTAAAAATATCCAATAAATATTCTGTTTGGTTAAAAACAAAACAAGCGGCATTAGCCGCTTGTTTAACTTTATCAAAAATGAATTGGAGGGGGAAACGACTCCGTTAGTTTTTGATAACTAGTCGATTACTCTGCTTCACTTCTTCCATAACAACGTAAGTACGTGTGTCGTTTACACCAGGCAAACGAAGAAGAGTTTCGCCTAACAACTTACGATAAGCAGACATATCTGCTACGCGAGTCTTTAATAGGTAGTCAAAATCACCAGATACTAAGTGACATTCTTGAATTTCTTCAAGCTGCTGCACTGCATGGTTAAATTGTTCAAATACATCTGGCGCACCACGATTCAACGTGATTTCAACAAAAACCAACAGTGAAGCGTCTAAATACTGAGGATTTAAAATTGCGGTGTAACCGGTAATGTAACCTTGGCGCTCCAGGCGTCTAACCCTTTCTAGACAAGGTGTAGGGCTTAAACCTACGCGTTTTGAAAGTTCCACATTTGATATGCGGCCATCTTTTTGCAACTCATTAAGTATGTTGCGATCAATACGATCCAGTTCCTTCATTGGTCGACCTTTTGCTTCCATTAGTGGTGATACGATTGTTGTCCCTAAGTACACCAAGTTGAGCTGACTTTTTATGCATTATTACTGGTTGTCACTGCATAAACTATGTGGGTATCCCTTCACACATAAATAAGTCATTACAAGCGAGATGCAGAGCTAAAACCCAAGCGAACAGATTTTTCTAAACTTTTGTTTTATCCCCGAGCATTATTTATTCCACAAAATGCCCAGACTATCAAGTAAAAAGCCGAATTAAAGGCTAGATAAATACGCATATCCATATAAAGTTTTATTATTTGTTGGGATTAACGAAGACGATTATGCTGTATCCAACAAATTAGCTTGCCTGTGTAGACCGCAAGTTTTTCATATTTTGATGCTTGATATTGAGTTTTATACCCTCATATACCAAGCAAGGACTTTAAGGAATTGAAACAATCATGAGCAACGCGAAACATCATAAACTAATCATTCTCGGTTCAGGCCCTGCGGGTTACACTGCAGCGGTTTACGCTGCCCGAGCAAACCTTAGCCCTGTTCTTATCACAGGCATTCAACAAGGTGGCCAGCTAACCACGACTACCGAAGTTGAAAACTGGCCTGGCGATGCCGAAGGATTAACCGGTCCAGCGTTAATGGAACGGATGCAAGCTCATGCTGAAAAATTTGAAACTGAAATTGTGTTTGACCACATCAACGAAGTCGATTTTAAAGAGAAACCATATAAGCTTAAAGGCGACAGCGCTGAATATACCTGCGACGCTCTAATTATCGCTACAGGCGCTTCCGCTAAATACTTAGGGTTGCCATCAGAGGAAGCATTTAAAGGTAAAGGTGTATCGGCTTGTGCAACCTGTGATGGATTTTTCTACCGCAACCAAAAAGTAGCTGTTGTGGGTGGCGGTAACACTGCTGTTGAAGAAGCCCTATATCTTTCAAATATCGCTTCAGAAGTTCACCTTATTCACCGCCGCGAAGAGTTCCGTAGTGAAAAAATCCTTACTAAACGCTTAATGGACAAGGTGGCAAACGGCAATATTGTTCTTCATTTAAACCAAACATTGGATGAAGTACTGGGTGACGAAATGGGCGTAACAGGTGTTCGCGTGCGAAACGTAAACGACGACACCACTCAAGATATCGACGTTATGGGCGCATTCATTGCTATCGGTCACCAACCTAACACTGGCATTTTTGAAGGCCAATTAGCAATGAAAGATGGTTACTTGACCATACAATCTGGTACCGAGGGCAATGCAACTCAAACCAGTATTCCGGGGATCTATGCCGCAGGTGATGTTGCAGACCACATTTACCGTCAAGCAATTACCTCTGCTGGCGCTGGCTGTATGGCTGCCTTAGATGCTGAGCGTTACTTAGATAGCCTAAACGACTAGAGTTACCATCTGCGTCAATCTAAAGCCGGCCTCAATGCCGGCTTTTTTATTACCTATTCACTTTGATTTTGCTGATATACTCAGCCAATAACCATTTTACATCCAAGTTATTTTGCAGCCGGTATATCTAGATCTTAATCGACCCTTTCCTGACCCACACCAAGCACTTAGCGATCCAAACGGGCTACTCGCTGTAGGCGCAGACCTGAGCAGTAAACGGCTAATCGATGCATATAACAATGGTATTTTCCCGTGGTTTAGTGATGAGCAGCCAGTATTATGGTGGAGCCCCGATCCTAGAATTGGGCTAGAATTATCAAGCCATACCATTAGCAAAAGCATGCGTAAATTTATCCGTAAATCTTCCTTAAAAGTCACCATCAATCGTGATTTTGAACAGGTTATTCGTCAATGTGCATTGCAGCGAGAAGGTGAGACCTGGATTAACAACGACATGTACCAAGCTTACATAAAGCTTCATCAACTTGGTCATGCTCAATCAGTTGAAGTATGGCAACAACAGCAATTAGTCGGTGGCCTTTATGGCGTTAATGTAGGCCAGGTGTTTTGTGGTGAGTCGATGTTCCATACCGTAAGCAACGCTTCAAAACTGGCCTTTCACCTTTTCTGCCAGCACTTTGCTGCTCATGGTGGCGTTTATATTGACGGCCAAGTAGAAAACCCTCACTTGCTAAGTTTAGGTATGCAAGCTTTAGCAAGAGATGATTTTCTAAGTTTATTGAAAACTACCAAAGATAAACCGCTAAATCCAAGCTGCTGGCGGCCACAGGAAATACGTTAATGCAATTACCTATTGGCTTAAGTCAAATAAGCCCCTGCCCTTACCTACCTGAACAAAAAGAGCAGTTATGTTTTACCCTATGTAATTCTCAGCAAAAGACTGACTATTACCCACAGTTATTGGCCTTAGGATTTCGCCGTAGCGGCAATGAGCTATACCGCCCAGCCTGCGAACACTGTCACGCCTGTCAGTCCTTACGCGTTGATACTCAAGGATTTAGCGCTAGCCGCTCTCAAAAACGTATTTTGAACAAAAACAAACTAGTGACAATGCAATGGGAGGAAGAACTTAATCAAGTTGATTACCGGCTCTTTGAACGTTACATAGCCGCACGACATCAAGATGGCAGCATGTACCCTGCCAGCGAGGAGTCATTTTTTCAGTTTTTAAGTTGTGATTGGTCAAATACCCAATATCTAAAACTGTTTCTAAATGACCAGCTGATAGCGGTATGCGTCACCGATGTACAAGAAAACGCCTACAGCGCCGTATATACATTCTTTGAGCCGAATTTAGCACAACTGTCACTGGGTAATTTGGCGGTACTAATGCAAATATCAGCCGCTCAACAAAACAATAAGTCATGGTTGTACTTGGGTTATCAAGTCGATAACTGCAAAAAAATGAACTACAAACGGAACTATTTGCCACATCAACGATTTATTAATGGGAAATGGCAATAGATTTGGAGGATAAACTTTACACAAGGCAGTAAATCTGGCATTCTCCCTGCGTTTTTATAAGTGCGTGTCAAACAGAGGACTCAATGGCGAAAGAAGACAATATTGAAATGCAAGGCACAGTGTTAGACACCTTGCCTAACACAATGTTCCGTGTAGAACTAGAAAACGGACATGTTGTTACAGCCCACATTTCTGGCAAAATGCGTAAGAACTACATCCGCATTTTAACCGGGGATAAAGTTACGGTTCAACTAACACCGTACGACTTGTCAAAAGGGCGCATTGTTTTCCGCGCGCGCTAATCCGCATATTGTTGTGAGCAACAATTAAAAAAGCCAGCTTATCGCTGGCTTTTTGCATATTGGCCTAAATTATACTTCGGCCACTTCATCTTCATACTGAAAATCAAGCTTGCCATCTTTCAAACCAATATCAACATGGCCACCTTGGTTTAAACGTCCAAACAAGATTTCGTTAGCGAGTGGTTTGCGTAGTTGTTCGCGAATAACCCGAGACATTGGCCTGGCTCCCATAGAGCGATCGTAGCCTTGTTCAGATAACCACAAACGTGCTTCTGTGTTCACTTCCATAGATACGCCATTAGCATCAAGCTGTGCTTGCAGCTCTACAATGAACTTATCCACCACTTGCTCGATGATGTCTTCACCTAAGTGATTAAACCAAATAATGTTATCTAAGCGGTTTCTAAACTCTGGAGCAAAAATACGGTTAATTTCCGCCATCGCATCAAAACTCATATCCTGCTCTTTAAAACCAATCGCTGAACGTTGAGTTTCTTTAACACCAGCGTTACTGGTCATAACCAAAATAACGTTGCGGAAATCTGCATGACGGCCGTTGTTGTCGGTAAGCGTACCGTGATCCATTACTTGCAATAACAGGTTAAATACGTCTTCGTGTGCTTTTTCAATCTCATCGAGCAATACCACACAATGAGGATGTTTGAGTACTGCATCCGTTAACAAACCACCTTGGTCGAAACCAACATAGCCAGGAGGCGCTCCAATCAAGCGAGAAACAGCATGGCGTTCCATATACTCTGACATGTCAAAACGAATAAGCTCTACGCCCATAGCTTTGGCTAACTGTTGAGTAACCTCAGTTTTACCGACACCAGTTGGCCCTGCAAACAAGAATGAACCCACTGGTTTTTGTTCTGCACCTAATCCTGAGCGGTTTAAGCGAATCGCATCCACTAATACATCAATGGCTGGATCTTGCCCAAACACCACCATTTTAAGGGTATCGTTTAAGCCGCGTAAGGTTTCTCGATCAGAAGACGATACTTTGGCTTCAGGAATACGCGCAATTTTTGCAACAATCGCTTCGATATCACCGGCACCAATGGTTTTTTTACGGCGACTTACCGGCAGCATTCGCATACTAGCACCCGCTTCATCGATGACATCAATGGCTTTATCAGGTAAATGACGCTCATTAATATACTTGGCTGCTAATTCTGCAGCGCTGCGCATTGCTTGTTTGGTATAACGTACGTCGTGGTGAGCTTCATAACGACTCTTCAAACCCATCAAGATCTTAGTGGTATCCTCAACTGTTGGTTCCACCACATCAATTTTTTGGAAACGGCGAGCCAACGCTCGATCTTTCTCAAAGATCTGATTGTATTCTTGGTAAGTTGTTGAGCCAACACAACGCAATAAACCATTGCTTAGTAGAGGTTTAATCAAGTTAGCGGCGTCAAGTTGACCGCCTGATGCTGCACCTGCGCCAATAATGGTGTGAATTTCGTCGATAAACAAAATGGCGTTTTCAGCATTTTCTAGCTGTTTTAGTAACGACTTAAAACGCTTCTCAAAATCACCGCGATACTTAGTTCCGGCAAGCAAAGAGCCAATGTCTAAAGAATAAATAGTAGCGTCTTTAATTACATCGGGGACGTCTTCGTGAACAATTCTGTAAGCAAGTCCTTCAGCAATAGCGGTTTTACCTACCCCTGCTTCACCCACTAACAACGGATTGTTTTTACGACGACGACATAATACTTGAATAGTACGCGACAGTTCTTTGTCACGACCAATAAGAGGATCGATTTTACCTTTCAACACTAAATGATTTAGGTTGCTAGCAAAACTCTCTAGTTGTTTAGTTTCTTCAGATTGCGCTTCAGTATCCGCTGCAGGGCCTTGTTCAGCACTTGGTTCATCATCTTTGCGAATACCATGCGATATAAAGTTAACCACGTCTAAGCGGCTAATATCCGCTTTTTTAAGGAAGTAAACCGCTTGGCTCTCTTGCTCACTAAAGATAGCGACTAATACGTTAGCCCCGCTAACTTCACTGTTGCCTGATGATTGAACATGAAACACTGCACGTTGCAGCACACGTTGAAAACCTAGAGTAGGCTGAGTCTCGCGCTCGCCGTCGTCCTCTGGAATGATTGGGGTGGTTTGTTCAATGAAACTACTTAACTCTTGGTTAAGTTGATTGAGATTAGCCCCACACGCGACTAGGGCTTCTTTTGCGGCAGAATTTTCTAGTAAACCCAACAACAGGTGTTCTACCGTCATGAATTCGTGTTGCTGTTGTCTCGCTTCTTTAAACGCTTGGTTTAAAGTTTGTTCCAACTCTTTATTTAGCATGCATAGGCCCCCTAAAGACAATCAATACTACGTAGCTATGCTTTCTCCATGGTGCACATCAAGGGATGGTCATTTTGTTTAGCATAACTATTTACTTGTGCAGCTTTTGTTTCAGCTACTTCGGCCGTGAAAACCCCACAAACTCCTTTACCTTTATAATGAATGGTTAACATTATTTGTGTTGCTTTATCTAAATCCATATTAAAAAACAACTGCAACACTTCGATAACAAACTCCATAGGAGTATAGTCATCATTATTTAATACCACCTTATACATTGGTGGCGGTGCCGTCTCGCTTTTGGCCTCTTTGGTGAATTCTTCAACATCTAGCCAGTCAGATAATTTGCTCATAAAAACTATAGTAGTAAAAACGCGTTTCTGTATTCAACATAACCGCTTTGAGTTAACAAGGCTAGTAGAAAAATGCCTTGAAAACTTGACTGTAGTAAATATTTTACTAAATTGTTAAACAGCTGACTTAAAGTTGCGTCAAAAATGACCAACAAGTTGGTTTGGTAGATAAATTTAATAGGGAAATGTCGTATGCCAAACGGTACAGTTAAATGGTTTAACAACGCAAAAGGATTTGGTTTTATTTGCCCGGATACAGGCGGAGAAGATATCTTCGCTCACTATTCGACAATTCAAATGGAAGGGTATCGCACTCTTAAAGCTGGTCAGCCAGTCCAATTTGAAACCCAGCAAGGGCCGAAAGGTAGTCATGCTGTTAGCATTGTCTTTGACGATAGTCAGCAATGACCTTTAAATAGCAATACTCTGCTAGGCCAAATGCCAGTCTTAATGACTGGCATTTTATTTTCTAGCTCCCCCACTCTCATTTATCAACAGATACAAAAAAGCCGATAACAATGCACCGGCTTATTGAAATGGCTTAGCTCGAAATTAACGCAAGCTATCAACTATTTCGTTAAAGATAGCACTTGGGCGCATTGCTGCAGACGCCTTAGCGGCATTAGGCTGGAAATAGCCGCTTAAGTCTACACTTGGGCCTTGAGCCGCGTTTAACTGCTCTACAATCGCGCTCTCTTGCGCAACTAGCTTATCAGCAATGGCTGCAAACGCTTGCTTAAGCTCTTTATCACCTTCTTGCTCGGCTAAGCATTGAGCCCAGTACATGCACAAGTAGAAGTGACTCCCACGGTTATCAAGCTCTTTAACTTTGCGTGAAGGCGACTTGTTTTGGTCCAAGAAAATGCCCGTTGCTTTATCTAAGGTCGCAGCTAGAACCGCAGCTTTAGCATTATTGGTAACTTGTCCTAAATGCTCCAAAGAAGCAGATAGAGCTAGAAACTCACCTAAAGAATCCCAACGTAAGTGGTTCTCTTTCTCGAATTGCTGAACGTGTTTCGGTGCTGAACCGCCAGCACCCGTTTCAAACAACCCACCACCATTCATTAGCGGAACAATCGACAACATTTTAGCTGATGTACCCAGTTCCAATATTGGGAACAGATCCGTCAGGTAATCACGCAATACGTTACCCGTTACTGAAATAGTATCTAGGCCCTGTTTAACGCGCTCTAGCGAGAACTGAGTTGCATCATTAGGTGCTAAGATCTTAATCTCTAAACCACTAGTATCGTGATCACCTAAGTAGCTCTCTACTTTAGTAATCAACTGAGCGTCATGGGCACGGTTTGCATCTAACCAAAATACTGCTGGAGTATTGCTTAGGCGCGCACGGTTAACGGCGAGTTTTACCCAGTCGCGAATAGGCGCGTCTTTAACCTGACACATACGGAAAATGTCGCCTTGATTAACTGATTGGCTAAGTACTACTTGGCCATTTGCATCAATTACTTCAACTGTACCCGCCGCAGGAACAGCAAAGGTTTTGTCATGCGAACCGTATTCTTCAGCTTTTTGCGCCATTAAGCCAACGTTAGCTACCGAGCCCATTGTCGTTGGGTTAAATGCGCCATTCTCTTTACAGAAATCAATAGTTTGCTGATAAATACCGGCATAGCTACGATCTGGAATAACCGCTTTAGTATCTTGTTGCTTACCGTCACTATTCCACATTTGACCAGAAGCACGGATCATTGCAGGCATTGAAGCATCAATAATCACGTCACTAGGCACGTGCAGGTTAGTAATCCCTTTATCCGAGTCCACCATCGCTAACGCAGGACGCACAGCGTAAACAGCTTCAATAGCGGCTTTTATTTCCTCTTGCTTTGCACTGTCTAAGCTTTGGATTTTAGCGTATACATCGCCTAAACCATTACGTACGTCTACACCTAGTTCGTCAAATAACTCACCGTATTTAGCAAATACATCTTTGAAGAATACTTTAACTACATGGCCGAAAATGATGGGGTCAGACACCTTCATCATGGTCGCTTTCATGTGAAGTGAAAACAAAATACCTTTTGCTTTAGCGTCTTCTATCTCTGCTTCAATAAAGGCTGATAACTGGGCCACATTCAGTGCCGCAGCATCAATAACTTCACCCGCTAATACAGGGAAAGCCTCTTTTAGCGTAATAGTTTCACCAGCGTCAGTTTTTAATTGAATCGCTACCGTGCCAGCCTGTTGAATAGTTGCCGATACTTCACTACCGTAAAAATCGCCCTGCTCCATACTGGCTACATGGCTTAAAGAATCTTTAACCCAAGCTCCCATAGAATGAGGGTTGTTGCGAGCATATTGTTTAACAGAACCAGGCGCGCGGCGGTCTGAGTTACCTTCTCGTAGTACCGGGTTTACGGCACTGCCTTTAATTTTGTCGTATTTAGCTTTAGCATCACGCTCTTGGTCGTTGCTTGGCTCTTCAGGGTACTCTGGCAAGGCATAACCTTGTGCTTGAAGCTCTTTAATTGCCGCTTTTAACTGCGGAACAGAAGCACTAATGTTAGGTAACTTGATGATGTTAGCTTCAGGCTTCTTCGCCAATTCACCTAACTCTGCTAATGCGTCTGAGATTTGTTGTTGCTCAGTTAAGAATTCTGGAAAGCTAGAAATAATGCGACCCGCTAAAGAGATATCGCGGGTTTCTACGTGTACACCAGCAGCGCCGGTAAACGCTTGTACAATAGGTAGCAATGAATATGTGGCTAAGGCTGGCGCTTCGTCCGTTAAGGTATAAATAATCTTTGACGTCATGTCGGTCCCTAAAGTTGTGGTTGCTCTCGCTACGGCTGCCATTTTTTGAATAATGATCGAGTCCGCGAGGTGGTCAATTTTACGTATAAAAGCAAATAAGCTGCTGTTATTAGCAACTGACCGTCCAATAATTCGGCCAAAATAATAAACCATTTACAAACGCATTAACATTGTTTTACTAGTGGTACATGCATTAGCTGTTACAATCGACGTTATGAATAAGTTTGCAAAAGCGCCAAAGCCGCGCCGTTTTAAACGAAAGGCTGAAGCTAAACCCATTAAACCGCTCAACGGCCCACGCCGTTTAGTTTTATTTAACAAACCTTTTGACGTACTCAGCCAATTTACCGATGGCCAGGGCCGAGCCACCTTAAAAGACTTTATTGATATTCCAGAAGTGTATGCCGCTGGCCGTTTAGATAGAGACAGCGAGGGGTTATTGCTATTAACAAACGACGGAAAGCTGCAACATCAATTAGCGAACCCTAAAGCCAAAACCAGCAAAACCTATTGGGCACAAGTAGAAGGTGCGCCAACAGAGCAAGATTTAGCGCCGCTACGTAGCGGTGTAACGCTCAAAGACGGTCCTTGTTTACCCGCCAAAGTAAAAATAATAGCCGAGCCAAACCTTTGGCCACGCAATCCTCCCGTTAGAGAGCGTAAATCTATTCCCACTACTTGGCTCAGCATTAGCATTAAAGAAGGTAGAAATAGGCAAGTAAGGCGCATGACAGCAGCGATTGGTTTCCCTACTCTACGCTTGGTACGTTATCAAATTGGTAGCTATACCTTAGATGGCATCAACAATGGTGAGTACCAACAATTAATTGGTGATCAGATAGCATAGTTTGGCTATGTGAAATGCTGTTTTCATCACAGATTTTCTGGTAGAATTCGCCCCAAATTTTTTCCAACTAGTTAGCATGAACTCAAACAACACTAAAAAAGTGATTGTCGGTATGTCCGGCGGCGTTGATTCCTCAGTTTCAGCCTACTTGCTTATTCAGCAAGGCTATCAGGTTGAAGGTCTTTTTATGAAGAACTGGGAAGAAGACGATAACAGCGAATACTGTGCAGCGGCTGAAGATTTAGCCGATGCCCAAGCTGTGTGTGACAAATTAGGTATTAAACTTCATACCATAAACTTCTCAGCGGAATACTGGGATAACGTATTTGAACACTTCTTAGAAGAGTACAAAGCGGGTCGCACGCCAAATCCAGACATTATGTGTAACAAGGAAATTAAGTTTAAGGCATTCTTGGAATTTGCCGCAGAAGAATTGTCTGCCGATTACATCGCAACCGGTCACTACGTACAACGTCGCTTTAAAGACGGTCATTGGCAAATGTTACGTGGCTTAGACAGCAACAAAGACCAAAGCTACTTTTTGTATACTCTAGAAGAGAAGCACGTGGCACAAACGTTGTTCCCTGTTGGTGAAATCGAAAAACCAGAGGTTCGCCGAATCGCCGAAGAACAAGGTTTGATCACCGCCAATAAAAAAGATTCCACCGGAATATGCTTTATTGGTGAGCGTAAGTTTACTGACTTTTTGGCTCAGTACTTACCCGCTCAACCAGGTGATATAGAAACGTGCGAAGGCAAAGTAATTGGTACTCACCAAGGTTTGATGTACCACACCCTAGGCCAACGTAAAGGTTTGGGTATTGGCGGCACCAAAGACGGTGACGAAACGCCATGGTACACAGTAGATAAAGACATTGAGCGTAATGTGCTTATTGTTGGCCAAGGTCATGACCACCCTCGCCTTAAATCACAAGCTTTAATCGCCGCGCAACTGCATTGGGTTGACCGCAAAGTGATTAAGCAGGAGTTGCGTTGCAGCGTTAAGATCCGTTACCGCCAGCAAGACGTAGCCTGCACCATTATCCCGCAAGGTGATGATGAAATTAAAGTCGTTTTCGATGAGCCTCAAATTGCCGTTACACCAGGTCAATCTGCGGTATTTTACTTAGACGAAGTATGTTTAGGTGGCGGTATCATTGAACAGAAAATTGGCCTATAGCGCTTATGAGTAATCCTCTATCTGATCGTGTTATTGCCTTTGCAGGCATTTGCCAAGCGGCCAAGCTGGTACAAGACGTTGCTCGCACCAGTAACTGTGAAGAAGCCGGTTTAAGTACCTGCCTCAACAGTATTTTGGTGACCAACCCTGATCAAACGGTTGAAGTGTTTGGTTCACTGGAAGAGCTAAAACTAGGTTTAGGCGTAATGAACGCTCAGCTTAGTAGCCAACAAGAAAAGCGCAACGCCGAAATCACTCGTTACTTGGTTAGCCTATTAGCGTTAGAACGGCGTTTAAATAAACGTCCTGACCTTATGAATATGATGGGCGAGCGGATTACCCAACTCGATCGCCAGTTACAGCATTTTAACTTACTCGACCAACAAGTATTAGGCGGCATAGCTGATATCTATAGCGACATTATTAGCCCGCTAGGGCCACGCATTCAAGTTGCAGGTAACGTGAGCTATTTACAACAGCCGGTGGTTCAACACAAAGTGCGTGCATTACTCTTAGCCGGTATTCGTGCTTGTGTACTGTGGCGCCAATTAGGCGGACAACGCCGCCAACTACTGTTTTCAAGAAAGAATTATTTACAGCAAACATCAACACTTTTACACACCATTGATTAGTTAATTTAGGAGAGCACCATGGAACTGTCGGCCTTGACAGCCATTTCCCCGATAGACGGACGCTACGGGGATAAAACTTCTGAACTGCGCAGTATTTTTAGCGAATTTGGCTTAATAAAATACCGCGTAAGGGTAGAAATTCGTTGGTTACAAAAACTTGCCCAGCAAAACAACATTGCAGAAGTGCCTGCCTTTTCTCCTGAAGCCATTGCTTTTTTAGATAGCATTAACGATAACTTTAGCGAAGCCGATGCTGCTCGCGTTAAAGAGATTGAACGTACTACCAACCACGATGTAAAAGCGGTTGAGTACTTTCTTAAAGAAAAAGTAGCAGGTAACGCAGAGCTTAACGCAGTATCTGAGTTCATTCACTTTGCCTGTACTTCTGAAGACATTAACAACTTGTCTCACGCTTTAATGCTAAGCGAAGCACGTAGCGAAGTATTAGTGCCTTACCTGCAACAGTTAATTGATGCGATTACCAGTCTTGCTAAAGAACTGCGTGAAACACCGTTACTATCTCGTACTCACGGGCAGCCGGCTTCACCAAGTACTATGGGCAAAGAAATGGCTAACGTAGTAGCACGTTTACGTCGCCAGCTTAAACAAATCGAAGCAGTGGAAGTTTTAGGTAAAATTAACGGCGCAGTAGGTAACTACAACGCTCACATATCGGCTTACCCAGAGGTAGACTGGCACCAGTTTTCTGAAGAGTTCGTTACAAGTCTAGGTGTTCAGTGGAACCCTTACACTACGCAAATCGAACCGCACGATTACATTGCCGAGTTGTACGATGCCATTGCCCGTTTTAACACTATTTTGTTAGATTTTGACCGCGATGTTTGGGGCTATATCTGCCTTGGTCACTTCAAACAAAAAACCATTGCTGGTGAAATTGGTTCTTCAACCATGCCACACAAAGTGAACCCAATTGATTTCGAAAACTCTGAGGGTAACTTAGGCATCGCCAACGCATTGTTTGGTCACTTAGCCGCTAAACTACCGGTTTCTCGCTGGCAGCGCGACCTTACCGATTCTACGGTATTACGTAACCTAGGTGTAGCAATGGGTTACTCGCTAATTGCCTACCAAGCTACGCTTAAAGGCGTAAGCAAGTTGCAAGTAAACGAAGAAAACTTGTTAAAAGATCTTGATGGCAACTGGGAAGTATTGGCCGAGCCAGTACAAACCGTTATGCGCCGTTACGGTATTGAAAAGCCATACGAGAAATTGAAAGAGTTAACTCGCGGTAAGCGAGTAGACGCTGAAGCAATGCGCAACTTTATCGACGGTTTAGATATGCCAGAATCAGCGAAGGATGAGCTGAAGAAAATGACCCCTGCCAACTATATTGGCGATGCGGTTAAGTTAGTTGACCAGCTTTAAACGCTAGGCTCACTATCAAAAGCCAGTAGCAACGCTACTGGCTTTTTTGTATCTAAAGGCTTTTAAAACACCAAAAAGAAAAATCCCCGCCATAGAGGCAGGGATTGGTGTAAAAGTATCTATACTAGAAAAACACTAACAATTAATTTGCAGAATTAGTCTCTACCCATTGCATATTGTATTTAACCGCTTCCATAAACTGACTTTGGTCGTCTTTTACCTTACCAATGAAGCTATAAGTATCTCCATCATTCAGAGCTCGACTAAAATCAAAGTCATATGCCGCTGATTGCACGCCATTTTCAACTAAATCGAAGCATTCAGTACTGGTAACGCTAAAGCCATCCGGGCCGTTTAAGGTAAAAGCACTGTAAAATTCTCTTATCGTAGAGCAGCTAATACTTTCACCATTCGCAGGATCAAAGTAAAGATCCGCATCGTACAACGCTCCTAGGTCACTAGTGTCTTTTTTCATCGATAGTGACACCGTACCTAGCTGATACTGTAATGCTTCACTTTTAGGCAAGTAAAAATCGAATGCACGTTTGAACCAAGCATCACTTGATTTACTTTGTAAGCGTTTTTCAGCTTCTTGCAAATCACTATAATAGGCATAACGTTCGCCTCCGAACGCTTCAACCATAAACGCGCCCTCTGATAGATCATCAGCAAGGGCTTGAATAAATAGCTCGGTGTACTCAAATTGCGTTGCACTTATTGTATCGTCAACATCAGCCGTAATACGGATAGACAGTTTATTGTTTACAATTTTGTACTCGCCCACTTCAACGTCTGCTTGTGTATCACAAGAGGTTAAGTTTTCTGGACTACGACGGTTCATAAACATCTTACCGTCTTCAAACAACGCTGTATCACACCAAATACGGGTGAAGTTGCTGGTAGAATCATCACCATCGTCACTACCATATTCGGTGTAGTACCAATTCATACCAATCAACGCTTCGACATTGTGTTCGGGGTTTTGTGAAGGGTCCCATTGTTGAATGGTACTTTCGATAAGCGTCAAGTTTTCTGACTCCAGCAAAGTGAAAAGCGATTCCCCCTCAGCTTGGTCATAAATGATACTTAACGCCTGCTCACCCTCACCAAATGTACGCATGTAAACCCAAGTGAAATCACCTTCATCTGAGCTACTTAGGTTTAATCGTTGTATCTCATTTTCAGCAGTAACAGTCCAATCACCACTAAACCCTTGTTCGCCCCAATTATGATCGGGCCACGTTGCTTCGAAGCTACCCGCTTTAAGCGCCGAGTTTACATAAATATTTTGGCTAGTTTGCTTGTAAACAACTTGCTGCAAAAATACATCAGTCCCATCGGGGTGATCTTCAATTGCTTGATATAAAGTATTGTTAGCGACAGGCACTGCTGCAGTGTGAGTAAACGGTGTATCATTACTGTCGAGCCAGAATAACTCATTATCCATAGCAAACATGATCTGGTAATGGTTGTCTTTGGCATATTCAAAGGTCGCGACTAAAGAGAAGTCAGCATCTCCTTCGTCATCTCCAGCCATGCTTAAACTACCATCTTGATTCAAGGTAACCGGGTCACAACGCCACTCTTCTTCAGCGGGTGGATTTGCTTCTACGTCAACTAAATCGGCGGCATCTTTAATGTCATGCTCATGAGGGTTCCAACAAAATTGTTTTTCACCGTCAACGATACGCAGCGAAACCCAACCAAATTCAATCCCATCATTATCCATGCCTACTTCGCCCATGCGCCACGCGCCGGCCTTAGCAAAGTGCTCTTCTTTAAATCGGTACTTTACCGGAACCACTGGTTCAACGGGATCTACCGGTAGATCTGCTGCGGCAACCACTAAAGCAAAATTACTATCTACTGTTGGGTTTTCACTGTCAGTCGCAGATACCGTTAAACGGCCTGTTTGCTGCTTAGTTGGAGTGCCAACTAGTAGTAAGTTATCTGCTTCCAAGCTTGCACTTAAGCCAAGCACGTCGGTGCTTACCGTTAACGTGAAATCTTCATTATCGGTAAACAGGTCACTCAGCGAAATAACAGAGTCAACCGATGTAGCTACTTTAAGCTCTAATGCATTTAGCTGCTCTTGTACTAGGGCTTGAGCGGTTTTGTTGACTTCAGGGGCGTGGTTAAACGCTTTTGCTACAGCGATAGCAAAGTGAGCTCTTACTTCAGCATTAATTGAATCACTGGCGCCAATAGACAACACAAAGTCACCGCGTGTGGTCGGTGTACCACCCAATAGTAACTGCTCTTGTTCAACCCTTAGTGTTAATCCCGGTACATTAGAGTCTGCAGAAATAATCAGTGCATCATCATCTTCAAATAGTTGCGTTAGATCGATTGTTTCGTTTACTTGCTCATTAGCTCTAAGCTCAAGTTTGAGTAACTGCTCTTGAATTTGTTGTTGCGTGGCAGTATTAACTATTGGTGCTTGGTTAGGCGAACTAACATTTAACTCAAGGACCAAGGGGTATGAGCGTGTTTTTTGATCGCTAGCATAGACATATAAAGTAAACTGCCCTGCGACTTGAGGCGTGCCGCTAATAATGCCTGAGTCAGAATCGATACTTAAACCACTATCAAAGGCATCCATTGAATAGCTAAGTACATCTGCTTCGTTAGCATCGTTAAAATAAAGGCTTACGTCTTGATCAACGCTTTCACCTAGCTCAATGCTAACCGGAGCGGGTAACTGCTCCAGATCTACATATGGGCGGTAATTTGTTTCTACTTTCTCGTAGCCATTTGTTGGGTCAACCACTACAACCGGAGAGTAATGCTCTAAATCTTTCGCTGGGTCAGCAATAATTTCTGATGTCTCTTTTGACACATCTTCAATTACTTTTAGCTGCTCAGACGGATCTAAAACATCATCATTATCAACTAAAGTTTCACCTACAATGTTAACCGCTTCAGCCTTTTCGTCCCCGCTTTCAGCCGCTTCAATGTAGTCTCCAAAAATGTCTTGTTCGGTATACACCACGTCAGAGTCTTCGCTATTGAACGAATCGACCACAGCGGCTTCAGCTTGCTCTTGGCTTAAGCTGTCGTCTGCAATCATTTGCTCAACCACTAGGTTAGTCATTGGACTAACTACTGCAGAACCCGCTGGAGCCGCTAATTCAAACTCATCTACCACTACCCCTCGGTTGGAATCAACGGTTACGCCAGCAATCGCTTTTATACAAATGGTTTTGTCTGCATGCTCTACCGATAATGACAGTTCTCCCTTGTCATCTGTTGCGCCCACTCTTAACTCACAACTATCTCCAGCGTACACATCTGCATTGGCTAAATAGCCATCAATAGCGGTCACGGTGAACAGCGAAGGACTGTTCGGTGAATCATTTGAATCACTGCCACAACCAGACAACGCTAAGGCCACTGCAGCCGTTAGCAAACTAACTTTCTTCATTAATACAACCTTGTTATAGGATCAGATTACCTCAAGTTTTCTAACTCGAGGGTTTACGGGTCTATACAAGCCAAAAACGCCACTAAGCCATACCCTACCGGCAGACTTAATCTCAAATTTGAGCTTTGGATAATCGAGTGATTAACAATGACTAACAAATAACCTGGCGGTTAAACACTGTTCAGAAGTTGTCGTAAAAACGAGCGTTAAGTCATTAAAAAATCGCGCTAATTCTACTTATTTGCCCTAAGACAAGTTAACGCTAAATAAGACTTCAATTAAGTCGGTTTGCGACTTATAGTGCGCGGCAATATTAGGAGAGATTTTGCAAAAATTAGACACCAGAGCTTATGACCAGTTGTCATTAAAACTACTTAGAATATTACGTGCGGTATATGAAACATCCAGTACCTACAAAGCGGCACAACAGTTGTACGTATCTCAATCGGCGGTAGCCAGGGGATTAGATAAGCTACGACAAATACTAAACGATCCCTTATTTGTAAGAAGCAATAATCAACTCATTGCTACACCATATTGTCAGCGAATTTACTTAAGAGTCCCCCATTTATTAGATGCCTTATTGTCGACTATTTCTACACAAGCAGAATTTTTACCAGAGCAGTTAACTGAACAGTACTCAATTGCACTAAACAGTACTTTTGGCCATCAATACGGAAGCGCTTTTTCCAAAGCAATATTAACTCAGGCTCCCAATGCTACTTGGTGTTTTAAAACGTGGTATCCAGGCGCTGAAGTTGATATTCAACATAACCGTATATCTTATGGCATTCAATACCATAACAACGAGTTTCCATCCACTATTCATCAAGAACCCATTAGCCAGCAAACCATGGTGATGCTAGCAGGCGAAGATCACCCTCTCGCTAAACTACAGCGAAAAATTCGCTTAGAAGAATTACAACACTGGTCTTTTATAAAGTTTTCGGTGGTTGGTTGGAACGATACTTATAGCAAAATTAAGCAACTGATGAGCGAGCAAGGTTTACCTTTTAAGCAATTGGCAGAAACCGACTCAGTGGAGAACTTAATTAGCATGCTTCAACAGCACCCCTTCGTTAGCGGTGGTTGTCGCTCTCTTGCCACCAAAAAAAACCGTTTAGTGGAGTTAGATATTGAGCAAAGCAAATACAGTAAGCATTACTGGCTTAATGCCTGCTATCCACGCTCAGCTAATCATACAGCTTTAATACAATGGTTAAATGCACTCACCAAGTCTTGTGCAAAACAATAAGTATATTTTTGGAATAAAAAAAGCAGCCAATGGCTGCTTTCTTGTTTAAGGATTCAAAGCAAACTTAAGCCGTTAGGCCTTGGCTCGCTAAGTACTCTTCGTAAGTGCCATGGAAATCGACAATACCTTCTGGCGTCATCTCAATCACACGTGTAGCCAAACTTGATACAAATTCTCGGTCGTGGCTTACAAAGATTAACGTGCCAGGGTAGTTTTCTAAGGCTAAGTTTAATGATTCGATAGATTCCATATCCAAGTGGTTGGTTGGTTCGTCCATCACCATTACATTTGGTTTTTGTAAAATCATTTTGCCAAACAACATACGGCCTTGTTCACCACCAGAAATGACTTTTACTGACTTTTTAATATCATTTTGTGAGAATAATAAACGCCCCAGAGTGCCACGCATTACTTGCTCGTCGTCGCCCTCTTTGCCCCACTGCCACATCCAGTCAATCAAGTTTTTATCTTCTTCAAAGTCAGCTGAGTGATCCTGTGCATAGTAGCCAAGCTGCGCATTTTCAGACCATTTAATGCTGCCGCCAAATTCTGTGTCGCCCATCAAACACTTTAAGAACGTAGTTTTACCAATGCCGTTAGGGCCGATAACTGCAATACGCTCACCCACTTCAACCATTAGATCTAAATCTTTAAATAAGGTCTCTTCGTAAGTTTTCTCTAAACCTTCGATTTGTACTGCTAAACGGTGTAACTTTTTCTCTTCTTCAAAACGAATATATGGATTTTGACGACTTGAAGGTTTCACTTCGGCCAATTGGATTTTATCAATTTGCTTAGCACGAGACGTAGCTTGCTTAGATTTAGAGGCGTTTGCAGAGAAACGGCTAACAAAGGTTTTAAGCTCAGCAATTTGCGCTTTTTTCTTGGCATTATCAGACAGCATTTGATCACGTGCTTGGGTTGCAGCGGTCATGTACTCGTCGTACGAGCCAGGGAATGTGCGTAGTTCGCCGTAATCTAAATCAGCCATGTGAGTACATACACTATTTAGAAAGTGACGGTCGTGCGAAATGATGATCATGGTGCAGTTACGCTCGTTCAACACACCTTCCAACCAGCGAATAGTATTAATATCCAAGTTGTTGGTAGGTTCGTCGAGTAACATAATGTCTGGGTCACCAAACAATACTTGGGCTAGCAATACACGTAGCTTCCAGCCCGGCGCAACTTCACTCATTGGACCATAATGCTGTTCAATGGGAATACCTACACCCAATAATAACTCGCCTGCACGTGCTTCAGCGGTGTAACCGTCCATTTCGGCAAACTCGGCTTCTAGCTCAGCGGCACGAATACCGTCTTCTTCGGTCATTTCAGGGTTATCATAAATAGCATCGCGCTCAGACTTAACTGCCCACAGCTCTTCATAGCCCATAATCACGGTATCGATAACCGCATTATTTTCGTAGGCGAATTGGTCTTGTTTTAGTTTACCGATGCGCTCGTTGGGATCTTTAGAAACATTACCGCCACTTGGCTCTAAATCACCACCCAAAATCTTCATAAAGGTCGATTTACCACAACCGTTTGCCCCAATTAGGCCATAACGATTACCCTCGCCAAATTTAACTGAGACATTTTCAAATAATGGCTTAGCGCCAAATTGCATGGTGATATTAGAAGAAGTAAGCAATGTAAATATTCCGCATGGTTTAGTGACCGCGGCCAATATGCCGTGTAATCACTTTGCTAAAAAGTTTGGTCGCGCATTATGCCACAACTTGACTAAACATCGCACATTTAACGACAACGAGCACATAAGTGTAGCGACTAAGTCATTTCTCGTTTGAATATTAAGCACTCAACCAAGCGCTTAGCCCTTTTATATGACGCCTAGCTTTATTTGGATTATTCTAATCATAAATCACCGCAACCGAGGACGATTTATGTCTGAAGCAAACTCTGTCGCTAAGTCTGACAGTCAATCACGCCTGCAATACTTGATTAAAGAAAGCAAAGCTCAGAATCAGCTGTGGATCTTAATTGATGATGACGGCTGCGTTATGCTTAACTCTGAAGACGAAGACTGTGTTCCTGTTTGGCCAAGTAAAGAATTTGCCGAAGACTGGGCCACTGGAGATTGGGCACACTGTAAAGCAGAAGCTATTTCACTGAACAAGTGGCGAAGCCGATGGACAGAAGGGTTAACGGGTGACGAACTATACGTGGCTGTATTCCCGAACGAGCTAGAAGAAGGGCTTATATTGTCGCCTTACGAATTTGAAGACGCGCTAGGAAAAGGGCGTTAAAACAATAAAGCCTCGTATAGTGTTCAACTATTGCGAGGCTTTATTTTATCAATCGTTAACGATTTACCAACCCTGAGTATGTTTTTCAATAAGTTGGCAATATAACTCTACTTGCTCAGGGTTATCGTTCAAAGCAGATATATAGTGATACTGTTCACCGCCCGCCTCTAAAAACTCGTCACGTAACTCACAAGATACTTCTTCAATGGTTTCTAAGCAGTCTGCTGAAAAAGCAGGCGAAATAACATCTACCGATTTAACCCCTTGCTCGGCTAGTTGATGAAGCAGCTGATCGGTGTAAGGTTTCACCCAAGGATCTTTACCAAAGCGCGACTGATAACATAAACGCCATTGGTTTTGTTTTAACCCCAACAAGCCTGCCACTTTAGCCGCGGTATCTTCACATTGTTGTGGATAAGGGTCGCCATTTCTAGCATAACGTTCGGGAATGCCATGGAATGAAAACAGTAATACCTCGCCGCGCGCTGTGAGCTCCCAATGTTGCTTAATTGAGTTGGCTAATGCTTCAATGTAAGCGGGCTCAGCATAGTACTCTTTCACCATACGTAACTCGGGCAAGTTATAGGTATTCTTTACACTTTTTGCGTAAGCATCAAATACTGGGGCAGTAGTAGAAACCGAATATTGCGGGTACATAGGCAACAACAATACTTTTTGATGGCCAGCCTTGAGCACCTCATTAACAGCCTCCTGAATATCAGGTGAGCTATACGTCATGGCTAGGAACACTTCAACCTTGCCACGAAGTTTGGCTGACACTTTTTGATGAATTTGCTCACTAATGACTTTTAGCGGGGAGCCATTTTTTAGCCAAATTTGCTGATACAGCTTAGCTACTCTGCGTGAACGCAGTGGCAAGATGACACAATACAACAAGGGCAACCAGAGTATTCTGGGCAGATTAACCACGCGTTTATCTGATAAAAATCGACCTAAGAATTTAGCAACGGCGTTTGGCGTAGCTTCGTCTGGGGTACCTAGGTTTACCATAATTACGGCACATTTTAATTCGCTGTCGTTTTGCTGCATTCAACTATTCCCTATATATAGATGACACAGTGTACGGCATTTTTAGGCATAAAAAAAAGCGGCAAGAGCCGCTTTTTTCTTATCACGATGAGCAATTAATCAAGCAATTCAATTAATTGATTGCTGATAGCTTCAACTGACTGAGTTCCGTCAAGTTTAAAGTATTTGCTATTGCCCTGTTCAGCTTCTTTACCGTAGTAGCTTACTAATGGTTTAGTTTGCTCATGATAAATAGCTAAACGGTCACGAACGATGCTTTCTTCATCATCTGGGCGAATAACTAAGTCTTCGCCGCTAACGTCGTCTTTACCTTCAACCTTAGGTGGGTTGTATACAATGTGGTAAACACGGCCACTGCCTGGGTGAACACGACGGCCACTCATGCGTTTTACGATTTCTTCATCGGCTACGTCAAATTCCAAAACAGCATCAATGTTAATGCTTGCTTCTTTCATTGCGTCTGCTTGTGGAATAGTACGAGGGAAGCCATCTAGCAAGAAGCCTTTGGCACAATCGTTTTCAAGAATACGTTCTTTTACTAAACCAATGATCAACTCATCTGAGACCAGTTGTCCTGCATCCATTACTTCTTTTGCTTTGATGCCTAATGCGGTGCCAGCTTTTACAGCTGCACGAAGCATGTCACCAGTAGAAATTTGAGGGATGCCATAACGCTCCATAATAAACTGTGCTTGGGTACCTTTACCCGCACCTGGAGCGCCTAAAAGAATAATGCGCATAATTTGCTGTTCCTTGGTCTAGTTTTTAGTGCTTTTACAAGAGACGTGAATTTACACTGATGGGGCCAATACTACAAGGGAAGCTCGACTAAAGTTGAGTTTGACGAAGCTGCGCGTAGTAGCGTTGTTTATTGCTGTACATGTTTTGGTCAGCCAGTTTATATAAGCCGCTAAAATCAACATCACCGGTTGAGGCATAACCCAAAGAGAAACTCACTACAGGCTCTCCGCCGAAGCTATTTAGGTCGATCCCTACCTGGTTATTTTGTTTGTTTTGCAAGGTTTGCTCTAACAATTCAGCATTAACCAACTGCTCTCCTACCAACACAATGGCAAACTCGTCACCACCAATGCGGTAAAAATCAGAGGTGATACCTTGGCAGCACTCCGCCATAACTTTAGCGACCGAAATAATCAATTGGTCGCCTTTTTCATGGCCCTTTTCATCATTCATTTGTTTTAAACCATTTACATCTATAATGAACAATCCTACTTCGGCATCTAATTGGGTTTCCAAGGTAAATTGAAGCTCGTCAAAGGCTTGACGATTGCGGATCCCAGTTAATGAATCGGTTCTGGCAACATGATCTAACTCTTCGTTCAGAGTTCGGTTTTCCAAAAAAGCGCTCAGCTCAGTAATAAACAACAAAATGCGATTGCTGTACTCTTCACTAAGTTTTGGTTCATTAACCAATAGCCAACCCATTTCACCACCGCCACAACGAATACCAAAAACATTCACCAGTTGTTGCTTAAACTCAATGCTAAAGCGATCCCAACGTTGCCGAGATTTTTCTGATACGCGGTTTTGCAATACCTCAAAACTATCAATCTCTAGCGACAATCTTTCATAAACTGTGCGATGGCCCCGCGATTTAGGCAAATGGATTATCAAACCCATATTGGGAAAGCACATCGCAAGGATACGCAATGCATCTCGAGAGATTTGCCGATTGCCAACACTGGCTTCAAGCACTCGTCTAAATTGCACCAATTGTTGGAAGAAGAAGTTACTTTGAGCCAGGTTATCCATGGATTCTTCTAAATCCCTTGTGCGCTCTTCCACCTTAAACTCTAACTGGCTGTTAAGTGTTTGTACTTCTTCTAAGTAGCCTGCCCGCAGTTTATCTACTTTGGCCAGTTCTTCGTTCTTTTGATTTACCGTACGAAGCTGTTCACCAATTGTTGATTTCATTTCAGCGAGTAAGTTAGCAACATCGGCAAATTCACGAATAGTCACTTTCCCGTCGGCAACCCAGTCGGCTTCTCGGCCTTTTTCAAAGTCCCGGATCAGCGCGTACAATTGGCCAAAGGCTTTGGCGACCAAGTGGGCAAATAGCATTACAACGAGAATAATGGCCACAATCACCACTACGCTGGTTGCCATACCGGGTGCCATGGCCTCTTTTACTTGATGAGTTAAGCTGTCTAAGCGCTGGCCAACTTTAATCTTAAGCCATACAGAGTTTTGGTAATTGCGCCCACTAATAATCAATCTGCTTGAATGCGTAACATCATACTCATCATCACCAATCAAGTTACCTTCTAACTGCTCTTCACGGTAAAACACCGCTAGGCTTTCATCGGCTTGTAGCTCTTTCTCTACCGTTGAACCCAGTTTATAAATGGGCACAACAGCAATCAGATAGCCTCTCACATGTATATGATCGATGGCTTTGTCGGAGTAAATTGGCACCACATGCACCAAACTATGGTGACGCCCACCTTTGTTTACCAGTGAGTAATTGTCGATTAGGTAAACTTTGCTTTTTGAGTCGATATCTTTGATTTTGAAGGGTGACTCGAAACGATTGTGAAGAATATTAGATTGCTCTAACGCAAGAATATTTCCGCCATAGGACTCAATCACATATCCATCAGCTTCCACCAAATACAGTGATTCAATCAACGGTGTATCCAATACAAAATTAGCGAGTACGTCTGGCAGGTGAATTGAAAACAGCAGATCATCAATGCCTTTCACTATGCTGTCTTGTTCTGACAACAAGCGTAAGCCATTAGTTAAAATCTCGTTGCTGTGCGACAACTCCGCGGTGATTTGATTAGCAGACGCCACCAAACGACTGTCTACCGACTTATAAACAAAACTATACATTTGCTTATAGAGCGTAAACGACAGCACGGTTACCGGGATAATGGCAACAAAGATTAACAATATAAAAGTGATAGACCGAAGCCTAATGGTCATTTTTTGCTTCCGCGTTTACGAACTTCTTTATCGGCAACATTTTGCATAAATTTGGTGGCTTGTTCGACCGAATAACTATGGTCAATATAGCGATTAAACCCGCGTTCCATAGCCAACCATACAATTGTCATTTCAGCATCACTGGGCATAGCCTTGGTTTCTGCCATTTGTTGCAGCATTTGTTGGTCGTTCTCGGTATCACTATTTATTTTTTGCTCAAGCACATCCAGATTGGCAGGAATTAAGCCACCTTGCTCATAAATAATATCTTGCGATGTGGATTGCTGCATAAATAAACTAAATTGTTTTATCTGTTCATAATTAGCGTCTGTTTCCGCCAAACGAGGAAAAGCCAGAACGTAACCAGAAAACATTGGCAACATAGGTTTACCCGCTATGCTAGGTAATACACTCACGCCGAGTTTATCGCCCACGCTTTGCTTGAGTTCTTTGTATATCCAATCGCCATTGATCATGTAAGCCGCGTCTCCATTTTTAAAACGTTCAACGCTACAATCATGATTACAACTTGAATCAACGAGACCTATATCTTTCAGCTGCTTGTAATAACTTAATGCCTTTTGCATTTCAGGCGTATCAAGAGTGATGTTACCGTTCTCCATTAACCAACCTTGATAGGCGGTTAGGAAAGGAATGAACCAATACATTTCTCGATAATTCCAAACAATAGCATCACGCCCATCGGCACTCAGCAGTGTTTGCTGCTCTAATAACTCAGCCCAGCTTTTCACTGGTTGCTTCACCAAATCTTTATTGTAATAAAGTACTAAGTGATTGCCTTGAAACAAAGGAATACCGTATTGCTCACCATCCGTATACCCAGCACCTAATACCCGTTGTTCAAGCTGCGGAATAATCCAGTCTTCAGGTACTGGAGCCAATGAAATAAGATCATGCATGCCCACAAAATCACTGGGTACATACAGAATATCCGGCAAGGTATTAGTACGCGCTTGATTAAGCACTTCTTCGCGTAAACGCTCTGAAAGAAAATTGTTTTTCTCAACGGTAGCGCCGCTTTGTTTTTCAAATTCAGCAATCGCGTTATCGAGATATTGAGATGGGTTATGTGCATTCCACAATGACACCTTTGTATCGGCTAGAACGGCAAAACACGTAAAGCCCAAAACAAGTAACCATGTGCGCATGTTAGCTACCTAATGTTTTTTATTTTTTTTTAGTGTAGCAATGAATTATCGCTTTAACTGTGAGCTTACACGCTGCCCTCACTGACAAGTGCTCGGATCAGTTTAATAGTTTGTATAATCGTTCATCAATCAGCGACTTAAAATACAAAAAAGGCAGCACGTAGTGCTGCCTTTTTACCCCATATTAGCGTTTAGGCTAATAGTTGGTTAATACGCTTAATAAACTCTGAAGGGTTTTCTAGGCTACCGCGCTCTGCCAAGGTTGCTTGATCAAACAATACATTAGACCACTCGGCAAACTTCTCTTCATCTTGTTCGTCTGCTACGCGCTTAACTAAAGCATGCTGTGGGTTAAGCTCAAAAATGTACTTTTGCTCAGGAACATCTTGACCCACCGCTTGCATCAACTTCTGCATTTGGGTACTCATGTCGTTGTCATCAACCACAATACACGAAGGCGTGTCGGTTAAACGGTAAGTTAAACGTACATCTTTAACTTTATCACCAAGACTTTCTTTTACTCGAGTAACAAAGCTTGCGTATTCGCTTTCATCTTGCTCTTTTTGCTTCTTAGTTTCTTCATCATCTAAGTCGCCTAAATCCAAGTCACCTTTAGTCACAGATACTAGCGTTTTACCTTCTGCTTCTGGCAAGTGGCTAATCAACCACTCATCTACACGGTCGTGCATAAGCAGAACTTCAATGCCTTTACGCTTGAAGATTTCTAGGTGCGGGCTGTTTGCTGCAGCGGCGTAACCATCGGCCGTTACGTAGTAAATCTTGTCTTGTCCTTCTTTCATGCGCTCGATGTAATCGGCAAATGAAACATTCTGTTCAGCGCTATCACTGTTAGTAGAGGCAAAGCGCAATAGCTTGGCGATTTGGTCTTTATTCGCCATGTCTTCTGCTGGGCCTTCTTTCAACACTTGGCCAAACTCAGCCCAGAACGATTGGTACTTCTCAGCATCGTTTTTCGCCATGCGCTCAAGCATAGTTAGTACACGTTTAGTACATGCACTACGTAAATTAGCGGTGGTTTTGGTGTCTTGCAGAATTTCGCGAGAAACGTTAAGCGGTAAATCGTTTGAATCTAACACACCCTTAACGAAACGCATGTAACCCGGCATAAACTCGTCAGCGTCATCCATAATGAATACACGTTGTACATAAAGCTTAAGGCCGTGCTGGCGCTCGCGGTTCCACATATCAAATGGGGCTTTGCTCGGGATGTACAACAAGCTGGTGTAATCTTGCTTGCCTTCAACCTTATTGTGCGCCCAGCTTAGTGGATCGGCAAAGTCGTGAGAGATATGCTTGTAAAACTCGTTGTACTCTTCTTTAGAGATATCGTTTTTACCACGAGTCCATAATGCAGTCGCTTTGTTAATCGCTTCCCATTCACCAGAGATAGCTTCAACTTTTTCGCCTTCAGGGCCTTCAGACTCTGGGGTTTCATCTTTCCACATTTGTACTGGAATAGAGATGTGATCAGAGTACTTAGTGATAATTGAACGAACTTTCCAGCTATCTAGAAACTCTTGCTCGTCTTCGCGCAGGTGTAGAATAATGTCTGTGCCGCGACCTTCTTTAGTAATGTCGGCAACCGTGTAGTCACCCTCACCAGCACTTTCCCAACGCACGCCTTGGCTTGTTTCTGCGCCAGCTGCGCGTGTTTCTACTGTCACTTTATCGGCAACAATAAAGGCTGAATAGAAACCTACACCAAATTGACCAATCAGTTGTGAGTCTTTCGCGCTATCGCCGCTTAACTGGCCAAAAAATTCTTTAGTACCTGACTTAGCAATCGTACCCAAATGCTCAATCACGTCATCGCGTGTCATACCAATGCCGTTATCAGACAAGGTAATCGTTTTAGCATCTTGGTTAAAACTAACACGAACACGTAAATCACCGTCGTTTTCAAACAACGCGTTATCTTCTAATGCTCTGAAACGCAGTTTATCTGCGGCATCGGCGGCGTTAGACACCAACTCACGAAGGAAAATTTCTTTATTAGAATAAAGTGAGTGAATCATCAACTGCAGTAATTGTTTTACTTCAGTTTGAAAGCCATGTGTTTCTGCATGAGCTGCATCAGTCATCGAGTTATATCCTTGCTTTAAACATACTTCTTTAGTTGATAAACGATATGGGGGTAAGCAATTTTGATTTCAAGCAATGCACTAAAAAAAATTATCTACCACAAATAAAAAAGCTCACTAACGTTAGTGAGCTTTGTGCTTAGTGTTAACCACTCATTTAATCGAACTGCTGGCGGCCAATGAGGGAGTGAGACAACGTTGTTCCATCCACGCTATCTAATTCACCACCAAGCGGCACTCCGTGGGCGATACGCGATACTTTGACTTTATAGCGCTTTGCCATATCGGCGATGTAATAAGCAGTCGCCTCACCTTCTACAGTTGGGTTGGTTGCAAGTATCAATTCTGAAACATCTTCATTAGCTAAACGCCGTTCTAGCTTATCTAAATGCAGTTCACTGGGGCCAATGCCGTCTAATGGCGATAGATGGCCCATAAGCACAAAATAACTACCATAAAACTGCGCAGTTTGTTCAATTGCGGCTACATCGGCTGGCGTTTCAACCACACAAATCACCCCTTTGCTGGTACGCTTTGGCGATTGGCAAATTGGGCATAAGTCTTCTTCTGCAAAATTTCGGCACACCTCGCAGTGGCCAACAGCGTCCATCGCCTTCGTGAGATGCTCGGCTAATTGCAAACCATCTCGACGTTTTCTTTCTAACAAGTGAAACGCCATACGTTGCGCACTGCGGGGGCCAACCCCAGGTAAAACCTGTAGCGATTTAATCAGTTGGTCAATACTAGGGCTATATTTCATTAAACTTCCACTAAACTCTATTTAAGCGAGGCTAATGTAACAGTGTGATTTACAAAATTCATCTTAACTCAGCAAATATTTATGCGGTATTTAGTTAAGCTGTTTACTAGCCTAACAGCGGTAGCCTGCGTATTATAAAATGTGTAAAGCAGTATTGGTGATTACGGATTAATCACCAAATAAAACAAGGAAGAACAATGAAGCTGAAAACAAGCCTAGTTGCAGCCGCCGTGCTCGCAACACTCAGTGCCAACTCTATGGCCGAAGAAACCTATGTCCAAATTGGTGATTACACTCAAATATTGCTGCCATTAGGCGGTTTAGCAGTAAGTTTAATGAAAGAAGATTATGCCGGTAGCCTTCAGCTTACTAAGTCTTTTGCAACGACGATGGTATTTACCCACGGTATTAAATTTGCGGTAGATAAACGCAGACCTAATTTCACCACTAATAACTCCTTCCCTTCAGGGCACACTGCAGCAGCATTCAGCGGCGCGTCATTTTTTCAAACACGTTATGGCTCAGCATGGGGCGTTCCTGCTTATGCCTTAGCGGCTTACACAGGTTGGAGCAGAGTACATGGCGACAAACACTATTGGGATGACGTGGTCGCCGGAGCTAGTATCGCCACCTTAAGTAACCTATTTTTCGTTAACCCTATTGATGAAGACATTCGCGTAAGCCCCATGGTTGACGGCGACGCGAAAGGTTTAAAAATATCCCTGTCTAATGGCTTTTTTGAAGGGGGGACACGCTCTAAAAAGCCGACAACTACTTTTGATCCGCAATTCAAATTCGATTTTTTACTTGGCCCTACCCGCTTAAAATCAAATGATATCGGTAGTTTTGCCAACGACCAAAATATTGAATTTGGCCAAGAGGATACAGTAACCACTGCCGCAGCGCGCTGGACCTGGTTTGCTAGCGACCAACATAGCTTTAGCTACCAGACTCAACCTTACGAAGCTCGTGACCAAGGTAAAGTAGAAGGTAGCACTGATGTTTATGCCCAATACCAAGTGTGGGATAACGCGGTAAACTGGCAATATGACCTACAACTAGACAAACAGTGGATTGCCAAAGCAGGTTTAGGCTTATTAGTGCAATATGCCCAAGCATCCCTTTACCCAGACTCTAGCTTTTCTAGCGAGCTTTCTGGCGAAGAAGAATGGCTATTTTATCCTTTAGTCAACGCCACTGTTGGTTACTATTTTACCCCAAGCGTAAACCTAGCTTTGGCCGGTGAGTACGGCAACAATGGAGACGGTGAAGTTGTATCTTCTGATTTAAGTGTAAATTATGCCTTTAACCAACGTTGGGACATTGGCGGTGGTTACAATTACTATAAGCGCGACCAAGACAATGCTAAAACCTTTAGAAAGGTTGAGTTTGACAGCATTTATCTACGACTAGGTTACGCATTTTAATGACTCGGGCGCATTAAGCGCCCAAATTTTTGAGCTTTAGCTAGCAAGGATGCCCGTGAGAACGCGTTTGAAATCTACATTACTGTTTAACTTATTAAGCATCATCGTTATTGCCAGCTTAGCAGCAATTAGCTTACCTTTTCTTTATAAGCAGCACACCGCAGCAATTGAAGCAGAAGTTAACACCGCTCTCAGCTTATTTGAAATAAGCGCGCGCCGAGCGGTGAATACACAAAACAAAAATATCCTTACCGACTTAGCTCAGCAACTCCTTAAATCACCAAGCATTAACTACGTAAAAGTGACTGATCAAAGTTCTAAGCAATTAATGGCAGAGGCAGGTGAAGCGCGTAAATCAAACCAATCAGACGCCCAAAAAACCAATAAATTAGCCGCACAAGTTGATAACCAACAACGGCCAGCCAGCCAAATAAACCCTGTTGCTTGGGTAGAAATAGAGTTTGCCACTCCCAGCAATGTTTACTATTGGCTTTACCCTCATCGTTTAGCACTTATCAATTTAATTATTGCGATACTTTTAATACAGCTTGCCTTAAGCCTTATCGCTAGTAGTTTGTTAAATAAGCACAAACCCCCTTCAAAGAATGATACCAAAATCCAAAAAGAGCCCAGTATGGGGGAGCAAAAGCCTTTAGTCACTAGCTCTAAAACCGCCTTGGAAATGGCCAATACTAAACTACAGAAAGAGCTCACTCGTACTAAATCTAAACACGAAAAAGATAAAACCAAGTTAAAGCAACTGGTTGAGTTATCTAGTCGAGCGAACAGTTTAAAACAAGCCTTGCTTGAACATGCTGACAATGCCACCTTCATTGTTGATGAGCATAATCACATCATTGAATCTAGTCCGATAGGCTTGGCATTTTTAGGAGTAGATAAAAATAAACTGATTAAAATAAACCTAAATAATTATTTTCATACGGTAAACAATCAGGATTATGAGCCTGCTGATTTTATGGAGCTACTAGTATCCTTCCCCGAGAGCTTCTGTATGCTGGCATCAAGCAAACAGAATCAACAAGCCTATGCGGCAACCCACGTAGCCTTACCTTTTAATGAAGACAGTCTTTATTTAGTTAGTCTGAGTCCGATCCCTGAACATAAAAGCGACCTGGCGAGTAAGCAAAAACGTGAGCAACGCATTGAACAATTACAACTTGCTTCGCTCTACACACCGTTAAAAGCAGGCTGTATAGAAGCCTTAAATCAGTTAAACAATGCTAGCCAATTAGCATTTTCACACACGCTTAATTACCAAGCGTTAGACGCACAACTTCGCTTAAGTACTCTTATGAAGTGCTTACCTTGGGAACAAGCGCATAAAGCTGATATTGCCCTTCAAGCTAGGTCTATATTAGTCGAGTTAGAAAGTCATTTACTCACCTTCAGCCCCTTGTACAGGTCAAAAAGCTTGAGTTGGTCGTTAGTGGTGAGCCCTGAAGTAAAACAGCAGTATTTTGTCAACAGCGAACATCTAAGTGCCATTTTACATCTTCAGTTGTATTTAGTGTCTTTGTACCCAAAGGGCTCACAGGTGCTGTTTCAACTTACCACTGAACAAGAGCAATTGGTGTTTAGCATAGACAGCGAGAATGCGCCGGTTTTAAGCGAGTTACAACAATCAATCATTGGCTGCAGCGCTGCACTAACCAAGCAAGTTAATGCTAGGCAACAACAAAGCCAAGATACCTTAAGTTTAACCTTTGATTTTGCGGCCTTAAACGATCAAGTATTGTTTTCGGCTCAAGACAAGCCTCAAACAACCCAGTGCGTCGTCGCCTTACCTGATCCGTTTGTTCAGCGCTGTCTTAGCCTGCAATTACAACTGCTAGGCATAGAAGTAATAGAGCAAGCGCAATATACTCAGATAGATGATAGCCGCGAGGTGGTATACATCAGCACAGATAAACAATTGCCAACAGAGCTTGATGAGCTAAACCTTAACCAAATCAAAACTCTGCAACTACTTGAAGATGATTCTCAGATACAACAAACTAACCACTCTCATCTAACTTGCCTTAGGGCAAAAGCGAATAGCTACTTAATGGCCACGTTATCGTTGAAAGAAGAAAGCGAAGAACAGCAGAATCTTAGCGATATTGCTCAAGCAATTATTAAAGCAGAAGATCTAGAACTACAGACGACTAGAACAAACTTAAGCATAGCCTCGTTTAGTCAGTCCAAACATGACTTTGAAGAACTTAAAACAAGTCAACTGCAATTTAATTGGCAACATCGAGTGTGGCAAGAAGCCTATAACCAAATCAAAAACTTGTACCAAGTGGACTACCTGCTGATTAAGGCTGAAGACCTTAATTCAAAACGTATTCAGCAAGTTAAACAGCGCAGTCAGCGCCCTTCTTTATTAGTAGTAACAGATACAGAGTCAAATTCAGCACTATTAGCAGAGCAACTTCAAGGCGTAAATTACTACCCTTTAGTTGGCCCTCTCACTCAGCAACAGTTAGTGAATGCCATTCAACTCGATCAACAATTTGGTCAGGGCTTTGAATCAATCTGCGACGATGAGCAGTTATTACATACGCATCAGCTTTCTGAATTTAATTACTTAAGCCTGATCAAATCACTGAGTGAGCTAAATTCCAATGACTTAAAGGGTACAGATTGCGCTACTTTGACCAGTAAAACGGGTGCTAGCTTGACTCAACATAGTTTCAAAGAAAGCTACTTAAATGAGTTGTATCGGGTATTTACTATTGAAACCAAAAATAGAGCGAGCCTAATCAATGGCTATGTTGGAGAACAGCGCTGGCCTGAAATACAACAACATATAAACCATATTGCGCGCGACGCTGGGAAGTTTTCTTTAGCACCACTAGAGAAAAGCTTGAATGAGCTAAACCAAGCCTGTATTCAACAAAATGAATTAGCGGTTAAAGATGCCTTAAGCAGTTTAGTCAGTTAACGTTAAGTTAGTGCTTAAAGTTAAGTCGAGCAAAAAAGAACAAGGCATATTTGCCTTGTTCTTTTTTATCTAGTCGGCGATTAAGTCGTAGTCTCGACGGAGAATATCCACCACCTCTTGTTTAGGGTTATCACCCATAACAATTTTTGAGCCGGTGATCTTCTCAGCAATACCAATATAGGTGCTAGAGATTTTCATTAACACTTCTACTGGTAATTTATTATCGCGAGCCAATGCTTCACGTTCAGGCATACGATTTTTGTTTAACAAAATATCTGGATCAGGGAAGTAGCTAAGCAAGGTTTGGCGGAAATCTTCTTTCGAGTTTTCAACCACTTTACCTTGGCGGTACTGCGGGCCATCCCAAATGCGTGATGAATCAGGTGTCCCCACTTCATCCATGTAGATTAGTTTATCGTTACCCTGCGCATCGGTGACATAACCAAACTCAAATTTAGTATCAACAAACACTTGGTCGATATCACTTAACGCTTTACTAATAACATCGAAACCTTGCTTTAATAGGTTCTCGTATACGTCTATATCAGAGGCCGAGGTAAACTTGAAGGCCGCATAGTTATCTTCAATATTGTTGCGAGTTACGTTCACATCATCAGCTTCTGGTACACCAGGAATATCTTTTAGAATGCCTTTAGTAGAAGGAGTAATGAGCAACTCAGGCAGCTTTTGATCACGCTTTAACCCTTCTGGTAAATCAATACCACAAAAGTTACGTTCGCCCTTATCGTAAGCTCGCCACATAGAACCGGTAATGTATTGGCGACAAATGGCTTCAATCATTACCGGACGGGCTTTTTGTACAATCCATACAAAAGGATGAGGAATGTCTAGAATGTGGCTATCGGCTAAGCCCTGCTCTTTGAACAGCTTAAACCAGTGATTAGATATCGCATTCAAGGCAGCGCCTTTACCTGGAACGCCTTTTAGGCCGTCTTCACCATGCCAAATGCAGTCAAAGGCAGAGATACGATCGCTTATCACCATAATGGCTAACGGTGTATCAGCTGCTACGTTATAGCCTTTTTCTTTAATGAGTCGTTTGCTGTCGGCTTCGGTTAACCAATATACGGAGCGTACTTTACCGCTATGTACTGGGCTGTCGGTGCGAATGGGTAAATCGTTATTCACTGCTAATACTTTATCAGCAAGACTCATGGTAAACAGTCCTATATTTAAAGCGAAAAATCAGCAAATTATGATTGCTTACATGCTGATTTAACGGGGAACATTCATTTGCTGAGGGATTTTACCAGAAAGTATCACAACTGCTAGCCATTCCCCCGTTCATACAGCAATTCCTCACTGCAATAGCTTTCGATCCTTTGATTTCAGAAACCAAGGGATGTTTAAAGCTTTTTGCATTGGCGAATACACGTGTAACAGCGCAAAAAAGTACACTTAAACGGCAGCCGCGCTCTTGCTGCCAGTTTGTTCCTACCTTGTTTGCGTTATAACAGTTTGTAATTTACTCATCGCATTGCCCATCAAAATACCAGTAACCCGCATTAACTAAATCGATAAGCCAATCGAGTTGTTTACTATCTTTATCAAAAGCACGCAAAGAGTAACTATCCACAACCGACTTATCACACATCGTTTTAGCTAATGCCCACGAGCAATTAGGTATTGCATAAGCTTGGCCATCAACAAATATTTGATAAGGCAGTACATCCAGATAAAGCGCCTTAATACCTGCACAGCGAGTTAAAGCAATGCCTTGCTCCATACAGGCATGTAATTCTGAGTACCCTAGTTCATCTTCGCTACCGATCAGTACCACAATATCCGAACTGTGGGCGTTTTCGCTTAAGTGCTCACCCAAAAACTGCGCGGTGGCTTCTGGCGAATTAAGTAATCCTTGCATTAACTTATTTAGTGCTAAGCTGTCGTTTTCAGCGATCCGTCCAAACTCTTGAGTCGCAGAGCGTTTCGGGTCAGCAAAACGTTTAGAGCTTAAGTCATGGCGTAATAGATAGTCAGCAAATCCTGACAATAAATCTTTAGCATTAGGCGCTCTAAAGCCAATGGAGTAATTAATGGCCGGTTCGACTGCATAACCTTCATGTGGGCAACCTGGTGGAATATAAAGTACGTCACCAGGCTCTAGAATGACATCAATCTCAGCGTCAAAAGCTTCACAGTGTTTAAGTTTGGCATGAGGAGCAAACTCTTTAAGCATTTGCTTTTTACCCACCCGCCAATGGCGCTTGCCCTCACCTTGAATAATAAACACGCAATACTGATCGATATGCGGTCCCACCCCGCCTTCCGGCGTTGAATAAGAGACCATTACATCATCAAAACGCCAGTTAGGAATAAACTGAAATGCTTCAGCCAGTTTCGCCACCTCGGGGTGCCAATGGTCAACACCCTGCACTAACAACGAGCTATGAGAATCACCGAGCAGATCAAAGTTTTCAAAAGGGCCTAATTCAGCTTGCCACTGCTGGCCCCTAGAGGTTACCAAGCGCGACTGAATTTCAGGCTCCATTGCCAATCCAGCCAATTCTTCAGCACTTAATGGATCAATAAATGCCTGCATCCCTTGTTTAAGTAAACATGGCTGTTGCTGCCAATAATTGGCCATAAAATCTTCAATATTAAACGCGACTTGATATTGCATGCACTTTACCTCTTGTTAAGCAGCACGATTGTACCCGATAAAGGCATCAAAGTTTGCATTGCTTAACGGTGATTAATTAAGACAAAAGCATTAAAAGTTTGTATGCTTATTCACAGAAATACAGGGAAAGTTACACGCACCATGACTACGCATTTTAAGCTTTTTGATCTTCATGAAGATGCTACAGAAGAACAAATAAAATCTCGTTACAAACAACTTGCCTCACGCTGCCACCCCGATAAAGGCGGCTCTGCTGAGTTGATGGTGATGATTAAAAATAGCTATCAAAAACTCATGATTGGAGAAGGCTCTCTAGCAATAAATCAACCTCTGGATAGCAGTAACAAACAAGTTTTAGCGCTAAGGAAAACCATCCACCAGCAGCAATTTTATATTCAAAAGCTCAGTGTAGCCGTCGCTAAAAAAGCTCAACAAAAAGAAACCAAACAATTACAAAAAGTAGTATTTCCTGCGGTAACCAGTGTGTTGCTGATCGCGATTATGATTTTGGCATCTAATTGGTACCAAAGTGAGAAAAAGCTAAACGCATTGATTAGCCAACAACCTGCACCATCAATCATAACGCCAGCCCCAGTGTTGCCAGTCCCCAATTCGCTCAACCCAGAACAAGGGTATAAAACTTGGGAACTAAAACAAAAACTGCGTTTAACCAGCGCTAGGCAGCAATACTTAGAGTCTGATTTAGCCACTAGTTTAGAGGTGATTCAAGGATTGCTGCTTAATAGTAATACTGAACAACTAAGTGTTCAGCAGCAACAGTTTTTACTTCAACAGAATATTGCCTTAGTCCCCGCGCCTCCCCTCATTGCCGTAAACACATTTGAAGCGTTGCTAAACGAACTACAGACTGAACAAACAGAGCAAGGTATTGAGCAAGAACCCATTGAAGAGCAGGCGTTAGACCATGTTTTAGACAAAGACCCCGAGCTTGCCTTAGACCAAGCTACGAGCCTAAATGTTAGCTCTCAGGACGATAAAGCAGTACTTATTGAGGAAGATGCCGAACAACAAAGCGGTGAAGAGGTTAAACCGGATTCTTGATTAACTGATAAGCCTCTAACTTAGCTTGTTCATTTTGTTCTTTAATTAACGCGATTTGCTTTTCTAAGGCGTTTTTCTTTTCGCCGCTAGGTAGTTTTCTACATAAACTACTTAGCTGCTCTAGTGGGGCTAGCAGTTGATCAAACTGTTGGCTAATGTGTTCCATAACACCATCTCATCTTTTAAGAAGCGTTAAGTGTACGCATCAAGTACTTGAAAACAAGCCTCCAAATGGGTGAAACTGCGCGAAGTGACAGAAAACGGACTCTTTTTTACCACTATGCCATATAGCTCTCTACTCGCACCGACCAATCAATTCTTATTTTGCTCAACTCCTCAAGCTTGGATAGAGCAAGCTCGTAAATCAGAGAACCTCAGTTTACTGCTTACCGACCATGCAAATGCTGAATGGAAAGCAGCCGCTACTGCTAGCAAACTGATCAGCAAATATGTAACAAATAGCGCGCCCGAGTTACAGCAAGAGCTAAAAAACCTACTCGCGCCCTACGAGTACCTAATATTTAGAGCAGGAAAATGGTCTGTTGAAGGTTTTAAGCAGTGGTTTTTTCCTCAAGGCATTCGGCAAGCGAGTAAAGAACAACAAGATTTAGCGCACGCCACACTAAACATAATGACTAGATGCTACATACTACCTTCATTAGTAGAGCAATTAAGCCAAGAGCTAAACCTTAACAACCGCAGCATGGCAAACCAATATTCAGCACTTAGCCGAGATAGCCAGCGCGGGGTAAACGCCGGCTTAAGCGCTTTTCAAGCTCAATTAATAGAAAAAATGCGACTACTGATTAGAGAAGAGTTACATCATTTCGAACAAGTCTGCGCAATAATGAACAGCCACCAAGTGTCTTATAAAAACATCAGTGCGGGCGGTTACGCAAAAGCCTTAATTCGCCAAGTACGCCACTTTGAGCCACAAGCATTAGCCGATAAACTTATCGTTGGTGCATATATAGAAGCCCGTTCATGTGAGCGTTTCGCCTTATTAGCGCCCCACTTACCCCAAGACATCGGTAAGTTTTATCAATCCTTGCTTCGCTCAGAAGCCAGACATTATCAAGATTACCTAAGTTTAGCCGCCAGTATTCTCCCGCAAGAGCAACTAGAATCTCGCATACAGCAAATTGGCCAAGCAGAGGCCGAGCTTATACAACAAACAGATCCTATTTTTCGCTTTCACAGCGGCATTCCTATCAGCTAATATTGATAAAGCACCATCAACATTGATCAACTACCGATTTACTCACGTAGTTAAATACATAGTTTGATTAAGATAAGGTGAACTATGCGATTACCCTTGTTTCCACTAGATCTACTGGTACTGCCTGGTGGCTTAAGCCAGCTAAGAATTTTTGAGCCTCGTTATTTACGTCTGGTATCTATCGCCAGTGAAGAAGCCAAAGGCTTTGTGCTATGCCAGCCCAGTAATGAAGACTTCCCTCAATTCAACATTGGTGTGCATTGCATAATTGAAGATTTTGAGCAGCTTGAAGATGGCATGTTAGGCATAACAATTAGAGGCTTAGAGCGCGTCGAACTCAGCGATACTAATCAAGCGGATGATAAACTCTATAGTGCGCTAACAAAAAACAAACCTGCTTGGTCACTTGAACAAGCAAATCCTATTGAAGATGATCTCAGTGAGAAATTACAGCAAGTTTTAGTGCAACACAGCTTGTACGAACAACACCCCGATTTTTTTGCCTACGACGACGAAAGTTGGGTGGTATCTCGTTGGTTAGAGTTACTGCCGTTTTCGAGCAATGCAAAGAACCAAATTTTAAACGAAGACGACTTTAATACCCTAGATAACTTAGTACATCAACTAGTGTCTGAAATAACAATAGATGCTAGGTAACTGAAATATATAGCGATTACATCTTGACCAATTAATCGCTAAGTTTAATGTCAATTTTCAGCACTAAAAACTTATAATTAACTCAAAAAAGTCATATTTATCGTATTTTGCGAACTTTTACACAGTCTTGTAATCAAAAGTGCTTTAAGATGGCTTTGTCATGGATGATGATTAAGGAGCAGTAGTTAAATGCCGTACGGCGGCGTCCAATTGCACTACTGCCCTAATACCCTTGGAACATTAAATATCTAGTAGTTTGAAAGTGAGTGATCTGCGACCCTGACTTTCTTAAAGGTGATTCATGAGATATAAAGCAAAAATAAGCGCAGCAATAACACAAGCACTACCGCTGATCCAAACCGCCACTTCTGATGAAGCCGTATTATGGAACATCGAAAAAGAGCGAGACATGTTATGCATGGAATTTACCTCAAACTTGAGTTTTGAGAATTTAGAGGCCGGTTTTAAGCAAGCCGCTGAAAAATTAGGCATAAGCTGCCCAATTAGTATCTTAAAGTTACGCCGCTAGCTTAGAAATCTTGGGGGTGGATTTACCCTCCCCCAGTTCCCTCTTCCTTTATTATCCTGGCCACTCATCTATTTTGATCTTTGCTACGTATTCACTATTAAGTGCAATCACGGTTAGGAAACAAAATGGAACTCGTTATTAATTCTCACGAAGGCGATATTTACCTAGTTTGCGAGCAGAACCTTAACCCTGCTCAGAGCAAGAGCCATCCAAAACGATTTAACAGCCTTTCAAGCGTTAAGCAGCACTACCAGCAACAGCATCCAGATAAAGTGTGGTTAATACACCATTCGGCGTACGACGAGATGTGCGGATTACCTAGCAGTCATTCAGAAATGAAAATTGAACTCGATTGGTCAAAGCATTAATCCGGTTTTGTTAAAGATAAACCAACAAAAAAGCAGCCCGTAGGCTGCTTTTTTTATGAAAGACGAATTAGTCTTGTAACCAAGGCGGTAAACAAACACCTAAGCCACCTAGTCCGCAATAGCCGTTAGGGTTTTTATGTAAGTACTGCTGATGATTAAGTTCGGCATAGTAAAACTCCTCAAAATCAACTATCTCTGTACTAATCGCTCGCGCTAACCCTTCGCCTTGCAAGGCTTTCTGGTAGGCCTGTTGAGCCTGCTGAGCAAGACTGGCTTGCTCACTATTACTCGTGAAAATCATTGAGCGATACTGAGTGCCAACATCGCCGCCTTGACGCATTCCTTGAGTAGGATCATGCTGCTCAAAAAAACACGCTAACAACTGCTGATAACTAATCACACTTGGGTCGTATACGACTTTTACCGCTTCGGTGTGACCGGTAAGGCCGGTGCACACTTCCTCGTAACTAGGATTAGCGGTGTAACCACCTGCATATCCTACCGCGGTAGATACCACACCATTTTGCTGCCAAAACAAACGCTCTGCTCCCCAAAAGCAGCCTAATCCAAAGTAAGCGGTTGTTAAGCCCGCAGTTGCTTGCAAATAGTTACTGCCGTTTACCGCATGAACACCATCAAGAGTAATCGCAGTATCGCGACCCACTAATGCGTCTTGCTCACTTACCATGTCCGTTTTGCTCATCGATACAACTCCATTAATCTCGATAAAGGCGGTAACTGACGATCTAGTCGCCTATTTTTGCCCAGGTATCACGCAAACCCACAGTACGGTTAAATACTAGCTTTTCTGGGCTTGAATCTTGGCTGTCTACACAGAAGTAACCTTGACGCTCAAACTGATGCGCATGCTCTGCTTGCGCAGTCACTAAGCTAGGTTCAACAAAACCTTGTTTAACCACTAAAGATTCAGGGTTAAGCACTTGGGTAAAGTCTTCTTCAGCAGCTGGGTTAGGTACTGTGAACAAACGATCGTACAAACGAATTTCAGCAGGCTTAGCATGGTCAGCCGATACCCAGTGAATAACACCTTTAGGTTTGCGACCGTCTTCAGGGTTTTTACCCAAGGTGGTGGTGTCGTAAGTACAGTAAACCGTAGTTACATTGCCGTTTTCATCTTTGTCGCAACGCTCAGCTTTAATCATATAAGCGTTACGTAAACGAACTTCTTTACCAATTACCAAGCGTTTAAACTTCTTGTTGGCTTCTTCACGGAAGTCTTCTGCTTCAATGTACAGTTCACGACTAAACGGTACATCACGCTCGCCCATATCTTCACTTGGGTGAAGCGGCGCACTTAGTTGCTCTACTTTATCAGCTGGATAGTTTTCGATAACTACTTTAATCGGATCTAATACCGCCATAGCACGTGGCGCATTGGCATTTAAGTCTTCACGAATACAGGCTTCTAACATTGGCATTTCTACCATGTTTTCCATTTTGGTCACGCCAATACGCTTACAAAACTCAACAATAGAACCAGCGGTATAACCACGGCGGCGTAAACCGGCAATGGTCAACATACGTGGGTCATTCCAACCATTTACATGGCCATCGGTGACTAAGGTATTTAACTTACGCTTAGACATAACCGTGTATTCAAGGTTTAAGCGTGAAAACTCATATTGATGCGGTACCGTATCAATAGTGATGTTCTCTAATACCCAGTCGTATAAACGGCGGTTATCTTGAAACTCTAAGGTACACAAAGAATGAGTAATGCCTTCGATAGCATCAGAAATACAGTGAGTAAAATCGTACATTGGGTAAATGCACCACTTATCACCGGTTTGGTGGTGGTGAGCAAAACGAATACGATAAATCACTGGGTCACGCATACACATGAACGAAGAACTCATGTCTATTTTAGCGCGTAACGAACACTCACCTTCTTTAAACTCGCCCGCTCGCATTTTCTCGAACAAGGCTAAATTTTCTTCTACTGAGGTATCTCGGTAAGGGCTATTTTTACCCGGTTGGCTTAAGGTGCCACGATACTCGCGAGACTCTTCTGCATTTAAGAAACATACAAACGCCAAACCTTTCTCAATCAGCTCTACTGCATAAGCGTGTAGCTGATCAAAATAGTTTGATGAATAACACACCTCATCGTTCCACTCAAAGCCCAGCCATTTAACGTCTTGCTGAATAGAGTTAACGTAATCAATGTCTTCTTTTTCTGGGTTGGTGTCGTCAAAGCGTAGGTTACATGCACCCTGGTAGTCTTGAGCAATTCCAAAATTTAAACAAATCGACTTAGCATGGCCGATGTGCAAATAGCCGTTTGGCTCAGGAGGAAAACGTGTATGCACACTTGTATGTTTTCCCGATTGAAGATCTTCATCAATAATATGACGAATGAAATTGCTAGGGCGATTGTCCGCCTCACTCATACCAGCCTACCTATATATACCGAATATCTAATTTAATCCCGTATAATCACTGATTATTCAGCTCAGCACAAGCAACCATCAATCAAGCGTTGAAAAGATAGCCTACCCGCACTTAAACTCAGCCGTTTTCCTTACCACTTTAGCCTTACAACAGCCCTAACAAATGGCAGTTTCGTGGTTATGGTTTATATTTCTAGAAGGCTATTGTTGATAATTAAGGGAATAAAATATGCGTATATTAAGCGTTGCATTTGGATTGCTGTTATTAGTGGCTTGTTCCAGCACTCCCACTTGGGATGGTATGTCGGAATCTGAAATCGCAGCTTGGAAAGAAATAGGCGTAAATGTAGAACAAGTTCAAACCTATGTGCGAGCAGGAATGAGTCAGCCACAAGTAAAAGAGTTTATTGACCAGAAATTTACTGACCCTGCTAAAATTACTTCTTGGGGGCAAACCTTTACTGCCATTGACGCCAGAGGCTGGATAGATTCTGGTTTCGATTTAACCGCCGCCAAAGACTGGGCCGCTAACAAATTCAGCTTTGAAGAAGCCGCAGCTTGGGCCTCAGCAGACTTCGACTTAGACGGCGCTAAGAAAAACCGAGATAAAGGCTTAACCCCGGTTAAGTAAACACACGCTGTAAACCACTCTGGTGCTTACTTGATTTGAGTAAGCACCTCGCCCAAGCCTGCAATACTCACACTAACCTTATCGCCACTTTTTAATGCTTGAGTTCGCCCAGGTGTCCCCGTAAAAATCACATCCCAAGGCTGCAAAGTAACGTATTGGCTAATGTAGCTAACAATATCCTCAACCGAATGAATCATATTGCTGCTTGATTCTTGCTGAACCACTTTACCGTTGAGTGTAGTCGTCACAGTAAAGGTGTTCTCTCCACTTACCGTGGTTAACCAAGGAGATATTGGTGCAAAGCCATTAGCGCCTTTGGCTCTCCACCATTGCAAATCTTGCCCTTGCCAAGAGCGCTCGGTGAGATCGTTGCCAGCGGTATAGGCAAATATGCAATTGCTAGCCTGCTGCTTAGTCACTTTTGCACATGGTTTGCCTATCACCACCACGAGTTCACCTTCAAAATGTACGTTATTAGCATCAGCTGGTAAGTCTAGCTCGCCCCCTATGCTCAACGAGCTAGCTGATTTATAAAATATCTCTGGTTTACTAGCGCCAGCATTACCGGCATGGCTGCGGTAGTTCAAACCGACTGCAAATACCGTGGCAGGCTCAACCGGCAATACAAACTCAGCCTTGTTAACAGGCGTAGAGTTAGCCTTTATCTCACCACCCGCTAACGGCGAATCACTTAAGTGATGCAGGGTTTCTCCCTTACGCTCTACCCACACTACACCGTCATCGGTGTTGATTCGCGCATATTGGGCGGCTTGCAGCCCTGCACTCACCAGCAAACTCGCAGTAACAACGACTAGTCCATTAAATAAAAGCCTCATATACATTCCCTTGCTTAACTACTGTTTAATAACAATAGTACGCAACACACCATATTAAAGATTAACGGCTAATCACTTTGCTCACAGTTAAGCCTAAACGTTTCGCTAAGCGGTTTAAGTTGGCTCTGTCGGTCGATAACTCACGCGCTGCCGCTGCCCAACTGCCACCATGCTTTTCAAGAGTATTTGCAATAATGTCACGCTGATAGTTGTCTGTAGCTTCACGCAGGCTTAGCCCTTGGCTCGTTAATGCGTGGCTCACGGCAACGGGTTCCGCCGCAACATATTCACTAGGTGCTAACTCGCCGCAATCGTCTATGCTTATGCGCACTATTTCTTGGCGTTGCTGGCGAGACCTTGCTTTTAAAGCTGCGCGGCTAATAAGGTGCTCTAATTCCCGCACATTGCCGGGCCAATCATATTGATTAAGATAACTCACCAAATCGGCTTGCAGTTTTAACTGGCCAATTCCTAATTTACGTTTAAGTACTTCTACAAAGTAACCCGCTAGTAGCTGTACATCACCTGCGCGTAAACGCAAAGCAGGTACCGTAACTGGATACACCGTTAAGCGATGATACAAATCTGCTCTAAAACGCCCTTGCTCTACTTCCTCGGCTAAATCTCGATTGGTGGCGGCAATCACTCGTACATCTACTGTTTGGATCTTGTCTTGGCCTAGCGCTTGAATCTCTTTATTTTGCAGTACCCTTAGCAATTTACTTTGCGCCGCTAAAGGTAACTCGCCAATCTCATCTAAAAAAATAGTGCCGCCGTCTGCCACGCTAAACTTACCGGCTCTGGTTTTATCCGCGCCGGTAAATGCGCCTTTTACATGGCCAAACAACTCGCTTTCAATTAAGTTCTCGGGCAAGGCCGCACAGTTAACGTGAACAATAGGTGCTTTAAATCGACCCGATTGCATGTGAAGAGAACGCGCAACCAGCTCTTTACCCACCCCTGTTTCACCTTGAATTAAGATAGTAAAATCAGACGGCGCGACTAAAGCTATCTCTTGTTTTAAGCGCTGCATCTCTGGGCTTTCGCCAATCAGTTCTTCACTGGCGGTTTGCCAGGCTGCTTGGTTTAATTCTTCTAATACTTGCTGTGAATGATGTGCTTGCTGCTCTAACAAATCTAAGGTGAGCGCAGTATTTAAACTGGCTGCCGCCATCGCCGAAATAACTTCTAATGTGCGACTTGGAATATCGTCAAATACCTTGGGTGTAAAGCTATCTAAAGTAAGCACGCCAATCAGTTTATGATCGAAATACAAAGGCAAGCCCATACACGCATGCACTGGTAAATCACCTTCACGATCAATTAACAAACCATCGTAGGGGTCGGGCAAATTGCTATCGGCAGGGAAACGTACCGGCGTATTGGAGCTGCATATTTGCTGAAAGCGAGGATGCTCCGATAAAACAAAACGCCGGCCCAAAGTATCGCGGCTCAAACCTTGCAAAGTTAAGGGGCTAAGTACTTCGCCGCGTAAAGCTAAAAGAGCCACCGCGTCACAACTAATGGTTTTGCGTACCGTGTCTAATAAACGATCAAAGCGATCTTTAGTACTAAGGCTTTGGGCTAAATCTAAAGCCAGTTCAATCAGTGCCTTTGAAGAAATGTCTGACATATCACCTCCGTCATTTAAATTCAAAGTAGTCTAATTGACACTTTTTATCAAGAAGTCATATTGACACCTCCAACAAAAATCATCCCGTTAAACGCCATTAAACCTGGCTTTGAGCGTTTGGCACAGCGTTTGCTATTTCTAAAACAACGGTGAAGAACCTAAAGTTCGCCACTACTTCAAAGAGGAAAGCACAATGACCGTATTCCCATTACTAGTAAGCTCCACTTACACCCAAACAGCAAAACAATACATGCGCTGCGTAGTAGGCGGTAACTGGCTAATGTTGCTTTCACTCAGCATTATCATTTCATCCATTGTTATCTCCTACCCCTTAGCACAAAGCTTTTCTATTCCCATGCAAATTACAGCACACATCTCTACCATTGTTTTTGCTGGCATTTTAAAAGTAGGTTACGTGCTACGCTGTGTAGGATTAAACGAACTAGGCCAAGAGGTATTATAAGTGATTAAAATTGGTGAGCCGAACGCCACAGACCAATCCCAACATTGGCATCAGCAAGCTATTTTAGAGCTCGCCTTTAGGCCGTTCTTTTTACTGGCTACTTTAAGCTCTGCTATTAGTATTGGTTTATGGATCCTGCTGCTTAATGGCAATATGTTAATAGGTAGCCAAGGCTTAAGCCCACATGTGTGGCACGCTCATGAAATGCTAATTGGCTTTGGCACAACGGTAGCGGTGGGGTTTATTTTAACCGCCGTACAAACCTGGACTGGCCAGCCCAGTATTAAGGGCAAGGCATTAGCAGGCTTAGTATTGCTGTGGTGTTTGGCTCGTATTGGGTTTTATATAAACGACGCCAACAGCGCAATAGCCGCTACTGCACTGCAAGGTCTTTGGTGGCTAAGTGTTGTTGTGATTTACAGTAAGTTAGTCTTTAAAGCGCAAAACCGCCGCAATTACATATTCATCGCTTTACTCAGCGTAATGACCTTAATCAACCTCGGTATGTTAATTGCCGATTTAAACGGCAACAGCGCCCTCGCCTTACATTTAAGCCGCACTATGGTATTGCTATTCACCATAATGATGGCCTTAGTAGGCGGCAGAGTTATTCCTTTCTTCACGGTGCGCGGCGCAAAAACTGAGGCCATTGAATGCCCAGCTTGGATAAACCAACTAGTAGGCCCATTTGCTATTGCCACGGTGCTTGTATTTATTAGCGACTACTTCACCGCTACCTTTGGCATAGTGCCAATAGCCCTGATGGCTTTAGGTCTGCTGCATTTGCTGCGCCTAGCTTACTGGCGCTCGATAAAAACGGTAAAAGTGCCTTTGTTATGGTCATTGCACTTATCCTACCTACTCATGGCACTAGGCTTAATATTACTCGGCGCCAGTTACGACTTACCGCAACTTACTTTTAGTAATGCCCTTCACCTCATTACCATTGGCGCCATAGGGTTAATGATCTTCGCCATGATGAGCCGTGTATCTTTAGGCCACACAGGCAGAACATTAGTGATAAAACCGGTGATTACGCTGGCGTTTTTACTCTTGGTGGCCGCTACCTTAATTAGAACATTTATGGCGATTACAGACCCACTTCAAGCTTGGAACATAAGCGCAGGGCTTTGGATTACCGCCAGCGTGCTGTTTTTGGTGGTATACGTACCCATTTTAAGCAGTAAAAGACAAAGCTAAGGCAACAAAGGCTAGACGAACTCTGGGTAATTCTGCGATATTGCGTTAATCACCTAGCAATACCAAGGAATTACCAATGTTGTTTAGCGTTTGGCTTACGTTTGTTGCCGCTTGCATTGTATTTAGTTTATCGCCCGGCGCAGGCGCAGTGGCTACCATTAGCCACTCTTTAAGTGGCGGCTTCAAACAAGCCTGTAAAAATATTGCGGGTTTGCAGCTAGCACTAATAGGCCATGTGCTTATTGTATCTGTTGGTTTAGGCGCCCTGCTGGCGTCTTCGGCACTGGCGTTCACCATCATTAAATATCTAGGTGCCGCCTACCTACTCTATTTGGGAGTGACTAAATTTTTTGAGAAAAGCCAAGCTTTTAGCACCGAGCCACAAGCAAAAAAAAGCAGCTCTCAGTTAGTTAAACAAGGCTTCATTGTTAATCTAATGAACCCAAAATCTATTATCTTTCTCGCGGCTTTTTTGCCTCAATTTATAAGCCCGAACAGTGACCTTTCTAGCCAGTACTTAATATTAGGTTTCACCGTAGTGCTGATCGATTGTGCAGTCATGTTTAGTTACGCCACCTTAGCTAGCGCAGCTAAACCTTGGCTAGGTAAAGCTAAGTTTATGGCGCTACAAAATCGCATATTTGGTTCGCTATTTATTATGATGGGTTTAGCACTAGCACGTGTAGAACGTTAATAGAGTTTGCTAAGTAGCGAGTCATCAAGACAAAGTACTTAGCATCGTTACTCATTAATATGCAGAGGCTTAACTCAATCAAAAAAGACGTTTGAAGACGTCTTTTTATTTAGCTGCTAAACCCAGTTAATACCGCCAGCCAATGCAAAAATAATTACAATTCGGAAAGAATATTCTGATGGGTAGGCGTCCAGTCCAACTCCCTTTTTATCTTATCTGCGTTCATACATTGATCTAATGTTGGCCCTAAAGCCCAAGCACCATTTTCAGCAACCACCTCATCAACAGAACGCACTAATAGCTCGGTTGGTAATCGACTTTTTCTTATATACGAGTGAGCAATATCTCCCACTGTTACCGCTTGTTCACCACACACATTGTATGACATGCCTGACCTACCATTTTCTAAAACAAGCCTATAGGCTGATGCAAGATCATCTGTATGAACTACCGGCCAACGAGTGTCGAGCGAGCCCCATACTTCTACTTGGCCATTCTGGGGAACAAAGCTAGACAACACCCCAGCATCTTTAGCGTAAACCACTGCTGGGTGAATAATATTGGTATGCAAACTAGGCGCGTTCAAAACTAAAGAACTATTCTCAATCATCCAACTAAAGCTAGATATTGGCTTAAATGGGCTTTGCTCTGTGGCTGCAATATCCCCTGTTTCCCCGTATAGCCAAACACCTCCGGTGTAGATAAATCGCGTTGTTCCGCCCTTAGCATTAGCTTGGGCGATTAGTTCATTAACCACTCGTAAATCAATATTTCCCATATCTTCACAAAATGTTGCGGCGACATGAATAACAGCATCAACCCTATGAATAGCGGTCGACCATAACTGAGGCTCACGTAAGTCCCCCCGCAAAACATCTGCACCTTTAGCTGTAATGGTCTGCGCTGCATAATCAGACCGCGCCAATGCAAGCACCGAATGCCCATGCTGTAATAGATCTGTCAATATCGCACTGCCAATGGTTCCCGTTGCCCCAAGTAGTAAAACCTTCATTTGCAATCTCCTTTTGAAAAGCACCAAGGTAAGACCTCAAGCTAGCTTGAGGTCAATAGATTGTGGTGAGGTTTATTGGAAAAAAAATCGCGTACCTAAACGGAGGCAAAGCAGCTCAATCCAGTGCAGAAGCAAACTATTTCAACAATGAGTTGCGGGTAACCAAGCTCGCACTCTTTCTCCAATATCAACAAGAAGCATCGCGACACATGCTTGCCATGGGCCTCTCATTGAGTTTTTCTATGCAGATGTCAATCGGTAGGAATAGACTTGTGCGAGTTGACAGCGGGGATCATATCAACGCCTCATTCAGAGGCAATAAAATAGTTGGTTAAAATAAGCGAGGCACGAGCAAAAACCAACTGTTTTTTGTCCTGCTGAAATGACTTGTTAGAGCTACTTTTCTTCAGGTCTGGAATAAATATTTGAACCGTCAGAACGATTTAGTTTTTCTAGTTCAAGCATACCTGACCCATACTTAAACACTTTGTGCTTTAACGTAAATAATTTATCAAAATCCCCTGAAAATATAGCGCCAATTGTTCTGTCGCTATTTACTCCCGCTTTTAATTCACAGAGCTTCAATACCGAAAACAAAAAATGCGTTAACAATGCTTCGGATTTCTCCTCGACATCATCATTACATACAGTGCGACATGCCCCAGAGGGCTGAACCGATTGAGGAGGAAATGATTCAATTAAGCAATCATCCAATATTGTGATGCTCTTAGGATAATTAAGCCACGAATCTTTAATGTCTACACTTTCAAACCAACTAGCCACTGTTTCAATCTGTACCACTTTAGCTTTAAAACATAGCGCTAAAATATTAAATCCTGTTGGGTTTGATTTTCTATACTGCTCTGATTTTTTTGCTATATCTAGAAAAGCCTCTTTATCAAAATTTGTTTTTACTTCTATAGCGCATACAACAGCATCTGGAACAGCAACTACAAAATCATCATCTTGAAAGAGATAGGCTGAAGGTACATTTTCATCAATCACCAATATGTCCATTTGAGGACTTACTTCATTGCTTACTGAGTTGTAAACAAACCCTGTTTTGATTGAGAACCGTCGAGAGATAAAATTTCTTAAGTAATTTCCAACGATGTTTTCGTGATATGTGCCGATGGAAGGAGCATGACCAACAAGATCGTTTAATCGCCCTAACTTACTCATTAGCTCTTTAGCATAGCTTTGATATAGTGCCATTTAACTCCGACCTCTGGTGTAGCTCTAACAACTTATTAAGAGGAAAAATGCCTTGTTTAAACAAGGCATTTTTCCTCTTTTTACGCATTTAATGAAGTGAAGATTAACACTTTCCCCTCGTATCATCAGCGACCTAAGACAACAATCAACAAAAACATCAGCAGAAAAGGATGCAAATACTTGGGAAAGGAGGAATGGCCGTTTACCTGTATACAATCACAGGGAAATTGCGGTTCACTCGCCTAATCAAAGTTGGATGGTCGGGAGGACTTTCGAGAAAGCAGTAATGCGTTATCGAGCTGAATCACATAGCTCCCGCAAGCTTTGCAACTGATACCTCCCCCGCTCCCTCCTTCATTTATCTATGCCACAAAAACTTTTTAAAATTAGTTTCGTCTTTTTCTTATCTGGTTCGTCTTATAGGTAATTCACTAATACAATGAGACCATCATGATTAAGATTGTTAGCTTTAAAATTTGCCCATTTGTTCAACGCGTAACCGCCGCTTTAGAAACTAAAAAGGTTCCTTACGAGATTGAATACATTAGTTTAAAAGACAAACCTCAGTGGTTTTTAGACATGTCGCCAAATGGCCAAGTGCCGATATTGATTACCGAAAACAACACTGCTTTGTTTGAGTCTGACGCGATTATCGAATACATCGAAGATGAGTTTGGCCCAATAGAAGCAGACGTAACTAACGAACAGCGCGCCATGGACAGAGCATGGAGTTACTTAGGTTCTAAACATTATTTAGCGCAATGCAGCACTATGAGCAGTAAAGTTAAAGCCACCTTTGAAGAGCGTACTGAAAAGCTGTTTAAAGCCTTTGTAAAAGTAGAAGCGCAGCTATCTGGCACGACTATGTTCTTTAAGTCTAACCAGCTGAGCAATGTAGATATTGCATGGTTACCACTATTACATCGCGCTAACATTGTTAAGCAACATACTGGCTTCGACTTTTTATGTGGCCTGCCTAAAGCGCAAGCTTGGCAAAACAATGTATTAGCCACTGGCCTTGCTGAGAAAACTGTTTCAGACGATTTTGCAGCCTTGTTCACTGACTTCTACCTTACCAATACCTATTTGGGTGGTAATGAAGCTGAAGAAAAAGTGGCGTGTGGCACAAGCTCTTGCTGCGGTTAGTCTAGTTAGCAAGTGTAATTACACTTAAGAAAACAACCCTCAGTTTGTATACTTCATGCTAAGGGTTTAGTGATTTCTATATACGGCAGAGCAAATATATGAAGATTGAGCAGGTGTGGCAACAATATCGACAAAGCCTGAAAGCGTTTTTACACGCTAATGTTTCTAACCCTGCCGATGTAGACGATCTTCTGCAAGAAATCTTAATTAAAACCTATCAAAACTTTAGCCAACTACAAGATCACAGCAAGGTAAAATCGTGGCTATTTCAAATTGCCAATCGCAGCATTATTGATTTTTACCGCCAGCGCGGCCAAGCCGATAAGCTTGAAAACAATGAGCTTTGGTACACCGAGGCCGATGAAAGTGTGCACCAACAACTGGCTAGCTGTATCTCGCCTTTTATTCATGCCTTACCCAGTGATGAAGCAGACATGTTGGTGAGTATTGAACTAGAAGGCATGGGCCAGAGAGACTACGCAGCACAACACCAGATTAAATATTCAACATTAAAATCGCGCGTACAAAAAAGTCGCGAGAAAGTATTACAACTGTTTCAATCTTGCTGTCAGTTTTCGATAGATGCAGAGGGCCGATTGGTAGAATTTGCTCCCAAAAAACCAGGCTGTAAAAGCTGCTAAAAGCATTAGCTAATGCAGTAGACCCAAGCTGTTACGCCAAGGTTTACCGCACTACACGCTAGTTGGGTATTAGTCGCGTTTATATAAAGCTTCTAGGGTACTCGATGCAATGGTATTGGCATTGATCATATACCCTGCCAACGCACCAGATGCATGTTGTGGTAAATCAAGCTTCTCTACCGACAACGCATGTACTGTAAATTGGTAGTGATGAACACCATGCCCTTGTGGCGGGCAAGCGCCGCCAAATCCTTTGTAGCCATAATCATTGCCTACCATTTCGCTACCCATAGGCAGATTTTGCCCTTCTACATTCCCCGCATCGGAGGCGAGAGAGTTTATGGTTGCAGGGATATTGACCACTTGCCAATGCCACCAGCCGCTGCCAGTAGGTGCATCCGGGTCGTATACCGTAATGGCAAAGCTTTTAGTGCCAGCTGGAGGATTAAGCCAGCTAAGTTGCGGCGAAACATTAGCGCCAGAGCAGCCAAAACCCGTGAACTCTTGTTGCTTATTCATCGTTTTACCTTGAGCAATATCTGTACTGGTTAAGGTGAAGGTGTTAGCTACTGCGGGTAAAGTGCCAAGTAGTGAAAAAGTAAAACAGCAAATAGGTAACAAACGCATGATAGATCCTTGTTTAATCAACGAGTCACTATGCTAGCGCGCACGCTTAAGCGTAATTAGCCCTTAAACCCCCAACTATTCGCCTTATTCGGTCATTCTGGTTTTTCTTAGCTCGGAAGGGGTTAAACCAAAGTGGCTTTTAAAGCGGTCGGTAAATCGCGAGGGGGAATGATAACCGCATTTCTCAGCAATTAAGCCGATGGGTTCATCACTCGTTTGCAACAAATGTAAGCCAAGCCCCAGCCGCGCTCGGTCTTTCACTTCTTGTACGCTGGTTCCTTCTGCGTTTAGCTTTCGGCGTAAGGTAGATTCGCTCATTGCAAGGTGCTCGCAGATAGTTGCGATTGATAAGTCATTGAAGTGTTTATCGCGAAATAGCTCGTGCAAGCGATGGCTAACTTTAGGCTTGCCCATCATCGTGATGATTTGCCGATGCCCAAGCGAATAAAGCAAGCTTAGTATTTCTCTCTTTCTTGAGCTTTGAAGCGCTTTAGGCGCCCACAAGCTGCATTCTACAAATTGCTGTAAACACTGTTTTAAAACAGCGTTGGTTTTAGCCACAAAATAATCAGGCTTTACCTCGCTAGCCGCTGCAACGTTGCTGGGTAAATCGTTAAAGTCTTGGTAATCAAACTCAATCAACAATGCAAAATAAGAGTTACCCTTAGGAATGTTTCGCATATTGATGGCGGGGCTGTCACTTAAGAAAATGAAGTGGTCACTAGGACATGCTATTGAAGCATTTTCGCCCAGTTGTTTATTGCCATTGATCACCACAATTAATAAGGGTTTCGAGATGGGTACATTAAGCAACATTTGCTCGTGAACCGAAGAGTAAACTGAAAATGGCAATTCCTTTACGTCCATTTGGCTCACTGCTTTTTGAATACTAACCAGTAACTTTTCCATGTCTCATTCATTTAGTGTTAATAGGTGTTTGCTAGTAGGCCTATTTGCGCGGTTTCGATTAATACGACCTAGCTGCAACCAAGGTCTTAAAGTGCGCTTATTACTGCTTACCGTTATAAACTTGCCGTTAAAAATTTTCCGTTAAAAGCTTGGCTTATCAACTTGGTGATCCGTGGGTTGCGGCGTTACGGTCATTACCTTCACTCCTTTTGGTGTTTCAAAGCGATGCCATGTATTTTGCGGTACAACCATTAACTCACCGGCATTAAGGCTTAAGCTTGTTTCACCGTCTTTCGTTAATAAAACCAGATTTGTTGCCCCTTCAATCACCTGCACAATCTCGTCACCTTGGCTGTGCCGTTCCCACTCGCTACTACCCGCATAATGCCCAATATAAATTGCACCGTTTCGGTAGTGGCACAGTTCACTAAACGCTCCCGCTAATTCAGCCTCGCTAGAATCTGGTGTGCGGTTACCCACAAACTGCAAATGCTCGAACTGTTGGTTTAAGGCAATAACCGTTGCTTTGCTCATTCTACTTTCCTCTTAACACCACTTAGCTGTTAAACCACTTAGCTGTTAAACCACTACGCGCCATACGTTAGCAAGAACCGAATTAAAGTTTAGAATTAATTTACTCACGCTAATTGATAATTACCTTTAAGACCAGTAGCGTAGACCAAAGACCTAAACAATTAGTCACTTATTTAGAGAAACTTATAATGAAAAATGCCCTCGCCCTGCTCCTTGCCAGTAGCCTGTTGGTTGCTTGTGATAGCAATGAAGTTGCCGATGTCTCTCTAGGCTTACTAACCACTAAAGATATTAAAATTAGCGTGCTTAAAGATCCCATTGTTAGCGGAGTAACTTGTCATATTGCCAATGTAGAAGCGGATTTAGATTTTGCTGACCCCAGTGATATGTCTATTTCTTGTCGCCAAACGGGTGAAATTACGTCGGCTATGATTACTAGCATCGATAAATCGAAATCGGGAGAAGTGGTGTTTAAAAAGTCGAAAAGCATACTATTTAAGTCACTTAAAATACGCCGAATTTACGATGCTGAATCACAAACCTTAATGTATTTATCTTATTCCACTAAAGAAACCTCGGGCAGTTACAAACATAGTTTGTCTACGGTACCTCTGTGGGGGACTCAAGCTTACAGCTCGCAGATAGAAGCGACTCAATAAGTTGTTAAACAAATAACAGATATAAAAAAGGCCCTCTCCAGAGGGCCAAACAGTACAGTTATAACGACAGTTACAGAGCGTTATTCTTTCTTTAATATCCTACTTGGCGGCGAGAATTTTTAGCTCGTTGGCTACAAATTCCACGTGTGGACCAATCACTACCTGTATTGCCGTTTTACTTGGCACAATTACACCAGGTACATGTTTTTTAAGCCCGCTTACATCAACACGATCGCTGTCTTTTACTTCTAAGCGAAGGCGTGTAGCACAGTTGTCTACAAGTACTACGTTGTCTGTTCCACCTAACATTGTTAATACTAAACCAGCAGTTTCTGCATGGCTGCCACCAACACTTAAGGTTTCTTCACCTTCGTCAGCGTCTTCACGACCTGGTGTTTTAAGGTTCATTTTAATAATCATGGTTTTAAACACGAAGTAGTAAACTGCAAAGAACACTAAACCTTGTGGGATAAGCATGTACCAATTAGTGGCTAATGGGTTACGTGACGACAACACCATATCAACCAAACCAGCACTAAAGCCAAAGCCTGCCATCCACTGCATAGACGCCGCAATAAATACTGAAATACCGGTGAGTAAGGCATGTACTACATATAGCACAGGCGCTACAAACATGAAGGCGAACTCTAGTGGCTCGGTAACACCAGTAAAGAAAGACGCCGTTGCTGCAGCAATCATGATTGAGGCAACCTTAGATTTGTTTTCTGCTTTAGCGGTGTGGTAAATAGCCAAGGCTGCGCCAGGTAAACCAAACATCATCACTGGGAAGAAACCCGCCATGTAACGCCCTGTTTCACCCGGTACGGCGTCAGCCGATACACTCAAAAACTTACCAAGGTCGTTAATTCCAGCCATATCAAACCAGAACACAGCATTGAGTGCGTGGTGCAAACCGACAGGAATAAGCAAGCGGTTGAAGAAACCATAGATACCGGCGCCAACCGACCCTAAGCCAGTGATGCTTTCGCCAAAGTGAACCAAGCCACCAAAAATAATTGGCCACAAGTACATTAATACAAAGGCAACACCGATACCGGCCACCGACGTAAGAATAGGCACTAAACGCTTACCACTAAAAAATGATAAGGCTTTATGCAATTCTACTTGGTAGAAACGGTTGTATAACTCAGCCGCCATAATCCCGCTAATAATACCTACAAACTGGTTTTCAATTTTTGAAAACGCCAAGGTGCTAGAATCGTTTAGTACCACTAAACCAATTTGCTCTACCGCACCCGGCGACAGCAAAGTAGTAACCACCATGTAGCCAACAAAGCCTGCTAAGGCCGCGGCACCGTCTTTATCCCGAGACATGCCGTAGGCAATACCAATGGCAAACAGTACCGACATGTTGTCGATAATGGCCGCACCAGACTTAATTAAAAAAGCCGCCAGTGCACTATTGCCACCCCAGCCGTTTGGGTCAATCCAGTAACCTATGCCCATTAAAATAGCGGCTGCGGGTAGTACCGCTACCGGTACCATTAAGGCGCGACCAATCTTCTGTAAATAGCTAAACATAGTGTCCCTCTTTATGGCTATTATTAACCAAATTCAAATTTATCAGCGGCATCTGCCAACTCGACCTTGGTGTTCAAATTCACAGCGTGTTTCGTTTAATGTTCCACCAAGAACTTAATTCGCAGTGTAAATAATTAAATTTCCTTCGCAAATAAAGCCTTCCAAAAGTGTGATCAAAACATTCATAAATTGCTTTTATGTCGCTTTTAGTCACATTTTATCCAAATCTTATTTCGCGACTAAAATTAAACTGCTAAGCTAATTTAAAATTACGTGGAGAATACCGATGAGACTCATACCTTTACTCGACAAAGAACAAGTAGGACGCTGGTCTGCACTTTATATCGCAGAGAAAATTAAGTCGTTTAATCCTAGCGAAGACAAACCCTTTGTATTGGGATGCCCTACCGGCGGAACTCCCCTAACCACCTATAAACATCTTATTGAGCTGCACAAACAAGGCATGGTGAGCTTTGAGCATGTGGTTACCTTCAACATGGATGAATATGTAGGTATTCCAAGTGACCACCCTGAAAGCTACTACAGCTTTATGCACAACAACTTTTTCTCACATATAGACATCAAGCCAGAAAATATAAATTTGCTAGACGGCAATGCCGAAGATTTGGAAGCAGAGTGCGCCAATTACGAAGCTAAAATTAGGCACTATGGGAAAATAAACTTGTTTATGGGTGGTGTTGGTGTAGATGGCCACATCGCATTTAACGAACCCGCCTCTTCGTTGGCGTCGCGCACACGAGTAAAAACCCTTACCGAAGATACGCGCATGGTTAATTCGCGCTTCTTCAACAACATTGATGAAGTACCGCGTTTAGCACTTACGGTTGGCGTAGGCACCCTTCTTGATGCGGAAGAGATTTTAATATTAGTGACCGGACATAACAAAGCGCAGGCCCTACAGGCAGCGGTAGAAGGCAGTGTAAATCATTTATGGACCATTTCTGCGCTACAACTACATCCCAAAGGAATGATAGTATGCGACGAACCTTCAACCATGGAATTGAAAGTAAAAACAGTACGCTACTTTCAAGAGCTTGAAGCCAACAATATAAAGAACATTTAGGAACAACAGAATGATATACGCCCTTACCAATGCCCTGGTTTTTGATGGTAGTGAATTGTTAAACGGCTATTCAGTACTGATTGAAAATGGCCACATCACATCGGTGGTTCCTAACCAGCAAGTATCGCCACAAATAAGAAGCATTGACCTAAATGGTTCAGTGCTAAGTGCAGGGTTTGTAGATCTGCAACTAAACGGTTGTGGCGGTGTGATGCTAAATGGCGACTTTAGTACCCGCAATTTAGAGATTATGCATCAGTCTAATATTAAAAGCGGCACCACTAACTTCATGCCAACCCTCATCACTACCGATGACGAAGAGATGCAGCAAGCCGTTGAAGTATCACGAGCTCACCAACGCAGCCATGGCTCAGTTAACCTAGGATTACACCTAGAAGGCCCCTACCTTAGCGTAGATAAAAAAGGCATTCACAGCGAAGCACTGATTAGACAACTAAACCAACAACGTTTGCGTTTTTTGTTAGACAACAGCGATGCCATTAAAAAGGTCACTCTGGCACCAGAGCATGTTGAGCTAAGTACTATAGCCGCGCTTAAAGAAGCGGGTATTTTAGTGTCTCTTGGCCACACCAATGCCAATTACCAACAAGCTAGCGAAGCCATTAATGCGGGCGCTGGTTTTGCAACCCACCTGTTTAATGCCATGAGTCCAATGACCGGGCGTGAGCCAGGTGTGGTAGGCGCGATCTTTGATCACAACCTATTTGCTGGGATCATTGTCGATGGCCATCATGTAGACGATGCCAATGTGAGAATAGCTAAACGATTATTACGCCACAAACTGTGTTTAGTGACCGACGCCACCGCTGCTGCAGGTGCCGATATCACTAGCTTTGATTTTGTTGGGCGAAAAATCACAGTACAGGATGGGATTTGCTTTGGTGATGATGGTACACTCGGCGGCTCTGCTTTAACCATGATTCAAGCAGTAAAAAACTGCGTACAATCAGTAGGTTTATCTATGCGCGACAGCCTAAGAATGGCCTCTTTGTACCCAGCAACCGCCATCAATAGAGACAAGGACTTTGGTCGAATTAAAGCAGGTTACACTGCCAACTTAACGGCCTTCGACCAAGATTTTAATGTCACGCTCTGTATTAGCGACGGCCAACTTACTCAGTTTTAAGCAAGCAAAGCATGAATGACAAATTAATCGTAAACGTAGATAAAGTTAAACAGGTAAACACCGCAGCGGTGTATGGGATGATTGACCAATTAGGTCCGATCTCTCGCGTAAAAGTAGCAGAACAAAGCCAATTGGCACCTGCTAGCGTGACCAAAATCACCCGCCAGCTATTAGCTACCGGTTTAATTAAAGAAGTTGCCCAACAGGCCTCTACCGGAGGACGCCGGGCTATTTCCTTAATGACCGAGCAAAGCCATTACTACTTTATTTCGGTGCGATTAGGCCGTGGGACCATGGACATTTCGCTGTTTGATTTAAGCGGAATATCTCATGCTCACAGCAATCTTGGTGTACCAGAGGTGGAACAAGACGCCCTAGTCAACACCCTGCTCAACAATATCGATAGCTTTATTCAGCAGCACCTTGAAGCTTCACAAAACCTCATTGCGGTTGCGGTTACCTTGTCTGGTTTGGTGAATCCAGGCGAAGGCACAGTGGTATACACTCCTCACTACCAGTTACGAGATTGCCCGCTAGCCAGCCTAATAGAAGCACGATTCTCATTGCCAGCTTATGTAGGAAACGATACCCGTGCGATGGCACTAGCTGAGCATTACTTTGGTGCAACTAAGGATGTGCTCGATTCCATTTTGATTAGTGTGCACAGCGGCACAGGTGCCGGCATTATCGTGAATGGCCAAGTATTTATGAGCCAGAATCGAGATGTGGGTGAAATAGGTCATATTCAGGTCGATCCTTTGGGCGACAAATGCCAATGTGGCAATGTAGGTTGCCTAGAAACCATTGTTTCCAATACCGCGATTGTAGAGCGATTAAAAACCCTGATTAGCCAAGGTTGCCCGTCTATTTTACAGGGTGACTTTAGCATTGAAGATGTCTGCGCAGCAGCCAACCAAGGTGACATGTTGTGCCACCAAGTATTGCATCGTGTAGGTAAAATGCTCGGCAATAGCATCGCCATTACTATTAACTTATTTCACCCGCAAAAAATCATTCTAGCGGGAGAAATAATGGCGGCACAAAATATCTTATTACCCACCATTAAACAGTGTATTGAACATCAAGCACTAAGCTCGTTTGCCGAAGACTTACCGATTGAAGCGGCACACTTTCAAAACAACCCAACCATGGGCGGATTAGCCTTAGTAAAACGCGCCTTACTCAATGGGAGCTTGCTAATTCGCTTAATTAACGAAAAAGCGCAACAAATCGAACAGTAAGTTAAGGCTAAGGTTTTAAAAAATAAGCGTAATACACCGCGCTAAGCACTAGGTTTAGATTAACTTTTTGTGCTTTAATTATGACGACTAAGGTACATGGATGTAAGCTTATGCGAGTTTTTACACAACAAATACTTATCGTTACTGCGGGGCTATTGTCTTGTGCATTAATGACTGTCATTTCTCTACAATTTCTTTCGCACGACATCAGCCAGTCACAACGCTATCATGCAGATAATACTTTAAGCCTCACCCAGTCGGTGTTTTATAGCACCATACAATCCTTAGATGACTTAGCTAACTTAAACATTAACGACTGTAGCCCAGCGTCCTTACTAAAAATGCGCCAAACGGTATTCCTCAGTGATTACATTAAAGACGCAGGTTTAGTACAAAATAACCACTTAGCTTGTACCACTACAGGAGGGGAACTAGAGGTTCCCTTGGAATTAGACCCTCCAACTTACACCACTAACTTAGACTTCGACGTATGGTTAAACCAGCAGTTGGTTATATTTGATCACCTGCATTCAGGCATGGTCATCCGAAAAGGCAATTTTACTGTTGTGATCGCCAACAATACCTTCAGTAGCTTAGAATACGGCGATAACCAATGGGAAGTGGTAAATCGAGTAGATGAACACTATACCCACTTAATAGGCACACCCGGTACGTTTCGCCGTGCTGAGCTAGATGAAATGGAAGAAGTAGATGATAACTATCACTATTTTCATCGTTGTAGCCAGACCTACGATTTCTGTATTGCGCTCAGTTTGTATAACTACACCCTCCTTAAAAGTAAGTTCGGTTTTTTAATCTTTTCGTTATTGTTTAGTGCAGCCTTTGGCATTTTGATAAGCATCAGTTCTGACACCCTAATCAAACGCCATGGCAGTATGAGCTCTCGCGTAAGACGAGGCATCAATAAAGGCTACTTCGTTTGTCATATTCAACCTCTTGTCGATCTTAAATCTAAACGGATTATTGGTGGAGAAGTATTAACCCGTTTCGAAGATCAACACGGCAAATTAATGCCCGATGAGTTTATTCCCGAAATACGTAAACTGCGCTTAACTTGGCCTTTTACCTTAATGATCATTAAAGATGCCCTGAGTCAGTTACAAGCCAGTGGTGCAATAACTAGTGATACGAAAGTGAGTTTTAACATTTTCCCTTGTGATGTTGAAAACAACAACATTGCTGATTTACAAGCATTGCCAGAAGTACAACAGTTTAAAGGAGGCATTACTCTCGAGATAACAGAAGATCTGCAACTCGACAGCTTAGTCGCTAATCAACACATCAATCATATTATTCAACAAGGTTTTGAAGTGGCGATTGATGATTTTGGCACCGGCTACTCAAACCTTAAACAACTCAAAAACTTCCGCTGCCAATACCTAAAAATTGATAAGAGCTTTGTATTCGATTTAGAGGCGGGCTCTATTCGCTCGTCGTTAGTGCCGCACATGGTAGAAATTGCCAAGAAATCTGATTTAAAAGTCATCGCCGAAGGTGTAGAAAACCTAATGCAGTGCAAAGTATTAGAAGATTTAGATGTAGAGTTTGGGCAAGGTTGGATGTTTGGAAAGCCCATGCCTATTAGCCAGTTTGTTGAAAAATACACGCAATCAAACAGTTCTACAGACTAATTTACAAAGCCTTAGTGCTAATTACCCCACTAACAAAACCAAAAAAAGGACAGTGAATACGCTGTCCTTTTTACTTTATTTTTCCACTGCGCCGCTTAACACGTAACCCCTATTTGGCTTTCATTTTGCCAATATAGCTGCCACTGTTCTTCGCTCACTCCGCAGCCACAGCCACCTGAACAAGAGCCCAGTTTAACCAAGCGGAGTCGATGGCGTTTTACCCAAGGCTGCAACATCGCTAGCGCGGCGTCATCACTCAATGAGAAATGATTCGCTAGCTGGCTTAGCATAACCCCAGGGTTAGCTTCAATGTATTCCTTAAGCGCTTGTAATATCAAAATGCTCTGCCCGCTTACGTTTTAAAAATAGTACCCAAACCGCCAACATAAATACCATTGCCAATAACAACACGCTGGCAGACACTGGCGCTTGCTGCCAAGTGGCTACTTGGTAGTAAATAGTGGCCGAGCTATAGGCTAGTAAGGTAGACCACACGCCAATTAGTCGCGCCCATTTCATACCTAGTTCTTTTACCAATGCACCCATTGCCGCTGCGCAAGGCATGTAGAGTAGAATAAACAACATAAATGACACAGCAGATTCAGGCGTAAAGTGTTTGCCCAACTGCGACATAGTGCTGAAATCAACTTCGTTCATTTCAGCTGCTGCTTCAAGGCTATCAGCTTCTTCAATCGCTATACCTAGAGGGTCACCGTAGTTTAAGTCATTAAAGTTATCGACAATGGTTTGCCCAGCTTCTTGGAAACGGCCTAGATAAGTCCACTCTTCGTCTGCTTCACTGGCATTGGCATACAAGCTGTTTAAAGTGCCAATTACCGCTTCTTTAGCGAATAAGCCAGTAACAATACCTACGGTTGCTGGCCAGTTGTCTTGCTCAATCCCCATTGGGCCAAATACTGGTGTAACAAATTGGCTAGCTCGACTCAAAATTGAATGTTCTTGGCCTTCGGCGTCTAACTCGCCACCCGTTCCGATGCTGTTTAATACGCTAAGAATAGCGACCACTAATACAATGGTTTTGCCTGCGCCAACCACAAAGCCACGCACTTTTTGCCAGGTTAATAGTAATACGCCAAAAGCCGTAGGTAACTGGTAGTCTGGCAACTCAAGAACCGAGTCTTGCGCAGTGCCCGGTAACAACGTGTACTTAAGCAATAAGCCGGTAACAATCGCAGCCAATATGCCAATGAGATACAAACCAAATACCATGTTCTGGCCTTGCTCTGGGAAAAATGCTGCCACAAACAATGCGTAAACCGGTAAGCGCGCACCACAAGACATAAATGGGCTCATGGCTGAAGTTAATACCCGCTCGCGATGCTTTTCTAATACTCGGGTCGCCATAATGGCAGGCACGGTACAGCCAAAACCCATTAACATCGGAACAAATGCTTTACCCGGTAAACCAATCACCTGCATAGCACGGTCAACCACAAAAGCCGCTCGCGCCAGATAACCTGAGCTTTCCAGTAACGCTAAGAATAAATACAAACAAGCAATAACGGGAATAAAGGTAGCAACGGTTTGAATGCCCACGCCTACGCCATTAGCTAACACCACCGTTAGCCACTCGGGAGCGCCGACATTACTCAGCACTTCACCCACACCATCAACAAAAATAGTGCCAGCAGTAATATCAAAAAAGTCGATGAATACCGCACCGCCATTAATGGCAAACATAAACATTAGGTACATCACGCCTAAAAAGGCAGGAATACCAATCCAGCGATTAAGCAACAAGCTATCAATCATCGCCGTGTAATCTCGGTTTAAGTGGCCTTTTTTGCCAACACAATCTTGGGTAAGTTGGTAGATAAAGTTGTAGCGGCTATTGGCGAGCTCTAAATCAACATCAGTATTGTTAAACTGCACAAAATCTTGTTCTAACTCTGCCACTAACTGAGGTTCAAGCTGTTTAATCAGCCAAGGATCTTGCTCTATCAAGCGCAATACTTGGCCTTTGTTAAAGCCCAGTCTTGCTTGCCATTTTGTTGAAAATGCTTCGATGGGCGCTGAATATTCTAGCTCTAAAGGCTCACTCTGTTTGGCTTGCTCAATAATCTGGGGAAGATTATCTTTGAAATCTTCTACCTGCTTTTTAGAGGTAGCAGACAGGCATACCAGCGGCAACTTAAAGCGCTCGCTAAACTGCTGTACTTTAATTTTTAGCAGCTTTGCTTTAGCGGTGTCCATTTTGTTTAGTACTAGCACCACCGGTAAACCCAGTTCTTTAAGTTGAATGCTCAAATATAAGCTACGTTCAACTGCACTGGCATCAACCACGTTGATCACTAGATCTAAAGGTTCCGACTGTAAAAACTCACAAGCGATACGCTCGTCTAAAGAACTATTGTCTAACTGAGGATCGATATTATAAACGCCGGGGAGATCCACCACTTCAGATTGCCAATCGGCCTTGCGGATCCAACCTGACTTTTTATCAACCGTAATACCACTAAAGTTACCCACTTTCTGTTTACTGCCCGTCAAAGCATTAAACAAGGTACTTTTGCCACTATTCGGGTTACCTACTGTAGCAATTTTATGCTTAATCATACCGACTCCACCTCAATCGCCTTTGCCTGTAGATTACTCAAGGCTAGGTTAATGCCAGCGGCAGATACCTGGATCGGATCACCTAAGGGGGCGCGCCTAACTATGGTTAAGGTTGTATTAGGTAATATGCCTAACGACATTAGCTTTTTTCGATTAGCGCGTGGCAAGTTTTGCAAACTTAGCACCTTTGCTTTTTGACCTGCGACTATTTCATCCAATGACATAGAGTCCCACCCGACAATTCTAAATAGAAATGATTTTCATTTAGTTGATTGTGCGACACTCATCACTATATAACTTTGATCTATATCAAGCAGGTTTATATAGCTTGGTATTTTTGTGAGATATTTTTAGGTGTTATTTTTGAAACCTTTTCACTAAATGCGCTACCATTTAGCCAATTTCAACAAAGGTAACTTGAAGATGTCATTCAAAGACCAACTATCGCAACTTGTTTACTCCACCGACCAAGGCCGCATTGAACCTGAAGACATAGCTGAAGATATTCCAGACAGCGATGGTTTTGTTAAAATGCGTCGTGAAACCAAAGGCCGAAAAGGCAAAGGAGTAACCTGCTTAAGTGGCTTTGGGCTAGAAGAATCAGAATTAAAAAGCCTATGCAAAGAAATGAAAAAACACTGTGGCGTTGGTGGTAGCGTAAAAGACTATGTGATTGAAATTCAAGGTGACCAACGCGACAAGCTTGAAGCATGGTTGAAGCAGCGTGATTACAAAACTAAACGCATTGGTGGCTAAACCTTTTGACTAACCAGTGCTTACACGCTATCTTCTGCGCGCTTTTGGGGAGTAGCCGCCTGTAACTTTGGTTGCGGGGCATTTATCAACATACTTAGTGCACAATCACTATGGTAAATGCAGCCTAGTTAGGCCTGGCAAGACCAACTGCACATTAACGCTATTAAGAGGTGAGCGGCGTTTGTGCATTGGTTTATTTGCTCGCCTCATTAAGAGATATTAATGGAAGCCCTTGTTACCTCCATCACCGCTGTTGCCATTGCCGAAATTGGCGACAAAACTCAGTTACTTGCTCTGTTACTCGCATGCAAATTTCGTAAACCACTGCCCATTATTGCCGGCATCATTGTCGCTACCCTACTGAATCACGCCGCTGCCGCTTGGTTTGGCGCAATGGTGCAATCTTGGTTAAACCCTGATGTGCTACGTTGGCTGCTTGGACTGTCGTTTATTGCCATGGCTATTTGGGTGCTGATTCCCGATAAAGTAGACGACTTAGACAGCGCGATGCTAAAACATGGCCCTTTCATGGCGTCCTTAGTGCTTTTCTTTATTGCTGAAATTGGCGACAAGACCCAAGTGGCTACAGTTATTTTAGCGGCTAAATACGATGCCTTATGGATGGTAATAGCAGGAACCACTATTGGTATGTGCATTGCAAACATCCCAGTTATTTTACTCGGTAAACTAGGGGTAGAAAAGCTGCCTATGACCTTAATACATCGCTTAACAGCAATACTATTTTTGGCCTTAGGTTTAAGCACCTTGTTGTTTTAAGCAAGGCTTAAGCTTTAGCAGGTTTGTGTTACACTCTGCCGCAAATTGTTACTCGGGTTGTAAAAAATGAAAGTGATTCGTTGGATTTTAGGCCGTATTATTTTGTTACTTAACGCGGTATTTTCGCCAAAATCGATAAAGCGTAGTCCTGATGAACAAGCTGCAGTTGATCAGAAACTACAAGGCTTACACCTTTACCAATTGGCCGCTTGCCCCTTCTGCGTAAAGGTAAGACGCGCAATGAAGCGCAATGGCATCACCATTGGATTACGTGATATAAAAGCCCAGCCAGAATTTCTTGATGAGTTAGTAAGCGAAGGGGGTTCTCGAAAAGTGCCTTGCTTGCGCATCAGCGAAGGCGAAAACGTAAAATGGCTTTACGAGTCAAATGACATTATTCGTTACTTAGAGCAAAAAGTGGCGTAAACCACAGCTTTGCTCAGTAATAAAAAAGCTCCTTTTGTAAGGAGCTTTTTTATTTACCTAAGATCTTGGAAGCCTTAGGCTAGTCAATTTCCATAATGTCACTTGGCATAACATCTCGTAGTCGCTTCCAGACTTCACTAGTTGCAATACCGTAATTACGCACAACTTGAAGCGCATTATCGTGCTCTCCTGAGTCCGCTAAGGCGATCAAGTCGTCATAAAACTTATCGACCAATTGGCGTGATACGGGATCGTCAAAGTAATACTTACCTACACTACGGTACATGCCTCTAAAACCATTTAAAATCAAGGCATATAAAGGATTACCTGAGGCAAAAGCTAAGCCGTGCAACACTTGATAATCAAACTCAGCGTAAGCTTCACCGGTTTGTTCTAATTGCCTGTATTGTTCAATTAACTGGCGACTTTTCTCCGGGTTGTTTTTTAAGGCACCACGAATAAAAATCACACTAATATTGGTTCTTGCTGATAATAACTGTTCAAAAAGTTCAGGTACGCCGTCGCTGTCTAGTTTAGCTAAGGTTTCTAGAATATTCAGTCCAGCGGTTTCCCAAAAGTTATTTACCTTAGTGGGTTTTCCATGTTGAATAGTTAACCAACCGTCACGTGCTAAACGTTGAAGAACCTCACGTAATGTGGTGCGGGTAACGCCAATAAGTTCTGATAGTTCTCTTTCGGCAGGGAGGATGGTGCCAGGAGCAAAACGGTTATTCCAGATGGATTCGATGATGTACTGTTCGGCGAATCCCGCTGGGCTTTTTGCTTTTATTACCATTATTTACTCAGTCTATTTTAGTTTTTATTGAAATGATAATAACAAACCATTAACTAAAGCAAAAGCAAGTGGTACGGGCTCTAACCTACAGTTTTTAAAAACTATTGACATTTTTTATCATGACTTGAAGAATTTTGATATTTTCGAACGTTCAGCTATCAAAGATGCGTGACATCACATACAATCACGCTCGAGTTTTCGTAGGGGAAACTCGACCTGCCATACGAACAAATATGAGATTTCAGGATGAATACTAGTCTATCCAGTGCCTTTGCTAAGAACTTTCTTGGCAATGCGCCTTTGTGGTACAAAAAAGCCATTGTTTTATTTCTAATTATTAACCCCATCGTTTTCTATATTGACCCTTTCATTGCGGGTTGGTTGCTGGTAATTGAGTTCATTTTTACTTTGGCTATGGCCTTAAAATGTTACCCATTACAGCCGGGCGGTTTACTGGCCATTGAGGCAGTAGCTATAGGGATGACATCATCGGAAACAGTAAAGCACGAGTTAGTGAATAACTTTGAAGTAGTGCTGCTATTGATCTTCATGGTGGCGGGCATCTTCTTTATGAAGCAACTGCTTTTATTTATGTTCACCAAAATGCTCATTAAGATTAAAGATAAAGCGATTTTATCTTTAGCCTTTTGTATAGCCGGTGCATTTTTATCTGCCTTCCTTGATGCATTAACCGTTATTGCCGTGGTGATTAGTGTCGCTATCGGCTTTTATAGCATCTATCACAAAGTGGCCTCTGGAAAAGACTTTCACCAAAAGCATGACCACACCGGTGATGATTTAAGCAGCGATGACTTAGAAGGCTTCCGCGCTTTTCTACGCAGCTTAATGATGCATGCTGGTGTAGGTACCGCGCTTGGCGGCGTATGTACCATGGTAGGTGAGCCACAAAACCTCATTATTGCTGACCAATCTGGATGGCAATTTTTCGAATTCTTCTTACGCATGGCACCGGTCTCTTTACCGGTACTCGTATTTGGTCTATTAACCTGTTTCTTACTAGAGAAGGCGGGCAAGTTTGGTTATGGCACTAAACTACCTGCCAACGTTAGGCAAATTCTTACTGACTACGATAAGTACGAAGATGAGAAGCGTACTAACCGTGACCGTGCAAAACTTATCGTTCAAGCCTTTATCGCAGTATGGTTAATTATTGGTTTAGCCATGCACTTAGCGGCTGTTGGTTTAATTGGTTTGTCTGTCATTATTCTCGCCACTGCATTTACCGGAATTACCGAAGAACATCAATTAGGAAAGGCCTTTGAAGAAGCCCTGCCCTTTACGGCATTGCTAGCGGTATTCTTCTCGATTGTGGCAGTGATTATTGATCTAGAGCTATTCAAACCAGTTATTCACTGGGTGCTATCGATTGAAGATGAGGGGCAACTGGTCGCCTTCTACATTGCCAATGGCTTGCTCTCGATGGTGAGTGACAATGTATTTGTAGGTACTGTTTACATTAACGAAGTGAAAGCCGCTTGGTTAGATGGCCAAATCACTCGTGACCAATTCGACATGTTAGCCGTTGCCATTAACACTGGTACTAACTTGCCGTCGGTAGCAACGCCAAATGGCCAAGCAGCATTCTTGTTCTTGCTCACCTCTTCACTTGCTCCGCTTTTACGTTTGTCTTACGGGCGTATGGTGTGGATGGCCATTCCTTACACCATCGTACTAGCCGGTGTAGGTTTATTGTGTGTGGAATTTGCATTGATTCCTGCCACTCAATACTTCTACGATATGGGATGGATTAGCCATCACGTTGCGGGCGCAGCGTCAGCGGTTTCTGCTGGACATTAATTTTAAAAACGGCGATGCTTGCATCGCCTTTTTTAACAGGAGTTTCTGATTATGCTCAATTTTTTAAGCAGTTTGCCGTACCAACGTAAACCTTGGTTTCTGCTTTTTATTGGTAGCTTATCACTTGAGTTGTGCGCTTTATTCTTCCAACATGTCATGAAGCTTGACCCTTGCGTTATGTGCATTTATGAGCGTGTAGCCATGTTTGGTTTAATGGCAGCAGGTTTACTAGGTTGGATTGCACCTAAAAATATCGTCATTCGTTTAAGTGCTTTTGGATTATGGATCGTCAGTGCCGCATGGGGTTTGCAGCTAGCAATAACCCATACCGACTATCAAATGAATCCAAACCCATTTGCCACCTGCGACTTCTTTGCCAACTTCCCTGAATGGGCGCCGCTAGATAAATGGGTGCCTTGGTTATTTAATCCAAATGGATTTTGTGACGAGATCTCTTGGATGTTCTTAGGCTGGTCTATGCCGCAGTGGCTGATTCTATTATTTGCGGTGTTCTTAGCAGCCGGGGTTTTGTTCTTTGGTCTGCAATGGCGCAAGAAATAGATTAAAAAGATTGACCCGTCCTAAAATAGGTTGACGGTTTTTAGGCCAGCTCCAGTAGCTGGCCTTTTCTATTATGCACCTGATTGGGCGTTTCCATATTTAAACTCAGGTGCGGTCTCATCGTGTTGTATATCGCTA
>NZ_BJEQ01000017.1 GCF_005405585.1 Agarivorans sp. Toyoura001 | reverse complement strand
TGCGTTGAAGGAACGAAGGTCTATAGGGGAGCTTGTTCATCATTCGGACCGAGGTGTTCAGTATTGCTCCAGTGAATATCAAGCGATACACCGTCAGCAGAATGTATCTTGTTCGATGACAGACGGTTATGACTGTTATCAGAACGCCCTTGCGGAGAGAATAAATGGAATACTAAAGATGGAGTACTTGCTGAATAAACCTACAAACTTAAATGAGGCACGAAAAATGGTCGATGAATCGGTTAAGCTCTACAATGAATATAGGCCTCACGAGGCACTAAAATACAAAACGCCCGATGAAGTGCATCGAGCGTTTTAGTTAATCAAGTGTCAACCCATATCAGGACGGGTCATGCTTACAATATGTATTAAAGCAAGCCCATGTCCTGTACTCGCTTGCTAATGAGTCGGCTGCACTCTTGTTTAATAATGCTTCTAAGCCACATTTGAGGTGCAGAGTAATCACAGCGAGCATGCCATATTAGCGAATAATCAAAGGGTTCAAACTTGAATGGAAGCGGCTTAATAACTAGCTGATTTTTTTCTGCCACCAAGTAGGCTAAATCTGCTGGTACAGTGATAATAACCGGGACTTTATCGGTTATCGCTAGAGCTGCTTCTAAGTGATAGGCGCGTAACAATGTGGCAGGTTTGGGGTGTTCAATTAAGGCTTCGTCTAGCAGTGCTTTAACGCCATCGCTAATGGCGATCATCGCGTGAGGGTAGGCGAGGTAGTCTTCAATTGTTAATTCTTTTTCCGCTAGGGGGTGATGTTTTGCTAACAAGCAAAATACGCTCACTAGCCCTAAACTTTCTTTTAGTAGTGGCTCTACCGCTTGTACTGGTCGACAAATGGCCATATCGCAACCTTCGGAAGTCAGTTGCTTGGCAAGATCTTGGTGCTGCAAAGGAGCAAACTCTAAAGAGATATTTGGAGCTTCTTGATAGATACGTGCTAGTGCAAAGGGCAATATGGTTTGCATGGCATAGTCGGTGGTGGCAATTCGAAAATGCTGCTGGCAAGTAGCTGGGTCAAACTCACTGGGGCTAAGTACCTGTCGCAATTCCTCTAGCGGATTTTGCAAAGACAGAGTAATGTCTAGCGCGCGTTGTGTAGGAACAAGACCTTGGCCTTGGCGAATAAACAAAGGGTCGTTTAGCAGCTCTCGTAAACGGGTCAATACTCGGCTCATGGCTGATTGACTGAGATTTAGTCGGCTGGCGGCGCGGCTCACACTGCCTTCCTCAATAAGCACTGTTAGTGCAATGAGGAGGTTTAAATCCCGACGATATATTTCTTCTAATTCCATCGCTAGCTTAGGTAATTATGTCTATGTTTAGTATGCATTAATTACCATAATTTTGGTGGGTTTTTCTAAAGCAAATGGCTAGCTTAAGCTAACGTTTGCTTCTTTTAGAGCTTTGCCAGAAACCTTCACTACTTTCTAACAGATTGAGTTTATCGTTAAGCTTGGGGTTGAAGATTGTGTTGAGCGGCTAGTAAGGGCTAACACTGAGATGAAGTAAGAGTTCTAGCCGGCAAACTACAGCGGCTAGAGGCTTAGTCTTATTCATATCTTTTCTTAATGTATTTAGTGATGGCTCTTAATAACTTGTGCAATATCTATTAGCACTAAGTAAGAGGCAACCAATGCTAGGAATATCCCTATAAATATCATGACGTTGTCCTTTTAAAATCGCGTTTAATTATTAAGAGATTCGTTTCCGACAACAATTTAACGAAAGTCTTAATGTCGATATTTTTTAGTTTTTATTGTTGGTTCTTTATTGCTATGTATACCATTAAATCTTGCTAAAACTTAATAGTAATACAATTAAAGCTCAATAATTGAGCGCGTGTCTGTGAGAATGATCGGGTTTTGACTTTTCAAGCCAAAGAATCTCCTTGTTTGGTGACAATGATCGGCGGCTTAAGCAAAAATCAGTAAGGGAATGTTAACGTTAATAAACGTGCGAATGTGAGCTTAGGAAAATCTGAAAACGACGGTTATTTGTATTACTAGTGGTGTGAGGCGCCATGAAGATCTTTGTTTGTGGTCATGATGTGGCTAACGAAATGTAAGTAGTACCAGATAGTTTTTGCTTTAGGGTTAGTTATAGTTGTCACGCCATTATATTACTCTTTCTAAACGATGCCTTTACTTACCCTATTGTAAATTGAAACTTGGTTAAGTATTGATGAGTACCTTTGACTAAAGAGCTTGTACTAAGCGACTCCCAATAGATATTGTCTTTATTATTCATAGTGAAAAGAATCACGTCCCCACTTATAGAGCAACATGTCTCCTTCCTAGGCGCTCAACCATTATTGACGGATTTACTACTAAAGGAAGGGTGGAAACAAGCATGTAAGCAAATCTGCTAAAGACAAATCGAACCAAACTTACCTGTAAAACAGCATAGATCTCAACTTGAGAAATAGACGGCTTTTTAAGCGTAATAGTGCGAGGCAGGTCACTTTACAATCGCTTTTATTTGCCACATTATAGTTTTGTATTACTAATACAATATGATCATTTTTACCGATTTAAGGAGGTTTAAATGAAACCTTTATCCGGTTACTCGATTTTTAAGTGAGTAACTATAAGAAGGCGAAGTAGCGACTTAAGCTAATAGTGTTAATTCTTCAATAAAACACCTAAGCAATTAATAGCTACGCAGAAACATTAGTACCTTAACTATTACAATAATATTATTTATTCCTACAAGGAGGTTTAAATGAAAGCGTCTAAGCTGCTGCTAATCCCTATGAGCACTACTTTTATGTTTGGCTGTTTCGATGCACCAGAGGTGTACGTTCCACCAGCTGAGCCTACTTACGCTATTGAAGATACAGACTGGAATATCTCCAGTGAGACTTCAAACATCACTACGTCATCAACTGAATACGCACAAATTTACAACTTTGAAAATGATGTGCTTAAAATTTATAGCTACGATGAAACTAACGATCTATACACTTATACAACTCAAGCTTACACCGTTTCAGAAACTACTATTGCTTACGGTACCGTAGACGGTACTTATGTGGTTGATAGTGCAGGAGCGTTAACAATTACATATACCTTGGAAGGTGTTGATTACAACGACTCTGGCGCAGAAGTTACTGATGAAACTATCTTAGCGGCTATTGCTGAAGCAGAAAAAGAGCCAACGCCTGGTGTTGATGTGCCAACTGCAGCTTATGAGTGGGATTTTTCTACCGTAGATGCTGATGCCGCTGAAGGCGATAAAGTTTTACAAATGAGTAAAGCTGATGATAACCCTCGTGCAGTGGTAACTGGCGCAGTAGACAATGGTTCAGCTGTATCAATTGAACAATCAACTACATCTGGTTCATACGGTTACCATTACACGGTAATGGACAGCGCTTCAGATCCATTAGCAGCTGAAGATGGTGTAATTTCAATGGAGATTACATTTAAGGCCGATGATGCAAGCTTTAACGCTGATATGTCGCAAGACTTACAATTACTAGAAAATACCGATAGCAATAAGGGTTGGAAGGTTATTGTAAATAAGAGCACCTTGATTCCAGAACTACGTATTTACAACGGTGATGGTTCAACCAGTATTAAAGCAACGTCTATGTTAGAAGACGATACCTACATGCACCTTGTAGCTACATATAATGGCACAACGGCTAATATTTATGTAAATGGTAAGTTAGAAGGCACTGCTGAAGTAACTGATTACATCGCTAACACCAAAGAAGGCGATAAAGTATACGTTGGTGGCGGCTCAAACAGTTCACAGAAAAACTTAGCTGGAGCGATTGATAGCACGGCGTTTTGGTTAGAGACACTAACAGCAGAGCAAGTTGCTGAACGAGCTAAAGACTTTGGGTTTGGTGATACCGATCCTGATGTACCAGCTGGCCCAGCCGCAGACTTTGAATGGAACTTTGCTAGTGTAGACGCTGCTCCTTCTTTAGGTGCTAAAGTTTTGCAGATGAGTAAAGCTGATGATAACACTAGAGCCGTGGTTGATGGAGCTGTAGATGCTGATGCAGCTGTATCTATTACTCAAACCTCTGCATCTGGTTTATTTGGTTATCACTATACTGTTATGGACTCAACTACGGATCCATTAGCGGCGATTGATGGCGTTATCTCAATGGAGATCGTGTACAAATCAACCAGCGCTAGTTTTAATGCTGACCTAGGCCAAGACCTACAGTTGTTAGAAAATACGGATAGCAATAAGGGGTGGAAGTTACTTGTAAATAAAGGGACTTTAATTCCAGAGATTCGTATCTATAACAGTACCGGTTCTACTAGTGTTAAAGCTACTTCGGTACTTACTGACGATACTTACCAACATCTTGTAGCTACCTATGACGGTACAACAGCAAGCATTTATGTAAATGGTGTGCTTGAGAACTCAGCTGAAATTACTGACTATGTTGCTAACACCAAAGAAGGTGACAAAGTATATGTTGGTGGTGGTTCAAACAGCTCTCAGAAAAACCTAGATGGTGCAATTGACAATACAGCGTTCTGGTTGTCAACACTAACAGCTGAAGAGGTTGCTGCCCGTGCTGAATCTTTTGGTTTCACTGTTGCTCAATAATGAATGGTGACCGCTTAAGTTAGCTTCTTTGGCTTAAGCGATAAAACAGAGCTCCTCGCAACTTAGTTGTGAGGGGCTTTTTTGTGGAAAACGTTTTAGTTTAGGTTTTACTAAGCGGGTACTGCTTATTTCATCGATAGATTTGCTTTGAGTGGCAAAGCTCCTCGCATTTGACTGCCAGGGCTCGAATAGCCTCTCCTGTATTTTGCCAATTTTTCTTTGCTATTTAACGGCATGATTTCTTTTAGACCTTATACTGACCTAGCATCAGAATGCTCTTGATGTTGTGCTAATTAAATGTGCCGAGAAATCTTTTATTTGCGGGTTAAAAATCTGCTCAGCTTCAAAGTTGCCGTCAATTTGACTGATTCGTTTTGATTGTGATCACATTTTATTCACCTCTTACTTGGAAGTGATTACAAATAGTATTGTAATACAAATAATTTCATCCTAAACAGAGTAAATAATGAAATCTAGCAGTCTAGTTATGTTGATTGGCGGCGTAAGTTTGTTGAGCGTAAATGCAATGGCAACGTCGGTAGACTTTCGTCACGAGTATAAAAGTGACACTAAACAACATGCTAGCCGAGTGAAGATGGCCCACACCTTTGAAAACAATTTCTCTATGGCTTTAGAGTTAAAGTTTAAGGGAGAAGAGGGCAAATTTATGGAAGATTTACAATCAAACGGATCCGAAATCGATCTCGGCTATCGTTACAAAATAAACGACCAATGGGCGTTGATACCTGGTATGCCAATTGAATTTGGCACTTCAGGAACAACCTATAAACCACAGCTACGTTTAACCTATACACCCGAGAAGGTTAAGGGCTTGTCTGTTAGTGGCCGTTATCGCCTTGATGTAAAACCCGGCGAAGACGTTAAAAAATACCGTCATCGTTATACCGCAAACATTGGTTATAAATATCAGCAATGGGCATTTGGCTTAGAGAGTAACTACTACTACGCTGATAATTCAGATTACCTGTTGTACAACAACGACAGAACGAACTATGAAAACAACTTTACCATTCATTACAGCATTGGTGATTGGACTCCTTGGTTAGAATTTGGTGATGTATCTGTATCTGATCAGTCTAGCCAGAGGGAACTAAGAAGTCGTATCGGGCTTCGTTATAACTTCTAAAATGTGAACTGAGTATTTGTAATACAATAAAAACATGTTTAATCTTATTGTATTAATAAACGATTCATTTATTTTAGATTAACTAATCAATGAGAGCGTAGATATGTCTAATAAAGTTGCTTTAATCACGGGCGCAACAGGTGGTATTGGTTTCCAAGTCGCCAAGCGATTGGGTCAAGATGGCTACACAGTTTTACTTAATGGTATCGAAGACGAACAAGGCGCAGCGCGTGTTGCTCAACTTAAAGACGCAGGTATTAAAGCTGAATACTATGGATTTGATGTCACTGACGATGCCGCTGTTACCAAAAACGTAAATCTAATCGGCGAAAAGTTTGGACAGATTGATGTTGTGGTGAACAATGCTGGTGGTTTAGGTGGCCGTAGTCCAATGGAGGAAATGACCACTGAATTCTATCGTTTTGTTATGGCACTTAACTTAGATAGTGCGTTCTTTGTTTCGCGTGCGGCCATTCCATTTTTAAAGAAAGCCGAAAATGCCTCAATTATCAACTTTACGTCTAATGCTGCGTGGAATGCTGGTGGTCCAGGAGCGGGTATATACGGTGTGTCTAAAGCTGCGGTTCATACTTTAACTCGTGCTTTAGCAAAAGAGCTCGCGCCCACTGGTATTCGTGTTAATGCAGTATCACCAGGTACTATCGATACGCCATTCCATGCTCAGATAAAAGAAACTAAGCCAGAAGTCTTTGCCTCTTGGAAGGACAGCATTTTGCTTGGGCGTTTAGGTCAACCAGAAGAAGTGGCTTCAACGATCTCTTTCCTTGTTAGTAAAGATGCGTCATTTATCACTGCTGAAACAGTACAAATTGGCGGTGGTCAAGCCTTGGGTATTTAGCCTCTACTAATAAGTATTTGGTAGCGGTGAGATAAATTCTTGATTGCATCATCAAAAAGCCACATGGTTAGCTGTGTGGTTTTTTCTTTTAAAGTGTCTAGATCTAGATTGCTATAGTCTTTCCGGCTCTAACACTTATTCAAACACCCCGTTTGGTCAGTTGAATCTTCCAAATCCATAGTTTGGCTTTCTTACCTATATGGAACGCGAGCGTTTTGCATCGCTGACTCACCACGTCATTAACCTTAGCGAAGCTTACGTAAGCTAATTACCGGATCATTTTGGTGGGTAGGAGGCTCATCTACTGCAGCAAACAAGTGAACGCGGATGGTGTTGTTACTTAAAAGAGTAAAAGAATTATGGTAACTAATTTCCCAAGTCAGTTTAAAAGTAAACGGTCGCTTGATTAGTCTTTAAGTGTTACAAATAAGGCGATCAAGCCTGCATTTGCTAGTATTTTATGTATCTGAGATAAAATAATTACTGTAGTATTAGTAATACTAAATGTGTATTAATTTGTGTTAGCAATGGCAATTCTCAGGGTTGCTATTGCTAACACAAAATTTGGAAAAGGTTATTCTATGTCTAACGAATTCACTCAGATTGAGGGCTCATCACGCAGTCTTCATTTGCAAGTGGCCCGCGAAATTGCCCGCGGTATTTTATCGGGGGCGCTACCACAAGGCAGTATTATCCCTGGCGAGCTTGATTTATGTGAACAGTTTGGTGTGAGTCGCACTGCTTTGCGTGAAGCTATCAAGCTGCTTAACTCAAAAGGTTTGTTAGAGTCTCGTCCTAAAATTGGTACTCGCGTTCGTGACCGCGAGTATTGGAATTTCTTAGACTCCCAATTGCTTGATTGGATGATGGGTTTAAACAACACCGAACTAGCGTATCAAGATTTCTTAGCGTTACGCCGAGCTATTGAGCCAGAAGCCGCTGCGTTAGCCGCACGTAATGCCAGCGCTGAACAGCGTATGGGACTTTCTGCAGTGTTTCAACAGATGGCTGATGTTGCCTCTGGAGCAGATTTAGAAACATCCTGGACTGACGTAGATATGGAGTTCCACCGTTTGGTATTTTTATCAACTGGGAATAGTTTCTATATTCCATTTGCTAATGTATTACGCACCATGTTTATTGGGTTTATCGATCACTCATCGAAAGATGGCGGCACCTGTATTGAAGAACATAAGGCTATCTACGATGCGATTATGGCCGGAAACGCAGATAAAGCACGCGATGCCAATTTAGCCTTGTTAAACAATAGTAATCACCGCCTACCATCGCATAACGCGGCTTAGTATCTAACTACCGTTTTATAAAAGCCTAACTCATTCTTGAGTTAGGCTTTTTTGTTGCTTGATTAATAAAAACAAGGAACCAACTAATTGAGAGTTTAGTTATCATCATGGGATAATGGTTGGAGAAAAAGGCCAAAGTAGAGACTTTGGTTTGCCTACTATTGGTAATCATGTTCGTCTCTCCGCCGGGGCTATTGTTCTTGGCAGTGTTCAAATAGGCGAGAATACAACTGTTGGTGCAGGAGCGGTAGTGGTTAAAGATGTACCTGCTAATTCTGTTGCTGTGGGTAACCCCGCTCGATGTTTTGATAAACCCGTTGAGCATCAAATTGTTGGTGATGAACTAGGTGTGGAGTAAGGTTTCTTACTAAGTCGTCTACTGCCATGAGAATATTCGAGCGGTTATTGGAGTTCTCTCTAAATTGTTTAACCGATAGGGAGTGGAATGAGAAAGCTAGCTGAAGATATTTGGATAATGGAAGGCGAAGCCGTTCCTTTTTTCACCTTACCATACACCACGCGAATGACCGTTGTTCGGCTTGATGACGGCGGGCTATGGCTCCATAGTCCAATCCGTTTTAGTGAGCAGTTAGCTAGTCAATTAAGTGTTCTAGGTGTTGTTAAATACCTGATTGCCCCGAATGATTTACATCACCTTTTTATTGGTGAATGGCAGGGCCGTTACCCTAATGCCAGCACCTACGGCACCGAGCAAGTTATAAACAAACGCGGAGATTTGGTTTTTGACGGAGCGTTAACTAATAGCGCGAATATGCATTGGCCGTGGCAAGAGTTCATAGAACAAACCTTGTTCACCGGCTCACCTGCAATGCAAGAATGTGTCTTTTTCCATAAAAAATCAGCTGTTCTTATTGTTACTGATTTGGTTGAAAATTTTAGTATTGAGCATTTTTCTTGCTGTCATCGATTGATTGCCAAAGGGGTAGGGATTTTAGCGCCTGACGGAAAAATGCCGATAGATTGGCGTTTGAGTTTTATGTTTGGTAAAGCAGAAGCTCGAGATCATCTAGCAAGTATTCTCAATTGGCAGCCCAAGGTTCTGGTAATGGCACATGGCGAGATTGTTGAAACAGAGGCTACAGCTTTTCTAAAACGCTCATTCCGCTGGTTAAGCAAAGCGGAATAAGCGGTCTGTAGCCTAAGCTGTGTGTTTGGTCTTTAGTCTTTTTAGCCACACTTTGAGCGGGTAAAGAGTTTGTCCTATTACTGTCCGAGGCAATCGTTGGGTTGTGCCGTAACTTGCTGGCCAATGTTGTTTGGGAAAATGATAAGTCTTGAATAAGCGGTCGAATAACACGGTATGCGCAGAATAATTAGTATCAATAGCCGGTTTTTCCGAACTATGGTGCCAGTGATGGAATTGCGGCGTAACCAATATGTACTTTAGTGGTCCAAATGAAATACCCAAATTACAATGGATAAGTACTGCTTGCAGCGCGGCGAAGGTAACGTATATATTCAGCGCAGCCTGATCAACGCCCAATAAGTAGAGAGGAATCATTACCATCGCTCGTTCTGAGAATACTTGAACGAAATGTCCTCGCGAACCGGCTAGCCAATCAATATTTTCAATCGAATGATGAACCGCATGAATAGGCCACAAAACTGTGAACTCGTGATAAGCACGATGCTCCCAATATAAAACTAAATCAGCGCTAATCACGATAACGACGAACTGTACAATGGTAGGTATGCTTCGAATGTTTTCTTGAAAGCTGGCGCTAACAGCCCAGTCAAAGTGACTGACATGGTAGTTGGCAAAAACGAGTATGGCCGAAATAGCGAGGTGATTAAAAGAAAAGTAGAACAAGTCTACATCCCATTCAGGCCTCATGATTAATTGATTTCGGTACTTGGGGAATAACTTCTCTAAGCTTAAAAATATGAAGATGGAACCTAAAAATGCCAAGATTAACCAATCAATCCCCAGTGATAGCGCGGCGGGTTCAACGGGGCCTACAGGAATTCTGTATCCACCTAACAACAAAGCGACCGCTGTAAATAGTATTCCCGAAATACCCAAATATTTGTAAGCACCTTTATTGAGCAAAAATGTCAGAATACCTAATACGATTGACGTATACATACCGTATTTAAGCACCTGTTGTAACTGCTCCGCGTCATAGATTTTTCTTAACTCGGTGGTAGTCAGCATGGAAGGATATAGGTAAGCAATAACCGCTAAAAGGCTGAGTATTCCTAGAAATAATGAGCAAAATCCGCTGATTCGTCCTTCACCTAAACGAAATTCTTTGTCTACATTTTTTGAAACGGTACGTGGTTTGTAGTCGTACTCACTATCCATGTGATTCTCTGCTTGTATGGGAACTCAGTTTACGCTTAAGTCTTGGTGCTCAAATAACACTGCTATGAAATGGCAACTGCTGATTAGACCTAAACCGCATTTTGTGGCAGGCATAGTAAAGCGTTTGCTGTTGAGAATAAAGTTATTAACATATTTAATACAACAAAGGGTTTATTGTTAAGCATATGAGTGGGGCTTCGGGGTAGTCTGCTAGGTTTTGTGATTCCAACAGTCCAAACGCCAATATAGTTGGCGTTTGGAAAAGTGAATAGAAGAGAGGGGACTTTAACGCCCACCAGTTTGTTGCTAGCAACGAGATTATTGGTTGATAGCGAAACCTATCCCCAGACTTTTGTTATGTTTGTTGTAGTCAATGAGTGATTCGCCGTAACCATTAAAATACTTAAGATACAGCGCTAATTCTTGGGTAATTCCGTAAGACCAACGTAGGTCTACCGCGCCCTTGTTGTCGCTTTTTAGGTTATTCCGGCCTAAAAAGCTTAAGCGATGTCGGTCATTGATTTGCCATTTGGCTGTGAGCTCTCCGTAACCGTAATAATCTTCCATATTGGGGTTGTCATCTTCTTCCGCTGTTTCCTCAAACCGATACCAAGGTTTTACAGCAATAGTGACTGGTTTAGCGTCAAAGCTAAACTCGGTATATATGCGATTCCACGAACGAGAACGTATTTGGGTCTGACCGTTAGATTCATGCACTAAACCTAAACGTATCCATTCTGGCGACCAAGCCGAGCTGCGCGCCTCTTTTTTGCTGTTCCACTGATAGAAAAACTCGGGCTCGTAGTTAGTTTCCCTCACTGAATCGCCAGAGCGTTCATAAGGTTGCCAAAAGGTTTGTTGGGTATACGCAAAGCTGAGGTTGTCGGTGTCGGTAAACAAGTTGAAGGGCATGGTTAAGCGAAAGCTAAACTGGAACTCCACTTCTACTTTGTCGGGCTGCTGGCCTGGAACGCCTCCTGCCAAGTCGGGAACCGATGGGGAAGGGTTGTACTTGAAAGGCAGAATATAACTATCTCTAAATATGCTCATGCCAGCAAATGTCCATTGGCTGCTATCAGACATCATTTCGCGTCTATCACCAATTCGGTTTAATGCTACTCCTAAGCCGAAGGATTGATTGTGAATGTTGTAATCAAGCATCGATTCACCATAGCCATTAAAGTACTTGGCATAAAGCGAAAACGCTGGCGTTATACAATAGGCAAAGCGTAAATCTATTGCGCCTTTGTTATCAGACTTTAAGTTGTTTCTGCCCATAGCGCTGACGCGATGGTTACATTGGTTGTCACCAAACAAGTAAGCTACAGAAACTTCGCCGTATCCGTAATAATCGGTAAAGTCTCCGCCATTATTAACTTCAGGGCCTATCGGGATCCAAGGTTTAGCGGAGAACAACCAGTCGTTGTAGGATGCATCAAACTGAGCATAAATCCGCTCCCAAGAGCGGTCAAACTCGCCATAAGAGCCATTGGCTTGATGGCTAAAACCAAAACTGGCTGAGCGCAGGTGCCATTTATTCGCGTCAATAGCAAAATTATCAGGTCGCCAAGTATAAATTAGCTCGGGTTCATAGTTGGTATCGCGAAAAGGGGAAGAGAATGGTTTGTTGTATACTTGCCAAAAGCTTCGTTGAGTATAGGCAATACTAAAGTAGTCCCGCTGGCTAAACAGGCTCTCGCCAACAATCAACTTACCACTGATTTGAAACTCGGTTTCTAAGTTATCGATACCGCGATTACCGTCAGCTTCTTTTGTGGCTAAGGCCGAAGAATAGTCACCAAGATCAGGCGGGTTAGGGTTATATTTTCCGAGTAGAATATAAGTGTCGCGATAGGCCACGAGCCTTGGACCGGTTTGTTGTTCTGCAAAACCGCTGGTGCTCGCCAGCGAAAATAACAAGGCGCTAAAGGTTAACTTTTTCATCTCATCCCTGATATTCAAGCAATGGTTTTAAACCTGATTGCAATTTCTATATCAATTTAACAATGTTGTTACCTTAATGTTAGCGGTGATACGTTTAAGATGCGAGGTTTTGTAAGCCAAAGTGTGCTGCGATAGGGTTAGCAACTTGTTGTAACTGAGAGAAAATTTGGAAATAAAAAAGGAAGCGAGACGCTTCCTTTTCTTAGGAGACAAGTACCAGTTAAGAGAGGGTATACGCAATAGCCACACCAAATGCCACAATTGCTACGGTGAATAGTAGCTGGATCCCGGTGGATAATAAGGCTAAAACAAATCCTGCAACTGCAGTGGTTTTAAACAACAGTGAAAATAAAATACTGGTTACCACTATTGCTACCAAAGTGGGGAAGAACCCTTGGCCAATGACTATATCGGTTAGCATGCCTGCTGCAATGGCCAAGATGACCGCAACAAAGCATACATCCATGCCTGAGCGTTCTATTTTTAATACTTGAGTGCCAATTTTAATTGGTGCCAACATGATTAAAGTGAGCAGTGCGAGAGTGATTACTACAGTCATATCATTACCTCATTCCTTGATATTAAGCATCCGTGCTAGTGACAATGAACTGATTTATTGTCATACCTAATTAGGTATAGCTGCAGAATATCTTTCGTTTAGAAAATGAGCCATTCCCCATTTGGGTTAAATTTGTCGTTTAAATAGTGAACACTCTGCTAAGTCTTTGATTATGCTATTTCACAGTGTGAATTTTTTATGACGAGAAGGTTTGTTAGGTTTTCTAAGCGCGGAGTGAAGCGATGTTCCAGAATGTCGTCCATTAGCCCGCTTCAGTTTTTCGTTGTATGAGGAGTTATTGGCGAATGGAGTGGTTACGAACAACCAGTAGAAAGTGTCGTTATATCAGTAAGCTATTGTCTAGTTAGAATCTGAATATAAGTGTTGAATAAGAGAAAGCCTCGCGATAGCGAGGCTTTATAAGCGCTTACATAATAATTGTTATGCAATGAATACAGGACCACTCCAGCGCAGGATTTTACCGTCAACTTCTAGCTGATGCTGAGTGTCTTTTTTTACATTGGCTTGGTTAGACACACATACCGTAATGTGTTTACCCGACACCAGATGAATCGCAACCGCTGACGCCACTTTATTATGAGTGAGAACCTCTACGGCACTTACTTGGCCGCGTGCCTCAGTGCTGGCTTCAATGGCTTCATTAAAGTAGCCGTGAGTTTCAAATACATTAGCAAATAAATGATCTTTAGCTTTCTGGCGAAGTATCAGTACTGGCTCGCTGCGTAAATTAAAGTCAGCATCATTGGCGCCAGTGCGCGCCATTATCACTTGGCTGTTCGCTGTTGCTGAGCTTATTACTGAGTAATAACTGTTGCCTTGTAACCATGTCATTAGGCTTGAGTTGTTTACCTCTGCAGTCGCTTGATGCCACAAGTGCTGGTAACCGTGTGCGTCGCCCAAGGGTTTTAACGTGGCTTTGCATTGGTAGTTAAAATCGCTGTTAATAAAGTGACCAGAGTAGTGCAGGGTATAGTCGTAGTTATGTTCTTGCTCACTCACCAAGCGGAATAAATCTAGCACTAATGGCTTAGTAAAGCCTTCCGCTTCAAACATTATAACGCTGCGTTGTTGGTCTACACCTGGGTAGTAGTTACGTACAAACGCACTCATCGCTTGTAATTTGCTGTTGCCGCTTACGAAGAAATGTTTCTCTCCCCACTTTTGTTCAGCGGTTGCTGTGTCACCTTGGTTTTGGCTTTGGAAATCAACCACCACGGTATTATGGGCAATCGTTTGCTTAGCGTAGCTTTTGTTTTCAGGAATGTAGCGACCACCGAATTTAGGCTCAATGTTTACCCAGCGGCCATAACCGTAATCGTGAAGCACTTCTTGGCCACGATTAAATAGGTTGAAGTGCAGGCCATCAAAGTGGCCGTGGTCTAGCGCCGAGTGAAGTTTATGATCACTGCCGTGTTGGCCAAACCATAGAAGCGCCATGCTGTCGTCTTGCCTAGTGTCACGGTGGCGTAAAATCGCCACGCCGCCGCGATCGCCTTCAGCGCCGTCTGTTAACACTAAACTGCCCCAGTTAAAACCGCCTAAGTTTGCAGCGTTATTGCTGGCATCAGACAAGCTAGCGCCCGAGGCGTGTACCCACACTTTGTTTTGGTGTTTAGCCATAGCAACCAAGTTTGCGTCACGTTGGTAACGGCTAAAGCACATGCTGGTCGCAATCAAAATGCCTTCGTCATTAATGTCCATAGATTTAGAGGAATCATTAAGCGCTGGCAGTACACCATTTGGAAAGGCGGTAGACATTACCGCGTAAGTGGTGGTTTTAATCACTTGGTCTTTTAACTGATAAATACCAATTTCTGGTTGGCGACGTTCAATGGCTTCGGCAAACAAAAAGATTGGACGCAGCGAAAAGCGGTGATAGTAAGGGCCTTCCATGTAGTAACCGTCTGGCGAAAATAATTGAGTAAGTTGGGCAATAAAGCCGCCACTTACGCTATCGCCTTTTAAACCGTATAAGGCTTTATCTACACTGGCTTGGTCTTGAATGGCATAGCCACAAATACCTACCCCTGCTACTGCCCACAAACCATGGTTATGTACTATGTCAAAATCATGGGCATAAACGTCAACAAACAATTCAATCATCAATTTGAACAAATCATTTTCGATCAATGTTTGTTCATCGTCTGCGAGTTTGTGGCGAATACACGAATAGGCACATGAGGCGTAAAGCATCCACATGTTTTCGTTCAAGGTTTGGTGAAACAAGCGCCCTGGTGGATTGGTGTCTCGGCTAGTGTTTAGCTCTAAAGTAGGGTACACCTTGGCGTATTCAACCAGCATGCTTCGCGCATAATCTAGGTAGCGTTGTTCTTCTGTAATTAGGTACAAACGACCGGCTAAATCTAAATGGATGTAGTTTTGCTTATGGCGGTTATGTTCGTAACCACCGGCTTCACCGTGACCAGGGATCTCGATGCCTAATGGCATGTATGCCTCTAACGCGGCTATTTCGCTAGCGATAGATTGACCAATAAGTGAATCGGTATTTAATTGCTTAGCGAGCTCTTTTGCTTCTTCAAAGCTTATCAATAGTGGTTGGTAAGTCATGATTAACCTCGGTTCTTTTCTAACGCCAGAGATCCCTGCCAGCAATAAGTTTGTTGATTAGTTTCTATAGAATGCTGAGTATCGGCGCTTATGTTTCGCTGATTACTAAGCATTACGGTGAAATGAATATTTTCGCCCAGTATTTGAATCACAGTGCCTATTTCGTTACTGGCTATCACCTTTACTTCTGTTACTTTACCGCGAGCATTGGTACTCGCTTCTACGGCTTCATTAAAGTAACCATGTGTTTCCAACACGTTGGCAAATACTGTCGATTTGGCTTGGCGGCGCAGAATAAGACTGGTTTCGCTACGCAAGTTATATTGTGGGTCATTGGCACCAACGCGGGTAAAGAATAGCTCGTCGTTGGCTTCACTGGCGCTAATCCACGAATAGTAGCTATTGCCTTGTAACCAGCTAACAAGGCTGTTGTTTGCGGCTTTGCCTTGGGCAACATTCCATAAGTGCTGGTAACCAAAGTCGCTACCCATTGGCAAGAGTTCGCCATGCATTTGGTAGTCGCTGTTACAGCGAATTATTTGCCCTTGATATTGCAATGCGTAGTCGTAACTATGCTCTTCTTCACTGTTTATGCGGAAAACATCTAACAGCAAGGGGGCGTCTAAGGCATCATCGTTTATCAGCAATAAGCTGCGTTGCTGGTCCACGCCAGGATAAAAGTTATCGGCAAATGCACTTACCGCTTGCAGGTCTTTGGTTTGGTTTTCGAAGAAATGTGGAACACCATGTTTAGCGTCGGCAGTTTCTACATCAAAGTCATTTTGGCAACCTTGGTCTACTGCCACCGCGTTATGGGCAATAGTTTGGCGCGCGTAAGACTTGTTTTCATCTAAGTAGCGTCCGCCAAATTTTGGCTCTACGTTAACCCAGCGTCCAAAACCGTACTCTTTAAGCACTTCTTGGCCACGGTTAAAGAAGCTAATGCCTAAGGTGTCAAAGTGACCATGCCCCATACCGTGTTGGCCATAGTTCATAACTAATTGGCTTACGTCACCGTCTTGGCTTTGAAGGCGAATAAAGCCCTGAGCACCACGGTCTCCGTTTGGTCCTTCGTTCAATTCAACACTTGGCCAATGCGGCAGGCTGGTATTGGTTGATTTTTCAAAGCCTTGTGAAAGCGCTGAACCACAACCGTGTATCCACACTTGCTGCTGAATGTTAGCCATACCGAGCAGTTTGTCATCGTGGCCATAATGTTTGTAGGCCAAACTTACTGCTACCACCACGCCTTGGTCTTTAATACCCATAGATAAAGACGCATCGTTTAAAGCAGGGAATACGCCATTAGGATAGGCAGTGGCTAATAAGGCTTTAATGGTTTTACCAATCACTTGGTCTTTGTATTCAAAAATATTTAGGCTAGGGCGATGGCGGTGCAATACTTCAGCAAATAAACACAGAGGGCGAATCGCATAACGGTGATAATAAGGCCCCTCCATGTAGTAACCGGAAGGTGCAAACAATTGACTAATTTGCGCTAAGAAGCCACCACTTACATCATCGCCTTTAAGGCCATGCACAGACATTTCAACGTACTCTGGTTTATCGATGGCTAAACCACAAATCGCTACCGCAGCTACTGCCCATAAGCCATGGTTATGAATGCGGTCAAAATCGTGACCGTATTTTACCGTGAACATATTCAACATAGGTTGGAATAGTTTGCTTTCGATGTGCTGGCGCTGTTCATCATTCAACCAGTGCTTAATGCAGCTATAGCCTAAGCTTGAGTAAAGTAACCACACATGTTCATTTAGGATCTGATGGAACAAACGACCTGGTGGGTTGGTGTTGCGTTGAATGTGAAAGCCAAAGCCTAAGTATTTGTCGGCATATTCAGTCAGTATCTCAGCGGTAAATTTGGCGTATTGTTCGTCGCCAGTGATTAGAAATAAACGACCCGCCTGATTGATGTATTGGTAGTTTTGCTTGTGACGGTTGTGCTCGTAGCCGCCGGCTTCTCCATGTCCCGGTACTTCGATAGGGGCGGCCATGTAAGTTTGAGTATCGCTAATCATTTTAGCTAGGCTTAAACCCATTAAGCTGTTGGTACCAAGCTGCGCACTAATCTCGGTAATTTCTTGCTGGTCGAGTAGCACTGCATTTGTTGTCGCAAGCATCTAAAAACCTCTGAATACATTAATTTATTGCTATAAAGTAATACAAATAAAGGGTGGGTTCATCCTTGCGGACAAAAAATAGTGAGATTACTCACAATATATCTTTCTTTATATTTTATGTTTGTGGTGTTGCTGCTGATCTGTGTATTCGTTGTTATTGCTGGCTTTATGTGCTTTTTGACGCATCAACTGAATGTATCGGAAAAATAATTGGATCTTCATCACGAATAAAGTGTTTTTGTATTACAATATAATTTAATTGTTTTAGACTTAGCGTGTTCTTACATTTTCTCATTAAACTTTAACCTTCAGAGGCGGCTATGAGTATTGATATCGTTGTTGTACTGGCCTACTTCGTATTTTTAATTGCGATAGGTTGGATGTTCCGTACCTTCACATCTTCTACCAGTGACTACTTTAGAGGCGGCGGTAAAATGCTGTGGTGGATGGTAGGTGCGACAGCATTTATGACTCAATTTTCAGCATGGACCTTTACTGGAGCAGCAGGGAAAGCATTTAGCGACGGTTTTGCCATCGTTATCTTGTTCTTAGCCAACGCGTTTGGCTACTTTATGAATTACATTTATTTCGCACCGAAGTTTAGACAACTTCGCGTGGTAACAGCCATAGAAGCCATTAAGAAACGTTTCGGACGTACCTCTGAACAGTTTTTCACTTGGTTAGGTATGCCAGACAGCCTTATTTCGGCGGGTGTGTGGTTAAACGGTTTGGCTATTTTTGTTGCCGCTGTGTTCAACATCCCAATGGAAACAACCATTATCTTTACTGGTGTAGTGCTAGTGATTATGGCGGTAACCGGCGGTTCGTGGGCTGTTGTCGCGTCTGATTTCATGCAAATGTTGGTTATTATGGCGGTAACAATTACCTGTGCCATAGCGGCTTACTTCCACGGTGGTGGCTTAACTAACATTATTGGTAACTTCCATGGCGACTTCGTGATGGGCAGTAACCTTAATTACGTGAGTATTTTCTTACTATGGATTGTTTTCATCTTTGTAAAACAGTTCGGTGTAATGAACAACAGCATTAATGCTTATCGCTACCTTTGTGCTAAAGACAGCGATAACGCGCGTAAGGCTGCAGGCCTAGCGTGTATCTTGATGATTGTTGGCCCTCTTATTTGGTTCTTACCACCTTGGTACGTTAATGCCTTTATGCCTGACTTTGCCGAAGCGTATAGCTCGGTAGGTGGTGCTGATGCAGCTTACCTGGCCTTTGTACAAAACGTTATGCCAGCGGGCATGGTGGGTCTGTTAATGTCGGCAATGTTTGCGGCAACCATGAGCTCTATGGACTCGGGTCTTAACCGTAACGCCGGTATCTTTATTCGCAACTTCTATTCACCCATCGTGCGTAAAGAAGCCGCTAGCGAAAAAGAACTGATTGTAGCGAGTAAAGCAGCCACTATTTTCATGGGGATTGTGATTATCTCTATCGGGCTATTTATTAACTCGCTTCGTCACTTAAGTTTGTTCGACATTGTATTGAATATTGGTGCCTTAATTGGCTTCCCAATGCTCATTCCTGTGCTACTAGGCATGTGGATCCGCAATACGCCTGATTGGGCTGGTTGGGGAACCTTAGTTGTGGGTGGTGTGGTGTCTTACGTATTTGGTATCGCGTTAACTGCAGACGATATTCAAAACTGGTTTGGTTTGGACCAAGCGTTAACTGGTCGTGAGTGGGCAGATCTTAAAGTTGGCCTGAGCTTAGCGGCACACGTAGTGTTCACTGGTGGCTTCTTTGTAGCCTCAACCATGTTCTTCAAAGGCCGTTCACCAGAGCGTGAAGCGGAAGTTACCGAGTTGTTCCGTGATTGGAATACCCCTGTTCACGCTAATACTGAAGAGCAACACAACCTAGATACTAAGCAGCGCTCAATGTTGGGTAATCTAATTAGCGTAGCTGGCTTCGGTATCATCTCTATGGCGATGATACCAAACGATATTTCTGGCAGAGCCTTGTTTGTACTGTGTGGAACTATTGTACTAGTAGCGGGTATCTTGTTAGTTCAAGCGGCAAGAAAACCAAATAAAAATATACCGGCAGAAGCGACGACGGAATAAGCGCTAGATGCTTAAACCAAGGCGAGCACAATGCCCGCCTTGGTTTATAAAAAACGGATTTGCCTTAAGCACAACCGAAAACTAACCATAACGAGAAACATTATGACAGCATTTTTTGATTCAGCAGCAACACCTTGGGACGATCTAGGCGACGGTATCACGCGCAAAATCGTGGGGCACACAGACCAACTAATGGTTGTTCACGTACGTTTTGAAAAGGGCGCAATTGGCGCACCACATGCCCACGAGTTACATGACCAAATTGGTTACGTAGCCGAAGGTAGTTTTGAAGCTGAAATTAACGGCGAGAAGAAAATCGTTAAGAAAGGCGATGCCTATATTGCTCCCAGAACCTTTATGCATGGCGCAGTGGCGCTTGAAGAAGGCAGCGTATTAGTAGATTGTTTCTCACCACCGCGTGAGGACTTCTTGTCTTAAGAGGAAACATTCATGACTGAGTTAAAAGTCGCCTTTATCGGCGAATGCATGGTAGAACTACAGCAGCAAGAACAAGGCCTTCGTCAGAGCTTTGGTGGCGACACACTAAATACTGCTGTTTACTTTTCACGGATTAGTGAAAAAGCCAAAGCAAGTTATGTTACTGCATTAGGTAGCGATAACTTGAGCGAGCAAATGATCGCTACTTGGCATGCTGAAAATATTGATACCCACTTAGTGCAGCAACTAGACGATAAGATACCGGGCATGTACATGGTGCAGGTAGACGAAACCGGTGAGCGTAGCTTTTTGTATTGGCGTAACGATTCAGCGGCAAAATTTTGGTTAGACAGAGCTAGCGAAGAGCTATTGGCGGAGCTAAGCAGCTACGATGTAGTGTACTTATCTGGCATTAGCATTGCAGTGTTACCTGAAGCATCTCGTGAAAAACTCTTCCAAGTATTAGCTCAGTGCAAAACCAATGGGGCTAAAGTTGTTTTTGATAATAACTTTCGCCCAGCATTATGGCAGAGCAAGCAACAAGCAATTGAAGCTTACGCAAAAGTATTAGCTTGTACTCATACCGCCATGCTTACCTTTGATGATGAGCAAGAAATTTACGGTGATGAGAATATAGAGCAGTGCATAGAGCGCACTTTAGCTTTAGGTGTTAGTGAGTTGGTCATTAAACGCGGTAGCAAAGACTGCTTGATTGTGACCGAAGATGGCGCAATTAGTGTGCCTGCAACCAAAGTAACTAACGTGGTTGATACTAATGCTGCGGGTGACTCATTCGCCGCAGGGTACCTTGTTGCACGTTTACACGGTGCAAACACCGAGCAAGCTGCGTTAACTGGCCACAAAGTGGCAGGTACTGTTATTCAGCATAAAGGTGCGGTAATTGACGCTGCGCATATGCCAAAAATTCAGCTATTATTTACCGCAGATGCGGTATAAGAACTAGGAACAAAACATGAACTTAAATGAACAACTTCAAGCGCTTAAAGTAATTCCTGTTATCGCTATTGATAACGCTGATGATGCAGTGCCATTGGCAAAAGTATTGGTAGAAAATGGTTTGCCATGTGCCGAAATTACCTTTAGAACGCCTGCTGCAGCGCAAGCTATTGCTAATATGCGTGAAGCTTACCCAGACATGCTAATTGGCGCAGGTACGGTATTGACTAGCGCGCAAGTAGACCAAGCTATTGATGCTGGCGTTGATTTTGTAGTAAGCCCTGGTTTTAACCCCACTACTGTTCGCTACTGTCAGCAACGCAACATGCCAATTATTCCTGGTGTTAACAATCCATCGTTGGTTGAGCAAGCAATGGAAATGGGTTTAGACACCTTGAAGTTTTTCCCAGCTGAGCCTTCTGGCGGTGTAGGCATGTTAAAAGCCTTAACTGCGGTTTATCCGGTTAAATTTATGCCGACCGGCGGTGTATCAGTTAAAAACATTAATGATTACCTCAGCATTAATGCCGTTTTAGCCTGTGGTGGAACGTGGATGGTACCGGCAAACTTAATTAAAGAACAAAACTGGGATGCAATTGCAGAGCTAGTTAAAGCGATTGATTTAAGCTAGTTTGGCATCTTGTTTTAAACGGCCCTTGCAGAGCATTCTGCAAGGGCTTTTTTTTGCTTGCGTAGCTGTTTAAAAAATCTTTTTTAAGGGGCTAGTTAGCAAGTTTTTATATCGCTAATTTTAGTATAAGCTTTTGTTTAAACATTGATTTTGTTTGTTTATTGATGCTTTAATTTTATTGTTCTAGTATCAATTTATGCTTTCATCATTAAGCCAAAGTATATGAACAAGTTTTTGTTTTACTGTGCCATGCTTTTCGTTGTTGCATCGCTTAATGCTTGTATTTTTGAGACTACAGGCAACCTAAATGTCGCTAAACTGCAAATCTCGCTGGTGGTAGAGGAAGGGAGTTCAATATCGGCCTCAATACCAAAAGGTTTTCGTCAGGCTGTTGTAGCTACCGCTACGCTTTATAACGGCTCAATTAAAGATGTTACTGAAGAGGTCGAATGGTTTAGTGGCGACCGAAATGTTGTGGTTTTTGATGGCAACAAGATTGTTGGGGAGGATCTAGGACAAGCAGTGGTTTTTGCTGAACTGAAGGGTTTTCGAAGTAATGTTCTAGAGCTAGAAGTAAGCGCCGCTATTCCCACTAAGTTGCAATTGACACCAGCATCACTGGTTTTACCATCAGGAATAACGCGCAACTACCAAGCTCTAGCGACTTTTAGTGATGATAGCGTTTTGAATGTTACTGATTCCGTGGATTGGTTTATTAGTCATGCCGGAATCGCTGCGCTTAGCAATGGAGTACTGGCAGCGCTAAGCCCAGGTGTGGTTACGTTAAATGTGTCATTAGGCAATTTGGAAAGCAACGAAAGCCAAGTTGAGGTGACGTCGGCTGAATTGGTGTCTATTCAAGTTAGTAGCGTTGTTTTATCAATTGCTAAAGGTACAACTAATCGCTATACCGCAATAGGTACATACACAGACAGCAGTACCCAAGATATTAGCGAGCAGGTATCTTGGATTAGCAGCGAATTAAGCATAGCAAGCGTTGATAAGGGTTTGGCCTCTGGGTTAGCGGCTGGTAACAGTATTATTAGTGCCCGTTTAGGTGATATTACCAGTAATTCAGTTGATTTAGCCGTAACAAACGCTGAGCTAACGCGTATCCAAATTACTCCACCTTCAAGCAGTATTGCTAAAGGCTTAACCCAAGCCTATGTTGCCACTGGCACTTATACAGACAATAGTACTCAAGACATAAGTACATTAGTGTCCTGGAGTAGCAGTGAACCGAGTATAACCACTATTGTTAATAGTTTGGCGACAGGCTTAACTGCCGGTAGCAGTGTTATTAGTGCTAGCCTAAGTGATGTAATGAGCAATACCGCTAGTTTAGTTGTAACAGATGCAGAACTCGTAAGTATTCAAATTACTCCACCTATAAGCACTATTGCAAAAGGCTTAACGCAAACTTACTTCGCTACGGGAACGTTTACTGATAATAGCACTCAAGATATCAGCGGAATCGTGTCTTGGAGCAGCAGTGATCTTGATATTGCGACTATTGTCGCAGGATCTGCTAGCGCGACAGAAACAGGTAGCAGCGTTATTAGTGCTAGTTTAAATGGCATTGCAAGTAATACAGCCAATTTAACAGTGACCGCAGAAGAGTTAATTGGCATTCAAATTACTCCACCTTCAAGCAGTATCGCTAAAGGCTTAACTCAAGCCTATGTTGCCACAGGTATTTATACCGACAATAGTACCCGAGATATTAGTGGCGTCGTGTCTTGGAACAGCAGTGACTCTCACATCGCCACAGTAGTAGGTGGGATGGTGAATACTGTTGCCACAGGCAACAGTGCTATTACCGCCAGTTTAAATGGCATTGCAAGCAATACGGCCAATTTAACAGTGACCGCAGAAGAGTTGCTGAGCATTTCCATTACGCCTGCTGCGGCTAGTAGCATAGCAAAAGGTAATACCAAATCTTACGTGGCAATGGGTGTTTATACCGACAATAGTTCCATAGACTTAAGTTCAACAGTATCTTGGAATAGCAGTGATGTAAGCGTTGCTACTATTGTCAATGGTTTAACCACGGGCGTTATAGAGGGAAGTACCACTATAAGCGCAAACTTAAATGGTATTAGTAGTGATGATGTCAATTTAACGGTTACAGCCGCGGAGCTTGTTTCTATTAGTGTTGAGGCATTAACGGACATTTTGGTTGTATCACGCTCCAGTACTTACATTGCTATGGGGACTTACTCTGATGGTTCCACTGTCGATGTGAGCTCTTCAGTGGTTTGGCTAAGTAGCAATACCGGCTTGGTTAGTATTGTATCTGGTACGGCAACCGCTTTGGCTTCAGGCAATGTTGATATATCAGCAAGTCAAGGTGGCGTCAGTAGCTCAACAAGTAGCTTAGAAGCTACAGCCGCAGTACCCGAATGTGGACTGGATTCATCTGCGGGACCTTGTATAAAGGTTACACTGGGTTTGAGTGGTACTGCACTTAATCGACAGTTTACCAATACACCGAGTCTGGCGGTGCTGAATACTATGGGTTATACCATAGACAATAGTGTAAATAATACCGGGACTACTTATTCTAATACTTACGACCGCTCAGGGATTTATAGCCCTATAGGGGAGTTTGCAAGAATGAAACAATCTGGCAGTGGCTTAAGTCAATATGCTCGCTACTGTGCAGATTTAAATACCTTGGCATTTAATTCAAAAAACAATTGGCGACAAACATCAGTATCAGAGTTAAATGATTTCTACGATGACCATAACAATGTTACCCAAGATAAGTTATATATTGTGGATGGTTGGTCTATATTTTACGGTTATTGGACGGATACCCCTGGAGGCGCAGGGTTTCAATTCAAAGCTCTTTGGGATGGTCAACAGGCTGCTTCAGCGGCAACCCAAGCGCGTCCTGTATCTTGTGTTTCCGATCCCTAGTTGATGAGTAGTAGCAACTGATTGTGCAGTGTCAGTACCCACATCAATTTGGCTGCTAGAGTAGGGCCCGATCCTACTTGGAGTGCTAGTTTATGGACTATATACAACTTAATGCCGAAAATATTGCTGATGAACATATCTGCTGCGGCTTTTCGGATAAAAAGTGTACAGAAAGTTACCTAGCAAAAAAAGCATGGCTAAGGGAGCAGTTCGATCATGGATTGGTATTTGAGCGACTCGATGAACGGGCTAAGGTATTCATTGAATATCAACCTGCTGAAAACGCTTGGTTGCCGATTGAAGCAGACGATTATTTGGCCTTAGCTTGCTTTTGGGTGTCTGGTAAATATAAGAAACAAGGCCATGGTAAACGCTTATTGGCGTCTGCCCTTAGTGCCGCAAAGCAACAAGATAAAGCCGGTTTAGTCACTGTGGGAGGGCGTAAAAAGTATCATTTTTTGAGTGATACTAAGTGGTTACTTCGGCAGGGCTTTAGAGTGGTAGACGAGGCGCCAAACGGCTTTGTATTGCTTGCGCTTGATATCAATTCTAAGCGTAACCATAAACCGCCTTGTTTTAAGGAAAATGTTAAGTCTCCCTCTTTAAACCAGCAGGAAAAGACATGTGTAGCTTACTATTCTAATCGCTGTCCCTTTGCTGAATATCACGTTACCCAATCGCTACAAGAAAGTTGTAAAAAGCGAAACATTACTTTGCACTTAGTTAAATTTACTAGCTCGGAGCAGGCTCAAGCTAGCCCAACACCAGCGACTATTTTTAGCTTGTATTATGATGGCCAGTTTATTACTACAGATATCAGTGCGTGTATGGATAGCCGCTTTGATAAGTTTATCGAAGTGTAACTCGTCATGTTAACTAAGGATTCTAAAGGAAAAGTTGTATTTTATATGTGGTTTTATTGGATCGGGGAAAACCACCTACGCAAAAATACTGGCTGATCAATTACTCGCTTTTCGTTTTACTATGTTGAATGGATGCCCCCATTATTTGGTGAGCATAGGGAGCGAAAGTCTTCGATAATCGTATCGCCACGCTTACTCGCCTTTTTCAATAATCGGCCGTTGATCTTATCAAGCTAGGCAATTCAGTTGTTCTAGATAGCGGTTTATGGCGACGTATTGACCGTGAACAAATGGTGCAGTGGGTTGAATCACTCGCTATTGATTATGAGATACACTATTTGAATGTAAGCTTTGCAAGGTGTTGCGAACGAGCTTACTTGCGAAAAGGGGATTGTGGCCAACACGCCTACAAAAGACGCCTGAAATGATGACTCAATTTTGGCAAAAATTTGAGGTGCCAACTGAGGATGAGCTTGTAAAGTGGGTAGGGGATTAAACTGATAAAGTAGTGAGGCGAGCTTAAGTTAATCATTATTATAGATTTTTATTTTGTGTGATTACTTATTAAGGCTTGTAAGCTTTAGCCTAAAGCAATAGACTTTAACTTTATAATTATATGACATTAATCACAAAGTCATTTTTGCTAATGCTTCTACATCATACTTGATGATAGATCCAAAACGCGTTTTGCGATTTAGGATGAAAGCTCAAGGGACTGAGTTTGGATAGACAAACTAGTAAGTTAAATTTAAAGGTATTGGCCGAACTAATCTTCGCTTTAGTGGCTATTTTAACCTTAGGCTTTATGTTAGCGCGTTTCGAAGCGTTTGAATCTATATATAACTTCTCGCGTGCTCATGAAAGCTGGGAGTTAGACGAACTAATCATTATGCTGCTGTTATCACCGGTATTTTTGGTATGGGTGTTGGCACGTAGATGGATAGAAGCCTTACAAGAAGCAAAACTTAGAGACAAGCGCGAACGGCAATTAGCGTATCAAGCTACTCACGACCCCCTTACAAAATTACCCAATCGATTGTTACTTGAAGACCGACTTAGCCTTGCAGTAGCTCGCGCACAGCGCAACCATACTCAAATTGCAGTTATGATGTTAGATCTCGATGATTTTAAGCGAGTGAATGACGAACTTGGCCACGATGTCGGAGACCGCTTACTGGAACAGTTAGTCGCCCAGCTAAAAGCTTGCGTCCGAGCTGAAGACACCATCGCGCGTTTTGGTGGTGATGAATTTGTAGTAGTACTTTGCAGTGCTACCGAGCAGCAAGCCTGTTTGACATTAGTTGACCGTATTCTGGAAAACTGCGTAAAGCCGATTACCCTCAATGGTATAGAGTTAATTACTTCTGCCAGTGTGGGCCTCACTTTTTACCCCGATAATCATCATGAAGAGTTAGCACCTGAACAGTTAATTCGCCAAGCTGACCAAGCGCTGTACCAAGCTAAATTAGCAGGTAAAAATTGCTACTCCATTTTTAATAGCGAAAGTGCCAAGGCGATTAAGTGTTCCTACGCTAAGCGTAAAGCGTTTGCTTATGCACTAAATAATCAGCAACTCCAGCTATTTTATCAGCCTCAAGTGAATATTAAGACTGGCCAAGTAATAGGCGCTGAAGCGTTGTTACGTTGGCTGCATCCTAGTAAGGGCTTGCTCTCTCCGATGAGCTTCTTAGATGCTATTGAAGAGCACAGCCTAAGCATTGATTTGGGGGAATGGGTTATCGACACTGCCTTGGCGCAATTACAGCGCTGGCAGCTAACAAACTGTCGTTTTAAGTTGAGCATTAATATTGGTGCATTACATATTCAACAATCTAATTTTGCTGAACGCTTGCAACAGCGACTGGCTAAATATCCCAGAGTTAACCCAAATTGTTTACAGTTAGAAATTACCGAAACTGGCATTTTAGATGATCTGCAGAAGGTAGCGGAAACCATAACGCAATGTCAGAAGATGGGCGTGAGCTTTGCCTTAGATGATTTTGGTACCGGCTTTTCGTCACTCACGTATTTACAAAGCTTGCCCGCAGAGTTGATTAAAATTGACCGTAGCTTTGTTCGTGACGAGTTGAATGACCCTAAAGACTTACGCATGATTCAAGGCATTATTAGCTTAGCCAAAGTCTTTTCTTTACCGGTTATCGCAGAAGGTGTGGAGTCTGAAGCGCAGCAAAACAAGTTACTCAGTTTAGGTTGCGAGCTTGCTCAAGGCTACTTGTACGCCAAAGCCTTACCGGCTGATGAGTTTTTATTATGGCTAACAGAATGGCAAGCTCAGGAAGGTCGTCAGTGTTCTTCTCCTGCGGTTGAGTATTCAAGTACTCCTAAATTAGCCTTGTAACTATCTGGATTAGTGGCTGTTGTTGCCTAAAGATAACTCAATGAAATTAGCCATGTTAATAAGTATTGTGGTGAACAGGCTTGTTACCATTTTTGCAATTTCAACTTTATTCATATCAGTTTACAGATGGTTGAACTAACCCTCGTTTAAAGCGTTTTATGTTTTGTAGGCAGAATATGTCCCTCGAAATGTAAACCTTATCCTATTTATTTTAAATTCCATCAACCTACTTTAACTTTGTTTTTGCTCTGTATTTCAAATGCATCTTAGCTTGTTATGTTGCGATTCGTGTAAATCGTCGAGTCTAAAATTGTTGAATTTGTCTTAACCTAGCCCATGATGCTAATTTTATCACTCTTATAGTCAATAATATCAACAATGGTCTCTTATACAAAAAACTACAAAATTTCCTACAGTTAATTATTTGTTAGGATCTTGTTGAGGGTTTGCAATTGCAAATGCTTATTTTTAACAAATTGTTGGTTTATTTTGCTATTAGGGTAGGCGGGAAGCTTGTCTGAGTTATCTAATAGAACACTAAAAGGGAATCATAATGCATAGGTACAAGCGAACATTAAAAGTCACTTTATTACTTGCACTTTCAGCGGGTTTGATAAGTGCTTGTTCAGAAGAGCAGAAAGCGACGTTAGGTGCAGAACTGCTTAGTAAGTCAATTTCTCAAGCGTCAATTCTAGATCATTTAGCCAGCTTAGAGGGCTTATCTTCAGCCACTACCGATGGAAACTCAATTACTCGAGTGGCTGGCAGTGAGGGCTATAGTTCTTCTGTAGAGTTTATTGTGGGCAAGATGGAAGCGCTAGGTTACCAAGTGGTATTGCAAAGCTTCGACTTTAGGAGTTGGGAGGAACTACCGGGCTCAGCGGTGCAAGTTGATGGAGTAAACTTATTAGGGATTTCTGACATTGCCGAAGGTGAAACGGCTGATTACGCAGCGATGTCTTACTCTGCTAGTTCAACTGGAAAAGTGATGGCTGATATCGCATTTGTTAGCCCTGATTTTCGCTTTGACGCCGACGATTATGACAGTACCGATGGCTGCGAAGTGAGTGACTTTGATGGCTTAGAACTAACAGGAAAAATAGCAGTTATTCAACGAGGTGGCTGTAGTTTTAACCAAAAAGTAGTGAATGCCCAGCAAGCGGGCGCACTCGCTGCACTTATATTTAATCAAGGCAATGATGAAGGGCGTACTGCCGTTGTAAATGGCACCTTGGGAAGTGATAGTGAGGCGGTTATTCCAGCCTTTGGGGTAACGTTTGACCTTGGTGAGCAATGGTATCAAGCGAGTTTAGTGGGGACGGTGACAGGGGAGCTGACCATATCTACGGATGACAACATGATCGTCACCGAAAACATTATCGCTGAAACTAAAAGAGGTGACGCCGAGCAAGTGGTGATGTTAGGCGCTCACTTAGACTCCGTTGCAGTAGGTCCGGGTATTAACGATAATGGTTCGGGTAGTGTGGGTTTATTAGAATACGCAACGCGCTTAGCCAAATATGACCATTTGCTAAAGAACAAAGTTCGATTTGCTTGGTGGGCCGCAGAAGAGGCTGGCTTAGTTGGGTCTGAGTATTATACTAACGACTTGTTTGCTCCCCTTTATAATACCGCTCAACAGCAAATATTGTCTGAGCTAGGCTTAGGTGATGTGAGTGAATTAAGCCCAGAGCAAAATGCATTGGTTGATCAACGTTACAACCAGCTTAATCACATTAAACTCTATTTGAACTTCGATATGATTGGCTCGCCAAACTATGTATTTGGTGTAATGGACGGGGATTTGTCTGACACCAAAGATAGCCCTGATAATGCTTATACTGGCGACTTTACTCCACCTGTTGGTACCTCAAACATAGAGTCTGTCTTCAACCGCTTTTTTAGTGAACAGTCTGAACAAACGGTACCGCAAGCGCTGTCTAAACGTTCAGACTACGCAGGTTTTGCAGATTGGGGGGTAGCATTTGGTGGCTTGTTCACCGGAGCGGAACGCGTAAAAAGCGTAGCTGAAGCCGAAGCATTTGGTGGTGAAGCTGAGCAAGCTTACGATCCTTGTTATCACCAAGCGTGTGATGACTTAAATAATGTTAGTGCTAAAGCAGCATACATCAATACTCAAGCATTGGCGTATGTGACCACCTATTATGCGATGAAAAAAGAGCTGTTTCCTGCTGAACCAGTCGTTCAGCAGGCGAGGTTTAGCTCATCAGCAGTTTACTTACCTATTGGCACGAAGTTAAAAGCTGCCCCTAGTCATAGTGATCATGGACATTTCCATGGTGATTTAGACCAAGATAGAGAGTAAAGCACTGTTCACTTAGCTATTGGGGGCTTTACACCCCCTATTTTATTTCTTGTAACGGGTGTTGTTCTGGTCTGCTTTGTTATAGTTTGGTTGTTTATATGTAGCCAAGTGTGAGTTTGTGACAATAAGTTTAAAAGAAGCAGGTGAAATCCATCAGGTTCGTATTCATAGCAATCTGAGCGATTGTAAATCGTCTCTTGATGCTAGCTCACCTTTTTGTAATCCCATTTTTCTGGACGCTCTTGAGGAGCAACTTTGCGTAGGCGGCAACACCGGTTGGCAGCCACATCACATTGAGTTGCCCGATCATCAAATAGTGATCCCTAGTTATATAAAGCAACACAGTTATGGTGAGTATGTATTTGATTGGGCGTGGGCCGACGCTTATCAGCGTTACGGTGTAGAGTATCATCCTAAGCTGGTCACTATGCAGCCCTTTACTCCTATAACTAGCAATAAGCACCTTGGTAGAAACCTTAACGCATCGCTCATAAAGCAGTGGGTAGATAGTGTTTATACCGTTTGCGAGCAACAGCAATTAAGCTCTTGGCACTGCAACTTTATTGGTAAGGACTTAGCCGATGAATTTGCAGAACTTGGTTTAATGACCCGCCATGGAGTGCAGTTTGAATGGCTTAATAAAGGCTATCAAGATTTCAACGATTTTTTGGCTAGCTTTACTTCTCGTAAACGCAAAAACACCAATAAGGAGCGCCGAAGCGCTCAGCAAAATGTAGATGCTATTCACTGGAAAATTGGCGCCGATATAGACTCAGCCGCACTAGACGCTTTTTACCTGTGTTACCAAGCCACCTATTTAAAGCGTGGCCAACAGGCTTATTTGTCTCTCGCTTTCTTTAAACAGCTTTGCGAGAACATGGGTGAATCTATGTTGTTGGTGGTGGCCGAAAAAGATCAGCAAATTATCGCTTCAGCCTTATTCTTTTTTGATGACAGTAATCTTTATGGCCGTTATTGGGGGAGCGTGCAACAAACCGATATGTTGCATTTTGAGCTGTGCTTTTACCAAGGGATTGAGTTTGCGATATCAAGAGGTATTAAACGCTTTAACCCTGGAACACAAGGAGAGCACAAACTGTTAAGAGGTTTTGAACCCATCACTACTTATTCATCTCACTATGTAAAAAGAAGTGACTTTTCCGCCGCTATCGCCGATTTTTGTTTGCAAGAAAGAATGCAGATGGCGCAATATAAACAACAATGTTTACAGCTGCTTCCATACAAGCAAAGCTGTGACTAAAGGGAATACGGAGTTCTAGTGATTGATTTAGCGTTACGCTGTCATTGCGGCAAAATCGAAGGTGTAGTTAAGCAAGTCAGCGCCAATAGCTGTAACCGAATGGCGTGTTATTGTAAAGACTGTCGCCGATTTGCCAATCACTTGTCAGCAGATTCAAACACTCTAAATGAGTACGGTGGAACAGAGCTATACCAAGTGGCTCCAAATAGTTTACGCATCACCCAAGGTGCTGAACATCTAGCGTGTTTAAGGTTAAAAAGAAAAGGTATCTACCGTTGGTATAGTGCTTGTTGTAATACGCCCATTGCTAATACTGTGAGTATAAAGCTACCGTTTGTTAGTGTTTTCCATGACTTTGTAGCAGAAGGGCAACAACCAGACCTTAACTTAGGAAAATCTTTAGGTGCAGTTCATTCTGACCAAGCCTTAAAACCCTTACCTGAACACTTACAAGGTCTGTCTCAGCGTAAAATTGTCGTAAAAACAGTACTTAAGTTGTTGCTGTGGAAACTTACGGGGAAGGGCAGGCCAAGTCCATTTTTTGAAGACTTAGGCAGAGCAAAAGTGAAACCAATTATTCTGGAAGACTAACGGTTCGTTTGTAGTGGTTCAAAATTCAAGCGGATTATAATTTGCTGGCTTACAACTCAGGCTTTTTAGGCGCAAAGGTAAATAACGACATCTGACTGTGTGACCGTTGCGTTTCTGGTTATAGAGCTGCAGAGCCACTAACTGAGTGAAGTTAAATGATTAGCACGCAGAAAATGCAAGAAGTTGAGCTTAAGCGTTTATGCCAGCCTTCTCATGGTTGCGACCACGAGAAGACTTTGCTTAATCAAGAATATTAATCCTTTTTCTTTGTGGCTCTATAGTGGCCATTACCTTTCTTAGATTTAGGTTTGTAGTTAAGAATAGAAACCGGAACCTCTTTAGTCGGTACAAAGCCTTCTACTTCTTTTCGTTCGATTAAGTGACCAATACGGCTTTCTATGGCGCAAAGATTTCTAAAGTCATCTCTAGAAACAAATGATATCGCTTCGCCTTGAGCACCAGCTCGACCTGTTCTGCCAATACGGTGAACGTAGTCATCGGCTTGGTCTGGCAAATCGTAGTTTACAACGCGGCTCAGTTCATCAATATCAATACCGCGAGAAGCGATCCCTGTGGCCACTACAAACTTTACTTCGCCAGCCTTAAAATTTTCTAGTAGCTTGTTTCTCGACGCTTGGCTTCTGCCGCTATGAAAAGCCTCAGCGGCAATGCCTCGTTTTTCTAACTGACTCACTAACTTAGCAGAACCGTGTTTGGTTTGAATGAAAATTAGCGCTTGTTGCCAGTCATTTTCCTTAATCATATGGCTTAGCAGCGCAGATTTTTTATCTTTGTCTACGGTAATCAAGCACTGGTCGATTTTGGGAGCGTTATCGATATTGTTGCTTACTGATATTTCTACCGCATCGTAAATGGTGGTTTTCGCTAAGGCTTTAACTTGCTTTGACAGTGTCGCCGAGAACAGCAGGCTTTGGCGATTGTCTGGTAAGCGGTCAACGATTTTAGTGATATCGTCGATAAAGCCCATATCTAGCATGCGGTCGGCTTCGTCTAACACCAGGGTTTCTAGTTGGTCAAAATGTACCGCTCTTTGGTACATCATATCTAACAACCTTCCAGGGGTGGCCACGAGTATGTCTATCCCGTAAATTAGCGCTTGTTTCTGAGGTTCTGAATCAACACCACCCACCATCGCCAACGAGCTTATTTCTAGGTGTTTGGCGTAGTCTACAATGTTTTTTTCTACTTGCTGCGCTAACTCACGAGTGGGAGTGAGTATTAATGCTCGTACTCGTTTACCGCGTAAATCTTCACCTTGTTGGCTGATTTTTTCCAAGATAGGTAACACAAAGCTGGCCGTTTTACCGGTACCTGTTTGCGCAGCGCCCATTACATTCTTTCCGGCTAATACCAAGGGAATTGCCTGCTGTTGAATAGGGCTTGGAGTTTGGTAGTTTAGCTCTGCTAAAGCGTGCAAAATTGGCGTGCTTAATCCGAGTTTGGAAAATGGCATGATAGTTCTCAGGTCAACAAAGAGGGCTGTTGCTATTATAGTGGCTAGCAACACAAATTAATAAGGCGCGCAGTGTAACACGTAAGCCCGTGTAAGCTAGTCTAGTGATTGGCGGTCTGTTGTATTGTTAACAGCACTAAATGAAGAGGCGTAAATGATTTCTTGCCAAGATTATGACTATATCGAAATAGTATGCATGTATCATTTTCCAATAAAGCTCGAGCTTGTAAACGGCGAGACCATTCAAGGTAAAGCCTTGGGTACACAAAGAAATACAGAACAAGAGGAATGTATAAAAGTATTGGTAGGCGAAGATGAGCGCTTAATAAATTTAAGCTCGATTAAACGTTTAATAGTACTCATGGATAACCCACACTTTCATGCCGTTGAGTTCAATTGATTTGGCTGTGTCACTATTGTTCTGATGTAAAAAAGGCGAGCTGTGCTCGCCTTTTTAGTTAACCGAAACCTTATGTTACGCAGGCTGGCGTTGATGTAACCTTACGTTTAACATGCGCAGGGTCGCTTGAATACCGGCAAATACTTGGTTTGAGTTAACCCCACGAGTATGGAACTGCTTGGCGTCATCGGCCCATTGAATCACACATTCTGTTAAGGCATTTGCTTGGCCACCTGGAGGAATACGTACCTCGTAATCAAGAAGTTCAGGCATGGTGAGAGCAGCTTCAGAAAGCGGATAGGCTAGCGCTTTCATAAAGGCATCAAACCCACCGTTGCCGTGGCCAGAGCTTTTGTAGACTTCATCACCAATTCGCAGGCGAATATTGGCAGAGGATTCTAAATCTAAGCCGCTGGTGATCGAGCAGTTAAGTAACTCAATATGGGCGAAATCATTGCTTTCCATAATGTCGGCAATAATAAACGGCAAATCGTTAGGGGTAATAGTGGCTTTTTGGTCGCCTAGCTTAACAATTTTATCCAACAGCTTTTTCTGGTTCTCTGGCGATATTTCTATCTCCATCGCTTCAAGGTTTTTAATAATTGAAGCCTTACCGGCCATTTTCCCTAACGCGTAACTGCGTTCTCGGCCAAAGCGCTCTGGGCTAAGCTCGGTAATATATAAACCGCCTTTTTGGTCACCGTCGGCATGAATACCGGCCGTTTGGGTAAACACATCGGCGCCGACAATCGGCGTATTGGCCGCTAAACGTTTGCCCGAAAAGCTCTCTACTAGCTTAGCAATATTGTGAATCTCTTTTTCATCAATATTAAGCTTGAAGCCGAGTTTATCTTTGAGCACAACCGATACTTCAGCTAGTGAGGCATTACCGGCACGTTCACCTAAACAGTTCATGGTGCAATGCAACGCAGCTACACCGGCTTCTGCCGCTGCCATAGCATTTGCGGTGGCTAAACCATAATCGTTATGTGGGTGGAAATTAAACTTTATGTTTGGGAAGCGGCTAATCATATCGCTTAGGCTACTTGATACTTCTTTTGGCGCCATAACGCCCAGTGTATCGGGTAGCATAAAATGCTCAATGCCTAAGTCTTTCAGCGCTTCTACCAAGGCGTAAACATAGTCAGGGCTGTTAGCATAGCCGTTTGACCAATCTTCTAAATACACATTTACACTCAAACCTTGGCGTTGTGCGTAGCTTACCGTTTGTTTAATGTCGGCAATGTGTTGTTCTAGCGTTTTACCCAGTTGGTTAGTGCAGTGATTAAGGCTGCCTTTGGTAAGTAGGTTGATGATCTTCGCGCCGGATTCAACAATCCAATCCACGCTTTTGGTGTGATCAACAAAACCTAAAATTTCTATTTGTTGTAAATGGCCAGCGCCTTTTGCCCAATCGGTAAGCTGCTGTACCGCAGATTTTTCGCCGTCTGATACGCGAGCAGATGCCACTTCAATGCGATCAACTTTTAGAGATTGGAGTAGGGCTTTGCCTATGCTGACTTTTTCCTGAGGGAAATAAGACACACCTTGGGTTTGTTCGCCATCGCGAAGGGTAGTGTCCATGAGTTGTATTGAGCGGTTTTGCTCCATAAACCATGTCTCGCAGTTAAGAAAATTGCTAAAAGCAGGCGCAGCGATAGCTGCGCCTAGCTACAACTAAGCGCTTGGCCACAACCAAGGTAGTTGTTGTTTGTGTTTCACTTCAAATTCGTCGATTTTATCTTCAAATTTCAAGGTCCAACCGATGTCATCAAGACCTTTAGATAAAGTCTCTTTGCGGAATGGGTCAACATCAAACGTAATTTCGTTACCCGCTGGGGTGTTAATTACCTGATTCTCTAAATCGATAGTAATTGAAATGCCTGGTTCAGCTTCTACTTCATCCATTAATGCTTGCAGTGTCTTGGCATCTACTTTAATTGGCAATATGCCATTTTTAAAGCAGTTGCTAAAGAAAATATCAGCGTAACTGGTTGAAATAATGGTGTTAAAACCGTAATCGGCAATTGACCAAGGTGCGTGTTCACGTGAACTACCACAACCAAAGTTATCACCAGCGATTAGGATTTTTGCGCCTTTAAACTCGGGGCGGTTTAACTCAAACTCTGGATTGTCAGAACCGTCTTCTAGGTAACGCCAATCGTGGAATAAGTGGATACCAAAACCGGTGCGCTCAACTTTCTTCAAGAATTGCTTTGCAATGATTTGGTCTGTATCAACGTTACTGCGGTTCATTACCGCAGCAACAGAGTTGTGTTTTTCATATGGTTGCATCATTAACTCCAAAAATTTAACTCACATCGATTAACTCAATGTGTTTACATTATTTCCAATTACGTAAATCGACGAACTTACCTTCAACGGCTGCGGCTGCGGCCATTGCTGGTGATACAAGGTGGGTACGACCCCCTTTACCTTGACGTCCTTCGAAGTTTCGGTTTGAAGTTGAAGCACAACGTTGCTCAGGTTGAAGGTAATCACCATTCATGGCTAAGCACATTGAACAACCTGGCTCACGCCATTCCCAACCCGCATCAATGAAGATTTTATCCAAACCTTCTTTCTCGGCTTGTTCTTTTACTGGGTAAGACCCTGGTACGGCAATAGCTTGTACGCCTTGGGCAACTTTTTTGCCTTTGGTCATTTCAGCGGCTGCACGGAAGTCTTCGATACGACCATTAGTACAAGAGCCTACGAATACCACATCAACTGGGAAATCGGTCATTTTCTTGCCAGCTTCTAGGCCCATGTAGTTAAGGGCACTTTTAGCGGCGAGTGACTTGATAGAGTCTTCGATTTGGGCTGGATCCGGAATAGCTTGATCCACTGGAAGTACTTGCTCAGGCGAAGTACCCCAAGTGATTTGCGGAGCGATGTCAGCGGCAGCTAATTCTACTACTGCGTCGTACTCTGCGCCTTCATCAGTGGTTAGTGATTCCCAGTAAGCAACGGCTTGTTCCCAGTACTCACCTTGAGGGGCAAATTCTTTGCCTTTCAAGAAATCATAGGTTTTTTGATCAGGAGCGATAAGGCCAGCACGTGCACCGCCTTCAATAGCCATGTTACATACGGTCATACGACCTTCCATGCTAAGGGCTTCAATAGCGCTACCGGCAAATTCGATAACATAACCAGTACCGCCTGCGGTACCAATTTTACCAATAATAGCTAGAACAATGTCTTTAGCAGTAGCGAATTCAGAAAGTTCGCCATCTACTTTAACCAGCATGGTTTTTGATTTTTGCTGTTGGATGGTCTGAGTAGCCATGATGTGCTCTACTTCAGAAGTACCAATACCAAAGGCTAGGGCGCCAAAGGCACCGTGAGTAGCGGTATGGCTATCACCACAACATACCACCATACCTGGATGTACAAAGCCATGCTCAGGTACAACAATATGAATAACACCATTGTTGGCGTTGTTCATGTCGTAAAGGTTAATGCTGTTGTCAGCACAGTTTTGCGCCATCACTTCGATTTGTTTTTTGCCAATTGGGTCTGGCAAGCTTACGCGGTCGGCTGCTTTAGTTGGAACACAGTGGTCCATTGTAGCCAGAATGCTGTGTGGGTTACGAACCGGGCGATTAGCAATGCGTAAACCTTCGAAGGCTTGCGGGCTAGTTACTTCGTGCATGAGGTGACGATCAACAAAAAGGATAGATGCGCTACCTTTTGGTTCGTGGACTACATGCGCGTCCCAGATCTTTTCGTACATTGTTTTTTTCATGGCTTCCTTTACACCCTGTCTGTTGCTCTCACTCGCGTTGTTTTTATATATCTGTCAAGCGTTAAGCGAATACTACTAACGTAAACTGTTTATTTTCTCTGTCTGCCAATTACGATTTTTAAGCTAAAAATAGCGCTTAAATAACCACAATTAAGACCCGACATCATAAAACAACATCACAGGTGCAGCAAGGGGCACGAGGGATTCATTGTTGATCTGGCGGCCAAGTTGATGTTTTGCCAAATGAAAGCGCTGTCAGTCATAAAAATCACAAATAATCATGCTTTGTTAGTGAAAACTTAAGTAGCTTTTGTTTTCATCATTCCAAATGGTTGAACGAGGTGTTTGCTCGCAGGGTGCGATGTACAAATACCATGGAGGTTGAATGAAAGGTTTTAAACTTGGTTTATTAAGTGCCGCGTTAGTTATGGCGGGCGGTTCGGCAAATTTGTCGGCGGCAATGATCAAAACCCCTTTGTACATGAATTATGCCGATAGTGGCGTAAATGTTGAGCAACGCTTAAAGTTTGCAGGAAAGAGTCGCTACAAGATTACGGTACCTCTAGAAAAAGGCATTTATAACTTCCAGGTGTCTGATGAAGGTCAACAATGTGGCTTACGTTACGGCCCAGCCGATGAAGCCAAAATGCGCTTTTCCAAACCTCAAGGCTTGAGCGACTGCGCTGAAGACAAGTTCTTTGAGCTAAACATTCGTTTTGCTGGCAATTATGAGCTGATTTTAGATAACTCCGATGCCGATAAACCCACTTTACAGGTATCGCGTAAAGCCAAAGCGTCTACCTTCAAACGTAAACCTCCTGCCGTGGATTGTATTGCTTGGGATGGACAACCGGTTACGGTTGATGTGAGTTCTACCTTTAGTAACGGCGAAACGGTAAAAGACTTCTATTCTGGTCAAACACAAAAAGTCACTAACGGCACTGTTACCATGCAACCAGACCCTGCAAGCGGTGGTGTATTGTTGATAGAAGCGGCGGATGCTGAAGCCAGTGAGTTCTCGTGGGATAATGCGAGTGTTTATTTCATCATGACAGACCGTTTCAATAACGGTGATACTAGCAATGATTACCCACTAAATCGTAAAGCCGACGGTAAACAAGAAATTGGCACCTTTCAAGGTGGTGATTTTAGCGGTATTACGGCCAAGTTAGATTACATTAAAGATTTAGGCATGAACGCCATTTGGGTTACCCCTATTGTTGAACAAATTCATGGCTTTATTGGCGGTGGTGAAAAGGGTAGTTTCCCATTCTATGGTTACCATGGTTATTGGGCGTTAGATTTTACCAAGATTGATCCAAATCTAGGCAGTGAAGAAGACTTTGGCCGCTTTGTAGATGAAGCGCATAAGCGTGGTATTCGAGTATTGGTAGATGTTGTAGTGAACCACGTTGGTTACCCTACAATGGATGATATGCAAACCTTTGGTATCAACGCTATGGCACCAGGCGCCCCGGTGCCTAAGCAGTGGACTGATTGGCAACCTGATTTCGAAAAAGGCCACAACTGGCATCGCTACAACAACTTTATTCGCTGGAGTTCTAGTGACTGGGCTGACAAATGGTGGGGACCAGATTGGGTTCGTAGTGGCATGGCTGGATATACTGCTCCTGGCGGCGATGATATCACTATGAATTTAGCTGGCTTGCCAGATCTAATCACCGAAAGCACTAAGCATGTAGGCTTGCCGCCTATTCTAAAAAATAAGAAAGATACCAAAGCTGTTGAGCGCGAAGGTTATACGGTATTGGATTATTTGGTGGAGTGGCATACCAACTGGGTACGTGACTACGGTATTGATGGCTTTAGAGCAGATACCGTTAAACACGTTGAAGCCGAAGTATGGGGCAAGCTAAAAGACTCTGCGACAGAAGCGTTAGCCGAGTGGAAAAAAGAAAATCCTGAGAAAGCAATAGATGACAAACCGTTTTGGATGGTGGGTGAAGTATGGCACCACGGAGCTTACCGTGATTTCTACTTCGATAACGGTATGGATAGCCTAATTAACTTTGAATATGCAGGTGAAAGTGCTGCGCTTAAAGGCTCTCAGTGTTTAGCGCAAAACGAGAAAATGTACGCAACTTATGCCAAAGACATAAACAGCGATCCTACGTTTAACTTGCTTACTTACATTAGCTCGCACGATACCAAGTTGTTCTATTCAAACTATGAAGATATTCCGCTACAAGCAGGTGCGGGTACAGCATTGTTGATGATGCCTGGTGGCGTGCAACTGTACTATGGTGATGAGAGTGGGCGACCACGTGGTCCGCAATCGGATGCATTTGATTCGCCAACGCGTTCATTTATGAATTGGGAACAAATTGATAAAGACGCGGATCGCCAAGCCTTGGTTAAACACTGGCAAACAGTGGGTCAGTTCCGAGACCGTCACGTAGCGGTTGGAGCTGGTGAACACAACAAGATCAGTGACCAGCCCTATGCCTTTAGCCGCACTAAAGGCGACGACAAAGTCGTCGTTGTATTTGCGGGCATCAAGCAATAACAAATAAAAAATAAACGGTAATAGCAAAGCGACAGTATGGTTAGCCATACTGTCGCTTTTTTGTTTAGGGTTCGCCTACTGCTTTTCTAACGACTAATGCACTTAAGCCCAGCAGTGCTAGCCAAATTGAAGTTGGTTCAGGTACTTGGGCTGGTAGATTTGCGTTGCCACTAATTACGATATCGCGAAAAGCAAAAGCTTCGGCACCACTATTCTGCGCTGCGTTAAAATACAGACTAAATACCGAACCACTGCCATTAAGTGATTGTTCTAGTGTTTGGAACTGGTTATTTAAACGCTGGTTGTTAATAAGCAAAGGGTCGTTTAATACCTGCTGGTTGCCATTGGCTAAACGGTAGTTTTGATCGGATTGCTCATCTACAACACTCGAAAACAATGCGCTTACCGGTGCAGCATCAATCGAGTAGGCAAAGCTAAATATGTCTGAAGATTCAAAGTCACCCATAGCCGCCGTAGCAATAGAAATCGTGTTGAGGGTAAAACCCGCAATGTTGAAGTGCCAAACTGCTTGAGCGCTGCCGCTTGAATTGTTTGGGTTAACAACATCAGTAACACCAAAAAACGTATCGGTGTCATTTTGAGCATCAACAATGCCCAAGCTATCATTGGCGATAGTTAAACTAGTGTCTAACAAACTATTTGGGATAGTGGCGCTTACTCCAACACGGTACTTCTCAAATCCGTCTTGCTCACTATTAAACTGCTGCTCGTAAGGGTTGCTGTGCTCAATAAGACCTTGGCTGTTGCTATTAAGCATATCGTAGGCAATTACTGAGGCGAAGCTGGGGCTACTTAGTAACAACAAGTAAGCTGGTAGAACAGTGTTGGTTTTAAGCATTCGGCATTCCTTTTTAAAGTGAACACCAGCAATATCAATAATTAAGCCAGAAGCAATAAATTCAAATTTATCAATGAGTAGCAAAGACTTCCTCAGATCTTTTTGTGTGAGTGTAAATTAAAGTGACACTCTTGTTACTAAGTTTTTTTGCTTATTTATTATATTAAATAACATTTATCTCAATAGAAGAGTGTTTACACGGCCTAAAGTTTTTCTATAAGAAAATTAAAGGCTTAATATAAAGGGTCATTATGCTGTAAAGAAATCTGACTACCTCCAATGAAATAACTGTAGATAAATTGAACTAAAGCTAAGGCTCAAACGTTCTAATAATGGTTAAAGCGAGGATAACGTTTATGAAGAACTTACTAGCTCTACTCATGATTTGTTTTAGCGCTTATTCGCATGCTTACCCCTTAGAACATAATTATTGGTCACATCGCAGTGTTTTATTTTTCGCTCCGCAACAAGACCAGTATGTGGAAAAATTTGAAGCGGAAGAACTACGCTATCGGTGCCAGATTAAAGAACGAGACATGGTGGTGTTGGTGGTGACCGAAGATGCTAAAGCCATATCTAGCGGCCATTTTGATGATGGTGGGTTTGAATATCTACGCAATAAATACCAAGCCAGTCTGAAACAATATACTGCGGTGTTAGTGGGTAAAGATGGCCGAGAAAAATATCGCTGGGGGGCAGAAACTGATTGGCAAAAGATCTTTTCGATTATCGATGCGATGCCGATGCGTCAGCGAGAAATGCGAGATGCTCCTAGTGTGTGTTCAGCCTAAAAAAAGGGCCAAGTAGGGTTACTACTTGGCCAAAAAAAGGAATGCTAAGGTTTTATGAAACTAGAACTTGTATTTAACACCAATACGGGTTTTTAGTTGGCGTTGATCAGTTTTAGAGCTTACGCTTGAATTCCAAAATTCTACGTATGGGCGCCATTTTTCAATTTGGTAACCAATGAAGATACCTGCATCCCAGTTGTCATCACCGTTGTTAAATTGTGCATCTTTAGCTTTACCAGCTTCTGCATCCCACTCGTACTCGTGGCTCTTCCAGTAGTTTGCTTCATAATCTAACTTAAGGTTAGGCATGCTTTTAACTTTGTAGCCACCCGTTAAGGTGATTTTAGATTTGTTCCACGTTTCACCATTCTCTTTACCATCAGCATATTGACGGATTTCGTAACGGTAACGAAGGGCCGTTTTCAAACCAAAGTCCGCAGTGTACCCAACACGGAGTTGTGGTTTGAAGGTGATGCGCTCGTCGCCAAAGGTAATTGGCATACCAGGTTGGATGTACCATTTTTTATTTAGTTTATGACGGTAGCCAAAATCAAATTCAGAGTCGCCACGTTGTAGGTTTTCTAAGAAGCCACCAGGAGTGCCATCTACTTTGTCACCGCTGAAGAATTTCATTTCTACGCTGTAGTACACTTTGCCTTGGTCACTTACTTTGGTTGAGTCACCAATCTTAATACGGCCAGCATGGTCTTCTGATTCATGTTTGTACTCAGTACGGATATCAAGCTGTCCAGCGAACGCAGTACCGCTAAGGAATACAGCGGCAATTGCAATTGGTAACGCTTTCATTTTATTCATAATAAATTCCATTTCTATATTTGGGGGCTTATTGTTAAGCCTCGGTTTTATATTTAAGGAGTAGGGTTAAAATTATTTTCTTGGGTAGAGCAACTCTATGTCGCGTTCAGCCCAAATTTCTGCGAGGTTTTTCTTTACGGTGTATTTCGAGAAATCACCTGATTTAGACAGAGCAAGCAAGCTTTCATCACCCATTCCTAAACCAGCTTTCCGGTAAATAGGTATCATACGCATAGTGCGAGGCGTCTTTTTGTGTTGATAAGGCCATCCCTCGGCGTTGTCATGATATTGTGCAACTAAATCAATACCTTTTTTCAGCGAAGCGCCAGTAGGTGATTGATAGCTCCATAGGTCTATACCTATTTTTTCACCTACTTGAGCAACACCGGCTAATGCATCCAAATTAAAGTAGCTGTAGTGGTAAGAACGGGTTCGGCCTAATTCGTGAGGCTGAGTGCCGTCGGGCATAAACTGAGTATCAATTCTCATTTTGCCTTTTTCCACTATGTTCATTGCAACGGATTCTTTTCCTAGAAAGTAGGAGATGCCAGCTACCTGCAAGTCGTACCAAGAACCATGGTTGTTTTCAGCGTAAGCTTCGCCTTTAGGGCCACCACCTAATTCGCTGGTGAGCAACCAGTTTAAGTACTCGCTATACCATTGGTTGATGCCTTTTTCATCGGCTTCTGTCCAATTAGGTGAGGTAGATACCATTGCAACGGCATCTAACATCCGGTCAGCAAATGAACGTGAATCGATTAAACCGCTACGGCGACCGTCAGCACGGCCAGGAACACCTTGTGCGAAGTTCATATTCGGGTTCATACGTGTTTCAGGATTTAAGAACCAAGTTCGAATATAGTCGATAGCGGTTTCAGCATATTTCTCGTCTTGGCTAAAGTAATAAGCAATTGCCAAGGCGCGAACTGAACGGGTAAATTTACCGAGACGTTTTGAGTCGGTTTCGCTGGTCTTAGACGCAGGGTTAACTTTGCCATCGTGGCGGATCCACGGTAATCCATCGGCTTTATTTTTATCAGGCCACCAATATGGACTAATACTTAAGTAATCGTTTTTGTCACCACTTGGCGGGGTCATGCCCTTATCGGTTACAGAAAAGGGACCTGCTTTTGTCGCGTAACCCGCTTCTTCTAATAAGCGCTCATAACTCAGCTTCATAGACGCAGGTGCAGCATCAGAATGAAGTAAAGCTCGGTTCTCTTTAAGAACACTTTCGTTCACAAATACAAATTCAGCTGCTAAAGCTGAAGAGCTAAAAGCAAAACAAATAGCAAATGCCAGAGGCTTATAATTCGTCATCATCAATCCTTATAGGTGACTTCGATTACTGTATTAATGTAATACAAATATGCTATTGCGATTTGCGATAGTTATCTGTGAACCTGATCAGGTTATTAAATATTCTTGTATGATTAATAGTGAAAAGGTCAAAAAGTGTGGACTTGATAGAGAAAATTGTAAAAAACTGTGAGCTTTTCGCAGCAATTACTCAATTGGTGGTGTTTATTTGAACAGCCATGTGAAGCCCTTAAGCTTTGTGCTTTACATCATTGAAAAATGTTATTTGGCATTGATTGTAGTTTTCATTTTCGGTGTTTATCACGATCAAACCATTGAATCTAGGCGACTTAGCATAAAGTGTGAGGCAGAGAAAAGTGTATCGACTTAAGTAAATAACTGATTTGCGTAAGTTCTTAGCTATTTAACGTAAGTTAAGCTTAGTGTCGTCAACATTGTTAATTAAGCGATAAGTGATACATCAAGGTCATTTAGTAGTTAAACAAAGTGAGAGGGATTAGAGTTAGGGAAGTGGAAGCTTTACTCTATTATCAATTGTTGATTTTGAGTTCATTTTTGTCTTAATTGTACGACATAAGCTTATTTTGATGAGTGTTCGTTAGATTAAAGCTTCGCCAACACTCTGAAAACGAATCAGAATAAATAAAAAGCCTTTTATGAGAACAAGGCTTAGGAGAGCGCAATGGTAGAACTAAGCGTTTCTATTGGCTTAAAGGTAGCCAATCTACTTGTACACCGGCCTGGCTAAACATGTCTTCGCTGACTTTGATTTTGTCGCCCCAGCGAGATAAAAAATCTTCACTTTGTTCTGGGCAATGCACAGTACTAATGCCGGTTTGAATGATCTTGGCCGCGCAATTAGGACAGGGGAAATGAGTGACCCAAATTTCGCAACCAGACAAATCGCGCTTTGCAAACAGAATGGCGTTTTCTTCGGCGTGCAAGGTTTTAAGTAGTTTCATTTCTCTATTGTCGGTTTCTGCACTGTCTGAAATACCGTGAGGGTAGCCATTAAACCCTAGAGAGACGATTCGGTTATTTTCGGTGATTACTGCACCTACCTGGGTAGAAGGGTCTTTACTCCAAGAACCTACCAGTTCAGCCATTTGAAAAAAGCGTTGTGCCCATTTAGAAACCATATTGCTTACTCCTTTGTTAACGGGGCTATTGTGCGTAAGTTCCAATGCGCTTGCAAGTTATCATAAGGTAATGATTTCTCAACTAATCAAGGTGTAGTTTTAAGGTCTCTATGCCGTAAAGTTACTAATGGCCTGAGGTTTACCATATAGCCACCCTTGGTGAAAACTTACGCCCTTTGAAATTAAGTATTCAGCTTGGGCTTTTGTTTCTACGCCTTCGGCGACCAACTGTAACTGTAAATTTAGTGCTAAATCTATGACCCCATTTAATACTTTTGCTTGCGGAGATTCAGTGCCAATGGCGATAACAAAACTACGGTCAATTTTTAAGGTATCTAATGGTAGCTGTTGCAAGTATTGCAGACCCGCGTAACCCGTTCCAAAATCATCAATCGCCAGTGTTACACCTTGTTGTTTAAGCTTTTGCAGCGACAGTTTTACCTGCGGTGAATCTATTTCGACCAACTCTGTTTCAGTTACTTCTAGGCAAAGGTTAGGGAAATCAGCATGTGCAGCTAACACTTGGCTAATAAATTTGGGACTTTTTAAATGTTGCCCAGTGATATTAATGTTTACTTTAATCTTTGGGTATTTTGCCAACAAGGTGTGTAAATCACGTTTTAGATTTTCGATAACTTGTTCTGTTAGCGCCACCTGTAGTTGATAACGCTCTACATCTGGCAAGAAGGAATCGGGGCTGCGGAGGCCGTCTACTGGGTGCATCCATCGAACAAGTGCTTCTACAGCGACCAATTGGTTATTTCGAGTATCAAAAATGGCTTGATAAAAATTTACGAACTCTCGATTCTTCAAGGCTACTTTTAAGCGTGATTTTTGACTTAAGCGGCGGCTACGATGCCGATATGCCAAAAAGGTCATGCTACACAGTAAACAAGCAAATAAGCTTACTTGTAGCAGACTTAAGCAATAAACACTTTTGTATAGCTCGTGAATGGATCGGCTTGAGATAAGCGATAAACCCGGTAGAGCTGGGAACACCTGGACGATATAGAAACGCTGTACCTCATCGTCAAATAGCCTAGCGCCAGAGGTTTTACTTTGTTGGAGAGGGAATAACTGGGCAGAGTTATGCAACGGTAGGCTGTAGTCTCCTATTTTGAATAGCGGCGATCCGGTTTTACTATCGCTTAAGGCTATGGAGTCACTGTGATGATTTGAATCCTTTAAAAATGCACGAAAAACATCTAGAGGGATTGCGGCGTTTATTTCGCTTCCATCATGGCGGGTTTGGGCCACTATCATTGCTAGTTCTTCGGTGTAATCTAATACGGCAGGGCCAAAGTAGCGAAGGCTGCTATCGTTAACTGGTTTAAGTACATCTAAGGGAGGGCTAACCGGGCCCCAGCTGGAGCAAGTGAGTTTACCAAATGGGCTGACGATGCCCATTTCAGCAATGTAAGAGATACGAAAGTGAGTTTTGCGTAAGGCGACTAAGGTTTCTTCAGAGCAGTGAGTATTAGCGCTGTCTAGAAGTGAAAATTGCTGAGCAATCGCATTTAAGTTATGGCTAATGTTATTGAAACTGGTTTGGTAATCGTGAATAAAGGCTTCGCGGCGTTGCTGCTTGTTGTTTTCAATTATACAAACATATGCTATCGCAATAGGTAGCAGGCTACACAGTAGTGCCAAAAGTGCAGGTTTAAAATGAAACCTTCTGATTTTGCTGAGCATTTGTTGCCACCTTGAATGCAGAGTATTGCCATTACGCACGAAAATGCTCTCGCGCTTAGAAACAGACAATAATTTTGAGTGGCAAATTTACTGCATTTTTATGAAGGAATTGTTACGGGTAGGGCTAAGAAGAAGATTGAGAAACGAGTGCGTAAATAAAAGGCTACAATTGATGTTTTTGTAGCCTCTAGGGTTTACTTCATGGTAGCAATAAACTTATCTGACTCAGCTATCGCTTTGCTCATTTGCTGAATCACGTCAGCAACCTCTTGCTCTAAGCGTACGAATTCTTTGCCTACAGAGCCAATAGCTCGCGCATTTAGATTGTGTTTTAAATAAAGCTGATTGTCGTTTAAACGACTTAACACCGGCGCCATTTGTGATTCGGCTCGGCGCATTGCTTTTAGCATTGCTGCATAGCGCTTTTTAGTGTCGGCGAGTTGAGCTTCGCTTTCCGCTCTTAAGCTGGTTGATTGATATTGTTCCAGCTCGCCTTGCCATTCATCAAACAAGGCTTCGGCCACGCTATTAACTTCATCAATGCGCTCACTCACTAGTTCAGCAGCTGCTTTGGAATCTTTATATTGATCATTTACTTGGTCGTAAATAACTTCTAAATCACCGCCATCAAAATTGGTCAGCGTTTTAAGGTGTTCTAACGCAGAAGTAAATTGTTGCTGCGCTTCTTGTTGGCTTTCTTGAGCGTCTTCAACTCGGTCGACCAAAATTTCACGTTTGTGATAACCCACTTTTTCCATGGCCGAGTAGTAAGTAGATTCACAGCCAACAAGGAAAATGAGCAACAAAAAGGGCGAGAGCAGTTTCATCGTGAACCTCCAGGAGAAAAGCGCGCAGCATCAATAATGGCCCAAATGTGAACGATAACGGCAATAATCACCGGAAATACTACGAGCCACAGTGCGTAACCTGCAGCGGTAAAAATAAAGAATAGTATAGCTGGCAGTATCCGCCCTTGTACCAATTGACCAAGACCCGGGATAAAAAAACTACATATGGCGGCGAGTACATTGCCGGTAGAACCTTGTTCAGTCACAGCTCTTCCTTGAAACGAGATAAATAATTTAACTTATGTTGCCAGAGTATTTAATCGGGCGCGAGTTTAGTTAGCCATTTTTGATGTAATGCTGCCCAGTGAGGCGAATAGGCTTAGTTTTGTCGTTGGCTTATTGATTGTCATCACTGATAATAAGCATCAGCTTTTTTGAGAAAAATCTTTTTTCTCATTTACTTAGACCACGGATATTGAATGAAATTTCTCCATACATCAGATTGGCATTTAGGCCGACAGTTGCACAATCAATCTTTGCTTGAGGATCAAGCCTTTGTATTGGAACAGATTGTGAGCTTGGCCAAGCAGCACGATGTTGATGCATTAATTGTTGCTGGAGATATCTTCGACCGCTCTGTTCCACCCAGCCAAGCAGTAGCCTTGTTAGATGAAGTATTACACCAATTAGTTAATGAGTTGGGGATAAGCGTGATTATGATTGCTGGTAATCACGATGGCGCTCAACGCTTAGCTTTTGCTTCGCGGCATATGCAAAATTTACATATCGTAGGCCCCTTAAAGAATCAGATAAAACCTATCATGATTAAGTCTAAGACTGGTGAAAACACGGCGTTTTATGGTTTACCTTATGCAGAGCCTGCAACGGTAAGAGAGGTATTTGATTGTGAGGTGTCAAGTCACCAGCAAGCCATGCAAGTGCTGCTTAAACAAGTCAGCGAACACAATAGCCAAACAGCGAATAAGGTTGTTATAGCTCACTGCTTTTTAGATGGTGGGGATGAATCTGAATCTGAGCGGCCGCTCAGTATTGGCGGCGCAGACAAAATATCGCCGAATTTATTTACTCCTTTTTCTTATGCTGCACTTGGCCATTTACACGGGCCTCAATACAAAGGCGACTCGCATGTGCGTTATTCTGGGTCGCCACTTAAATATTCGTTTAGCGAACAGCACCAAAACAAATCAATAACTTTGGTTGAACTGAATGGTGATGATTATCAATTTGAATTACTGCCCTTAAACCCCTTACGTGATGTACGCATTATTGAGGGAATGCTAGACGATGTTATTAGTGCAGGCGCAACCGACACCAATAACAACGACTATTTAATGGTAAGGCTACTCGATAAGTCCGCCATATTAGATGCAATGGGTAAGTTAAGAAACGTATACCCCAATGTATTACATTTAGAACGTACCGGTTTAATGGCAGAGAATCAGCAGTTGGCTTTGCATCGTGAACATGTACAAAAAGGTGAATACGACATGTTTAGCGATTTCTTTTCTCAGGCATCAGGAGAAAGCTTGAGTGACGAGCAACAAAGCTTGCTAAAAGCCACCATCGAATCACTGCACACTGGAGACCAATAATGCGCCCCATTAGCTTGCGCATGAGCGCTTTTGGTCCGTTTGCTGGCACCGAGTTTATTGACTTCTCTCAGCTAGGACGCAACCCGCTGTTTTTGCTTAACGGCCCCACTGGCGCCGGTAAAACCACCATTTTAGATGCGATGTGTTTTGCCTTGTACGGTAAAAGCACCGGAGATGAACGAGAAGCAGCACAAATGCGCTGTGATTTAGCCGATGAATCACTGCTTACCGAGGTGGTTTTTGAATTTGAACTTGGCCAACAGCGTTATCGTATTCGCCGCGTGCCTGATCAAGAACGGCTTAAAAAGTCTGGAGACGGAGTTACCAAGCAAAAACCAGAAGCGCAGTTGTCCAAAATAGCAGACGATGGCAGCGAAACTTTATTGGTACCGGCTAAAGTGTCTGAAGCAAATACTGAAATAGAAGCGCTAACGGGTTTAGATGCCGACCAGTTTCGCCAAGTGATGGTATTGCCTCAAGGCAAATTTAGGCAATTGCTAATGGCTGACTCTAAAGAGCGAGAGAAGATTTTTAGTCAGCTTTTTCAAACGCACATCTACCGAAAAATAGAAGACAGCTTAAAAAGCCAGGCCGCCAGTATTCGAAACGCCGCTGCTGAGCAGAAAAATATTCGCGAAGGTATATTGCAAAGTGCTGATTTAAGTCAAGAGCAAGATTTACAGGAAGAACTTGCAACGTTGGACGAAGCGCTTAACACTGCAAGCAACGATAAAGCGCAGTCAGACAAAGCATACGATGAAGCGAGTAAGCAGTTTGAAGTAGCTAAGTTACTTAGCGCAGACTTTGAGCAGCAAACTAGCTTAAAAGCGTCTTTGGCTTTACTGACCAAACAAAAGCCTAGTATAGACAAGCAACAACTAAACTATGACCAAGCGAAGGCTGCTCGAGCAATAGAGAAATTTGACACAGATTATCGCGTTCGTTTTAACGAAGCTAAGCAAGCAAGCCTAGCGCAAACCCAAAGCGAAACAGAATTAAGCCAAGCCAAGCAAAGCTTGGACGATGCTGAGCGGTTGTTTAAGCAAGTTCCTGAGAAAGAAGCGCAGCTAAATGTTGCCCAGGAGCAACTTCGATCATTACAAAGCTTTAAGCCTTTATTAGAAGAGCTAAATAAATTTAATGGCTTACATAAGGCTGAGCAGCAGAAGCTTGATCTGCAAGCTGAACAAGGTAAAGCGCTAAAGCAGCAGCTTAGTGATACCACTGAGCAAAAAGCCAAGCTGCTTCAACAACAAAGTGAATTACGCCAGCAAGCTGATACTCAGGCCGCAAAGCAAAAGATTTTGGGCGTTGCAGAGCAAAGTGTAGAACAAGGTAAGCAGTTAGCTGCATTAAATAAGCAACTGGCCGAAAGCCAACAGGCCATGGAACAATCAGCCGAGCAGGGCAAGCGCTTACGAGAGCAACACCAACATGTGGAACAATTTGCAAACCAAACCGAGTTTAATTGGCACCAAGGTCAAGCGGCCATTATGGCAAAACGGTTAAACCAGGGGGACGCGTGTCCTGTTTGTGGTAGCCAAGAGCATCCACATTTGGCTGCTAGTGATGGTGAGCTGCCTAGTGAGGCTGACGTAAAACACGCGAGAGAAAGTGAGCAACAAGCTAAAGACAAATTAGTAGAAGCACGCCAGCAATACTTGGTGTTAAAAGCGCAATTATCTGAGTGGGAGGGTCAGCAACAAAATATACACCAGCAAATGGCCAGCAAGGCTAGTTTGTCGCTACCAGCACTTATTGCTGAGTTGGAACAGGCGCAGCAAGCCTTAGCCATTGCCCAGCAAGCGCATAAAAAAGTGGACGAACTGCAACAGCAAATTGAACAAACTACCCACGCTGAGCAAGCACTGCAAAATAAAGTTGAACTTGCTAAAGACACTTACCGAAATATTAAAGAGCAAATGGGTGTTTACCAAGCGCAGCAAGAGCGAGCTGAGCAAAATTTACCTGAGCAATACCGAGAGCCTCAATTGCTGGAACAGGCAATTGAGCAGCAAAGTGCTAAAACTGAAAGTTTGAAACAAAACATAATCACTGTTAATCAGGCTTATAATGCGGCAAGAGAAGCGTTAAGTGCAAAGCAATCGGGCGCTGCGGCTGCCAAGCAAAGCCTTAAGCTCGCTCAACAAACCTTAGGTGAAGCTAAAACTACTTTTAGTGAGCAGTTAGCCGGTTCGTGTTTTGATAATGAAGGAGCGTTTAACATAGCCCTTAACAGTTTAAGTGATGAAGAGTTCTCTGAGTTAGAAGCACTGTTGCTGTCATTTAATCAAAATCTTACTAAAACCACGGTTCTTTTTGAACAGGTCAAAGCTAAGCTCAAAGGCAAAAAACAACAAAATGTAGAAGCCTTAAAGCAGGCACTGGTAGGGCATTTAACGCTACGTAATCAACATGATGTTCAATGGAATAAGCTAAATAGTAGGCAACAGACTTTACAGGATATTCAACAAAAGCTACTTAATGCAGATAAAAATGCAGAGAGTTTGCAAGCAAAGTATAACGTTGTCGGCACCTTGGCTGATGTAGCTAACGGTCAAACGGGTAACAAAATTAGTTTGCAGCGCTTTGTATTAAGTGTGTTGCTAGATGATGTATTGCTGCAAGCAAGTCAACGCTTACAGTTAATGAGTAAAGGCCGCTACCAACTTATTCGCAAAGAACAACGGGCTAAAGGCAATAAAGCCTCTGGTTTAGAGCTAGAAGTGGAAGACAGTTACACCTCTAAAGTTCGTTCGGTAGCTACCTTAAGTGGCGGCGAAAGCTTTATGGCTGCGCTAGCCATGGCATTAGGTTTGTCGGATGTTGTGCAAGCTTATGCCGGTGGTATTAAGTTAGACACCTTGTTTATCGACGAAGGCTTTGGCAGCTTGGATCAGGAGTCGTTAGATTTGGCGATTCGTACCTTAATTGATTTACAAAGCTCAGGGCGAATGGTGGGCGTTATTTCTCATGTGGCTGAAATGAAAGAACAAATAACCAGCCGAATAGATGTTCTAAAACAGAGTGGCGGTAGCACAACCCACATTGTTATGCCTTAACAACGCTATAAAAAAAAGGGTAGCTTACGCTACCCTTTTACTTTGCTACTGACTCAAGCTACATGGTAATTATATTTTGTAGATGATTGCAAAGTAGTGACCGAATCCAGTAGTTTCTTGAAGTGGACCAGTAGGGTACAACTCAGCACCATCTTTCATGCCATAGGTATCGTAAAAATATTTAAGACCGTAACCTGCTGAAAAGCGGTCTGAATGCCAGTAGATACCGTGGTAGGTTTGACCACCTGAGGTCGTGCGGTTTGCTTGGTCTGAATATCCGTCAGCACCAAACATATGATCCCAGTAACCTTGGTATGAAATAAAGCTATCATTTTCGAAGAAGTAAATTGGTTTGAACCAGTTGGTAGAAAACTGGTAACCATTCCATGAGCTTTCGTCATCGTTACCGAAGTTTTTTGCACTGTAACGAGCGTACAGGTTCATACCCATTTTGCCCAACCATGGCACATTTACGTCAGAGCCAAGACCAATAAAGTGTTCTTGTTGTTCTTGACCAAAGTTGTTTAAGTTGGCTATGTAAACTTCTTGAACTGGACCAAATGACAAGTCTTTGCCTGTCACTGCATCTAATGAAAGACGAGGGGCAAATTTCATGAACATGCCACCAGTTTCATGTTTAGTGCTACTGCTGCTATTGGTAATGTCGAAAACATCAACGTAACCGTAGAAATCGAAGTAGCCAGAACGACCACCAAACTCCATTTCTAGGTAGGTGTCTTTGTAGCCTTCATCAACATTGTGCGGCTTTTGATCGATGGTATGCATAAGGTTGAATTGCATCCATTTGTAATCGCCAGCATGTACATCTTCTTTTGGCTCAACAGCGTTTGCTGAAAAAGATGACACGGCAAATAGTGCAGCGCTAATCAGTCCAAGTTTTTTCATAAGGGTAGTTCCTTGTTCACATTTAGGTGAATTACCGAGTGTGTTTTGTTTTGAGTTCGGCGGAAATTCTATAGATGAAGGGAACTAAAGTTCAGAGATAGATCACAAAAAACTGCGCAGTAAATGCTCAATTAAATTATATTAACCCTATATGTGTATAACTTTTGGTGGTTGATAATAAAATATTAAAAATTTTATATAAAAATCAACATTGTTTTAGTTATGGGCTTTGCCGCTAAAAAGAGACGGCTTGTCCAAAGAAATGTTAAATTGTGGCGGGTTATATAGATTTTTATTCTTTGGCGTTTTTAGATTTTTCTAGCTTGTGTTTATAGTCGTTACCAATAATCTCTAAAGCTTTTAATACCACCTCTGGTTCGATTTGGTTTTCTTCGAGTAATTGAATGAGATCAACGGCCAGCTGAACATGTTTGGGGGCAGAAGAAAGAGACATAATTAACCTGCGGAAGACTATTGAGGGGAGAGGAGAAATTAAGGCTTGAGTTAACGATTTAACTCAAGCCTTACTATTATTGCTGTTGGATTACCCAAATTTGAAATGCTTTACGGGTTGCAGCGTCTGAACGCTGATACCAAAACTGTAGCATTTGTAATTCAGTGTTATCACCACTAGGCATTACTACATCAGCTTCTGGAGCAGCAGCGGGCTCGTTACTAGCAACGGCAGCTGTTGTTGCTACCACTGCTGTAGCCGCAGCGGCGGTATTAGTAGTAGATGTTGATGCTGTAGTTGTTGGCTCCGCCTTTACGGTATTGCTAGCCGCAACCGCTGTGCTGGTAGTGGCAACTGCTGCAGCCGTTGCGTTTGCTTGTGTTGCTTCAATGGCTGCAATCTCTTCTAGGTAATCACGAGAGAATTGCATACCTGACTTTAACGGTAAAACGTAGTGCGTAGAGTCAACCGCGCCACCATTTTTGCTTTTTAAATTAAACGTAGGCTTGTCTGCGAACTTCTTGGCCTTACTAATGCTACGTGGTTGTTTAGCTGATAAAACGATGTCTTGGTTTTCTTTAACATTTAGATTGATAACAATCGGTTGAGATTTAATGATTTCAGAATTGCTATTAGAGCCAACATTGTCACTGTAACGCACGACAATTTGATGTGGACCAGTGGTGAGGTCGGCGTCTGTTTTGCTTAAACTAAAAGTACCAGTAGACTGTTTATCTACATACATAATCTCGAAATGAGTCGGTGTAGAAAAGCTTGCGGCTAATGCATTAAAGCTGGCGATACAAGCAAATGTTAATGTTACAGTCTTCCCTAAGAATCGCATGAATTACTCCTTAAAGCGTGATTCTATCTGATTAATTTTCTGTTCTAGTTTCCAAGTGGTTTTCTGACACTCACCTAAGCGACTCTTTAGACTGAGGATCTCTGCACTTAGTCTAGCAGTATCTGTCTTGAGATTACTACGATTAAGTACTTGGTTTTTTTCGGCAATTTTTTGCTCAAGTTGTTGCTCAAACTGTTTCTGTTGAGAAAGCTTCTCGTGTAGCTCAGAACGGTTGCCTGAACTCATCACTTTATCTAAGCGCTTTTGCCAGTTTTGAATACGCTTTTGCTGAGGAATTGCTTGCTGTTTTGCATGGCGATTTGCTTTAGATATTTTGCTTTGCAGCATGGCAAATTTACCCACAAACCTATCGCAATACAGTTGGAGTAGTTCTAGGTCTTGGGTTTTTTCACTTAACAGGTGGATTCGATTTAAGTCTTGCTCTAGTTCTGTCACGTAATCGCTAAACAGATCACTACGGCAACTAAAGCGCTCATCTAATACTGCCGTTTTGGCGTAAGCGCTGCGCTCGCCTTGAAGATCACGATGTTCTGCTTGCTGCTTTAAGTACAGCAGTTTTTGGCTTAGCGTTTGAAGCTCTAGCTGAACCATGCTTGCCACGCCAGTTTACCGGCAATTACCATGACAACAGTAATGAACACGGGGCGAATAAATTTCGCGCCAAAATGGATGGCTGAATGGGCGCCTACCACTGCGCCAAGCATAATGCTTACGCCCATGGTTAAACCAATTGCCCAATTAACGTGACCTAAATAGACGAAGGTAATAAAAGAAACAAAGTTACTGGTAAAGTTCATCGCCTTGGCTAAACCAGACGATAACAGTATGTTCATTTTGTAGAGTGCCATAGACGATACTGTCCAAAATGCACCAGTACCTGGGCCGGCCACACCATCATAAAATCCGAGGCTTAAGCCTTGCCCCACCATTTGCTTAGTGAGTTTTTTACTGGTTTTAGGTAGCACTGCTTGGCCATCTGCTTGTTTTCTATTTACTACGGTATAAACCGCTGTGGCCATAATCACTAAGGGCAGCAGTTTTTCTAACCATTGAGTACTTATAAAGTCGACAATAAAGGTGCCGAAAAACGCTCCAATTGCCGTAGCAACAAAGCTCCAAATCCAAAACACTGGATTAAACAATTGTTTTCTATAAAAAGTCCAAGCGGCGGTGCTAGAGCCAAAGCTAGCGGCTAACTTATTAGTGCCTAAGGCTATATGTGGCGGTAGACCAATACTTAATAAGGCGGGAATAGTGAGTAGGCCGCCGCCACCTGCAATGGCATCAATAAAGCCTGCGGTTAGCCCTATGCCGATAATAAGCAGCAAAACAGAGGAGTCGAGTCCCAATTCCAACATTAACTATCACTTCTTTTATATGGGGGTAATGCAGCCAATAATTGGCTACCGTAGCGGCGCGAACTTAGCCGACTATCAAGCAGCACGATTCTACCTGAATCACTTTCTTTTCTCATTAACCTTCCACAGCTCTGGATGAGTTTTCTACTCGCGCTTGGCAATGTTAGCAACATAAAAGGATTTTGATTTCTACTTTCTAACAACTCCGCGTGGCTAGCCATAACCGGTTCTGTGGGAACCGCAAACGGTAAGCGAGCAATCAGGAGATCCGTTAATAGCTCACCCGGCAAATCGATACCCTCACTAAAGCCGATAGTTGCCAAAATAGTGCTGGTTTGATGCTGCTTTCTGCAATCACGGTGTTTAGCTAATAGTTGCTGGTTGGTGAGTTTACCCTGTACCCAAAGGTTGCTGATGTTGTGTTTTTCTAAGTGCTCTGCAACCAAATCAACTAAACGGTATGAGTTACACAGCACTAATACCCCTCCTTTATTTTGCTGTGCTGCTAAAACGTAATCAGCAACACTGCGAGCAAAATCTGGATGGTCTGGCTCAGGCAACCTACTCGGTACTTGCAATTCTACTTGCTGATAATTAAAAGGAGAGGGCAGTTTCACTAATTGTTCAGAAGGCAACTTAGGCAAGCCTACTTGATTTAAGTAATAGGAGAAATTGCCTAAGGCACTTAAGGTAGCCGACACCGCAATGACCGAGAATGCATCTTGCCAAAGCAACTGCTGAAGCACACCACCAATTTCAATGGGAGAGCTGCATAACAGTAGTTCTTTTTCTTTTTGGCTAAACCAAAATGCAGTGTTTTTTTGATTATTTTCATTGGCGTAACTAAATAAAGTGTCGACCCACGACTCACTGAGATGTTGCATAGCGCTTAATTGGCTAAGCAACGCTTCTGCTTGTGATGACTTTAATTGGTTGTCAGCCACACTTTCTTGAATCACACCAGCAAAGTGTTGCAGGCAACTACTAAGCTTATTGGCTTCTTTAAAGTAGTTACTTGCCAAATTGGTAATAGCAGTTGGCGTTTTGGCTAAAGGAAAACGCCAATGCCCACTTTGTTCAAAATGTGCTTTGTTATCAATTGCGATATCTTTGAGCTTATTAAAGCATCGGCTAAGTTCAACGCAGGCTTCTTTTAGCTTAATACTTGTACCTGCAATGCTTGAAGGGTTAAGTACCGTTGCTAAATGCTTGTCTAACTCCTTAATGTTTTCTAGTTCTTTTAATGCATAACGTAAGCCTAGTTGGTTGGCGCTGGCTTCGCGGGCAATATCTGGGAATTGATGCGCTTCGTCTAATATATAGATGCAATCTTCGGCTGGCGGCAATATATGGCCACTACCTGCATGTAAGTCAGCCAGTAGCAAACTGTGGTTGGCAACAATAACATCAGCCTTTTTCAATCCTTTACGCGCTTTATGAAAAGGGCAACTGCGGTGCCTAGCAGACTGAACCGAACAACTTAAGCCATCTACCACAACGTGTTGCCATATTTGCCAAGGAATTTGGGCTGGCCAAGTATCTCGGTCTCCGTCCCATTTACCTTGTTGCAGCGCTACTGCCATTCGCTTCGCTAAATCGGCGTGTTTAGGTGTTAAACCCACCTCAGGAGAAATGGCCGCAACCAGTTTATGGGCGCAACAATAGCGTTGACGCCCCTTCGCTAAGCAAAACTGAAACTCGCCATGCGCGGCTAAATGCACCAAGGGAATGTCACTATCTATAAGCTGTTGTTGCAACGCGACTGTAGCGGTAGAGATCACGACTTTCTTATTTAAGGCTCTTGCCAAAGGGATAGCGGCCAATAAATAAGCAAGAGATTTTCCCGTTCCTGTCCCCGCTTCTGCTAAAAGCACCCGTTGTTTGCGATTTATATCTCCCGCGATTGTTTTGGCAATCTGAGCGATTAAAGCAGTTTGTGCAGATCTAATAACAAATTCTGGATTTTGTTCCTGCAGGGTCTTATACCAATGGCGAATTCGTTTCTTGTTTTTTTCTGTTAACATGAATTCCTCAATGTTGTTAACAACTTATAACTACCTTTATGTTCTTTACCTGAACATTATAGATTAGAGCTGTGGCATAAAACACTGCAAATAAATAAAATAATTGGTTTAAATACTGTTAGATGTAGATCACGTTTTTGTCTCTATTACATTCTTTTATCATGCTTGATTACAGATTGACCGCTGTAAAAGCACGTGTATACAGGGTTTTACGTGATTTTATAAAAGTTCAATTTTTTATTGCAAAAAAATTTCAGCTTGATAATGTATTGACCAGACAGTGAGAAATCACTGTCGCACAGGGAATTTAAGGAACAAGTGTTTAATTGCTAAGAAGGCACAGGAAAAATGAAAAAAACAATTCTAGCGGTAGCAATACCAGCTCTATTCGCAGCATCTGCACAAGCTGCAACTGTATATGACGCCGACGGCGTAACTGCTGAAGTTTATGGTCGTATGCAATTTGAAATTCAAGACGAAGGTGGTGAGAACTCTAAAGTAGACGGTATCGGTTCTGCTCGTATGGGTTTCAAAGCTAAATCAGAAATCGCATCAGGCATTAACGCCCTAGCTCGTGGTGAGTGGCAAGTAAATGCTGAAAACAGCGACGGTGATGATGAGCAGCTTGCTGCACGTCACGTATATGCTGGTTTTGAGTTTGATGAAGGCGGCACTGTAGTATTTGGTCAAACTGATACTGCATTCTATCAAGCAGTTGCTGCAACAGATATCTTCAACAAATATGGCTACGAAGCTTTCGATATTATCGAAAGTGGTCGTCAAGAAGGTCAAGTTGTATACAACGGTGAATTTGGTGGTTTCTACGTAGGTGCTTCTTACCAGTTCCGTGATGATAACTTTAAACTTGGTGCTGGTAACCCGGACGCAGGTTTCCCTTCAGTTAAAACTGACCGCAAGCTAGATAACTCTTACGCTGCGACTATCGGTTACAATTTCGATTTCGGTCTGGGTGTTTACGGTGGTTACCACGCTGAAGATTTCGAAGTTGGTGATAAGAAAAACATGGCTTTATCAGCTAGTTATTCTCTAAACGATTTATATTTAGCAGCTGTATATGTTAAATCAGACCTTAGTGATATTAAATGGTCTGATGCTGGTGGTGTAGTTCATGAACCGGAAGAGCTTACTGGTTATGATATCGTAGCATCTTATGACATCAACGCCGTTTCTTTATACACTGGTTATGCATTCCAAGAAGCCGAAGGCAAGTTAGCTGGCGTATCTGGTAAAGCTGATACAGCGAAGGCATTTAAATTAGGCGCTCAATACAAGTTTAACAGCAACATGAAAGCATGGGCTGAGTACTTGAACGATGGCCTAGAAGGTGCTGACGACAAGTGGAACATCGCAGTACAATACAACTTCTAAGTTGATTGTTGTGATAAGCGCTTGTTAAGCGCTGTTCTATATAAAAGCTCGCTACGGCGAGCTTTTTTGTTTGTTATTTCCCTATTTTTCACACCTAGATTCTGCCTACATTTCCTCACTCTGAGCTCTATTATTCATTTTGTGTATATCTGCTAGTTCTTGAATAGATAAACATTTTGTAAAACTCACTATTGCATTTTCAATAAACTATAAAAGTTCATAAAAACTTCAAAAAAATGTTGAATTCCCTCTCGTTTTCAGCAAATATGTCGGCCGTGAGAAGGACTTCACTGCACAAGGAAACCATTCAAAGGATGTAGCGAATGGGTCAAGGAAGAGATAAGTTATTAATCTCAAAATAGGCAGTGGAACATTGAAAAAGACAATTTTAGCAATCGCAATTCCAGCATTATTCACAGCTGGCGCAACTAACGCTCAAGAAATTTACAACGACGGCGAAAATTCATTCTCTATCGGTGGTCGCCTTAACCTTATGGTTGAGTCAGCAGACAATGGCGTAGAAGGCGAAGGCCGCGAAGCGCGTTCAGAAAACAACTCTTCACGCATTAACTTAAATTTCTCTCGCAAAATGAGCGAAAACGTTACTGCTCGCGCTACCATGGAATACGGTATCGATAATCCAAATGGCGACAGCGACGCTCCTTTCTTTAACCGTTTAGGTTTTGTAGCGTTTGACCACGCTGACTACGGTTCAATCTCTTACGGTAAGCAATGGTCTACTTACTACACTGTTACTGGCGTTACCGATGTATTCTGGGTATACGGCGGATCAGCAATGGGTATCTACGATGGTGACCACGGTGAGACTGGTGCTGGTCGTGCAAACGATGCTCTACAATACAACGGTAGCTTCGGTGGCGTTAACTTAAGCGGTCAATACCAATTTGCTGATGAAAACGAAGGCCGCAAAGACAGCTACTCTGGTGCTGTATCTTACGATTTCGACTTCGGTCTAAATGTTGGCGCTACTTATCACCAAATGAACCGTACTGATGCCAAGAAAGCTGAAGTATCTAACGATGGCGACATTAAACTAACTGCATTGGCAGCTAGCTACAACCAAGGTCCTATCTACGCTGCTGTTTCTTACGGTGAGTTTAAAAACCACGTAGAGTTTGACGGCGCTACAGGTGTTTCAGACAAAGCTATGGGCCATGAAGGTGTATTCGCTTACACCTTAGACATGGGTCTACAACTTTACACTGGTTGGAACTACCAAGAAGACAAAAACTCAGAAGCTGATCTAAAAACTGCTTTAGTAGGCGCAATGTACGATTGGAACAACGTTCTTTTGTACACTGAGTACCAAGACGAGACTGTTAAGTCTACTTCTGGTAACAAAACTGACGACAACCGCTTAGCGCTTGGTGTTCGTTACAACTTCTAATCTGGCTTAAAAGTCGATAGAAGTAAAAAGGCCACCGCAAGGTGGCCTTTTTGTTAATCGCTATTTGTTATTAAAGAGCAAAGCTTTCGCGGCGCTTTGATAAGCGATGTTTATCACTACAGCGCTGGCAACGCTGCGTGCTAGGATCACTTGCCAATCTATCTAACTCAATAACTTCTTCACAGTCACTGCATAGCCCGTATAAACCTAGGTCGATTTGGCAAAGCGCGGCATCAACCCGCTTAAGCTGTTTAAGTTGAGCATTTAATTCTGAATACTGTAGTTTTAACGCTTGGTCAATGAGTTGTTCATTACTCAGTGATTGCAATTTGCCAGCAGTTAGCTTCAAGCTGGCTTTTTCGGAGGCAGTTAAAAATGAGATGATTTCAGACTTTAACTGCTCTAATTGCTGCGTAAGTCGCAACTGATAATCTGTAAATTCCACATTCAAGCCCAATTAAAAAGTGAATATGCAGTATAAACAGCAGAATAAGCACTGAGATATGATGTGAATCAAAAGCCTCTCCCTATAGCGCTATATGTCTACATTTATTAGGGTTTTGTTGATCTGATGCAGAAAATGATTAATTTTTGTGACAAAACATAAAATGATGAATTGGCTTTCGCTAACTGGCTTGTTGTAGGCGGATAGTATTAATAATTGTTGCGGTGTCTTTGTATATACGGATAGAGCGAAATAACTCATCAGCCTCAGGGTAGTAGCCAGAGAGGTACCTAAGCCATTGCTTTACTCGGCTTTGATAGTATTTTGATTTTTCGCTATTTATTTCATGTTGCGAATAACGAATAAGCAGTTCTATAACTGCTTCCCAAGATAATGGGGCTTCTTCTCCGCGAACCACTTTGGCTAAGTTAGGAATGGTAAGTGCGCCGCGGCCAATCATTACGTCGTCACAACCGCTCGCTTCTTGGCATTGTAAGTAGTTTTCTCTGTTCCACACTTCACCATTAGCAATAATGGGTATCGAAAATTGCTCTTTTACTTTTTTAATGTAATGCCAATGGGCAGGGGCTTTGTAGCCATCTAACTTGGTTCGGGCATGAATGGTAAGTTCATTTGCTCCAGCTTCTTGAACAGCTTGTACAATATCAAAGCAATCTTCTTTGTTTTCCCAGCCTAAACGGATTTTGGCAGAAACAGTATGTTGTTTTGGTACTGCTTGGCGAACCGCGCTTATTACCTCAAAGATAGATTGAGGGGCTTTTAACATAGATGCACCCCCGCAGCTGCCGGTAACCGTATTACTTGGGCAGCCAAAGTTTAAATCTAGGCCATGCGAACCTAATTCGATAGCACGAACCGCATTTTCTGCCATTGGGCTAGGGTGTTGGCCAAGTAGCTGCACCCGCACAGGAGTGGTGTTATCAATGAAGCCGCCTTCATGTAACTCAGGACAGTACTTATAAAAAACTTTATCTGGCAGGGCAACATTAGTTACACGAATAAATTCGGTTACGCACCAATCGTATCCGCCACAACTGGACAAGAGCTGTCGCATTGAAGCATCGGCTACACCTTCCATTGGGGCTAAAACTACGCGCATAACTTACCTACCTAAAAAAGGGCGTTATTCTAACGGTTTGGCATATAGCAAGCCAGTGAAATTAACCATCTCACTAAGCAACCCGCGCTTTAGTTCGAATAGCTTTATCCTTTCTTTTTATGGGTATTTGTAGCAAACGGAGTCGCGTATAATTGATTTAGATCAATGTTGATTGGAATTAGTTTTAGGGTGTTTTTGAAATGGACCACGAGTTTAAAGAAAGTTATAACGTATTATATTTACTAGGTTTTATAGTGGCTCTACTGATCCCAACCTTACCATTGAGTTTGTCTTTACTTAAAATTTTAGCTTAAATTTTGTATTGTTTTTCAGGAAGCTCTACGTTGCTTTATGGCTGCAAACTGAGATAATTAAAGATTGTAAATAGCGCCCACCTTTATGGGCGTTTTTTTTGGACAATGGAAGCCGGTATGAGTAGCTCAAACCTCGAATATATTAAAAGCGCAATCAAAACTATCCCTAACTATCCTAAAGAAGGCATTTTGTTTAGAGATGTTACCAGCCTAATTGAAGACCCAAAGGCTTTTGCTTTAGTTATTCATGAATGGCAGCAACGTTTTGAAGACTTAGGTATTACCAAAATTGTTGGTACCGAAGCGCGCGGATTTATATTCGGTGCGCCTTTAGCCTTAGCTTTGGGTGTGGGTTTTGTTCCGGTGCGTAAACCTGGCAAATTGCCTCGTGAAGTGATCGGCGAAAGCTACGAGCTTGAATACGGCATGGATACACTTGAGATCCATACCGATGCGATTGAGCCTGGTGATAAAGTGTTGTTGGTTGATGATCTCATTGCCACCGGCGGTACCGCAGAAGCCTCAGTTAAGCTGATTCGTAAACTTGGTGGGCAGATAAATTATGCGGCCTTTGTGATAAACTTAGTAGACTTACCAGGCGCACAAAAGCTAACCACATTGGGCGTCGAATCTAGCTATTTAGTTGAGTTTGAAGGCGAATAGGACAAGCATATTTAATGAGTTATCAAGCCCTAGCAAGAAAATGGCGACCAAGAACATTCCAACAGGTAGTTGCCCAGCAACACGTGTTGGCAGGCTTGATTAATTCTCTTGATCAACAACGACTGCACCATGCTTATTTGTTTAGCGGTACTCGCGGTGTTGGCAAAACAACCATCGCACGTTTATTTGCTAAGAGCTTAAACTGCGAAGTAGGGGTATCGTCTCAGCCCTGCGGAAAGTGCAGTAATTGTATTGAAGTAGATCAAGGTAACTTTGTTGATTTATTGGAAATAGATGCTGCGTCTCGCACTAAAGTAGAAGATACCCGCGAGTTACTCGACAATGTGCAATATAGCCCTGCTAAGGGGCGTTATAAAGTCTACCTAATTGATGAAGTGCACATGCTGTCTCGCCACAGTTTTAATGCCTTGCTTAAAACTCTGGAAGAACCGCCAGAACACGTGAAGTTTTTGTTGGCGACTACCGATCCTCAAAAGCTTCCGGTTACTGTGTTATCTCGCTGTTTACAGTTTCAGCTTAAAGCCTTAAGCGAAGAGCAAATTGCTCATCAGCTAGCGTATATCCTCGATGCAGAGCAACGTCAGTATCAACCCGCTGCGCTTAACGCACTTGCCCATGCTGCAGACGGCAGTATGCGAGACGCTTTGAGTTTAACTGACCAAGCTTTAGCCTTATCTAATCAGCAAGTTGATTACCAACAAGTATTAGATATGTTAGGCGTGCTTGATCCTCACCAATTACGCCAATTGTTGTGTCATGTTGCAGCTGGTCAAACAGAATCGGTTTTTAGCAAAATATCTGAGTTAGCGACTATGGCGCCAGACTACGAGCAACTGCATCAGCAACTGGCTGAAATTATTCATAAAGTGTGCATGGCGCAAGTGTTGCCTGCTAGTCAAAATGACGAAACCATACAGATGTTAGCCGAGCAATTAGATGCGCAACTACTGCAGTTGCTTTATCAGATTGTGATTACCGGTAAACGTGACTTTGCTTATGCGCCTAGCCCACGTGGCGGCTTTGAAATGACTGTGTTACGGATGTTGGCGTTTCAACCTGCAGAGCAGGTAGAGCAACTCTCGCCAGAGCCGCAAACAACTGCCACTCCGTCTAATGCTGAATTAGCTGACAACAGCTTGGTAAAAGAACAGCAAGAGATAATTGAGCAAGCGCAGCAACAAGGTTATCAAGTTGATGCCGCGCCGGTAAAAACAGCTGCACCGGTATCAACACCGCCATCGCAAACAAAAGACGAGCGGGTAGTGCAGCGTGAGCAAAGTATTGCAAAGCTCAAAAATCAACTGCGTGGCAATGAGCCAGCAGACGATGTAAAACCCGCCGTATCGATTCATGGTCAAGAGCAGCAGGTTCCAGTGGCTAAATCACAAGCTGCAGCTCCTACTGCTGAGTTAGTTCAACAGCCAAGCGAGCCTGCGGTTGCCATTGAACAACAATTACCTGCATCCGAAGCTGCTGCTACACATCCAGTAGAGCCGAATGAGCAATGGTCTGATCAAGCTACGCCTCCGACTCCTGTCGCACCGGTCAATGAAACTAGTGTCTCAGTAGATGATAGCTATTACGCGCATTTAGCAGAGATGGGTGGAGGTTATGATGAAGAACCTAATTACGCGGCGGATTATCAAACGCAAGATATGCATTCTGCTGTTCCCGCATCGTCAGCATCACCTTCAATTTCTAGTCCTAGCCCTGAGGTCAGTAGTGCTCCGGCCAAAGAGGATACCGCCTCATTATTGCAGTTGCGAAGCCAATTAAGAGCGCGAGGAAAAAGCGAAAAAAAGTCTGAAGAGGCTAGCGCCTCAAACAGCAAAAACAGTACTTTAGCTCCAGCTCAAGCGGTAAAAATGGCCAATCATGGTGGGCAGCAGATTAGCTCGAACAATGAAGCGCTTACGCCTCCGCTTGCAGAGGGGTTAGCGCCGGCAGCACCAGAGCCATTTCAATCATCAGTGACCGATCATGATGAGAGATGGGCTGAAATGGTTAAGCATATGGACTTAGGCCCAATTGCTCGGCAAATAGCTATTAACTCCTTGTATCAACTTGCCGGTAGCACCGTAAAATTGTTACTTAAGCCTGATTTGTCTCACTTACCTAAACCCAGTTCTGTAGAAGAATTGAAGCAACAGCTTAGTCATTGCCTTCAGCTTAGTGCGGAATTAGATATTACGGTTGGTGAAGACTCAAACAGTAATACGCCGCTAGAGCTTGCTCAGTTACTTCATCAAAAAAATACCGAAGCAGCACGCGAGCGCTTATTGGAAGACCCCAATATTCAAGCGCTGCAACAACGCTTTGGTGCAGAATTAGATCACGACAGTGTGAAATACCACTGAACAACTTGATTTTCGACATTAATATCGATGTAATGTCGCTGTTATAACTAATAGAAGAGAAGAGAATAGTTATGTTTAAAGGCGGAATGGGTAACCTAATGAAGCAAGCGCAGCAGATGCAGGATAAAATGCAGCGCGCTCAAGAAGAAATCGCCAAAATGGAAGTTACTGGTGAGTCAGGTGCAGGCCTGGTTAAAGTTGTTATGCTAGGTAACCACAATGTACGTCGCGTTGAGCTAGATGAAAGCTTAATGGAAGATGACAAAGACATGATTGAAGATTTACTTGCAGCAGCTGTTAACGATGCAGTGCGTCGTGTAGAAGAAGCCAGTAAAGAGAAGATGGGTGACGTAACCGGCGGCATGCAAATGCCTCCTGGTATGAAAATGCCTTTCTAAATTGGCTTCAATTAGCTGATTGATTAGGCCGCGTTGCGGCCTTTTTTGTGCAACACTGATATTGCACGGTTTATTTTGTAACGGGTATTAATATGAAAGTATGTGGCGTAGAAATAAAAAGTAATGAAGTAATAATAAGCTTATTGAGTTTAGAAGATGGCTTGTTTCAAATACCCGATTGCCGCGTGCGTCGTTTAACCCTTAGCGATATTAATAGCACTCAGCATTTACGCGATTTTCAATTTGCTTTTGCTAAGTTAATGAGTGACTACAAAGTTGAAAAAGTGGCGATTAAACAACGCCCAATGAAAGGTAAGTTTGCGGGCGGGGCAGTGGGCTTTAAACTTGAAGCTGCCATTGAAGTGATCGCAGATCTTAATGTTCAGTTGATCTCAGCGCCTTATTCTAAGCAAATACTTAAAGATAACCCTATGCCTGTAGAATTCTCTGCCACTGGCCTTAAAGCTTTTCAAGAGGTGTCTTTTACCGCCGCTTATGTAGCTTGTATGTCTGAGTAGTATTTTACTGAGATATAAAAAAACCGATGCCATGGCATCGGTTTTTGCTTTTAAGCTGAGTTAACTAAGCCCAAAAGTGATTAGTACGCTTCGTTGTGTACCGATAGTACTGCACGACCTGAAGGATCGGCGTTGTTAGCGAAGCTCGCATCCCAAGCAATTGCTTCAGGTGTAGAACAAGCTACAGACTTACCGTGTGGTACACATTCTGCCGCAGAATCCTGCGGGAAGTGCTCTTCGAACATGCTACGGTAGTAGTAAGCTTCTTTAGTATCTGGGGTATTAATTGGGAAGCGGAATGCCGCATTTGCCAATTCTTGATCAGATACTTCAAGCTCTACAAGTTCTTTAAGGCTGTCTATCCACGAGTAACCTACACCATCAGAGAATTGCTCTTTTTGGCGCCATGCGACTTCTGCTGGTAAGTAACCTTCAAAAGCTTCACGAAGGATGTGTTTTTCAATCTTGTCGCCAGCACACATTTTAGCTTCTGGGTTAATTCGCATTGCTACATCCATAAACTCTTTGTCTAGGAATGGAACACGGCCTTCAATACCCCAAGCGGCAAGTGATTTGTTGGCACGGTTACAATCGAACATGTGTAGTTTTTCTAGCTTACGCAGTGTTTCTTCATGGAACTCTTTGGCATTAGGCGCTTTGTGGAAGTATAAGTAACCGCCAAAGATTTCGTCGGCGCCTTCGCCAGACAATACCATTTTAATGCCCATAGCCTTAATTTTACGCGCCATTAAGTACATTGGAGTAGAAGCACGAATAGTTGTTACATCGTAGGTTTCTAGGTAGTAGATAACGTCTTTAATCGCATCAATACCTTCTTGAACCGTGAAGTGAATTTCGTGGTGAACTGTGCCTAAGTGCTTAGCAACTTTTTGCGCAGCAATTAGGTCTGGTGAGCCCACTAGGCCAACGGCAAATGAGTGCAGTTGCGGCCACCAAGCTTCAGAGTTGTCGTTATCTTCAATTCGCTTGTCTGCGTACATTTTAGTAATCGCAGAAATAACTGAAGAATCTAAACCACCAGATAGTAATACGCCGTATGGTACATCACACATTAGTTGACGCTTAACAGCGGCTTCTAAGGCTAATTTTAAATCTTCTACGCTAGCATCGTTGTTTTCAACCGCGCTGTAATCCATCCAATCGCGCTTGTAGTATTTAACTGGCTCGCCCGCCTTACTCCACAAGTAATGACCTGGAGGGAATTCACTAACGGTTTTACAAATTGGCGTTAGTGCTTTCATCTCAGAGGCAACATAAAAGTTACCGTGCTCGTCGTAACCGGTGTACAGCGGGATAATACCAATGTGGTCACGGCCAATTAAGTAAGCATCTTCTTCTGAATCGTACAAACAAAAGCCAAAGATGCCGTTTAGGTCATCTAAAAATTCAATGCCTTTTTCTTTGTACAAAGCCAAAATGATTTCACAGTCTGATTCAGTCTGGAATTCAAAATCAACATTAAGCTCAGCTTTAAGATCTTTGTGGTTGTAGATCTCGCCATTTACAGCAAGAGCGTGAGTTTTCTCGGGATTATAAAGAGGTTGTGCGCCGGTATTTACGTCTACGATAGATAAACGCTCATGCACTAAGATGGCATTTTTTGAAGTGTAAATACCTGACCAGTCCGGGCCACGGTGGCGTAAACGCTTTGACATCTCAAGTGCTTGCTTACGCAGCACACTGAGGTCAGATTTAATGTCTAGAACTCCAAATATGGAACACATACTCTTCCCTTAACTACTTTGTGTTTACTCGTGAACAAATGGTACTTCGCCATTTGTCCAAATATTGCTTTCAATTTGCCAAGATCAGAAATTATTGCAAGCCCTGATTGAGATTTTTTGCTAAAAAAAGCCAGAAAACTAATAAAATTTAACAAACTGGCTATTTTTATAAGTCTTTTCGCAAATATTCAGCTTTATTTCTGTGGTTTGTTGTTTTCAATGAGCTGATTGTGAACATGGTCAGCAAAACCTGCACCGGCTTCATTGTATAAGTTAAATACTTCGTCAGCCCCTAGGCGCTTTAACTTCTCTGCGTCGTCGGCAAATTGAGCAATGGCTGCAATTTTTGCATTAAACGAGCCTTTTTGAAGTTGTTTTAGTGCGTACTGATTACCATGGTGATGAGGCATGGCTAAAAGCACTAATTTTAAATCTTTAGAGGGGGCCAGTTTTTCCCAAAAATCAGAGTCCGTTGCATCGCCTTGAATGACGGCGCGACCACTTTCTATTTGGTGCTGAATCTTTTCTAAATCAGTATCAATACCAATCACTAGGTCTGGGTAGTACTGCTGTAACATGTCATAAGCACCTTCACCAATACGTCCCATGCCTAATATAACTACCTGCATTTGGCCGAGCTCTATCGGTTGGTCTTCCAGGTGCAATTTAGAGCGTTGTAAACGTTTAAGAGAAGGGCGAATAAACTGATAGATAATATCGGCATTTTTGTGAATGGGTGCGGATACCAAAAAGCTAATACTAACCGCCATCGCTAGTGTGGCCATCCAAGAGGCGTCAACCCATTGCAGCTGAACCGCGACCGCGGTGACAATCAAACCAAATTCACTGTAGTTGGCTAAGCTCATTGCTCCTAAAAACGCGGTGCGAGATCGCAATCTAAACCGCATTAAATAGAGTAAGTAGAATCCGGATTTAATCACCAAAATACCTACAAAAAATAATGCGATATATATTGATTCCACACTCAATTCGCTGGAAAGGCCAATTGATAGGAAGAAGGCTACGAGGAATAGTTCTTTGAAGCTAAACAGCGCTTTTGCCATACCACTAGCAGCAGGGTGGCCAGCCAGTAACATACCAATAATAAGAGCGCCTAAATCAGCTTTTAAACCCACTAAGTCAAATAACTGAGCGCCTAATACAAAGGTGAGGAAAAAGCCGAGTACTAGCTGTAATTCGCCGTGTCCCACTCGATTAAGTAAACGATACAGCACTGGGCGAAGTGGTAACAGTAGCAATAAGAAAGGCGCATACATGGTTGGAAGTTTGCCGGTGGTGGCGGCTAAAAATACCACTGCGAAGATATCTTGCATGATCAATATACCAATGGCCACACGACCATAAAGTGCATTCATCTCACTCTTATCTTCTAATACTTTTACCGCAAACACGGTACTGGAAAAGCATAGAGCGAAAGACAAAACCACAATGCCTGTGCTTGATAGTTCGCTAATGCTACTAATACCAAACCATTTAACCGCAGATAAGGCACCCACAAACAGCAGCATATTGGTTGCCATATGTGCGGTAGCTGTGCCCCATACTTCACGCTTGAAGAGGGTTCTTACATCAAGTTTTAAACCCACTGTAAACAACAGCAGGGTGACCCCTAAATCGGCTGCAGTAGAAATCAGCTCGTTTTGTTCGAAACCAATTTCTCGCAGAATAAAGCCTGCAGCTAAAAAACCAATTAATGGGGGTAAGTGAGCCAAATGAGCGAGAAAGCCCGCCAAAAACGTCACTGTTATAAGTATAGAAATATCCATTTATCGTTAAATCTTTATTGTTATATTATGTCTATAGCGGCTACGTTGGGGAAAACATAGTTAGGTCTAAAGGGTACCATTTCAATGTCTGCTTCACTGCTCACACCAGATAACACCAATATCGTTTCTAAGCCAGCTTGAAAACCCGCCAGAATATCGGTACGTAAATTGTCGCCAATAATTAAGGTTTCTTCAGCATGTGCGCCAATTTTATTTAAGGCCGCTCTTACTATCCATGCACTTGGTTTACCTACAACAAAAGGTTGGCGACCTGTAATGCGTTCAATGGGCGCACACAAAGAGCCACAAGCGGGGCTCATATTGGGGCCATGTGTATCTGGGTTAGTGGCAATAAATTGGGCGCCTTGTGCGACAAACTTCGCGGCATGTTGAATCATGTTCCAGTTGTAGTTCTTGGTTTCGCCAACAACAACAAAGTCAGGGTTAATATCGGTAATGGTAAATCCTGCACTGTATAATTCATGAATGAGCGCACCTTCGCCAATCACATAGGCTTTATTACCTTCTTGACGCTTTAAGAAATCGGCAGTGGCCATGGCAGAAGTATAAAAACAACTCTCTGGAATATCTACGCCAGCAGTTTGAAAGCGATTTTGTAAATCTTGAGGTGTTTGAGCGGGATAATTAGTTAAAATCACCAACTTAGTGTTGTTGGCCAATAAACGCTCGATAAATGCCTTGGCTCCGTCTATCAGTTGGTTGTCGTGTAGTAGTACACCGTCAATGTCACAAATAACAGCTTTGCTCATTCTTTTTCCTTAGAACCAGTATTATCAGTAGTTCAGGGTACCGTAGTGTGGCTAAAAAGCGTTAGAGAAAAATAACCTTAGGGCAACAAATAGCTTATATTCTTTACTATCCAAGCAGTTGAAGGGGAAGCATTGATGATTAATCAGCAAGAGTTTATTAAAAAAATACCAAAGGTTGAGTTGCACCTCCACATAGAGGGCAGCCTAGAACCTGAACTTATGTTTAAGCTAGCTGCTCGAAATAAGATTGAGCTGCCTTACTCTTCGGTAGAGTCGCTTAAAAAAGCTTATCAATTTAACAATCTGCAAGAATTTCTCGACCTTTACTACCAAGGTGCAGAGGTGTTGCAAACTGAGCAAGATTTTTATGACCTTGCTTGGGCCTATTTTGAAACCTGTCATCGCGATAACGTGCTTCATACAGAAGTGTTTTTTGACCCTCAAACGCATACTGAGCGTGGCATTGCGATGGCTACGGTCATTAATGGCTTAACCCGGGCGAAACAGCAAGCTGAAAAACAATACGGTATTAGTTGCGAATACATTTTGTGTTTTTTGCGCCATTTGTCCGAAGCGTCTGCGATTCAAACCTTAGAAGCGGCAAAACCATTTTTGGCGCAGATCATTGGCGTTGGCTTAGATTCTAGTGAACAAGGGCATCCACCCGAGAAGTTTCAAAGGGTTTTTTCCATGGCCAAACAACTGGGGCTTAGGCGTGTCGCACATGCTGGAGAAGAAGGACCAGCTTCTAACGTAGCAAGCGCTTGGGAATTGTTAGATGTGAGCCGAATAGACCACGGCGTTCGTTGTTTAGAAGATGCAGCGTTAGTTAAACAGTTAGCTAGTGCACAAATGCCTTTAACCGTTTGTCCTTTTAGTAACGTAAAACTAAAAGTGGTGGAGAACCTAAGTGACCACCCATTACCCAGTATGATAGAAAAAGGTTTGGCAGTGACGATTAACTCTGATGACCCCGCATATTTTGGCGGCTATTTGCTAGATAACTTACAAGCTTGTAGCCAAACCTTTAACTGGGGCAGGGCACAAATAGCCGCATTAAGTTACGCCGCAGTCACTGCTAGTTACGCCAGTGAAGTAAGAAAAAGTGAGTTAAGTCAACTAATTGACAACTGTTTAGCAGAGTTTAGTCAGTGAGCTTGTATTTTATTGGGTGCTCGCGCCATAGTTAGTATTCAGCTGACCAATAAGGAGATTATCGATGTTTGTTGTGTTATTTCGTTGGAAGTTAAATGAAGAGCATATTCAGTCATTCAAAGAGGGGTGGTCGGAGATTATCCATTTTAACGTAGATAAGTGTGCTGCTTTAGGCTCGCGTTTACATAAAGCCTCTGACGGGACATGGATTTCCTATTCACAATGGCCAAGTAAACAGCACTGGTTACGCTCTAAAGAATCTGAAACCATGGTCGTGGAAGCACGAAATAAAATGCGTAAAGCGATTGTTTGGCAAGATGAACCGCTGCTGATGTCACCGCAGTTAGATCATTTTGTATCCAGCAGTTTAGATGCAACTAAATCTATTTTGTAGGCTCTGCCACTTAGTAAACTTGCTTTAGCGCTGTTGGCGGGTAAACTGACGCGCTGTTTCAACCATAAAAGGCTGTGTTGTTAGGCTATGTCTAAGTTTGAATCTCAAGCATTTTCTATTTCTTTTTCTAAAGCTTGGTTAGCCCCTAAACATTGGGGCACCTGGCTTGTGGGTGGCCTAATTATTTTACTGGCTTTTGTTCCTGTTACTTTACGCGACCGATTGGCAGTAGCCGTTGCCAACCGAATTTTTAATCTAAAAGCCTTAAAAAAACGCCGCGCTATCGCCGACACTAATCTCAAGCTGTGTTTTCCTGACATGAGCGCCACCGAGCGCGAGCAATTGATGCGCAAAAATATGCAAATATTTGCCCAGCTCATTTTGGGTGCGGGTGAAATGTCTGTTCGCTCTAAACGTTATTTACAAAACCGCATTGTGGTTGACGGTGAAGAGCACATTAAGAACATTCTCGATAACAACGAAAACTTCATTATCTTGTTACCACACACCTACCCAGTGGATTTCTTAGGCACTTACTTTTGTACCCGTGGTCACGACATGTGCACCATGTTTAAAAAAACAGGCGATCCTATCGTTGATTGGGCGATGGCCAAACAGCGTACCCGTTTTGGTGGAGTGATATTTGAGCGTAATGCCGGCATTAAAACCCTGATTAAAGCTACTCGTGCTGGTTATGGTTGTATTTATTTGCCCGATGAAGACTTCGGTCCAGAAGCCAGTCTAATGACACCGCTGTTCGAAACGACCAAGGCTACGCTGCCAGTGTTAGGGAAAATGACCAAGTTAAGCGGAGCAAAAGTGCTACCCATTTATGCTGGTTACGATAGTGAATTGCATAAAGTAAAACTGTATGTTCACCCGGCGATGGAAGGCTTTCCCAGTAAAGATGTTGAACATGATACTTTGCGTATGAACCAAGAAGTAGAGAAATTGATCTCTCGCTCTCCTGAGCAGTATATGTGGACCTTAAAGCTGTTTCGTACCGTTGAAGGAAGTGACCAGCCGCGCTACTAAGCCGCGACTTGTCGATTAACTATTGGTGATTGCGCGACTTTTGTAGTTGCGCACTAAGGCCACAAAATCCTCAGGCTCTCGGTCAAGAATATCTTGGTCGATCAATAAATCGTAACCTGTTAGTTCTCGTAGCTTCTTCATGCGATTGGCAAACATACCGGTTAGCCCGGTATAAATTTTCCCACTACTCGATTTAAAATAATCATCTTCTATAAGATGGTCACTTACTTGGCTGTCTTGACAATGCTGACAGCTTTTTCGCAGGGATGCGAGAAGCGCTGCTCGTTGTTCTGTAAGCAAATGGGCAGACAATCGAGGGGATAAGGTATCAAGCAAGTAATCGGGTTCAGACAAACGTAGACCGATGTAATTCATGTCTTGCCAGTTTAGTCCGTCATGCAGGCGAGGAATGTCGATGCGTTGCAATTTGTCCCACGGCAAACACCAGCCTCCGTAGCGATGGTGAAACTGCAGATGGTCGTAACAAAGCACCACCGAGTAAACGGGCTGCATCCATTTTTCTACTCCAACCCGTATGCCTAGATAGGCGAGGAAAAATAGTACCGAGGCCACAATAGATACCAGTACAGCAGGTACATACAAGGTACTAATGCCTACTAAGGTGAGTAAAGAGCCGACAAGTATTAAGGTTTTGGCGTTATTGCCGGCGTTGCTTTTAATCCATACTGACTTTGGCATGATGTTACCTCAATCAATTATCGCTGTACTTAGTGATACGGACCGGACGCAGTAAACGTTCATTACAGCTGTCGCGATTTTGCTTATCAGTAACCTTAGTGCTATTTGGCCTTGGCAGCTTCTTTGGATTTAAATACTGCCATTTGCTCTTCGGTGGCTGGCAGTTGGTGATGCTCTTTCCATTCAGAGTAAGGCATGCCGTATACTTTTTCGCGTGCTTGCTCGTAGCTTAAGGTTTCACCGTGTTCTTCGGCAGCGCTTACCATCCATTTTGCCAGGCAGTTTCGGCAAAAATCAGCCAAATTCATCAGTTCAATGTTTTGAACTTCTTTGTGTTGGTCTAAGTGTTCGAGTAAACGCTTAAAGGTTGCTGCTTCAATTGCTTGTTGCTTGTCCATGTTACATTCCTTATTTAAAGTGAATTTAGTGTAAATGGACAAAAGCAGCGAATCAACGCTGCTTTTATGTGGGTATTGAGGAGGGCTTAACCTTTGGTGAGTAGATTGTTCAGGTTAATAATCGCTGCGTTGGCACGAGACACATAATTTGCCATAACCAAAGAGTGATTAGCCATTAAGCCAAAACCGGTACCGTTTAGAATCATTGGACTCCATACGGTTTCTTGAGTGGCTTCCAATTCGCGAACGATTTGGCGAACCGCAACCGTGGCATTTTTCTTTTCTAATACGCCTTTAAAGTCTACCTCTACGGCTTGGAAAAAATGCAATAACGCCCATGCTTCGCCGCGTGCTTCATAAAACACATCATCTATTTTCCACCACGACGTTTTCACCATCGACTCTGTTGGAGTAAAGGTAGACTGAGAAGCACCTTCAGAGCCCACTAGGCTTGTATTAATTCGCTCTCGACCAACCGATGCAGAAAGCTTTTGCGACATACTTCCAAGGCGAGATTGCACTTCGCCTAACCACGTCACTAAGTTGTCGGCACGGGCGTAAAACTGAGCATTAGGGTCAGTGGGGTCGGCCAACTGCGTGCGATAAACCAGTAAGGCGTCTATTGCATCTTGGTATTCCCGCTCGGCACTGGGTAATTGCCAGCTAGTATGGTCAATATTAAATTTGGGTTGAGCAATTTTAAGCTGTGCGTGTTCAACGGATTGAGCTTGAGAGCGGCTGAAGTCTTTACGCATAATTAGCGATAAATCGCGTACTTGGTTTAACGCACCTAATTCCCAACTTGGCATGTTATCCATTAATACACTAGGCAGCATTTTGTCGTTACTTAAATAACCACCAGGTTTATTGAGTAGGGTTTCAGCTACAAACATTAGTGCGGTAGTGGTGGCGTAACCTGTTACTACTTCTTCACCATTCGCTAAGGCCTGCTCCTGCACATATTCTTTTACATTTACTCGCTCAGGTTCGCTGCTCCAAATAACCGCGATGATGTAATTGATAATAAAGAAGACTAAAAAGAAAATAATAACCTTGCGGCCAGTAAGCTGGAACATAAACACGCCCTCGAGAAGATTTATGTTCTCAGCATAGTCAAGTAAGCAATTTAATCAATAGCTTATGCTAAAACTAATTAACAAAAAATCGTTCAAAATTTTTAGTTTTCTGCTTGATGTTTAAACGCTTATCATTGGATTAGCTCATTAAATGGTGAACTTGCTAGCAAGATAATCTAAAGAATGGATAGTTGATAGATTTAGCAGTTCCAATATGGTGGCTATCCTGAGAGTATATGCTGAAATTTAACACTTACATGGAGGTAATGATTTTAAAAGGTAATGATTGTAGTGCTTATCTCCAGAGCTTTAACCCTCAAGCTTGTTGCTCTAGTATCGGCTTGCTCCACTAGTGCAGCGATTGCAGTAGAGAATAACCAAGAAAGCCCAACTAATTACCCTTGGGCGGCCGCTTTTTTAGATTATCAAGACGCTGTTCAGCCAATGATTGGCCTTACTGTGTCGGTAAATCACTACGATAAACAATATCCTCGCTGGGGATACTACCTCGGTGTTGCTAAGTCTAAAGAAGATGATCTTGGTTTAGCCGCTCCCGCTGAAGGGAACCGCGAGCTCACCATGCTGCGTTTAGGTGTTAGCTATAGCCTCACTAATGATTTGAGTTTATATGGTGGTGGGGTACTGCTAGAAAATACCACTGAATACACCGACGGTATCACCCAATATTGCACCGATTGTGAGCCTGAGTGGCATACCGATACCGATAAAAACTGGGGCGGAGAAGTGGGCTTTCGTTATGCCTTAACTCGCCACTTTGTGTTGGGCGTAGGTTATAACTCTACCACTGAGGGTGGGGTATTCAGCATAGGCTATCGCGGTTAAGCTGAGATAATTTGGTTACGTACCAACCCACGTTTTACATTTTTACATAGTTTGCCGAAGCGCCGGATTTCATCAAATTTTGGCTGAACACCGCGCTTCATGGCGTGCTCCCAATAACTGAGTTCAGAGTCAACCAGCTCTAAGAGCTTTTTAGGGCAACCAATGCAGTTATTGGCGGTGCCACATTCAAAAGTGTCTTCTTCATAGAGAGGGAACTCTCTTTTTACTTGAACAATAATACTCTTCATCGCGGTAATACGGTCTGGTTTTGCGTGCATCAAACTGGCCATTGCAAAACGCTTATTGTACTTTGCTAAAGTAGTTTGTGAATTGAGCTAAAGAGGTAATTTGTATGATTTATAAGGCAAGGTTTTAGCCCCAAAACAAGCTTGTGTTGGGGCTAATGGCTTATTGGCAGGCCGAGTTTAAGCGGCTACTGTCTTGTTGGCTGTACTCGCAAGAGCCATTGATGATGCACTGATAAAGGTTGTTGTTGTAGCTGTTGGTATGGTGATCATAAATTTTAAACCAACCGCCATCATCCCACACCGATGTAGGAATGCCTTCAGCGCGAGCGTACTTGTAATCAAGAGCCTCATACCAAGCACGGATATTGTTGCAATCCATTTGGCCTTTAAACTTGTTCCAATTGGTACCCCATTCACTAATGTAAATTGGCATACCTTGCCCAACGCCATTTGCCCAGCTTTTCATCGTATCAATCGGTCTCTTAATATCGCTTTCTGACCAGTTGGTTTTTAAATTACCTTCGCCATGAAATGACCACGGGTTGTAGTGGTGGAAAGCTGCCATTACGTATGGATCGTTACCGCCGCCTACTTGGTCTAGGTTTGGCCATGTGCGAGCCATTTCATTGGCCGCGAACCATTGGTTACCGCCTATCACTACAATGCGATTGGGATTTGTTTGGCGAATCTTATTGTAAGCTAGCCCCGTCATATGGCGAAGGTTAGAGGGCAGCATGGGGTTACCATTGGTGAAATGTGGTTCGTTAAGAACTTGAAATACCAGGCGGTTGCTGCGGTTTTGAAACAGCTGACTAATGTCTTGCCACAGCGTTTCGAGCATTTGATAGTTGTTATTGTCTTTAATTATTGCTTCGTGGTGAGCATTAATCACCACGTACATATCACCATATGACAATGCGTGGTCTACGGTTTTAACGATCTCTTTAAGGCGACTGTTGTTGAGGTCGATGTTTCCATTGTTATCTGCGATGCTTGAACCATTAATGTCTATGGTCCAGCTAATAGGAATGCGTACGTTTCTAAAACCTTGCTGATAGTAAGCATCAATTTTTCTCGAAGCTTCAGCGAAGGTAGCGGGGTGTTGCTGGTTATCAAACATTTGGCCAAGATTAAAACCGGTCCCCATGGCCGCAGCGGCATCTATTGCGGTAATGGCTGGTTCAGTGCCGCCGCCAGCTTGGGCATTACATACTTCACCGCTAATGAGTGCTTGTTCGGCTTTGTCTCCGCTAGTGCTTCCTTGAAGGCCAAAAGTTACCGACTGCCCTGGTGCAATATCGCCATTCCAAGAAAGGTTAGAAGCAGTGTAAGGTTTTGCGCCGCTTAAATTGGTGTTCCAGCTAGAACTAACTGTTGAGCTCTCATATTGCCAGTTCACCACCCAACCATTTATAGCAGATTGGCTGGTATTGCTAATTGTAACCTCAGCTTGAAAACCATTATTCCATTCTTTTATTACTGTGTACTCACAGTTAGACGCTTGCGCATAAGGCGTGGCAACAGCCACCAGTAACAGTTGGGCAACGAGTAATCTAGACGTCCTTGGCTTGGTCATAAAATAGCTCTCTTGGTAATTCATCAATGAAACGAGGAGTGACTGGTAAAGTGAAAATGCTACAGTAAGCCAGATTTTATGTAAGTAAGCGCCTTCAAGAAAACCCCTGAAATAACTTTGAAACTATCGACTTTTCATCAAGATATTTAAAGCTAGTTCACACTTTAGGGGGCAAAGCTAGCGCCCTAAAAAGGGATAACCATTGCGATTTTTGATTCGCTAGCACCGACACTTATTACGTTGCCACAATTTTTGAACCTGTATTCAGTGCTTTAAATGTTCAATAACGACATAAGCCAAAGCCAGCATTACGCAGGCTTTTTTGTTTTTTGATGGAGGCTGAAAAACTTAACTACATGAACGGTTAGTCGTGAAAAGGCTGGTGGTAGAAGGCTTAACATCAGCGGCTAAGAAGGTTAATAAGCCCAAATAATGACCAAGCGCAAGTTAGCTTTAAATAATCCCTTGGCATGTGCGCCAAGTCCGTTTAGGGCGTATTTCTGGTGCTAAACTTAAAGTGATTAAATAAATTACGAGGAGCACGTCATGAGCTATCGTCACATTTTAGTCGCCGTCGACCTCTCTGAAAACAGCAGACGAATAATCGACAAAGTTACCCTCCTAGCAAAACTACTCGATGCCAAAGTGTCACTGATTTTTGTTGATGAAAGCGCCAACGATTCAGCATTCAGTGGGCTAATCGATCTTGATCTAGCCGCTATTGAACCGATGCATCCTAGCCTAAAAGAGTTTGCGAATAAGCTTAACGCTTTGGTGGTGGATACCAATTATCCCATCGAGAACCAGTTTGTTATGCAAGGTGATTTAAGTGCTAGTTTAGATGAAACAGTGGCAGAGGTAGGGGCAGACTTAATCGTTTGTGGTCATGATAATGGGTTCTGGCATCGCTTAGCCTCCAAACATCATGAGCTGGTAAACAACGTATCGATAGACCTGCTAGTTATCCCCATCGATCAGTGAGCTGTTAAGCATAATACTAATCGGGCGTAGCGAGAGTCCGATTAGTATTACTTTGTTAAAGCGACATCGGCACTAAGTTTTTTGTAGTTCGATTATTGAAGAGGATTTAAGCGTTGTAGCTTTTACTTGTGATCAAAAAAGCCCTAGGCATTTTCATGCTAAGGGCTTCAGTTTATCTATTGAATAATTCTGTTACTTAGCCCTATTGAATAAGGTTAAGTTTGTAGAAGCTGACTTGTGTGTAATCACCCGCATCTAAGCCATTGTTACTGCAGCCCGAGCTCCAAGTATTGGTTTTAGGTTTAACGTTACATTGGTTGTAAGCACCCGCTTTAAAGTACATCCAATCTTGTGCGTAGCTAGTATCAAGTTCTGAGGCCGAATTTGGCTGTGCAAGGTTAACTTTGTACGTGACTACTTGCTCATTGAGCTCACCAGGGTTTTTGGTGAAACTAAGGTTCATTATGTTATCTACTATGTCGACATTGTACGCAAACAATTCACCTAGCTTAATGCCGCCAACGGGGTCTTTATCAGCTTTGGTTAAATTGTATTGGCCGAAGACGTTGTGAGGGATATCGAAACGGTCTTTTTTATCTTTCGGGTTAATTTCATAGTTCCAAAATAACGAGCCATGTTCGTGATTTGGCATTTTGCGGAAGAATATTTTCAAAGGCTCGTTTTTGGAGCCATGAATTTGACCAATTACCACCGAGTGAGCACCCATTTTGGCGTCATTACCACTTAAACTTACATGGTCAACGCTTAAGGCTGCGCTCATGCGCCCACCAATAGAACCATATGCAGCAGCATTATCATGAGCGGCTACTACAAAGTTGGTGCTTGGGTCTTTGTAACCGGTAGGTAGGTTAACATTTAACATAGCCCGTAATTCGCTACGCGCATTTTTACTATTTGGGGTGGTGACTGCCTCGTTAGGCACTTTAAATACCATTGCGCCAGTGTCGGCATTGGTATAGAACCATTCCGGATGTGAAAACGGGTTTTCCGCATCAGCTAATTGAGCTGCATACACTTCCATGGTTTTACCTTCACGCTCAGGCTTCGTGTCTGGGTAAGGTAGGTTAATTTTCCACTTTCTCATTTCAAAGTTTTGCGCGGGTGCTTTAGAGGCATCCAATTTAGACATCAATTCTAATTGATAGTCTGTAGGCGCAACTGCTGCGCTGGCGGTACCTGCAAATAAGGCGGCAATAGCACCAGCGATGTAAATTTTTTTCATGATAGTTCCCTGTTAGTTAAATGTAACTCTTAGGCGGAGTTTTCGTGAACAGGTAGGAAGTTAATATATTATTGTATTATTTTTATTGACGGTGTTGGCAATTATTAACATTACCAGGCTGATTTTTACTATTTCATTTTTAATCCTTGCTGTATTTCACACTTTAAGGCGTGGCTGCTTAAGACGTGTCATGGCGCATAGCTAATAAAGGTAATTGATGGAGTAGGAAGTTCAGCAGAAAGAACCTATGGAGCACTAGGATTAATCAACAGGCTTTAAGCGCGAGTCAATTTCTCTATCTAAATGCGACTTTTAGTTTTTAACAAAAGTTTTAATTAAGCATCTAACTAAGCTAAACCGTTAATAAAGGGTGACTATTGCAGCGCCATCTTTTCGACGTGTCGGGGGCGAGCTTGACCTTTTAATCTGGCTTTATGGGTGTAAGTAATACATTAATTGTATGACTTTTGTTGGTGTTTAGGCTAAAGCGTTCGCTGAGACACAGTGGTGTGCAAGTAGAAAATACAGCCAAAGAATGGTTTATAAATCGGGAGTTTAATGAGTGCGTCAGGTGTTTAGTGGGGTAATGTTCGTGACATGAGTGGCAGAGCTTGGTGAACACGGTGCTATGAGCTTGAGCTCAGCACCGAAGTATCCACGTTTATAAGCTGTAGCTATCCACAACACTTTTTGTATTTTTTGGTGCTGCCACAGGGGCAAGGTTCGTTACGCGCAGGCACTTTTTCAATGGTTACGGGGGCTGTTTTGCTCATGATTGCGTTTAGCTCAGCAATCGACTCTTCAGCTCCTTCGTTAGTATCAACAGTAATGTTGGCAAATAGTTCAGCGTCTGCGACCAATAGTGCGACTTCGTGCTTACGTGCTTCACTGGTAACCACTAAGGTTAATGGGTGTTTCTTGCTGCCAGCTATTGGTCGGGCTTTGGTCTCGTAACCATATTTTATGTGGCTTTGGCGGGCGTCTTGGCGACCTTTAAAAAAGAACTTATCTGACATGACTTAATCCAAATACTGTAGAGATAAGCTGTAAACCAGAACGCATGGCTACAGCAAAAGATGCGCGAGTTTAGCATGCTTTACTCGTTAAACCTTTAACAACGAGAAACAGACGCTAGCGATAGATAATCATCGCCCCCCAATTACCATTATCGTAAACTTAGCAAAATAAACTCGGGTGAATTACAAATCCGAAAATACACAGCGTCGTTACGAGTAAACAATGGAGAGGGCAGAACACAACACTGGCTAAGTCATGGTTATTCTAAGCTGCAGCTCACTAACGGGGAGTGATCGCCTAATTTAAGTACTTGTAGTTGCTGTTCGGTAATCAACGCATAGCTGGCAGGCCAATCTTGGCGAGGAATAGCCACTGAGCCGGGGTTAAGCAGATAATGCTGGCCTTCTAAATTTGCCTTAGGAATGTGGCTATGGCCGCTCACCAATATGTCACCTGCAGCCAATGGCGGAAGATGACTTGGCCCAAAAGTATGGCCGTGACATAAGAATACTTTCCGCGAATCGAGCAGCAACTGATTGTATTCTGCCATTATTGGAAACTTACATAAGGCTTGGTCAACCTCGCTGTCGCAATTTCCCCTTACGGCAATAATTCGTTCGGCTATCGTATTTAGCGCTTCAGCCACTTTTAAAGGTGCGTAGTGCTTAGGTACTGGGTTACGCGGCCCATGATTAAGCACATCACCTAAGCAAATAAAGTGCGAGGCACCGCTACGCTTAAAAGCGGCGAGGGTGTGTTGCAAAGCGTTAAAATCGCCATGAATATCGGAGCATACAAACAACATAATGTATCCTGAACGGTGAGAGGTAAAAACTAAGAGCGTATCAAGAATTCTTTTCACGCTACTTATCTAGGCTCAAACAGCGTGTTAATGAGTGTATCTCGAAACACTGTGGTCATCAGCAGTTGTGCGCTGTATATATCTTAAGGTAACTCGATAAATGTATTCGCCAGCGCTTCGCCTAGGGCTTGGTGCTGGACGCTGTTCATATGAACACCATCAAGCAATTTACCGGTGATTATCTGGCTTACGTCTAGGTACCCACAACCCAGTGAGTGAGCAATCGTTTGGTAATGTTCAGCAAGTTGTGTCGATTTATCTTTAGCGCCAGCAAAATGCTGACCAAAGCGGCCCGTTTCGTCTATTGCTGGTGGAGCAAGTAACAATGTTTTTGGGCTTAACATTCTCTGATTAACACAATGTTGGTCTAGCTCAACAACCATTCGCTCAAGGTTGTCACTTATTTGCTCGGTAGATAAGTGAAAAGCCGGGTATAAATCATTGGTGCCTAGCATTAATACCAAGCAGTCTGGCTGGTGTTTACCGGTGTCTTGCAATAGTGCTTCTATACCGCTGCTTAAACCAAAGTCTGGTGAATTGGGGTAGGTGGTTCTGCCTGGTTGTCCGGCTTCAATGATTTGGTAAGCCTCTCCGAGCAAACTCGCCATCACCCGTGGCCAACGAGAGTCGGCAGGCATACGTTGTCCAGTAGTAGGAGAGTAACCCCAAGTATTAGAGTCACCAAAACACAGTACTTTATGCATCGCTATTGGGCGTTCCTTAAGGTTATGTGGCTAGTTGTATGGTTAAAAGGGGTAAAAAAACCTGCTGGTGCAGGTTTCTATTTTAGCGATAGTGCTTAGTTCAATTAGCTTTGTTTTCTAACAAACTTAGATTTAAGCATCATGTGACCGTGGCCATCTACTTTACAGTCAATGTCGTGGTCAGAATCAACAAAGCGTTTAATTACTGCTTTGGTGCCTACTTTTAGCACTAAAGAAGACCCTTTCACTTTCAAATCTTTAATCAAGGTGACTTTGTCATCTTCAGCTAATAAGTTGCCAACCGCGTCTTTTAATACAATTGCATCTGGGTCTACAACCACTTCGTTTGGATTCCACTCATGAGCGCATTCTGGGCAAATAAGTAGTGAACCGTCTTCATAAACATAGGCTGATTCACAGTTAGGACAAGGAGGGAGATCGCTCATGATAGTTTCTCTTTAATCTTCAATTTATGGTGGCTCAGCAAATGTGTTCATTGAGCCAAAGTAACACTAGGTGCATAACACCTACTTTTTGTAGCGCTATTATAAGGAAGAATAACTCTGCCAGCTAGGGCTTAACCAAGATTGATGTTGGTTTTAACTGACTAAATGATCGACTTTCAGTATTAAGTCAAAATAAGTGAATGGCAAAATCACTTAGATACTTTCATCAATATTGTTGGCTAGTTAAGCCAACAATGAATGACGAACAAGCAGTATGCTAAGCCTAATTATGCAGTTAAATTAGCCATTCCAATGCCTGCCTAAGCTACTTGTAATTGTATTTGGCTAGCCTTCGTGTGAAGGCTTCACTAAAAATATCTAATAACCGCACTATATTCAGTGTTTTAATTCCAAAAGAATTCAATACAATTGGGGCGTCCAAGCAAAAGGAGTAGCGGTTTGGTTAAGGGTAAGTTTGAATCAATGAACATTAAGGGCGATTTGTTTGGTGGTGTTACCACTGCTATCGTCTCACTACCAATGGCTTTAGCGTTTGGTGTCGCATCGGGAGCAGGACCTCAAGCGGGCCTTTGGGGCGCCATTTTAGTAGGCTTGTTTGCCGCGTTATTTGGCGGTTCGCGAACCTTGATCTCAGAGCCAACCGGCCCGATGACCGTAGTAATGGCGGCGGTACTAACCACCATGATTGCCAAACACCCAGAAAACGGGCCCGCCATGGCATTTACCGTGGTGATGATGGCCGGGCTATTCCAAATCGCCCTTGGTGCACTTAAGCTCGGTAAATACATTACCTTGATGCCTTATAGTGTTATTTCTGGCTTTATGTCTGGCGTTGGGGTCATTCTGGTCATCCTCCAATTAGCGCCCTTTTTAGGCCAGTCTACTCCCGCTGGTGGAGCCTTAGGTACCTTACAGGCGATTCCCGACTTAATTCGAAATATGCACTTTGGCGAGTTCCTGTTAGGGCTGATGACCTTAGGCGCACTCTTGTTCATGCCTAACAAATACAAAAAAATAATCCCACCGCAGTTGGTTGCGCTGGTGGCGGTTACTTTGGTGTCAATGCTGCTATTTAGTGATGACGGCATTCGTCGTATTGGTGAAATCCCAAGCGGTCTGCCTTCGATTATTTGGCCCACCTTTTCGTGGGGCCTTCTTAGCGAGATGTTGGTAGATGCTTTAGTGCTGGGTACTCTAGGTTGCATTGATACCCTACTAACTGCAGTAATTGCCGATAGCTTAACCCGCAAAGAACATGACTCTAACCGCGAGCTAATGGGGCAGGGCATTGCAAATACGGTTTCAGGCCTGTTTGGTGGCTTACCTGGCGCAGGCGCGACTATGGGAACCGTGGTAAATGTTCAGGTGGGCGGAAGCTCTCCGCTCTCTGGCATTGTGCGGGCGATTATCTTGCTGTTAGTAGTGCTTTGGCTAGCGCCGCTTACCCAGCCAATTCCATTAGCCGTTCTCGCGGGTATTGCCATGTATGTTGGCCTTAATATTCTCGATTGGAGCTTCATCAAACGCGCCCACCGAGTATCTTTAGTACCTACTTGCATCATGTATGGTGTGCTGTTTCTTACCGTTTTTGTCGATTTAATCTACGCGGTGGGCATTGGAGTATTCCTCGCCAACGTAATTACTATCGAAAAGCTGAGCCGGGTTCAGGAGAAAAATGTTAAAGCGATATCTGATGCCGACGACGGTGTGCCGCTTGAAGACTCAGAACGCCAGTTGTTAGACCAAGCCAAAGGTCAGCTATTGTTTTTCTACCTCTCTGGGCCAATGATTTTTGGAGTATCAAAAGCCATTGCCAGACAACACGCAGCGGTTGAGCAGTACAAAGTAATGGTACTTGATCTTAGCGCGGTACCGATGATTGACGTTACTGTTGCGCTAGCGCTGGAAAACGCCATGCGTGATGCCTTAGATGCTGGCTGTGAAGTGTTCCTCTACAGCCCTAACGAGCAAACCATGCACCAGTTAGAGAAAATCCAAATCCGCGATTGGATAGATGAAGATCATATCGTAGATAGCCGCACTGAAGCCTTAGAAAAAGGGCTAGCAGTGGTGCAACACATCAACGCAGAGTTTGAAGTTGAGTAGCAAGGTTCGGCAATATACCTACTGCTTTATTAATACAAGTTATTAGTGCCAATAATACGCTGGAGCAGCTCCCCGTTTCAGCGCGAAATTTCATCATTCTTCGCTAGCACGAAAAGGTGGCAAGAGATAGGTAGCACATATCCACCCTATTGAACTGATTCAATCATGTTTTTACTTCTAATCTTGCTCTGAAAGAAGATAAGAACTAATAGAAAAATTGGCTCAACTTGAAAGGTGTGACTATAATAACAACGCTCAAAAAAATACTTTGTGTTGGTAATGTGCTGCCTGTTGACTCTAGCTTATAAACCCACGTTTAAAGCTGAGATCTTAAAAGCCTGTCAAAGTAACTAATCAGAAAATAGTACCGATATACTTTAAATATATATCTAGTGGTGTTTGTGATGGCTAGTTCAGAAAATTTTGTTGATAGTTTTAGTGCTTACTTGGAATATGGGATTCTAGGATTGTCTGCAATTTTAGCATTGTTAGGGGCGTTTATAATATATAAAACCATTTCCGAACCGCATCCAGATCCGATCAAGATTGGAGCCGCAAAGTATTTTCTGGTTTTTTCACTTATCTTTTTGATTGTTTCTAGTGCGGTGAAAATTGGAGACAAAATGTTTGTTCCTAGGGTCCCAAATCCAACAGCTAATGTTCTTGTAGAAATAGAACCATGGAATGAGAGAACATTTTCTTCTAGAAAAATAAATAGAGATTTCTACATCAAAACTCCTAGCGGGAACAAAAAGTATTCCCATGATGGAGTAAAAGTTGTGGTTACGGAAAACTCAAATATTAGATGCCTTGTTTATCCTCTACACGATCGTATTGACCAATTAAGAGATCAGTTGGCAAACCAGTTGGTAAAAAATGAGAACAGCGTGCTAAATAAAGATGGTGGTATAGAGGGTTTGTAAATGAATTTTCGCTTTTGTAATTACATAGTTTATTTTTCTCTAGTCTTTTCCATCCCTGTATTTTCGTCAATTAAAGGTGGAGATGCTTTGATTAATGAAGGTTCAAAGGAAGAACTGTCCCGAGCTTCTTATTTTTATAACGAAGGGGATTTTGAAGAGGCAAGCGCTATTTATTTGAATTTAATCGCAGATAATCCAAGCTATTATAAAGCCTACTATAACCTTGGAGTTACTTTGGCTGGTAAAGGTGAGTTATCTAGAGCTGAAGAGTATCTTCATCAAGCAAAGAAAATCAGTAGGGATTTAAATATTGACGATGCCAAAGTATATAACGCTTTAGGATGGGTCAAGTTTAAACAATTAGAATACGAAGAAGCAGAAGAAAATTTTAAGTATGGTTTGAATATTAGCTCCAATGATGAGCAGCTATTAAAAAGATTATATTCAAACTTGGGAGCTTTATATTATGTCCTAGGGGACCTTCCAACAGCAAAAAAATATTTGTCGATTGCAGTAAATGACTATAAAAGCGATGGCTCCAAGGATTTGTTGGAAGAAGTTAATGAGTTGAAGAAAAAGCAGCTACACCGAGTAGCAAAGCAAACGATTGAACTATCAATAGAAGATGGAAACTATATTGGTCAAAAGGTTTGGTTAAATGAAGGCGGAGGGAAGCTGGATAGCTTGGTCAACTGGAATTCAGGAGAATCTCATGCCTCTGTCGGCATAGGGCATTTTATTTGGTACCCCAAAGATAAAAAAGGACCTTTCAAGGAAACGTTTCCTAGCTTATTGTCCTATTTTGAAGAAAACAACATTGAATTGCCTGTTTGGCTTAGAACTGAAAAATGGTGCCCTTGGAATGATAGGGGTGAAATGTTGAAAGCAAAAAAAGAAAAATCTCCAAGGTATCAAGATCTTGAAGATTTGTTAGCCGCTAACACTCCTTATCAAGTTGAATTTATGGTTCAGAGGTTAGCCGATGCGCTACCTGAAATGCTTGATTCATTAGATAACGAAAGTGAAAAGGAAAATATAAAGAATCAATTCTATAAAATATCATATTTAGAAGGCGGAGTGATTTCAGCTGATGGTATTTATGCATTGTTGGATTATGTTAACTTTAAAGGTGAGGGAGTTAAAGAGGCTGAACGATATAACAACCAAGGTTGGGGGCTTCTGCAAGTGTTAAGTAATATGAAAGGTGATACTGAACAACCATTACTCGATTTTTCTAGATCAGCGAAGTTTGTATTAGACAGAAGAATAAAAAACTCTCCACCAGATAGAGATGAAGAACGTTGGAGAAATGGTTGGAATAAAAGAATTGATACCTATAGTAACGACCTCTGAACAATGATTTAATTATAAAGAGCTAACAGTGAGGATTATAAGGGCAACAAAAAACCAGCATCAGCTGGTTTTTTGTTGGGTCAGGTCTTAAGCTTTACTTATGCCTTGCCTGTAAACAAGCCACTACTTCGTCAAAGCCGACTTCTTGTTTTTCTAGCAGTACCAGTAGGTGATACAACAAGTCTGAGCTTTCATTCACTAGCTCTTCGCGGTCGTTAGCCATGGCAGCTAGTGCTACTTCTACACCTTCTTCACCCACTTTTTGGCAAATGCGCTTGGTGCCGCGGGCGAACAGGCTAGCGGTGTAGCTTTCTTCTGGATCGGCTAACTTACGCTCGGCTAATACCGCTTGTAGTTGGGCGATAAAGGTCAGCTTAGGCTCTTGGTGACCGTCAAAACAGCTTTGGTTGCCAAGGTGGCAAGTTGGGCCAATAGGGTCAACCGCTACTAGTAGCGTGTCTTGGTCGCAATCAAGCGTAATGCCTTTAAGCTTTAGTACGTTGCCTGAGGTTTCACCTTTGGTCCATAGGCGCTGCTTAGTGCGGCTAAAGAAGGTTACTTGCTCGGTGTCTAGGGTTTTAGCTAGCGCATCACTGTTCATGTAACCCAGCATAAGCACTTGGCCGCTGTGGTCGTTCTGAACCACGGCAGGGATTAAGCCTTCGACTTTGTCCCAGTTAATCTTTTGGTTTAGTTCTTCAAACTGGCTCATAGTCGAATTGCCACCTCTTGTTGTTTGAGATATTGCTTCAATTCGCCAATATCGATAATGCTTTTGTGAAATACGCTGGCTGCTAATGCGCCGTCTACGTCAGAAATTTTGAATGCATCTTTAAAGTGTTGCATTTCGCCTGCGCCGCCAGAGGCAATTAAAGGCACATTACAAATCTCGCGTACTCGGCTTAGTTGTTCTAAATCGTAACCTTGGCGCACGCCGTCTTGGTTCATTACGTTTAGCACTATTTCACCCGCGCCACGAGCTTGCACTTCTTTCACCCAATCAAAGGTATTCCAAGTAGTGGTTACGGTGCGCTTTTCGTCACCAGTAAATTGCTTAACTTGGTATTGGCTGGTTTCGTCGCAGTAGTAGGAATCGATGCCTACTACAATGCACTGCACGCCAAACTTGTCGGCTAGCTTAGTAATCAAACTAGGATCGGCTAAAGCAGGGGAGTTGATAGAGATTTTGTCAGCGCCATTTTGCAAGGTGCGATTGGCATCCTCGATGGTTTTAATACCACCGGCTACACAAAACGGAATATCGATAACTTCCGCTACGCGGCTTACCCAGCTTTTATCTACTACGCGCTCGTCTGAGCTGGCGGTAATATCGTAAAAAACGAGTTCGTCTGCGCCTTCTTCAGCGTAGCGTTTGGCTAGCGGAACAATGTCGCCAATAATTTCGTGGTTACGAAACTTAACGCCTTTTACTACCATGCCGTCTTTTACGTCTAGGCAGGGGATAATTCGTTTAGCTAACATTATTGCCTCCTTGCTGCCAGCAGGCGATGGCTTGCTCTACGTTGAACTTACCTTCTAACAATGCGCGGCCAACAATTACGCCTGCTACCCCGGTATCGGTAAGCGCTGCAATGTCATTTAAGTCACCAATGCCGCCTGAGCTTTGCCAGTGAATATCTGGATATTGCGCACATAGCTCGCGATACAAACTTACGTTTGAGCCCTCAAGCGTGCCGTCTTTAGAAATGTCGGTACACAATACGTGCTTTAGGCCAACTGGGGCGTAAATAGACACTAGCTCTTCAATGGTTACGCCACTGTCTTCTTGCCAGCCAGATACTGCTACTACCTTATTGCCTTGCTCGTCGATGTTAATATCAAGCGCCAGTACAATGTGCTCGGCGCCGTATTTTTCCATCCACTTGGCAACCACTTCTGGCTGCTTCACTGCGGTAGAGCCAATTACTACACGCTCTGCACCTGCGTCGAGCAAGTCTTTTACATCTTGCTCGCTGCGCACGCCGCCACCAATTTGAATTTTAGCTGGAGTGTTTTTCAGTAGCTGGGCGATAACGTCGAGTTGGCGAGCGCTGGTATCTTTGGCGCCGTCTAAATCAACCAAGTGTAACCAATCAGCTCCTTGGCTGTGGTACTCAGAAAACTGCGCTTGTGGGTCATCACCATAAATGGTTTTTTGTGCGTAATCACCTTGGAACAAACGCACAATCTTTCCGTCGATTAAATCTAAAGCAGGAATGATCATGTGTTACATCTCCAAGAAGTTTTTGATTAGTTGTGCACCGGCTTGGCCGCTACGTTCTGGGTGAAATTGCACCCCGTAAAAATTGTTTTTGTTTACTGCGGCGGTAAAGGCGTTGCCATAATCACATTCGGCAATTGTGGCAGCGTTTACTGGCAGGGCGTAGCTGTGTACAAAGTAGAAGTAGCTGCCGGCTTCAATGCCTTTAAACAGTGGGTGACCGGCTTTAGGTTGAATTTGATTCCAACCCATGTGTGGCAGGCGTTGCCCTTGTTGCGGTTGCATTAAGCTTACGGTGCCAGACACTAAACCTAAGCAGGGGACTGGCTCGTCGGCTTGTTTAGCGCCGCCTTCAATAGAGAACTCGGCCAGCATTTGCATGCCTAAACAAATACCTAGGAGCGGCTTCTTAACTTGTTTAACTAAGTCGATAAGCTCGCGGTCGGCTAGGTTTTGCATCGCCTCGGTGGCGGTGCCTACGCCGGGTAGAAACAGTTTATCGGCCGCCAAGATTACCTGTGGGTCGCGGCTCACTGTTACTGGAAAGCCTAAACGCTCAACGGCAAATTTTACCGAAGATAAGTTGGCACATCCTGTATCAATAATTACGTTCATGTTTGCTCTTATCCTTTAAAGCAGGCGCTTATAATGTGCCTTTACTGCTAGGCATTGCATCGCCCGATTTTACGATAGCTTGACCTAGTGCACGACCAAATACTTTAAACAGGGCTTCTACCATGTGGTGAGTATTTTTACCGGTGGTTTCTAGGTGTAGGGTACAGGCCATCGCGTCGCTTAGTGAGCGGAAGAAGTGCGGTACCATTTCGGTAGCAAAGTCGCCAATGTTGTCGCGGGTAAAGTCGGCTTTAAACTCTAGATGAGCGCGGCCGCTTAAATCTAGCGCACATTGGGCTAGGCATTCGTCCATCGGCAGTACAAAACCAAAACGGCCAATACCACGTTTGTCGCCAAGCGCTTCTTTAAGGGCTTGGCCAAGGGCAATGGCGGTGTCTTCTACGCTGTGGTGGTCGTCGATGTGGTAATCGCCAACAACTTTACAGTTGAGCTGAAAACCGCCGTGGGTAGCAATTTGATCCAACATGTGGTCAAAAAAGCCAAGGCCAGTATCTATTTGGCTGCCGCCTGCGTTGTCTAAATCAACCGCGATACTAATTTGGGTTTCTTTAGTATTGCGCTCAACCTTGGCTTTGCGGCCTTGTTGAGTAAGCTGCTTTTCAATGGTAATCCAGTTAAGGCCGTCGCGTTGATATTGCAAGCCTTCTAGCCCCATGTTTTCCGCTAGCTGCATGTCGGTGTGGCGATCGCCAATCACATAAGAGTTGGCAAAATCAATCACGCCACTTTTTAGGTAGTTTTTAACCAAGCCAAGCTTGGGTTTGCGACAGCTACAGTTATCTTCGTCGAAGTGCGGGCATACCAGTACGTCGTCAAACTTAATGCCTTGTGATTCGAAAATATCCATCATGTAGTTTTGAGCTAGGTGAAAATCAGCTTCGGGGAAGCTGTCGGTACCTAAACCATCCTGGTTGGTTACCATAACTAAGCGGTAGCCATTGGCCTGTAGCTTAAGCAATACCGGGATAACCTGTGGCTCTAACTTTACCTTTTCTACGCTATCAACCTGTTTGTCGGTGATAGGTTCGTCGATCATGGTGCCATCACGGTCGATAAATAAGATTTTTTGTTTTACTTGGCTCACTTAAGTTCGCTCCAATCCTTGAATTGCTGATACGGTGGCGGCCACTTCTTGCTGGTTGCCAATGCTAATGCGGATGCAGTTTTCTAAACGCGGCTTATTGGCAAAATCACGCAGTACAATGCCTTGTTCACCCAATGTTTTAAATACACGGGCTGAATCGTCGAAACGTACCAGTATGTAGTTACCGGTAGCGGGGAAGATCTCTTGCACAATATTAAGTTTGCTTAAATCTTCAACTGCTTGGTTACGAATTGTGTTTAAGCGTGCAACACGCTCGCGCATAACTTTTAAGCCATTTTGGCTTAGCGCTTTTGCTGCGATTTCGGCAACTGGACGGGCAATCGGATATGGGGCAATCACTTTGCTCATTACTTCAATCACTTCACGACCTGCAACGGTAAAGCCACAACGTAAACCGGCTAAAGCAAAGGCTTTAGACAAAGTACGAGTAATCACTAGGTTGTCGTAATCGCTGAGTAGCTTAACTACGCTTTGCTCTTCACAAAACTCAATATAAGCTTCATCTACCACTACTAGCGCTTTATCTTTTTGCGCACTTAACAGTTCACACAGCTTTGCTTGATCAAGCATATTGCCGGTGGGATTGTTTGGGGCACATAAGAAAATAATTTTGCTATTCACTTGCGCAAGTGCTGTGTAGTCGGGATTAAAGTTAGCATCTAGCTCTACTGTTTTAACTTCTACGCCAATGGTTTCAGCACTTACCGAGTACATTCCGTAAGTCGGCGCACAGATAACAATGCTATCTTCGTTGGGTTCGCAAAAGGCGCGAATCAATACTTCGATGGCTTCATCTGCGCCGCGACTGGCGAGCACTTGGTTTGGTTCTACGCCTGCGTAGGCGGCATAACCGTTAATAAGCGCAGCTGGTTGAAACTCAGGGTAGCGATTTAGTTCATCGCCTTCGTAACTAAAGTCGCTAACATCGGGGCTTTCGTTGGCGTTTAGCCACACTTCACCACTGCCGCCAATGCGGCGAGCACTTTGGTAGGGCACAAGCGCCTGAATTTTTTTGCGGGCTAATAATGTAACCGACATATTATTGCTCCTCGCCTAGGCGCAGAGTAACTGCTCTGCGGTGGGCGTCTAGCCCTTCTGCGTTAGCTATAGGCACTACTGCACGGCTTAAGTCTTTTAGGCCTTGTTGGCTTAATTCCTGAACCGTAAAACGCTTCATAAAGTCAGCGGTACCTAAGCTTGAATAAGCACGTGTATAACCGTAAGTGGGCAGGGTGTGGTTAGTACCACTGGCGTAGTCGCCTACTGATTCGGGTGTCCACTCACCAAGGAAAACGCTGCCAGCATTTTCTATCTCGGGCAGTAAGCTGCGAGCTTGCTCGGTTTGTACAATTAAGTGTTCCGGGCCGTACAAGTTACTCACCTGTACCGCTTGGGCTAAGTCGTTTACTACAATGGCAGTACTGTGTGATAGCGCTTGGTCGGCAATGTTATTGCGACTAAGTAGCGCTAATTGGCGAGCCAATTCTTGATTTACTGCTTCGGCTTGTTGCTCACTGGTGGTGACCAAAATCACTTGTGAATCTGGGCCGTGCTCGGCTTGTGATAATAAGTCGGCGGCAACAAAAGCGGGGTTGGCTTTAGCATCGGCAATTACCAACACCTCAGATGGGCCTGCTGGCATATCAATGGCGGCACCAGCGTGGTCGCCGCTAACTTGCTGCTTAGCTTGCGTCACAAAAGCGTTACCAGGGCCGAAAATCTTATCAGATTTAGACACACTTTCGGTGCCGTAGGCCATCGCGGCAATCGCTTGCGCGCCACCGGCAGCGTAAACTTCGTCTACACCACATAGCTTAGCGGTATAGAGGATTTCTGCGGCAATCGGTGGTGGTGAGCTTAATACTACTTTTTTACAACCCGCAATACGTGCTGGAATAGCCAACATCAATACAGTTGAAGGTAGCGGTGCAGTTCCACCTGGTACATACAAACCCACATTGCCAATGGCGGCATAGTGCATTTCGCAGCGCACGCCAGGTTGAGTTTCTAGGCTAATTGGCTGTGGTTTTTGCGCTTGGTGAAACACTTCAATATTGGCTTTAGCTTGTGCTACTGCCTGTTTAAATTCTTCACTTAAACCTTGTTCAGCTGCATCAATCTCTTGCTGGCTGACTCTTACTTCGCTCAATTCGGTGTTATCAAACTTGACGGCCAGCGCAATCAGCGCTTGGTCACCTTGTTCTCGTACTTGGCTTACTACATCAGCAACAATTCCGGCAATGTCGGTTGAGCTGTTAACAGCAGGGCGGGACAGCACCTGTTGTTGTTGCTCTGTTGATAGTTGCTTCCAAATTACCGTTTGCATGGTACTTATCTCAACATCTTTTCAATTGGCATAACGAGGATAGAGCTTGCACCTAAGGTTTTAAGCTTTTCCATCGTCTCCCAGAATAGATTCTCGGTACTGACTACATGCAGGGCTACTTTTTCTTCGTCGCCGGCAAGTGCTAATACGGTTGGGTGCTCGCTGCCAGGTAGCAGGTCTACAATTTGATCAAGATGTGTTTTAGGTGCGTGCAGCATGATGTACTTGCTTTCTTTGGCTTCCATGGTGCCTTGCATGCGCATTAATAAGCGGTCTAGCAAGTCTTGGTGTTCGTCGCTGAGTTTGTTCTTAGATTTAATCAATACCGCTTGCGAGCGGTAAATCACTTCAACTTCTTTAAGGCCATTGGCTTCTAAAGTTGCACCGGTAGACACTAAGTCACAAATGGCGTCGGCTAAGCCTGCGCGGGTGGCTACTTCAACCGAGCCCGCTAGCATACACGTAGAGAAAGGTACGCCTTGCTCGTCTAAGTAACGCTTAAGAATGCCAGGGTAACTGGTGGCTATGCGTTTGTTGGCTAAGCATTGTGGGCCGGTGTAATCGAATTCTTCGGCTACTGCCAATGAGAAGCGGCAATCGCCAAAATCTAAACGTTTTAGAATGTCGCAATCAGTTGGCTCATTTTGCGCGGTGCGCAACATGGTTTCTTCTTCTAATACGTTTTCGCCAACGATACCGAAATCAACCACGCCGTCCATTACTAGGCCTGGAATATCGTCATCGCGTACACGTAGTAGATCTACTGGCATGTTTTCTGAGTGGGCAATTAGGCGTTGTTGGCGGAGATTGATTTTCATTCCGCAGCTTTTTAATAGTGCCTGTGAATCATCGCTTAAGCGTCCAGATTTTTGGATAGCGATGCGTAGTCGTTTTTGCTCTGTCATGTTTTTGTCCCTAATAATAAAACTAAAAAACCCCCGGGAGGGTAACCTTCCGGGGGTTTGCAATATTCTTATATTCTACCACCGGAAGCATCTTACAAGCTTCCAGCAGAAAACCGCCTGAAGCCTATTCTGGATGATGGTGGTGATGATGCTTCAGTTGGTTAAAAATCATTGCTACGTTCCTGTCAACGTGGTTTTTGCCTTCATGGCAATAGTGGGCATAAACTTACCAATCTAGCGCTAAATTGCAACCTTTTTTGGCTGCTTTTTACTATAAGATTAAAGTTGTTTAAATATTGACCGATAATTAACTATAGGAAGCCATAAAAAGGAGCTGTGATTGTGAGCCAAGATGCCATATTGCCAATTTTGCCGCGAGCACCTGCTAAACCCGATAGTAAGGCGCCACCGATTAAAACCACCAAGGTGGTGAAGAAAAGCAAAACCGCTGCACAAAACGACATTCAAGTGCGGCCAAAGCTAAGCGGCGAACAGCAAAACAATAAATCTCAAAAGCCTGACCCTGACGAGCAACATAATATCGACTTATTTGTGTAGCTTTGTGTTTGGTCTAGCGTGAGTCGGCTGGTATAGTTGCCGCGACTTTTGCTTGCCGGAACCAAGTTTGAAACATCAGTATTTTGCCAAAGATGGATTGTTATCAAAAGCCATAGATGGTTTTTCTCCCCGACCACAACAACACGACATGGCCACAGCGGTTGCTGCAGCTATAGAGACCAGTGGCAGTTTATTAGTTGAAGCGGGTACTGGCACCGGCAAAACCTTTGCTTACCTTGTACCAGCTATGGACAGTGGCAAAAAAATTGTTATTAGCACCGGTAGTAAAGCGTTACAAGATCAGCTGTTTACCAAAGACCTACCGCGTATGCAAAAAGCCCTCAAATACAATCAAATGATAGCGCTGCTAAAAGGGCGTTCTAACTATCTGTGTATTGAACGGCTAAACAGTTTTTCCCATTACGGTAGCGGCCAAGACCGCACTACCTTAGCTGAGCTAGTTAAAATTAAGGCATGGGCACAAGGCGAAGAAACCGGCGACATTAGCGAGCTTGGCCCAATCGCTGAACGAGCCGATGTATTCCCCTTAATTACCAGCACTAACGATAACTGCCTCGGCAGAGATTGCCCGTCTTACAAAGAATGCTATCTAGTTAAAGCCCGTAACAAGGCGATGGAAGCAGATTTAGTGGTGGTGAATCACCACCTATTTTTTGCCGACATGGTGGTAAAAGAGACTGGCTTTGGGGAGCTGATTCCCGAAGCAGATGCTTATATCTTTGACGAAGCACACCAACTACCCGATATTGCCGCGAGTTATTTTGGTCAGCACTTTTCTAGCCGACAAATACTCGATTTATGTAATGATATTGAACTGAGCTATAAAACTGAGCTTAGAGATATGGCGCAATTACAAAAAGCCTCGCAAAAGCTAGAGCGTAGAATCCGCCAATGTAGATTGGAGTTTGAAGGTCTGCGCGACCGAGGCGAGTGGCGTCCATTAGCCAAACAAAAGCGTTTTGGCGAAATGATGGAAGTGTTGCGCGAAGACATGGATTTTGTGTATCAAGTGCTTAAGTTGGCGCTATCGCGCAGTGAACTGGCCGATTCTTGCTTCGAACGTTTAGCTAAAATGCGCCTATTGTTCGATAAAGTGATGGATGTAGACAAAACCGGTTTTAGTTATTGGTACGAAACTACTCGGCAGCATTTCACTTTAAATATTACCCCCCTTAATATTGCAGAGCGTTTTAATAGTGAGGTGGAAGAACGTAATGCCGCATGGGTATTTACTTCGGCCACGTTGGCGGTAGATGGCAACTTTCAGCATTTTCAAACTCAAATGGGTTTAAAAGACGCCAGTAGCATGTTGCTCGACAGCCCTTTTGATTATCAAAAACAAGCCTTGTTATGTGTGCCTCGTTATTTACCAGAAACAAAGCAGCCAAATGCAGAACAAGTGATGCTGGATCAGCTTGCGCCTGTGATTGAGGCCAACGGTGGCCGCTGTTTCTTTTTATGTACCAGCCACCGAATGATTCAAAAAGTGGCAACAGAGTTACGCCTACGTACAGAGCTATTGGTATTGGTTCAAGGTGAAGCGGGTAAACAAGAATTACTTAACGAATTTGTAGAAGACGGAAACGCAGTGCTAGTTGCAACCAGTACCTTTTGGGAAGGAGTGGATGTGCCGGGCAAGGCGCTGTCATGTGTGATTATCGACAAACTACCCTTTGCGGCGCCAGATGATCCATTACTTAAAGCCAAAAGCGAAGACTGCCGTTTACGTGGCGGAGATCCTTTTCGTCAGGTATATTTGCCGCAAGCAGTGATTAGCCTTAAACAGGGCGTAGGGCGCTTAATTAGAACCCAAGATGATCATGGCGTAGTGATTATATGTGACAACCGTTTAGTGAATCGCGATTACGGTTCGCTATTTATTAGCAGTTTGCCCGCTATGCCACGCACTAGAGAACTCTCAAGAGTTTTAGAATTTGTTAAAAAAGACGCTGAGGAAACATGACAGCAAACATACTCGCTTTAGATACATCAACCGAAAACTGCTCTGTTGCACTGCATTGGCAGGGTGAAGTGCTGAGTAAGCAAGAATACAGTCCACGCGACCATACACTTAAAATCTTACCTTTTGTTGAGCAAATCTTGGCGGAAGCAGGAGTTAGCTTAAAGCAGCTTGATGCGATTGCGTTCGGTCGTGGACCAGGAAGTTTTACCGGGGTGCGGATTGGTGTAGCCACCGCTCAAGGGTTGGCTTTTGGTGCAGATAAACCAATGATTGCCGTTTCAACCTTACAAGCCATGGCGCAAGCCGCTTACCTTAGCAATAATAGCGAGCAGTGTTTGGCGGCTATTGATGCCCGCATGGGAGAGGTGTATTGGGGCGAGTACCATCTGCAAAACGGCTTGATGTGTTTAGTAGATGAAGAACTTGTGATTAAACCAGACCTGCTAACTGGCAATAGCCAAAGGGCAGCGGCTGTGGGCACAGGCTGGCAAACTTACCAAGAACTATTATGCGGTCAATTTTCTGGCGCAAAAGTGTTGGAATCAGTGCTTTATCCAACGGCACAAAATATGCTTAGTTATGCTCAGGTTGCCTATAATAAAGGCGAGCTGGTAAGTGCAGAAAATGCCGAACCTGTTTATTTACGCGATAAAGTCACCTGGAAGAAACTACCGGGTAGAGAGTAATTAAAGGACAATAAAACTTGAAGATTCAGGGCCTTGGCCAGCCCATACCGCAACAAACAAACGTTAAAAAGGCGACCAGCAGCACAGAGTTAAGTGTTGCTACTAAGGCGCCAAAGGGGATCGTGCCCTGGGCGGTAATGGACGAGAGCAGTGTAGAAAAACTCCGCTACGACCAAAATGTTGGCAGTGGCGGCGAAGCTGTGTCTCAATATCAAGATGTTGCTAATCAACTCAAGCGCCAACAAGTGAATGAGATGTTTGGTATCGATTTATTCGCCTAAGGCTGAACGCCCTGCAATGACTGACTTCCCGTATTTATCTCACTCTAATATCGCCTATATCGAACAAACTGCCTCTAGTGATTACTGTGTGGTGATGTTGCATGGTTGGATGGACAATGCCGCCAGTTTTACGCCTCTTCTTAAACAAATTAGCGATGTACATTGCATTGCTTTAGATTTTCCCGGTCATGGGTTGTCGGCACATCGCCAAGGTTATTACCATTTTGTAGATTATGTTGACGATGTTTACCGCGCTATTTGTGAACTAAAGGTTAACAAACCTATTATTCTTATCGGACATTCTTTAGGTGCATTGGTAGCTACTACGTATGCCGCGGCATTCCCAGAAAAACTGCTAGGCTTAGTTTGCATAGATGGACTAGGGCCTTTAAGCCTTGCCGATGAAGAAACCACAACACACCTAACTAGAGCCATTAAACAACGGCAAGCTGTAAAGCCCGCTAAGGGATTTGAAAAGCTTGAATCTGCAGTAAAATTGCGTGCGCAAACTAATGGGATTAATGAGCAAAATAGCCAACTATTAGTAGAGCGAGCAGTGATTAAGCGTGATGGCTTATGGTATTGGCGTCACGATCAAAAGTTAAAATTAAGCTCTCCTCTCCGCTTTAGCGAATCACAAGCAGAAAACATTTGTAGGGCAGTGCAACAACCTAGTTTGCTAATAGCTGCTAGCGAACACCCTTTGTTATCCACGAAATATATAAGCCATCGCCAAGCATGGTTTAAGCAGCTTAAAACCCATTTGTTAAGCGGTGGGCACCATCTTCATATGCAAAATTCGGCAGAGGTTGCTCGCTGTATAAAGGCCTACATTAAAACAATTGTTTGAACCACTTCACTATTTTCGATCTTATCCGCTACGCCCAATGTTAAAATATTGTTATTTAAAATGGCGTATGAAACAATCGTTTGAAATTTTGGAGCGAAAGCTCTAATGCCAACGATGCCGCCAAGTGCATAATAAAATTCACAATAAACTTGGTGAGCAAATTATACTTGTTGTAATTGAAATGTTTAGGAGAACTGCGTGGATAAGGTTTGGCTTAATCGATACCCTAAAGATGTTCCTGCAGAGATAGACTCAGCACGCTATCAAACATTGATAGATGTCTTTGAAGAAGGCGCTGCTAAACACGCAGACAAGGTAGCCTTTATTAACATGGGGCAGGTGATGACCTATCGCCGCCTAGAAGAACAATCACGCGCCTTTGCAGCTTATCTTCAAAATGAATTGAAGCTTAACGCAGGTGACCGCGTGGCTTTAATGATGCCTAACTTGCTGCAATATCCTATTTGTTTGTTTGGTGCTTTGCGTGCAGGGATGGTGGTAGTTAACGTAAACCCACTTTACACGCCGCGAGAATTAAAGCATCAACTTAACGACAGTGGTGCTAAAGCCATTGTGATAGTGTCTAATTTTGCGCATATTCTTGAAGAAATTGTAGAAGAAACCGGTATCGAGCATGTGGTTCTTACCCGTTTAGGCGACCAGCTTTCTGCAACCAAACGTACCTTAGTGAACTTTGTTGTAAAATACGTGAAGAAAATGGTGCCCAAATACCATCTACCTCACGCACAATCGCTCCGTTATGTTCTGTCTAAAGGACAGCATCTCCAATATGTTCGCCCAGAAATCAAAAGTGAAGATCTAGCCTTTTTGCAGTATACCGGTGGTACCACAGGTGTCGCCAAAGGTGCGATGTTGTCACATAGCAATATGGTGGCAAACTTGCTGCAAGCTTTAGGTATTGTTGGCCCATGTTTGCGCGAAGGGAAAGAAGTGGTAGTAACAGCATTGCCGCTTTACCATATCTTTGCATTAACCGCGAACTGCATGGTGTTTTTTGCCATGGGGTGCCAGAATTTATTAATCACCAATCCTCGTGATATTCCTACCTTTGTTAAAGAGCTCGCCAAGACTCCCTTTACGGCAATCACAGGGGTAAATACCTTATTCAACGCCTTGCTAAATAATGACGATTTTGCCAAGTTAGATTTCGCCCGTTTGCGTTTATCACTGGGCGGGGGCATGTCGGTGCAACGAGCAGTTGCAGAGCGCTGGCAAGAAGTCACAGGTTCGCGCCTGATAGAAGGTTATGGCTTAACAGAGTGTGCTCCACTAGTTACCGTTTGCCCTTACGATTTAGAAGCCTATAACGGAAGTATTGGCTTACCAGCGCCTTCAACGGATATTAAGTTGGTGGGCGAAGATGGCGAAGAAGTCGGCGACGGTGAATCAGGCGAAATATTAGTGAAAGGCCCACAAGTGATGCAGGGTTACTGGCAGCGACCAGAAGCGACCGAAGAATCAATGCCTGGCGGTTGGTTTGCTACAGGTGATATTGCCACAGTTGATGACCAAGGTTTCTTCCATATCGTTGACCGCAAAAAAGACATGATTTTGGTATCTGGTTTCAACGTATTCCCTAATGAAATTGAAGAGGTTATTTCGGGTAACGCTAAAGTACTAGAAGTCGCAGCAGTAGGTGTGCCTAACGAAGTAAGTGGTGAAGCGGTTAAAGTATTTATCGTTAAAAAAGATGATTCACTGAACGAGAAGCAAGTGATAGAGCACTGTCGCGAGTTTTTAACTGCCTACAAAGTGCCTAAGCTGGTGGAGTTTAGAGACGAACTACCTAAAACAAATGTGGGGAAGATCTTGCGTAGAGCCTTGCGCGAAGAGGCATAAACCGTAAAATGGTTAGCCATTAGATGCTTTCCACTAGGACGCCGCAATTTTGGCAGACGTAAACTTCGACATGATTGAAACAGAGGCGCAACTTGCGCCTCTGTTACGTTTTTTAAATGAACAAACCCCAATGGTATTAGCCATTGATACCGAGTTTGTTCGTACTCGAACCTATTATGCTCAACTGGGTTTACTACAAATTTACGATGGCCAGCAATGCTATCTAGTGGACCCACTAAAAGTGTCAATGGAACCGTTATGGCAGGCTCTTGCCCGGCATCACTGGGTCTTGCATGCGTTTAGCGAAGACTTAGAAATCATTCAACGTTTAAGTGGCAAATTTGGCGCAACCGTGTTTGATACACAAGTTGGCGCGGCTTTTCTTGGTCATGGCATTAGCTTGGGTTACCAGCGTTTTATTGCCACGGAGCTAGAGATTGAACTTGATAAGGGTGAATCTCGTACCGATTGGCTTGCACGTCCATTGCGGGCTTCGCAATTAGATTACGCTGCTTTAGACGTTATCTATTTGCTACCGGCATACCTTAAGATTAAACAGCAGCTAGAAGAAGAAGGGCGTTTTCAAGCTGCATTAGAAGAAAGCACTCGTTTAGCAGCCTTGAAAAAACGTGTGGTAAACCAAGATGAAGTTTATAAAGACATTAAAAATGCTTGGAAGTTAAACCCGCAGCAATTAGCGGTGTTACAAGTGTTGTGTCGCTGGCGAATACAGCAAGCGGCAAGTCGTGATTTAGCCATTAATAATGTGGTACACGGTGACAACTTATGGGCCTTAGCTCGCTACCAACCAAACAACATGGATGAGTTACAACGGCTTAATTTACCACCGCAAGAGTTGCGTATTCATGGTCAACGTTTGCTTAAATTAGTGAAACAGGGTCAGCAAGTTAATACAGCAGATTTCCCTAAGCCCATTAAACGTATAGTTGATTACCCAGATTACAAAAAAACCATTCAAGAGCTTAAATTGGTGGTGACTGCAGTAGCAGAAGAATCGGGTTTACCTGAAGACGTATTGGCGAGCAAGAAGGTGCTTAATCAATATATTGCGTGGAAACGTAAAGAGCACCAGCAAGCAGAAGAGTTGCCTCTACTACTTACTGGTTGGCGTAAGCCATTATTCGCTAATCACGTTGATCAGGAAGGGTAATATTTAGCTCAAGTACGCTAATGTCTTCACTCTTGTTGTCCAAGCTAACGTTAACTTGGTCTGAGTTGATGGCAACGTACTTCTTTATTACTTCTATAATATCTTGCTTCATAGCAGGCAAGTAATCTGGCCCACTGCGCTCCCCGCGTTCGTGGGCAACAATAATTTGCAGTCGTTCTTTGGCGGTTTGCGCCGTTTTAGACTGTTTTGTCGTTCGAAAGTAGTCTAAAAGAGACATCGTTATCCTCCAAATAAGCGGCTAAATAGGCCTTTCTTTTGTTCTTCTAAGAAACGAAAGTCCACACTTTCGCCAATTAATCGACTTACAGCGTCGTCGTAAGCTAAACCAGCATCACTTTCAGTGTCTAAAATTACTGGCTCACCAGAGTTAGACGCTTTAAGCACGGCCGGTGACTCAGGAATAACCCCAAGTAACGGTATCGCCAGAATATCTTGCACATCTTCTACGCTTAACATGTCACCGCGGTTAACACGCTCAGGATTGTAGCGCGTTAATAGTAGGTGCTCTTTAACCGGCTCTTTACCTTGTTCTGCGCGCTTTGACTTACTGGCAAGCATGCCAAGAATACGGTCTGAGTCACGAACTGATGATACTTCAGGGTTGGTGGTAACAATCGCTTCGTCGGCGAAGTAAAGCGCCATGATTGCGCCTGTTTCAATACCAGCAGGAGAGTCACACACAATGTAGTCGAAACCTTGCTCTGCTAAATCGTCCAATACCTTCTGCACACCTTCTTTAGTTAACGCGTCTTTATCACGTGTTTGAGAAGCGGGAAGAATGAACAAGTTGTCGGTACGTTTGTCTTTAATCAATGATTGATTAAGGTTGGCTTCACCTTTGATTACGTTCACGAAGTCATACACTACGCGACGTTCACAACCCATAATTAAATCTAGGTTACGTAAACCAATATCGAAATCGATGATTACAGTTTTAAAACCTTTAATGGCGAGGCCAGTACCAATAGCCGCGCTGGAGGTTGTTTTTCCAACACCCCCTTTTCCTGAGGTCACAACGATAATCTTAGCCATTATCTTTCCTTTATAAATTCGTTAACGAAGTTAACTTAAATTACCAAATACGATTTGCTGGTCTTCTATTTGTACACATTGCGGCGCGTCGGCATGTTCGCCAATTTGCTCATGCAACATATAAACACCAGCAATAGAAATAAGTTCTGCTTGCAAGTTCTGACAAAATATTTTGCTGTCTTTTCTGCCGCTAGCGCCTGCGATAGCACGACCCCTTAATGCACCATAAATATGAATATTACCGTCAGCAATCACTTCCGCGCCATTACCTACCGAGCCAATAATGACTAAGTCGGTATTTTGCGCGTAAACTTGTTGGCCAGAGCGAATCTGTCCGCGAACGATTTTACTTGGCACAGCCGCTGGGGTAGGGGGAGGTGTTAGCGCTTTTTCTTCTGCGGGTTTGCTGGGCTTGGCAGTTGCTTGTTGTGAGCCACTGGTCATTACGGCTAAACCTGCAGCACGGGCAGCGGTTTTTTGTTCAGAGGTACTACATCCGGTAACGCCTACTAGTACAAAGTCTTGAGCTTCTACCACTTCCTTGAGTTGGTTGAAATCAAAATCAGCGTCTACTTCGCTAATATTCACTACTATAGGAGCACAGTTAAAGAACTGAGGTGCTTGCGCCACCTTTTCCATTAACTTGTTATTTAATGATGTTAAATCATTTTTTCCTAAGTAAACCACTGAAAGGGTAAAGTTTGTCCCTTTAAACTCTATTTCCTGTCCGGACATGAACAGCTGATTCCTTTTTACATTTGTATACGAGCAATGACGCTTCACTATATATTCTGATATAGTCGCGTTTTAGCATAACCTGATCAGTGACTAGGATACTAACATTTTCATGTTCTGTGCAGTCTATAAAAGTCTCAAAAAACAGCAAACTTATCTCTATATTGAGAAGAAAGACGATTTTTCGCCAGTTCCAGCGTCCTTACTAGAGTTAATGGGGGCTAAGGAGCTGGTAATGTTGGTACCAAAACGACCAACAAAAGATTTTGCTAGTGTTGAAATAAACACCTTAGAAGCCGCGTTTAAAGAGCAAGGCTATTATTTACAACTACCACCACCTCCAGAAAACTATCTTAAGCAGCATTTAGCCGCTCAGGCTAAGGCAAAAAATGACTAAAAGGGGAAGTTAGTGAAAAAATTTATCGGTACGGTGCTATTCTCGGCTGCCTTCTCATTACACGCTGAACCGGGCTTTGATAACTACGTTGAAGAACTTAAAGTTGAAGCGGCTAGTGAAGGTATTTCACAAGCCACTATTGATGCCGCATTTACCAATGCCAAGTTTTACCCTCGCGCTGTAAAAGCAGATAAGCAACAGCCTGAATTTAAGCTAACACTAGATACCTATTTGCCACGAGCTGTGCCCGACTGGAAAGTGCAGCAAGCGCGGGCGTTATATAAGAAACACTACCCATTACTTAAAGAAATTGAAAAGAAATATAAGGTGCAGCCGCGCTTTATTATTGCTTTGTGGGGAGTGGAATCCAACTTTGGCAAGTTTACCGGTAACTACAGTGTGGTATCGGCGCTTGCCACTATGTCTTATGAAGGCCGTCGCGAAGCGTTTTTTAAGAAAGAATTAATGAATGCACTTCGTATTCTTGAAGATGGACATATTGAACCTAACAAAATGAAAGGCTCTTGGGCGGGTGCCATGGGTCAAGTGCAGTTTATGCCAAGTTCCTTTTTAGCTTACGCCCAAGACTTTGATGGCGATGGCAACAAAGATATTTGGAACAATACCGCTGATGCTTTGGCTTCTGCTGCAAACTATTTAGCGCAAAGTGGCTGGAATAATGACTTAACTTGGGGTCGCCAAGTTAAACTTCCAAACGATTATGATGCAACGCACTCAGGCTTAAAAGTTAAGAAAAGCTTAAGTGAGTGGCAAGCCATGGGCGTTCGTCGTTACGACGGCACTAACTTACCCATTCGCGATATTCAAGCCTCTATTGTGCAGCCAGACGACGCTCAAGGGCGTGCATATTTAGCTTATGATAACTACCAAGTACTGATGAAATGGAATCGCTCGCATTACTTTGTGGCCGCAGTAGGTACTTTGGCTGATCGCATCGCTTACCCACCGGTGTTTTAAGGTGTATCAGCATCTCGATGAACAAGGCCAGGCCTTACCATTTACTGCGAATAAAGCAGTCTGTGTAGGGCAAAATTACTTGGCGCACATGCAAGAGATGGGGGGCGCGCCTGCTAAACAAGCAGTGTTATTTATTAAGCCTAAAACCGCCATCACTGGTTTGGCAAACGGAGTAATGATTCCAAGCGATGTAGGTGAAGTGCATTACGAACTTGAGCTCGCCATATTGATTGCTAAGCCGCTTCGCAATGCCTCTCCTAAGGAATTGGATGATGCCGTTTGGGGATACGCCGCGGCATTAGATTTAACCTTACGCGATGTGCAGTTAGCGCTAAAACAAAGTGGTCACCCATGGGAGCGCGCTAAGGCCTTTGATAAGAGCTGTGTACTGAGTCACTTTAAGCCGATTAATAGGTTAAGTGAGTTGGCTGATGTTGAACTACGTTTTGAGCAAAATACTCAGTTAAAACAGCAGGGCACAACAAAGCAAATGATCCGCAATCTAAGCACATTGCTGTGTGAAGCTTCACGCTGTTTTACTCTAGAACCAGGAGATGTTTTGCTAACTGGCACTCCTGCTGGCGTTGGCCCCTTGAAGGCCGGCGATAAGTTAGCATTTAAGGTTGCCGATATTTCGGTAGAAACAGAGGTTGTATTGAGTGAGTGAAGTAAGATTTTGGGAAACCAAAACCTTGGCGCAAATGACTGCCCAAGAGTGGGAGTCGTTATGTGATGGATGTGGTAAATGTTGTTTATCGAAGTTGATAGATGAAGATACCGATGAGTTGTATTACACCAATATTGCTTGTGTATTGTTAAACAGTAAAAGCTGCCAGTGTAGTGATTACCCGAATCGATTTGCTAAGGTCCCTGATTGCGTAAAAATCACTTTAGATGATATTGATGCATTTCATTGGTTGCCGCCTAGTTGTGCCTATAAACGGCTAATCGAAGGGAAACCGCTGCCAGAGTGGCATCCTTTGTTAAATAAGGGCAAGGCTTCGGAAATGCACAAACGAGGCGCTTCTGTGCGAGGTAAGATTGTGTGTGAAACGCAGTTAACGGGTCCGTCTCAAGATTACATTGTGCGTTGGCCTTTAGACGAGTGTGAATAGCGTTAAATGCCAGCCATAAAAAAGCCCGCGTTAAGCGGGCTTTTTTATGTTTATCTGTCCCGTCCGGAAATAGGTTGACATAAAGAGGACTTCTTTATGACAACACCCATTAACTCAAGCCGTAAGCGCACACAACGAGATTACACCTTGGCCTTTAAATTAGGTGTCGTAGCGCGCATCGAAAAAGGCGAAATGACGTACAAACAAGCACAAGCCCGATTTGGCATTCAGGGGCGTTCAACCTTACTGGTTTGGCTCAGAAAACATGGTAGGCTTGATTGGTCAAAACCTTTTCAGCATCCCCTTATGCCTAATTCAAAAGAAACGCCAGCAGAAACCATTAAGCGCCTTGAGCGTGAGTTAGCCGAAGA
>NZ_BJEQ01000016.1 GCF_005405585.1 Agarivorans sp. Toyoura001 | reverse complement strand
CAACCAATTCTTGGTGTACTAAGAATTGCCTAGTTCGAATAGCTAGGCCAAACAATTATTCAAATCACTTAACTGTATTAGTTAAGACCGGACGCGGGATGGAGCAGTCTGGTAGCTCGTCGGGCTCATAACCCGAAGGTCGTTGGTTCAAATCCAGCTCCCGCAACCAATTCTTTATTCTCTATATCTTCTTTCAGCGCACTCTCAGAACAGCCACCTTTCGCAGCTGCTTTTAATTGTGAATCTCTAAAATCCATACAAACCGATATTTTCTAGCTGCACACGTTTAGGCTGTCTAAGTACAAACAACGCTGATTCAGCAAGATCTTCTACTTGCAACCAACCTGGTTTTATTTCACTTTCGCACGTCGGCGCTGGTACTTGAACCAAGCCAGGACACAAACTATGAACCTTAATACCGTATTCTCTTACTTCTTCTTGTAGAGCTGCAGCTAAACCTAACACCGCAAATTTGGCCGCGCAATATGGACCAGCATTCGCGTAACCATTTTTGGCTGCTTGCGAAGCAATATTTAGAATATGACCGCTTTGTTGTTCTCGCATGCTTGGTAGCACCGCTTGACTAGTAAGAAACGTGCCTTTGGTACAAGTATCAACAACTAAATCCCAATCTTCTTCGCTACAGGTTTCAATCGAATCGCCAACACCTAAGCCACTGTTGTTTATTAGGATATCAATTTTTCCAAAGGCTTCTAGAGCAAAATTTTTGAGGCTTTGTACTTGTTGTTTAACTCTTATATCCGCGGCGTAAGCTAATACTTTAGCGCCTATCTGATCACTTATCTGCCTGGCAGATTGTTCCAGTTTAGTCAGATCCCTAGAGCTAATAACAACGTTTACGCCTTGCTCTGCCAAAGCTGTTGCTATCGCCAAACCAATCCCACTTCCGCCACCGGTTACAATTGCGCACTTACCTGTTAGATTTTCCATAGTAGAGTTCCTTATACCTTAAAAGTCGCTAGTATTTTGCTGCTTATAATCCTAGAATCAATACTATAGTGCTAAATAACTCGTACTATAGTGAGGCGACTAAATATATGGGAAGAATTAATGGCACAGTTTTCTGAGCGTTTGAAAGAGCTAATGGGTGAACAGAGTGTTAGCGGCTTTGCACGAAAAGTAGAGTTAAATGAAAGCTTAATACGCAAATATTTAAAAGGTTCAGAGCCAAGCCTTTCTAAAGCTAACCAAATAGCACAAAAAGCTAACTGTTCATTGGAATGGCTAGCCACTGGCGAAGGTTACCAATACCGTAAAGCTGAAGTGGTTGATATGGAAGCGTTAGAGAAAGCCGTTGAACTCACTTTATCTGCTGCCGAGCAAAATGATTTAAGTGTAGAAAATGAGAAAGTAATGAAGGTCATTGTAGCGACTTATCAGTATTTGCGCACAACTCGCAAGAAGGATGGTTATTTTGATCTACAAGAAGCTAAGCCGTTTGTACGTTATGTGATGGGTTTGTGTGGATAGTAAAAGGCCGAGATAACTCTCGGCCTTTACATATATATAACGCTCGTTAGAACTGTTTGTAATCTCGATAACTAACTTTAAAGAAAATCACATACAAGACCGGCACGATCAATAATGTAAGTATGGTTGCGACACCCAAACCAAACATCACTACGGCTGCCATTGATTCAAAGAATACATCGGAGATCAGCGGGGCGACACCTAGTATGGTAGTGACCGCAGCCATACAAACGGGCCTAACCCGGCTGACGGTAGATTCAAATACCGCTTGGTATGCTTCTTTACCCGCATTTATATCTGCGTTGATTTGATCGAGTAAAACAATACCATTTTTGAGTAACATCCCTGATAAACTCAGCATTCCCAATAAGGCCATAAAGCCAAACGGCTTGCCTAAAAACAATAACCCTGCTGTAATTCCTATAAGTGCTAGCGGCACGCAACACCATATAACCAAGGGCTTTTTGACAGAGTTAAACAGGAACACCGTAATCATGAACATGATCAAATAACCCATCGGCAACGAAGCAAACAAGGCTTCTTGAGCATCCCCAGAAGACTCATATTCCCCACCCCATTGCAGCTCATAACCAGGCGGTAATTTCAAGGCTTCAACTTGCGGCCGAACCTTAGCAAATAATTCAGCTGGTAATATGTCGTATTCGAAATCAGCATCAGCAAAAATGGTTAATGTCCGTTTTTTGTCGCGACGTTGTACAATTGGATCTTCAAATTTAACGTCAAAACCATTTACTACTTGCTGAATAGGTATATAGGTTTTTAAGCTTGGGCTCCAAATTCGTAAGCTTTCTAACGAATCAATATCAATTCGTTCATCATTAGGTAAACGCCCAACTATCGGCAGTAAAGTTGTACCTTCACGATACAAACCAAAACTTAAACCAGCAAAAGCGAATTCTAAAGTTTGGTCGATATCTGATTTATTGATGCCTAAGCGCCTGGCCTGTGTCTCATTGAAGTTTGGTTCAATGTACTTAACCCTATCGCGCCAGTCGTGACGAACGTTTACGGTGCCCGGGGTATCGTTAAAGATTTGCTTTATCTCAGACGCAATTGAGCGAAGTACATCTGGGTCAGCACCTAATACTCTAGCCTCGATTTTTGCGTCGGTAGACGGGCCAATTTCAAGATTTTTAAACTTGAATTGAGCTTGTGGAAACTGTTGCTCAAACTCTTTACGAAGAGAAGACATCGCTGCAGCTGCAGTTTGAGGATCTGTTGTTCGCACTGCTATTTGCGCATAAGCCCCGTAGTTTTTTTCTGGCGAATAAGTCAACATAAAACGTTGAAAGCCCTTACCTACCGACGACGACACAAACTCTACAGCATTGGTATCTAAAGCTAATTGCTCCATTACCCCCACCGATTCACTTGTCTCTCGAATGTCAGTCCCTTCAGGCATCCATACATCTACCAAAAATATCGGTGTAGACGAGGGAGGAAAGAACATTTGTTTTACGTAACCAAAACCTAATACCGAGACAATGAATAAAGAGATAACAACTATTAACGTTGGCCATTTAAAACGTAAACAAAAATCTAACAGAACCTTGTAAGCATTAAAAAATGCACCTTTATATGGATCATTGTTCTCGCCGTCTACTTGCGCCTCACCTTCTTTGCCAAAAAATAGCTGGGCAAAAAATGGGGTAATAGTAATAGCCGTAACCCACGACAAAAATAATGAGAACAGCAATACCCAAAATAGTGATCCCGCAAACTCGCCAGTCGCATCAGGTGATAAACCAATCGGAGCAAATGCAGTTATCGCAATAACTGTAGCCGCCAATAATGGCCACATGGTTTGACCAACAATTTGCTGAGCAGACTCTAAGGTACTTAAGCCTTTCTTACGGCCCATCAAGATACCTTCAACCACCACGATTGCGTTGTCTACTAGCATGCCTAGTGCGATGATTAAAGCACCTAATGAAATACGCTGTAATTCTATCTCAGCTTGCTTCATTAAAATAAATGTTCCTAAACATGTGAGGAACAAAATTAGACCAATTAAAATACCACTCTTTAGGCCCATAAATAACAGCAATACCACGATCACAATGACAACCGCGAGAATTAAGTTCCAGACAAAAGAGCTTACCGATTTATCAACCTCTTGAGGTTGGTTGTACATAGATTCAACGATCATTCCCGCAGGTCGAGCATAATCAATTTCATTTAACCTAATTTCAATTGCCTTACCTACTTCCACCACATTCACACCGCTGGTAAACGCCACCCCTATATTAATGGCTTGATGTTGGTTATAGCTGACTAAGTTAGTGGGTATTTCTTGGTAACCACGGCTAATGGTAGCTACGTCTTTTAAGTAAATGAGCTTGTCACCAGTGGTTCCAGGAATAATTAAATCGCCTAACTCATTCACTGACTTGAATGCGCCAGTGGGACGAATGGTAAGTTGGTCACCAGCAATTTTGATGTTACCCGCGGAAGTTACCATGTTCTGTGAATTGAGTAAGCTGGTGATCAAACCAGGGTCAAGATTAAAAGTGGCGAGCTTTTGAATCGAAATTTCTATAAAAACTTGTTCAGTCTGTTCACCTGCTAAAGTTACCTTACCCACACCTGGTACTAACTCGATTTCACGTTTAATGTAATCAACATAGTCTTGTAGGTCTTTGTAATCGTAGTTTTCTCCAGACACCATATACATAATGCCGTACACATCACCGAAATCGTCATTAACTAGAGGAGCCGCGACTCCTGGAGGTAACTGCGATTGCATGTCCCCCACTTTTCGGCGCAGTTCATCCCAAATTTGTGGTAGTTCTTCTGGGCCGTAAGTTTTCTTCATAGAAACGGTAATTTGCGATAGGCCCGGTGTACTTAACGATACAATTTCGTCTACATAAGGTAAGGCTTGAATCGCTTTTTCTACGGGATAGGTCACTTCTTCTTCTACTTCGGTTGAAGTAGCGCCTGGATACATTGTGACAACCACCGCATCTTTAATAGTAAACGGAGGATCCTCTAATTGACCTAAGCCAGTAAACGAAAGTATTCCACCGATAAGTAATATCAGGGTGAACATCCAGCTTATAATGGAGTTTTTTACGAAATAACCTGCAATGTTCATCGTTTACCCTTCTTTAAAACAACCTTTTGACCATCTACCAATTTGTTGGCACCTACTGAGACAATCACATCACCGTCGTTCAGGCCTTGATTAATCTCAATCATATCGCCGGACAGAGTCCCTAGTTCTACCTCTTGTGACTCAACAGTTTGGTCATCTTTGTAACGCCACACCACGGGTCTCTGCTGGCCTATTCGGGAACCATCTGGCATTACTACCGCAGCCACAGGCACCAAGAAATCTCTTGAGTAGGTGTAGGTCAAGTCTGATAAGTCTATTGATACCTTGGCTGGCATACCTTCTAATACACCAAACTGGTTATCAAAAGGCACTAAAAAGGTAGCTATATAACTACGTGTGCTTGGATCTTTTTCAAGGTTTAGCTCATAGGGCGTAGCAGTAAAAATCTTATCTGGAAACGCCTCATAGGCAACTTTGACATCCAAGTTTCTAATTCTGTTTTCGCCTAACTTAGCCACTGCCAAAATCATATCTGGCAATTGCACATCAACTTCTACAAAATCTACTTTATGAAGGCTTAATACTGCAGACCCAGGTTGTACATTCACAAATGGGTCAGAAAACACGTCACCAATAATCCCGTCGAAAGGGGCTTTTAATTCTGTGTATTCAAACATTAGTGATGCTTTTCTAAAATCAGCTAGCGCCACCAAATATTCAGCTCGCATTTTGTCATATTCGCTTTGCGATAAAAGCTTTTTGTCTAACAATGCTTTAGCGCGCTCAAACTGCTGTTCAGTCAAGACTAGACGAGCCTTTCTGTCATCGACTACGATTTGATAATCGCGTTTGTCTAATACTGCTAGCACATCTCCTTTGTTAACTTTCTGGCCCTTATTGATATTAATTGATTTTATTTCACCATCTACCCTGAAAGCCAAATCCACGAGATCATGTGCACGAGCAATACCATTAAAATCTCTCTCTACAGGATTAACTTCCGTAGGTAAGTTATAAATTTCGACGATCTGTTCAGGCATCTCAATAGATTCTTCAACACTACACCCGGCTAATATAAGGGTGATTAAACTAGTGGTAATTGTTTTAATGAACATACTAGAGCCCTCTCTCTTTTACCCATTGAATCGCAGCTTGACCATCAACTAGCTCTTGAGCACCTGCTACCACTAACCAATCACCATCATCGAGCCCACTTGATATATTACCGTTATCAATTGTTACTTGCTTTTTAGTCACTATTTTAGTCTTTGGATTCCAGGTAAAAACAAAACTTTGACCCGCGTCTTCAACCAAGCTTCCTGCAGGAGCGACCCAATTACTTCCAATTAACTGAGTACTTGATTCAATCTGCACTAGTGTTGCCATACCAGGGAAAATATTGAGTTCATTAGGTATAGGTAAGGTTAAAACGATGGTGTAACTACCAGTGGAAGGATCCGCCACCGTGCTTAACTCTTTTAATGATGCAACGTACCACTCTTGTCGGCCTTGAAACTGTACTGCGAGCTCCGGTGCAATCAGTCCGTTGCGACGGGCTTCTTGGAAAATACCAATCAGTCGCTCAGGTAACTGAAAGTTAACATCTATAGTCGATTCCGTTTGCAGGCTTAATACTTGTTGTTTCTCATAAACATACTCAAATTGCTCTGCATACTTACGAGCGATTACTCCGTCATAAGGTGCAACAAGCTTGGTATAACTAAGATTCACTTTTGCTTTGTCTAAAGCGGCTTTGCTAATGGCATATTGGCTTTTGGATTTATCAAAATCACTTCGAGAAATCACCCCTCGTTCTACCAATTGGTTTGCTCGATCAAACAACACTTTAGCTAATTCATAGTTTGCTTTGGCTACTTCTAGCTCTTGGTTATACATTGCCGGATCAATATTCGCCAATGGCTGACCCGCTTTAACCATTTCGCCCGGTCTAACGAGGATTTCATCTAATCGCCCTGAGACTTGAAATGATAAAAGCGCTGTATCAGAAGCAAAGGTTTCTCCCGGCAAAGTTCTTATCCGCTTACCATCTCCTATTTCTATTTGTTGTACTTTTACTGGTCGTGGATAGCTTTCTACTGACTCGACAGGGTCTTTATTACAGCCAAGCAGTAACAAACTACTGCAGGCGAATACGATAAGACCTCGGTGTGCTTTGCGCGTCATAGGGATCCCTAAGTTAATTTATCAACACATATAAAAGTTAGTCGCTAGGCGACTAATCTTCAAAATATTTAAGCTAAATTAGACAGTAAAACTGTATTAAGTTCAGTTTGTTAGGAAACGTGTTACAAAAGATAAGAAAAACAGAAGCTGGATTTGATGTAGATTAAGAAATTATGATTTAGCTGCTCGTACCATAGCCGTTAATCTTGAGCTACAAACTAGCTCTTTGTGTTGACGGATCTCTATTTGCCAAACTTGCAGGGTTGAACCTAGTTTTATAGGCTTGGCTATAGCGGTAACCTCCCCATTACGTACCGCTTTAAGATGGTTTGCGTTTATTTCTACGCCCACCACCATAGAGCCCTTACCAGCAACACAATAAGCAGCGCAACTAGCAAGGCTTTCTGCCAATACGACGTTAGCCCCTCCATGCAACAAGCCCATAGGCTGTTTTACCTTTGCAACAACAGGCATGGTAGCGACTAGGTAATCGTCGCCCACCTCGGTAAACTTAATATCCAAAAAAGCGAGCATGTTGCCCTCGCCCATTTGGTTTAAGCTATCGAGGTTCATTGGCAAATTCCAAATGCTCAAGGCAGCAAGCTCAACAATATTTGGAGAGGGTGTTTTGGTTTGTCCCCTTCCAATCGTTTGACTTGGCTACGACATGAGTACCCAGTAACCATGCAACGTTCGCGCGGCAAGCTTGCCATTTTTTGTTTCCAGCTCAACTCATAAATAGCTTTAGAAGTAGCTAATTGCTTTGCATCATGGCCATAAGTACCCGCCATACCACAACATCCCACTGCTACGTCTTCTAAACTTGCGCCAAATCGCATGAACACTTGCTGCCATTGCTTGAAAGCGTCGGCCTTTAAGGCTTTTTCTGTACAGTGGCCAAACAAGTACCACGTATTGGTATCGCTCACTTGATGCGATTCGAATGATTCAGGTGCTAATCCGTTTAGCCATTCTTGAACCACCTCTACTTCAAAATTTCCCCGCTTTTCGCCAAGCGCATGTTTATACTCATCACGATAACAAAGCACTAGCGCGGGCTCTACCCCTACCATTTTAATGCCAAGCTCACTCACTTGATTTAAAAAGGCAGCGCTTGTTTGAGCTGACTTATTAAACTTGCTTAAAAAGCCTTTAATATGCTGCGGCTTACCATTGGGTTTAAAAGGCAGAAGAACAGGATTAATGCCCAACTTTTTAGCTAAGTGAATAAAATCTTCAACTAACTCTGCTTCATAAAAAGTGGTAAACGGATCCTGCACAATTAACACCGTGCGTTGTTTTTGCTCATCACTTAACGCCTGCAACGCTTTAAAGTCGTACTTGCTGGTTAGGCTTTCTGGAACTCGCTGTGCCAGCGTAGGGAAACTAAGCGTAGGGATATCAACCATACCAATAGTTTTTGTCACTAAACTATTGGTCCACCTCGGTGCCATAGCTGCGTTAAACAAACGGGGTGCTTTCGCCATTAACGGCGCATAGGTTTCTACATAAGCGACAAAATAGTCTTTTATCGGTCGCAGATACCTTCCATGATAAATATTTAGAAAGCGTGAACGAAATGTAGGTACGTCTACTTTAATTGGGCACCCTGTTGTACACGCTTTACATGCTAAACAGGTTTGCATGGCATCATAAACTTCGTGGCTGTAATCGTACTCACCTTTAGATTTTGCAATGCTATTACGTATTTTAAGCAAAATACTATCGGGTGAAATAAAACTAGACGTTAACTTTTGCTCTTGGGCCAAAGGGTCAACTTTTAGCGCAGCAAGTTGGCGTAACCATTCGCGCATTAAACCCGCTCGACCTTTTGGTGAATAACGTCTATCACCAGTGGCTTTAAACGAGGGACACATAGGGCTAGCAGTGTCATAGTTAAAACACAAACCGTTGCCATTACATTCCATGGCGTTCTTATAGCTGTCTCGCACTTCTACAGCTATTTCTCTGTCGTATTTGCCACGTTTAGTCCCGTCTACCGATACTAGTTTTTCATCGCTATGCAGCGGCGTACAAATTTTGCCGGGATTGATTTGATTATGCGGATCAAACGCTGCTTTAATTTTTCTTAATTCGGCAAACAACTCATCACCAAAAAATGCTGGACTGTATTCTGAACGGAAGCCTTTACCGTGCTCGCCCCACATTAAGCCCTTATACTTAGCTGTTAAAGAGACCACTTGGTCTGATACTTCACGCATCAAAAGCTCTTGCTCTGGGTCGCACAAGTCTAAGGCTGGTCTTACATGCAATACGCCTGAGTCAACATGACCAAACATGCCGTACTGCAAGCCTTTATCATCCAGCAGTTTTCTAAACTCAACAATGTAGTCAGCTAAATTTTCGGGAGGTACACAAGTATCTTCAGCAAAGGCGACAGGTTTAGCGGCGCCGGCTGTATTGCCTAATAAACCAACGGCTTTTTTCCGCATATTGTAAATAGCGTTGATACTAGTGAGGTCATCGCAACTTTGATAGCCAATAACCCCTAAATCAGCAACATTTTCCTGAGATAAAGTGCTTAGCAGCTCAGATACTTTTTGCTGCTGCAATAATTCGTCATTTTCTGCAAATTCAACAATGTTAATGCCCTGCATATCAGCATCTTCTACATCGCTAATTAATTCTCTTACGCTATCCCAAACAACATCTTGCTGAGCTAGGTTAAGCACCTTAGAGTCGATAGTTTCTACCGACAATGCTTGGGCTGCAACTAAACTTGGTGCATGACGAAGTGCCGAATTGAACGAGTCATATTTAACTGTGACTAAAGTTCTGAATTTTGGAATAGCGGTGAGATCTAACTTAGCTTCGGAAATAAAGGCTAATGAACCTTCAGAGCCACATAAAATGCGGGTTAAATCGAGACTGTCATCCTCTGGACTGTAAGCGTTTTTTAAATCATAGCCTGTTAGAAAGCGATTAAGTTTAGGGAATTTTTCTTCTACTAACGAGCGCTTATCTACACAAGCGTGTTTAACCGCCGAGTAGATATCAATAAGCGACTCGCGTTGCTGATCTATGTGATCTACACTCACCGTTTCGCTATCGAGTTCCTCCCCACTGGCCAATACTGCTTTAACGGACAAAACATGATCACTGGTTTTGCCGTAAACCATCGATCCCTGGCCTGAAGCATCAGTATTGATCATCCCTCCAAGTGTCGCGCGGTTACTGGTTGAAAGCTCTGGAGAGAAAAACAAGCCATGTTCTTTTAACACGCTGTTAAGCTTATCTTTAACAATACCCGTTTCAACTCTAACCCAACGCTCTTCAACATTAAGTTCAATAACCTTGTTCATAAACTTAGACAAGTCTACAACAATACCTTGGGTTAACGACTGGCCATTGGTACCCGTACCGCCTCCCCTTGGAGTTAGCTTTATTGATTCAAACGCCGAGGCCGAGGCTAATCTACAAAGCTGTTTAATGTCTGCTGTGCTTTTCGGGAATACCACGGCTTGTGGCAAATATTGATACACTGAATTATCTGTCGCTACCGCCAAACGGCTAGCATAAGAAGTTTGAATTTCGCCGGAAAATGCAGAAACTTCAAGCTTGGTTAGATAATCTAAATACAGAGCCTCAAGAGAATGCTGAGGGCTTAACTTAGGGATCATAAATCCGTTGTCCCACTCTAAGGTATTAAAAATTGGAGAGATTATATCACGTGATTTCTCGCTTCTGTAAGACTTTGCTACTAACAAAGGGTTGTTCTTTAAATCACCTTGGTTACAGCGAATCACTAAAGTATTTTCTTGGCTTATTAGTATTAATTACTAGCTGGCCTTATAAAAAGAGTACAAACCAGCCTCACCTGCATGGTAGATGGATTATATGAGATTTTTATCTGTTATTGCTTGTTGTATATCGGCTTGTGTCATTTGCTTAACCAATAACACTGCTCGCTGGCCAATTGCTACTTTATCGTTAGGAAACACTATTGCTTTTGGACCATTTTCAACTTCAATAATGCGCGAACCATCTTTAGCTAAACGGTAACCATTGGGATATTCAGTAAAGTTAGCCTGACTCTGGTTGAAATTAAAACAGAAATCATCGGTGGTTTTATTAAGCACATCACTCACTTCAAATAAGGTGGCACGCGAAGGGTTGAACAGTAGCTCAGATAAATCACTAGCACCCAACAAAGTAGTTAAGGTTTGACTCAATGCCTTAAGTTTATTGGGATCATTTTGGCCAAATGCATGCACCTTTCCAAGTTCAACAGTAAACGCCGCAGCATTATGGATATAGCTTGAATGATAACTAAACGTTGACGCAGGTTCATTTGAAAACAACACACAATCAACTTCACAGGCTTGCAGTAAAGCTAAGCTACTTTGTTTCCATGCTCTCCCATGATTAAAGGGATGCACGGCAAATTTCTCGTGTTGAGAACTTCTGATGGCAGTATGTAGATCTAAATGGTAGGCAGCTAAAAGGCTGTAACGAGTGAAAAACTGTTTCACTATTTCTTCTAAATGTTTTGCTCGCCGTACTTCATAGCAATCATCGTAATTAGCATGCTTGCCAATAAATAAACGGTTTAGGTTTAGCATTAGCTCCCGTTTTGCCTCAACCATTGCGGGAGGACTACCCAAGATGACTAACAACGGTTGTTGTAAATCGACCTCCATGTTTAAGATTTTGCTTACAAGCTCGTCGATACATTCGATGGGGGCGGTTTCGTTGCCGTGAATACCGGCAGAGAGTAGCACTGCTCTGGTACTTATCTTAGCTGTTGGTTCAAACAACAATACACCAGTACTTAGTAAACTAACTTTGGTTTGACTGGCTAAATTGAAACTAAAAGTCTCAGAACTTTCTGGCGCATTTAAAGTGAATTGAAGTAGACCAAGTTGGAGTAAGCTTTCTTTAGGCACATCTTATCCTTAGATGTAAACGAAGTAAGCAACAGTATGCTAGTTTTTAAGGCATAAAAAAAGGGAGACATAGTCTCCCTTTTTATTGCTAACTAACGCTTAAACAAAGCTTAGTTAGGCATAACTTTTTCAAGTTTCCAGATACGGCTTACGTAATCTTCAATTGAGCGGTCAGAGTTAAACTTACCTACTGACGCTGAGTTGATGATAGCCATCTTAGCCCATTTCTTCTGATCACGGTAAGTTGCGTCGACTGCAGCGTACTCAGTAGTGAAAGACTCGAAGTCTGCCAATACTAGGTACGGGTCACCGCCTTCTAGCAAGCTGTGCTTGATTGAAGCTAGCTCACCAGGAGCGCCAGGAGTAAAGAAGTCTGTTTCTAACCAATCTAGAACAGCTTTCAACTCTGGGTTACCGTAGTAGTAATCCCATGGGTTGTAACCAGCAGCTTTAAGCGCTTTAACTTCGTCACAGTTTAGACCGAAGATGAAGATGTTGTCGTCGCCTACTTCTTCTGCAATTTCAACGTTCGCACCATCAAGAGTACCAAGAGTTAGGGCACCGTTTAAGGCAAACTTCATGTTACCAGTACCAGATGCTTCGTAACCTGCGGTAGAAATTTGCAGTGATACGTCACCTGCTGGGAATAGTTTCTCAGCAAGCGTTACGCGGTAGTTAGGCATGAAAACAACTTTCAGCTTGTCTTTAATGCGTGGGTCGTTATTAACTTTATCTGCAACTTTGTTGATCGCGTAGATAATGTCTTTAGCTAGCTTGTAACCAGGTGCAGCTTTAGAACCGAAGATAAATACTTGTGGGCCCATATCATAATCTGGGTTTTCAAGTAGACGACGGTAAAGTGCAAGGATATGTAGCAGTGCAAGGTGCTGACGCTTGTATTCGTGTAGACGCTTAATAAGTACATTGAACATTGCATCAGGGCTTACTTTAATGCCACATAGCTCTTCAATCTTGTCAGCTAGTTCTACTTTCTTCTCGCGTTTAATCGCCATGAAGTTTTTCTGGAACTTAGGGTCATCTGCGAACTTAGCTGCGCCTTTTAGCTCATCTAGTTTACGCGGCCAATCAGTACCAACGGTATCGTTGTACATATTAGCTAGCTGTTCGTTACATGCAAGCAACCAACGACGAGGAGTTACACCGTTTGTTACGTTTACGAAGCGCTCAGGCCATAGTTCGTAAAACTCTGGGAACAAATCTTCTTTAACCAACTCTGAGTGCATTGCTGCAACACCGTTAGTTTTGAAACAAGTAACAACACATAGGAACGCCATGCGAACCATGCGAGTTTCACCTTCTTCAATAATAGAAAGGTGACGTTTCATTTCGTCGTTGCCAGGCCATTTAGCTTCAACTTCGTCTTCTAAGAAGCGACGGTTGATTTCGTAAATGATTTCTAGGTGACGTGGAAGTACTTTTTCGAACAAGTACACAGCCCATTTTTCTAGTGCTTCTGGCAATAGAGTGTGGTTAGTGTAAGCGAAAGTTTCTGTACAGATTTTCCAAGCGTCGTCCCAAACTAGACCTTCTTCGTCGATAAGAATACGCATCAACTCAGGAATAGCTACAGTTGGGTGAGTATCGTTCAACTGAATTACAGCTTGCTTAGAGAACTGAGAGAAATCACTGTGGTTACGTTTGTAACGACGAATGATGTCTTTTAGTGAACAAGCACAGAAGAAGTACTGTTGGATAAGGCGAAGTTCTTTACCCTGTTCGCTTTCGTCGTTCGGGTAAAGTACTTTAGATACTGCTTCAGCTTGTGATTTCTCAGATTGAGAATCAATGTAACCACCGGCGTTAAATACATCCCAGTCGAAGAAGTCAGCAGCTTTAGATTCCCACAAACGTAGTACGTTTACAGTTTTAGCTTCGTAACCAACTACAGGGATATCCCATGGCACACCTTTAATTTGACGACCAGCATGCCAAACTTTACGCATTTTGCCATCTTCGCCAAATACCGTTTCTACGTAACCGTATAAAGGTACTTCTTGAATTGATTCTGGACGGCAGATTTCCCAAGGGTTGCCGTATTCGCGCCAGCTATCAGGACGTTCGATTTGACGGCCGCCTTGAATTTCTTGACGGAATAAACCGTGCTCGTAGTGGATACCGTAACCTACCGCTGGGTAGTTAAGCGTAGCCAAAGAATCGATGAAACAAGCAGCTAGACGACCTAGACCACCGTTACCAAGAGCCATATCAGGTTCTTCGTCACAGATGTCGTTAATGTCTTTACCTAAATCGGTAAGTGCATCACGTGCAGCGTCGAACACACCAACGTTGTGAAGGTTGTTTATAGTTAAACGACCCATCAAGAACTCTAAAGAAAAGTAATGTACAGCACGAGAATCGTTCTCTGCATTCGCTTTAGAAGTTTCAGTTAAACGATCAAACACTAATTCGTTTACTGCAGAACACGTTGCTTTCCACCAAGCTTGGTTGTTAGCACGTCCTTCATCAGTACCGTGAGTACTGCGCAAGTGTTTAATAATTGAATCTTTAAACTCAACTTTCGATAACGCTAGTGCGTTTTTTGCTTTTGCCTTTTTAGCGGCCATGTGAATTTCCTTTGTATCTAACCTTTGTGGTGACATCTTCAAACGTAGCATTCGATGGTTAACCGAACAGCAAATGCTACAAAAGACTGTATGTGCTCAAAAATCCGAGCTCATGTTACCGATGCGAAACGATATTATATACGTTCTACATCACATTTAGGTAAAAAAGCCTCTCTCAAGACTAAATTTTTATGCATTTTTTGGAAAAAATGCTTTTTCACTCAAAGAACCGAAATGAAGTGTAAAGAAAACCCAACAAAAGCCCAGCATTTGAAAATGCTTTCATACGCGAATCGGCAGTAATCTTGATCGGAATCAATTAAAACGGGGCTTTTGTGCCAATTCGTCCAAAAATAAGACCTGATACATTGTAATCTGCCTTTGTAACAAAACTATTACAGAACTTGCAATTTAAAGCAGTTGGCATACGTTTTCAGGCGGAATTTATGCACAAAAAAAGGGTATTTATTCAATACCCTTCAGTCGACGCTTATAGATTATAGTCCAGCTTTAGCCAATGCGGCAGAAACAATTGTTTGTGCTTCTTGCTCGATAAGCGCTAAATGCTCTTCGCCTTTAAAGCTTTCCATATAAATCTTATAGATAGCCTCAGTTCCTGACGGTCTGGCAGCAAACCAACCGTTTTCAGTAACAACCTTTAAACCACCAATGGCAGCACCGTTACCAGGAGCAGCAGTAAGTTTTGCAGTGATCTGCTCTCCTGCTAAGGTTTCAGCTTCAACCATCGCAGGATCTAAGGCGCTCAATACAGCTTTTTGCTCTATGCTGGCTGGCGCGTCAATCCGTTTATAACAAGGCTCACCAAACTGTTCGACAAAACCTTGGTAGTGTTCGCCAGGATCTTTCCCAGTAACAGCGATAATCTCTGCCGCGAGCAATGCCAAAATAATACCGTCTTTGTCGGTACTCCACACACCACCATCTTTTCGTAAGAAAGAAGCACCGGCACTTTCTTCGCCACCAAAAGCAATGCTACCGTCAAACAAGCCGTCTACGAACCACTTAAAACCAACCGGTACTTCTTTTAGTTCACGCCCTAAACTGGCTGCAACGCGATCAATCATCGAACTAGACACCAAGGTTTTACCAATTGCAGCATTAGCGCCCCACTCACTCCGATGAGAGTAAAGGTAGTTAATCGCTACTGCTAAGTAGTGATTAGGATTTAGTAATCCACTACTTTTGGTCACAATACCATGGCGGTCATAATCAGGGTCGTTGGCTACCGCTACATCGAACTTGTCTTTTAAGGCAATTAAGCTGGCCATAGCGTACGGAGATGAACAATCCATACGGATTTTTCCATCTTTATCTAGAGTCATGAAAGAAAACGTTGGATCTACGCGCTCATTCACTACTTCAATGTCTAAACCATAGGTTTCTGCAATTACTGACCAGTAAGCAATGCCACTGCCGCCTAAGGGGTCTACACCAATTTTTACTTTAGATTTAGCAATCGCATCCATATCTAATACGTTGGCTAAATCATCAACATACGGTTTGATGTAATCAATACCAACAATAGAAGGTAATGCAATGGCTTCATCATAAGACAAACGTTTAACGTCTTTTAGGCCATTCGCTAATATTTCGTTTGCACGGTCTTGAACAACCTTCGTTACATTACCATCTGCTGGACCACCGTTTGGCGGGTTGTACTTAAAACCGCCATCTTCAGGTGGGTTATGAGAAGGTGTAATCACCACGCCATCCGCCTGGTCTTTACCTAAACGGTTGTAAGCCAAAATTGCATGAGAAATAACTGGCGTTGGTGTGTAACCTAAACCCTCTTGATAACGAACTTCAACACCGTTTGCTGCAAACACTTCAATCGCTGAGCAAAATGCAGGCTCCGATAAAGCGTGGGTGTCTTTACCTATATATAAAGGCCCGGTAGTACCTTGCGCTAAACGGTATTCTGCCAATGCTTGACTAACTGCCAAAATATGATTTTCGTTAAAGGCTTTTTTACTAGAGCTGCCGCGGTGGCCAGACGTACCGAATGCAACTTGTTGTTCTCGAACCGCTACGTCGGGTTCTAGTAAGTAATAGTCGGCCACAAGACGTGGAATATTTGCAAGATGCTCAGCCTGAGCTGGCTTTCCTGCTAGAGGGTGAATAGCCATTTATAGCTTCTCCGATGCTTAAGTTAAAAATAAAAAATGATTAGATCGCTTCACATAAGCGTTCAATTTGAGATTCTTGTAGACCCATTTCGCTAGCAACATGATGCAGAATGTGGCGTTTACGCGCGGTATTAGTGTTTGTAATCACCCAATATGGCGTATCTGGGATGGCTTGAGGTTTACTGGTTTTTCCTGACGCAAGTAATGAATCTTTGTCTTGAGAAAAGTACTCTCGCTTACTGCCTTTGATCACACAAGCTTTAGCGAACATTGCGTTATTAACCGTATAAAGACTGGCGAGTAAAGCAAGGAAGCGTTTAGTGGAACTGCCCGCATTACCGATAAGCTCAAAATTGAAGTAACTGAGGACATCAGGGTCTTGCGGAGTTGTTACCACGTCTTCAAAGTTTTCAGATACAGAGCTTTCTTGAGTGGGTTGCTCAGGAGGAACATCGTCAAGCGCTTGACTGTTCAACTCAACAGGCTCTGGTTCTGCGCTTTCTTGAATAAAGGCGTCTACCTCAAGTAAGCGCCTAAGAATATCTGATGCGCTCTCGCCAATATGTTTAGTTTGGCCAGCAATATATAAATACAAGTCTTCTTCAATTTCTATGGTTTTCATCGCTACTTTCAAGTCATGCTCTGTACTTAACATAGCTAATGATTATACATAGCAAAGTTAATAACTCATCAACAATCCGAATTGCCAGCGCTAAAAGCACAAATAATGCGCAAACAATTTGCTTTTAAAGACTTGTAGTAATAAAGCTGCAAAGGCAGACTAACAATCCAATTACATAAGAGGTGTTGTTTTGGATCTGCACTACAAAGATCAAGGTATTGGCTACCCTATTTTATTGATTCACGGATTGTTTGGTAGTTTGTCTAATTTGGGCTTGTTGGCTAAACACTTGAAAGGTCTTGGTTATAGAGTGATTAGCGTAGATGCGCTTAATCACGGCTTATCCCCTCGTGCGCCGAAAATGGATTATCAAACACAAGCTAAAGCCATATACACCCTGTGTAACACCCTTAATATAGAAGAATGCGCCATTGTTGGTCACTCTATGGGCGGTAAAGTGGCGATGACAACGGCGCAACTTTACCCAACTTTGGTTAGCGCTTTAGTCGCAGCAGATATCGCTCCTGTGGCCTATAACCATAATCATCAGGCTGTTTTCGCAGGCTTAAATGGTTTTGATGTAAGCCAAGTCACTTCTCGCTCACAAGCCGATGGATTACTTACCCAACATATAAAAGAACCTGGAGTGAGGCAATTTCTTCTTAAATCCTTAACCAAAAGTGAACAACACTGGCATTGGCTGTTTGATGTTCCCTTACTTGCGGAAAACTATACCAACATCACTGGGTGGCAAACCTTTGGCGCGTTTAACAAACCTTGCTTGTTTATCAAAGGGCAAAACTCAGACTATATTGTGAACCAGTATCAGCAAGAAGTAGCTCAGCAATTTCCTAAAGCTGAATTAAAAATAATCAGCGACACCGGGCATTGGTTACATGCTGAAAAGCCAGCTATTTTTAATCGTTTAACCGAACAGTTTTTAGCCAAGCATATTTAACACCCTAACGCGCTTTATGGTATAGTGCGCGTCGAATTTTTCTCTCAAGGATAGTGATGTTCGCGAAGCATATAGATTTAATCGAAAGCCTTGCTCTAAATATAGGTTTTGTAATTCTATTTTTCTTTATCGGCATGGCTATTCAAGACGTACTTAAAAAAGGCAACGTTCCCCCATTTGGCCGCGCCGTGGTTTGGTTAGTGTTGTTTTTAGGGTGTGCAGGCTTTATTGCAAAAGGCCTAATTCAAATGTCTTGGGAAGGCACTGGTTTAGGTTAGACGGTTGTTTCAATATTAATGGCAAAACAAAATACAGATCGAACTACTATTGATCTATTCGCAAGTGAAAAAAGAGTTGGTCGACCTAGAACTAACCCTTTAGAGCGTAAAGATCAGCTAAAAGCCAATAAACGAAATCAACTTAAAAGAGATCGTGCGAATGGGCTTAAAAGAATCGAGTTGAAAGTTGAACAACAGCTTTTCGAAACCTTAAATCAGTTAGCCAATGAATCGGGCATAAGCCGAAGTGAACTGATAGAAAAGATGCTGAACAACCAAGTTAATCAATTTTCAACAAATCAATAGTTTGTAATACAGGTAATATTTATGGCGAGCGTAGGAATATTTTTTGGTAGCGACACCGGTAACACCGAAGCAGTTGCACAAATGATCCAAAAAGAGCTAGGCAAAAAACTAGTAGAAATAAAAGACATTGCAAAATCTACTAAAGAAGACATTGATGAGTTTTCATTGATTCTTTTAGGTATTCCCACTTGGTATTACGGCGAAGCACAATGTGATTGGGATGACTTCTTCCCAGATCTTGAGCAAATAGACTTTTCAGAAAAGTTAGTCGCAATATTTGGTTGTGGTGATCAAGAAGATTACGCCGAGTATTTTCTTGATGCAATGGGTACTATCAACGATATCGTTACTACCAAAGGTGCTACGGTTGTTGGTCATTGGCCCATCGAAGGTTATGACTTTGAAGAATCAAAAGCGCTAGCAGATGATGCTCACTTTGTTGGTTTGGGTATCGATGAAGATCGCCAGCCTGAGTTAACCCAAGAGCGTGTTAAAGGTTGGTGCAAGCAAGTATATGAAGAAATGTGCTTAGCTGAATTAGCCGACTAAAAATCTACTGGGCGAAAGCCCAGTTTTTGTATCTGACCCTCGTATAGTTGGCCAAGTTTATGCTTAACTTGGCTCAGAGGGAGAAAAATGTGTTTAAGTATCTATTTATAATTTTCCTGGGAATATCCAGTAGTGTATATGCAGACGTTTGGTTTTATGAAGACCAAAACGGTGTGATGCACTTTGCTCAGGAAAAAAAGGGCTCTAAATGGCGCTTGCTGATGCGTACGCCTAAATCGCTCAACCCGCCCAAAGCAAAAAGTACCCAACAAAAAGCGCCTAATCAACGCCCTTATCATCAACTTATCGTTGCAAGCGCAAGGCGCCATAAACTTGACCCAGCGCTCGTTCATGCGGTGATAGCAACTGAATCCAATTACAGAGCCGACGTAGTTTCTCGCGCTGGTGCGATGGGATTGATGCAATTAATGCCTGCTACAGCCGAACGCTTTTCAGTGACAGACCCATTTATGCCTGAACAAAATATAGAAGCAGGAACACGCTACCTGCGCTGGCTACTGAATGAATTTGAATCACTTCAGCTAGCTTTAGCGGCTTATAACTCGGGAGAAAACACCGTAAAACGCTACGGCTTTGCGATTCCTCCCTATAAAGAGACTCAGAACTACGTGACTAAAGTCATTGAGCGCTACAAAAAAAACCTAAGCCTTGTTCAGTAATTATTAAGCAACTTGTTCAAGGTTTGGTCTATGCTGTCGCTTTAATCGGATATAGAGCTTACGGGTAATCACTGCGATAACTTTACCGTTCGAATCAACAACCTCGGTGCTTACCTCTGGTTGATACTTCTCTCCACTCTCAGCCTTACGCAAAACATCTTCTATAAATGCTTCTTCTAGTTTGAAGTGTCCATAAACCACTCCACGACCTGGAGAAACAAACTTGATCGAGGCTTCACTATCCCAAATATGGTATTTGTTACCCAATATCGCCATCAACATTAACGGGTAAATAGGATCGGTCATCGAAAACATAGAGCCACCAAACTGAGACCGATTAGCGTTTTTGTTCCACCATCTAAACGCGAGCCTCACCTCGCAAGTGCGAAAATCTTTAGATAGTTTAGAGATCTTAATCCCTGCTCCCCAGAAAGGAGGCCACAGATTGAGTAAACTTTTTGCTAGGTTGGCGTTTTTAAGTAGATGTTCCATAAGCTCAACTGGTCAGACATGTTAACAATAGGTTAATAAATAATTAACTGCGCTACAAGTTTTCTTATCGAGCTTTCTGTTTGTCTCGTAAGTCCGTATACTTACCGCAGTTATGGAATGAATAACAGCAACGGAAAATATTTCACCTATGTCTGATAATAATCAAGCTCTAAAAAAAGCAGGCCTTAAAGTCACCCTGCCCCGAATGAAAATTTTGGAGCTACTACAAATTCCGTCTAATCAACATATTAGCGCCGAAGACTTGTACAAATTACTGATAGACCAAGGTGAAGAGATTGGTTTAGCTACCGTTTACCGAGTACTTAATCAGTTTGATGACGCCGGCATTGTTACCCGCCATCACTTTGAAGGTGGTAAATCAGTATTTGAACTAAATAGCCAGCAACACCATGACCACTTGGTATGCTTAGATTGCGGAAAAGTTATCGAATTCAATGACGACACCATTGAACAAAGACAAAAAGATATTGCTAAAACAAATAATATTCAACTAACTAACCATAGTTTATATCTTTACGGAAACTGTACTAAAGTAGATTGCGAAAACCGCGAAGATTAAAATGGAAACAGGTGCTAAGCACCTGTTTTATTCTCCCCCGAGTAACCCCACCGCTCAACTAAATCATTCTCAATTCCAATATGATCTAAGATTCTAGCCGTAACGTGCTCTACCAAATCTTGTATCGACTCAGGTTTATGATAAAAGCCAGGACAAGCCGGTAGAATATCTACGCCTAACTTAGCGAGCTTAAGCATATTTTCTAAATGAATGGCTGAAAACGGCATTTCTCGGGGAACCAGAATCAATTTGCCCTTTTCTTTTATAACTACATCCGCTGCGCGCTCAAGTAAGTTATCAGACAATCCCATAGCAACCGAGGCCAGCGTGCCCATGCTACAAGGACATATCACCATGGTTTTTGGAGCAGCAGAACCGGAAGCTACCGGAGAAAACCAATCATTTTTGCCTGGCACTAATATCTGGCCTGGCTGAGCACCAAACTTGCTTTCTAAAAACAGTTGAGCTTTTTCATTTTGGCTTGGCCACTGCTGGTTAGCCTCAGTAGCTAGCACCACTTTCGCTGCGCTAGATATGAGCAAATGAATGGTAAATTGCTTTTTTACTAACTGTTCAAGTAAACATAAAGCATAAGGAGCTCCGGACGCTCCAGTTATCGCTAAGGTGATTTGTTTATTATTCATTTAATTAGCACTTTCAATGAAAAGAAGACAGATAAACGCTGAGCCACAGATTGTAACGCCAATAAGTGTGCGAGGCGACTTGTTATGAACAATCAGCCATTTATAAATTTGTGACTATTTACTACAATTATCTAAAGGACTTAATAAGTTGGGACTATGTCTAAGATAGAAATACCCACCGATTCATTGCAAGTTGGGCATTATATTAGCCTTCCTATAGGTTGGACTGCTCACCCTTTTATGCGCAATAACTTCATCATTAAAAACCAAGAGCAACTTACAGTTGTTCGCTCCTTAGGTTTAGACAATATTGCCGTTATTCCTAGTAAATCTAAAGTAGCGGTACCTGATACTAACAATGAAGACGACTTAGCAGGGGCTGACCAAGAAGAGCCAGAAATCGACCCTGATCAGGCTTGGCTAGATGAGTTACGTAACGGGCAAAAACGCGCCAACAAAGCCTATTTACAAAACGCAGAAAAGTTTCGCTCAGCACTGACTAAGTTCACCAGCAAACCCGAAGAAGCTTACTACAGCATATTTGAACAAGTTAATATAACCCTTCAGCTTATGTTTAAGTCTGCAGATGCCCACAGTGTTTATGTGAGTTTAGAGCCCAGTAGCGACGAAGATATATTTTTTCATAGTGTAAACGTAGCTGTTCTTTCCATCTTAGTGGCAAAAAACTTGGGATTTTCTGAAAAAGAATGCCAGCACTTATGTATAGCTGGGATGATTCATGACATTGGTGAACTAAAAGTACCTCAGCAAATACGTCGAAAACCCAGCGAGTGGGGCCAAGCTGAGCAAAACTTTTACCAAACTCACCCCAAATTTGGTGCAGAGTTAATTAAAAAAGCTGGGTCTTTTCCACCAGAAGTTTTACCCATTGTGATTAATCACCATGAGCTTCTAGACGGCAGTGGTTACCCCAACCAACGTAAAGCCAGCGAACTAGACAAAGCAACACAATTGCTGAGCATAGTAGATAGCTTTGAACACCTTTGTGCTCCTTTAGCAAATCAAAAAAGAATGACCCCACAAGAAGCATTCGCTTTTCTATACAAGAGTGCAGGAACCAAGTACAACAAACTGTACTTAGAACAACTGATGAATACCTTAGGCATATACCCGCCGGGCTCAATTGTAAGTCTATCTAACGATGGGTATGCAATGGTGATGTCGAGTAATCCTAAAGAAAAACTTAAACCAAGAGTATTACTGTTAGAAAAAGGAAAAAACTTTAGTAACGCCAACGTAGCAGACCTAACTAAAGAAGACATTAAGATAAACAAAACGGTTAAATGGGACGATGTTCCTGCTGTTCTCATAAAGAACTTTGACCCGAAATTACGTTGCTGTTACTTTTTTGACCCCGGACAATAAAAACTCTTAGAACAAAAAAAGCCTGATTTCATCAGGCTTTTTTATTTTACTTTCTTACAGCTAATTAGCTGTCTTCAGCATCTTCGATACCTTTAACTTTTTCTCGTAAACCTTGCAGCATCACATAGAAAACAGGCACTAAACAAGTACCAACAATGGTAGCTGCGATCATCCCACCCATAACGGCATAACCCAGCGATATTCGACTCGCCGCACCAGCACCGGTGGCTATCACCAAAGGTATTACACCTAAGATAAACGAAAAGGCAGTCATCAATACCGCACGAAAGCGCAGTCGAGCAGCCTTTACTGCAGAATCACGTATACTCATTCCGCCTTCGCGTAACTGTTTCGCGAACTCTACAATGAGAATAGCGTTTTTACAGGCCAGTCCTATCAACAACACCAGTCCGATTTGAGTGTACAAGTTTATGTCTGAACCCATGATCCAAATATAAATAAAGGCACCCAAAATCGCGATTGGAACCGCTAACATCACCGAAATAGGAACTGTCCAGCTTTCATACTGAGCGACCAAGAACAAGTAGGTAAAGATAAGCGCTAAGCTAAAGATAAATGGCGCTAGGTTTCCTGCTTTTAGTTCTTGGTAAGTCTGACCAGACCACTCGTAAGTGTAGCCTGCGGGGAACGTCGTTTCGGCTATTCGCTTAACGGCATCAATTGCTTGGCCAGAACTAAAACCGGGTGCAGGGAAAGCGTTCATTTTCACTGCGCCATACAGGTTGAATTGGTTAATGTACTCAGGGCCTAGTTTAGGCTCAACCTTAACCAAGGTATTTAGCGGTACCATTTCATCAAACTTATTTCGAATATAGAAGCGAGCGATATCTTGCTCTGAATTTCGATACTCTGTTTCCGCCTGCATGTTCACGCGAAACACTTTACCAAAGCGGTTAAAGTCATTCACATACATAGAACCCAGCATGGTTTGCAAGGTCATGAAGATACTACTTAATTGTACCCCTTGTACTTTCGCTTTCTGTCGGTCCACATCTACAAATAGTTGCGGTACATCAGCTCGGTATGTACTAAATGCTGCAGCTAATTCTGGTGCACTGCCCGCCTCTACCGCTGTTGCTCGCATCACACTAGCGAGGCTTGCAGGAGTTCGGCCTAAAGTATCTTGAATAAAGAATTCAACACCTGCAACTGTACCTACACCAGGTAAAGCAGGTAACGAGAAGCCTACAGCTTGTGCTTCGTTATATCCGGCTAAAACACCGTTAGCTCTTTGGACAATGTTGGATTCAATTAATGCAGGGTCTTTACGTTCATCCCAATGAGATAAGATAACAACCATTAAACCAGCATTAGATGAAACGGCCCCTGAGATGATGGAATAACCGCTTGCAGAAATAACATTGGTTACCCCTTCGAGGTCATTTAGCTCATCAACCATCTTAGATACAACGTCTTTAGTACGGTTGATAGAAGCACCGTTAGGCAGCTGCACATCGATAAAGAAGGCCTTTTTATCCTCTGTAGGTACAAAGCCTGATGGCAACGAAGTGGCCAAATAACCAGTAGCGCCAATCAGCAATACATAAACAATGCCTACAATAGACAGTTTTCGTACCATTCCACTAACAAAGCCAGTGTATTTGCCAGTAACCTTATCAAAGTGCTTGTTAAAGAAAGCATGGAAGCCTTTTTCGTGTACTTTTGGCGTTTTCAACAACGATGCACATAAAGCTGGGCTTAGTGTTAATGCATTAATTGAAGAAATAAGTACTGAAATACAAATGGTAATTGAGAACTGAGCATACATTTGACCAGTAATACCAGGCATAACCGCTGTAGGAGCAAACACAGCTAAGAGTACCAAGGTTGTCGCTACAACCGGTCCGGTTACTTCTTGCATCGATTTAGTGGTCGCGTCTACTGCGTTTAATCCTTCGTCTTGCATTAAACGTGTGGTGTTTTCTACCACCACAATCGCATCGTCTACCACGATACCAATGGCAAGAATCAGTGCGAACAACGATACTGTGTTAATGCTCATACCAGTAGCCAACAAGAAAGCAAATGTGCCTACTAGTGATACTGGAATAGCAATCGCTGGGATTAGTGTTTGTCTAACATCTTGCAGAAAGATATAAACAACAAAAATAACTAAAGCAATAGCAATCAGCAGCGTTTCAAGCATTTCATCAATAGAGGTTTCAACGAACTCGGTCGTGTCGTACAACACTTTGTAGTCCATATCTTCTGGGAACTGAACGCTCAAACGGGTGAGTTCTTCTCGCACACCTTTAGCGACTTCAAGTGCATTTGCACCACTGGCTTGATAGATAAACAATAAGGCAGAAGCTTTGTTGTCTAACATAGCTTCAGCATCGTAACTTGCTGCGCCTAACTCAATGCGTGAAATATCTTTAAGATAAACTGCACTGCCATCAGGGTTTGAGCGAACAATAATTTCTTCAAACTCTTCTGGATGACTTAAACGGCCTTTGGTAGACAAAGTATACTGAAACTGCTGATCTCTAGGCACCGGAGCAGCACCAATACGACCTGCTGCAACTTGGATATTCTGTTCTTGAATTGACGCTATTGCATCATCAACAGTAACACCTAAGCTCGCCATGCGGTCTGGGTTCAGCCACACTCGCATTGAATAGTCCATGCCACCAATAATGCTTACTTTAGATACACCATTAACCCGTGCAAGGTTATCTTTAATATTGATCCCCATGTAGTTATTAAGGAACAAGTTATCTAAAGATTCATTAGGAGAAACAAGGTTAAGCATCATCAAAATACTAGGGTCTTGTTTCTCAACTTTAACCCCATTTCGTTGTACTTCAGATGGTAAACGCGGCATAGCTTGCTGAACGCGGTTTTGCACATTTACCTGTGCCATGTCTACGTTACTGCCTACCTCAAAGGTCACGTTTAGAGAATAACTACCGTCGTTAGCGCCTTTTGACTCCATGTAAATCATGTTTTCAACACCATTTACTTCGGCTTCAATCACCTTAGCAACGGTATCGGCAACAACTTCGGCACTCGCACCTGGGTAGCTTGTGGTAACAGAAACCATAGGTGGAGAAATATTCGGAAATTCAGCTACCGGTAAAACCGGAATCGACAAGAAGCCCGCCAGTGTTAAAACAATCGCGATAACAAAGGCAAACTTGGGTCGATGAATAAAAAACTTACTAATCATCACCGACTCCTTAAGATTTAGTGTCAGAGAATGGCTGAATAGTATCCATTTCGTGGTCAACTTCAGCGCCTACTCGGGCTTTCTGTAAACCTTCAGAGATAACTAAATCGCCTTTTTCTAAACCTTTCTCAACTTCCCAGTCAATACCGTAACGCTGACCAAGCTCAACATTTTTTCGAGTCACAACATCCTTCTTATCAACGGTAAGAACGTAACGTCCCTGCTGATCTTCTTGAACAGCACGTTGTGGGATTAACAACACTTCTTCCATTTCTGGAGACTCAATAATTACCGTCACATACAAACCTGGAACAATAATGTGTTCTTTATTTGGGAACTCTGCGCGTATTGCCAAGGTACCAGTAGTAGCGTCTACTCGGTTATCTACAAAATCCATGTTGCCGGTTTCTTCAAACATAGAACCGTCTGGAAATTGAATTTTTACAGGGAAATCACTTAGCTTAAATGGCGTGGTAACTGATTTATGCGCGCGTTGAGCTTCAATTAACACTTTTTCTGGTAACTGGAAGTTCACCCAAACTGGTTCCATTTGCACTAGGTCTGCAAGTTCAGTTTGATCAGGTATGATGAGATCACCGGTGAAAACGGCTGCTCGGCTAATACGACCTGTAAAAGGTGCGTAAATTTTGGTGTAGCCTAATTCTAGTTTCGCGTTATCCAACTCTGCGCTGGCACTTTGCAATGCAGCATTAGTTTGTAACTTACGAGATAGCAGATTGTCGTAATCAGACTGACTAATAAAGTTGTCTTTTATCAGCCCTTCTCCACGTTTAAAGTTCAATACAGCAGTATCGTAAGCGGCTTTCGCTTGGGCTACCATTGCCTCAGAAGACTTTAGAGCTGCATCGTACTGTTCTGGGTCAATTTCAAACAGCAAATCGCCTTTTTCTACAATGCTACCTTCTTGAAAATTAGTTGTTGCAAGATTGCCGCGAACTTTAGACTTTAAAGTAATATCCTGAGTCGCTTCAGTTCGGCCAACAAAATCATTACTTGGTGTTACTTGCTGCATGGTAACTTCAAGCACTTTAACATTTGCTTTAACTTCTGGAGGAGGTGGTGGTGCAGTGTCACACGCACTTAATAATGAAAGTGAGGCTAGCGTCAATCCTAACGCTTTAGCCACACGAGCTACAACAGGTGTGCGGTTCATAAACGATCCTTGTGTTTATTAATGTGTACCTAGTTAAATCAATTGTAATGATAGACCGTAAACAGTTACATGAAAACCAATAGTCTAGTTTTAACTGTACATTTTTTTAAATAGTAAACAACAGCTTACTTTACATACAATCATGCTGTTTTCATTTACCCACATTAATACACTTTGTTACTATTACTCCACTTGTTTTAGCTAGGCAGCAATATGCAACTCAAACCCGTAAATAAAGACATTTATCAAACACGCTCTCGTTACAGCTATATTGGTATTTCAGCCTTGTTGATCCTATTCACCTTAGCATGGTCAACATTTTTCATAGCCCTATTCTCTATAGGTTCAGATAACTTTTACCTCAATTTAATGGGCGTTGTAGCGGCAGTATTGTCGATTGTGCCTGTAGTACTTTTTTGTAAAACAAAGCCATGGTTTGCTGAAGTCATTTATGTCTGGGAGCTGAAACAAGAATTAAACAAAATTAACCGTAAAATGGCTGCGCTATCAACAGCCACAAAACACGGTGATGCGATAGCGTTCAGTATTATTAAATTTAGCTATTTAGGCAGCAGGCAGATATGGGAATTAGATGACAACACCTTAATGCTGAGTGAACTGGCGCTAAGTGAACAAAAGCTAGATGAACTAGCTCAAGCTCAAGGGCTTGTTATTGACACAAGCCAATACCATCAGACTCAACTAGCAAAATATTAGTCGAGAAAGTGTAAGCAGGTGTGCCCATCTACCAATATAGGTGAGACTTTCTGGTCATCGGCAAAAGCCTTTTTTAGGCTCCCTTCAACCACCAGCTTATCGCCTAACTTTGCTTTTTTAGCTATTAGCTCTGCTGGGTAAGCCCATAAGTTACAGTTTACTCGATGCTGGGTGTCACTAAGGTCTGTAGCAAGTTGCAGTTTAATATAGCTTTGGTCGTTGACACTTTTACGTAAAGTAGAAGCATGAGCGATTTCACCAATTAATGTGACTTTATTCCAATAAAGCTGAGTTGGTCGACCTACAAAACTAAGTTGTTCAGCGTCTATAGCGCTAACAATCTCCCCAGCGGAATCTCTCTGATTTCTTAGCCGACCATTAATTACCACGCCATCCCCAGCTTTTGCGTAGCGTTTAAGTCGCTCAGCTTGCTCCCCCCGAACAGTAATTTGAAACACTTCAACCTGTTCTTTCGCTGATGATTTGGTTTTCTTTTTTACTAATACTTCAAACTGAGTGATCGCAGTTCCATCACTAAAATAGCGAAGCGTGACATCTTTAGTCACAAGGTTGCCAAGTATTTCAATATTTGAACGACAAATTACCTGCAAAAATCTTACTCCACACTGCTATATAGGGTTTGTTGAAGCATTCAGATAACGTTACTATCTGTTTTTACCTTCTGTACTAGGCCATTATGAAATACCCTTGTCGATTAGACAAATACCTTTCGAAAGCAAAACTGATTTCTCGTAGCGATGCCAAAAAGCTAATAAAAAGCAATAGACTTAAAGTAAATCAACAACTTGCTAAAAATGCACAGTTAGCCATAAAGCAAGATGACAGCGTATTTCTAGACGACCAACTACTTAGTCTACAAGAGCACTGTTACTTTATGCTAAATAAACCCAGTGGGTATTTAAGTACAGAAGCAGAAGCTAACCACCCTAGCGCATTATCGTTAATTACAGAGTTAAGCAATCCACTACATTCTGCCGGAAGGCTCGATGTTGATACGACCGGATTATTACTGCTAACCAACGACGGCCAATGGTCACACAGAGTGACTAGCCCTCGCGCAAATAAATTTAAGCAATACAGAGTGGATTTAGCGGATGCAATCGGCGAACAAGAACTACAGCAATTACGCGATGGTTTAATGCTACGCGGCGAAGACAAACCAACTAAACCGGCTCTGGTTGAGTACATAAACGCCACCCAAATAGTTTTGCAGATTAGTGAAGGGCGCTATCACCAAGTAAAACGCATGCTGGCCGCAGTGGGTAACAAAGTTGTGGGTTTACACAGAGAAAAGATAGGCGACATAGGCCTAGACGCTTCGCTAAAGCCAGGTGAATATCGCGCTTTAAGGGCCGAAGAAATTAGCTGTTTTTAGCTTCCTCTACATACAACACAACTTGATTTCGACCCTGTGATTTAGCTTGATAAAGGGCACTGTCTGCTTGCTTATACAGTTTTGCAAAACTACTGTCTTTTTGATTTTCACTTAAGCCAAAACTACAGGTAAAACTCGGGTCATTGCGATCATTTTCAAAAGACAATCGTAAACGTTCTGCCAAATTCAATGCTTGAGAAACGTCAGTTTCAGGCAATAACATAATGAACTCTTCTCCCCCCCAGCGAGCCAGCAAGTCTGTCTCGCGTTTCAGTTCATTTACTTTCTCTACCAATCTAATCAAACACAAATCACCCACGTCATGACCATGTTTATCGTTTAATTGTTTAAAGTGATCAACATCCAACATCAAGATGGTAAAGCGCGAACCATTGCGATCGCTGCGACTTTGTTCTAAATATACTGAGTGTTCAAAGTGTCTACGGTTCGACACACCCGTTAACGGGTCAGTATTCGCTAGGCGCTGCAATTTTCGTTCTAAAGACTTTTGCGCACTAATGTCGATACTAGAGCAAACATAATTTTTTATTTCTTGATCGGCATATACCGCAGTAACCGTCATTTGCTGAATAGAAGTTACACCGTTTGAATCATGAATAGATATCTCACCTAACCAACTACCTTGTTTTTTGGCCGATTGTAAAATGGATTCAAAGCTAGGAGAGGAATGACCAAAATCAGTCATCTTTTTACCCACCATGTATTCAGCAGAAAGGCCTATTTTTCCAGCTAGGTAGCGATTCACCTTTACAATAACACCGTCAACATCAGTAATAAGCTGAGAAAACTCCCCTTCAAAAGCAGCCTGCCTCAGAGCATTAAGTTTTCGAACCACTGCTTTTTCACGGCGAATGACCTCGGTGAGGTAAGAGCCAATAAAACAACTAAACAGCGCGGCAATGTATACAACAGCGAAAAACACTAACCAATACTTACTATCTGTTATCAAATCGCGGTAGGAAATGTAGAGGAACGTTAAGTTGGGATCGTCTTCTTCTATTCCCGTTTCTTTGGTGAACATTAGCCCACCACTCACGGAGTAAGGGTCTTTTTTGTTAACAAAATCGCCTCTTAAGAAATAACTTTGTGTCAACTCATAATCGATACGGCCAACCAATTCGATTAACTTATTGTAAGTAGGTTTACTATAGTCTCCCTCAATGATGACACCTTCTTCGGTTAAGATTATCGCTCTCTCTACAAGCTGTGGTCGCCCTACAAAATGAACCGTTTGATTGATTGCTTGCTGGTCGTATTCGTTTACCATCCAACCCACCAATTTTGACCATTTATCAAACACCGGTATATAAAGAAGGTAGAAGTAAGTATTAGAAGACCTATCTAGCAATGCTTTTGAAGAAATCACACCCTCGCCGCGCCATACCAACTCTTTAAAGTAATGAGTAATGAGAGGGTTAACTTCGCTATTCCATTTTAGTTCGTGGCCTTGCTTATTTTGGTCTAAAACTAAATCAACGCGACCGTCTCGATGAATATAATAGAAATTACCTTCTAGATTAACGTCTTTAGCAATACGCTGCCATTCAGTTGCTAAAGACACCAAAGTGAGCTCATTTTCATCGTTAACGTAGTTAAGCAAACCTAAGGTACGAGTGAGTAAAGATAAACGTTGAGATAACAAACTCACCAAATGTTTGTTTGCTGTACTAAAGCCACGAAAAGACAGCTCTACCTCTTCGTCGATTTGATGCTTAACGGTGTGATAGCGATGAGAAACGACAGCAGAGAACAACAAAGTCACCAATAGTGCCCATAATGAGGCGCGTTTTTTCCATGACCAGCTATTTAGAAGAGTTGATTGCTTCAATTGCACACTTTAAGAAAATGTTTTAGTTACAACCTATTATTAAACATTTAAACAGTTTTTGCTGTTTTTTTAACTTCCACCAATGCACATAATTGCACATTAAAACAAATAATGGCTTTTTCAGTTTTCATACTTGAATGCCACAACTGAGCCAACGATACTGGTGAAAAACATAAAGGTAAATTCATGACTGATTTTCGTTTCCATCCACAAAGTCAGGTTGTTCAACAGCAAGACAGCTATTTAATTACTCTATACACCGCTATTAATCACCCTTACTCTCAAATTTTTGTGCGTGTAGAGCCTGATCATGAAGAATGGTTAATTGAGCTAAAAAAGCCTAAACAAGAAGGAAACTGGTTAAAGTGGCAAACCAAAATCCCCGTTAGCCCTCATAGCCCGTTAACCTTGTATTGCTTCAAGTTCTTATGCCAAGACCAGCAAGTGTTTTTGCATGCCGCTGGCGAATCATCTAGGCTTCCTCAAAAACATTTCCATTTTAAGATTAACCACAATGCAAAACCGCCAGCGTGGGTAAAACAGCAAGTATTTTATCAAATATTTCCAGAGCGTTTCGCTAATGGAGACCCAAATCTAACGCCAACAGATGACAGTTATAGCTACCATCGCGATGGCCGTGCGGTGGTTCAAAAGAAATGGGGGGAACCGGTAGCCAAATCTCATTCAGGAACCGGAGCAACAGAGTTTTATGGTGGTGATTTAATAGGTATCGAACAAAAGCTCGATTATTTAGACGAGCTAGGGGTTACCGCCATCTACCTCAACCCCATTTTTTGCTCGCCAAGTAATCACAAGTACGACTGTAGTAACTACTTTAAAGTAGAACCTCATTTTGGCGGGGACGATGCGCTAATTAGCTTATCTGCGAACATGAAGCAACGTGGTATGAAGTTAATGTTAGATGCGGTAGTAAACCACACTTCTAATCAACACCATTGGATGGACTACTACCAGCAAGGAATGGGCGGTGCTTATCACAACAGTGACTCTTTGTTTAAAGATTGGTACCACTTTGACGACAGCGGTAACTATTGGTCTTGGAAAGGTGTAGAGACCCTGCCTAAACTTAACTTTGCCAACCTAGAAGTACAAAAAGCGATTTACTCAAGTGAGCAATCGGTACTTAAACATTGGTTAAAGCCCCCCTTCTCTATCGATGCATGGCGCTTTGATGTGATTCATATGCTGGGTGAACATAACAGTGCACAAAATAATGCCCATTACGTAGCAGAATTTAGAAAGTCGATTAAAGAAACTAACCCTGACGCATACATGATTGGCGAGCACTTTGCCGAAGCAACTCAATGGTTACAGGGTGACCAAGAAGATGCGGCAATGAACTATTACGGTTTTAACCAACCAATTGTTGCCTTTTTAGCCAAAATGGATGTTCCGCGTTATTCGCCAATTAAACTTGATGCAAAAGGATTAGCAGAGTGGTTAGCCGAGTCTCGCGGTTCAATTCCTTTTGCTAATCAACTAGCCCAATATAACCTCTTAGACAGTCACGATACTCCCCGCTTTAGTCACTTAGTTAATGATGGCATAGATCTCAATAAAGTGGCCGCCACGCTATTACTCACCTACGTAGGCGTACCGTCAATTTATTATGGTGATGAGGTGGGTGTAACCGGCGCTAACGATCCAGATTGTCGTCGTTGTTTCCCATGGGATGAATCGCAGTGGCAGCAACCATTGTTAGCTCATTACCAGCAGTTAATCGCGTTGCGCAAACACCGAAAAGAGTTTCAAGAAGGCGATATCATTAGTTTGCTTGAAAGTGATGATGTGTGGGCATTTATACGTTGGTTACCAAAACACCATTCTATTGTGGTAATCAATCGCGGAGATGCTGCCAATATCACCTTAAACCTAAGCAATATGCAGCAATTGGCGCGTTATAGATTGATGGGAAGTATTGAAGAACTGCAGCCCAACCAACAACAACTTTCATTGTCGTTGGAAGCGCAATCGTCGTTGATATTAAGCAGTATCTAAACTGGCTCATGTTGCTGGCTATCAGCCAGCAACTTATTGTCTAAAGATTTGCTGGTATTAACCTGCAGATCTTTTAACTGCTGGGCTTGTCTAACTAAATTCCCTTTGCCAGTACTCAGTTTGTTCATCGCGCTATTGTAGCTATCAGTTGACCGCTGCAACTGTTGACCGTGATTCTGCAAATCTTCAGTAAATGCCACAAACTTATCAAACAACTTACCAGCGCGTTGCGCGATAACTTGAGCGTTTTGCTGCTGATGTTCGCTTCTCCACAAATTTTGAATCGTTCGCAATGCCACCATTAAACTACTTGGGCTAACCAGCAAAATATTCGCTTCTACACCAAACTGAACTAAAGATGGATCTTGCTCCAGCGCACTCAAGTATGCACCTTCAATCGGCACAAATAACAATACATAATCTAAAGACTGTAGCTGATAAAGAGTATGGTAATCTTTCTTGCCTAAGCCAATGATTTGATTACGTAAACTTTTTGCGTGCTCTTTTAGGGCTGTTTTCTTAACTTCTGTATCTTCACTGTTGAAGTAACGCTCGTAAGCCACCAAGTTCACTTTGGAATCAACAATTACTGCCTTATCACCTGGCAGTTTAACCACTACATCTGGCTTAATTGTTTGTCCATGCTGATTCACACCCACTACTTGAGTTTGATACTCATGTCCTTCTCTCAATCCAGAAGATTGAAGGATTTGCTCGAGGATTAGCTCGCCCCAATCCCCCTGTTGCTTGTTGTCACCTTTTAGCGCTTTAGTTAAACGCAACGCGTCATCACTCATCTGTTGGTTAAGCTGTTGCAAGGTCACTATTTGGTCTTTTAGAGAGTGTCTCTGTTTAGCTTCGTTCTCATAACTCTGTTGAACTTGCTGTTTAAATCCATCTAACTGCTGCTTTAAAGGCTGCAACACAGTTTCGATGCTTTGTTTACTTTGTTGCTGTAGTTCCAAACCTTTTTCAGAAAAAATTCGGTTTGCCAATAATTCAAACTGGGCCTTTACCCGTTCTTCACTTTTTTCTAGGTAAGTAATGCGCTCTTGCAAGGTAAGGTCTTTTTGTTGAAGCAACGCGCACCGTTGTTGCTCACGTTGTAACAATTGCTGGCTAGTTTCAAATTGCTCTTTTATTTCACGTAAGTATTCAACCTCATTCCGTAAACCAGCATTGCAGATCAGCTGCTCTTGCAAACTTTTTTTAGTATTGTCGAGGTTTAGTTTTAGCTCTGCTTGCTCTTGCTGTATCTGGTCAATCTGCATATCAAGCGCGGCCTTCTGCTTGTTTGCTTGACTGCCCTTTATGCTATTTAACAGCAACAGTAATAAAATAAGAATAGCGAGAGATAAGGTAATTAAAGCGCTAACTTGGTTAAATTGAGAAGAAATAAGCTCTAAGTTCACAGTAATTCCATTGCGGTTAGGGTGTTTTGCTCGTTATCATGCATCATACCGTAAACGGCCCGTTAAGCTCGTGGCTGTTTCGCATGTTTTAGCTTAAATTTAGGAAAATCATTAAGATGAGTATCTTTTCAGCTTTAAAGAAAATGTTTCAAGCCGCGCCTGTTCAGGCAAAAAGCTATCCAGAAGAGTTATACAATGAGTTTACTATTACCCCTAGCCCTCAGTCGTCAAATGGCCAGTACCGAGTAGCAGCGGTAATTAGTAAAACATTAAATGGTGAGTTAAAAGAACATACTTTTATTCGTTCAGACACTTGTGCTAGCTCAGACGATGCGGCCGAGCTAGCAATGCATAAGTGCAAAACCTTTATTGATCAAATGGGCGATCAAATCTTCGACTAAACTTACACGTTTTCAAACAGTCGAGTAAGCACCTGTTTCACTGCGTCAATATCAAAGGGTTTATCCACTAAAGCAGAAACACCGCTTTGGCGAACCCCATCTAACTTGGCGCAGTTATTTTCCGATGTCACCATCAAGGCTGGAATATCACAAAATTTAGGGTGTTGCCTTAAGGCTTCGATTAACGCTGCACCATCCATAACTGGCATGTTGTAGTCAGTAATCACCAAATCAACTTCATTCTGCTCCAAAATAGCTAGCGCTTCTTGGCCATGTTCAGCCACTAATAAATTAACCAATCCAATATTCTCAAGCACCTTAGAGATGTGTCGACGCGCAGTTTGGCTGTCGTCAACGACCAAAATGGTTTTATCGGAAATGTCGAGATTATTAATCACTTGGCTGTCTGGCTCAATGTAGCTAATCGTAGCCTGTAAGGCCGCTAACAAATGAGTAAACTCAAAAGGCTTTGGCAGCATGGCAATAACACCAGCTTGCTTTATCGCATCTAGAGTATGGTGACAAGCCTCACTAGAAATAAGCATAAATGCAATATCTCGGCTTAAGTCGTTGGCACGAAGTTGCTGCACTAAATCCGTAGCGGTACCATCGCTAAAGTACATCGAACTTACCACCAAATCTGGTGCCGTTTTAATCGCGAGTTCCAGCGCTTGTTGGCAGTTCTCTGCCATTAAGAAGTTATCAATGCCTGCTTCGTGTAAGCGAGTGCGAATGATATTACGCTGCATGTTTGAAGGCTCTACCAATAAGATCGTAAGATCTGCTAACGACAATGATTCCATAACACCCTGTTTGAACTTTCAAATGATGGTGTAGTTTACTCCTTTAAAGCCCGCTTTTTTATCGCTAATTTGCTAATCTAGAACTCTTACTTGAAAAACATGCATTTAGTCACCAAATTAAGGCTAAACAATTAACGGAAAACACTATGCAGCCTACACCGTCTGTTATCGATATTAGTTTTGAGAATGCCCAACAGGTACTTATTGAAGGTTCACTAAACCAACCTGTGGTCGTCCACTTTTGGTCTCCTTCTAGTCCGCAATGTGAACCGCTATTTGGCTTATTGCAGCAAATCCACCAACAAACCGGTGGTAGTTTTGTTCTTGCTAGGGTGAATATGGATGAGCTTGCGCCTTTAGCGCAGCAACTTGGCGTGACTCAAGCGCCAGCCGTCGTCATTCTTAAAGAAGGTCGCCCAGTTGACGGATTTGCCGACATCCCGTCTCCTGAAGACGCGATGCAAACTATTGTGCGCCATTTACCGCCACCAGAAGAGCAACTTTTTGCTAAAGCAAAAGCCTTGCTGGAAGCTGACCAACAAAGTGAAGCCTTAAGTGTCATTAAAGAAGCACACCTACTAGCACCGCAACGCAACGATATTATTTTGGTGCTGATTCAGGCCTTGTTAAATAACCAACAAGCCGCCGAAGCAGAAACCTTGCTAAATGCCTTGCCACTTGAAGAACAACAAGCTGATTACCATGAGCTGAAAAGCCAATTGGAGTTATTACAAGCTGCAGCCGAAAGCCCGGAGATTAAGGCTTTGGAAGAAAAGCTTAATGGCAGTGAAGATAGCCCAGAGCTGCGAGTAAGTTTAGCCATCCAATACTCTCAAGCAGGCCGTAATCAAGAAGCATTGGAGTTGCTGTATGCGATTTTACAAAGCAACCTAGAGGCAGCAGACGGCCAAGTTAAGAAAAACTTCTTAGATATACTGGCGACCTTAAACGGTGACCCACTGTCTTCGCAATTTAGACGTAAGTACTTTAGCTTACTGTATTAAGCGAACATCAAAGCGCGCCAAACTAAAAAAGCCAATATCACTGATATTGGCTTTTTTTGGATACTCAAAACAGTTTAAACAGCTTGAGCTTGTAACTTGGTTTCCGCTTGATCATTTTGTTGTTTTATCAATTGCAGTTTATTCTCGTCTAAACGATAAAAGTGCATAACAAAAACTAACGAGATAAAGAACACGCCAGGGATAAAGGTATACAATAAGTTGATCCACGTAATTGCTTGGTTAGATTGTAATTCCGCTCCGCCAACGTAACCGGCTCCAGCTAGTATCCAACCTACCATTGCGCCACCTACTGCAATACCGGCTTTAATCGCAAACAAGTTAGTTGAAAATACCATTCCACTTAGCGAGCGACCGCTGCGCGATTTCTCGTAATCAACAACGTCACTCATCATGCTCCATAGCAACGGTGTGGTACTCATTTGAACCACACTTAGCACTATCATCACCACAAAGATCAACATGATGTTAGTGGGTTCAATAAAGAACATCGACGCCGATAAAATACCAGAGATGCCAATCAGCACTTTATAGGTTTTTATTTTGTCAAAACGCCCTAATACTGGTGCAGAAGCCAGCGCACCAACAATATTAGCGAGCATACCCGCCACCATCATCATTGTCGCCAGATCAGGGCGCCCCATAACACTATTTACGTAATACATCGTTGAAGCTGCTTTTAGCACAATGCCAGTTAGCAGAACTATATTTAGAATAAACAATACTCGCCATTGGGTGTTTTTCCACAGTAGTGTTACATCACTAAACGTTGAACCTTTCTTCGCTTCACTAGGCTCTGTTGTATGGTGTTCTTTTGTATTGGCAAAGCAATAGAAAAATAACAACATTGCGCCAATGCCCATTATGATCATGGCGCCTAAATAGCCTTTCTGCTCATCTCCTTGCCCAATGTAGTCAACCAAAGGTAAAGCCACTAATGCCACAACTAAACCGCCCGCAGTGCTTAATCCAAAACGATAAGACTGCAATGAAACTCGCTGCTTAGGGTCGTTAGTCATAGCGTTAGCCATTGCGCAATAAGGCACGTTAATCGCGGTGTACATTAAGGTAAGCAGAATATACGAGCAGTATGCGTAAATAATTTTGCCGGTAGAGCCTAAATCAGGCGTGTAGAAAGTGATCATACACGCCACGCCAAACGGCACCGCCATCCAAAGAATATAAGGGCGAAACTGTCCGTGCTTGGTTCGAGTGCGGTCAACCAACGAGCCCATTAAGGGGTCAGTGACAGCGTCGATAAACCGAACCAATAAAAACATAGTTCCCATATGGATAGGTGATAAACCATAAACATCGGTGTAGTAATAAGCCAAAAATAGCATGACAGTTTGCCATACAAAGTTACATCCCGTGTCGCCCAAGCCGTAGGCAATTTTTTCCTTAACCGTTAGGTTAATTGTGCTCATAAAATCTCCGCAATAAAACATGTTGTGTCGAGAGGTATTCTCTTTTACGAACAATTAGCAGACTATTATGTTAAGGGTTGCGGATATTACGATATATATCTAGTGTGAGGTACAGCAAGCTATAAAAAAGTTTTTGTTATTTAATAAACTGAAACACAAGTTCAAATTAGCGACTTTGGTTAAAGCGAGCAGCTTGTTAGATGAATAAGAGGTTTCAAGAAGTTACTTTATTGTGACGGCTTAGACGACTTAATGACCGCTAACAGCGCTTGTTGTTGGGTTTGTAAGTCTTCAATGGTTTCTTTAGCATTGTTGGCGAGTGTTTCGTAATCACCGGTATCGTTGATAGAACAACGTAATTTTTGACCAATTTCAGACAACGACTGGTTAATTTGGATTAATGCAGTTTCTGCTGGTGGCTGTTTAGAGATATTACTATTAGCAGCAGGTGCTTGATTAGCCATAACACCACTAAAGTAAGAAACGATAAATGGTACACAGTAAGTAAATAGCAACGCTCCCCAGTTAGCCGCAGCGCCATTAATAACATCCCACTGGTTTATTAGGTTTAATAAAGACCCGACTATTAACGCTACCAACAGCGCCCGTTTAGCAATTTTTTTGTTCATGTGCTCTTCATCCCTCACCCGATATAACCGAGACCACGCTAATGCTAACACTTAATCTAAATAGAACTCGTAATAAACATCTAACGCACTATGCAAGCCAGAAAATGCCTCAATAAACAGTTTAGGTAAAATCTCATATTTCACGGTTAATTCATTAACCGGATCAAATACCCCCATGCCATAACGAACTTGTACGCCAGGTAATACATAGGCACTCACCTCAACTTGAGTCGTGCTGCCAGAACCCGCGGTACTTAAGGCCAAATCGTTTAAACCTAGGGTACTTCCCACGTTACCGACTAACCCTTCTGCCCTGCCTATTCCCGCGCTAAGTAACATAGAAGAAAGTGCATTATCATCCTGTTCGCTGTCGCTTAAGGCCCGGCCGCGCAATAAGTAAGACAACATTTCGTTTTGCGACATAGATGGGTCTGAAAACAACGTTACTTGAGGGGCATCAGCTAAACCTACAACTTTAACGCCCACAGTTACACTGTCTGAAATAGTATCTGGGTTTCTTACCGCTTCAAAATCTAAATAGGGTTGCTCTAAAGGTCCGGTAAACATTAACCAACCTTTTTCTATCAATAAGTTTTGTCCGTAGGCTTTAAAGCTACCATCAACCAATTCAATCCGACCATTGGCGCGCAACGGCTCTAAAGGTTGTTGTTTTAAGTTTAAATGGCCTTTAAGGTTAGTATTAAGGCCTAAGGCTTCTAAGGTGATGGTTTCCGATAATGTGACATTTAGGTCAATCTTGGTTTTCTGTAAGGCAACCGTTTCCGATTGCTCTTCAATCACAATGGCGTCAGATGATTCTGATACGGCTGACTCGGGTAGCGACTTCACTACGATAGCTCCGTCTTCTACCGCAATGGTGCCACTTACATCAATCAGATTATCAGCAAACTTAATACTCACATCTGGAGAAACGGATAAACTGGCATAAGGGTCTACGTTAATGGGGAGTTGACTAGCATCTATATCTAGTTGACCAAACAACTGATTATTAGGCCAACTAAACTCACCAGTCCACTGAGCAGTTTTCCCATCGCTATTAAAGCCACCGTTTAAACGTGCTAATTGGTTATCGAAACTCAACTCGGTGTGCAATTGCTCTATCGTAAGGGGCACATCTGGACCCGATAGCAAACCATTTTCCAATTTAACTTCGCCGAGCAATACCGGTGTCTTTAGCTTACCCGATACCTTTACCAAACCATTTATGTCACCATCCAGCTCATCTAACACATTAACAAAAGGCAGTAACGGCGATAAGGTAAGATTATTTAACTGTAACTCACCATCTATACTTCCTTCTTTATCAATTGAAGCGGCTCCAGAAGTGCGTAATTCACCCAGTTGCTTTGAGCTAAACAAAGCCTGCCAATGTAGTTTTTCATTTTTAATATCTGCGTTTAAATCAAGGGATTCGTAAGCCAAGGTTATCTCGCCGCTCTCGGCATCTTGGGTAAGTGAACCAGGGCTTAATTTAAGCGCTAAACGGGCTTTTTCAGGGGACCACTGATTTAGTTTTGCAAAAATCTCTGCCGATGCTTGCCCATCTAGATGAAGGTCCTCTGGAATGAGCTTGTTTAACACAGTAAAATCGAATTGTTTAACGGTAAGAGCTACCTCGCTGTTTCCGTCACTCACAAATGGAGATAACAAACAGAATTCGCTCTGCTCTCTAGACCAACAGTGTGTTCCGATAGTGGCTACCGCTTGCTCATAATCTATATCGACGGGGTTAGACAGCGACCAATTGCCTAGTTCGGCGTTAAGGTCAGCTTTGGCTAACTGCCCTTGCCAGCTTTCTAAACCGCCACTACCCGCAAGTTTAACATGGGCACTTCGTTGAGCTTGTTCAACGTTAATTGCTAACTGTTGTTTTGTATCTTTGCTGAAATAGTTCAAATCAGCTGTTTGAATAGTTTCTCCGGCCACCAATAATTGCGCTACCGCTAAATCAATTTGACCAGTAAAAGCCTCGTCCAAGGATAGATTTCCCTGGGTATTGAGCTTAACTAAAGTGAAATCATGGTTAGTTAACTCGTCACCCGCAATACGCCAAGTGAATACTGGATTGTCAACTACGCCAGTTACGCCTATGTCCGCATCCAACAAACCGCTGTCTAGCCAAGGGAGCTCTGCCAAGTTCTTAGCGTCAACATTAACAGTTACTTCTACATTTTCAGCATTCGTGTTTGCGTCTGCCTTAACTTGAGTATTAGCCAGATTGAGGTTTAACTTCGCTTGGTGAGCCTGCTTATCTAAATCCCCCTTGCCCACTAGCTCGATGTTAAGCGGCAAGTTTAACCACTCTCCGCTTAAATTAGCTTGCTGTAATTCCCAGAGGTTAGCCACTAGTTTGGCTTTAATGTCACCGTCTAAATCCGGCAACGCCATTTCCTCACCTAAGTCTGCCCAATGACTGAGTTGTAAGTTATCTAAACTGATAGTGATCTCAGCGTTCAACTCAGGTTGCCATGCCGCAGAACCGGAAATATTAAATCCACCAATCGCTTGTTGGTCGCGAACTGCTGTTTGCTCGACAACTAAAGCGGTAGCTTCAATTTCATTTACTTTGCTAGCCTTTTCTTCACCATTCTTTTGACTACTGTCCAATAGGGTCTTGGGTTTTAGCAGTTCACCCTGAATGGCCAGTTGCTCAATTTGCGATAAATCGCCATTAAGTTGTGCGTTTAACCATAGATCTTGCAAGCCAGATAAATCACTTTGCAGCTGCATTTGGTAACTAGACAAATCTCCATCGGCATGCAAGTTAAGCGCATTAACCGAAAGCTGTTCAGGTAAAACATTAAAAGCTTGCTTTAGCTCTGTGGTTATTTCGAAGGGAATGTTGGTTTTCTGCCAAGCTATATTTAACGCGATTTCTGAAGCGATGAATCCGTCGCTCGACAGCTCGGCATCTAGCTGCTTGCCATCACCTATCAGTTGGAAGTCTAAACCTAAGGGCTGCTCGTCAACTTTCATATCCCAACGACCAGCTAAATCAGACGCGTAAAGCTTTTGGAAACCTTGGCTCCCCTTTAGTGCTAACTCTCCCCAAGGAGTTATTGCATTTAGCTTTTCTAATTCCAGATAAGAAAAATCTAACTTACCTATTAGCTCTAATGAAGGAAACGCCAAGGCAGCCTCACTTAGTGCTAATTCCCCTTGAGTAAGTACTAAGTCATTTACCATCACTTGATAAGGCATAGTCACATCTGGCACCTCGAGAAGCAGAGGAACCAGTGACTCAGATTCAGATGTCTCGTTAGACGCTTGAGCAGAGCTATCTTGATAAAATAGCGCTAGTTTCCATTTATCCAAATACAACTGGTCAACACTAATAGTACTTTGCTGCCAGTTAGCTTGAACTTGTAGGCTTTGCCATGAAATATCAATACCATCAATGGTAACTACTGCGTTATCTACTGCTAAGCGGTTTAACACAAAGGGGAAAGGAGGTGTCCATGGGCCGGTACTGGGTTCTGCTGGTGGTTCAGGGTCATCAATGTTAGAGGCTGCGGCCATGGCCGCGGTATCAACGGCAACCAATAACTTTGTGCTTAACAACCTTTCTACACAAAGCCGAGTTTTACTCATACATACCCAATCTAAGGCTAGATCAAGATCGGCTAGCTCTACACGCAACCCGGCTTGTTGCCAAATAACCTGTTTTGCTGAAATGCCTTTATATAAGTTTCCGTCTGGCTGGGTAATGGTCAGTCCATCAACCAAGTTACTCACTTTGCCTAAAATCCACTGAGTACTAGGGGTCAACGATAAACCGAGAATGAGGCAAAATATCAGCGCGCTAATTGATACCAGCAAGTACTTTAAAGCTTTAAAAATCATAAATCAGGCCCTAACGAGAAGTGGACACGCCATGGATCCGATTCATTTTGTAAGCCTTTAGCCACATCTATTCGCAGCGGACCAATTAACGTAAGCCATCGAATACCCATTCCCACGCCAACGGACACCGGTTCTGAGAAATCATTGGTTGCAGTGCCCGCATCGACAAAGGTTGCCCACCGCCATTTTTCAGCAAACTGATAATTGTATTCTATGCTTCCTACAGTGAGGTATTTACCACCAATCAATTGGCCTTCATCATTTTTTGGGCTAATTGTTTTGTAATCATACCCGCGTATACTTTGGTCACCACCGGCAAAGAAACGCATAGACGCAGGAACGTCAGTAATGTCTTCTGCTAATATTCCTCCTACGTCTGCACGCAGTAAAAGTCGATGATTTTGGTAAGAGCGGAGCCATTTTCCAATAGTGGCTAAGCGCAACATTTCAACATCAGAGCCCCAATATGGGTGCCCGACTTCAACACTGGCTTGCAGGTTATCCCCCCAATATGGATCTAATCCACCGCGCGTGCGTAAGCGAGCAAAGTTAAAACCAGGCAGCACCAAATCGGTAACATCAAACTGATCTGCTTGACGATATTCCTCGTGTTGCCATTTGAGGAAAATAGAAGGCTTCCAATCGTTATCCCAGCGCCACTGCCTAGTGGTAGACACTACGGTCTTTTCACTTTCAGTATCGTTAGTTTTTTCGCGAATGTAGCCGGTTTGAATATCAAGGTAATCATCAACCGGATTATTCATGGGAATACGGTATACAAACAACGCACTTTGTTTTGGCTCAGCGGCTTCAATCTCAAAGGCAATGCTATGGCCTTTATCGTTTACCCAAGGTCGAGTCCACTTTAACCGCACCCGCGGGCCAATATCAGTAGTGATACCCCCACCCACTTCAAAGGTGTCTCGAGGTTTTAACGCCAATCCCACTAATAAATCTATCTTGTCGTCGTGGCGATTTTCTAAATCTGGCCTTACTGATATAACTTGGAAGTAGTCAGTCTCACCTAGGCGTTGATTAAACTCACCGACTTTTTTGGAATCATAACGATCTTGCTTATTAAACTCGGCAAGATTAGCAAAAATTGTTTTAGGTAAATCGGGGTTGGTAAATATGATGTCACCGAAACGATAACGATGACCAGAATCATAACTTAAATGAATACTGGCTGTGTTTTCTTTAATACTGATTTTTACTTCGGATTGGTGGTACTCAGCGTCAAAATATCCATATCGCGCGGCCAGTCGATTAAACTCTGACTTTAAGCCATCATAAGCAGCGTGTGAGAACACTTGCCCATCAGCTAGCCCACTCTTTGTTACAGCGCTAGTGAATCGACTGTCTTTGTTGGCTTCGCCTTCAAATGTAAAGTCGAATTTGCTTATCACTAAGCGTTCGCCTAGTTCCACCTCAACTAAGTAAACATCTTTTTCTTTCTCGCTAACATCTATTTTGCTTTGGTAATAACCCAACGCGCGCAAGGCACGTTTAGTTTGCTCGGCACTGGCAGATGAGATGCGACGTACGCTACTGTTATCTGGAAAAGTTTGTGCTTCCAAATACACTTTTACGTTATCTTTGGTTTCGCCTGATAATCCTTGGTAATCAAAATCAATCGCTGTTACCGAAGTGGTAAACAAAACTAGCAATATCGGCCACAAGCGAAAAAACAATTGCACTCTTCCTCGAATAAACATCCATGAATGCTTAAGTTTAAAGATTTTTTTACAGTTTAAAACTACTTATCTAGGTAAGCTCTAATAATCGAGCTAAAAAAGTATAAAGGTGTTTCTGAATGGATAAAAAATGGCCAAAAACGGTATTAGGTTTAGCGGGATATAGCGGAAGTGGCAAAACCACCTTACTAAGCGCCCTCATTCCTCTTCTTAAACAACGAGGGCTTAAGGTATCGGTGATCAAGCACAGCCACCACCAATTAGAATTAGATAAACCGGGTAAAGATAGCCACCAGTTTGTTACTGCTGGCGCGAGCGAAGTGATTTTGGCTTGCCCTCACAAGCGCTACCACTTTAGCAAACAGCAACAACACGACGAGATACAAGAGCAACTACATTGGGTTAACTGGCAGGCTTGTGATCTTGTACTAGTAGAAGGTTATCGTCATAGCCAAATACCCAAAATTGAAGTACATAGATCTGCGCTAAACAAACCTTTGCTGTCTTTAAACGACTCTCAAATTATTGCCATTGCTAGTACCGATGAACTAAGTAGCCATCTGCCTAAATTTGATTTAAATGATCCCAAGGCAGTGTGTGATTTTATTGTGACCTATACTAACAGTGAAAAAATAGTGAAATAGAATCATTCACTTAAAGGTCTATAAACTGACACTACCGTTCAGAGAATTAAATATGAAACCAAATAAACTGATTGTTGTTGCGGTGCTTGCCGTTGTTGTCTGCCTGATATGGTGGTTTGATTTAGGACAATGGCTTAATTTCGACACAATTAAGCAAAGCCAAGCAAGCTTGCGGGCTAACGTAGAACAACATTTCCTTATTTCGATTATCGGTTACTTTTTCCTATATGTATTTGTAACTGCCTTCTCCATCCCCGGAGCTGCTCTATTAACACTGTTAGCCGGCGCTTTATTTGGCGTTGTAAATGGTGTGATTATGGTGTCTTTCGCCAGTACCATTGGTGCTAGCTTAGCGTTTATTGTGGCGCGTTATTTAGTTAGAGACAGTTTAGAGCAACGCTATGCTGAAAAACTAAAAAGCATTAACAGCGGTATAGAAAAAGAAGGCGCGTTTTATCTATTAAGCTTACGTTTAATCCCAATTTTTCCGTTCTTTCTTATTAACTTAGTAATGGCATTAACTAAGCTTCCATTAAAAACTTTTTACTGGGTAAGCCAATTAGGTATGTTTCCGGCCACTGTTGTTTATGTAAATGCCGGCACCGAATTAGCGAAGCTAGACAGTTTATCTGGAATCTTATCTCCTTCATTATTGCTTGCCTTTACCCTACTAGGCATTCTGCCTTATATCAGCAAAGCCATCCTAAATGGCATTAAGCAGCGTAAAGTGTATGCGCCTTTTAACAAACCCAAAACCTTTGACAATAACCTATTGGTAATTGGCGCTGGCGCTGGCGGGCTGGTGAGTTCATACATTGCTGCCGCGGTTAAAGCTAAAGTCACCTTAGTAGAAAAACACTTAATGGGAGGTGACTGTCTAAACACAGGATGTGTCCCTTCTAAAGCCTTAATCCGCAGCGCAAAGTTTGCATATGAAGCGAAAAATGCTGAAAACTTTGGCTACGAGAAAGTGGACGCTCAAGCAAACTTTACAAAAGTAATGGAGCGAGTACATCAAGTAATTAAGCAAGTAGAACCACATGACTCTGTAGAGCGTTACACAAAGCTGGGCGTTAACTGTGTACAGGGAACAGCCCATATTCGTAGCCCATGGGAAGTTGAAATAGATGGTAAAACAGTAACCACGCAAAATATTGTTATTGCTACCGGTGCTCGCCCTCTCGTGCCCCCTATTCCCGGCTTACAAGATGTTGACTTCTTAACCTCTGATACCTTATGGCAACTAAGTGAACTGCCTAAAAAACTATTGGTGTTAGGCGGCGGTCCAATTGGTTGTGAACTAACCCAAAGTTTTGCACGATTGGGGGCTCAAGTAACCCAAATAGAAATGGCTGACCACTTATTGATCCGCGAAGATCTTGAAGTGAGTAAGCTGCTTGAAGAACAGTTTACTAAAGAAGGTATTGAACTGATGTTGGGCTGGAAAGCCATTAGCTTCCACAATAACAACCAAGTACAAAGCGTTAAGCTGACTAAAGGTGAAGAACAACAAGAAATAGAGTTTGATAAGGTCATTCTCGCGCTAGGTCGCGTAGCAAATACCAAAGGATTCGGTCTAGAAGAGCTCGGCGTTGAAAACTCTGAGCGCGGCACGGTAGCGGTTAATGCTCACCTGCAAACAAACTTTCCTAACATATACGCTGTAGGCGATGTGGCAGGCCCTTACCAATTTACGCACTTTGCGGCACACCAAGCGTGGTACGCTGCAGTTAATGCGCTATTTGGACGTTTTAAGAAGTTTAAGGCTGACTACTCGGTAATACCTGCGGCAACTTACACCTACCCTGAAGTTGCTCGCGTAGGGATCAATGAACAAGACGCGAAACTACAAGGAACTGCTTACGAGGTAACAGAGTTTCAGCTAGAAGAGTTAGACAGAGCAATTGCAGAGGGTGCAACTAATGGCTTTATTAAAGTACTCACCGTACCAGGTAAAGACAAAATATTGGGTGCGACAATTGTAGCTGAACACGCCGGCGAATTATTAGCAGAGTTTACCTTGGCAATGAAACACGGTTTAGGCTTAAACAAAATATTGGGTACGATTCACGCTTACCCGACGATGATGGAAGCCAATAAATATGTAGCCGGTGAATGGAAGCGCAATCACGCTCCAGAAAAGGTGTTATCGTATTTAGAGAAGTTTCATAAATGGACAAGAAAGGCCTAAACTTTAGGCCTTGGTGATATTGGTCAGGCTATTTCCGTTTCAGCCTGGCCAACAAACAATCTCTCTTCAAATATCTCGGGCTCAAGCGCTTCGCTAAAATAGAATCCCTGATACACAGTACAACGACGATATTTAAGAAATTCTAGTTGGTACTCCGTTTCTACCCCTTCAGCAATCACTTCTAAGTCTAAGTTTTCCGCCATAGAGATAATGGTAGTAATAATGGCACACTCACTACCACCGCTTTGCAGCTCACTAACAAATGATTTATCAATTTTCAAACAGTTAATTGGCAGCTTGTTAAGGTAAGCCAGCGATGAGTACCCGGTACCAAAATCATCTACTGAGAACCGTACACCAATATCGCGCAAAGCTTGAATCTTCTCTACGGTATCTTGAACATTATCTACCAATACACCTTCGGTAATTTCTAATTCAATTAACTTAGGATCACAGCCCGAGGCATGAATAATCGCTAAACTTTCTTTAACAAAGGTATCTCGGTGGAACTGATTAGGACTTACATTGATCGACAAGGTTTTAAAATTATCGGGTAAGCCGCGGTCTTGCCAGGTTTTAAGTGTTTCGCAAGCACTGCGCATTACCCATTCACCTAGCGTAACGATAAGGCCTGTTTCTTCGGCAAGAGGAATGAAGCGGCCTGGCGAAATCCAGCCCATTTTGGCATCAAACCAACGTAGCAATGTTTCTGCGCCCACCATTTCATAATTGTCGTTATAACGCGGTTGAAAGTAAGCCACCATGTCTTCGTTTTCTAAGGCTTCTCGCATCATTCGTGTAAGTACGTGGCGCTCTTGAATTTCGTCAGCCATTTTGTCTGAAAATACGTGCACGCTTGAACGTTCATTATCTTTACCGTGGTAAAGTGCAATATCCGCTTGGCGTAAAATCTCAGTAGCGTTGTTGTCATGATTAGGAAATAGCGCAACACCAGTAGTCAAATTTAACGAAATTTGGTTACCTTTTATCACGAACTCTTTATGAATAACCCTACCGAGATGCTCGGCCATTTTTCTGGCAAGCTCTTGAGCTTCTTCTCTATTACTAGACAGATTAGGAACTAATAAGGCAAATTCATCGCCACCTAAGCGCGCCACAGTTTCTGAACTACTGCGCCCTTCGCGTAAGCGGTGGGCAATTAATCGTAGCAGTAAGTCTCCGGCGGCATGACCAAGCATATCGTTAACATTTTTAAAGTGGTCGATATCTAAGTAAATTAACGCGCCAACTTTATTGCTCTTGCGACCTCGCTCAATTTCTAAATCTAAGTTTTCAAGTAACTTACGGCGATTCGACAAACGAGTAATATCGTCATGTGATGACTGGAAACGCACAAGCTCTTGCGCCGAACGTACTTCTGAGATATTGGTTTGAGTACTAATGACCCGCGATGGCAGTCCACGCTCGCTACGTTCTACTACCATGCCTCGAGATAGTACCCACAGGTAATGGCCATCTTTATGTTTTACCCTGTGCATCGTTTCATAAACTTTGTTTTTCTTTTTAAGATGTTTACGAAGTTCATTTAAGGTTTTGTCTAGATCATCGGGGTGAATGCGAGATTCCCACTCTTCAATCTTTTCACCAATTTCACGCTCTTGATAACCAAGCATGGCTTTCCACTGAGGTGAATAATAAACAGTGTTTGTTATCAGGTTCCAATCCCAAATACCGTCGCCAGATCCACTTAAGGCGAACTGCCAGCGCTGTTCACTGCGTTGCAATTGCGCAAAACTAGTGTGAATGCCATTGGCCATTTTTCCAATAGCGTTTTCTAAAGCACCAATTTCGCCCTGACTCTTAGCGTTAATATTAGCGTTGTTATGCGTTTGAATTTGCTTAGTGCGCCCTACTAACTTGTTAATTGGCTTAACTAGCATTCTATTTAGCATCAATACCAATAGCAGCATGGCGACTGCCATATAGACAAAGGTTTTTACTGCTTCGTCTAAAATAATTTGGCGCTTAACTAACCAGGTGTTTTTAAGATTATAACTAACAAAGATGGCACCTTGATCAGCTCTGCGTAAGCTGTCTTCTCTTGGTCCCATATCTAGCGGTAAATACAAATTAACCTGCCATTGCTCAGGCAAAACTTGAGTCACTGGAGAACGTTTGGTTTTAACTTGATTAAACAACTCGCTGTTAAAGTAGTTGGCGTTATCGGCAGCAAACAAGCTTTTTTCTGCTCGTTTATTCGAAAGCTGCACTAAGCCTTGTGGATCAATAACTTGTAAGGAATCTAGCTGTTGATTGAGTGCGACTAAGGTAAGCTGCCGTTCAGCAATATCCCACTGATGACGGGACAAACTGTCAGACAAACTTTGTTGCAATTGATAACCAATATGCAGCAAGCGTTGGCTTGCGTGATCAGCCATTTTATTCTGTTGCTCGTTTAAGGTTCCCAGCAATAACAAACCTTGGGCAATAAGCAATAATACCAACGCCAAAATGGGTATCACTACACTGAGAGATATACGTTTAAACTTAAACACCGGTTAACTCCATCAACCACTGACTGTTGAAGTTACGAGACAAATCAGGGGCTCGATGAATTAATTCTAGCTCAGCCATTCGTTGCGCTTTTTCTTGGGCATGCCCTAAGATAAATTTGCTAGAAAACAAGGCGATACTTTGTTGAGCGTTAAGCACTTGAATCTTGCTGTAGGCTTGCCTTACTTCTTTGCTATATAACTGAGTGCGTTTAGCAATTAATTTAAACCCTTCTCGAGAGTGCTCTTCTAGCCAATTATTTGCAGCATAGAAATTAGTCAGCAGTTTTGAAACCTGTTGGCGTTTATTTTGTAATACCGCCGTTCTTACAACTAACACACGATAGTAAGGTTGGCCCTGAGCGGCACTTTGATAAAGGACATTGGCCGATAAATTGTCTACTAAGCGGCTTTGTATGGGTCCAGAGGTCATTACTGCACTTATTTCACCTCGGCGGAACAAGCCTAATTGCTCATCCAGCTTTGCTTCAACGAGAACAAAATCATCGGCATTTACGTCAGTATCTTTTAGCCAATCGTCCATCACTAGAGAGGCTACCGATAGGCTTTCATAGCCGATGCGTTTACCCTTAAGTTGAGTTATGTCGTTAATAGGCTGTTGAGTGACTAAGGCATCCCCGCCTACGCTGCGATCAATTACCGCAACCACAGTTAAATCTACACGTTCAGCTAAAAGGCTAATCACTTCAGTGAGGCTTAAAAATGCAGCATCTACTTGTGCACTTTTTAAAGCATGCATTACATGACTTGGAGTGGTGAGTTCATTAACTTGATACTCGTCTGAACCGGGATAAGCCAGTTGTTTAGACAGGTAAATGGGTTCGAAACCCAACCACGGCGATACTGCAACACGAAGTTGTTGGGTTTGATTTTGACAAGCAACCAACAAGTAGCCGAGTACAAATAACAGCCCTTGTTTGAAATAACTATTTAATAAAAGCGAAAGTTTCATATCCCTGCGTAGTGCTTAACTCGTCCTGAGTACACAACCAAAACTGATGCAACCATTCTGCTTGCGCTTAGCCTAAAAAGAAAGCGAACAGTGTAAAAATTTACGCTGATATTACAAACTTAAATGTTTACGCTCAAAAATTAAGCTTAAGATCAAAAAAGTGCCGTTAAAACGGCACTTTTACTAAAGTTTACGGTCTTCCTGCAGAGGCTTATCTCGCTTTCAAAGCAGCAATACGTTTTTCAAGTGGAGGGTGGCTTAAAAACAGTTCGCTCATTGCGCGTTTACCATTAATACCAAACGCCATCATTGAACCTTCCATCTCGGGCTCTCGACTTCCGCCTAAACGCTGTAAGGCGTTAATCATTTTCTCTTTACCAACTAACTTAGCCGAGCCTTCATCTGCCCGATACTCTCGCTGACGAGAAAACCACATAACAATAATGCTAGCTAAAATACCAAATACCATTTCTAACACAAACACAGTAGCAATATAGGCTAAAGTACCCATACCTTGGCCATTTTCATTGTTGTTACTCATTGATGAGCTAATGAGATTGGCAATAATTCGGGCGAAGAACATCACAAAGGTATTCACTACACCTTGAATTAAGGTAAGGGTAACCATGTCACCGTTAGCAATATGACTCACTTCATGAGCCAGAACCGCTTCTATTTCATCACGGTTCATATTTTCTAATAGACCTGTACTTACTGCCACCAAAGCTGCATCGCGTTTAGCACCTGTAGCAAAAGCGTTCATATCTGGAGCGTGGTAAATGGCCACTTCAGGCATGCCAATACCGGCAGCTTTTGCTTGCTTGGCTACAGTGTTAACTAACCAAGACTCTATTTCGTTTCTTGGCGTGGTAATGACTTGAGCGCCAGTAGAACGCTTAGCCATCCACTTAGATATAAGTAAGGAAATAATTGAGCCACCAAAACCAAAAATGGCACAAAATACTAATAGCCCACCAATACTTTGAGTAGAAATACCCAAAGCAGAGAATACTATGTTCATCACTATACCTAGCACTAAAACTACTGCTAAGTTAGTACCTAAAAACAACAATATACGTTTCATCGTCTTCCTCTAAAAACGTGGAAAAGCCCAACCACTATAATATTGGGCATAGCTCACAATTTTCAATGGTTTAACAACTACTTTTTTTGATTTACATTTCACCAATAAGTTTATTGATATTGAAATATTTTTCTATTGATTGAGGCTTGAGGTCAGTTTTATAAGGAATGGTGGCCACGCATGGTGCCTCAATAGCACCTTGTAAATACTCAATGTTAAGCGTAGAGATTTGCTCATCATCGTTTAGCACGTTCGCAACCCAACCTATCAAGCGCACGCCACTGGCTTTAATTGCTTGGACACTCAGCAGAGCATGATTTAAACAACCGAGCTTTACCCCTACCACCAACAACACCGGAAGCTGTTGATTAGCCACCCATTGAGACATGGTGCCAGCGTTATCGTTTAATGGCACATGCCAACCGCCAGCGCCTTCTACAACGACACAATCAGATAAGGCTTTAAGCTCATTCAAGCCACTATCCATTAAGTGGGTGTCTATCGGTTTTTTGGCAAACCGAGCAGCGATATGGGGGGCAATAGCCTGCTCCAACACAACTGGGTTGAAGGTTTGATAGCTTAGCGAAGAAGACGATACTGCTTGAATGGCTAAGCCATCTTCATTGACTAAACCTTGCTCACTCTGCTCGGCCCCCGCTGCTATCGGCTTAAAGCCATTAACCACCAGTCCAGAAGAGTGTTTTTGTAAGGCCTTAATAAGCCCACAACTCACCACTGTTTTACCTACTTCTGTATCAGTGCCAGTGACAAAAATAGCCTTAGTCATTAATTAATACTCCGTAACACACCTTGTAAGTCGCGCTTACTCGATTACCCTTGGCAGGATTAGCAAATTGCTGTTTATAGCTGCTCACCATTTTCTTCAACTGAGTGGCGTTACTGGCATTGGGTTTACCATCAATCACATAATTCGCGCCAATACCTTTTAACTCAGCCAGTAAACTTAGTGCTTGTTGGTACCAAAGCGTCTCGGTTTCAAATATCAATCGAGAATTCTTGAATCTCGATAATTGAATACAAGCTGCGACGTCATCAGCACTTATAAAGTGATTCACATGTCTGTACTGGTTAAGTTCAGACCAACTTTGTTTGAGTTCATACAACGTTCCGTCTAGCAAAGTTGAAAAAACTGCTACCCCACCAGGTTTTAGAACGCGCTTAATTTCGCTTAATGCAGTACTTAAATCGTTGCACCACTGCAGCGCTAAATTAGAAAAAACCAAATCTACGCTATCGTTCGCTAAACTTAGTTGCTCTGCATCAGCAACCACCGCAGCGATCCCAGTGTTAACCCGTTTAGCTTGGGAGGCCATGGCGTGGGACAAATCAATACCAATGACCTGACTACTGCTACTTTGCAGTGCTTTAGCAAAAAAACCCGTACCGCAACCAAGATCCATTGCTAGCGGATAGTGCTTATTTGGCACTTCTTGCAACAAGCGATGGCCAATATCACGTTGTAATCCCGCAAAATCATTGTAGGTATCTACTGCTTTAGAAAAGTGCCGAGCAACTTGCTCTTTATCGATAATCATTTTTCACCGCTTAATAAATCAACCAACACCGTCAATAAATCGCTAATGTCTTGCGTTGAGTGGTGACTACTTAAGGTAATACGCAAACGCGCGGTGTTTTTGGGGACTGTAGGCGGCCTTATAGCGCTAACAAAAAAGCCTTTTTCTTGTAATTGTTGGCTGATCGCCAAGGCTTTCTCACTTGAACCTAACAATATGGGTTGAATGGCAGTACTAGAATTAGCTAGCGTTAAACCAAGTTGTTCAGCCAAGCGTTTAAACAAACCAATATTATTTTTTAACTTAGCTTGAAACTCAGGCTCTGTGCGCACTACCTCAATAGCAGCACTTACCGCACAAGCTTGTGCTGCAGGCATAGCGGTGGAATACACATAACTCTTACTAAAATTAACCAAGTAATCTTTAAGTTCTTCATCACATAATACAGCCGCGCCAGATACGCCCAGTGCTTTACCAAAAGTGAGCATATGTATTTGAGCAGCTTCGGCGCGCAAGCTGGCGTCACTAATACTGCCCCGACCTTGATCACTTAGGCAGCCTACGCCATGTGCGTCATCTACCATCAACCAAGCATTGTGATGTTTACACAGTGAGCTAATTTCTTTTAAAGGAGAAAGATCACCGTCCATGCTGAAAACACCTTCGGTGACCACTAACTTGTTGTTTTCTTGAGAAGACAATCGATGATTCAATTGATCCATATCGTTATGAGCGAAGCGTTTTTGCTGTGCCTCACACAGCATACCCGCTTCAAGCAACGATGCATGATTGAGCTTATCCTGAACTAATAAGTCACCCTTTTTTAACAAAGATTTGATCACCGCTTGGTTAGCGGAAAAACCACTGTTGAATAGTAACGCACCAGCACGCCCCTGCCATTCGCACAGTTGTTGCTCTAATGCATAATGTGGCGTTTGGAATCCGGTGACCAAGGGCGAACCACCACTGCCCACGCCATACTTTTCTGCACCTTTTTTCCAAGCGTCAATCACCTTAGGGTGATGAGACAAACCCAAATAGTCATTACTAGAAAAATTTAATAAACGCTCGCTAGCAATGTCAATAACCCTGCCCTGTGCGCTACTTTGGCAGCGCCTGGCTCGCAATAACTGTTGCTGTTTACGGCTTACTAGCTGTTCTTTAACAAACTCAAAGGCCATTAAGATGCGTCATAAAACTGGGAGCTTTGCTGTTGTTGCTTCACTAAGGTTTGATAAAGCGCTTCTTCCTGCTCTTCAGTACCGTTTTTAAGTGCCGCAGGCTCTGGGCGGATACCCAGTTTTTTAAATAGCTGCATATCTTGGTTTTCGTCAGGGTTTGGTGTGGTAAGCAGTTTACAACCATAAAATATTGAATTAGCACCGGCCATAAAACACAAGGCTTGCACTTGTTCATTCATTTCCTCGCGCCCTGCAGACAAGCGCACATGTGAACGAGGCATCATGATGCGAGCAACGGCAATACAACGAATGAACTCAAATTGGTCCATGTCATCAACATCTTCTAGCAGGGTGCCTTTTACCTTAACTAACATGTTAATCGGCACACTTTCTGGGTGACGTGGCAGATTAGCCAGTTGCACCAACAAACCACTGCGGTCTGTGGCCGTTTCACCCATGCCCATAATTCCGCCCGAACATACTTTCATTCCGGCTGAACGCACGTTATCAAGCGTGTCTAAACGCTGATCATAAGTCCGTGTAGTAATGATTTCTTGGTAGTACTCACGCGAAGTATCAAGGTTATGGTTGTAATAGTCTAAGCCCGCTACTGCCAACTCATCGGCTTGTTGTTTTTCTAACATGCCTAAAGTCATACAGGTTTCCATCCCCATCTCTTTTACACCTTCTACCATCTTTACTAGGTAAGGCATATCTCGTTGTTTGGGGTTTTTCCAAGCAGCGCCCATACAAAAACGGGTTGAGCCGTTTGCTTTGGCTTTTTCTGCTTCTTTTAACACGTGCTCTACTTCTAGTAAGCGTTCTGTTTTTAAATCGGTTTTATGGTGTGCACTTTGCGGGCAGTATTTACAGTCTTCTGGGCACGCGCCCGTTTTAATAGAAAGTAGCGTTGAAACTTGCACTTGGTTTGGATCAAAGTTCGCGCGATGAGCGCACTGGGCTTGAAACAACAAATCATTAAATGGCAAAGCAAACAAGTCGTTTACTTCCTGTACGGTCCAATCGTGGCGGAGTGCTTGAGTCATTGGTTAAGCTTTCTTTAGAAAAAATATTCCGTTAGTCTATCCACAGCCACCTCGCTGTCAACTTTTTAAAACCAACTACTTTACTAACGGCTATTAAATGAGCATAGATTTACATTACGACCAACAACATCTTTGGCATCCATATACTTCTTCAATCAATCCTATTCCTTGTTATCCAGTGGCATCGGCCGAAGGATGTGAGATTGAATTAGAAAACGGTCAACGCTTGGTAGACGGCATGGCCTCTTGGTGGGCGTGCATTCACGGTTATCAAGTTGCGCAACTTGATAAGGCCGCCAGCGAGCAACTAAGTAAAATGTCTCATGTAATGTTTGGTGGCTTAACCCACCAACCTGCTGTAGATTTAGCCAAACTCCTTGTCGCCTTAAGCCCTGGCAATTTAGAACAAGTTTTTATTAGCGATTCAGGATCAGTGGCCGTAGAAGTTGCCTTAAAAATGGCTTTGCAATATTGGCACGCCAAAGGAGAAAAACGCACTAAGTTTGCCACTGTCCGAAATGGCTATCACGGCGATACCTTTGGCGCGATGTCGGTGTGTGATCCACAAGGGGGAATGCATCAACTTTATCAGGGATTTTTACCTGAGCACTTATTCTGTGAAGCTCCGCAGATTGGTTTTAATGAACCATGGCAAGAACAAGATATCGCCCCCATGAAAACCATGTTGGATAAGCATCATAAAGACATCGCTGCGGTAATTATCGAGCCTGTTGTTCAAGGTGCAGGCGGAATGAGGATTTATCATCCACAGTATCTGAGCGAGTTAAGAGCCCTATGCGACCACTATGGTTTGCTATTAATCGCCGATGAGATTGCAACTGGGTTTGGCAGAACCGGTAAGCTGTTTGCTTGCGAGCACGCCAACATTACCCCAGATATTTTGTGTTTAGGTAAAGGCCTTACCGGCGGCTATATGAGCTTAGCGGCTACCCTCACCTCGAAACATGTTGCAGATACAATATGTGGCGGCGAAGCTGGTGTGTTTATGCATGGTCCCACCTTTATGGGTAATCCTTTAGCTTGTGCGGTAGCTAACGCCAGCATAAAGCTACTGCTAGACAGTAATTGGCAAGCTCGCGTAGCCGAAATTGAGCAACAACTTAAACAACAACTAAGCGCATGTAGGCAATTAAGCACCGTCGCTGATGTTAGGGTACTAGGCGCGATAGGAGTGGTTGAAACCAAAACCGCTAATGATTTAGCCAGTATACAAGCTAAATTTGTTGAATTAGGTGTTTGGATTAGGCCATTTGGTAAGTTGGTTTACATTATGCCGCCCTACACTATTAGCGACACTCAATTAGCCAAGCTGTGCTCGGCCATTTACCAAGTACTGAGTGACTAATTAGTTGAACAGTTTTAAGTAATAAGAAAGCAGCACAGTAATCACAATCATCGCCAATAAACCCATATTGATTTTAAAATGGTCCGTTTTGCGGCGAGAGCGGCTCCAGTTAATAAAAATCCCCCCAAGGGTAATTCCACAGCAGCCCCACAACAAATAAACAAATATTTGGCGTAAGTCTTCATGCCAATGGTCTCGATACCCCTGCCCGTCGGATGGCTGAAAGGCGCTATAGGCAATTTCTGGTCTAGCATAGTGATAAACGATGAGCGAACCGAGAAACATTGTCCAAGCGAGTAGCGAGAACAACACAAACAATTTTTGTAAACCGTCGGGGCCTTTTCTTCGTTCTTTTCTATTTTGTGGCATTTCCTACCCTAATTAATCCCATTGTTAGTCCTTTTCATTAACATAACTTATAGATTTCCTGTGTTTTATCAATTTTTACTTGAGTCTTTAGCCTCAAGAAGTAACATTGGTTCCCTTACAATATTAGCACTATCAGATTGGAGCAGTTGTTTGCTATGACGCATTCCTCAGTGACAGACGTTTTGGGCGGTAAGTTCAGCGTTGGTCAACAAGTTACTATCAAGGGTTGGATCCGTACTCGTCGTGATTCAAAAGCAGGTCTTTCATTTTTAGCGGTACACGACGGCTCGTGTTTTGATGCCGTGCAAGCCGTAGCGCCTAATACCCTTTCCAATTATGAGAATGATGTTCTTAAGCTAACCGCTGGTTGTTCTGTGATCGTGACTGGCGAAGTTGTTGAATCTCCAGGGCAAGGACAATCTTTTGAAATTCAAGCAAACAATGTTGAAGTGGTTGGTTGGGTAGAAAACCCTGATAGCTACCCAATGTCGGCTAAACGCCACAGCATTGAATACTTACGCGAACACGCTCACCTGCGCCCGCGCACTAACGTGATTGGCGCTGTAGCCCGTGTACGTAACTGTTTATCGCAAGCTATTCACCGTTTCTACCACGAACAAGGTTACATTTGGGCAAGCACCCCTATTATCACCGGTAGTGATACGGAAGGCGCAGGCGAAATGTTCCGCGTATCAACCTTGGATATGAATAACCTGCCAATGGCCGACAATGGCGAAGTTGATTTTCAGCAGGACTTTTTTGGTAAAGAAACCTTCTTAACCGTATCGGGTCAATTGAACGCTGAAACATACGCCTGTGCACTGTCAAAAGTATATACATTTGGCCCAACCTTCCGCGCCGAAAACTCCAATACCAGCCGCCACTTGGCTGAATTTTGGATGGTAGAGCCAGAAGTAGCCTTCGCTGATTTAGACGACGCGGCAAAGTTAGCCGAAGACATGCTTAAATATGTATTCAAAGCAGTGCTTGAAGAACGTATGGACGACATGAACTTCTTCGCTCAACGTATCAACAAAGAAGCCATAAGCCGCTTAGAGAAGTTTGTTAGCGCAGACTTTGCGCAAGTTGATTACACAGACGCCATTCAAATTCTTAAAGATTCAGGCCGCAAGTTTGAATACGATGTTGAATGGGGCATTGATATGTCGTCTGAGCACGAGCGTTTCTTAGCTGAAGAACACTTTAAAGCACCGGTAGTTGTTAAGAACTATCCTAAAGACATTAAGGCATTCTACATGCGCCTTAATGATGATGGTAAAACCGTAGCTGCAATGGATGTACTTGCACCAGGTATTGGAGAAATCATTGGTGGCGCGCAACGTGAAGAGCGTTTAGACGTGCTTGACGCTCGCTTGCTTGAGTTGAACTTAGACAAAGATGATTACTCTTGGTACCGCGACTTACGCCGCTACGGCACAGTTCCACATGCTGGCTTTGGTTTAGGTTTTGAACGTTTAGTGTCTTACGTAACTGGCATGACCAACATCCGCGACGTGATTCCTTTCCCACGCGCACCTAAAAACGCCGAGTACTAAGCAACAGCTATAGTTAAGCAACAAGTTAAAGCCTCAACCTAGTTGAGGCTTTTTTATTTGCCGATCCCCCTCACACTCAAGTTAATTGCCAGTTAAACCCTATCAATCAAAGCTATACAGCTTTCAGTTCATCATCCATACTTGTTTCAATTGCTAATGCAAAGTCATCATGATTTTAAGAAGGAACTGCATGAAAAAATTGAAAGTTGTTACCACTGAAGACGTATTACTCACTCTTTGTAATTCTGTCACCACAGTACTTAGCAAAGCCACGACTAGCGAAATCAGATATTCGGCGATGGTGCAGAAAATAAACAAAACCTGTTTAAAACCAGACATTGGTTGTTTTGTTTTATTTGATGGTGGGTTTTCAGGCTTGGTTGTTATTAACTTTACCTCAGATGCTGCCATGGAAATCTATCGAGATTACATGCTTCATATGGGTATTCCTGAGGCCGAGCTCGCTCAACAGCACACAGCTGATGAAGTGGGTAACGTGATGGGCGAGTTAATGAACCAAATGGTCGGTTACTTCACTGGTGTAATCGGTAAAGAGTTACAAACCTCACTAACTCAAAACCAACCTAAGATGTTAGCTTTAAACAAGCAGGTATTGATTTCTATTGATACCAACCTAGACCGCCCGCAAGCGCGTCGCGTGACCTTTACAACCGCTAAAAACAACATCTTTTATCTTGAGTTAGCGATGGATAAAACTGAATTCATCAAGCTTCATGAATTTGAAACAGAAGACGATGTAGATCCAGATGATCTTATCGACCAAGCCGCGGCACAAAAGAAGGCAGAGCAGAAACCTGCTGAGTCAGCGCAAACCATTGATCAAGATTTGCTCGATGAGTTAGGTATCTAGACCAACAACTCAGCAACATGCTCAAGACTCACTTGAGCATGTTTATAATCTAATTGGACTGGGTGATAACTCTCGCCCACCGCTAATACTAATGAAGGGAATCCTTGGATAGGTAAGCTTCGAGCAAATTGTATTTGCTGCATTAACGATTCATTGAGCGCTTCACTCGATATGTCTTCCACAAAAGTTTTTTTATCTAAGCCAAGCTTTTCTGCCAATACAAGCAAATTATCTACGTCTGAAGGATTAATCGCCTGTAAATAATAAGCGTTCTGTATTTGCTTTATCATCGCTTTACCAGCCCCCTGCTTTTCAGCCGCAAGCACTGCTCGGTTTGCAGGATAAGTAGAACGACGAGGTGTGTTTACTTGCCAAAAATCATGGTTAAACTCGGTGCCTAGTTGCACATTAATTTTATGCCATGTTTGCTGCAAAAACTGCTGCATATCATCAGGCATCGCTAATGCAGAATCTGGCGCTAGGCCACCCAACAAATACACCATTTCTATACTACTAGGCAGTGACGATTCAAGCGCCTCTAAAGTAGGTTTATAGCCCCAACACCAAGAGCACATAGGGTCATGTACATAGTATAAACGCGCTTGAGTCTCAGTCATCTTACAGCCAAGTTACATAGTCTTTAAAGGTTAACTCTCGCGCTTTGTTCGATTTGGTTTGTGGACTGCCTAAATACAAATACCCAACAACAGACTCGTGTTCAGCTAAGCCTAACTCATGATTTACGATTGAACTGTAAGCCATGGGGCCGGTGCGCCAAATACCATTATAACCTTGTGCAAAGGCAGCCATTTGCATTGCATGAACAGCACAGCCGGCAGAAAGTACTTGTTCAATTTCTGGTACTTTTGAATGGGTTTTAGGCGAAGCAATCACGATAGTGATAAGTGGTGCACGCAAGGGCATTGCTTTAGCCTTTTCATGGTCGCCTTCTTCAGCCTGCGCGGCTTGTTCAAAAATGTCTGCTAATTTACTTAAACCTTCACCACTAACATGGATAAACCGCCAAGGAGTAAGGCCTCCGTGATCTGGCGCTCTAAGGCCGGCATTCCATATTGTTTCTAGTTCTGCACCTTCAGGCGCGGGAGCAGCCAAGCGAGCGCATGACTGACGATTGAGTAACAAATCTAAAGCTTTCATTGTTATCCTTAACGAGCTAAATATAGCGCCATTGTGCGTGAATTATGCTAAAAGTAAAGTAAGCTAGATCGCTGTTTGGAGCTTAAACTATGCAGGAACAAAAACATAATCAAATATCCACGCAAAGACAGAAAAACCTAAAGCAACTGCAAGCTTGGGTTAAACAAAACCCCCAACGTACAGCCGCTTTAATTAAGCAGTGGCTAAAAACAAAAATTAAATAGTGGCCGCCAGTTCAGCACCTTGTCTTATGGCGCGTTTAGCATCCAATTCAGCGGCTACATAAGCGCCGCCAATTAAATAAGAATTTACGCCCAAGGCGGTTAGGTCGTCATGTAGACTTCTCAATGGTTCTTGCCCTGCACACACAACAACATGATCAACATCTAGAACAGACTGTTTGCCATCCACCGAAATATGTAGCCCTTCGTCATCTACTTTTAAGTACTCTACACCCGCGAGCATTTCTACCTGATTTTTCTTTAAGGTCTCACGGTGGATCCAACCTGTGGTTTTACCTAGGTCTTTGCCCACTTTAGTGGTTTTGCGTTGACACAGATACACCTTACGCAAGGCTTGATGTTGTTGATGTTCTTTCAAGCCACCGGCTTGGGCCATAGTGTTATCGATGCCCCAGTTATCTAGCCAACGGCCTACGTTGGTAGATAGCGACGGCTTTTGCTCTACCAAGTATTCGGCAACATCGAAACCAATGCCTCCAGCACCAATGATCGCAACTTTACCTCCAACTTCTTTGTGATCTCGTAATACATCTAAATAGTTATAAACTTTGTCGTGTTCTATGCCTTCAATTGGTGGGGTTCGCGGTAAAATACCCGTAGCAATTACAATTTCATCAGCTTTTAATTCAGCCAGCATTGGGGCATCAACTCTGGTATTTAACGCGAGTTTAATACCAAGTTGGTTGATGCGATTAGCAAAGTAGCGAAGTGTTTCGTAGAACTCCTCTTTACCAGGAATTTGCTTAGCATAGTTAAACTGGCCACCAATTTTATCTCCAGCATCATAAATCGTTACTTTGTGACCGCGTTCTGCCGCATAACATGAAAAGGCTAACCCTGCTGGACCAGCCCCCACTACAGCAATTTCTTTGGTTTGCTTACTGTCTTTAAATTCTAGTTCTGTTTCATAGCAGGCTTGCGGATTAACTAAGCAACTTGCGCGTTGTTGTTTAAAAACGTGGTCTAAACAAGCTTGATTACAACCAATACACGTATTTATAAGCTCAGCTTGGTTGTTTCGCGCCTTTTCAACAAACATAGGATCTGCCAACAACGGCCGAGCCATAGACACCATATCCGCTTGTCCGGAGCGTAAAATGTTTTCTGCTACATCAGGAGTGTTGATTCGGTTAACCGCCACCATAGGGATACTAACGTGCTGTTTTATTTTTTCGGTTACCCACGCAAATGCGGCTCTAGGAACACTGGTAGCAATAGTAGGAACTCTAGCTTCGTGCCATCCAATACCAGTATTAAGAATAGTTACTCCAGCATGTTCTAAGGCTTTTGCTAATGTTACAACCTCTTCGTAAGTACTGCCTTTTTCAACTAGATCAAGCATAGATAAACGAAATACAATGATGAAATCTTCGCCAACTAAGGCGCGGGTTTGTTTAACTATTTCTAAAGGAAGCTTAATTCGATTTTGGTAACTACCGCCCCACTCGTCTTTTCGTTGGTTGGTGCGCGCACAAATAAACTGGTTGATGAGGTAACCTTCTGAGCCCATTATTTCAACGCCATCGTAACCTGCACGTTTGGCTAACTTTGCACTGTTCGCAAAGTCTTTAATGGTTGAGCGAATTTGGCGTTCACTCATGGCTTTAGGTTTGAACGGAGATATCGGTGCTTTAATTTTACTAGCACTAACATTAAATGGGTGATAACCGTAACGCCCTGCATGCAATATCTGTAAGGCGATTTTTCCACCTTCTTTATGCACGGCATTAGTAATAATGCGATGTTTTTTTACCTGCCAAGGGAAGCTAAGCTGGCACCCGTTAGGGGCTAAGCGCCCTCTAAAGTTAGGCGCTATTCCACCCGTAACAATAAGACCTACTCCACCCTTAGCGCGTAACGCGTAAAAAGCAGCCAGTTTCTCAAAACCACCCTTTTCTTCTTCTAAACCGGTGTGCATAGAGCCCATTAATACTCGGCTTTGTAGCTGAGTAAAACCTAAATCAAGTGGCGCTAATAAGTGCGGGTACTTGGTCATCTTTGTAACCTCAATCCATTGGGAATGTTATTAAAGTGTTAATAGAGTATACAAACCAAACTTTTGTTTCAAACATTTGTTTTAATAATTGCAGATGCCTGATTTATATGACTATGGTAACGTTTAGCTATTGTTGACTTTTATAAGTAGATCCCAGTGTTTAAATTGATTAAGAGTATCTTCCGCTTCTTTTGGCGAACCCTTAACTTTATTCGTTCACTAATCGTTAATTTGTTTCTATTATTTATGGTGGTAATGGTCATCATTGCCCTTAGCAGTGTTAGCCCTGAACCCACTGAGCCCCCTATAGCAGCAGCCTTGCATTTAGTCCTTGATGGACAAATAGTAGAACAGCGCCAGCGAGTAAACCCTATGGCCGAGTTTACTAACGAAATGTTAGGAAACACTGTAGAGAAAGAGTTCGACCTACACACAATAGTGAAAGCGATTGATGAAGCGAGAACCGATTCAAACATTACCGGCATCGTTTTAGATGTTGGCAGCATGCCAAGTACAAGCCAAACTAAACTTGCGACTATCGGCCAAGCTTTGCTGCATTTTAAAGACAGTGGCAAACCGATCATCGCTTACGCAGATTACTACGACCAACACCAATACTATTTAGCGAGTTTTGCCGACAGCCTACTGCTTAACCCTAAAGGTGCAGTATTAATGCGCGGCATGAACTCTCGACGTTTGTTCTTTAAAGATGCCATCGACAATCTAGACGTTACCACGCACATTTTCCGTGTAGGCACGCATAAGTCATTTGTAGAACCCTACCTTAGAAATGACATGTCAGAAGAGGCAAAACAAGATTTAGCACACTGGATGGATCAACTTTGGCAATCATACTTAACGACTGTTTCAACTAACCGCGAGTTAGCGGCTAATCATTTGATGCCAGAACCAACAGCATTGTTGTCGCGTTTAAAAGAAGTTGATGGTGATGGCGCCCGCTACGCTGAAAAATTTGGCCTCGTTGACCAACTCACCACGCGTACCCAAGCCAAACAATTGTTAATTGATACCTTTGGTGAATCAGATGACGGTTCGAGTTACAACAGCAGAAGCTATGGCGAGTATGCACACGGCCTAAGTAATGATGAACCAAGCGACAACACAATTGCAGTTATTGTTGCTCAAGGTGCCATTGTTGGTGGTAGCGGCCAAGAAAATGTGATTGCTGCCGATACCGTTATTGCTCAGCTTAATCAAGCGCTTGAAGACGAGCAGGTAAAAGCGTTAGTGGTACGAGTAGACAGCCCTGGTGGTAGCGCATTTGCTTCAGAACTGATTCGTGAAAAGTTTCATCAGTTCCAGGAAAAAGATATACCGGTAATCATATCTATGGGCAGCGTTGCCGCAAGTGGCGGATATTGGATTTCATCAACGGCTGACTACATTTTTGCTAGCCCTACTACCATTACTGGCTCTATTGGTATTTTTGGAATGTTTGCTACTTTGGAAAATGCTTTGGCTAAGTTAGGCATTAACAGTGACGGCTACGCAACCTCTACCCTCGCTGAAGTAAGCCCTTTCCAAGCATTGCCAGATGACGTAAAACAGATCATTCAGCTCAATGTTGAACATGGGTATAAAGATTTTGTATCACTGGTATCAAGTGGCAGAGATATTGCGCTAGAAGATATGGATAGCATTGCTGAAGGCAGAATTTGGACCGGTCAAGACGCCGTTGATAATGGCCTTGTCGATCAATTAGGCAGCCTGAACGATGCTATAGAATACGCCGCCAACTTAAACAATCTAGATGATTACCAAGTTAAGCGTTTAACCCCACCACTTAGCTCACGAGACCGCTTTATTGCCCAGTTGTTTGATTCGCAAATCGCTGGAGCATTAGAGTCTGCGATACCAAACTGGGCTTTATTGAAAACAGTGGCGGAGCAAGCGCCTGCTGTAGATAAGTTTAATGATCCTCTTGGCCAGTACAGTTTCTGCGCAGTTTGTGATCAAATGTAAGCACTATTCAGTTAATCTTAAACGGTTGATTGCTTTGAACTAACATCAGACTATAATTTCAAAAAACTTTTGAACTATAGTCTGATGAATCGAAAATCTATCTATATTGCCTACACAGGCGGTACCATTGGCATGCAACGTAGTGAAAGAGGCTACGTGCCAGTTGCTGGTTTCATGCGCGACTGTTTAGACGCTATGCCAGAATTTCAGCGTGATGAAATGCCTGAATTCACCGTTCACGAATTTTCCCCACTGATCGATTCTGCGGATATGGACCCCCAGCATTGGCAGCTAATTGCTGAAGACATTCAAGCAAATTATGAAAAGTATGACGGCTTTGTTGTCCTGCACGGCACAGACACCATGGCTTACACCGCTTCCGCACTTTCATTTATGTTAGAGAACCTAAGTAAGCCAGTAATTGTAACAGGCTCGCAAATTCCACTGAGTGAACTTCGTTCTGACGGCCAAACCAACTTACTCAATTCTTTATACCTTGCGGCCTACTACCCAGTTCATGAAGTCTGTTTGTTTTTCAACAACAAACTCCTGCGCGGGAATCGCAGTACTAAAGCCCATGCAGATGGCTTTGACGCGTTTATGTCACCCAATTTCCCGCCCTTGCTTAAGGCTGGAATAGACATAGAAATTATTGCCGGAGAGATTCGTCCAACGGGTATCAGCGCCTTACAAATTAGTCCAATCATTCCCCAACCTATTGGGGTTGTTAGTCTTTATCCAGGCATTTCCACTGAGGTCATCGCAAACCTACTTCAACAGCCTGTGAAAGCCTTGATACTGTTAAGTTATGGTGTAGGAAATGCCCCACAACATCAAAAAATGACAGAATTATTAGAGCAAGCCTGTGACCGTGGCATTATCGTGCTTAACTTAAGCCAATGTTTAACTGGCAAGGTGAATATGGACGGATATGCCACAGGCAACGCCTTAGCAAAAGCGGGTGTGGTAAGTGGTGGGGATATGACTACCGAAGCCGCGCTGGCTAAACTACATTACTTGCTAAGCAAAAACTTACCTAGCAAGCGGATCCGCGACCTACTTTGCCAAGATATTCGCGGCGAGATAAGTATCTAATCGTTGTGTTGAGGAACACTAATGATGGTTTGTTCTTCTCGATATTGACGTTTTAATTCTTGTTTAGATTTCATCACTAATTCGCCATCGGTACCCACAGTAAAATGCTGGGGCTGATGGTTGTGCTTAGCTTGATACAAGATAACCATTTGTTGAGTATGATCGCGTTGTTCATCTGTTAGTTTGTTGCCGTCGGGCCATCGCCCGGTTTCAACAGCACTTAACATATTTTGATAAATATCGGGGCTCATTGCCGCCAACAACTTCTCTACATCCATTTATCACTCCTATAATGTTACTGAAACATTACCAAACCATTGATCCAGTGCCAAGCTATAAACTAAGCACTTAGGAAACAATGCTGATTTTTGAATGGACTAAATCAAAAAAATCTATGATAGTCTTACCTTTATCAACATCTGCTAATGATATTTATTCAGGAAAATGATTTGTCTTTTTTAAAGCCACTAGGCTGTAGTTTATGTTTAGTTGTACCACTTGTACTTAGTGGATGTGATGCAGGGTTTGATTTGTTCGGCTTTGGTAGTCGCTCGGTAAAAAGCATTTGTAAAAGTAACCCAGAGCTTTGTGAAGATTTAAATCGCGACGGCTGGTGTAAAAAGGAACGTTCTGCTGTCATTCTAAGTCGCTTCGATGAAATGACCGAAGTCACTGAACAACACCAGTATGAGCTGATAAAGAACTATCAGGCTTATAATTTTTGCATAGAACTGGCGGCCAGTATTGAACCCAAATACGACAAATCTCGTAAAACTCAGCGCGTAATTGGTTTGCTTACCTCTTTAGAAGAATTACAGCGCTTAGAAAACGATACGCGTGATTCTAGTCACCCCTATTTGTCGATGTATCACTGGACCCAATATCGCGATCTTGAGGCGCGAGACCGATTTTTGGCATTGGAAGGCCAAGCAGTGTTAAATCAACCTGATTTACAATGGACTTTAGCGATTCATTACAGCGGAAAGGATGCTAAGAAAACCATTAACATTTTGCAAAACGCCTTTAAGTTGTTTCCAGAAAAAGCGGTTATTCCAGCTAAGTATGCTGAAGCGATTACGTCTCAATATATGAATTTAAAAGACTACCGCCATGCCTATTTATGGGCACAAATAGCCAGTCACTTTGATGATCACAGTAGGCAAGATTATTCTGGTTTGAATCACAAGTTGAAGTTGTCTGAAGAACAGCAAAAAATGTTAAAAGATGAAGCGGCAATTATCTACGAGCAAATAGACACAAGACAATACCGCTTATAAGTAAGGTTATTTACTCAGCAGTGAAACCTAAGGCTGCTGAGTTTATACAATAGCGTTCGCCAGTGTCAGTGGGTCCGTCATTAAAGACATGGCCCAAATGCGCATCACATTGGCTACAACGCACCTCAATACGCTCCATGTTATGGCTTTGGTCTCGTACAAAGGTGACCACGCGGCTTTCAGCAATTTTGTCAAAACTCGGCCAACCGCATCCCGAGTCAAATTTCGACACCGAGCTAAACAGTGGTAAATCACAACACACACAGTGATACATGCCCTGCTCTTTATTATGCAACAGAGTGCCCGTAAACGGACGCTCAGTTGCTCCTTTCCTTGTTACTTGAAACGCAAGTTCGGTAAGCAAGCCTTGCCATTCTTGTTCATCTTTTACTATTTTAGTCACGATTTCGTTTGTTCCAATAACAGCATTGAACGGGCATTTAGTTTGACACTTTTTGTGTCTCTAAGTTTCTTAACGAAAATAGCTTGTTCATGCGCTGTATCCATTTGCTGAGTCCAATGTTGCGATGTTTCTACTGCAGGCAATATAAAATCAATAGCGTGAGAACTAGCGTTAATAATCCATAACCAACGCTCTTTCGATTGTCTTAGGTTTCGTATCTCTACTGCTACAGCCCACCCATGCGACTCATGCCAATCCTCTTGATGCATAAAGTCACCGTCGTGGCGATACCAACGAACACTATGATGCTGGGAGTGACATTTTTCGTAACTGTCGTTTTCCAGCTGAAGATAATGAAAAACTCGTGAGCGTTTACGCAGTGCAATAAGCTGCTGACAAAACTCTAAAAATTGTTGCTCATGCGTATCTAACTCCCAATTAAACCAACTCATTTTGTTGTTTTGGCAGTACGCGTTGTTATTGCCTTGCTGAGTGCGGCTTAGTTCATCCCCACCAAGAAAATGCGGTACGCCTTGCGAAAGCATTAAAGTAGCTAATAAATTACGCTTTTGTTTACGCCTAGTCGCAAGTACCTTTTTGTCTTTTGTATCACCTTCTTCTCCATAGTTAGCAGAGATATTATGACCATGGCCGTCACGGTTATCTTCGCCGTTAGCATGATTATGACGCTGCTCGTAGCTAACCAAATCGTCTAAAGTAAAGCCATCGTGGTAACAAATGTAGTTCACACTGGTGTGAATACTACGTCGACTTGCAAGAAATAAGTCGCGAGAGCCCATAATTCGGGTGGCCATTTCACCAAGCAAACCGTGCTCACCTTTCCAAAATGCGCGGCTTGTATCTCGGAACCGGTCATTACACTCCATCCACCGCTCTGGAAAATGTCCTAGCTGGTAGCCATTTGGGCCAATATCCCAAGGCTCTGCTATCATTTTAGCCCGCGACAAAATAGGGTCTTGGGCCACAGCTTTAAAGAATGCAGCATGACTTGAAAAGTGATTATCTTCCCGGCCTAAACTGACCGCTAAGTCGAAGCGAAAACCGTCAACTTGCATTACGTCAACCCAATAACGCAGGCTGTCTAATACTAAACGTAAACTGATTGAATGATCTAAGCTCACGCTATTGCCACAACCAGTATTATTGGCGTATTGACTGTAATTTGGGCTGTCACCAATTTGATCAAACAGGTAATAATTTTTGTTATCAAGTCCACGATAACAAAGGGTTGGGCCGTCAGATCCCGATTCTGCTGTGTGATTAAAAACCACGTCCAGAATCACCTCAATGCCATTGCGATGAAATTCGCGCACCATGGTCTTAAATTCTGTTAAGGCATCAGATTTGGCGTAACGCGGTTCGGGCGCCATAAACAGAATGGGGTTGTAACCCCAATAGTTACTCAAGCCTAATGATTTTAAACGCGGCTCCGACATAAACGCTGCGGTAGGCAGTAACTGTACCGAGGTAATACCAAGGCTCTTTAAATGATGGATACTGTGGCTATTCACCATACCTAAGTAACTGCCACGATCGTCGCTATTTACTTTGGCGTTGAGCTTACTAAAGCCACGAACGTGAGTTTCATACATGACCATATCTTGGCGGTCGATGTTAGGTTTAGCTACGCCCTGCCAATCAAAATCGTCATCTCGAACAATACACTTAGGTATAAGGTCTGCGTCATCTTCCTGGTAAGCTTTACTATCCCAAACAAGTGGTCGAGAAATGGCTTTAGCGTAAGGGTCTAGAATTAGCTTGCGTGGATCATACCAACAGCCGTGTTCAGGCTGGTATTTGCCGAACACCCGATAAGCATAAAATTGACTGGCTTTAATACCCTCCACATACCCATAGCGAATACCGCCTTGTTTGCCGGGCAACACTAAACGAGAGATTTCGTTTTCTTGCTCATCAAACAAACATAACTCTATGTGTTTGGCATCGCCGGCATGAATGGCGAAGTTACATCCATTGGCATCAAGCGTAGCGCCTAGGGGGAAATCTCTTCCAGGGGACACCTGATATTGACTCAGGCTAAAAGGTAAAGGCTTTAGTTGACTTCTTGTTGACATGTAAACCTTAGGTCCCCCTGCTTTGGACAGGGGGAGTTATCAATTATTTAATCTACTTTGATTAAATACAATGTTGATAGTGGTGGCAAGTTTAATATCAGTGAATTTTCGCGACCATGGCTGGCAACCGCTTCAGATTGGAATTCAATTCCCGCATCGTAGTTACTGCCCCAATACATTTCTGAGTCAGTATTTAGAATAATGCGGTAACGCCCTTGCTCTGGCAAGGCTAAGCGGTAGTTATTGCGGGGAACAGGTGTAAAGTTACTCACTACAACAACTTTTTCTTGGCTATTAAGGGCATTACGCTGGAATACCAGTACGCTTTTTTCCCAATCATCATGGTCAATCCATTCAAAGCCATTGGTATCGTAATCACCCTCAAACATTGCCGGATGGCCACGGTAGACTTTGTTTAGTTGCTTAACTAGCTCTTGCTGGCCTTTGTGCTTGGGAAACTCCAGCACATTCCACTCTAGGCTAGTATCATGGTTCCACTCACTGGCTTGAGCAATTTCGTTACCCATAAAGTTCAACTTCTTGCCCGGGTGAGCATACATAAATGCGGTATAGGCTCGTAAGTTAGCGGCTTGTTGCCACTCATCTCCAGGCATTTTACCCAGCAACGAACCTTTACCATGTACCACCTCATCGTGAGAAATGGGCAACACAAAGTTTTCGTCATAGTTGTACACCATGGCAAAAGTAATTTCGTTATGATGATATTTTCTAAACGCTGGGTCTTTTTGCATGTAGTCCAAAGAATCATGCATCCAGCCCATGTTCCACTTAAAGCCAAAGCCTAATCCACCGGTAAAGGTTGGACGAGAAACGCCAGCAAAAGCAGTAGACTCTTCAGCAATGGTCATCGCATGTGGATATTGGCGATACACTTCTTCGTTAAACCATTTTAGTAGGCTAATTGCTTCGTAGTTGTGGTTGCCACCATCTACATTAGGTACCCACTCACCTTCTTCGCGCGAATAATCCCAGTAAAGCATTGAGGCAACAGCATCAACTCGAAGACCATCTACATGGAACTTATCTAACCAGATGAGTGCGCTGGCCACCAAGAACTGACGAACCGTATCCCGGCCAAAGTCGTAGATGTAAGAGTTCCAGTCATTATGCCAACCACGGCGAGGATCTTCGTACTCGTAAAGGTGGGTTCCGTCAAACTGAGCCAAGCCGTGTGAATCACTAGGGAAATGCGCCGGTACCCAATCTACAATCACACCTATGCCATTTTGGTGGCACTGGTCGACTAAGAATTTAAAGTCATCAGGATTACCGAAACGGCTAGTAGGCGCAAACAGGCCAATAGGTTGATAACCCCAAGAGCCATCAAATGGGAACTCTGAAATAGGCAATACCTCAATATGGGTGTAACCCATCTCTTTGATGTATTCCACAAGCTCTACAGCAAGCTCTCTGTAGCTCAAATAGTTATTGCCTGTGTCTTCAATCTTACGACGCCAAGATCCTAAATGAACTTCGTATACGCTCATTGGTTGATGGCGTTTATCATTATTCTGCGAATCAATCCAAGCCTGATCATTCCATTGGTATTGGTCGTGATCCCAAACTACAGAGGCAAACGACGGGTATTGCTCAGAGCTGAAACCTACCGGGTCAGTTTTGTGTGGGAGAGAATGTCCGTGGCGATCTTTTAATTCATACTTGTATTTAGTACCCGCGTCTAAGCCAGGTACAAACAATACCCAGTGGCCGTCTAGTGAGCGCTGCATTGGTAAACGACGACCATCCCAGTGATTAAAATCACCAATTAAACTAACCGCTGAAGCGCTAGGCGCATACACCCCAAAACGCACACCTTTAACCGCGACGCCATCAACCTCAATGGTTTTAACTTGGGCACCCAATACCTGATAAAGGTTTTGCGGTGCATGAGACATAGTCGCTAAGCCTTCGTAGGCAACTTCAGTAAACTGATAAGGGTCGATAACTTTAATTTTGTTATCACCAAAATCGACTTCAAGTTTATATGCAAAGGCTTGGTCTGTGTCAAACTCTAATTCGAATAAGCCTTGCGGCGATAGCTGACTCATGGTCCCCAGCACATCGCCTTTAAGGGACAATACAGAGACCGATTTGGCGTCTGGTTGCCAAGCTCGCAACACTAAACCCTTACCGCTTTTTACAGCGTTTAAACCCAGTGAGTTAAATGGTTCGCTTAAGCGAACGCTAGACAATTGTTGAACTAATTGAGAAACCTGAGAAGACAAAGATCGTTTCATTATTATAGTTACCTTAAGGTCCTGAGAATAAGGGGATTTGGTCATTTAAGCTTAGGTTAGCGCAAGTCTCCAAGCTTTTCTCAATTAATAGGGATTAAAGTGAGATAGAAAACATTTTCATAGGCAAAAAAAAGCGCTCCTAGGAGCGCTTGATTACAATTTCGTCAATGTTACTTGCTAACTTTAGCGCGAGCGTCAGATAGTGAGTACATTAAGTGTTGAACATCGTGATTATTAAATAAGTCACTTAAGTTCCAAGACAACTTACGGCGCCAGTTTGGATACTCGCTTGACGTGCCCGGTACGTTAACTGGTTTGTCCATTTCCATCCAATCTTCTAACTGAACAGATAACAAGTTGCAGCTACCTTTGGCCATATGAACTTGGATACCGTAGTTCAGACCTTTATCCATGCCCACCCAATTCACATCACGTGAGATATAGTCTGGAATGCTCTGGTGACCGTGTAAGGTATCAAGCAATTTCTGCTTGTTCTCATGACGATCTTGGTAAAGGCTTTGCAATACTTCTTCGTCTGGGTAGATACCTAGTTCGCGACCTAAAGCTAAATCATCACAATGCCAGAAACCGCGAAGTGTAGGCATGTCATGCGTGGTTACCGCAGACATTGCTTGCTCTGGGTAATGCGCTGGAGAAATGAAACCACCGTCTTCCGCTTGCTCGAAGAAGAAAATACGGTATGAGTGAACACCGTTTTCTTGCAGCACTTCAAAAATGCCGTCAGGTACAGTACCCAAATCTTCGCCAATAATCAGACACTGATTACGGTGACTTTCTAGTACCAAAATACCTAGTAGGTCTTGGATTGGGTAGTAAAGGTAAGCACCTTTATCAGCAGAGTCTTCTACAGGCACTAACCATAAACGTAATAATGCCATGGCGTGGTCAATACGTAATGAACCACAAGAGCGCATGTTAGAACGGAACAAATCAACCATTGGTTGGTATTGCTGTTCTTCTAGAACCGATGGGTCCATTGGAGGTAAACCCCACTTTTGACCTAAAGGACCTAGGATGTCTGGTGGTGCGCCAACACTAGCATCTAGTGAGTAAAGATCGCCATTTGCCCAAATCTCAACACTGCCTTCACTTACACCTACTGCTAAATCACGGTATAGGCCCATTGCCATACCCGAATCTTTAGCCACTTGGTCAACAGCGGCTAATTGCTCATCGGCAATCCACTGTAACCATAAGTAGAAATCAACATCGTCTTGGTTGGCTTTAACCCATTCGGCTACTGCAGGTAAATGGTACTCTTTGTACTCATCAGGCCAAGCTGGCCAACCCCATGCATTGCCAATGGTGTCGTATAAATGTGCTTGTAGTGCATCGTAAGTTGCTTGAGCTGCTAAGCTCTCGCCACCTTCTTTGATAAAACTACGGAAAGCATTAGCACGCTTAGAGCGGCCTTTTTGAATGGTTTGGAACTGCTTAAAGACGAGTTTAAGTGCTTCAATTTTAGCTTCAGTTACACCGGTGTAGTCTACCCACTCGCTACTACGTAGCTGTTCTAAGCGGTTTTGGAAAACACTACTTGCTACTAACGCAGCTGCGTCTGACTCAGCAAACTCACTAATCGCTTCAACATCGATGTAAACAACATTCAACCAGCGACGAGATGATGGGCTGTAAGGGCTAGCCGCTTCTGGATTAGCAGGGTATAAAGAATGGATTGGATTTAGACCAACAAAATCACCGCCTTTTTCAGCAATGTTTTTAACTAATACTTGTAGGTCTGAGAAGTCACCAATGCCCCAGTTGGTTTCGGTGCGAAGACAATAAAGCTGTACGCTTGGGCCCCATACCTTTTTACCGTTGGCAATATCTGGCTGAATGTATGCTGCTTGAGGCGCAACAATATAACGAGTTTCAGCTAATACCTTACGACCACCTTTTAACGAGATACTTAAATTGTGGTAGCCAATAGGTAATTCTAGACTTAGGCTAACGGTGTAAGCTTGATACTCCACTTCGTTTATAGCGTGAGCTTCAATTAGCTCGCCATCAACAGGGGTAATTTGCCCTTTAAACTGTTCACCCTGCTCTGTGCTTAACTTCCAAGTAAACTCTTGGTTAGCTAATTCAATAGGAACACGGATTTCAAGTGGATATTCTGAAGCAACACGAACCACTTTTACCACTGGCATTACTTGCTGCCAATAGTTAAGCACGTCTTCTTCATAACGCTGTGCTAATTGCTCTGCATTATCTACTGGATAACCTAGCGCCTTTAACAGTTTTAATTTGCTTTCAGGTACGACTTGCGCCGGATTTCCCCAAGCATCAACGTAGCTGGTTTCAATGCCGCGAAGCTTTACCAACTGTTCAATGATTTGATCTGACATAACATTTCCCGAGTTATTGCTTTTATCTAACTAATTATTGTTTTTTTAGCGCGTGTATTGTACTCATCCTAACGCTCGATTTTTCGATCTAGCACAAATTTCGCTAAATTAATTTTATCTGAGATTGAGTGATATTGATTGTTTTTTTTTACTTCTGAGCTAATACTTCTTCCTGCAAATGTTAGCTTGCTCATTTTTAAGGCATTAATTGATGTCGCGCAAATTAATCGCCGATTCGACTTGAAGAAATTTGAAAATGTTGTAAGTTTACAACCAAATTATACATCTGTTAACACTAGGAACATTAGGTATCACTATGACAATTAAAGTTGGTATTAACGGTTTTGGCCGTATTGGACGTTTCGTATTCCGTGCTTCTGTTGAGCGCAACGACATCGAAGTTGTAGGCATTAACGACTTAATCGACGTTGAATACATGGCTTACATGCTTAAGTATGACTCAACTCACGGTCGCTTCAACGGTAGCGTAGAAGTAGTTGACGGTAACTTAGTAGTAAACGGCAACGTTGTTCGCGTTACTGCTGAGCGCAACCCAGAAGATCTAAAATGGGATGCTATTAGTGTAGATGTAGTTGCTGAAGCAACTGGTATCTTCCTAACTGACGAGACTGCTCGTAAGCACATCACTGCTGGCGCGAAAAAAGTAGTTCTTACTGGTCCTTCTAAAGACGCTACTCCTATGTTCGTAATGGGCGTAAACCAAGCTTCTTACGCTGGTCAAGACATCGTTTCTAACGCTTCTTGTACTACTAACTGTTTAGCGCCTATCGCTAAAGTACTAAACGACAAGTGGGGCATCGAATCTGGTCTTATGACTACTGTTCACGCTACTACTGCTACTCAAAAAACTGTTGACGGTCCTTCTGCTAAAGACTGGCGCGGTGGTCGTGGTGCTTCTCAAAACATCATCCCTTCTTCAACTGGTGCTGCTAAAGCTGTAGGTGTTGTACTTCCTGAGCTAAACGGCAAACTAACTGGTATGGCTTTCCGCGTACCTACTGCTAACGTTTCTGTAGTTGACCTAACAGTTAACCTTAAAGAAGCTGCTAGCTACGAAGAAATTTGTGCTGCTATGAAAGCTGCTTCTGCAGACGAAATGGCTGGCGTACTTGGTTACACTGAAGACCAAGTTGTTTCTCAAGACTTCATCGGCGAAACTCAAACTTCTGTATTTGATGCAAAAGCTGGTGTTGCTCTAACTGACAAGTTCGTTAAAGTTGTATCTTGGTACGACAACGAAATCGGTTACTCAAACAAAGTTCTAGACCTAATCGCTCACATCTCTAAATAAGAAATGTAGCTTTTAAGCTAGAATATTAAAGCGACCTTAGGGTCGCTTTTTTTATAGGTAAAATTTATGATCCTAGAAAAGCTCCAACTCAAAGTCGTCAAGCAGCTAGATAATGCCGTGTTCGAAGTACATAACAACGAAGGAATGGTGTTCTATTGGGTTGACCACCCTGCAGCAAAGGCTCTTATTGCCCAACAAGGCGCCCACTTGGTGAGTTACCGCCCTAACCCTGGCGATGAAAAACTTTGGTTAAGCGATGATAGCTTATTTACCAAAGGAGCAGCGATACGAGGTGGTATACCTATTTGTTGGCCAAATTTCGGTAATCTAGGTAACGAAAACAACACTAAGCATGGTTACGCAAGAACCAGCTTGTGGACGCTAGACACCATTACCACAAGCCAAGAGCATTGCTACCTAAGCTTTTCACTACCAAGCAGCTCTAACTCAGGAGTCGCGTTAAGCTGTAGTTTTACTTTAGGGTCAGAGGCTAGAATCGAATTAGTCACGACTAATCACAGCGAAAAAAGCTTCAAATATACTGGCGCCTTGCACAGTTATTTCATTACTGATGTAAAAAAACTACACATCGGATCACTTGGCGATCAATATATTGATTCAGTATCAAGCACAAAAGTAGATAATGTCGCTAGTTTTACCTTAAGTGACGAAACAGATCGCATCTATTTGCAGCCTCAATCGGTCAGTCAGCTAGTTTTTGGGGCATCTAAAACAACCATAGAACATCGTGGTCACGACAGTGTAGTGGTATGGAATCCTGGCGATAAACTCGCAAACAAAATGCCAGATGTAAGCAGTGCGGATAACTTTATTTGTGTAGAAACAGCGATAACCCAGCAACCACAAGCTGTGAAACCGCAGCAATCACATAAGCTGGTTCAAATAATACGCTAAAAAAACAAAGCCCCAACGCTTGCGATTGGGGCTTTATGTCGTTATTGGCTATAAGGGCTTATACCTTAGTAATGCCAAACACTTGGTTTTCTTGCTCTTGTACTCGGATAAACGTCGTCCGTTTAGTCAACTCTTTAAGTTCAGACGCACCAACATAAGTACACGCCGAACGTACGCCGCCTAACACATCTTGAACAGTTAACTGAACGCTGCCTTTATAAGGAAGCAATACCGTTTTACCTTCAGATGCTCGATACTCGGCTACACCGCCGGTATGCTTATCCATTGCGGTTTGCGAGCTCATACCGTAGAACTTCATGAACTTCTTGCCATCTTGCTCTACAACTTCGCCGCCATTCTCTTCGTGAGCGGCTAACATACCGCCTAACATCACAAAGTCAGCGCCGCCGCCAAATGCTTTGGCTACGTCACCAGCTTGGGTACAGCCACCATCACCAACAATTTGTCCACCTAAACCATGAGCAGCGTCAGCACACTCAATAATGGCCGACAACTGAGGGTAACCAACCCCTGTTTTAACGCGCGTTGTACAAACACTGCCAGGGCCAATACCCACTTTTACGATATCAGCACCACTAAGTATCAATTCTTCTACCATCTCACCAGTAACTACGTTACCCGCTACAATCACTTTATCTTGGAAAGTGTCTCGCATCTTGCGAACAAAGCTTACAAAATACTCAGAGTAGCCATTTGCAACATCTACACAGATGAACTGTAGGTTTTTATTTAGCGCTAAAATTTGCTTCGTTTTTTCAAAGTCAGCATCCGAGGTGCCACAACTCACCATTAAGTACTTTATCTTGTCTGCCGGCATAGCAGATAAGAACTCAGACCATTGCTCAATACTGTAGTGCTTGTGAACCGCCGTCATCATTCGGTGCTCGGCTAAGGCTTTTGCTAAACCAAATGTTCCTACCGTATCCATATTGGCAGCAATAACAGGTACGCCTTCCCATTGACTGCCAGTATGTTTGAAGGTAAAATTCCGATCTAGTACAACCTGCGAACGGCTCTTTAATGTTGAACGCTTTGGTTTGATTAAAACGTCTTTAAAACCCAGCTTTATATCTGTTTCAACTCTCATCTACTTCTCTGCTAGTTATTAGGCACAAAACCCGAAGAGTATAGCAAACCTTTATTGATGACAAAAACATTAATAATATACCCTCTTCGCTCTCTCAAGCAGACACAAAAAAGCCAGCACTTAGGCTGGCTTGAGATATGATGATTAACGCTTAAGCGTTCCCCTTCACCTTTATCTGATTGTTTTTTGCAAAACCTAACATACGATCTAGCGGTACCAATGCCCGATCAATAAGGGCTTCATCTACAAACACTTCTTTACCAGTACCGTCTAACAAAGCTTCCTCAATAGCCTTTAAGCCATTCATCGCCATCCACGGGCAATGCGCACAAGAGCGACAAGTAGCACCGTTGCCACCGGTTGGCGCTTCAATCATTTCTTTATCTGGGCAAGCTTGCTGCATCTTGTAGAAGATGCCTTTGTCTGTGGCCACTATTAGCTTCTTATGTGGCAAAGACTGTGCAGAAGCGATCAACTGGCTAGTAGAGCCTACTGCATCAGCCATCGCTACAACGCTTTCTGGAGACTCAGGGTGAACCAATACTGCTGCGTCTGGGTATTGCTGTTTTAACTGCTGTAAGGCTTTTGCTTTGAACTCGTCATGCACGATACAGGCGCCCTGCCATAACAACATATCGGCGCCTGTTTGCTTAGCAACGTACCCGCCAAGGTGTTTATCTGGCGCCCATATAATCTTATGACCTTCAGCGTCTAAGTGCTCTACCACATCTACTGCAATGCTAGAGGTAACTACCCAATCAGCACGTGCTTTTACCGCCGCAGACGTATTAGCGTAAACCACTACAGTATGGTCAGGGTGAGCATCACAAAACGCTGCAAACTCTTTTTCTGGACACCCTAAATCCAAAGAACAGGTTGCCTCTAAAGTGGGCATGATCACTTTCTTTTCAGGGGTAAGGATCTTTGCAGTCTCCCCCATAAAGCGCACGCCAGCAACCAGGAGAGTTTTTGCGGGATGGTTATTACCAAAGCGAGCCATTTCCAATGAATCGGCGACACAGCCACCAGTTTCCTCGGCCAAAGCTTGAATCTCAGGGTCGGTATAATAATGCGCCACCAATACAGCATCTTCTTCTACGAGCAGTTGCTTAATGCGCGCTTTATGCGCTGCACGTTGCTCATCATCAAGCGGAGCTGGTTTAGGAGGAAATGGGTAAATGGTTTCGTTAAAATATTCGAGCTGCTGCATAACTACATCTGAGATAAAATAATTCGAGTATTATACACAGTGAACTAAGCGAATGGCAGTTATTGGACTAAAGAATTAGTGGCTATTTCAGTGAAAAGCTAGAAGAGATTGGTGGGTTGTGAAGGATTTGAACCTTCGACCAATTGATTAAAAGTCAACTGCTCTACCAACTGAGCTAACAACCCGCTCTGAACTTCAGTTAAATCCGGCTCAAAATTGCCTCTGCAATTGCCCCGACTCAACGGCGGCCTATGATACGGATTTAAGACTGTTGTGCAATAGTATTTTGAATCTTTTTTTCTAAGCGTTCAGCAATTAAGCAACCAGCTTCATGTTTGTACAGAATTTTGAATTTGCTGAACTTTATTCGCTTAAAAGCGCGTTAAAACTGCGCTAAGCGATTCTGTGCCAATCCTGCTGCTGCAGTATTTGGATGCTCTTTTACAACGCGAGCAAACAAGCTTTTTGCCTCTTCATTGTTATTTTGAAATTGTGCAATGATACCTAATTTTAACAATGACTCAGCAACCTTATTAGATTGCGGATAATCGTTAACAACTTTATTAAACTGTTCTGAGGCCGCATCACGTTGTCCACGTGTATATTGTAGCTGGCCTAACCAATAATGCGCGTTAGGTGCATAAGTGGATTTAGGGTAGTCAGCAATAAAGCCTTGAAAAGCCGGTATGGCAGCATCGTAATCTTTATCTTGCATAACTAAAGCCACTGCGGCGTCGTAAGCTTGGTCTTCACCAGCAGCGGTTGGCGCAGCAGAATCGGTGGCTGATTTTGCGGTAACAGGCGAACTTTGTACTTGAGCGAATCTGCGATCCATTTCTTGATAGATTTCGCGTTGGCGCTCAATCATTTGTTCAATTTGATAATTACTCTGCTCTAGCTGACCCACTAAGGTAGACATGCTGTTAGACATATCTTCTACTTGATTTTGTAAGTCGAGTTGAACTTGATTACGCGCTTGCAACATACGCTCTAAGCGCTCAATGCGTTGCTCTAAACTTAAGCTAGACGCGGTTGACGTAACAGCTACAGCTTTTGACGAGCTGCCGGCTTCCTCTACAGGGGCGGCGGCATAAATACTAGCGGAAAATAAAACGGCTACAGAAGTAGCCGTAATCATATTAAGTTTCATAAATTACTCTACACGATTAAGCGTATTAATAAACTAACACAGCTCGACGATTCTTAGCCATAGCTGCTTCGGTATGAGAATTATCTACAGGCTTCTCTTCGCCGTAACTTACGATTGAGATCTGCGATGCTAACACACCCAAACTTTGCAAATATTTTGAAACGGCTTTACCACGACGTTCGCCCAACGCGATGTTGTACTCTGGCGTGCCTTTTTCATCGGTATGGCCTTCAATTAGCACTGATACCGATGGGTTATCACGTAAGTAGCTAGCGTGAGCTTCAAGAATTTCGGCGTATTCACCGCCGATGTCTGAACGGTCAAACTCAAAGTAAACCACTTGGCTTTGACGTAATTCAGCAGCCTTTTGGCGCTCTTCTTCTTCAGCACTCAACACTGGATCAACTGAACCAACTTCTACGCCGCCAGCTGTTTCGTCATTAGTGGTATCTTCGATAATAACGGTTTCTCCACCGGCTTTATCTGTTTCGCTCACATCACTATCGCTAGTGTTGTTTGAGCTACACGCTGCTAAACCCGCAAAGGCTAAACCTAAAAATATTGTTTTTACTACTCTTTCGAATTGCATTATGGATTCCTTGTAATCACATAGTTTTTTCTAGTTTAAAAAAGGAGACCAAGCTGGAGCGCGTACACTGCCCTCTTTAGCTGGTAAAGTTGCTTTAAATCTTCCGTCCATGGACACCAATGCCAACACTTGGCGGCCGCCGGCCACTGTGCTGTACATAATCATGCTTCCGTTCGGTGCAATTGTTGGCGACTCATCTAATTGAGTGCGCGTTAATACTTGTACATAACCCGTATCAAAATCTTGGCGAGCAATGCGATATTGGCCGTTAACACGACTCACCATCACCAATGCTGAACCGTCAGGTGTTACCGAGCCACCTAAGTTCATTTCACCTTCCCAGGTAACGCGGTTGATTTTGTTAGTGTCTAAGTTAACTTTGTAAATTTGTGGTTTACCGCCACGCTCCGAAGAAAACAGCAAATCGTTGCCACTTGGCAACCAGGTAGGCTCGGTATCGATTCGACGGTTTTTAGTGATACGTTTTAACTTTTTACTGGCAACTTCAATCACATAAATATCTGGTTGGCCATCTTTTGATAATACCAAGGCGATTTTGGAACCGTCTGGTGACCATTCTGGCGCCCCATTAATACCGCTAAAAGACGTAAGTTTAGTGCGTTGTGACGTATAGATATCTTGAACGTAAATCTCTGCAGTACGGTTCTCAAAGCTTACGTAGGCCAGTTGGCGGCCGTCTGGCGACCAAGACGGTGACATAAGCGGTTCTTGAGAGCGCAATAAGGTTTTTTCATTGTGACCGTCATAATCAGCAATGCGTAATTGATATGGGTATGTAGCTTCATTGTTCACCACTACGTAAGCGATACGAGTGAGAAATGCACCCCGCTCTCCAGTCAATGACTGATAAACACCATCCGAGATCAAATGCGACATTTGGCGCAACTGAGCGCGTGCAACACTTTTGAAACGGTCGAGCAAAATATGATCTTGGCTAGTCACTAACTGGCCATCTTTTAGCTCTTGTTTATTGCCCGCGGTTACTTGCCCTCGTAATACATCTACCAAGGTGTAACTCACTTTGAACTTACCCGCCTCTAGCGCTTCTACTTTTCCGGTCAGTACCGCTTCTACGCCCAATGCAGCCCACGCTTCATAATCAATTTGTTCTATTGATTGTGGGGTCTGCGGCATATCACTAATGGCAACAGGGTTGAACTTGCCTGAGCGGCGTAAGTCATCCGCGACTACTTTCGCTAAATCTAGAGGGACGTCTCCATGTCCTTGCCATACAAACGGCACTACCCCAACAGGGCGAGCACTGTCTACACCTTCCGTGATTACAATTTCTAGGTTAGCTTGAGCAACATTCATAAATGCGAACACTAAGCTCACACTCACTAAGAATTTTTTCATCATCACAGCTATTCCGGTTTTAAGGTTAAAGTAATATTTTTCATTTTCGCAAATACATCTGGGTCTTTAGAAACGGGTAACGAAACCGCTTTTTTAATCGCTCGACGAGCGGATTCACACACTGCTCTATCACCTTTACCATCGCCGATACTGGTAACAAAACCGCTAGACGCCAAAGTGAGTTGGATCTGGCACTGTCTGCCTAACATGCTTGGTTCAATCAACCAGTTACGTTGAATAGTAGACATAATTAGCGCTCGGTACTTATCTACCTCACCAAGTACTTGGCGTTGATGTCTGGCATTTGCTTCTACAGCCATTTCCGACTGCATTTGACGCTCAAACTCAGCTTCCTGGCGAGCGATTTCAGCTTGGCGTTTACGTTCAGCTTCAGCTTTAGCCGCTTTCTCAGAAGCAACTCTCGCCTCTTCTTCTTTACGTTTGCGAGTTTCTTCTGCTTTACGTGCCGCTTCTTCAGCTTTCTTTTGCTGTTCCACTTTACGCACTCGCTCGGCTTCTGCAGCCACGGCGGCAGCTTCTGCTACTTTGCGCTGTTCTTCTTTCTTAACGCGCTCAGCCTCGGCTTTAGCTGCCTTTTGCTGCTCTAGTTTTTGTTTTTCTTTGGCTCGGCGGGCTTGTTCGTCCGCTTTTTTCTTAGCGTTTTCCTGCTGGCGTTTTTCCAACTCCAGTTGCTTAATTCGCTTTTCTTCAGCTAAGCGCTTTTTACGCGCTTGCTCGGCGTCTTTCTCGGCCTTGGCAATACGTTGTTTTTCTTTATCTACCTTGGCTTGTTGCTGATTCTTTAAACGTTCAACTTGCTGAGTCACTTGATTAATGTCTACAGCCGTTGCGTTAATAATAGGTGCACTCGGTGTTGGCTCTAGCTTCACCCGCTCAAAATCTACCGACCATACCAAAGCGATAAACAACCCGGCATGCAGCACAATTGAAATAATAACCGATAGGCTAAATGGCGACTTCAATGCTATTCCTATTCTAATTATTGTCGGGTTGGGTCATTAAACCCACAGAAGGTACACCTGCACTTTGCAGCAATACCATTAAGTTTATAATTTGCTCATAACGAACATTTTTGTCACCACGCACTACTACGGGTAAATCAGGGTCTAACTGCAGATGCGCAATCACTAAAGCTTGTAGATCGTCTCCAGACACCGATTGCTTAGCAGAGTCACTGTTATCGCCAGTGTCTAAAAAGTACTGACCACTTTCATCTACGGTAGCAACCAACGGTGGTTTACTGTCTTCGGGCATCGCTTCTGCGCTAGCCTGAGGCAAATCCACTTTTACCCCTTGGGTAATGAGCGGAGCCGTTACCATAAAAATGATCAGTAGCACCAACATCACATCGATATAGGGCACCACATTAATCTCGGCAACTAAGCGTCTTTTAGGACGTTGATAATGGTTCACTCTCGCCCCTTACTAGTTAGCGCCAGTGTGCGTTTGACGATGCAAAATACTGGAAAACTCTTCCATAAAGTTGGCATAACCATTTTCTAGTTTAGCCACCCCGGTCGAAAAACGGTTAAAGGCAATAACCGCAGGAATAGCAGCAAATAGGCCCATAGCCGTTGCGATAAGTGCTTCGGCAATGCCTGGTGCAACCATATTCAAACTGGCTTGTTGAACTTCGCCTAAGGCAATAAAAGCATTCATAATGCCCCACACAGTACCAAACAAGCCGATATACGGGCTAATTGAACCAATTGTTGCTAGCATCGGCAGCTGGTTTTCTAAGGACTCAACTTCGCGAGACAAAGATACCCGCATACTTCGGTAAGTACCGTCCATAACCGCGTCAGCACTTCTGCCGCTGGTTTTATGTAATCGTACATATTCTCTAAAGCCTGAATGGAAGATTTGTTCCATTCCTTGTAAATGATCAGCACGCGCGTTGCTTTCTTGATACAGTTTGTTGAGATCTACACCAGACCAAAACTTCTGTTCAAAACTATCACTAGACGATTTTGCAGCCTTAAGTACTCGATTACGATTAATTATCATCGCCCACGAGTAAATAGACATACTCACCAACAATAACATTACAAACTTAACTAATAGGCTCGCCTGCCAAAACAAGCCGATAAATGACATATCAGAGTGCACCGAGTAAATCCTCTTTAAGTGTTTCAGGAATGGCCGTGGCCTTCATTGATGACAATGTGACACAAGCCACGGTAACCATTCCGTGGGCAATGACTTGTTGTGCAGCATTTGTGATTGTTTGTTCGAAAACCATGCTTGCTCGTTTCATCGTATCAATTCGCGTTGTTACGTTGAGCATTTGGTTAAATCGAGCAGGAAGCTTGTAGTCGATAGTAAGAGAACGAACAACAAAACAAAGATCTTGTTCCATCAAGGTATCTTGATCGTAGCCGAGCTCTCGTAGCCATTCTGTACGCGCTCGTTCAAAGTACTTGATATGGTTAGCATGATAAACAACGCCTCCCGCATCAGTATCTTCGTAATAAACCCGAACAGCTAAAACCGACATTACACCTACCCTAGTATTTCAATTAGAAAATACTATACACAGGCAAGTGCATAAGGTTAAGACTCAAACCACTTAATTTAGAGAATTGCGTGAGAAAACTGGGGTAACGGCTTAAAACTAAACACTTTAAGCCGATTTTTAAACCACACTGTCGTGACTAAACGACAGCATTTTTAACGCTTAGGTATATCAAAACCCAAGTGTAAATAGGCTTTATCGCTAGCAATGCGACCACGTGGGGTACGTTGTAAATAGCCTTGCTGAATAAGAAACGGTTCGAGTACATCTTCAATGGTTTCTTTATCTTCACCAATGGCTGCAGCAAGGTTGTCTAAGCCAACGGGACCACCTGCAAAAGTTTCCGTTATCGCTTTGAGTAGCTTAGTGTCCATGTAGTCGAAACCAGCACTGTCTACGCTCAGTAAATCTAGCGCCTTAGCAGCTACTTCTTGCGTTACTTTGCCATCAAATTTTACATCAGCAAAATCACGAACACGTCGCAATAAACGGTTAGCGATACGCGGGGTTCCTCGTGAACGCCTAGCAACTTCCCACGCCCCTTCAGCATCAAGCTCTAAATTTAGATAATGCGCACTTCGTTTAACAATCTCGGCCAAGTCGTCAGTTTTATAAAACTCCAAGCGTTGCACAATACCAAAGCGGTCCCGCAAGGGTGACGTTAACATGCCTGCGCGCGTGGTAGCGCCAATCAACGTAAATGGGGGCAAATCGAGTTTAATCGAGCGGGCCGCTGGGCCTTCGCCAATCATAATGTCCAGCTGGTAATCTTCCATCGCTGGGTACAGCACTTCTTCAACTACTGCGCTAAGCCGATGAATTTCATCAATAAACAATACGTCGCCAGGTTCAAGATTAGTGAGCAAAGCTGCCAAGTCACCAGCTTTCTCTAATACAGGGCCAGAGGTGGTTTTAATATTCACATCAAGCTCGTTAGCCACAATGTTGGCTAAGGTGGTTTTACCTAAACCCGGAGGACCAAAAATTAACAAATGATCTAGCGCGTCTTCTCTGCGCCTAGCTGCTTCAATAAATATTTCTAATTGTTCAACTACCGCTTGCTGGCCGGTGTAATCATCCAGCTTTTTGGGTCTAATCGCGCGGTCTACAGTTTCTTCTTCAATCACCGGCGTGGCGGAAACTAAGCGATCTGCTTCAATCATTTACTCTACCTTTGTTCACAAAGCCGCTTTTAGTGCTTCGCGGATCAACTCTTCACTGATCATGCCGTTTGAATACACTTGCTTAACCAGTTTTTCTGCTTGAATGCCTTTATAACCCAGCGACTCAAGCGCTGCAACGGCTTCTTCTTTAGGATCAACTGTAGCCACCAAGGGTAAGTCACCATGGCTAGATAAACTATCGCTTAATGGTGTAGCGGGTAGTTCGGCGTTCCAGTTCTTCAAACGGTCTTTCATCTCTACTAACAAACGCTCTGCGGTTTTTTTACCAATGCCTGGCACTTTTACCAAACTTGATAAGTCTTCGTGTTTAACCGCGAATACAAATTGCTCGCAACTCAAGCCAGACAAAATGGCCAAGGCCACTTTAGGCCCAATACCGTTTACTTTTATCAGCTCGCGGAATAACGAACGCGAGGCTTTGTCGTGAAAGCCATAAAGTAATTGGGCATCTTCTCGCACAATAAAATGCGTTAATAAACGCACCGACTCACCCAGTTCGGGCAATTGGTAAAAGCAGTTCATAGGAAGTTGTATTTCGTAGCCTACTCCGGCTACATCTATCAATACAAAAGGTGGGACTTTTTCTTCTAAGATACCTTTAATGGTAGCGATCACTGCAAAGACTCCTAACTTTAGATAGCGTAAGCTTACCTTAAATACTGGATATATATCCAGCCCTCTATATTTGAAATTGGAAAATGTGTTGGCTAAGGGATGATTAACTCGCGCAGCGATAACTCTGTGAGTCTGTTAGCGATATATCTAAAACAAAAAGTTGACATTACAATTGAACAAATAACCAACAAGGAGAGTGTACGTAAACTAAATCGAGGTAATACATGAATAAATTAATGCTTATCGTTTCCGCTAGCCTAATTGTTTTAACGGGCTGCTCAAACACTCCCACTACTTACCATGGTGTAACGTTATTGGAAGACGACCGAGATATCTCCCAATGCACCGCACTTGGCAGTGTTTATTACACTAGCCACCATGATTCAAAAGGACATGAAGCTCGCGATGAATATGTAAAATCGGTACGCCCGCAATATCCAACGGCAGACACAGTATCAATCACCAGCTATCGTCAGGCCTCTAAAAAAGCCTTTAGGCGAGATGTGGCCATTAGAGGAATTGCTTATCAGTGTTACGACTTAGCCTCAGCACACACCTCTACTGGCTAATTACCTAAATTGACCAAGCCTCATACTTAAATAAGCAAGAGGCTTGGCCGTATAACTAATGTAAGCTTTTATGCTTATGCACTAAGTTCCAATCGGCCAAAATAGCGTAGGCCGCCGGAATAATAAACAATACCATCATCGTTGACGCTACAATCCCAAACACAATAGACACCACAATAGGCTGCACCACTTGTGCTTGTAAACTAGTCTCTAACAACAACGGCAGTAAACCCGCGGCGGTGGTAAGTGAGGTTAAAAATACCGCTCTGAAGCGTTCTTTACTGGCGTTCACCACCGCTTGATAAACATCGTCTCCTTCATCTAAATGGTGCCGAATATATTGCACCAACAATATGGAGTCATTCGTCACAATCCCAGCCAATGAAATAAAGCCTAGTATAGAGGGCATACTTAGACTGTGCCCTAACAAAAAGTGTCCCCACAACACACCTATTAACGCCATGGGAATAACAGTTAATACGATCACGGGTTCAAGGTAACTTCTAAATTGAAAACTCAAAATGGCAAAAACACCAAAAATGCCAATTGTGAAGCTCTTACCCAAAGACGACCCCACTTTAGCGCTCTCTTTAGCCTCCCCTTCAAAATCAACTCTTAAGCCAGGTATTTTAGCAATTAGCTCAGGAAGAAAACTTTTTTGTACCAGTTGCATCACTTCGTTGGTATTAGCAACTCGAGTATCAACATCAGCCATCACAGTTACCGTGCGTAAGCCGTCTATACGCTGAATGCGGACAAACGATCGTTGATATTCTAAGTTGGCAATTGAAGATAGAGGCACTTGTTTTCCGTCGCTAAGCACTACCGGGAAATTAGCCAAGGCTTGTAAACTACCGGATTGCGACTTATCTAAACGTACATCGATTTGAATGTTTTCAGGGCCAAGTTGAAATTCATCCGCAATCGCTCCTTGATAAGACGCTCTCAGTTGTTCTGCCACCATTTGTCCGTTTACATTAAAAGATTCAGCGCCACCACGTAACGAAATTACCACCTCTTCTTTACCGGGTCGCATGTCATCAAGGATGCTATTCACCCCTTTAAACTGGCTCAAATAGGCTTGCAACTCTACCGAGGCAGTTTTTAAGGTGTCTAAATCTGAATGCTGTAGCCTCACTTCAACAGCTCGTCCTGCTGGCCCCATAGTAGGTTGCGTAAACGCCAACGCTAACGGTAAAGCTTGCTCACCTACTTGTTCACGCCAAGCACTAATGAACTCTTCGATATAAGTATTGCGCACTTCTGCTGATAAAATATCTAAACGAACAGTTGCCACATGCGGACCAGATTCTCCGGCATCAGCGTTGTAATTGTATTGAGCGGTAATGTCGTGAATTAAACGCTGCGGCTCGTTATTCTGTTCGGTAAATTGTTCGCCAACTTGACGGGCAGCAGTCACAATTTCTGCCACTAAGGTTTCGGTTTGCGACAAGCTTGAACCTGGTGGGAGAATGATTCTTGCTTCAGCAATATCACCATCAAGTTCAGGGAACGCGGTAAACTTTAGTAAACCGCTTACCACCAACGAAAACGATAGCAGCAATAAGCCGAATACCGCACCCACAGAAACATAGCGCCACTTAACCACAAATGTTACGGCCGGCACTAATTTGTTAAGGCGAAAATCTTCAAACATATTGAGGAACTTGGCTTTAAAGCCAGACTCTGGCTTTTCAATGCCTTGATGTTGCAAAGTGTGGCGCAGGTGGTTTGGCAAAATAAGAAATGCCTCTACTAAGCTAATACATAGCACTAACAGCAATGCCATTGGCACTACGCTTAACACTGCGCCCATTTGGCCATCTAGCCACATCAAACTACCCAGCACAAAAATGGTAGTAAAGAAGGATGAAATAACCCCTGGTGCCGCTTTTTTAACACCCTTAACTACCGCTTCGTCAGCACTCATTCCCCGCTCTAAATGCGCTGCAATTGACTCAGCGATCACAATCGCGTCATCCATCATAATGCCAATGGCCATTAGCAAACCGACTAAGGTCATAATGTTGATCGATAAGCCAAACACCGACATTAAGAACATGCCACCCATAAAAGCAACGGGCAGACCGGCGGCTATCCAAAACGAATATCGCAACGAAAAGAACAGCCACATGCTCAAAAATACCAAAATGATGCCCTGCCAGCCGTTTTTAAGCATCATGTTTAAACGGTCGCTCAACAGTGACGACATATCATTGGTTAAGGTTAGGCTTACCCCGTTTGGCGCAACCAGACGCTGGTCATCAACAAAACGTTGAACCGAATCTTTTATTCGCAAGGCATCGTCGGCTTTGTTTTTACTGATTTTGAGCATCGCAGAGGGCAAGTCGTTAAACAGTATTTTTTCTTCATCTAGCTCAAAGCGATCACTAATATTTGCGACATCGCCTAAATACACCACGCTGCCATTGCTGTCTGAGGCGACAACGGTTTTTGCTAATGCAATTGGGTCTCGCTTTCGCTGATCAAAACGGATCAGCAAATTCTTTTCGTTTAATTCAATGGTGCCTGCTGGCAAATTGATATTCTGTTGGCTAATAGTGCTCGCAATATCGTTAACACTTAAGTTCAGTCGCCGTAGCGCTGTTTGGTCTAATTCCACCCGTAACTGGTGATCAGAAAAGCCACTCACACTCACCATGGCCACGTCGTAATCTACTTTTAGAATGTGTTTCAATTCTTCAGCATAGGCTTTTAAATCCGGCCAACTAGCTGGCGCACTAATAGCGATATCCACTACCGGCTCAGCCCAATCCATTTCTTTTACGACTGGCGGTTCAATTTGCTCTGGAAAGTCTTTAATGGCGTTTATTTCGGTTTGTATATCCACCAACATGCGACCAACATCTGCGTCTCCGTCTAACTTAACGATTAGCGAACCCAAGCCTTCAACAGCCTCACAGCGTGTTTCTTCAATATTAGACAAGCCGTCTACTGCATCTTCCATGCGCATACATAAGCTTTCTTCTACTTCGCTTGGCGACGCGCCAGGGTAAACCACCGTTGCAATAATAAAGGGGTTAGTAAACTCTGGAAATGTTTCACGCTTTAAGGTACCTAAGCTACTTAAACCCAGCAGCAAAAAGGTGATCATGCACAAATTGGCAAGGGTTGGATGGCGAATAAAGAAATTAAGCATCACCCTGCTCCTTGGTACGCAAGGTCATGCCATTTACAGCAGGAATTAAATCATTAAGAATGAGTATTTGCCCCTCATGTAACTCACCACTAATCGCAACGCCCTGCTCACTTCTAAACAACACATCAATGGGCAGTATTTGGAGGTTCTTCTGTTCATCCATTAAGTAGATATTAGTGCCATGTAAAGCTCGCTCTGGCACCACAAAATGAGATTGAGGATAGCCTTGTATTTTCGCTTGCACATACATGCCTTTGGTTAAGGGGATCTGTTGAGCAAGATCCATCGCCGCGAGATTTTGCTCTACCTCTAGAAACATGCCAACAGTGGCTTGAGCTACATTGACAGATTCGGCAACCCTAGCGACTTTTGCTGGCCATTTGTATTCAATGCCTGAAGCAACCAAGCTAATAGACGCATCAAAATTTAAATCGTCAATGGAAGGTAAACCCGCAGTGTTCTGATAATGTTGAACGCTAGCGATCAACTGGCGCATATCGCCCAAAGACAACTGTACATCGGCGACCATTGTGTCGAGTTTTTGCGCCACTACCATGACCGATTGCAAGTTAACTACCTGCTCGTTTTCAATATTAACTTCCGCTATTTTGGCATCAAAAGGCAATACAATTTCGGTTTTACTTAGTTGCCGTTTGGCGTCTTCATATTTGGCTTGCTCTACAGCTAATTGCGCTTCTAATACACGACGATCATCAGGTACTAACTGCAGCGCATTTTCTAACTCTTGAATAACTTTATTTTGTATCAGTACATTTTGTTTTTCATTCTCTAACTCAGAGCTTGAAATAAGGTTTTGTGTTTTTAGTTTTTGTTTTCGTAAATACTCTTCTTCCACCAATAACGCCCGCTGTCGCTCTATCGATAAACTGGTTTTTAGATTGGTTTCTTCCTGAACTAAGCGGGTGATTTGGGTTTTGCTAGCGTTTAAATTTGCTTCCGCCTGAGTCATTTTTAAGGTGTATTCCAAGGGATCTATTTTTAACAACAATGTCCCTTGTTTAAGAAACCGCCCTTCTTCTAGTTGCGGATGACGAAACACCAAATTGCCACTCACCTCAGCAACCGCTTCCCAATTGGTTTTAGGTTCAACCTGACCAAAAGCAATTGCCATGGGTGCGGCATCAACTTTAGTTAGTGTTGTTACTTCCACTAAGCGAGATGATTGATGCTCAGTGTTTAACGGCACCACTTCTTTACTGGTGATAGCTAACACCAGCACAATTATGCCTATTGCTACGCCAGGTATAATTAGCCAAGGTTTAGTGATGCTCATGAATCGGTTCCTTTGTGTTTAAATAAGCCACGTTGTAGCAATTGAATATTGTGGTCTGCTAGTTTCAAAAACTTAGCTTTAGATAATGCGATTTGATTGGCTTGTAATAAGCGTTCTGGTATCAAAAATGGAAATACCATTAAACTTAAAAAACTTAGCTGAGCTAGCTCTGTGTCAACGTCGTCTAGTAACACATTGTTGCTTAATAGCTGGTCGAATAAATGTTTGCTTTTAAAGCGCCCCATATTATCGATCATATATTGCAGTTGTTGAGCACTTTCATGTTCTTTAGGGGTGTTGCTCAGCTTAAATATAAGCTTAGGAAAATACGGGTTTTCTACCATTGTTTGGTAGTAACTGCGCATCAAACGCCCTAAGTCATCGGCATCAAAATCGCGACTGGCTTTATCCAAAGTAGCAAAAACTGGTTTTGCCACACTGTTAAGCATTTCTCCAAACAACTGAGCTTTAGATCCAAAGTAGTAGCGTATTAAAGCCGCATCTACTTCTGCCTTGTTCGCTATCATGCGAATTGACACTTTGTCGTAATCAAGGCTCACGAACAATTCTGTGGCTGCCAACAGCAGCTGTTCTCGAGCTTGGCTATCCCCTTTGGGTCGGCCAACTTTGTTCTTAATGGTCATAATCGTTTGGTTATTCTTCAACTGTAGAATAATTCTAATCTAAATGTTAAATCGGTGCGTTAAGTTAAATTCCTCAATCCAGCGCATTCAATGAATTTTGTGAAACTCATCGCTTCAAGCCATTGTTGAAGAAAGCCTTATTGCAAACTCACAGATGCTTACTCTTTCACGAAGGAGCTTACTCGAAGAGCGGTATTAACCTCAGATATACCGTTAGTTATACGGAAAGTGACATATCTATAAGTCATTTATCGATATTTCTAAGCACTGGGTGAATCAATATACTCCCTCCTAAATAGGATTCATCAGACACCGGACGTCACCATACAAATAAGTATTTAATAAGGTGACACGATGACAAAACAATTTAGCAAACGTTTTCTTGGCGTAATAATCGGGCTAACGGCTTTTATCGCCCCTCATTCCTTAGCAAGCGAACTAACTGAAACCACTTATCAACGTTACGAACAACAAACCGCTTGCGCTGCTTCGGTCATTTATCTGCAACAGAAGGTATCTAACGACGCGTTTGACAGTGGATATACCCCTCAAGAATTAATGAACCTAGAAATAAGCTACGAACAAGCAGCCTTAGTACACTTAAGCACTTGGGATGAACTGAGTCATACCGAGCTAGGTAGCGAAGAAGACCTTAAGCGCATCACCTTCACGGAAATTGGTCGACGATTTGGTTGGATGCAGTCTTTAGACAGCGACAGTTACGCCGAACAAGTACTGAGCGCTCTCAACGACTCTATATAGGATTCAATCATGCTAAAACTATTAAAATCATTACGTAGTAAACGCGCGCTACAAAAACAATTACAACTCTTAGATGTAGATCCTTACCTAAGTGCTATGTTGATGAAAAGCATTACCCGCAACGAATGGGGAAAACACAGTGTTGCAACCAGTCACATGAACGAGGCTCATGCAGGGATATTTAGCTTACACCTCATTGTTATAGCTTCTCGAGAACTCGCACACTTAAGGCGCCAGTGGTTTGGCTATAAGGTATTCAACGAATTGTTAGCAGCTAACGCTTTAGACCTTGGTTATTTGGATCAACAGCAAACGAGTACCGCACTCAATAAAATGAAATGTTTGCAAATGCCGCACTACAACATTGCTAAAACAGTTTGGGGAACCTAATGAGAAGAAGACAAGAGCGCAAACAGCTTATCTGGTGTGTGGCTTACGCCTTACTAGGGTTTACCATTGGAATGGCAACGGTCAAAGCAGAAAACGCCGTTTGCCAAGAGGACTACCAACAATTTGTTCAAGGCGAAGTATTAAGAAACCAGCAATAGAGCGATTGGTTAAAGCAAGCTGATGACTTTAACGTGAATCTGTTGCTTGCGCCGTTGCAGTCACCGCTAATATCAGCAACACTTGCTCGGTAAATACTTGGATTCACAGAGAGATAAAGGATGTCGAATAAAAAGGACCCGGTTATTGGGCTTGCCCTAGGCAGTGGCGCTGCTAGGGGCTGGTCGCATTTAGGCGTCATTTTGGCTTTGCGCGAAATGGGCATACAACCTCATATTGTATCCGGTTGTTCCATTGGCGCATTAGTGGGTGCAGCTTATGCCTGTCATCGAGTAGATAAGCTTACCGATTGGGCCTTAAGCCTATCTAGTTGGCAAGTATTTAACTTAATGGATTTCTCGTTGTATAGAGGCGGATTACTCACTGGTGAGAAAGTGTTTAATGCCGCCGAACAATACATTGGAAGCGACCGCATAGAGCAACTCGATATTCCCTTTGGAGCAGTAGCCACAGAGTTAGAATCTGGTAAGGAGATTTGGCTACAAAAAGGCAGCGTGCGAGACGCCGTACGTTCATCTTGTGCTATGCCTGGGTTAATGGCGCCTTATCGATTAAACGACCAATGGTTGGTTGATGGAGCAGTGGTTAATCCAGTGCCTGTTTCTTTATGCCGAGCCATGGGAGCGGATGTAGTCATTGCAGTAAACCTAAACAATGATAAATCACGGATTGCACTACTCGATGACGACTTAAACGAGACCCTTAGCCACAATGAAAACCCCAGTAATCAGCCATTTTGGCGTTTATTAGGCGGAGGCAAAGACTACCTCAATTCCATGCTAAGCAATTTAAAGCAACAAAACAGCAATCGCTCTCCGGGAATGATTGGGGTAATGTCTACTTCAATAAACATCATGCAAGAACGATTAACCCGCACCCGTATGGCTGGCGATCCGCCAGATATCCTACTTTCGCCTAAACTTGGAGATATCGGCATCATGGATTTCCATCGAGCGGAAGAAGCCATTAGCGAAGGGAAAAGGGTTACTGAGTTAATGCGCCCACAAATCGAAGAAGAGCTTTTTTACCGATAACGAGATAAACCAGACACTGAATAATATTGATTAATTTAATCAATATTATTGATAAGCAATAGAATACACCAATAAAAACAATAATATATTTATCTTTAATCGATTTTCATCAATCAAAACTTACTCTACCCTCAGAAGCGCCAAGGCTCTACAATAAAACTCTATTCGACGAGGGCGATATGCAGATAAACCTTAAACAATTTCAAGCCGCAGACCTGCTATGTATCGCCATTGCCCTATTGGTGTTAAGTCCTTGGGTTAATGGGCCTGCTGCTTTAGTTATAGGTGCCTGTTTAGCGAGTTTTGGATTTACGCCTAAAGCAATTAATATTGGCGCTGTAACTAAACGTTTATTGGCTATCTCGGTGGTAGGTTTAGGCTTCGGCATTTCCATCGACCAAGCCATTGAATACACCCAAAATGGATTTGGCCTTATTGTAGGTTCTATCCTATTTACCTTAGTATTGGGCACTGTAGTTACCAAGCTACTCGGTATTGAAAGAAAAACCGGCTATCTGATCTCTGTAGGTTCTGCTATATGTGGTGGTAGCGCAATTGCAGCAGTCTCGCCAGCGATAAAAGCCAGCAGCAAACAAATCTCATTGGCGCTTGCTACGGTATTTATTCTTAACGCTTGTGGCTTATTTCTTTTTCCAGTGCTGGGCCACCTATTTAGTTTAAGCCAAAGCCAATTTGGCTATTGGGCAGCCATTGCTATTCACGATACATCTTCAGTTGTTGGTGCTGCCGCAGCTTATGGCGACGAAGCGCTAACGGTGGCAACCACCGTTAAGCTAGCGCGAGCGTTATGGATCATTCCAGTAGCCCTATTAAGCGCGGTCTATTTTAAAGAGAAAGATGGAAAATTCTCTTTCCCCTACTTCATCGTTTTTTACATACTCGCCATGCTGGTGAGCAACTATGTGCCTATGTTTGATAGCTTATATCAAGGCTTGTTTAGCGTATCTAAACAATTATTGGGTGTGTGTTTGTTTTTAATCGGCTACGGGTTAACCGCAAAGAATATGCAAAGTGCTGGAATCAAACCCTTATTATTGGGAGTAAGTCTTTGGATTAGTATCGCCAGCGTCTCATTACTAATAATACTAGCTTACTATTAAAAATAACTTGAAAGGCTTAAACGCCTTGGTAGGTTAGAAACAGGCTTAACGAGATTGTTTATTTCGCTTAAACGAGAATGAGCAAAGCAACATAACAATGACCGCAACAAATGCGCTAGCTTCAAAAATAGCTCGGGTAAGATCAGCGCTAAACCACGCAGCAATCAAACTCATCACAACAATTAATAACAATAACTTACGTAACATAGCATCTCTCCAGTTAGACTTATCGTAACCCTTGCTAAGCCCCTTACAAATTCACTTTTCCTATAAGCTATTTCCCTTACTTATATAGTGCCACTGATAGATACACGAATAATAATTAGACATACGTCACATTTTTGTTAGAATCGTCGGCGATTCCTAAACTTACGGCAGAAATAATGCTCCGAACTTTGCTCTATCGAATTCTTTTTCCATTCATTATTGTGCTGCTGGTTATGATCCTAGCCATTTTACAAATGCAGAAAGTGACCTTAGCGAAGTTTTACGACAAAGAGCTCAGTGTATCTGATTACCTTAATTGGTTTTCTACCCACCCCGCCAACACTGTTGATGTACTCACCGTACTTAAAGCCAAACAGCCAAATCATCATGGTGGAACCACCAAAGATTGGTGCCCTAGCGTAAGTTCTGACGACGGTTTTGTTCATATTAGCTATTTAGACGAGCAACCCGTGTGTTGCATGTTGGGTAAAGGCCAGCGTTACGTTTATTACAAGGAAAATGAACAGGAAATCACTTTACTGTGTGGCCGTTGGCCAAGAACGGAAGTAGTGAGCGTGAACAAGAAAGGAATGCGCGCTGTGCAGTCCTACCGCAGTGCCAACCCAATTCCTCAACCTTAGTGTTCATCAAAGTAGTCTTTGTTACGAATATACTTGCGCATGTAATGGTAAGTAAAAGGAAGCAGTAACCAACTCACTATCGATTTAGATAAGCGATACCAGGTTGGTGTGTTCTCGTAAATTTTCTCGTCATGCAACCAAAGCATTCGCCCTACGTGCCAATACATAAATGGCACTGGCGGCAAAAACGTGACTACATCCAAGTCACAGCAAATTCGATAGGTTTTTCGGTGTAGCGTGTAATGCTTTTTAAAGTTCCACAATCCCGTTGCTGGTTGACCAAAAGTAACCACCCGTTTAACTTTTTTGGGGTACTTCCTCTCTAAACGATCTGCCACTAACACAGCCATGCACCCACCAGAGGAATGCCCAGTAAGTGAGATGCGTTTTCCCTGAGCTATCAAGGGTAACAGTATCGATTCTAGCCGCTGGTAAACAGTCAGCTGATGTTTGCTACGGTGTGGATCACAACTTAACTGTTCGAGCAGCTGCAAATAGCCCCAGTGCACATGATATTGGTAGCCTTCTGCGACATACTTTTTAGGTACAAATGCCAAGTTAACTAACCAATCAAAAATGTTCATTGAGCCGCGAAAAACCACAATTACTTCGTCTTTGTTCTCCTTCCATAATACGCGTGTGGTAGAACGCCCCCAGCGATCAAACACATCTTGATAAACGTATTTGTCTAATTGCTCAACCATGCTTTCCATCGCAGAAGGATAAGCGAGTCGGCACAACACTGCGTAGCGTTCATATTGGTAACGTTTTAGCTTTTTGAGTTTAGCTGTGGGTTCTTGATATACAGTGTGGTTCAACAGCAAATCCGAGACTAAATAAGGTAGCTTATTGAAACACAGTGTTTCCTGCGCAATATGACACTTTAGTGAAACCACGCAACTTAACCTTACTCAGCGTAATGCTTTAGCCAGTATTGTTGAGCTCGTTGTGGGTTTGGGGCAACAAGTTTGAACACATAACCCTTAGTAGTGGCGTGCGCCGCAAAAAAGCTGATAGCTTGAACACTACCACTTTCTTTTCGCTCTACCCGGCCCCATTGTTGATTGAAACTCAGTAAATCGGGAAAAGCTAACTGTAATACTTGTTGGCGACATTGCTCGTCACTACTAGGGAACTGAACCAGCATATTTGCTTGTTGCCAAGGTTTGTTTTGGCTAATCAAAGCAAGCTGCTTTCCAAGGGTTGCTGTCCAAGCTAACTCAACAATGACTAATCGGCCTTTTAAAGGTGTAAGCGTTTTGTTGATACATCTAGTGCTAGTGGGTAGGACAACTTGTATATGGTCTTTTAGCTCAGGCTCAAACCCCGGGCTTTGCGTATTGGCGAAATGCTGAGTTAACTCTGTTACTTTTTCCAATCTAAGCGTAAGTTTTGGATAAGCGCCTTCTATTACTTCTAGGGCTAACTGGTTAGCACATAAAAGTGGGCTAAAAAGTACTAATAGTGTTATCCATAACTTCATATGTCACATCCTTCTGCTCTACCAGTTTTAGTCTTAGATGAGGTCTAATCTGAGGTCAAGCTTTCTAACCACGCTTGTATTTGTTTTACCGTCCAATCGGGTGCGTCTAACGGTAAGTCATGCCCGGCGCTTGTATGTTGCTTATGTGTGCAAGCCCAATGCTTGGCGAGATGCCCACTACATTTCGCGCTAACCAACTGATCTTGCTGACTACTTAACACCAAAACAGGCGCCACTGGTTTAATGGCTAATTTAAACAACATCGCTGCTTTTAACTGATTAAAGGCATTTGTCTTTGTTACAACATGTTCCTTTGACCATGCTAGCCAGTTTTCCATAACATCGCCATGTAAGGCTGGAAATTGGCTTGTTACCTTCATTATTCGCTGCTGTCGTTGTCTATCTGTTTTAGCAAATAAAATACCCAACACTTTTAGGTATGACTGCCATCTTAAACGCTGATAAAACGGCGAAAACGCCGCGTTTGAAGAGTTGATTAATGTTATCGAGTGTATTTCTTGTGGGTATTTATCTGCCCAGTCTACTGCCAACATTCCCCCCAAAGAAATCGCGACTAAATCAACCTTGTTTATCTCAAGCGGACTTAGTTTCAGTTGAATCCTCAAAGATTGTCGCAACTCTGCAATGCTCGAAGGACTTTTAAGATTTGCAAGCGAACCATTCCCAGGAATATCAAAGCTTAATATTTTTCGCTCAGGCAAAGACTGTTGAAGAACAGTTTTGAAAAATCCCCAATGGCGTTGCTCGCGAACCAAGCCTCGAATAAGTACAATTGGTCGATGACCACGACTTTTATTTGTCATTAAACCATTTGTCCTTAGCAAGTTTTGTCGCACGTTTTAACGGCTCAGTTTGATGAAGTACGCGCCAAGAGTAGCTGGCGTTAATTAAAAACTCCATTAGCACCAAGTGTCGCCTTAAAACACGCTGAACGCGATGTGGTTTCATTGGATGGTACAAACCTAAACTACTAAACACTTGTAAGGGATTTTTCTTTAACCAACGCCAAGATCCCATTTCCAAGGTTAGTGGGATGAAGATGCCTGGTCGTTTTAATGATTGCTCGTAGCAATAATCCCAAAGATCTCCATTGCAGACGTAATGTTTAGTTTGGGGCTCAAACAAGTAGTTTTGATGGGGGAAGCTTTCAAAAAATGCCTGGCGTAAACGATATACAGAACCAATATCTTCAATAGCCGTTGTGGCAGATTTTGCATAGGGAAACCAAATTCGATCTTGGTGACCAAAACCACTGTGGCAATCCAACACTAGACTAAATGGCCTGCCGAAAAGGTGTTGTTCGGCAAAGTCATAAATGGCTTGGCTTTCTGTTTCCATAACGCCGTTTTTATTCCCCTGATACCAAGGTAACCGTCGACTAATACGCTGGCCTCCCACCATAAACGTCGCCTTACCTTTTGCATAACTTGGAGAATTGCGCATTAGATCTACCCCATTACCATTAGCCCTTCGCTGTAACACCATTCCGCTCGGGTTCACGATGGGAATGAAAACCAGATAACACGCCTCTAACAGCAACTGCAGTTGTTTGTCCCAATCCAAACGGTTTAATATACTTTCCATAAAAGACAGCACAACTTGGCTACCAATGCGTTCTACTCCATGTACCCCACCAACAAAACAAATAGCAGGTTTGTCTTGGCTCGCATTACCCAGTGAGATCTGATGCACCGGGAAGCGGTCGGTTTTACAGCTAACTTGGCAAAGTTGTTTTACCGTGACTTTGTCTTGGTGTTTATTAAGTAAGGCTAAAAGTTGTTCCATCTCTGGAAAGTCAGATTGGCTTCGCATCGCTAGTCCACTTGCTATAATTGGCAAAATACATCTAGCAAAAAGCCATTGCAGATATATTACACTGGTTACTTATTTAGACCATTCAGCTTTTGGAAGTAGTTGATTTTGCGAGAAAGCTTAGCTTCAGTTACACTGCAATTAAGCGTAAAAAAGGATACACCATGCCACTTAACGACAAGCTCGATTTTTCTTCGGTTTTGGCTACCGCCGTTCACGATATGAAAAACTCTTTAGGCATGTTGACCCAATCAACTGAAGCAATCGCGCTTCGTTCTAAGCAGAATGGCCGTGAAGATAGCGAAGAGTTATCTCGCTTGCATTACGAGGTGTCTCGTTTAAATGGCAGTTTGATGCAGCTTCTCGCGCTATATCGCTTTGAAAAAAAACAATTACCCATGACCATTGAAGAGAATTATCTAGAAGATTTACTCAACGATGTGTACTACAAAAACAAAAGCTTCATTGAACAAACCCAAATGAAAATAGATATTGAGGTGGATGAATCTCTAAGCTGGTACTTCGATGTCACCTTAATTGAGTATCTGTTAAGTGATGTAGTAATTAACGCGCTGCGCTATTCTAAAAAACAAATTAAAATATCTGCAAAACAAGCCGATAACTATTTATGTATACAGGTAGATGATGATGGCGATGGTTTTCCGCAAAGCATTATTGACCTAGCAAATGCAAAAGTAGCGTCTCAACTAGATTTTGTTAATAATCGTAGTGGTTTAGGTTTGTTTTTCGCGAAATTGATCGCTAAAGCACATATAAATTCGGGCAAGGAAGGTAGAATACATATCGAAAATGGCAGCTTCTTAGGTGGTAGTCGTTTTAGCTTGTATCTCCCATAGCCCAGTAAATAGGAAATTTTCGGTTAGATTATGGTATTTACCTTAGTATTGCTTGGCGTTGGCGCATTGTTGTTTCTGGTTATCGGATACAACATGGTGCAACAATTTAAACAAAAACAAGAAACAGAACGTCGTTTAGCAATCGCCAAACAAAAGGCCATTATTAACGAGACTGAAGAACTGTTACTTCACTCCTCTATTCTCCCCTACAGTAAAGAACTGGTAGAGCTTTTACACAAACGTATGCTAGAAGCGCTTAATCAAATTAAAAACACCGACCCCAGTGTAAAAGGCCTAAACAACCGAATTCGCGCCACCCAAGGGCAACTGAGTCAAATCAAAAATGCAGGTGAAATAAGCGACAGCGCATTTCGTGCTCCAGATACCGACAAAGACGCCTTACAGATGCTGCAAATCGTTAAAAAAATACGTGCCGTGGTACGTTCAGAACACGCTAAAGGCCGTTTAAACACCCAAGTATTTGTATTAGAAGACCGCCGTTTAGAGTTAATGCAACTTAAGGTGAATATTGAAAACGCCTTAAAACGTGCCATCGAAGCCCAAGCGCTTCGCCAATGGGGTACGGCTCGCCAGTTACTCAACAAAGGCATTTCTGCACTGAGTAACATCTCTGACCGTGATGCCTACTTGGAGCAAAAGCTACAAGATATGCGCCGCATGAATCAAGAAATGAGCGACAAACTGAAGTCTGACAGTAAACAAGAAGCTGAAAACTTAGCCGAAAAAGAAACTGACGAATTGGATGTTTTATTCCAACCTAAGAAAAAATGGTAAGCCTAGCCTTACATCTTCACCCTACTTCACTTGCATAGCTTTACAGGCCGCTCAGCGATTACACAGAGTTAGACCTAACCATTAAAGCTATGCGAGAATAACCTCAAATAAAAAAGCTAAAAACTCAACCATGCGCAAAACACTTCAACAGATCTCAAGTGACCCTTTTCATGGGGTGTACTTTATTGGAACCACTCCACCTAAACAAAACACCGACATAGAGAAAGTAAGTGATATTGCTGACAAGTTACTGTCTCGTTTAGATGAAATTGATTACGACGGTTTAATTGTTTACGACATTCAAGATGAAAGCAGTCGTATAGACAAACCACGGCCGTTCCCTTACATGCAAACACACGACCCGCGCTTGTATGCCCAACTTTTGATGCACAAAAGCCAACGCTCGGTAATTACTTATAAAAGCGTCTCACAGCGCAATGAAGCAGACTTTGTTAGCTGGTTAAAAGAAGCTTGGCACCAATACGAAATTCGTGATTTGGTCTTAGTAGGCAGCCCTGCGGCTAGCAACGACATTCAATTAAGCTTGGCTGATGCTTATAAGGCAATAGAACAGCATTCACCCGATTTTTATTTGGGTGGTGTAACCATTGCTGAGCGCCACGCTAAGAAAGGTGACGAACACGCGCGCTTGGTGCATAAAACCGAGCAAGGTTGCCAGTACTTTGTGTCTCAAGCGGTGTACAACGCCCAAGCAACCATCGACATGCTTACCCGTTACGCACACGAATGTAAAAAGACTCAGCAAAAACCGCAACGCATCATCCTTACCTTCTCCCCTTGTGGCAGTGCTAAAACCTTGGAGTTTATTGAATGGCTGGGTATATCGGTACCAGAGGCGACCAGCTTGCGTATTCTCGATGCGGAAAAGCCGCTTAAAGAATCGATTCTAATTTGCTACAACAACTTGGTACAAATTCTAGAAGCCTGCTTACCCTTAGGGATACCGCTAGGTTTAAACATTGAAAGTTTAACCAATCGCAAAGAAGAGATTGATGCGTCAATTTTGTTGTATAAGTTGCTTAAAGCCACAATGGACAAAAAGTTAGCTCAACTGCAGTTAAACAACTAATCCGCGTTAACCACGCCCAATAAAAAAGGAAGCCTAGGCTTCCTTTTTTAGTGACATAAGTGGCCTACTTTTTAGGCTTTTTACGTTTATCTTCTTCTACCCACTTACCGGTGGTGTGGTAAGCACGCCACCCCGTAGGTTTGCCTTCAACTTCAGTACTTAAATACTGTTCTTTCGTTTTACGGCTATAACGAACTAGAGACTTAACGCCATCGGGATCTGCTACCGGGCCATCGGCTAAGTAATAGAACTTCTCAGGTAATCTATCTCTGAAGCGTTTCAACTCTTCAACTAAAGGCGCGCGTGTCTCTCGTGAGCGTGGGAAGTTGCTAGCTGCCATAAAGATACCAGATGCGCCGTCACGCAATACAAAGTAGGCATCACTGTTAACACACTCTAGTTCAGGCAGATGAACGGGATCTTCACGTGGTGGAGCCACTTCGCCATTTTTAAGGATTTTACGCGTATTACTACAATCCTCTCCTGTACAAGCCATGTACTTACCAAAACGACCAGTACGTAGCTGCATGTCGCTGCCACACTTTTCACACTCAACAATCGGGCCGTCGTAACCTTTAATTTTAAAGCTACCTTGCTCAACCACATAACCCTCACAATCAGGGTTATTACCACAAACATGCAGTTTACGGGTTTCGTCAATCAAGTAACTGTCCATTGCGGTACTACAAACCGGACAACGCTCTTTAGCACGCAGTGCTTCAGTTTCTTGCTCTTCAGAGTCGGCGGCTACAGCCTCCTCCCCAGGGATCAAGTTGATCGTGCACTTACAGCGTTCTTTCGGCGGTAGCGAGTAACCCGAACAACCTAAGAATACACCGGTACTTGCTGTGCGGATCCCCATAGGACGTTCACAGTCTGGACATTTAATATCGGTGATCACCGGGCTATTGCTACGCATGCCGGTTTCGTCATCATCTGCTTTGGTTAGCTGGCCTTTAAAGTTTTTGTAAAACTCGTTTAACGCCTGTTTCCACTCAAAACTCCCGTCAGCTACTTTATCAAGACGCTCTTCCATATCGGCAGTAAAGTCGTAACTCATTAAGTCTTGGAAGCTTTCGGTTAAGCGTTCAGCGACAATCTCACCCATTTTCTCCGCGTAAAAGCGACGAGCCTCAGTGCGAACATAACCGCGATCCTGAATGGTTGAAATAATTGAAGCGTAAGTAGACGGACGACCAATTCCACGTTTTTCCAATTCACGAACCAACGAAGCTTCGTTAAAACGCGCAGGTGGCTTAGTAAAATGCTGTTTAGGATCAAGTTCTACAAGGTTTAGTTTGTCGCCTTGGCTAACAGCAGGCAATACGCCATCGTCAGCTTTACTTGCTTTGCCTACCGGTTGTACTTTTGTCCAACCGTCGAAGCGTAAAATTTTACCTTTAGCGCGTAATTCATACTCGGCGGCATTCACAGTAACTGTCGTCGCATCGTATTGTGCATCGGTCATTTGACATGCTACAAATTGGCGCCAAATAAGGTCGTACAATCGCTTGGCATCTGCGTCAACACCATCAACGTGTTCGCTTAATACCGTAACATCAGAAGGTCGGATCGCTTCGTGAGCTTCTTGGGCGCCTTCTTTGCTCGAATAACGCAAAGCGTTTTCTGGCAGGTACTTAGCACCAAAATTATCACCAATATAGCCTCTAGCAGCCTCTACAGCGTCGTTACTCAAGTTTGTTGAGTCAGTACGCATATAAGTAATGTAGCCGGCCTCGTAGAGCCTTTGAGCTAGCATCATGGTGCGTTTCACGCCAAAACTTAAACGCGTGCTCGCGGCTTGTTGTAACGTAGAGGTGATATACGGGGCTTTCGGTTTTGAGCGAGTCGGCTTATCTTCGCGCTTAGCAACCGTGTAATTAGCGCCTTTTAAACTATCAACCGCAGCAGTTGCCTGCTGCTGATTAACCGGTTTAAAGGCTTGGCCATTTTGTTTGGCCACTTCTACCCGTAAACCTTCGCCCAATGTCGTCGCTAGGTCGGCGTGAATGTCCCAATACTCTTCAGGTACAAAGGCCTTAATTTCACGCTCTTTTTCTACCACTAAGCGAACCGCTACAGATTGCACGCGGCCTGCAGATAATCCTCGAGCGATTTTCTTCCACAGCAATGGAGAAACCATGTAACCAACAACACGGTCTAAGAATCGACGAGCCTGCTGGGCATTAACCCGGTCCATGTTTAATTCGCTGGGTTGCGAGAAGGCATCTTTAATCGCAGATTTAGTAATCTCGTTAAATACCACCCGCTTAAAACGGCTATCATCACCGCCGATAATTTCTTTTAAATGCCACGCAATTGCCTCTCCCTCGCGGTCCAAATCGGTTGCGAGATAGATGGTGTCAGCATTTTCGGCGAGAGCTTGAAGCTCGCTAACTACTTTTTCTTTGCCAGGCAAAATTTGGTAATTAGCTTTCCAATCTTTTTCTGGGTCTACACCCATTCTAGCCACAAGTGCTTTCTTGTCTTTGGCCTTCTTTAACTTGGCTTTTTCTTCAGCACTTAGGCCCTTTGTAGACACTGGCGCTGCTTTCTTTTTATTGGTCGCGCTACCACTGCTAGGCAGATCACGAATGTGTCCAACACTTGATTTCACCACATATTGGCGTCCCAAGTATTTGTTAATCGTTTTTGCTTTAGCTGGTGACTCTACAATTACCAGAGATTTGCTCATATTGTTCTTTTTACCATTGTGTCCGTCTGGTTGGCCCACCGACGGAAAGTAGTAGACAGTTGTTCTTTTTTATATTGCTCGAGAGTTAGCATAGGTCAATAACTTTTTTAAATCTTTGGTTTATTGGGTGAATAATTAAGCACTCGACCACAAAGATACAAACTGATAACATCTGAAACTCCCTATTAAGGGTAGTGTTATACGCTTGATTTTCTTCACATGCCAATATAAATAACCATTGGTAAAGATTTTTTCAACAAAAGATAACTCATTTTTCGATGAGCGTAGTAAAAGGAAGACTATGAAACATTTTGAAGTCAACTTTGACGGTTTGGTGGGTCCCACTCACAATTATGCCGGTCTTTCATTTGGTAATGTGGCTTCGTTATCCAACGCCCAAAATGCTTCCAATCCAAAAGAAGCAGCCAAACAAGGTCTTCTGAAAATGAAGGCCTTAAATGATTTAGGGCTAACTCAAGGCGTGCTGGCCCCGCAGCAGCGTCCAGATTTAAATTTATTACGTCGTATCGGCTTTAGCGGTAACGATGCTCAAGTATTGCAACAAGCCGCAAAGAAAGCTCCAGACGCTTTACTGGCGAGTTATTCAGCATCAAGTATGTGGACAGCCAACGCAGCAACCGTATCACCTAGTGCAGATACCGAAAATGGAAAAGTACATTTCACTCCAGCCAATTTAACTAACAAATTGCACCGTTCCATTGAGCCAGAAGTGACAGGCAATATTCTAAAAGCGGTATTTTCTGACAGTAAATATTTCGAACATCACCAACATCTGCCCGAAAATGACTATTACGGTGATGAAGGTGCAGCCAACCATACCCGCTTGTGTAATAACTACGGTGAAGCGGGTTTGGAACTATTTGTATATGGCAGAACAGCGGCTAACAGCAACGCCCCTTCCCCTACAAAGTTTCCAGCGAGACAAACCTTAGAAGCCAGCCAAGCGGTGGCGCGTTTACATGGCTTAGACGAAGATACAGCGATTTTCATCCAACAGAACCCCTCAGTGATTGACCAAGGGGTTTTTCATAACGATGTGATTGCAGTAGGCAACCAAAATGTCCTGTTTTATCATCAACAGGCGTTTTTAAATACTCAGCAGCAACTTGAGCATATTCAGCAACGTTTCGGCGAAAATAAACTACATTTCATCGAAGTTAGTGACAATGAAGTAAGTCTAGATGAAGCCGTTAAAAGCTATTTATTTAATACTCAAATCATCACCACCGCGCCTGGCGAAATGGCCATTATTGCCCCAACTAATTGCCAAGAGTCTGAGCAAGTACATCGCTATTTAGAAGATTTAGTCGGCCGAAATACCCCGATTAAACAAGTACATTATTTTGATGTTAAACAAAGCATGAGCAACGGTGGAGGCCCAGCTTGTTTGCGCTTACGTGTAGCTTTAAACGATATGGAGCTAGCTGCTGTAAACCAACACACCATTATGAGTGAGCAGTTGTTTAACACCTTAAATAGCTGGGTGGATAAACACTATCGCGATAGCTTAGCGTTTGATGATTTACGTGACCCGCAGATGATTACAGAAGTGAATACCGCCTTGGATGAGTTAACCCAAATTCTTCACTTAGGTTCTGTTTATCCTTTCCAACAAAACTAACTCGCAGATACAAAAAAGCCTGATAATAATCAGGCTTTTTTCATTCAAATGTCCCGTCCGGAAATAGGTTGACATAAAGAGGACTTCTTTATGACAACACTCATTAACTCAAGCCGTAAGCGCACACAACGAGATTACACCTTAGCCTTTAAATTAGGTGTTGTAGCGCGCATCGAAAAAGGCGAAATGACGTACAAACAAGCACAAGCCCGATTTGGCATTCAGGGG
>NZ_BJEQ01000015.1 GCF_005405585.1 Agarivorans sp. Toyoura001 | reverse complement strand
TAATATTAATTAAGAAGAAGTTTTTGCGCCGTTAATAAAGCCTCAGGCCTTACCAACCCTGACATCGTTTCTACATCGCTTTGCAGCGCCGCTTGCCGTGTCAGTGGAGTCGCATTATAGGGATCCGATTCTGTAGCGCAAGCGTTTATTACAGAAAAATGAAAATAACTGCCTTTATGAACACTATTTGCACCAAGCGCTCATTAAACACACTTATCATGCCCATATTTGATCATTTTAGACGTAGCAGCCTGTAGAAAACTCGACTCACTAAACCCTCGTTCTTTACCTATAGGCTACCGACTATAGGGTAAAACAAGGAATTAACCATTAGTCTTAAATAGCAGTAAAGCACGATTAGGCAGTTTTTATTCCACTAAGGATGACGTAAGCTGAAACTATAGCGAGCTAATCATAAGTGGAGTAAGTAATGAGCGTGAAGTCTTTTTCTGGTTTTAGCCCCATTTTAGGTAAAGAAGTATGGGTTGACCCAAGCGCGGTGCTGTACGGAGAAATCAAACTAGGTGACGACGTAAGCATTTGGCCCTTGGTCGCTGCACGTGGCGATGTAAACCACATACAGATCGGTGCTCGCTCTAATGTACAAGACGGCAGTGTGCTACATGTAACTCGCAAAACTGAAAACCCTCCGCATGGCTATCCCTTAATTATTGGTGAGGATGTCACCGTGGGTCATAAAGCAATGCTGCATGGTTGCACTATTGGTAGCCGAGTATTGGTTGGCATGGGAGCAATAGTATTGGATGGCGTTGTTGTAGAAGACGATGTAATGATTGGTGCGGGTAGTTTGGTGCCACCTCATAAACGTTTGGAGTCTGGATACTTATATATGGGTAGCCCAGTGAAACAAGCTCGACCATTAAATGACAAAGAAAAAGCCTTTTTAAGTGAATCAGCTGATAATTATGTTCGTTTAAAGCAGAAGTACTTAGAAGAACAACTTTAAACAATAATATTGCCGTTTGATTCAAAATCTTCTTGTTGTAACTTTTGTTCTAGCAATTCTTCGATATCGAATTGAACACTATGGTAGGCCTCTAGCATTTTGTCGTCGTTAGTTAACGGTAAGCCGACTAGATGCTCGAGGGTACTCTTACGTACTGCACATTGTACTTTCGCCCCCATGACTTGAGCACTGAATTCGACCTGTTGATTCACCGCTTGCCAGCGCTGGTCATCACTTATAATAATGCTTTGATTCATAATATAGCGGCTCCGCCTAGTAAGGCTTAGTTGTTGTTATTTATGCTAAGTCTTTTTAAAGTGTTGCTTCGGTATATGCAAACTGCAAGTGAAATATAGATGATAAATTGGCAATGGTTACGTTTTGAGGAGCTAAGTACTCAGCAGCTATACCAAATGATCGCCCTGCGTGAAGCCGTTTTTGTTGTGGAACAAGACTGCCCTTACCAAGATGTGGATGGACGTGACCCACAGGCCTTACATCTATTAGGCAGTGAAGATGGTCAATTGCTCGCTTACGCCAGAGTTTTTCCACCAGAGCCTCTTGATTCGAGTATTGGCAGAGTAGTGACGGCTAAAGCCGCTCGTGGCAGAGGACTCGGCCAACAATTAATGCGCCACGCTATAAACTATTGCCAACAACATTGGCCAGCCGCCACTATTCATATTTCTGCCCAGCGTTATCTAGAAGATTTCTATCAAAGCCTTGGTTTCGATATCTGCACGAAGCCCTATCTTGAAGACAATATTCCACACGTAGGCATGGAAATAAAAGCTAACGACTAAGGTTGCGGCGTAACTCGCGCAATACTTGACGAAAACCAGGGCGAATACCGCGCCATACCGTAAAGCTTTCAGCCGCTTGGCCCACTAACATTCCTAAGCCATCAACAACTTTAGCAGCGCCTTGTTCGCTGGCCCAGGCATTAAAAGCGGTAAGCTCAGCCGAATAAGTCATGTCGTAACAACGGGTATGTTTGGTAATCACCTCGGCCTTAAGCGGAGGAAGCTCACCTTTTAATCCCGCTGAGGTTGAGTTGATCACAATATCAAACTCGCCAGCGACGGCTTCAAAAGAGCTCGCATTAATATTGCCAAAGTCACTAAAACGTTCTGCTAAGGCTTCTGCTTTACTTACGGTACGATTGGCAATGAGAACTTCGCTGGGTTGCTGCTCTAATAGTGGGCGTAATACACCTCGCGCCGCACCACCAGCACCTAACAGCAAAATACGTAAACCATTAAGCTCTCCAAAATTAGCAATTAGATCTGCCACAAGACCCGCACCGTCGGTATTGTCGCCCAATATCACACCATCGTCGGTGAGTTTTAAGGTATTCACGGCACCAGCTAATAAAGCCCGCTCGGTATGTTGCTGCGCAGCTTGATAAGCTTGCTCTTTAAATGGCGCGGTAATGTTGCAACCTTTTCCTCCATCTTGCCAAAACGCAGTTAGCGCTTGAGCGAAGCCGTCTTCTGCAGGCTCAATGGCGGTGTAAGTTAACTGTTGCTGGGTTTGGCGGGCAAACAAGGTATGAATAAAAGGAGATTTTGATTGGCTAATTGGGTTGCCAAATACTGCGTATAAATCCATTAGGCGCACTACATAAACAAATAATAAGTCACCTTAACAAGGCTTTAAGCAAAAGCCAAAGCGCAATCTTGAAAATATAGCGCACCTTTTGGCTTGGTCTTAATCGTCTTCGTCTAACTCAGGGGCATCAACATCATCCACCTCATTGTTATCATCATTTACTGGCGCGTCGTTGGCACCGGTCTTGGGTGGATTACTGACCAAACCATGAAATGCCTTGCGGCCAGTAAGCTTTTTATATTTTAGCCACACTTTTTGTTCAGCGGTTTCTGGCTCTGACACACCACGACATACTGATATAAAAATCGACTCAATATCGTCAATAGGTTCGCGAGTAGATTCATCGAGTTCTTTAAAGGCACTACCGCAGCGTTCTAATAACTCTGCTTCTTTAATGGTGAAGGCGCCGCTGCGAGAAAAGCCACGGCGAAAGTGTTTGTCATCGAAAAACCGACGTTTTGCTAAAAACGATCCATTCATAGCTTAAGACTCAACTAATAAGACATTTTTATGGCTTAGTTTGATAACACTAAGCCTTAAAATATTTAATCCATAGTGGTCATTTTGGCAAGAAAATAAGTCGCTTTTTTTACAGTGTTCAAACTGACGGGTTTAGCCAGTCTTGCGGCATCAAATAACGTTGATAAAGTTGCGCTTCTGCACTACCTGCTTCTGGCTGCCAATTGTATCGCCACTTAACTAAAGGCGGTAAAGACATAAGAATAGACTCAGTTCGCCCACCCGACTGCAAACCAAATAAGGTGCCCCGGTCGTAGACCAAGTTAAACTCTACATAACGACCACGGCGATACAATTGGAAGTCACGCTGTTGCTCATTAAACGGCGTATTTTTTCGTCGTTCAACAATGGGCAAGTAGGCCTTCAAAAAGCCTTCTCCCACCGCTTGAGTAAAAGCAAAACTTTGGGCAAAGCCGGTTTCGTTAAGATCATCAAAGAATAAGCCACCAACGCCACGAGTTTCGTTACGGTGTTTTAAGTAAAAGTAGCGGTCGCACCACGCTTTGTATTTTGGATATACCTCTTCACCAAAAGGTTGGCACAAGTCTGCAGCAGTTTGATGCCAAGAAATACAGTCTTCGTCAAAACCATAATAAGGGGTTAAATCAAAGCCGCCACCAAACCACCATATAGGTGCTTCGCCTTCTTTCTCTGCCACAAAAAACCGCACATTAGCATGTGAGGTTGGCACCATTGGATTGTTAGGATGAATCACCAAAGACACCCCCATGGCTTCAAAATGACGACCGGCTAGTTCTGGGCGTTGTGCAGTGGCCGATGCTGGCATTTGTTTGCCACAAACATGGGAAAAGTTAACCCCGGCTTGTTCAAACACCTTGCCATTGGTAAGTACGCGGGTACGTCCTTCACCGGTTAAACCATTATGCTCGGCTGGGTCACGCTGCCAATCGTCGTGGAAGAAACTGGCTTCGCCGTCTTGTTGCTCAAGTTGCTGACAAATAGTTTGTTGCAACTGCAAAAAAAACTGTCGCACTGCTTCAATGTTAACGTCTTGCATGCCGGATCCTTCACCTAGTAATTAAGGGTTAAGCGCGAATCACTTCGCCAGTAAAAATATCTTTGATTTGGCTGGTTTGCTTAGCCTTACCCAAAGGGCCGTCAACCACTAAGTCTACGCCCGTTAACAAGGCAGCTTGCTCAGCATTTGCAGCTGGTATTTCTCCGCTGTAATTAGCCGAGGTAGACACTAAAGGCTTGCCCCAACGCTGACAGATATCAGCCACCAGTGGGTGTGAGGTTAAACGCACCGCAACACTGCTGAACTGACCAGAAATCCACTTGGGTGTAGCGGCTGAAACGGGCACTAACCAAGTAGTGGGCCGAGTTTGCTTGCTCACCAATAACTGCTGCTGCTCGGCACTTAGGGCTGAATAATCAATATAGGGTAATAAGTGCGCAAGCTCTGAGGCTAACAAGATCAGCCCCTTTTCCACTGGACGGCGCTTTATCTGCAAAATTTTTGATACTGCTTGTTGGTTATCTGGGTCACAGCCCAAACCAAACACCGCTTCGGTTGGGTAGGCTATCACTGCGCCTTGCTGTAGAACAGTGACGACTTCACTGGTGTTTGTGGTGATGGGGCGTTGAGTAGGCTGGGTCATTATTTTTGCACTTTTACCAAACTGTGAATTAACAAAAACTGTAGTGCGGCACATACCACCACCGAAGGCCCTGCTGGCGTATCTTGATACCAAGACAAACATAAACCTAAGACCACCGAGATAGCACCAAATACGATGGCAAATACCGCCATTTGCTCCGGCGAACGACTTAAACGACGGGCAGTCGCTGCAGGGATTAATAACAAGGAGCTAATAATTAATGCGCCAACAATTTTCATGGCAATCGCCACTACCACTGCTAATAACAGCAGTAATAAAGCGCGCATTAAACCAACATTCACCCCTTCCACTTCGGCAATTTGCTCATTAACCGTAGCCGATAACAACTTATTCCATTGGCTAAGTAAAATAGCCAATACCACGGCACCACCGCCCCAAATCCATAATAAGTCTTGCTGAGTAACGGCCAGTAAATCACCGAACAAATAAGCCATTAAATCAATACGCACGTTGTCCATTAGGGCCACAACCACTAAACCTAACGACAGGGCAGAGTGCGCCATAATACCTAACAAAGTATCGCTAGCCAGCTGCTTATAGCGTTGCAGTGACAACAAAATCACCGCCAACATTACGCCACTAAATACCACGGCTATCACTGGGTTAATTTGCAGCCATAAACCTAAAGCAACACCCAGTAATGAAGCATGTGCCAAGGTATCGCCAAAATAGGCTAAACGGCGCCACACCATAAAAGAACCCAAAGGCCCAGCGAGTACCGCAATGCCTAAACCCGCCAGTAAGGCATTAATTAAAAAGTCATCCATGCTTAGTTATTCTCTTCAGAGCTGGGCTGCGGGTGATGATGTTCATGGTCGTGTTCATCACAAACATGATGGTGGGTATACACGGCCAATTGTTGCCGTTCATTTTGGGCAAACAAACGCGCAAACTCAGGGTGCTGAGCAACACTTTCTGGTTCACCATGACAACAAACATGATGGTTCAAACAAATAACGTGGTCGGTACCCGCCATCACTAGATGTAAATCGTGAGAGACCAACAATACGCCACAACCAATTTGCTGGGCAATATCAGCTATCAATTGATATAACTCTATTTGCCCAGAGATATCTACCCCTTGCACCGGTTCGTCTAACACCAACAATTGCGGTTCACCAAGCAGCGCTCGCGCCAGCAATACTCGCTGCATTTCACCGCCAGACAAACGCACCATTTGTCGGTCGAGCAAGCGACTAATGCTTAACTGACTAATTACTTTGGTTAAACCCGCTTTCGATGAATGACGAGCCAGCTTAAGAAAGCGCTCTACGGTTAGCGGGAAGGACTCATCAAGGCTAATTTTTTGCGGTACATAGCCAATGCGTAGCTTAGAGGCACGCGCGATGTTGCCCGAATCTGCCGAGATTAAACCCAAAATCACTTTTATGAGGGTACTTTTACCTGCGCCATTAGGGCCAATTAAGGTAGTTATTTGGCCGCGATTAAGTTCCAACGAAACATGGTCGAGTACCATGCGGTCGTCAAAGCTAACACAGATGTTGTTCAGTGAGAGTAAGGTGGTCAATCCCTGCATCCTATAGAAAAATTAGCGTGTATGTCCCCAGCGAGTTTAGCGTGGGGCGCGCTATTCTACACTAGATGTTACACTATCGTATTATTTTACCAAATCACCTCAAAAAGCCTTTATGCGTAAACTGTTTTTTATCGTTATGTTAATTGCTGCGCCAAGTTGGGCTACCAACCCAAACATACTGGTAAGTATTAAACCCCTACAGCTAATTGTAACCAGCCTTACTGAAGGCGAATTAGCCGTTGATTACTTGGTAAGCCCTAACGTATCGCCACACGATTATGCTTTGCGCCCTTCTGATGTAAGAGCGATTCGTGAAGCCGATTTATTAATTTGGGTCGGTGATGAACTAGAACCCTTTTTAAGTAAACCTCTTAGTCAAACCGATACTTCTCAGTTGGCATTGCTTGATTTGCCGAGTTTGGATCTCATTGATGGTGACAAAGGCCACGAGCATCATGATCATGAGGGCCACCATCATGATGTTGACCCGCACATTTGGTTGGGCCCAAGCGAAGCCCGAGTGATAGCTGCCGCCATCACCGAAAAATTAATAAGTAAAATGCCGGAGACTAGCGAACACTTTCAGCAACAGTTAACGCGCTTTAATCAACACCTCGATAAGCTTGAGCAAAGCATTAGTCAGCAATTAGCGCCGGTTCAACAACAAGGGTATTTTGTTTTTCACGATGGTTATAGTTATTTTGAGCGCCAGTTTGCTTTAAATCGCTTAGGCGAATTCACCATCAATCCTCAGCGTCGCCCTGGCGCAAAAAGCCTGCTGAACATTCGCCAGCAACTGGAGCAAGGTAAAGCCAAGTGTATTTTTGCTGAACCCCAATTTGACGGCGCTTTGCTAGAAAGCATTAGCCAACACAGCGGGGCTAAAATTAGCATGCTCGATCCATTGGGTATAAGCGTGAACAATAATAAAGACGGTTACTTTAAATTACTGCAGCAGTTAGCCGATGCTTACTCAGATTGCTTAAGCCACTAATAAAAAACGGAGCCTAGGCTCCGTTTTTTAAATCACTCGAGAAAACTGTTGCCGCCGCGCCTGGCTGCGAAAATAAACATCGAAGCACATACAAATATTTCGGATCAGTAAGCGCCCTTTATTGGTCACTATAATCTCTTCATTGCTCATGCTCACTAAACCGTCTTCAACAAAAGGTTTGAGTAACACGAGGTCTTCAGCAAAGTAAGCCTGAAAATCCAAATTAAATTGTTGTTCAATATCGCTAAACGATAATTGAAAATTACAGATCAAGGTTTTAATCAGTTCGCGACGAATCAAATCATCTTGATTAAGTGCTATGCCTTTCCACTGTGCGTGACCCTGTTGGTCGATTTGTGCGTAGTAGGTTTTTAAGTCTTTTTGATTTTGGCTGTAAGCATCGCCCAACATAGAAATAGACGAAACACCTAAACCCAATAAGTCGGCTTCACCCTGAGTGGTATAACCTTGGAAGTTACGATGTAACTCGCCTTTGTTCTGGGCAATCGCCAATTCGTCGTCTGGCTTGGCAAAGTGGTCCATACCAATAAACTGATAACCGTGAGTGGTTAAAAACTCAATGCTGTCACGTAGTATACCTAAGCGTTCATCACTGCTTGGCATTGCAGCTTCATCTATTTTTCGCTGAGCAGCAAAACGGCTCGGCAAATGGGCATAGTTAAATACCGATAAACGGTCTGGGTCTAGGTCAATCACCCGCGCTAAGGTTTGCTTAAAGCTATCACGGGTTTGGTGCGGTAAACCGTATATGAGATCGATATTTACCGAGTTAAAGCCCACTGCTTTAGCGCGCTCTACCAAGGCAAAAATAAAATCTTCATCTTGGTCTCGATTAACCGCTTGCTGTACTTGTTTATTAAAGTCTTGCACACCTAGGCTTAAACGGTTGAAGCCTAATTCGGCCAGCAAATCGATAGTAGAAAGCTCAATCTCACGCGGGTCAACTTCAATACTAATTTCTGCACCTTCAGCAAAACTAAACTGACTAAACAGCTGGCTAGTGAGTCGTTTTAGTTGTTCGGGCTCAAGGTAAGTTGGTGTGCCACCGCCCCAATGCATTTGGCTCACTTTGCGTTGCTTAAATCGTGGCGCTTGTAGGGCTATTTCTTGCTCTAAGTAATCAAGGTAAATATCAGCTTTGTGTTGATGACGGGTAATCACCTTATTACAGCCGCAGTAGTAGCAAAGCTTATGGCAAAAAGGAATGTGCACATACAGTGATAAATCTCGCTCAGGAAACTTTTCACTGGCCACGGTAAACTGGGCTTGGCCAAACTCTTCATTAAACTCTAAGGCCGTAGGATAAGAGGTGTAGCGTGGTCCCGAGTAGTTGTACTTCTCGATTAGTTGCTGATCCCAATCCACCGTTGATACTGACATCTGAGTTATCTCCTAGAGCGCGTTTACACTGAGCTGTGTCAGTGCTTCGGCTTCTTGCAATATAAGTTTCTCTAAGGCTTTTTCTTCAGCTTCTCGCTCAAGATCTTGGCGCATACGCTGCTGCAACGGCAGGGTATTGCGCGCCTCATGAGTAGGCAATTCTTTTACCGCATTGTATAACTGAAACACCGACGGAAAGCGTTGCGCCCAATCAATAAGCTCTGGCGTTTGCAGAGCAAGCAACAAATTGCTGACTCTTATCACACCTTCCGATAAGCCGCAGCGGTCTTCTTGCATGGCTTTAGCAATATAACGAATGTCGTTTACTAGGTTTTCATTACGCTTGGCCACCGCGTGTTGAATGACTTTTCGTTGCCCCAACAAACGCCCCACCAATAACGCCGCATATACTGCCAACGCTACAACAATTACTGTTGCTGCCACCAGCCACCAGACCATCTGTATTAATCCTTATACTGATCCAAAGAAGAGCTATTTAGCGAGCGCCATAGCTGCTCGTCATCGTCTAAAGCTTCGGCTTCTTCGGCGTCTTCCGATAGGCCTAACTCAGCCAGCAACTCAGCATGGCGAGCTAATTGTAAATCGACCCATTGCTGTTCTTTTTTGCTAATTTCACCGCCTTCTTCTAATACATCAATCAGGCTTTCGAGGCGCGTATCGGCTTCTAACAGAGCTAACTCTTTTTCTGGCGTCAATGGCTGCTTAGCAGGTGCTGGCTTAGCCACTTTTTTCGCCGCTACAGGTTTAGCAACACCCAGTACAACCGGTGTTTTGCTGCCGTGGCGTGGATCAGTTTTTTGCTTGGCAATGGTGTCTTGCTTAACTTGCTCAGCTTCTTGCTGACGATTGCCCGAGGTTTTACCCTTACCTTTAGTTACCGTTTCAGGAACAGCAACTCGTTTAGACTTAAAATCAGGGTCCTTGCGTACCCCGATTAACCCACCTTTACGATTCTTTTTTCTGGCCATGTTATTTACCTTAAACTCTATGGAATAGCGCCACACTGGGGCTCACTATCTCCAACTTCATCTGATAATGCTCGGCTAACCACGCAAATGTTTTATCACTATAAAACGCCACATGAGTAGGATCATTTTTATAATACCACTGCGGAAAAACCTTAGTTCCACTATGGCGTTTAGTCATTACGGCTAATAAACCCGGCTGCTGAACCAGTGATATCAAACGCTGCCAAGCGTGCTCTGGAAAATTAAAGTGCTCTGCCACTTCGCTGCACGTCACAAACCGATAAGTCTGAGTTAATAGCTGCTCATCGGGATAATATATTGGATCATAGTTCAGTAACTGATGCCCTGCTTGCTCTAGCAACAGTGCCAAAGCTGGGCCCGGCCCACAACCAAAATCTAAGCCAATTGCTTGGTGCGTTAGTGCTGCCACAACTGGTTCACTAACTTGCCGTAAAAAACCTAAATACGCTTGGTCTTGCGGATCATTATTATGGCAATCGTAATGCGCTTTTTCAGCGTCTGCACTTAGCAGGTCATTTGGGTCTAGAAAGATCAAATCACAGCTTGGGCAATGCCAATATTGACTACATTTATTGCGATAAAAATCGCTTGGTGATGCGGCACAACAAAGTGGACATTTCACCAATCAGCACCTTGCCGTATTTTTTAGGGGCGCAAGTGTAACACTAAGCGCTAAGATGGCGAATAATAAATCAATAGAGCTGGGCAGCGAGCGCTGCCCAGTTAACGCTTAGTGTAAACCACCAAGGTATTGCGATAACAACTCAATATCTTTATCGCTTAGTTTTGCAGCTACGTCTCGCATCATGCCGTTCATGTCGTTGGCGCGCTCTCCACTACGGAACAATTCTAACTGGCTCTTAATGTAACCTGCGTATTGTGAAGATATTCGTGGGAAGCCCGCTAAGCTTTGACCAACACCACGAGGGCCATGACAAGCAGTACATGCAGCAATGCCACGCTCTAAATCGCCACCCATATATAACTTCTGGCCCGCTTCTACAAACTCTGGTGCGGTAGTGTTTGGACTCATTGATTGGCCTGAGTAATAAGCCGCCAAATCTTGCATATCTTGGTCAGATAATGGCATTGCCATGCCACCCATTACGGCGTTGTTACGCCCTTCTGTACCGCCGCTGGTTGCGCCGGCTTTAAATTCTTTTAGCTGTTTCACCAAGTAACCGGCGTGTTGGCCTTCTAATTTAGGATAACCAGCTGCTTCGCCTTGTTCGTTATGACAAGCTTTACAAGTTGCTGATTTTTGCTCTCCGGCCACAGCATCTCCCTTCGCCCAAACCGGACTGGCTACACCCGCCATTAACATTAAAACTAAGGTAAGTTTTTTCATGACATTCCATTTATTAGTATTATTCCAAACCACACACTGGTGCCCGTGATACACTTAGCGAGTCCAGTAACGGCATTATTTTACACAATTTTGCCAAAAACGTAATGTATTACCCTAATTTCCTTGTGGAGCTCAACATCGCCATGGCGCAATATCATTTTCAAAACACCCACTTTATTACCAGCGCCCCCGATATTCACGCCATGCCCGAAGACAGCGGGATTGAAATCGCCTTTGCTGGCCGCTCAAATGCTGGAAAATCGAGTGCATTAAATACCTTAACCCGCCAAAAAAGTTTAGCACGAACCAGTAAAACACCGGGGCGTACTCAATTAATTAACGTTTTTGAAATAATGGACGGTTTTCGCTTAATCGACTTACCGGGCTATGGTTTTGCTCAGGTACCAGAAGAAGTGAAGAAAAAGTGGCAAAAATCCTTGTCGGAGTATTTACAAGATCGCCAAAGCTTAAAAGGCATAGTGGTACTTATGGATATTCGCCATCCATTTAAAGATACCGATGCCGGATTGATTCAATGGGCGGTAGATTGTGATTTGCCTGTACTTGCCTTGCTAACCAAATCAGACAAGCTAAAACAAGGCGCGCGTAAAGCGGCTATTTTAAAAGGCCGAGAAACCGCCAAAGAGTTTGGTGGTAACGTTCGTGTAGAAGGTTTTTCCTCGTTAAAGAAACAAGGCCTAGATTTACTGCAAAATGCCCTTGTAACTTGGTTTGACCAACATGTAGAAGAACAAGCTCAAAGCGCTGAGTAAATGCCGCTAGGCTTGCTCAACCGCAGCAAGCCTTAAATCTCCCCCCCTCTTTATTCTCGCTCACTGTTCCCACAAAAACAAAATGCTACACATCGCTTGTCGTGGTTGAACCCGCTTTTTGTTTCATGAAGTTTCATAGCCAAACCCACTAGCTGTGCACTCGCTCATAGTTTTATGAGAAATTGTCGTCGATGGGAAAATTTTGCAATTAGGCTACCGAAGAACGTAAAGGTTATGAGAATGCAGATCGCTATACTGGCGCAAAACTTAACGAGGAAACACCATGAGCGTGAATGATGCAACCGAGACTAGGATTGAAGAACCTAGCGAGATCAGCGACGCTGAAGCGGTAACCACAGCCGACAAGGCACGTGCCGAACAGTTAAAACCCATTAGCGGCGCGCTAGTAACCCATATGTATACGGCAGACCCTTCTGCCCATGTATTTAACGACAAGCTATACATCTACCCATCTCACGATGTAGATAACGGCCAGCCACTGAATGACAACGGTGATCACTTTGATATGCGTGACTACCACGTATTCTCTCTCGACCGTCCATTTGGCGTAGTGAGTGATCACGGTAATGCGCTAGATGTAAAAGATGTACCTTGGGCTGAAAAGCAAATGTGGGCACCCGATGCCGCCGAGAAAGATGGCAAGTACTACCTATACTTTCCAGCCCGTAACTACGATGGCATTTTCCAAATTGGGGTTGCTGTAGGCGACTGTCCAGAGGGGCCATTTGTTCCGCAAGCAAACGCTATTGAAGGCAGCTTTAGTATCGACCCTGCGGTATTTAAAGACGACGATGGTAGCCACTACATGTACTTTGGTGGTCTATGGGGTGGTCAATTACAAAACTGGCGTAACGGTGAGTTTGGTGAAGAGCAATTCCCAGCCGATAACGAAATCGCCTTAAAGCCTTTCGTTGCTAAAATGACCGACGACATGCTGGAGTTTTCTGAAACACCAAAAGAGATCGACATTGTTGATGAAAATGGCGACTTGCTGTTAGCCGGAGATAACGAACGTCGTTACTTTGAAGGCCCATGGCTGCATAAGCACAACGGGCGCTACTATTTGTCTTACTCAACCGGTGATACTCACAAAATTGCTTACGCGAGCAGTGGCTCTCCTTATGGGCCATTCCGCTATGAAGGCGTTATTCTTGAGCCAGTATTGGGTTGGACAACTCACCACTCTATCGTTAAATACCAAAGCAAATGGTATCTGTTCTACCACGACAGCACACTATCTGCCGGACAAACCCATTTACGCAGTATTAAGATGGCGGAGTTAAATATTGACGACGCGGGCAAAATTGAGGTGATTAAGCCTTATTACGACTAGTAATACGCAGCTGAAAAAACGCCACACTCGTGGCGTTTTTTATGTCTCCAAAACACCGTTTTTCCATGTCATTGGCCACAGCAGTTTATACTGTAAATGACAGGCAAAAAAAAGCCCCATCGTTTGATGAGGCATGTAAGAAAAGAATTCTTAAAAACTGAAAGCACTATTCCAATTGCACTAATTATGACCCGCTGAAAATGAATTAGTTCACACTACTTTCTAAAAAGTTGTATTTTTTATTTCACCATGTAGCCAGAAGCTGTGACTAAAGCAGTGTTTCTTGTAATAAATAAAGATGAATAGCGGAGAATTACGAGCTTATATTTCCAAATATCGTAATTAAACAACCAAATAAAAGAAAAAAAGAAACAATCGGCGGCGAGTAGGTTTGACTGAAACAGGGACACAATAAATTAAGGGCCCTAACTCCGCACGGTGACTGGAATTTAGATAAAAAAACGCCCCGACAGATGACTGTCGAGGCGGCAAAATAGCCTTTTTCAACTACGTGAAATAAAGGTCTGAAAGATAGAACATCTTACCTCTGTACCCTACAAGAGTTACTCTAGAGCATCATCGATGAAAAATAAAGCACTTTTTGTAAGGAAATTTCACTTTAGAGGTATATATGAGTTTTAAAATTACGCGAAAAGGTTTTCAAAATTACCAAGTAAATCTGAAATAAAAAAGGCACAAAAAAAGGAGGCTAAAGCCTCCTCTATTGATATAAATTTATCGCCTAGTGGGCTTCATCCCAGTTTTCACCCACTCCAGATTCAGCCACCAAAGGTAAATCGAGCGTAACAGCCTGTTCCATTAATTGCGTTAATTTTGGAACAATTCGCTCTAGCTCTGACTCGAGTACTTCAAACACTAATTCATCGTGAACCTGCATCAACATTTTGCAATGTTCTACTGGTTGAGTGCTTAACCAATCGGCTACTGCGATCATCGCCTTTTTAATTATATCGGCGGCGGTACCTTGCATTGGCGCATTGACCGCCGCGCGCTCAGCCGCTTTTTTACGCATTCCGTTACGCGAGTTAATCTCGGGTAGGTATAAACGGCGGCCAAAAAATGTTTCTACATATCCATGCTCTTGGCAAAAATCACGAGTACTATCCATGTAATCATGCACTGCTGGATAACGCTCAAAATAGCGATTCATGTAGTTTTGCGCATCAGCACGGGCAATGCCTAACTGCTTAGCTAAACCAAACGCGCTCATGCCATAAATTAAGCCAAAGTTAATCGCTTTTGCGCTACGGCGTTCGTCAGCACTCACCGCTTCTAGCTCCTTGCCAAACACTTCGGCGGCAGTGGCTTTATGCACATCTTCGCCAGCCGCAAACGCTTTTAACAAGCCAGGATCTTGTGAAAGGTGGGCCATAATCCGTAACTCAATTTGTGAGTAATCGATCGCCACTAACTTATAGCCATCAGCGGGAATAAAGGCCTGACGCACTTTACGCCCTTCTTCATGGCGAATAGGGATATTTTGCAAGTTAGGATCGGTAGACGAAAAACGACCAGTAGCAGTAACGGCCTGATGATATGAGGTATGTACACGGCCTGTACTTGGCTCTACCATTTTTGGTAGCTTGTCAGTATAAGTCGACTTAAGTTTAGATAGGCTACGGTACTCTAAAATCACTTTAGGCAAGGCGTAATCTAAGGCTAACTCTTGCAGTACTTCTTCGGCTGTTGAGGGTGCACCTTTTGGTGTTTTCTTAACAATTGGCAGTTCCATTTTCTCAAACAAAATAGTTTGCAATTGCTTAGGAGAACCTAGGTTAAAGGGTTCACCCGCTAGCTCATGCGCCTGCTTCTCTAAACCGTCGATGCGCTCGCCTAGCGACAAGCTATGCGCTGCCAATCGTTGGCTGTCGATACGCACTCCCTGACGCTCAGTCTTAGACAATACACTCACTAAAGGCAGCTCTACTTCTTCGAACAGACTTTTAAGTTTTGGCTCTTGCTCCAATTTTGCCCATAAGGTTTGGTGCAGACGTAGAGTGACATCGGCGTCTTCTGCGGCATAAGGTGCAGCCACTTCTAGCTCAATTTGATTGAAGGTAAGTTGTTTAGCGCCTTTACCTGCAATATCTTCAAACTTGATGGTTTTATGTTGCAAGTATTGTAGAGATAAGGAGTCCATATCATGGCGAGTAATCGTGCTATTAAGCACGTATGACTCCAACATGGTGTCGTACTTAATGCCTTGTAAATCGATGTTATAACGTGCCAGTACACTCGCGTCGTACTTTAGATTTTGTCCTACTTTCGCTTTATTGGGATCTTCCAATAAAGGTTTCAGCTTTTCTAATACCCAATCGCGTTCTAGCTGCTCTGGCGCATTTAAGTAGTCATGAGCCACCGGTAAATAAGCGGCTTTGCCTGCTTCTACTGCAAACGACAAACCGACTAACTCGGCTTGCATGTAATTAAGCGAGGTAGTTTCGGTATCAATGGCAATCAAGTCTGCGCTATTTAGCTGCTTAAACCATTGCTCAAACTGCTGCTCAGTTAAAATTGTTTCGTATTCGCCGGTTATTGCAGGCGCTGGCGAGGCATCTTCAGCGGGTGCATCAGCTGCATCGCTTGCTATCGATCCCTTGCTTAATGCTTCACTCAGCCAACGTTTAAACTCTAACTCACCAAATAGTTTTACTAGGGCATCTTTATCTTCTGCCGTACGCTGCATGTCGTCCATGCTAAAGCCTACGTCCACATCGCACTTAATGGTGGCTAAGAGATAAGATAAACGCGCATCTTCGCCGTGCTCGCGCAATTTCTTTGGCATGGTTTTAGAGCCACGGAAACCCAGCGGAGCAACGGCATCGGGGTCAGCTAATAATTGTTCTACGCCACCAATGCCTTGCAACATCGCCAGTGCAGTTTTTTCGCCAACCCCTGGTAAACCGGGAATATTATCGACCTTGTCGCCCATTAGAGCTAAATAATCGATAATTAGCTCAGGCGGTACGCCAAATTTCTCTATCACGCCTTCTCGATCCATTACCGTATCCGTCATGGTATTGATCAGAGTGATGTTGTCATCCACTAGCTGCGCCATGTCTTTATCGCCAGTGCTAATGACTACGGCTTTGTTTTCGGCTGAAGCTTGTTTAGCCAGGGTGCCAATAACGTCATCGGCTTCTACACCGGGCGTAGCAACCATTGGTAAACCCATCGCTTTAATGACCGCATGCAGCGGCTCAATTTGGCTACGCAAATCATCAGGCATTGAGGGGCGATTTGCTTTGTACTCTTTATAGATGTCATCTCGGAAGGTTTTACCCTTGGCATCAAACACCACCACTATATGCTCAGGCTGAAACTGCTTAAGCAAACTGCGCAGCATATTAATAACACCGTAAACAGCGCCCGTGGCTTCGCCTTTTGAGTTGGTTAAATGAGGGGGAGCATAAAATGCGCGGTACAAGTAAGAAGAGCCATCAACTAATACCAAAGGCTGATCGGGGAGGGTTGCCATAACCGAGATCCAAAGTTCAGATTTTCATTGCGCTCGATGATGCCACAGCCACCCTAAATGCACCAGAGCTAAGCGTTGTAGCCTCGGATAAATTGTGGATAACTCTGTTGACAAACAGCAAGCATTCTCTCGCGAAAAAATCACAAGCTTAATGGAGAAATCGTAAAATCATTTATTTCAGTTACTTACGGAGATTGAAAGGCAAAAAATTGGAGCGGTGAACACTTTCCTTATTGTGGAAAACATCATTCCATGACATTGCTTTTCTTGCCTATGCCGGTGAATTAATAATCAACTCAGCTCAAGCAGGTGGATTAATATAGAAGATTCCTCTGAGCGAAACCTTGTAATGGATCACATTTTAACCAGCCTGAAAATTTAATTTTGTTTATCCAAAACTGGCATGTTTTAACACAGCCAGTAAGGGCGTACAGCTGGCTTGAAAGTGCTCACTATTCGCGCATTCAAACCAAGCACTTTCGGTTAGGGCATCAAAACGCCACCACCACAATTGCTGCTCTAGGTAAAAGCCCAGTACCAACCAATCGGCCCCTTGTTCGGCAAACGAAATAGGCCAAGCTTGTTGTTCAATAAAGTCTTGCGCTTGAGCCAAAAACTGCTGTTCTTCAAATAAGTGATTAAGTTTAATCACTCCATGCTCTTCAAGCACTTCAAATAAGGGCGTTAACTGCTGCATGAGATCTCCAAACACTTCCCCCAATCTGGCGGCGGTGCCGCAAAACGCTGTGCGCCGTGCTGCTGGGTAAAAGGTTGAGACATAGCCTGATGCAGGGCGTGTAACTCTGCATAATCGCCTTGTTCTGCTTTTTCTATTACTTGTTGCGCCAAATAATTACGCAATACATATTCTGGTACGTGCTGTTTAATAGCCGCAATACGGTGTTGCTGACTGCGTTCATTTTGCTGACAACGCTCTGAATAACGGCCTAACCATGTGTGCCACGCTACCGAAAATGTCTCGGGTAGCTGTGCTAAAGGTGCAGCCAAAGCCCGCATACTTTGATGATAGTCAGCTTTCTGTTCGGCCAATAAGCTAAGCCATTGGCCCAACAACGCTTCGTCTTCATCTTGCCATTGCGTCAACCCTAGTTTGCTTAACATCAAGCCCTGATAGTGCTGGTTAATTGTTTGCTGATAGCGCATCCATAAAGGTTCAGCTTGGTTGCTAGGTACATAGTCTGACAAGGCTTGGGCTAAACGCTGTAAATTCCATAAACCTACACCAGGCTGCTGGTTAAAGGCATAACGGCCATAGTGATCGCTGTGATTACAAATGTGGCCGGGATTATAATCATCTAAAAAGCCATAAGGACCATAATCAATGGTGAGCCCGAGTATCGACATATTGTCGGTATTCATCACTCCATGACAAAAGCCTTCGGCTTGCCATTTGGCAATCATTAACGCAGTGCTATCGACTACCTGCTGCAACATTGCCAACACTGGATTTTGGTGTGTTAGGCAATCACTAAAATAGTGCTCTAAACAAAAATCGATTAAACGCTTTAAGGGCTGAGTTTGTTGCTGATAATAAAGGTATTCAAAATGGCCAAAACGAATATGACTAGGCGCCATGCGCACTAACATCGCTTCTTTCTCAAAACGCTCTCGTTGAACTAAACCACTGCCCACCGACAAACTCAATGCGCGAGTTGTCGCAATGCCTAGTGCAGCCATCGCTTCGCTGGCCAAAAATTCTCTAATGGTGGAACGCAATACAGCTTTTCCGTCGCCTTGGCGAGAAAAAGGAGTGAGCCCAGAGCCCTTTAGCTGCAGTTCCCAGTAGTCGCCTTGCGCTGTTTTAAGCTCGCCGAGTAGCAACGCTCGGCCATCGCCTAATTGCGGAGAATAGCCGCCAAACTGATGACCAGCATACACCGTAGATACCGGCTGCATGCCTTCAATTAATAGCTTGCCAGCGGTTAAACCTAAGGCTTCGGGACCAGCCATAAAGGTTTTGTCAAAGCCAAGCAATGCTGCGGCATCATGGCTAACAATGGCCAACTCAGGATCTTGCAAAGGCGTAGGCTGCTGCTGATGGCAGAGCTCGGGCAATGCGGTGGAAAAACGATTCACAAACTCCATATGTGATCCTCTTTTTGGCAACTAACTCGCCGTTAACTGGCTTGGTATTGGTCTATTAAACCCATGAATTGATAACCGTAACGCTCTAATTTTTTCAAACCCACGCCACTTATGGCTAACATTTCATGCTGAGTTTGCGGCAATTGCTGGGCCATTTCAATTAAGGTGGCGTCGTTAAACACCACAAAAGGCGGCACCGATTCTTCGTCGGCGAGTCGCTTTCTCAAATTACGTAGCAAGGCAAACAAACGCTTATCATATACCCCATAGCTGGCAGTCTTTTTACTTTGCTTGGTGGTGTTTAAGCGCGGCACGGCTAACGACAAAGCTTGGTCACCTTTAAGGAAGGGCCGTGCAGCTTCGGTTAATTGTAGTACCGAGCTACGCGCAATATTTTGCTGCAGCAAACCTAAATGAATCAACTGCCTTAACACACTCATCCAGTGCTCGTGGCTAGCACTTTTACCAATACCGTGGGTAGAGAGTTTGTCATGACCCTGTTCCAAAATACGCTGGCTCATACTGCCACGCAATACTTCGATAACATAACCAATACCAAAGCGCTGACCTAAACGGTAAACACAAGACAGGGCTTTTTGCGCATCTTGCAGACCGTCATATTGTTTGGGGGGATCTAAACATACGTCGCAGTTACCGCAGGGTTTAGCCAAATACTCACCAAAGTAGTTGAGCAATACTTGGCGGCGGCAGGTTTGCGCTTCGGCAAATGCCACAATCGCGTTAAATTTATGGCTTTCAACGCGGCGCTGTTGTTCGTTTTCGTTCTCTTCAATAATTCTGCGCACCCAGTTAGCGTCGGCAGGATCATAAAGAAATACCGCTTCTGCTTCGGTGCCATCACGACCAGCACGACCGGTTTCCTGGTAGTAGGCTTCGATATTGCGCGGAATATCATAGTGAAATACATAGCGCACATTAGGTTTATCAATACCCATACCAAAAGCGACAGTGGCCACCACTACTTCAATTTCATCTCGCTGAAACTGCTCTTGCACTAATTGGCGTTGCGCAATAGGCAAGCCAGCATGGTAGGCGGCGCTGCGTAAACCTTCAGCACTTAACTTCAACGCCAGTTCTTCAACCCGTTTACGGCTACTGCAATACACAATGCCACTATCTTCGCGGCGTCGTTTTACGTACTCACTAAGCTGCTGCCATGGGCGATACTTTTCTTGCAAGGTATAACGAATGTTTGGTCGATCAAAGCTTGAAATATGGGTAAAGGCTTCACCTAAGTTAAGCCGCTGCAAGATATCTAAACGCGTGGTGTCGTCGGCGGTTGCGGTTAAAGCCACCAAAGGAACATTAGGGAAGTTTTGTTTCAAGCAGCCTAATGCATTGTATTCAGGCCGAAAATCATGGCCCCACTGAGAGATACAATGTGCTTCATCAATGGCAAACATCGCCAAAGATAGCTCTTGCAGGCGCTGCAAGAAATCCCCATTAATTAAACGCTCCGGTGAAATATAGAGTAGTTTTAGCTCACCTTGTTGCAAGCTTTTATAAACTTGAAACTGCTGGTCACGCTCTAAGCTAGAGTTAAGGTAAGCCGCATTAACGCCATTGTGTTGCAAGCTGTCTACTTGGTCTTTCATCAATGAGATAAGCGGTGAAATAACGACGGTTAAACCCGGTTTAACCAAAGCCGGAATTTGAAAACACAGAGATTTACCACCACCTGTAGGCATAATCGCTAGGCAGTCTTGGTCTTCCAGCAAACGCTGGATAATGGCCGTTTGCCCGGTTCTAAATTCGGAAAAACCAAAGACATCTTGTAGAACTTGCTGGGCGCGTTGCATTACAGGTAAAACATCCAAAAACCGGGTTGTGACTTAATCGGTCGGCCATTGTAATCAAGCGCTGCGGTCTTGTCTTGGTTTGCCTTTATTCTTTTCTCACTATACAGTATTTAAACAAGCGTTTAATTTTGTAAGGAAGCAAGATGACCAGCTCACGACAACAAAAGTGGCGACAAGCCATCGCCGATACTTTCATTAATCAAATGCCGTTTAATCAGTTACTTGGCATTGATCTTGTTGAATACAGTGCGTCTGGTGTAAAGCTAAAATTGCCTATGGACCCTAAGTTAGTAGGCAATCCCATTCATGGCATCTTGCATGGGGGGGTTACTGCAACTATTTTGGATGTAGCCGGTGGAATGACGGCTGCGGCGGCTGCGATCAACCGCTTAGAAGATTTATCTAGCAAAGAATTATCGGCTCGAATCAGCAAAACCGGCACCATCGATTTACGCATTGACTACTTGCGCCCCGGTATTGGTGAGGTATTTTATGCCTCTGCAGAAGTAATACGTTCCGGTAACAAAGTCACGGTGACTCGTATGGAACTACATAATCAAGAGGGTACTCACATTGCCTTTGGTACCGGCACTTACTTGGTTGGCTAGCCACGCTTAGTTGCCATTTAAACTGTAATTTCTGCGTCAATTTTCAAGTATTTCACCCAGTTATAGCTATACTTGAACAAGCTAATCTACTGCAACATAGGGCTTGCAAAGTCATGAGTACAACTCTCAGTTCTCCCCAATTAATCAAAACCTTAGATGCACTATTGTTAGAAGCACAGCAACACGCAAGTAGCTTAGAACATGAGGATTTGGAACTATGGTTAGAACACGAGTTAAATGGATACGGTGACTTTGCTCACTTCCCTGATTACCGAATTGTTGAATGTAAGCAATTAGGTATATTTGTAAAACCCCAACAAGAGCTGCAACACTTTGAGCAAATTCATGATGATTGCTTAAACGAACGCGATCGCTGCCGACTGCGTTATTTACATATTCAAGAGCCACTTTTAGAGTGCTTAAACAAGCAAGATGAAATTCAGCGCCCTTGGCCTTTGCGCATACTCGCCAGTTACGCCAACGATATTATTCCTGGGTATAGTTGTGTTCGAGCTTGGCAAAGTTACCATGAGCCGCTAAACGATCGCTTTATTCATGGTGTGCTGGGACACCTACTGCACCTGCTACTTGAAGAGCCAGTGGCTAATACGCCCAAAATACTTAAACAACTCGGCACTCTTTGTCAGCAAGACTCAGCTCTTTTTGAGATTTGGCAAAAGCTATACTGCGAAACTTCGTCAGCAGTGTAATAAGCGGAAACTAGGCTGATTACAGCCTTTTATTATATGGCTGCTTAGCTAATCGCCTGCTACACTACTCTGACTTTTCTCCCTTTTTCCTTTTTTATGCCTAATCAAACCGCTAAACACGGCGTTATATTTGCTCTCGCCGCGTACATTATGTGGGGAATTGCTCCCGTCTATTTTAAAAGCCTGACCGAGGTGCCCGCTTACGAGATTTTGGCGCATCGAGTGGTGTGGTCCTGTTTATTTATCACTGTATTGCTGGGTGTGGGTAAACAATGGTCGGCGGTAAGTGCGGTGATTAAACGCCCTAAACAGTTAGCGACCTTGGCGTTAACCTCGGTACTTATTGGCATTAACTGGTTAATCTTTATTTGGGCAGTTAACAACGATCGGATGTTAGATGCCAGCTTGGGTTACTACATCAACCCTTTATTTAACGTGATATTAGGCATGCTGTTTTTGGGCGAGCGCTTTCGTCGTGCCCAATGGGCAGCCATTGGCTTAGCTTTAATCGGTGTATTAATTCAGGTTATTAGCTATGGTTCTTTACCTTGGATAGCCATGAGTTTGGCGGTAAGTTTTGGTATATACGGCTTGTTACGGAAAAAGGTTAACCTGGGTGCGCTACCGGGTTTATTTGTAGAAACCCTGTGGTTGTTGCCGCTAGCTGCCGCTTATTTGTGGATATTTGCTGATTCGCCAACCAGTCACTTAACCAATAACAGTACAGGCCTTAATGTGTTGTTACTGAGCGCAGGCATAGTTACCACCTTGCCGCTACTGTGCTTTGCTGCCGCAGCTACCCGCTTACGGTTATCCACCATTGGTTTTTTCCAGTATATCGGCCCATCATTGATGTTTATGTTAGCCACCAGCGTTTACGGTGAAGAGCTAGAACCGATGAAACTTCTCACCTTTGCCTTTATTTGGGTGGGTTTAGGGGTATTTACTTGGGATGCCTTACGTAACCAGCGCAAACAACGCCAACAAAAAAAAGCAGCCCAGTAGGCTGCTGTTACTTTGTTTCTCTTTAACGCTTAGATCTTTTCTAATCGCGCATAAGCCAATACCAACCACTTAGCGCCGGCTTCTTCAAATTGCACTTGTACGCGGCTTTGCTGTCCAGAGCCCTCGTAGTTAAGCACAATACCTGCGCCAAACTTAGGGTGAGAGACCCGCTGGCCAAGGTTAAAGCCACTATCATCAAAGGCAGCCTGCTGAATTTGATGAGAAAAACGCCCTTGTTGCACTGGCCTGCTTACTGCGGTGTTCAAACGAATCTCATCTAAACATTCGCTCGGTAACTCACGTAAAAAACGTGAAGGAGCGTGAAAGACTTCTTTGCCCCACAAGCGACGGCTTTCGGCGTGGCATAAATACAACTTTTGCATGGCGCGGGTCATGCCCACATAACAAAGGCGACGTTCTTCTTCTAAACGACCCGACTCCTCGGCTGATTGCTGACTTGGGAACATGCCCTCTTCCACACCCACCAAAAAGACCACTGGAAACTCCAAACCTTTAGCGCTGTGCAAAGTCATCAGCTGCACTGCAGCTTCGTCGGCCTCCGCTTGGTTATCACCGGCCTCTAAAGCCGCATGAGAGAGAAACGCCACTAAAGGAGACAGATCTTGGTCTTCTTCCATTTGAGTAAACTGCTGAGTCGCAGTGACCAGTTCGTCTAAGTTTTCTACACGCGCTTGGGCTTTTTCGCCTTTTTCCGCTTGGTACATGGCTAATAGGCCAGAGCCTTTAATCACGTAATCGGTTTGCTCACCTAATGCTAATTCTTGGGTTTGCTGCTTTAGCTGGCCTAACAATTCAATAAACTGTTTCACTGCGTTAGCCGCACGACCCGACAAGGCATTTTGCTGTAAACAATAATCAACCGCTTGCCATAGGCTTAACTGTTGCTCACGCGCGGCTTGGCGCAATAACTCAATGGTGCGCTGGCCAATGCCACGGGTCGGTGTATTTACCACCCGTTCAAAAGAGGCATCGTCATGGGGATTACTAATTAAGCGTAGGTAAGCCAGAGCATCTTTAATTTCTTGGCGCTCGAAGAAACGCAGGCCGCCGTAAATTCGGTAGGCTAAGCGTTCTTGCATCAAGGCTTCTTCCAAAACCCGCGACTGCGCATTGTTTCGGTACAAAATGGCACAATCAGCTAGGCTGGCACCTTGTTCTTCAACTCGCTGCTGTATACGCGCAACCACAAAGCGAGCTTCGTCAATATCGTTAAAGGCGGTATAGATAGAGATTAACTCGCCTTCTTTGTCGTCGGTCCACAGGCTTTTGCCCATGCGCCCTTGGTTGTTTTCGATTAAGTGATTAGACGCCTTAAGAATATTGGCACTACTACGGTAATTTTGTTCCAGCAAGATGGTGTTTACTTTAGGTACATCTAATTCAAAGCTTTGAATATTTTCAATTTTTGCACCGCGCCAACCATAAATAGATTGGTCATCATCGCCCACGATAGTGATGTTATTCTGATCGGTAACCAACATGCGTAGCCAAGCGTATTGAATGGTGTTGGTATCTTGAAATTCGTCTACCAGAATATGTCGAAAACGCTGCTGATAGTGTTGCAGAATATGCGGTTGTTTTAGCCACAACTCATGAGCGCGTAATAACAGCTCGGCAAAATCGACCAAACCTGAGCGGTCACAAGCCTGCTGGTAGGCCTGATAAATTTCTAGCTGCTGACGCTCAATCGGATTATTACTGTAATCAACATGCTCGGCGCGTTGGCCTTCATCTTTGCGCGCATTGATATACCACTGAACTTGCTTGGCTGGCCACTGCTTCTCGTCTAAATTCATCGCTTTAATTAAACGGCGCAACAGCCGATATTGGTCGTCGGAGTCAATAATTTGAAAGTCGTCAGGCAGGCCAGCATCTCGACTATGAGCGCGTAATAAGCGATGCGCCAAGGAGTGAAACGTCCCCATCCACATGCCTTGGAAACGGTTGCCCACTAACTTTTCTACCCGCGAGCGCATTTCGGCTGCAGCTTTGTTGGTAAAAGTCACCGACAAAATAGATAGCGGTGAAACATTCTCTACCTGCATTAACCAGGCAATACGGTGCACCAATACGCGCGTTTTACCACTACCGGCACCGGCCAGTAACAACATATTACTTGGGGGAGCAGCTACGGCTTCGCGCTGCTTATCATTAAGGCCGTCTAACAGCTCAGAAATATCCATGGTGCTCTCTTGAGGGGTAAAAACAACTGTATATTATAACAGGTGTTGCAGTTGTGCCAGCTGGCTGATTTCGATATCGGGCAAGGCTTGCAGTTTTCGTGCTTTTTGGCTGTGTTGATTGAGCCAGATAGAACGGTAGCCCGCTTTAGCGGCGCCAGCCACATCAGTCACACAATGGTCACCCACATGGGCTATCTGGTGCGGCGCCAACCCTAATACCTGGCTGGCATATAAATACATATCGGCGGCAGGTTTAGCCTTAAACGCCCCGCCGGCTTTGAGTTCTAATTCAAACACCCCAGCCAAACCAATCTTATCAATATCTACGTTACCGTTGGTAATGGCCACTAAACGATAACGCGTTTTGAGTTTTCGCAGCAATGCCAAGCTTGACTCAGGAACAGTGAAGTCACTACGCACCGCTAAAAATTGCTGGAAAATTTGCTCTGCTAAGCTTTGCGCTTCAGTACTCGGCATACCATGTTCTACAAACGCTAAACTTAGCCAAGCTACCCGACAAGCGCTAACGTCACCCTTTAGTTCAGGGTGCTTTTTAATGATACGGCGTTTGTAACTTTGCCATTGGCTAGTGGTTAAATGTGCAACCGCATGCACCTCAGTTTTTAAATGATTAATTAACCACTGCTCGGCGCGATGAATATAAGGCCAGTTGTCGTATAAGGTATCGTCTAAATCAAAAGATAGCGCCTGAACAGGTGACCAACTTCGGTAAAAAATCATGCTTTAGCTCGCTTAAGATTTACGTTTTGCTCGCGGGTGCGCCGCGTCATAGGTGGTGGCTAGGTGAGCAAAATCAAGATGAGTATACACTTGAGTGGTAGACAAGTTTGCATGGCCTAGCAACTCTTGCACGACACGTAAGTCACCACTGCTTTCAAGCAAGTGAGTAGCAAAAGAGTGGCGTAATTTGTGCGGATGAAGGGTTGCCGTAAGTTGCATTTGTTGTGCCCAATGTTGCAAGCGCTTCTGCACAGTACGGTGGCTAATACGCTGTTGGCGAACACTCACAAACAAGGCGGGTTCTTCTTCATCCATTACCAATAAACGACGCTGCTTAAGCCAATGTTTTAAAGCTATTGCGGCCTTACCGCCAAAAGGCACCCAGCGCTGCTTGTTACCTTTACCGGTAACAATAATTTGCTGCTGTTCAAAATTGATGTCTGTAACATTTAAGTCCACCAACTCGGCCAATCGAATGCCACTGGCATAGAGCAGCTCCATCATCGCCAAATCGCGGCTGCTTACCAAGTCGTCACCTTCCATCGATAACAATTGATTAAGCGAGTCTACATCTAGGTTCTTAGGTAAGGGTTTGCTTTGTTTCGGCGCAGCGACACCAGCAACGGGGTTAAGACTTACCTTTTGTTGCTGCAGTAAATAATTAAAGAAACTCCGTAAGGCTGAGAGCTTATTCGCCATAGAACGGGCCGACAAACCGCTGGTTTTAAGTTTGAGTAAAACACTTCTGATATGCGCGGTTTCTACTTGCTGCCAAGCCTGGCAACCTAAACCATTAAGATGTTTAAGCTGTTGTAATAAGCTACGTTGGTAGGAGCTAATAGTGGCAGGGCTATAACGTCGCTCCACCTCTAAATAATGGAGAAACAGCTCTATATCATCCTGCATGGGAAGCCTTTATTGCTCAGCGTTTAACGGAACAAGGCGCAATAGCAAACTGTTAATCACTTGGCATAACTGGGTTAGCAGTAAGCTGTCCATACCAGCCACATAGTGGTCGGCGTCACGACTAGCGGCAATAAAAAAGCCGAGTTCAGCGTTAATACCCAGAGGCATCAATGCTACCGAAGCAATGTCGTCAGTATTATCAAATAATACCGCTAACTCACCCTTAGACATACGGCCAAAATAATGCGGTTGCTGGCTAAGACGAGTGACTCTGATTCGCTCGATTTGCTCATGCTCTAAACCGTATTCTTCTGGCAATTCTTCAAGATTGAACAACTTTTGGCTTAAGCGCATTGATACACACTCGACACCTAAGTCATCCACTAAAGCGCGACTTAAACGGTGTTGTAATTCGGCAAAAGAATCACAGGCCATTAAGTCAGGTAGCAGATCAACGTAGACGTGATAAATGCGCTCATTGAGACTAGCGACGGTCATAAGATCAGTAATTTCTTGTTCTAAACTGAGTACTTTATCGCGCAAGCGTTGTACTTGTAGTTCAACTAACGATACCGCACCTTTTTCTTTGTGCGGTAAACGTAGCTGTTTAATTAAACTGGGATGGCGGGCAAAAAAATCGGGGTTGTCGAGCAAGAACTCGACCACCAAGCTTTCATCTATTAACAGCGGTTGCGAAAGATCGAACTCACTCATATATGCACCTGACCATCAAAAACCATTGTAGCTGGGCCGGTCATTTTCACCGGTTTACCTTCGCCAGCCCATTGAATTTGTAAACGCCCACCGGGCAAATCTACATTCACTGTCTCGGCAAGCTTGCCTTGTTGGCGACCCACCACCATAGCGGCACATGCACCCGTGCCACAAGCAAGGGTTTCGCCTACACCGCGTTCAAATACCCGCAGCTTAATATTTTTATCATCGATTATTTGGCTAAAACCCACGTTAACTTTTTGCGGGAAGCGATCATGTTTCTCTAAGCTTTTACCTAAGGTTTCTAATGGCGCTTGGCTAACATCATCAACTTCAAGTACGCAATGCGGGTTGCCCATAGACACTACACCCGCAAATACCGTTTGTTCATCATTACGAAGAATATAGGTTTTTTCGGCCTTTTTAGCACGAAACGGGACTTTACTCGGTTCAAACTCCGGCACGCCCATGTTAACGGTCACTTGTCCGTCATTCTCTACGTGCAAAACGATGTTGCCAGACTTGGTGCTTACCCCAATATTGCGTTTATTGGTTAGCCCTTTGTTCACTACAAAGCGGGCAAAGCAACGTGCGCCATTACCGCATTGTTCTACTTCACTGCCATCGGCATTAAAAATACGGTAATGAAAATCTAGATCAGGGTCGTAGGGCGGCTCCACTACCAAAAATTGATCGAAGCCAATACCAAAGTTGCGATCAGCCAAGCGACTAATCACTTCTTGGTTAAAAAACACATTTTGGGTGACATTGTCGATAACCACAAAGTCGTTCCCCAAGCCGTGCATTTTAGTAAAGTTTACTAACATTGGCTTATCCTTCAGGCAGCAGCGTTTCGCCGGCCCAAAGAGACACTAAAGGTTCACGTTTGCGTACCAAGTGAGCTTTTTCGCCATCTACCATTATCTCAGCCGCTCGGCAGCGAGAGTTATAGTTAGAGCTCATAGTAAAGCCATATGCTCCTGCTGAACGTACCGCAATATAATCGCCTTGCTCAATCGCCAACTCGCGGTCTTTACCTAAAAAGTCACCGGTTTCACACACAGGGCCTACAACATCATAATTGGCGCTGCTTAACTCTGGTCGCTTTATCACTGGCACAATACGCTGCCACGCGCTGTATAAGGCTGGACGTAATAAATCGTTCATTGCGGCATCAACAATGGCGAAATTTTTACTTTCCGACATTTTCAAAAACTCGACTTTTGATACCAAAATGCCAGCATTAGCCATAATCGCGCGGCCCGGTTCGAACAATAATTTCAGTTTACGTTCGCCTAATCGCTCAGCTAATGCACTCGCGTATTCGGCAGGTTCTGGCGGTGTTTCATCATCGTAGTTCACACCCAAGCCGCCACCCACATCGAGGTGCTCGATAACAATGCCTTGTTCGGCAAGTTGATCGATTAAAGCCAGTAACTTATCAATCGCCTCTACAAAAGGCGCTATCTCGGTAAGTTGTGAGCCGATATGGCAATCTAAGCCCACTACATTCAAGCCTTTAAGGCTAGTGGCATAAGCATAAGCTTGTGGAGCGCGCTCAATCGCGATCCCAAATTTGTTTTCTTTAAGGCCAGTAGAGATATAAGGATGCGTACCCGCGTCAATATCAGGGTTAATGCGCAGAGAAATGGGCGCTACTTTACCTAAGCGTTGAGCAACACTGCTAATGCGATCGAGCTCAGGCTCAGACTCAACATTAAAACAGTAAATACCGTGATTAAGCGCATCGGCTATTTCGGCTTCGGTTTTTGCTACGCCAGAAAACACCACTTTAGCCGGATCACCGCCTGCTTCTATCACCCGTGCGAGTTCACCACCCGAGACAATATCAAAGCCCGAGCCCATAAGCGCCATCACGTTTAACACAGCCAAATTGGAGTTGGCTTTAACGGCATAACAGATCAAATGTGGACGCTCACCAGCGGCATTGTCAAAGGCTTTCCAATGACGTTCGATGGTGGCACGAGAATATACGTACAGAGGCGTACCGTGGGTATGTGCTAAATCAGCTACCGAGCATTGTTCAGCGTTTAACTGCTCGTTTTGATAACTAAAAAAATCCAATGATCTGTCCTTTATTGTGTTGCGTTGCTTACTCGCTTGGAGTTACTTGCTCGGGGGCGCTCTCTGGCGCGGCTTGCGGGTGAGTAAGCGGTCCTTTTTGACCGCAGGCACTAAGCCCGATGCTAAGCAAAATAACGGCGATTGCTTGTTTGTTCATGATTAAGCCATGATTCTTTTTTGAATGCCCTCTATAATCCGCATTCGAAGCAAGAAAAGCAATAGGATAGGATGATTGTGATGAATGATAGCCAATATCACCAAATGGTAGACCAAGCCTTTGAACGTATCGAACAAACCATGGACAGTGACGACTTCGATATTGAGTGTGATGTTAACGGCGGGGTACTTAATTTAGAGTTCGAAAACCGCAGTAAAATGGTGATAAACAAACAAGAGCCTTTGCATCAGCTTTGGTTAGCCACTAAGTTTGGTGGTTTCCATTTCGAATGGCATGAAACTGAACAGCAGTGGATATGTAATAGAAGTGGCGTGGAATTTTGGTCGTTTTTGGTGGAATCAATCACCAAGCAAAGTGGCGAACAGTTAAGCTTTGATTAAGCGCTAGCTACTGCGGTAAGACTCAACTTGCCATTGGCCTTCGATAGCAACAATGTCGTAGAACTGTGGCAAGTTAAAGTTTATTACTTCATGGCGAGTACCATATTGCTCACGTGAAGAGGTGTAGAAGCGATTAATGCCCTGCACCAACTCTTCTTTACTGCCTTCAAAGTCTTGATACATTTCAATGCGGTTGTGCTCATCTACGATATAGATGTTAAAACCATTTTCTAGATTCTCGAAGAAATACTGCACTAAGCCTTCACTGGCATGCGCTTCTACAACATTAGGCACTTTTTTAGTATTGCCGGCATTTAACTGCAAGGGCAAGCGCTGTAACTTATTATTAGAAAGCTGGCGGTAAAACTCTACGCCGTTCTCCAGTTTCTTAACCGATACACCGCGGTCTTCAATAAACAAACCGTATTTGTCGCTGCCCAATACAATGGTTTTAACAATGCGTTTATCTAAAGGTTGTAAGCGGCTTTTTATACTCTCTACCAACAACTGCTTAAAGTTAGCGCCAATTTGTTCGCGTAGGTTTTCGGCATAACAAAATACATCGATATGCTCAGGGATATTAGCGTCACGGTGCATTTTGCCCAAAATAGTAGTCAATGCATCTACCACGGCGCTATCACCGGAAAAATGCAGAGTCCGAATTTCATTCCAAGTATTGCGATACACTAAATCTACCGAGCCAACTAAACAATCTGAGTCGCGGCCAAAGCTAAATACATCGGTAGAGATAGCATCAAACTCAATCACCTTACCGCCCCAGTTGGAGGTAGGATCTTTCTCTAAATTGATAAAGACACCCAAGTGACGAATTTCGCAGGGGCGAGTGAGAGCTAAGTTACTGGCGGCATCTACGTTCACCGGAAAGGCACGGCGTAAATCTTCGGCAAATTGGTTTAAGGTTTCGAGATGTAAGTCGCCATTATGTCGATGCAAACTCAGTTGAGTTTGGTCGGTTTTAAGCTGATTGAAATAGCTCCACGCCACCAATTTAGACACATAAGTAGCATGTTCTAAGGGCGGTTGACCAACAATGGCTAAACCCGTTAATGGCTGCTTGTAGATATACCAGCCTTCAGCTGTGCTACGGCCTTTTTCTACATGAATAAAGCTTAAGTTTGGTTCAGATAAATCAGGTGATATCTGCGGGTTAATCAGCGTGACTTTGCCCGGCAAGCTTTCAAATGCCGCATATAACTTACGCGACAATATACCAATGTCTTCCGGGTTGATGGATTCACTAATATCGTTACGACGCGCAAAACGAATCAAGTTTCGATAGCTCAACATTAAGGCGTCGAGTAATTCACTGTGCGCTTGGCGTACGTCTTGTACCTTCCAGGCTCTACGTAAATTAAGGTGCTCAATTTTTTGTTGAGGCCATTTCCACTGTTTTACAAGCTTCGCCATAAAACGCTGTTGCCAAGTCAGCGAGCGAACATCTAACAAGTCACTCGGCAGAGGGCTACATTCGCAATTTTTTAGATAAAAGCAGCGACGCACCAAATCGAGTCGCGCGTGATCTTCTATCGACTCAAGATACTGGGTCACTTTGCTCAGCATTAAGTAATAGGCATCTTGCTCTAAGCCAAACTCTTGGCCCTGTTGCATTAAGCGCTTGGCTTCTACCGCCAGTAAACTCGGTTTTGGATAATCGGCCGAGTAGGCTTCCATTAACATGGTTTTAAGCACCGCTTTGTACGGGGAATCAATACCCTTGTACAACTGCCACAAACCCGAGCCAAAATACTCTTCAGCAGGAATGGTGTCTAAGCCACCTAAATCTAACCATTGCTCATGGTTAAATACGCCTAACTCAAACTGCTGTTGTACAAAGCTATCGTAGCTTTGCTCTAACTCACTAGGCACTGCAAACCATACCAACTGCTTACCCGCAAGCGGCAAGGCGGTACGGTAAAACTCGTCGAGCAATAATAAATGTTGGGCACTGCCGCAATTATCTTTAGATAACTCGCTAATTGAGCCCGTTTTAAACTGATTTTCTTCTACCATGAAGAAATTCAGCTCTACCCCTTGGTGGGCAGCCCAAGAGCTAATTTGCTCACATTTTTCGGTAAGTAAGGCCACTCGCTCGCAGGCGAGCTCGGTATCGTGACATACCCAAATATCTAAATCAGAAGATTCGGTTTGTCCTACCGTGGCCGTGCTGCCCATAGAGTAAAGGCCCAAAATCTCGCATTGTTTAGGCTGCTCAGGGCTACACAAAAAGTGTTGTTGCAAATAGATAGCATGACGAGCACTAGGCTCAAACTGGCATACACCGCTGGGTACGTCACCTTCAATAAATCCAGGTATGCAAGGGTGCGAATAATGCAACATCGATGGCAGCAGTTCAAAAACCTGCTGCACAGCGGCAGGCATGGTTTGTAATGCCAGCTGCTTACGGTGTTGATTAGTTCGAGTAGCCTTCTCCAGTAGAGAGGCAATAGTATCTTGCAAAGTTTGGGCTACCTGGCGCTCTAAGCGTTATTATTGAATGTAATTTAGATATCACTAAAGTGTGATCATCTTAACAGTTAGTATAATAGTGGTAAACAGATACGCACACTTTTAGTGCGTATATTTTATACAAACTAGAAACACTAAGACCTAAGCTAAAACAAAGTTTTACTTAATAGCTGGCTGGTAATGCCTACTTGGGCAAAAAACTAACTGGTGATACTATCCGATGACCAAATAAAGAGGTAAGTGTCTGTGAAGAAAGTGAGAATTGCGACTCGCAAGAGTCCATTAGCTATGTGGCAAGCCCATTTTGTAAAGGCCGAATTAGAACGCCATCATCCAGATCTCATCGTAGAACTGCTTCCCATGAGTACCCGCGGTGACAAAATCCTCGACACGCCGTTAGCAAAAATTGGCGGCAAAGGGCTATTCATTAAAGAACTCGAAGTGGCAATGTTAGAAGATCTTGCCGATATTGCGGTACATTCGATGAAAGATGTACCGATGGAATTCCCCGAAGGTTTAGGTTTGCACTGCATTTGTGAACGCGAAGATCCTCGCGATGCCTTTGTAAGTAATCGATACTCAAATATTGATGCCTTGCCACAAGGCGCAGTAGTGGGAACCTCAAGCCTACGTCGCCAATGCCAACTAAAAGCCCAGCGCCCAGACATAACCATTAAAGATTTACGTGGTAACGTGAATACTCGCCTGGCCAAATTAGATGCTGGCGAATTCGATGCCATTATTCTCGCCAGTGCAGGCTTGCTGCGTTTAGAAATGGCTGAACGCATTCGTACTTTTATAGCACCCGAGCAAATACTACCTGCAGGCGGCCAAGGTGCAGTGGGAATTGAATGTAGAAGCAACGATCAAACCTTACTGGAATTGCTTAAACCTTTAAACCATAACGCGACCGCAGCACGAGTAGCAGCAGAGCGCGCCATGAACCGTCGCCTAGAAGGTGGATGCCAAGTTCCTATTGGCTGTTACGCCGAACTAGAAGGAGAGCAACTGTTTGTACGTGGCTTAGTCGGGGCAGTTGATGGCTCTAAAGTAATAGAAAAGCAAATTCGCGGTGCCAGTAGTGATGCTGAACAGCTAGGCTTGAACTTGGCTGAGCAATTATTGGATGCCGGCGCTGCGCCTATTTTACAGGCGGTTTATCAACAGCAGTAAGAGGATTATTGGTGCAGATACTTGTTACGCGGCCTCAGCCGCATAATCAACGTTGTGTAACAGCGCTAGAGGCGAAAGGCTTTAGCGTGAGTGCTGCGCCAATGCTTGAAATTAAACCAAGCGATGAACTCACTTCACTGATACCGCGATTAGAACACGCTACGCCTTCCACGCTTATTATTGCGGTGAGCCAATACGCTGTAGAATCATGCCAGCACCACCTCCAACAGCAAGGCCGTATTTGGCCAAGCCATTGCCAGTATTTAGCAGTAGGTAAAGCGACAGCTGAATGCTGGCAACAATATGGGGTAAACGCCTTAGTCCCCAACCGCCAAGATAGCGAAGGCATGCTGCAGCTCATCGAATCTCAACTGAATGGCATTCAACATGCGCATATTTTGCGTGGCCAACACGGCCGAGAGTGGCTCGCTGAACAGCTGCAAAGGCAGCAAATTACCGTTAATTATCTCACCTGTTATCAACGCCATTTGCTCAATTATTCTTGGCAACAACTTGAACAATGGCGGTCACAGATCAACACTATTGTGGCTACTAGTGGTGAAATATTGAAACACCTAACTACCCTTATGAGTAAGTCACAGCAGTTGACTTGGCTTAAACAGACCACATTGTTGGTGCCGAGTGAGCGTTTGCTTGAGTATGCTAAAAGTTTGGGTTTTATGCACATAGTGTTGTGCGACGGCGCATCAGATAAGGCTTGTATCGACGCTTTGGCGCGAATACAGTCATCTGCAAGGAATGAAAATGACCAAAAATAAACAATCAGATAGTCAAACAAAGGCTACCAATCCTAGCGATTCTAAGAGTGCTACAGAAACAACCACTGCCAACGAGCCAGCTGCCAGTGCCCCTGTCCAAAATAAACAACCAGCCGCTAAAACCGATAAAACGGCAAAGATTTTAGCCATTGTGGCGATTATTCTCAGTGTCAGTATCGCCATTGGTTTGTACTGGCATGGCCACCAATTTAGAGAGCATGCTGATACTCAACTACAACTCTTGAAAACTAGCCTGCAAGCCAAAGAACAAAACTTACTGAGTGCGCAAACCAACAACAAAAACCAACTCACTAACATTGAACAACAAGTGAGTGGCCAAAATCAGGCCATGGCGGCCTTAAAAGCCCAGTTAGAACTTACCGAACAGAATCGCAAAACCATCGAGCGTCAATTGGCGCTATTGAATATTAAAGACGCCAACCACTGGCGACTAAACGAAGCCAGCTACCTACTGCAATTAGCAGCCAATAAACTGTGGCTAGAACAAGATCCCGCCACCGCCATCGCTTTGTTGCTAGAAGCCGATAACAGTATTAATAATGCAGACGACCCACATTTACTGCCGTTACGCCGAGCAATAAACAATGATGTGCAATTACTAAAAGGGGTGCCTTTAGTCGACAAAGAAGGTATCGCGTTTAGACTAGAAAGCATTTTGCAACAAGCTGAAAGCCTACAGTTGGCCGAGATTGAATTACCCGAGGTGGTAGAGCAACAAGACAATGACTTAAGTGCAGATAGTGCAGACTGGCAAGACAACCTAAGCAAAAGCTGGCGCAAATTTAGCGAAAACTTTATCACAGTACGCCGCCGTGATGGCCAAGTTGAAGCCTTAATTGAGCCTCAACATGCTTGGTATTTAAAAGAGAACCTTAAGCTACAACTACAGCAAGCCGAACAAGCTCTATTCCGCTCACAGGGCGAACTGTTTAAAGCCAAGTTGCAACGAGCCGAGCAATGGGTGAGTGAGTTCTTTATTCAAAATACCCAAGCCCAAGCGATGGTTGAAGATTTAAAACAGCTCCAACAATTAGATATTGTAGATAAGCTACCCGAACAATTAAGTAGCTTAGGCGCTGCCGAACAAGCGATTAAAGAACGCCAACAACGGTTAATACCTTCACTTGAAGGAGCCGAGTAATGTTTAAAATTCTGATTCTTCTAGTCTGTATAGCCATAGGCCTAGCCCTTGGCCCACAGCTAGCGGGTAACAAAGGCTACGTACTGATTGCCTTTGATAACTACACCATAGAAATGTCGGTCACCAGCGCGTTATTCCTAAGCTTTATTTGCTTTTGTGTATTGCTGCTGAGTTTATGGCTAGCCCGCTGGTTATGGCTAAGCTTTTCACGCAGTGGAGCATGGTGGGGACATCGCCGTAAGCAAAAAGCGATTAATCATACGCAGCAAGGCATGCTAGCGATGATGCGCGGTGATTATCAGCACGCTGAAAAGCTGGTAAGTAAAGCCGCTACGTATAGTGATGCGCCAGCGCTAAACTACTTAACGGCTGCAGAAGCGGCCCAAGAACAAGGGCAAGATAAAAAGCGTGATAAGTATTTAGAGCAAGCTACTCGACTTACCAATAACGATTCTGCGGTGTTAATTACTCAAGCACGCTTACAACTTAAACAGCAAAATTACAGTGCTGCGCTATCCAGTATTGAGCAGCTACCGCACGACAATTTGAAACAAGCAGCAATCAAGCGCATGCAAATGAGCATATTCCCCGCCCTGGGTTTATGGCAGCGTTATATCGATTTGTTACCGTTAGCAAACAAGGCGGGGTTAATCGATAACCAGCACTACCAAAGTGAGTTATCTGAAGCTTATAAGAGTTTATTCTTAGAGTTGGCCAATAGCCAAGGCTCTGATGCGGTAGCGACTCACTGGAATGGCATGCCGCGTAAGCAAAAGAAACAAATGACGATTGCCGCCGCCGCTTGCCGCGCCTTGATTACCTCGGGAGACAATGCAGCCGCTTACCAACTGCTGGGGGATTTGTTAAATCGACATGCTGATATTGAATTACTTGAAGTGGCAGCTGAGTTGAAATTAAGCGATCCTCACCCACTGTTGCAGCAGTTAACGGGCTTAATCCGCAAACACCCGAATAATGCCGACTTGCAGTGTTTGATTGGTCAATTACACAGCCAGCAACAACAATGGAGCGAAGCTAAAGAGCGCTTTGAACAAAGCATAAAGCTAGCACCAAACAGCCAGTGTTACCAAGGCTTAGCGGAAGTACACAGACAGTTAGACGAGCCAGAGCAGGCGATTCACTACTATCGCCAAGCTCTAAGCAACTAATCCTTAGTGCTAAATTAAGATCAAAAATGGCGAGCTCAGCTCGCCATTTTTATGTCAATTAACGCAGCCTTGCTTAAATAAATTCGTAAGCATCGCCATGCAGCTGAGCAAGTGGTAGACCTTGCTTGGTAAAGGCTGTACGCGCTACATCAGCCATTTCAAAACGACCAGCAATATAGACTTCCAAGCCACTCATATCAGCAAAATCTTCTAACACCGCTTCGTGCACTAAACCTTTTTTACCGGTCCACTGTGGCATAGCCTGCTCAAGTACCGGCACAAACTTAACTTGGTCTAGCTCTTCCCACTGATAAGCTAACTCGTGCAAATACAGCCCGCCTAAGTTACGGCCGCCCCAGTACAAGTAGATCTCTCGATCTTGCTCTGAATCGATAATATGTTCAATGATGGATTTGGCGTAAGAGAAGCCCGTTCCACCCACCATAATCAAAATCGGACGCTGACTCTCTTCATCAAAACCAGCATGACCAAATGGCATTTCAACTTCAATTTCGCCACTAGCTTGTAGCTTATCAATAACTTGACGAGCATAAGGGTTGCCCTCTGGCGCACCAATATGCAGCTCAAAAACATCACCTTGCTCAGGTGAACTAGCAAGCGAGAACGGACGTTTATCGTCTTCCGCCATAACAATTTGCAAGTATTGACCCGCCACAAAGCTTTCGCTTTCTTGTGGCTGTAACTCAACATTAAAAATGTCATCTAAAATCGGCGAGACCGATGCAACCTTACAACTAATGCGCTTCATACTTTCACCCTTCTAAACTTACACTCAAATCTGATTTTGCACTGGCTAAGCAAGCAACAAACCATCCTTCGGCTTGTTCTCTTTCACTTAACATTGGCGCCATTCCTTGGTAATCAATTTCGCCTGAAGTACGTCGTGCTAAGCAACTGCAACATCCGCCCTGCTGACAACGATAAGGCCAGCTAATACCGTGAGACAAAGCCGCTTGTAAAATAGTTTGTTGCGGCTCTACAGTAAAAACTTTACCTGCAATACTAACCCGATAACAATTGGCCACTAGTCTATGCCCAATTGCGCCCAAATACTATCTACTCGCTGTTTCACTTCTGGCGCCATTTCAATTACTTCGCCCCATTCACGGTTAGTTTCACCCGGCCATTTATTAGTCGCATCCATTCCCATTTTTGAGCCCAAGCCTGATACAGGAGAGGCAAAATCTAGGTAATCAATGGGTGTATGGTCGATCAATGTAGTATCGCGCGATGGGTCCATACGAGTGGTGATAGCCCATATTACATCCTGCCAAGAGCGCGCGTTGATATCATCATCACAAACAATCACAAACTTGGTATACATAAACTGTCTAAGGAAAGACCATACACCTAACATCACCCGTTTGGCATGCCCTGGATATTGCTTTTTAATGGTGACAACGGCCATCCGGTATGAGCAACCTTCTGGCGGCAAGTAAAAATCAACAATCTCTGGAAACTGCTTTTGCAAAATAGGCACAAACACTTCGTTTAACGCTACCCCAAGCACAGCGGGCTCATCTGGCGGACGACCGGTATAAGTACTGTGGTAAATAGGGTCTTTTCGCATGGTAATGTGAGTAATGGTAAATACCGGAAACTCATCCACTTCGTTGTAATAACCGGTGTGGTCACCATAAGGGCCTTCTGGCGCTGTTTCATTAGGCTCTAAATAGCCTTCGAGTACAATCTCGGCACTAGCCGGAACTTCTAAATCATTGCTAATACATTGCACTGTTTCGGTTCTGCCGCCACGTAACAGACCTGCAAAAGCATATTCTGATAAGGTATCAGGCACTGGTGTTACCGCGCCTAATATAGTGGCAGGATCAGCCCCTAAGGCCACTGAAACCGGGTACGGTTTACCCGAGTTCAACTCTTGAAACTCGCGAAAATCGATGGCCCCGCCACGATGTGATAACCAGCGCATAATGAGTTTATTTTTAGCTAACTTCTGTTGGCGATAAATCCCTAAGTTTTGGCGTTTTTTATAAGGGCCACGAGTAATGGTTAAACCCCAAGTCACCAAAGGCGCCACATCGCCTGGCCAACAGTGTTGAATCGGCAACTTATCTAAATCAACCTCGCCACCGGTCCAAACAATTTCTTGGCAAGGCGCAGAACGCAGTTTTTTGGTGGGCATATTGAGAACTTGCTTAAAGATAGGCAGCTTTTCCCACAGTTCTTTCAAACCTTTGGGTGGCTCGGGCTCTTTTAAGTAAGACAGCCAAGTGCCGACTTCGCGTAGCGCTGCAACTGATTCTTGCCCCATCCCTAGTGCAACCCGCTCTGGCGTACCAAATAGGTTTCCTAACACCGGCATGCTATGGCCTTTCACATTTTCAAACAGCAGCGCTGGGCCGCCTGCTTTAAGGGTGCGGTCACATATTTCTGTCATCTCTAACTCGGTAGAGACTTCAAGGCTAATTCGCTTAAGCTCACCACGCTGCTCTAGCAAATCAATAAAATCTCTTAAGTCTTTATATTTCATTCCAATAACCTAATGATAGAACCCTAATGACTATTGAGACTGCATCTCAATCATTACCATGGCAGCCAACTCTTGATGTTCTGACTCTCGAAACTGCGCCAATATAAACTGTGCCGCTGGCGGATAATGCCGCCCTAAACGGGCGATAGCGCTATAAGAAAAATACAATAATTCGGGATTGTTTGCTGCGCCTTGCAACAAGCTAAATGCGCGCTCTGGCGGTAATTGTTGAACCAACCACTCTAACAAAGACACGCTGTACTGATCCATGGGTAAACTTAAGACTTCAGCAATCGCCTCATCGCTTCCAATACCCACCGCCAAAGACACCCTGACGTTGTTATCGGGAAAATACAAACGGTTTGGCATATGCTGTTTAACGTATTGCAGCTGCTCAACATTAAGTTGCGAAAATGCCCGTATTAGATCTAACTGTTGAGCTAATAGTAAGGGATTATTTTTACGGAAAATGAGCGACCATGAAAAATCATCTCGCAGCAACTCACTAAGATAAGTTTGCGAACGTTCGGCTGAGGTTTTATTTAAAATAAGGCTGCGTGCTAAAGCTGGGTAATCAAACGTGGGCCTAATCACCTCGTAACCATCAATCACCGCTGCTTGTCTAATTTTAGGGCGCTCAGAAGCTAACTCTAATAACCAGTTTTTTAGGGTTTGATCGGGAATATGGTTGTTTTGGTGTAGATATAGCAAACTTTCAAACAACAGTGCTTCGCGGTCTTCGGGGCGTAAGTAGGGCAGTAAATCAATAATCCAAGCGGGTTGATTCTGCATTAGCGTATCAACACTGCGTTGCAGGATCATCAATGGAACATCTTGGTAAAGCGGTTGGGAAAGAGGATTAGGACCTTGCTGCTCAGCATGAACAGATAATTGAAAAAATAGCCCTAGAACTAGCAGTAAACGTTTCATCATCCAAAATGACACTGGCCGAATTAACGGCCAGTTTTTTGTTTATTTCTTCTGTGCTTTCATCGCATTAAAGAATTCGTCATTGGTTTTGGTCATTGCCAATTTATCAATTAAGAATTCCATTGCGCCAGTTTCGTCCATTGGGTGAACAATCTTGCGTAAGATCCACATTTTCTGTAGTTCTTCGGCACTGGTAAGCAACTCTTCACGACGAGTACCTGAACGGTTAATGTCGATGGCAGGGTAAACACGTTTTTCTGCAATTTTACGGCTTAAGTGCAGCTCCATGTTACCGGTACCTTTAAACTCTTCGTAAATCACTTCGTCCATTTTAGAACCAGTATCTACAAGAGCAGTAGCAATAATAGTTAAACTGCCACCTTCTTCAACATTTCGAGCCGCACCAAAGAATCGCTTCGGACGGTGCAATGCGTTCGCGTCTACACCACCGGTTAGTACCTTGCCTGAAGAAGGAATAACGGTGTTATAAGCACGCGCTAATCGAGTGATTGAATCAAGCAAGATGATCACATCTTTTTTGTGCTCAACTAGACGCTTAGCTTTTTCAATAACCATTTCGGCTACTTGAACGTGGCGACTCGCTGGCTCATCAAAGGTAGAAGCAATAACTTCACCGCGAACCAAACGTTGCATCTCGGTCACTTCTTCTGGGCGCTCATCGATTAGCAATACAATCAATTCACACTCAGGGTGATTAAATGCCACGTTTTGTGCAATGTTTTGCAGCAACATGGTTTTACCCGCTTTAGGCGGAGCAACAATCAAACCACGCTGGCCTCTACCAATAGGAGAAGCTAAATCCAATACACGGGCAGTGATATCTTCCGTAGAACCATTACCACGCTCCATACGCAAACGGTCGTTAGCGTGTAGCGGCGTTAAGTTTTCAAATAAGATTTTATTGCGCGAGTTTTCTGGTTTGTCGTGGTTAACAATGCCGATTTTCAGTAAGGCAAAATAACGTTCACCTTCTTTTGGCGGACGAATCTTACCTTCTACCGTGTCTCCGGTACGCAGGTTGAAACGACGTATTTGACTTGGGGAAACGTAAATATCGTCGGGGCCCGCTAAGTAAGAGCTGTCAGCGCTACGCAAAAAGCCGAAGCCATCTTGTAAGATTTCCAGCACACCATGACCAAAAATGGCTTCGCCGCTTTTCGCGTGAGCCTTTAAGATCGAGAAGATAATATCTTGCTTACGTAATCGGGCCAGATTTTCTAAGCCCATTGATTCGCCTAGCGTAATCAGATCATGGACCGGGGTATTTTTTAGCTCAGTTAAATTCATAATGGTGAGTATTCAATTTTTATCGAAAGTAGGCTGACAGCAGCGTGAGTTAGGTAAAGTGGAGATGCTTACTCGACTGTTTAGTCGGCCAAGGGATAGCCTTTAATAACGGGCGTAGGAAAAATTCGAAAATAAAATTAGCACTAATGTGGAGAAAGATCCAGCAAAAGCAGGCAACGAATGTCGACCTGCTCACAATGTTACTATAGGTTCTCGTCCAAAAACGCAGTTAACTGTGCTTTTGATAAGGCGCCAACCTTAGTTGCGGCTACCTTGCCGTCTTTAAATAACAACAAAGTAGGAATACCGCGAATACCAAACTTAGGTGGTGTGCCTGCGTTTTGGTCGATGTTTAGTTTACCAACGACAACTTTACCGTCATATTCGTTAGCCACTTCATCTAGGATAGGTGCGATCATTTTGCACGGTCCACACCATTCAGCCCAGAAATCAACTAGTACTGGTGTGCTTGAATTAAGTACGTCTGCGTCGAAACTGTCGTCGCTTAGCTGAACTAACTTGTCGCTCATTTATTACTCCAAATATTCTATGCTATCTATATAGATAATTTACCTGACTATTTGAAAACATCCGACCAATGAATGCAAGCCCAAGCTCATTCCAAGGGAATCTAAGCTACTACCAATTAACATAAGTGACTTACGCGCGCATTTAACAAAGAATGCGTGCTGGTAGTGCCACTTAGCTGTGATATGCTTACGCAATGAGCAAAACACATTTAACTGAACTACGATTTGCCGAGTTAGGACTGCAAGATAAGGTATTAGAAGCCTTAGAGCAGCACGGCTATCACAATTGCACCCCGATCCAAGCCCAAAGCCTACCTATTTTAACCAAAGGTAAAGATATTGCAGGCCAAGCTCAAACCGGTACGGGGAAAACCTTAGCTTTTTTAGTTGCCACGTTTAATCACCTGCTAATTACAGCAGCTCCTGAAACGCGCCAACAAAATCAACCTCGAGCATTAATACTTGCTCCGACTCGCGAGCTGGCGATTCAAATTCATAATGATGCCCGCCTACTAGCGAAAGCAACAGATTTAAAACTGGGTTTAGTTTATGGTGGCGAAGGTTATGCTAGCCAACGTGCCACGTTAGATGAAGGCGTAGATATTCTGATCGGTACTACCGGTAGAATGATTGATTACTTCAAACAAGGTGCGTTTAGCCTTAATAGTGTACAAGCTTTAGTGCTTGATGAAGCCGATCGCATGTTCGATTTAGGCTTTATTAAAGATATTCGCTATTTAATGCGCCGCATGCCAGAACCTAAACTTCGCTTAAACATGCTGTTCTCTGCCACCTTATCTTTCAAAGTGAAAGAGCTTGCGTTCGAACACATGAACGAGCCGGAGCACGTGATTGTTGAACCGGAACAAATGACTGGAGCGCGCATTCAAGAAGAGCTATTTTACCCCTCTAACGATGACAAAATGGCGCTGTTGCAAACGCTTATTGAAGAAGAATGGCCAGAGCGCGCGATTATTTTCGCCAATACCAAACACCGTTGTGAAGATATTTGGGGGCATTTAAGTGCCGACAAACACCGCGTTGGTTTATTAACCGGTGATATACCGCAGCGCAAACGTGTGCAAATTTTAGAACAATTTACTGATGGTAAGATAGACGTACTAGTGGCCACCGATGTTGCGGCTCGTGGTTTACATATTCCTTCGGTAACTCACGTATTTAACTACGATCTACCTGACGATGCAGAAGACTATGTTCACCGTATTGGCCGTACTGGTCGTGCTGGTGCTAGCGGTCACGCCATTAGCCTAGCCTGTGAAGAATATGTATTTAACTTGCCCGCGATTGAAGAGTACATTAAACATCCGGTGCCTGTTAGCCAATACGATAGCGAAGCATTGATGCGTGATTTGCCAAAAGCACAACGTATTCATCGCGCTAAAAACACCAATAGCCGTAGTGGTAACCGTAGCAATAGTCGCGGTAACAGTGGTCATTCTAATCAGCGTCGCCACCGCCATTAAACACTAAGCACAAGGAATACAGTGTCTAAAGTTTCACCCCTTTATGCAGCCATTGATTTAGGTTCCAACAGCTTCCACATGTTAATCGTGCGGGAGTTGAGTGGTAGCGTGCAAACCATTGCTAAAGTGAAACGTAAAGTGCGTTTAGCAGCAGGTTTAGATGCCGACGACAAACTCGACCATGCTGCCATGGTAAGAGGTTGGCAATGTTTAAGCCTGTTTGCTGAGCAACTACAAGATATTCCGGAAGCACAAATAAAAATAGTGGCCACCGCAACCTTACGCCGCGCCACTAATGCCGATGCTTTTCTAGTCCAAGCCGAAAAAATCCTCAATCATAAAATTCACATCATTAGCGGCGAAACCGAAGCTAAAATTATCTATCGTGGTGTAGCCCATACTAGTAGCGGCAGCGGTAAGCGTTTAGTGATTGATATTGGTGGAGCCAGCACCGAGTTAGTTGTGGGTGAGCAAAGCGAAACCTTATTGCTGAACAGCTTAGATATGGGTTGTGTAACCTGGCTAAAGCGTTTTTTCCAGACAGGACTAAACGATGCAAACTTTGAAGTAGCGATCGATGCAGCCAAACAAGTCATTGATCCGGTACTCAGTGACTACCGCCGCCTAGGTTGGCAGTCTAGCTTAGGGGCATCGGGCACTATTCAAGCCCTACTAGAGATTATAACTGCCCAAGGTTTAGACGAGCGAATCACCTACTCAAAGCTGAAAACCATACAGCAGCAAGTTGTCGCTTGCGGCAACTTAGATAAACTTGATATTCAGGGCTTAGCCGAAGAACGTAAACCGGTATTTGCTTCGGGTTTAGCAATCATTATTGCGCTATTCGAAAGTTTACAAATTGAAGGCTTAATTCTCGCTGGCGGAGCATTACGCGAGGGTTTGGTGTACGGCTTATTAAGCCAGAAAGAAACCAGCAGCGTAAGGGCACGTACCGCCGAGAGCTTTGTAAAACGCCATCGCATTGATAAGCAACATGCAGAGCGAGTTGCTCAATGTGCGCTAGGCATGGCCCAGCAAATTAGCCCCGGTTTAAGCAATCGCGCCTTAAGTTTGTTGAAGTGGGCATCAATGTTTCACGAAGTAGGTTTGAACATTGAATTCAAAAAAGCGCCGCAACACGCTGCCTATATTATTGATCACTCTGACCTACCCGGCTTTACCAGCGCTCAAAAACACTTTGTCTCTAGTTTGTTGCTAAATCAGCGAGGAGATTGGCAAGCTGAATTGCTCGCCCAGCAACATGCTTTGAAAAAGCCCGAAGCCTTAGTGCTCGCGCGCCTATTGCGCATTGCCATTATCGTATGCATGCGCCGCACTCAAGGTAGCGTGCCTAAAATTACTGTGCTGCAGGCTGAAAATGACTGGCAACTATGCTTCCCGCCAACATGGAACGAACAGCATCCATTGCGGGCGGCCGAGTTGGAACATGAAGCGAAAGTACAAAGCCAAGCAGGCTTTCCGCTAGCGATTATCGAGGCGCTTTGTTAAACGCCTATTTTGGGGTGGTTAATTCAATCACTACCCGTTTGCGATAGTTAAGTAAATCGAAGTCTTCTCGCCAATACTCCTCAATGAGCTTATCTAACAATCCGCTGTCTTCTGCTTTTTTTAAGGCTTCTTCGATGATTGGCGCAAGCTCTGGCTCTGAGCTACTCACGTAGAACTGAAAATCACGTTGATACTGCAAAACTAAATAGGGCTCTATGGCTAAGTAAGGGTGCTGCAGAGAGTCGTTAACAATCTCGGTAAATCCCCTAGAGAAGTAATCAATTCCTCGTTTATGATTTGCCACCATTTTGTATAAACGGCGCCACTCTCCGTCTACTTCCACAGTTTTTAGTTGGTTAGCTTGCCATACCTTTACATCAAACCAGTTTTTACCAAAACCACCGGTTTTATTAAGATCTCTAAATTCCTCTAAACTTCGTACAAAACGATAAGCATCAACCTCAGAACGAGGAACCAATAACAAGCGGTGGCCAATTAAACCGTTGGTTAAGCCCATATTAATAGCAACCAGGCTTGGATCTTGATTACGCTCTTCAGACGCCAACAACCAGACAAGGCTTAGTTGGCCATTACGCAACATTGACTCTGCGCGCTTTTGCGGCAAATTAGATGAAGGCACATCAATCACCGGTGTATGACCCGCTTCAATAAGCGCTTGCTCAAGTAACTCATGGTAATAAATGTGTGAATCGTCTGAATATGCAGGTAGGCGTAATTCAACAGTAGCAGCGTATGCCTGAGCAGAGACCAAACATAAACCTGCCAAAAATTTCCACATAGCGTCTCTCCCTAGAGGCCGATGGCTTAATCACTAACACTGGCATTAAGCACTAATCTAACAGTAGCTCAAAATCACTACTTCTTGCTCAGCGAGTGAACAAAAAATAATTAATACCTCAAAGGTTTAGTGATTTAGTTCAGTTCGACAGCAATCAACCTAGTTAAAGTATGCTTTTATTCGCTAGCACTGCGCTAATATTGACCTTAGCGGACTAGGCTGGCAAACTGCGCCCGCGAGCAGTCAACATTTCGCTGGCTGCCATAAAAACGTGTTACCACTGTGCTATTTAAGTCGAGGAGAATACAATGCCACAACCGCAAGTTGCCATCATCATGGGTTCAAAAAGTGATTGGCCAACAATGGAAAACGCCGCCCAAGTTCTAGAACAATTAGGCGTTGAATTTGAGGTTGAAGTGGTTAGCGCTCACCGTACTCCCGACAAGCTTATGGAATTTTCAGCTAACGCAGCTGACCGCGGCATTAAGGTTATTATTGGCGGCGCAGGCGGCGCAGCACATTTACCCGGTATGGTCGCCTCAAAAACGCGCTTACCAGTGCTAGGTGTTCCCGTTCAAAGCAAAGCTTTAAATGGCATGGACAGCTTGTTATCAATTGCCCAAATGCCTAAAGGTGTAGCAGTTGGTACCTTGGCTATTGGCACCGCAGGTGCTTACAACGCAGGTTTGTTTGCCGCTCAAATTTTAGCGACGACCAATGCAGAGTTAGCCGAGCGCATTGAACATTTTCGCACCACGCAAACTGAAACCGTGTTAGCCCACCCAGATCCACGAGTAGCCGAGTAAGTTAGGTGAGTACAATGAACAAAATTTGGATCTTAGGCGCTGGCCAACTTGGTGCCATGTTGAAGCATGCTGCCCAGCCGCTCAACATAGAAGTTTGCCCAATTGAAACCGATGAGACAGGCACTTTTGCTATCGCCGACAACGACATTATCACCGTTGAGCGCGAGCACTGGCCGGTAACATCGGCGACTGAGCAACTAACTCAACACCCGCGCTTTCTAAATGGCCCAGCCTTAGCCCAATTGGCCGACCGCGCAAGCCAGAAAAAACTGCTCGACTCCCTAGGCCTTGCCACAGCGCCTTGGGTAGATGTTAAACAAAAACACAGTGCCGAGCACTTATTTGCCGAGCTTGGCGAACGAGTGTTGTTAAAGCAGCGCTCTGGTGGTTACGATGGTAAAGGCCAGCACTGGCTAAAACAGCAAGGTAACGCAGAGCAACGTGCTATTCCTCAAGACTGGCTCGACCATTGTATTGCTGAGCAAGCCATCAATTTTGATGAAGAAGTATCACTAATTGGAATGCGCCACGCTAACGGCGACACAGCGTTTTACCCACTGGCCATTAACCAGCACCACGAGGGTATTCTGCTAGCCACGGTTTCTCCAGTAGCCAGCAAAGCGCGGCTTCAGAGCCAAGCCGAAGCCATGCTTGGTAAACTAATGGATGGACTCGATTATGTGGGTGTAATGACCATGGAGTGTTTCCAGGTTGGCGATCAACTGCTGATTAATGAAATTGCTCCACGGGTTCACAATAGTGGCCATTGGACCCAAGCGGGTTCAAGCTTAAGCCAATTTGAAGCACATATTCGCGCAGTGGCCGATTTACCTTTAGTACAACCACTAGTGAAAACCCAAAGCGTTATGCTTAACCTTATTGGGGTAGATTTTAACAAGCAATGGTTAAGTGTGCCTGGCATAGAAGTGTTTTGGTACGGCAAAGACGTACGCCCAGGACGTAAAGTAGGGCATATCAACATTAGCATTGCCAACAGAAGCCAGCTGCTTGCAAGCTTAGCGCAGCTAGAACCTTTAATGACACCGGTTTATGCCGACGCCATTGAATGGTTGATCAAGCACCTAGACTAGCAATACAGCAGCGGTGTAGCTAGCTTTACACCGCTGCCTATTTTGTTGGTGATAAAACGGCGACGATTTAAGCTGTTTCACATTAGTTTCATTTGAAGTCTTTTAAAATAAGCGTTCATTAGAGTAGAAGCTGTAAGGATCACGGTTGCTCAATAAAATTCTCAACATTGGCACGCGCAAAGGAAAGCGCCACGCAGTGCGAATGACCAATTTATTTATTGTTATTGGTCTACCATTGTTGATGCTCAACGTGGCTGTTCAAGCCTCTGAGTACCAGATAAATGTTGCTGAATTTTGGCTAGTAAACGCGATGGTTATTGTCGGTTATTGCATTACGCTGTTACTCAATTGGCTAAATCAGAATGACCTTGCTCGAGCTTGGATGCTAACGGTATTTGTATTAGACGTCACCCTCGCGTCTACACGCTGGTTTGGCATTGAATCGCTAATCTTCTTCCACCTCATTGTGCTATACCCAGTGGCTTTTTTACTCTGGCAAGACAAACCATCGATTCGCAATGCTATTTTGGTGCTTATTTCGGTAGCCTTTTTAGCCATATTTTATTGGCCAAACGCCCCAATGTTTCCAAGCGATCTAGAACAGCAACAAAGCTCAATGGCGTTGGTATTTATCAACTGCGCCATATTGCTGAGTCTAGTGGCCAAATTGTTTTCTATTGATACCCAGCGTGCCCACCAGCACTTAGCTAAACAAGCTCGTATCGACTCTCTGACCAACGTATTAAATCGTCGCGAGTTAGAGCGCCAACTAAAATTGGAAAATGAGTCGGTTTTCAGCATGGCAGTCATGCTTTTTGATATTGATAAGTTTAAAGCCATTAACGACCACTTTGGCCACCACGCCGGCGACCAAGCCTTAAAACATGTTGTGGCCTGCGTGCGACAAGTGTTGCCAGAAGAAGCAAAGTTTGCTCGATTTGGTGGCGATGAATTTTGTATATTGTGGCCCAATTGCAAACGCCAGCAAGCGCAAACCCTCGCCAGAAAAATCGTCCGTCACGTGGCCAATAACGCCTGGTTACACCAGCAACATAACACCCCCATCAGCATTAGCATGGGTATTGCCTTTGAAACCCAAAGAAAAGACCTTTCCAGACTATTGATTGACGCAGACAATGCCATGTATGCTGCCAAACGGAACGGGCGCAATACCTTTGTGGCATTTTGGACCGACCAAACACAAGCAATGCCCGCTTAAACGCAATCAACGCCTCTGTTTTTGCAAACGCCAACTTTAGGATTCATCTGTGAACTACGAATGGTTAGCCCTTTTGGCGGCTGCTTTATGGGCATGCACTAGCTTAATATCGGTCACTCCTAGCCGCCAGCTTGGCGCCTTTGCTTATAGCCGTTGGCGCATGGGTTTAGTCAGCGTAATGCTACTTAGTGCAGCCTTGTTCAACAACCAATGGCAAGTGATAACCCTAGAGCAAGCGAGTCTGTTTGCCTTGTCTGGTTTTATTGGAGTGTTTGTTGGAGATACCGCCTTATTTGCCTGCATGAATCGGCTTGGCCCCAGGCGAGCGAGTTTGCTATTTGCTTGCCATGCGGCATTTTCGGCGTTTTTGGGAGTATGGCTTTTTAATGAAGCGCTATTTGGCTGGTCGTTACTAGGCGCAGGCTGCTTATTTTTGGGTGTAGCCTTAGCGGTAGCCTTTGGCCGCAAACCCGACCAACATAGTTGGGAGAAGATTTCCGGTCCGGTAGGTATTGCTGTGGCCTTGGGTTTAACTGCTGCACTATGTCAAAGCTTGGGTACGGTAATGCTCAAGCCTTTAATGAGTGCACCAGAGTTTTCTCAAATAGACCCGGTGGCAGGCTCCGCTTTGCGCATGTTTAGTGCTTTTTCTGCTCATTGGCTGTTGTGGTTAAGTGGCAATAAACTAGCCCGAGCCCAAAATCCTCTTAACTCAAGACTCTTTATGATGATTGCCACCAATGGCTTTTTAGCCATGGCTGTAGGCATGACTCTTATGTTATTTGCTTTACGCTATGGCGACGTATCCGTCGTCGCACTATTGTCTTCGACCTCACCAGTATTGGTATTACCTTTGTTATGGATTGTCACCAAACAAGCACCCACTCGCTCGGCGTGGTGCAGCGCTGCCTTATGTGTTTTGGGTAGCGCTTTATTGATTTTCGCCTAAACCTTGATGGTAAATAACAACAGCCTCGTGATTACCCTAGTCCTTAAATGCCGGAAGATTAGCAATCCGCTGATCGATAAAAAATACTTTCTGCTGATACAACTCAGAATCAGTTGAACCGTAGATGTGAGCAAAATCAGGCTCGCTAATACCTTCAGTAAGATCATCAATTCGCGGAAAAAATGCCTCTTCGGAACGCGCATTGCGCATCACAGTTAAAAACTGTTTTGCTTTGCTTTTTTGTTTCGCCGTTTCGGCAAATACAATACCTGCCTTATCGGCGGCCAAATCAGCAAAGCTAAAGCCGCTCCCGCCCTCGAGCGAGTCAAACAGCTCTTTAAATTCACCAATAGACGCACTAAATCCTTGTTCTCCAGCCATGCTCAATCCAGCCGAGTAAACAAAGTGCAAGAGTAGGTCTCTACGCCCTGCTAAAGTCACATTAGTAGGGGCGGCTTGTAAGCTTATCTGTTGTTCAAAACGCTGGGCTATTAACTGTTGAAAAGGTCCTTGGCTGAAAAACATCGCCATAGCCCATACTAGCGCCTGCTGCTCGGTTAACAGCTCCCCTTGTTCGCCACGCATTGCTACATCAAAACTTAAGGGGTAAAGATAATCGTAAAGTGAAATAGTCTGCTGTTGGCCATATTGTTGACTAAGTGTCAGCAGTTTTTGGTAATACACGTCTACGGGCAGCTTACTCACGCCAGGGTTTTGCCACTGACTAACATTTTTATACACGCTAGCCACACGCACACCTAAGTCAGCCACTGGTTGCACCTTGGCGCTAACTTGCTGAGCGTCAATGTCTACCTGACTAAGCCCAGCTATCAACTCTTCAAATTGAAGCTCGGGAAACAGCGCCTCCAAACCACGGGTTAACAATGCTTTAGCAATGCTTCCGGGTAGCCGTAGCCCACCAATTTGCCAATCACCAAACCGCAAACCTTCAGCAGAGGATAACAGCGTAATATGGCTGTTAATATACCCATGGTAGATCCCCTTAGGGAGAGCAACGCTTGCCTGAAGCTGCAAATACTCTGGCGCAAAATGCGCTTCTGCATTTAAGCCACTAAAAGCTTTAGACGCCAAGGCTAACAGCCCCTGCATTTGCTGCTGGCTTAACTGAATATCTTTAGCTTGCTGGGCCTTACTAAACTGGACTACATTACTTTGCAGCCATTGTTTAGCATCCGCCACTTGTTGCGGGCTTACCGATCTAGGGGTAGAAATAGAGGCTTGCTTAGATACACTTAAGACAACTACGCTGGCAATTGCCAGCGAAAGTATAAGCACCAAAGCGAAGAGTGAAACTAACAGCTTTTTCATTAGAAATTACGCACATTCAGGCCATTTATGAGGGACATAATTACTGGTCTTCGGCTAACCATTGTGCCACGTCTTTGGCAAAGTAAGTCAAAATCCCATCAGCGCCAGCACGTTTAAAGGCGAGCAGTGATTCTAATACCACAGGTCGCTCGGCTAACCAGCCATTGTCTATTGCCGCTTTATGCATCGCGTACTCACCACTTACCTGGTAAGCAAAAGTGGGCACTGCAAAAGTGTCTTTAACTTGGCGTACTACGTCTAAATAAGGCATGCCAGGCTTCACCATCACCATGTCGGCGCCTTCTTCAATGTCTAAAGCCACTTCATGTAAGGCTTCTTGGCCATTTGCAGGATCCATTTGATAGGTCTTTTTGTTGCCGCCCTTCAAGTTGCCAGAACTGCCTACTGCGTCGCGAAACGGGCCATAATAGCTAGAGGCGTATTTAGCCGAATACGCCATAATCATGGTGTTATGGTAACCAGCATCTTCTAACGCTTCACGAATAGCGGCGATTCGCCCGTCCATCATATCTGATGGAGCCACCATATCGGCACCAGCGGCCGCATGTGATAAGGCCTGTTTGACCAAAATCTCAGTGGTGATGTCGTTCTGCACATAACCTTGCTCGTCAATAATGCCGTCTTGCCCATGGGTTGTGAACGGGTCTAAGGCAACATCGGTCATTAATCCTAGTTCAGGGAAGGCTTGTTTCAGCGCTTTCACTGCACGTTGCGCTAACGCATCGTCAGCGTAAGCTTGCTCGGCCAACAATGACTTTTGGTCTAAAGGTGTTACCGGGAATAAAGCGATCATTGGCACACCTAAGGCAACCAATTGCTCTGCTTCTTTTAATAATAAATCGATACTAAAACGCTGAATACCCGGCATCGATGCAATGCTCTCGGTCTTATTTTCGCCCTCAATAACAAACATCGGGTAAATCAGATCATCAACGCGAAGCTGATTTTCACAGGCCAAGCGACGAGAAAAATCATGGCGACGAATACGACGCATACGGGTTGCAGGGAAAACTCTTGATACGCTCACTCAGCGCTCCTTAAAATTTAGCATTGTACATCTAGCGCTACTTTAAGCGGCTATGGCTTGCTCGGCAAGCGTAGCCAACAACTTTCTTAACACTTATCAAACAGCTGCAAGTTGCTCATGGAATGTAAGCTAAAACGCCCAATATCAGGGATAAGCGCCAACTGCCAAGGAAAACGTTTCCACATTAAGCTGACATTTGTTAAATTAGTGATACAACATGGCGTAATGTCACAGTGAGTGACGCAGGTGCAATACCTTACTTTAGGTAAGCGAGCCAAGTCATGAATCGATTAGTTTTTGGAGAATAAATGGCCACAATTAAAGACGTAGCAGCTGCCGCCGGTGTTTCTGTCGCCACCGTATCACGCGTGGTAAACAATGGTCCTAAGGTTAGCGCCAAAAACCGTGATTTAGTGAAAAAGGTGATGCTAGAACTGGGTTATCGCCCCAACGCCAATGCGCGAGCCTTAGTCACTCAAACCAATCCTACTCTTGGTTTAGTATTTAGCGAATTGACCGACCCGTTTTTTGCCACCCTTGCTGGCGGCGTTGAAAAGGTCACTCGCAATAACAACATTCAGTTGCTCATTAGCAACGGCTTAGTGAGTGCCGAAAGTGAAAAACGCGCTATTGAAACCTTGCTGGAACAGCGCTGCCAAGCTCTCGTTGTGCATTCTAAGGCCTTGAGTAATCAAGCCTTAATTGACTACGCAGAAGCTGTACCGGCAATGGTACTGATTAACCGTTATATTCCAGAGATCGCTCATCGCTGCGTATGGTTAGACAACCAAGCTGGTGGCGAAGCAGCCGCTAGGCACTTGCTAGCACAAGGCCACGAAAACATTGCCTGCATTACCAGCAACTACGACATCGAAGATCCACGTTTACGCTTACAAGGCGCAAAGGCCGCTTTAAGTGAGCATGGTATGCCGTTATCGGAACACGCTATTGCATCATCAGATCCCAATGAAATTGGCGGCGAAATTGCCGCACAAAATTTATTGGCACGTGGTTTAGACTTTTCAGCTCTGATTGTTTACAACGATTCAATGGCGTCTGGGGCTATCACCGTATTGTGCGATAACGGTTATCGAGTCCCTGAAGATGTATCGGTCATTGGTTTTGATGACGTGCTGCTATCACGCTATTTACGGCCAAAACTCACCACCATGCGCTACCCCATTGAGATGATGGCGATGGAGGCTGCTGAAATGTCTTTAGCCTTAGCCGCTGGAGAGCCCGTAGCGCCCATTCATAAATACGTACCTACCCTGGTAAAACGCGACTCTGTAGCGGTACACAAGCAACTCCAAAACGCCACTTAGCGCTACTGCACGCAAGACAATACCATGATGTATCGAGTCTTTGGCTCGGTGCTACATCGCCGTAAAAATAAAATCGGTGACATCCTATATTCCCAACTTATCGCGCAGGTTGTAATACACCGCACCTAAGGCGGTAAAAGGCACTTGCAGGTGTCGCCCTCCTGGAAAGCGGTAATGATTAAGCGAGGCAAATACATCAAAACGTTGCGATTGCTCACTTAATACCTCAGCCAGCAATTTTCCGGCTAAATGGGTACAAGTTAAGCCGTGACCACTATAACCCTGCAGATAATAAATATTGCTATCTAGGCGGCCAAACTGCGGCATTCGTGAATAGGTAAGCAAAAAGTTACCGGTCCATGCATAATCAATATTTACGCCAGTTAACTGCGGAAATAAAGACTCAAATTTGGGTCTAATTTGTTTTTCAATTGAGGCCAAAGGCTTTGCCCCATAGACTACACCACCACCAAACAATAAGCGCTTGTCGCCACTAATTCGATAATAATCCAACAGGTAATTACAATCTTCTACGCAATAGTTTTGAGGTAGCAATTGCTCACATAAATCATCACTCAGCGGCTCTGTAGCCACCACTTGAGTACCACAACGAATGGCTTTGTCACTTAGCTTGGGTTCTAACTCGCCCAAATACGCGTTTCCAGCAAACAGCAAATAGTTAGCCGCTACGCTGCCATGCTCGGTGGTCACTTTAGCTGGTTCACCAGCTTGGTAATCAAGCACTGCAGACTGCTCGTAAATTTCTCCACCTAAGGACAAAATCGCCTCTGCCTCTCCTAAGGCTAAGTTAAGCGAATGAATATGCCCGCCTTTCATGTCTAACAAGCCACCTTGGTATGCTTGAGTGCCAACAACTTTCGCTAACTGAGCTTTATCTAATAACTCAAGTTGATGATTACCAAAGCGCTCCCAGTTCGCTTTTTGTCCAGCTAAGCCTTTCAGTTGCTTGGCATTATATGCCGCAAATACCCCACCTTGCTGGTAGTCACACTCAATATGGTAATCGGCAATTCGTGAGCGAATAATCTCGCCGCCCTCAAAGATCATTTCATTAAGCGCTTGCGCTGTATTTTTATCGTAACGCTGCTCAATGACATCAACGTCTCGACTGTAGCTATTGACGATTTGTCCCCCATTTCGCCCAGTGGCGCCAAAGCCTACTTTGACACTTTCCAGTATTACTACATGAAAGCCTTTTTCGGCTAAATGCAGCGCCGATGATAAGCCACTAAAGCCGGCACCAATAATACAAACATCGCAACGAATATGCTGCTGTAGCTGAGGAAACTGGCGCGTATTGTTGGCACTGGCGGCATAATACGAAGCGGTATGGTTAAGCATGTTGACTCCTTAACGACACTCTATTGCTGGTGTAAGCTAGCCGCTTTAACAAACTGGGTAAAAATGGCCTGCGAAATCGGGTTGCGAGTGGCTTGCCATTCAGGGTGCCACTGCACGGCATAAAAGAAAGGATGCTGAGCCAGCCGATAAGCTTCCACTAAGCCGTCTTCCGCCTGCGCCTCTACAATCAATGAATCCGCTAAGCGATTTACACCTTGGTTATGCAAAGAGTTCACCTCAATGCTCTGGCAATCAAGCCAACCAGCCAACCAACTGTCTTCGGCAAGCTTAAGTGAGTGTTGGTCAGCGTATTTTATTGAAAAGTTTTCGCTCTCGGGCTCTCTATGCTCAATCGCACCCGCTAATTGATAAACCTTGTGGTGCAAACTGCCGCCAAGCGCTACGTTCATCTCTTGAAAGCCCCGGCAAATACCCAATACTGGAAGAGCATGCTGTTTAGAATATTCGACAATAGCAAAAGCTAATCTATCTCTACCGCCGTCTAAACGCGGTTCTTGGTGAGTCGCACCATACAACTCTGGATGCACATTAGAATGACTGCCGGTGAGCAATACACCATCCAGTTGCGCTAATAGCGAATGCAGCGCTTCACCTGTTAGTTGATGCGGTAAAATCACTGGGCTCGCGCCATATTCAGCCAAAGCGTTCAGATAAAATTGATTAACACTTTGTACCTGATAAAGCCCTAGTGGTTTATGGCAGGTGATGATACCTATCAATGGTTGCTTTTGGCTTTCTGTCATCAATATACTCCCTCAAACATAGCCTATTCAGCTTAGGGTTAAAGTGGCATACAAATCAAAAGATGTAAATTATATTTAACACCTTGAGCTTTGGACAATCAAACAAACCAGACAAAATTCGAGTAAGGCGAATGAGTTGCGTCTTTAAACAGCATTTGATCATGCCGCCAGCTAGAAAAAGACTGCGCTTATACTGAACAGCTTATTCATTAATGGATTTGCTATTTCACTGCTGCTTAGCAGGAATCGAGTAAATCAATGGCAGCCCAGTAGCTTAATAGGTAAAATTGCCCGGCAACAATTAAGGAGTATGGGGCTCACCCTCAATCATGGCCGAACACGTAAGCATTAAAATCCAACTCAATTCAGCGCCCATTGCCGCGCCGAACGCACAACAAAACAGCATTGATAAGGTTTTAGCACCTAAACCTCCTTTCGACATTCGCAAGATTGTCGCCGCCGTACTTTTTTTATTACTGCTTGTCGGTGGCTTAATCGCGCAATTTTGGCCTGCGCCTTCTAATGCTCTTGCTGCCCAAACTGCCAGCAGCGAGCCAGTACATTTAGCGGAAACAGTAACCACCGAAAACCTAGATAGTGAAGCAATGCAGCCTAAACAAGAGCCTGAAACGAACACTGAGATTCTGATAGATGTTCAGACTAAACAGACAGTACAGACAAGCGAAATAGAGCAGGTTGCAGAAAAACAAACATCAGCGCAGCAGCCAAGTGACACGCTCAGCGCGAACAATATTGAGCAGCCCGCTATACAAGCCATAGTCGAATTAGAGCCGGCAACTTCGACTAGCGCTGAAACAGAAAATGAGTTAAATCTTCGAACTGACGAAGCCTTAGCAAACGAAGCGATAACGGACGAGCCTCAACACCCAGTAACGGCAGCAGCAGAGCCTGCAACTCCAGCATTAAGCGAACAGCCGGTCACCACTGCAGAGCAAGTAAACTGGTTTACTGAACAGCTACCCCGCGCGCAATTAACTAGCGCAATAAAGCAACGCGAACCTGTAGATTCCCTCACGGTGGTGAAGCTAGACCAACAAAGCAAAATCTACTTATTTAGCGAGCTACGCAACATGCAAGACCAACAGATTCAAGTGCATTGGTACCAAGATGAACGCTTGCGTGCCAGCGTAGATTTGGCCATTGGTGGGCAACGTTGGCGCACAAATTCCAGTAAGCAATTTGATAAGCATAGCCGTGGCCATTGGCGAGTGGCCATTTTCAATCAGCAACAACAGCTAATTTTTGAACAGAACTTTGTTGTGGAGTAAGCCTCGTCACTTGCAGCGCCGCGTAGTCGTGGTAAATTGAACATTCGTGTTAAAGCACAATAGGGTGAGCCATGGAACTTGAATTGATTCGCAGTGCGCTAGGTTGGGGCGCATTGATTAATGTAGCGGTATTGCTCTATTGGTTCGCCTTTTTAACTCTTGCCCACGACTGGACGTACAAGCTGCATTCCAAATGGTTTAACCTTAGCGTAGAGAAGTTTGACCGTTTTCACTACCTGGGCTTGGCACTCTATAAAACGGCCATTATTGCCTTTTATATTGTGCCTTATATCGCCCTAGGTATAGTGTTAGATTAGTCGGTATACAGCACTATCGATTGCGGCTCAGTAATTGAATAGCCCACCGTAGCCACACCTTCTACATCTTGAATTTGGGTATTAATGGTACCCTCTACCCATACCGGTTCCCAAAGATCTTCTAACTGCAAACCTTGTTTATAGGTAACATAAACGATCTGATTAGGCGGCGGTGGCGGGTAATGCAAACATGCACCAAAGTAAGGCACTAGCAAAAATTCAGTCACCAGCTCCCCTTCACTATCCAATGGCACAATAAAGCCAGGAATGCGAATAGGTTTGCCGTCCAGCTCTTTATTCACACTCACATTTAAGTTTTGCTGACCCGCTTGATCCATTGGCGCATTGTGGTCCACCTCTGGCAGTGCCATTTGTCGTTCGCTTTCCGGTAATAGCTGATCCCACACGTCAATGCCATCAGCCTGAACAGGTAGGCTGAGCATCAATAAACCAACTAAGTAATAAGCAAGTTTCATTATTTTTCCTTATTAAATCTTAATGCTCATGCCGTCACTCAGGGAGTAACGATAAGCACGCCATGCAGGCAAAACACCAGCAATAAAGCCAACAACCACTACCGCCAACAGCAAATACCATTGCTCTAATGTTGGCCAAGCAAGTGTTAAATAAAAGCCAAATTGATTCAGCAGAAGAGGCTTAGCCGCTCCCAAAATGAGATACATACTGGCAAGGCCAAATATTGCCCCCAGCCCACTCAATAGCAACGCCTCAATCAACAGCAAACCAAAGATATGCCGAGGTTTGGCCCCCACAGAGCGTAATATTGCCATCTCGCGGCGACGCTCTTTTAGGCTCACCATAAGAGTGGTTAACATGCTCATTAAACCAGTGATTACAACACAAATCGACACTGCCAATAGCGCGCTTTCGGCAATGCTTAAGATTCCCCATAACTCTTGTAGGGCAACACCAGGCAAAATCGCTAATAGAGCTTCGCCTTTATATTGATTTATTTGTCGCTGCAGATTAAATATCTGAAGCTTAGATTGAGTGCCTAACATCATCGCTGTAATGCTAGAGGGAGTAAGTTGTTGCTCGCTATATGGCGTGGCCTGCGGCGCTAAGTGAATCGCCTCAATACCGGCCAGCGAGGTTATCACGGTGCGATCTACTGGTGTACCGGTAGGTTTGAGTATGCCACTCACCACAAAAGGATATTGATCGTGATTAACAAAGCTAACGGCGGCAATGCCATGCGCAACTACAATTTTGTCGCCCAAGCTATAACCGAGTTTTCGAGCCACCTCTGCACCCAGCACCACTTCAAACGTTTCGTTCAAGGCTTCGCCTTGAGCAAAGCTTAGCGGCTGCTTATTGGCATATTGATAGTGCTCAAAAAAGCTATTGGTGGTGCCCATGACTCGGTAACCTCGGTGTGAATCCCCCAAGGAAATAGGAATAGACCACTTAACCGATTTTTGACCGGCAATCTCTTGATAGCTATCCCATGAAATATTGTTCGTCGCGTTACCAATACGAAATACCGAATACAGCAATAATTGGGTTGGCCCGCTGCGAGCGCCTACAATAAGATCGGTCCCCGAAATGGTAGAGGCAAAGCTCGATTTAGCTTGAGTACGCAGGTTTTCAACACCGAGTAACAAAGCCACACTCAAGGCAATGGTAAATAAACTGAGTAAGGCAGTACCGCGCCTTGCCCACAAACTGTGTCCGGCTAATTTAAGCAAGCTCATTTTGGCCTCCTAAATTTAACTTGGGTAAATCCACCACTTGTTCAAAACGTTCAGCCAGCTCATGGTCGTGGCTTACTAACAACAAGCTGCTATCGCAGTGGCTTAATTCTGCCATGAGTAAGTTCATGAAATGTTCACGGTTGGTTTTATCCAAAGCAGAAGTGGGTTCATCAGCAATAATCAGTGCCGGTGAGCCAATCATTGCACGCGCAGCCGCCACCCTTTGTTGCTGGCCAATACTTAGCTGACCGACCGGTTGCTCTAGCTGCTTATCGGGCAGCTGTAAATGCGCCAACAAGCGACGTGCTTCTTCTAATATCGTGGCTGAACGGCTCAACGCTCGCTGCTTACGCACTTTGGAGAACTGACAAGCTAGCGCCACATTCTCTACCACTGACAAATAAGGCAACAAGTTGAACTGCTGAAAAACATAGCCAATATTATCTGCTCTCAACTGATCTCGCTGAGCAGCACGCAGGCTTGCACAGTCTTTTCCCATAAACGTTAAGCAACCCTGCTGTGGACTAATCACTCCCGCGATTAAACTGAGCAAAGTTGATTTACCACAACCACTTGGCCCATGAATAAAAGTGTGACTAGCTGCCGATATGTTTAAATGAGGAATGTGAATAGCCGGGTGTTGTTCACCCGGCCACGCAAACACCACTTCATCTAAACGTAAAAGAGAAGCAGAGTGGCTCATACTATAGTTTTACCTTGTTTTGCGTTGGTGTGGCTTCTATTGCTACTTGCCCGCGATCACTCGCTCCCTGCACCTGAATTTTCTGCATACGAGGGAAGTAGTTAAACAACTGTAAATCGAAGCTGCTTAGCTCAGCTAACTCATGACAGTGGAAGTGATAGGTAAGGCGCACGTCTGAATGGCCAGCATGCTCGCCATGCGCTTCGTGCCCATCATGGTCATCATGATTTTTGTGCTCATCATGCTTGTCGTGAGCATGGTCGTCATGATCTTTGTGCTCATCATGCTTGTCGTGAGCATGGTCGTCATGGTCTTTGTGCTCATCATGCTTGTCGTGAGCATGATCGTCATGGTCTTTGTGCTCATCATGCTTGTCGTGAGCATGATCGTCATGGTCTTTGTGATCATCGTGCTTGTCATGAGCATGCTCATCATGATGTTCGTCTTCTTGGTCTAAGTCACCCCAATGTTGGCCAACTTTTTCCAACTCACATTGGCCGCCATTAAATACAAACAACTGCATGGCTTGAGCAGCCTGCTTTTTTGCATCATCCAATATCTGGTGTTGTTGCTCGTTGGCAGGCGCATGTTCAAAGCCTAAAAAGTTGTCGGCAGGTGAGAGAATTTCAATTTCCAACTCCTCACCAGCGGCGGCAAAAAATAACTCGGCCACGCCGTGTTGGTGAGCGGATTGTGCAAATGCTGCACTACTAAGCAGGCCAAAGCTGGCCGCAATTAAAGGCTTAAAGGTCATTATAGGTATCCATTGTTAGCTAAAAATAAAAGAATATAGATTTAGTTAAATGGCAGGGGGCGAGCGCGCGCTAGCCGCTAGACTATGGGCATTTTTAAAAGCGTAATTAACGGCAATAAAAGACCGCGCAATCATTAACGACGCAATCACTAAGGCGCTACTAACCAAGGCAGTAGCGAGTTTTTCTAAGTTAAAACACAGCTGACAATGGAGCTCTGAATGATCTGGGTCTAAACGCTCAGCCTGATGCTCGCCCCACGCCAAGGCAAAGGCAAATACTGAAAAAATCAGTATCCAAGTTATGCCTTGTTGCCTGCGGGGATTTAACATTATCAGTTACCTTGTGTACTTCTTAAACAACTAACCCTAACTAGGATTCAAGCAGTTTTACTTCATAAGATCCAAATTTACGTATGTTTATCACACCATTGTTAAAAATTAAGTATTGGCCTTTAATACCTTGTAACTCACCTTCTACTAAAGGATTTTTATCTAAGTTAAAGCTACTAATTTTGCTTGGGTATTGTTCAACTGGAAAGTGTAAGTCTACCACCGCCTCGTCGGGCAATGCGGTAATTGAATCTAAACCAAAACGTTCTGCGAGTTCCGCTAAGGCATCACCAATTTGTGGCAACAATCGTTCTCGCTCAGCCACTAAATCTAATTCAATCGCGTCGCCTTTTAGCATAGCCCGCCAGTTAGTTTTATCAGCCACCAATTTAGCTAATTCAATCTCCACTAAACCAGACAATTGGCGTGTTGCCACTTTAAAGATAGGTAACGCTTGAGTAGCACCTTGGTCAATCCAACGGGTAGGAATTTGAGTATGGCGAGTAATGCCCACCTTTAAACCGGAAGTATTCGCTAAATAAACATAGTGCGGAATCATACAGTGGGTTTCGCCCCACTCGGGCTCACGGCACGTTCCTTCGCTATAGTGGCAAGTTTCGGGTTTCATAATGCACATATCGCAGCTCGCTAGTTTGCGCATACAAACAAAACAATGGCCTTGCGAATAGCTCTTTTTGGTGGCTTTACCGCAGTTTCGGCAATGAATGTTACCGGTAAATTCAAAGGCGAAAGATTGTCCGATCAGGGGGTTAAGGTGCAGCTCTTGTTCACCTACCGGCAAATAATATTGTACTTGCTCGGCCAGTTCGGCGCGCATTTTAGATAAATGACCCTGCATCTTACTCTACTCTTTGAATAACTATTTAGCAGAGCAGTGTAAAGCAAAGCTCAGCGGCGTCCAAGCCTCAAAACATGTATAAGGTTAGTAGGGGTAATCTACATCACTATCGGTTGTATCCATCATTATTTGATGAAGTTCACCGCTTTCAATAAGCAAGGGCATGGCTTGTTCAAACTGATTTAATAACATTGCGCCTTTTTCAGTGGTAGAAAAACAAAAAGTAGTGCCATAACCAAACACACTATCGATAAATGCAAAGTCCCCTTTCAGTGACGGAGAGCTATCTAGCAATGCCTCAACATCATCTCGATAATCCAAGATCGCATCTACACGGCCAACTTTAAGTAATTTAATCATTTGGCTTAAGTCTGAGTACTCATCGTAGCTTGTCCCTTCTGGCAAAGAGTCAGCCCAATCGTAACCAAGGTGAGACACTACACGCTTCCCCACTAAATCGTCTAATGATTGATAGCTATTGGCAAATGTGGCTGAAACCAGCATATCGGTGACATCACGTTCAATTAAGTATTGTGAACAATTGGCCTTATCGAACTCATCGGCTGAAGCGCCAAACACAAGATCAACCTGCTGTTTTTCTAGCATTGCTACGCTGCGTGGGTAGGGCATAAAGTGGGCGGTATAGCTGTAGTCGGGGAAAATACGTTCGACTAATGAAAAATAATAGCCGATGCCATTTCGATTACTGAAATCTTCCCAAAAGTCGGTGGCGATGTTGATATTGCTAGCTGCGACAAAGGGCGTATTAAACAACAATAAAAAAATGGATAATCGCGGCATAAGCCGTCCATGCTTATCAGTAAGTATTAATAAGCATAGCCCAGTTAACGCGGTATAAAGCCTTAAAAGATCCCCTCAAGGATTCCGTTCTTTTTTGCTAAGGAGCTCCTTGTTTCACTGTCTGAAACACGTTCCGCGCCGCGTAACATGGCATCGATCAGTTCAGCCGCGTCAAATTTAGTTAAGGCTTCATCAGCACCTACTTGGCTCGCGCGGTCTACGCTAATTTCACTTGATAGTGAGGTATGCAAGATAATGTAAGCGTCTGCTACACCGGGGTCGCTACGCACTTCAAACGTCAGTTCGTAACCATCTAAGCCTGGCATTTCAATATCACTTACTAATACATCTACCGGTTGTCCAGCGGCTGCAGATTGCTGCATCATTTTAAAAGCAGTAGCACCATCGCTAGCCATTTGATAGTCAATTTCAATGCTATCCAGGGCGCTAGATAACTGCTTACGCGCCGTGGCAGAATCATCCACCAGCAAAATTTTAAGTTGGCTAAGAATAGCTTGATCAGGCAGGCTGACCGATACGCGAATTCGGTCTTCATCGTCTGGAAATACGCTAGCAATTAGCTTTTCAATATCCAACAGCTGAATCAGCTTATCGTCTACCCGCGTAACGCCGGTTACGTAAGCATCTTTACCTAAGGTGCTTGGTGGTGGATCGATATCGCGCCAGCGACACTCGGTAATACGGTCAATACCACGCACCAAAAAACCTACCGTTTGGCGGCTTACGTCGGTAATAATGATTGAACAGGCATCGCGCTCGTCTTCGGCAATCGGCCGATAACCTACAGCTGCGGCCATATCAATCACCGAAATAGTTTGCCCACGTAAGGAAGCAGAGCCTAATACATGCTCATGAGAATGAGGCAGGGCGGTAAGCCGAGTATAAGGAACAATCTCTCGTACCTTTAAGGTGCCAATTGCAAATAATTGGTTTAGCGACAACCTAAAATGCAATAAACCTTGTGTCTGACTCGTGGCGCTACTCATGAAGCATCCTTACTTTTTCGGATAACGATCAACTAATGGCAGTCGCCCTTGAACGCTCTATTACAAGCGGGTCAAGTTGGCGAAACTGCTCACAAATTTGTTTTATAACTGCGCTGCCGCAAGCCGAGTGAGGCTGGGTAGCACTGACAACTACAATATCAATTGCTGGCAAGGGCGGCATTGTTTTAGCGCACAATTCTTGCAATTCACCTTTGCTAGATCGCGCCATTGCTGCTAGCGCAAGCCCTTGCGAAACCATACCATATAATCCGCTATGGTTTGCACTGGTAGCCAGTAAGCGATAAGGCAGCTCGGCCTTATCTAAACCATCTATGGCGCTACTATGAAACTTACAGTCTGCTTCATATAGCGCGATAGGAATCGGCCGTTGCTGGCTGAGGTCTTGATGTTTTGAGCTTACCCAAACGCCTTGATCGTGCCTTAGCAAGTAACCCTCGTCGCTATCTGGACTGCGAGTGAGAATGGCTAAATCCAGCTCACCACTATCTAAGCGCTCTCGCAACTGGTAGCTAGGCCCAGCGTGCAAACGCAAACATAAGTGAGGAATGTGCTGTTGCAATAGCTCACTCAACACCGGCAATACCGACACACTGTAATCATCAGGGCAGCCAATTCGTAACTCTACATTAGCGTGATTGTGTTTAAGCTCGGTGACAGCCTGGTCGTGCAAACTCACAATGCGTCGCGCATAACTGGCTAAGGCTTGGCCTGCTGGAGTCAGTACTAAACTTCTGCCTTCTTTTTCAAATAAGAGGCTTTGGCTTTCTTGCTGCAACTTTTTCATTTGTGCACTAATCGCCGATTGAGTGCGAAAGGTTTGGCTAGCGGCTCGAGTAAAGCTACCACTTTCAACAAAAGCCACTAAGCTGCGTAAGGCATCAATATCCATTTATTACCCATCACTCTTGTTAATAGTTGCTATCAAAAATAATCGTTATTCAAACTACAAGCAACTTGCCACACTAAAGCCATCAACCACTTAGCAAGGAGCCGCTATGATTCTGCATGATTACCTTCCCTCAGGAAATGGCTACAAAATTCGTTTATTACTCAACCTATTGGCTCAGCCTTTTCAGCTAAAACACTATGATATTGTTGCTGGAGAAAGCCATACACCTGAATTTTTGGCGCTCAATGCCAATGGCAAAATTCCGGTATTGCAGCTAGACGACGGTCGCTGCTTAGCTGAATCTAATGCGGTATTGTTTTATCTGGCACAGGGCAGCCAATATTGGCCTACCGACCCTTGGCAGCAAGCGCAAGTTTTAAAATGGATGAGCTTTGAGCAATACAGTCACGAACCCAATATTGCTTCAGTGCGGTTTTGGCTAGGCCATGCTGGCTTGAATGAAACTCGACGCGCCCAACTGGCGGATAAAAAACGTCAAGGCTATGCCGCCTTAGACGTAATGGAAAAGCATTTAAGCCAACACCGTTATTTAGTGGATGAGCGCTTAAGCATTGCCGATATTGCCTTGTATGCCTATACCCACGTGGCTGAAGAGGGCGAGTTTAGTTTGGCTAGCTACCCCGCAATTCAAGCGTGGTGTAAGGGCATTTTTCAGTTAGACAATTATGTCTCGATAGACGATGAATCAGCTTTATTAGCGTGATGTAAATAAGCTTAAAAAAGGACCAAGCCACTAATATCGGCTTGGTCAAACGCGCTTACAATTTAACGATTAATTTTCCTTGGTTTTGGCCACTAAACAGCAGGTTAATACCCTCTATAGCAGACTCTAAACCGTCTAATACATGCACTCGATATTGCAACTTACCCGCTTGCAAGTAAGCACCTACTTGCTGCATAAGCTGCGGCGCTTTGTCGAAGTGATCTGGCATGGTAAAGCCTTGTATGCTTAGGCGCTTCTTCACAATAGCGATCCAGTTTGGTCCCGCTGAAGGTGTGTCAGTGTTGTAATCAGCAATCATGCCGCACACCACAATACGACCGTGTGCATTCATGTTATCAACTGCAACTTGTTGAATCGCACCGCCGGTATTCTCGAAATAAATATCTACACCATTGGGTGTCAACTCAGCCACTTTGGCAGCAATGTTGTCGGTTTTATAGTTAACTGCGCCATCAAAGCCCAGTTCATCCACCAGCCATGTACATTTTTCATCGCTGCCAGCAACACCAATCACCCGCAAACCTTCCGCTTTAGCAATTTGTCCCACTAAAGAACCAACCGAACCCGCAGCGCCACTCACCAATAAGGTCTCACCCGCTTTAGGCTTACCTATCTCTAACAAACCTTGTGCAGCCGTCATGCCTGGTAGTGCAAGCACTGCCAATACGGCTTCAGCAGGTAAACCTGGCGGCACAATGTTTACGCCAGCACCATTACTAATGGCTTGCTCGGCCCAACCAAACATGCCCATTACACTAGAGCCAACCGGGAAACTAGGGTTTAACGACTCAACCACCTCAGCGATACCGCTGGCACGCATTACCTCACCCAACTCTACAGGTGGAATGTAGCTATCACGGTCGTCACTCATCCAGCCGCGCATGGCAGGGTCTAAAGACATATGGGTTTGTTTAACCCTAAATTGACCTTCTTGCAAAGCCTGTACAGCGTGCTGCTGGCTTTCGAAACAACTGGCTTCAATGCTGGTAACCGGGCGTTTCACTAAGTGAATTGATTGATAACTAGACATTACGCATCCTTTTTGAGTGGCCTTAGCCGTTCATTATTAGTGGAAATAGTATAAATAGATGCATAACTTGGAATAAATAGCCCTTACAGCTAAACTTTATTGCCTTTTAGACAAAAATAAAACCTTATGGATAAGTTACGCGCACTACAATACTTCGCCCATTTAGCCGAATCTGGCAGCTTTACCCAAACTGCAGCAGCCTTTAATGTTCCACCCTCATCGGTATCACGACGGATTACAGATCTAGAATCCATGCTAAAACAGCAATTATTGCAGCGTAGTACCCGCCAAGTGAAACTGACCGAGTTAGGTGCCCTGTATTACCAGCAAATTTTGCCCGCTTTACATGGCCTTAATGATGCAGAAGATTTGTTAAAGCAGCAGCAACAACACCCTAGTGGCATGTTATCGATAAGTGCCATGCCTAGTTACGGAGAACTTTGTTTAGCCCCCATTCTTAGCGAGTTTTCTCAGCTGTATCCAGATATCGTTCTCGATCTACACTTTAGTGACCAACTCAGTAATTTACGTCGCGACCAGATCGATATTGCCGTTCGCGCGGGTAATGCCCCTGATGATCGGATTATTGCTAAAAAGCTATCTAATAATCATTTTGTGTTGTGCGCTGCACCAAAGTATTTGGCCAAACATGGTTTACCTCATACACCTGCGGACTTAAACGCTCACCCTAGTCTTCGCTATCGCAGCCCTGAAAAAGTATTACCTTGGTACTACAAACACCAGCAGCAATGGCAAGAATTAAGCGCTCCCATTCGCTTAATTTCTAATCATGGTACAAGCTTAGTGAATGCCGCCATCAACGCAGAAGGCATTGCCTTGCTCCCCGAATGGGGAATTAGCCAACAGCTCGCCGAAGGCAGTTTAGTAACGATTGATGTGGGCCAAGACATTCGAGTATCTACAGCGGAATCCTCAGGAATTTTTCTTTTATACCAAGGGCTTAAATATCAGATCCCAAAAGTAAAAGTTGCTGTAGATTTTTTAGTTTCTCGTTTAACCCTGTAACTAGACAGATATTCAGCCTATTGTTAAATGACACAAATGTTTCAACCAAACGACGAATGTAAGCCAGTAGATTATTTCGCGGTGATTGCTAAGTTGCTCAAACTTTGCACTTTTCTCTGCAAGGTTATTTGTTACGCTAGTGTTAATAGAAATTCTTAATAACTTGGTCTACTTTTAGCAACAAGCTCTTAGCAAAAGGAACTGTGTATGAGCGAGCCGGTCTCTGACCAACAATATGTGCGCTTTGTTGATGTTAAAAAAAGTTATGACCAGCGCAGCCTAGTAGTAAAAAACTTCAATTTAGACATTCGTAAAGGCGAGTTTGTTACCTTACTAGGCCCCTCCGGCTCCGGTAAAACCACCTGTTTGATGATGTTAGCTGGCTTTGAGGATGTCACCAGCGGGCACATCCTCGTGAACGGCCAAGCCATTACCAACGTGGCTCCTTACAACCGCAATATTGGCATGGTGTTCCAACATTATGCGTTGTTCCCACACATGACCGTGGCTGAAAACCTGGCTTACCCCTTAGTGGTTCGCAAGCTACCTAAAGAAGAAATTAAACGCCGCGTGGCGGAATCCTTAGCCCTAGTAGAACTAGATAGCTTTGGTAAACGCTATCCGGGTCATCTCTCTGGCGGACAAAAACAACGGGTGGCCTTGGCTCGCTCGCTTATCTTTGAGCCTTCAATTGTATTAATGGATGAACCCTTAGGCGCTCTAGACAAAAACTTGCGTGAGCAAATGCAGCTAGAGATTAAGCGCCTGCACGAATCCATTGGGTTCACCGCTATTTACGTGACTCACGACCAAACCGAAGCGCTCACCATGTCGGATCGCATCGCAGTATTTAACGATGGCGTGGTGCAGCAATGTGCCGCCCCAGATGTATTGTACGAACGCCCAGAAAATGCCTTTGTAGCCGACTTTATTGGTGAAAATAATCACCTGTCGGGCAAGGTACTCAATCGCGCTCAAGGCTTAGCGAAAGTAGAGCTCAGTGACGGTAGTGTAGTAACTGGCCAGGCGATGGACTGCCCCGAAACAGGCGAAGCCTGTGTACTGGCAGTCCGCCCAGAAAACCTCTTCATCCAAAGTGACAAACATAGCTTTGAAAATAGTATTGAAGCTGAATTTATTACCCGCCTTTATGTAGGCGACTTTATTCGTTACTTCTTCAAACTTCGTGACAAAACTGAGCTGATGGTAAAAGTGCTCAACGATCACGATGCGCCCAGCATTACTGCTGGTGCGCCAACTAAACTAACGTGGTCCGTTAATGACGGGTTAGCTTTTAATCCACCCCCGAGCTCTTAATGGTAAAGGAAGGTACCTATGAAACGTTTACTCCCCGTTATTGCCCTTGCAACTGCATGTAATGTTGCCAGCGCAGACCAACTCACTGCGGTTTCTTTTGGTGGTGCCTATGGTGCAGCCCAGCAAAAACACATGCTAGATCCGTTTATGGAAGAAACTGGCCACAAAATTCTGTTTGAAAACTACTCCGGCGGAATTGCCGAAATTAAAGCCCAAGTAGAAAGTGGCAACATTCTTTGGGATGTGATTGATGTAGAGGTAATTGACTTAGAGCGCGCCTGTTCTGAGGGCTTGCTGGAAGTGATTGACCACGACAGTTTACCCCCCGGTGACGATGGCACTCCGGCAGCCAAAGACTTTAGCGAAGCGGCATTAGCCAACGAATGTGGTGTAGGTAATATTGTATGGACGGTATTGTATGCCTTTAATAACGACACCATTAAGGGCGGCCAACCTAGCTCTATTGCCGATTTGTTTGATACCAAGAAATACCCAGGTAAACGCGCCCTACGTAAGCGCCCTCAAGTAAACCTTGAGTGGGCTTTAATCGCTGATGGCGTGCCAAAAGAGCAGGTTTATGAAGTATTAGAAACCGACGAAGGCCAAGCACGTGCCTTTGCCAAACTGGCCACCATTGCCGATGACATTGTCTGGTTCGATAGCTGGTCACAAGCGCCACAATTGCTCAATGATGGTGGCGCGGTAATGGTGCAATCGGCTAATGGCCGAATCTTTGATGCCATTCAAAGCGAAGGTAAGCCTTTTGAAATGGTGTGGGACGCTCACCTATACGACTTGGACGTATGGGCAATTGTAAAAGGCACCAAGAAAAAAGATTTGGCGATGGAGTTTATTCGCTTCGCTACTGGCTCTAAGCCTTTAAGTGGCATGCCTGAAGTAGCATACGGCCCAACCCGTAACTCATCTTACGCTTATGTAGATAAAGCGGTCATTCCCAAGCTACCGTCTTCGCATTTAGATGAGGGCCTAAAGGCGTCAGGTGATTTCTGGGCCGACTATGGCGAGTCACTGGGTGAGAAGTTTAACGAATGGTTACTTAAGTAAGCGCAAGCTACGCCAGTAACCCTAGTTGAAATTGAAGGTGAAGATGAATAACAACAGCCTAAGCGTTGAAGAAATACTCGAGAGTAAGCGGCTGCTTAATCGTAAAAAGCGCTTATTGTTGTTGTTTACCCTGCCGCTGTTGGTGTTTATCTTCATCACCTTTATTTCACCGATTGCCACCATGTTGTACCGCAGCGTTTACCACCCTACGGTTAGCCAACTGATACCACTGAGTTTAGCTGAGCTAAAAAACTGGGATGAAGCGGGCGATGCTCTTCCGCCATCAGCAGCTTTGCAGCAATTTGCGATTGAGTTACAAGATTTATCCAAACAGCGGCTCTCTGGTAAATTAGCCGAAGAGGTAAACCGACTTAAACCCGGCAGCTCTAGCTTGATTAAATCAAGCGCGCGAAAGCTAAAGAAAACAACCTTAGAAGAGTTACAAGAAAATGGCGATAGCGTATTACTGAGTTACTCAAAAAAATGGCATAACATTGACCTATGGCGCGCAGTTAAACGGGCTGGTCAGCCATTCACCGATAGCTATTACCTCACTACTTTCGATTTAAAACGTAATCCCGCAGGAGAGATTGAGCAACGCGATACCCAAATTTACTTAAAGCTTTATTGGAAAAGCTTAAAGATAGCCATTTACATCACCTTGTTAACCGCGCTGCTAGCCTATCCATTGGCTTATTACCTGGCCACTGCACCTAGCAAAATAGCTAATCGGCTGATGGTGCTGGTACTACTGCCATTTTGGACCTCGCTTTTGGTGCGAACCACCTCATGGATTGCCATTTTACAAACTAATGGCGTGCTCAACTCAAGCTTACAGTCGCTGGGCTTGATTGATGAGCCCTTTGAGCTGCTATATACCCAAGCGGCCACCATTATCGCTATGACCCATATTTTGCTGCCCTTCATGATTTTGCCGCTATATAGCGTGATGAAAAATATTGACCCCAGCTACTTACGTGCAGCCTTGTCGTTAGGCGCGAGACCCATACCAGCCTTTATAAAAATTTACCTACCAATGACCGTACCGGGAGTTAGCGCAGGCGCCTTGCTGGTATTTATTATTTCCATTGGTTATTACATTACCCCAGCCATTGTAGGGGGTACCGATGGGCAGATGATTTCTAACATTATTGCCTTCCACATGCAGTCGTCGAACAACTGGGAGTTAGCCGCAGCCTTGGGCTCCTTATTGCTGGCACTGATTATTGCCTTGTATTGGATCTACGACCGCCTAGTGGGCGTGAATAACATTAAGTTGGGCTAAGCATGAAAAGCTATCCGAAGTACTTCACCTTTTGGCACATACTAGCTCACTACGGCTTACGTTTTTGTTCTTTGCTGGTACTGGCTTTTTTGATGCTGCCTATCTTAGTGATTATTCCCCTGTCGTTTAATGTAGAACCCTTTTTCAGCTTTACCGAAGGCATGCTGGCCTTAGAACCAGAAGCTTATTCGCTCAAGTGGTACGCCGAAATCTGGCATGATGACAAGTGGTTGCTAGCGATTAAGAACAGCTTCATCATTGGTATTTTTGCCACCCTTATTGCCACTGTATTAGGCACCTTAGCCGCGATTGGTTTAAGCAACCCCGCCATGCCTTGGCAAAAGTTGTGGATGGCGATTTTGCTCTCGCCAATGATTGTGCCGCTGATTATTACCGCAGCAGGTATGTATTTCTTTTATAGCCAACTCAATTTGGCGGGCTCTTATCTGGGGGTGATTCTTGCTCACGCAGCACTCGGTACACCTTTTGTGTTAATCACCGTAAATGCCGCGTTGTCGGGCTTTGACTATTCTTTGGTGAATGCTTCGTTAGGCTTGGGAGCGCGCCCTACCATGACATTTTTCAAGGTGATCATGCCGCTCATTCGTCCAGGTGTTATCTCTGGTGCTTTATTTGCCTTTATTACTTCTTTTGATGAAGTGGTGGTGGTGCTCTTTTTAGCCGGCCCGGAACAGAGAACAATTCCTCGACAAATGTTCTCTGGCTTACGTGAGCAAATTAATCCCACCATACTCGCGGTAGCGACCTTACTCATTATCATTTCCGCTATGTTGCTATTTACCATTGAGTATCTACGCGCCCGTAGCGAGCGAATTCAAAGTGGCGAGCTCGATAGCTGATTACCACTGTAATTCAATCGCTTACCATCACTAACTAAAAGCACTTAGCTAAATTGATCAATAACAAAAATATCATCAGTATTTTCTAAACTCACTCCTCAAAATCCTTATTTCAGCACTATGCTTGGCAAGCAAATGCTTGGATATCCACTTTGATAGTTGAAGGCTATCATAAAAATAGATTCAATCGTTTTTACTTATTGCACGTAAAAATCGATACTAGCTACATCAAACGGAAACAACTTATTAAAACTTTTGGAGAACATTATGTTAGAGAATCGCGAAGGCCAAACCATTCCAAGTGTCACTTTCCATACTCGTCAAAACGATGCATGGGTAGACATTACTACCGAGCAACTATTTAAAGACAAAACCGTTGTAGTATTTGCTTTACCAGGTGCATTTACTCCAACCTGTTCATCAACTCACTTACCACGCTACAACGAGCTAGCCGGTGTATTAAAAGAAAATGGCGTTGATGAGATTGTTTGTTTAAGCGTAAACGATACCTTTGTAATGAATGCTTGGTTAGCCGACCAAGAAGCTGAAAACATCACTGTAGTGCCAGACGGCAATGGTGAATTCAGCGAAGGCATGGGCATGTTAGTAGACAAAGCTGACCTAGGCTTTGGCAAGCGCAGCTGGCGCTACTCAATGTTGGTGAAAAATGGTGTTATCGAAAAAATGTTCATTGAAGCTGACGTAGCGGGCGACCCGTTTGAAGTATCAGACGCAGATACCATGCTTAACTACATTAATGCCGATGCCAAGAAACCTGCAGCCATTAGCATTATTACTAAACCAGGCTGCCCATTCTGTGCAAAAGCCAAAGACTTACTTAAAGCCAAAGGTTTATCTTTTGAAGAAGTAGTATTAGGCACCGACGCCACCAGCGTAAGCCTAAAAGCACTAAGCGGTCGCAGCACTGTTCCACAAATATTTGTAGACGGTAAGCACATTGGCGGCAGTGACGACTTAGAAGCTTACTTAGCGTAAGCAATAAAAACTCAGGCGAGTCGGTCTACTCGCCTGTACTTTCCCATTCGCTGGTATTTTTAAAGGTAGTAACCATGTCTAATATACGCGCTAAAAAAACTGTAGATGTTGCTGTGATCGGTGGCGGAACTGCTGGCCTTGCAGCTTATCGAGCCGCTAAAGAGCATACTGATTCAGTATTAATGATTGAGGCTGGTCCTTACGGCACTACCTGTGCGCGAGTGGGCTGTATGCCGAGTAAACTACTGATCGCCGCGGCTGAAAATGCGCATCAATATGAAAAGTCAGCCCAATTTGGGGTAAACCTTGGTAAACCGCAAATTGATGGACATGCGGTAATGCAACGCGTAAAAGCCGAACGCGATCGCTTTGTAGGATTTGTATTAGAGTCGGTGGAAGGCATTGACCCTGAGCACAAACTAGATGGTTATGCCGACTTTATAGACCAGCACCACCTCAATGTGAGTCACTCAGATGGCGGCTCCACGATTGTAGAAGCTAAACGCATCGTTATAGCCAGTGGTTCTCGCCCAGCATTCCCCGCACCCTGGGCTGAATTAGGTGATCGTTTGTTAGTTAACGACGACATTTTTGAGTGGGACAGCCTACCAGAATCAGTAGCAGTATTTGGCCCAGGTGTTATTGGACTAGAACTTGGCCAAGCCTTACATCGCTTGGGAGTAAAAGTGCTAATGTTTGGCGTTGGCGGTGCGGTAGGCCCACTAACAGATCCAACCTTAACCGACTACGCCAATACCACTTATAGCGAAGAGTTTTACTTAGATTCTGATGCCAAGGTAGAGCTCATTGAACGCAGCGAACAGGGCGTAAAGCTTCGCTATATTGATAAGCAAGGCGACACTGTTGAAACCGAAGTAGATTACTTAGTTGCTGCAACTGGTCGCAAACCTAATACCGATAAGCTTGGTTTAGACAAACTCGATATTCAACTGGATCAACGAGGTGTACCGGTAGCCGACCACTACACCTTGCAAACCTCACTCAGCAATATTTTTATTGCCGGTGATGCCAGCAACCAAATTCCTTTGTTACACGAAGCCGCAGACCAAGGCAAAATTGCTGGCGATAATGCCGGCAGAGGCAACGACATACGAGCAGGCCTGCGCCGTAGCTCTATTGCTGCGGTATTTAGTGACCCGCAAATTGCGATGGTTGGCGAGAGCTACCGCGATATTGAAAAGCGCCTAGGTAACTGTGGCTGTTTTGAAGTAGGCGCTGTGAGCTTTGAAAACCAAGGGCGTAGCCGCGTGATGTTAGTTAATAAAGGTATCGCTCACCTTTATGGCGAACAAGGTACCGGACGCTTCTTAGGTGCCGAAATCATTGGCCCTAACGCTGAACACTTAGCTCACTTATTAGCTTGGGCGCATCAGGCAAAAATGACCGTATCACAAATGTTAGATATGCCATTTTATCACCCGGTGATTGAAGAAGGAGTGCGCACCGCACTACGTGACTTAAACGCTAAGCTGCACCTTGGCCCAGAAATGATTGATGCTTGTATGGAGTGTGGAGTAGGTAGCTAATCCAATTCATCTAACAAGTACATTGCCCCTTTTACTTAAGCAACAGGGGCTTTTTTATATCTAGTGATACAAAAATCAATAAAAATGGTAGCATCAGCAACTATTGATAACAGCACTTATCATTAGCGGCGCTTTCCTCTATGCTAATGACAGTTTTGTGGGTACAAGGATGGTCGATACAAACGCTTATGTCTTTTCTTAGATGTTTACTTACGCTAGTTATAGCGGCACTTGTGGCCTTTGCGCCATCGCTATCTGCTGCTCCTTTCAGTGCTAGTTCGCAACAGATCTATTATGCAGAAGACCAGCAAGTATTGCCGCATCGTTACAGCGATATTCCGCTTTGGTTAAACAAACTAAACAAAGCAGAGCGGGTAAGCCTCACCGGTGGGAGCTACTGGTTAGTTAAAAAATTGAATATTACAGAGCCCAATCAATGGATCACCAATGTAGAGGGACCAGTAATAGAAAACATCGACTATTACTTGTATTCAGAAGGTAATCAAATTCGCCACCTGAGCAGTGGTTATTTGCATTCCTACGACTACCTATTCAGCTATGCGCGACACATAGATACGCCCACTTTAGGCGGTTATTGGCTGATTACTCGTATCTCCAGCCAGTACTATACCGACCAGCCGCAACTGAGTTTTGGCCTAAAATCTGAAATGACCCAGCTTTATCATTGGCGAGCCAGTGTTATTACTCTCTGTTTAGGGGCCCTGCTCATTCTAGCTATTTACAATGGGGCGGTAGGTTTAGTGCAACAAGATAGGGTGTTTGCTTATTTCAGCACTTATTTGTTTTCAATTACCTTATCGTTGGGGTTTATCTTTCATGTTGGGGTACACCTCTTTCACATCAAACTACTCAGCATCCACCTGTTACCCATTTTAGCGATTCCGGTATTTAGCGTGTTGTTCTATAGCCGATTTCTCAACTTAGAAAAGTACGCTCCACGACTATGGCATGCCAGCCGCTATATTGTGGGGCTGAGTATTATTGCCGTCCCCATTGCTGCCATTTGGGTTAATTATGCGGTGGTGCTGATTTATAGCGTAGTTGTGTTATGGATCTCGTTAGCCTTAGCCAGCGCGCTGCAGTGCTGGCGCCAGGGTTCAAAACAAGCTCAAATGTTTATTCTATCGACGTTATTGCTGCTGATTCCAGCCATGCTACTCACTATGTCTATGGTGCCAAAAAATAGCACAACCCTATTGGCTGCTGATCTCTCGGTAATTATTAGCTGCGTACTTAGCACCCTGTTTATGTCTTTAGCTTTACACTACAAGTTTAAACGGCTCACTTTAGAATCGTTGCTGGTCACTCAACAGCTCAATCAAGAACGTGATGCCGCGCGCCTCGATGCACTCACCAATCTAAAAAACCGCTACGCATTTAATGAGTACGTAAACAATATTGAATTTACCGACAGCCAATCTACATGCTTAGCCTTAGTCGATATCGATTACTTAAAAAGTATTAATGATCAATCTGGCCACCAAGAAGGTGACAAGCTGATTAAACTGGTGGCGGAAGCGCTGAGCATGGTGCTAACAGAAAAAGTGCAGTTATTCCGTATCGGCGGAGACGAATTTGCCGCCTTTTCTATACATTTAAACCGCAGCGACATGGACGAAAAACTCGCCATTGCCGATAAAATAGTCCAGCTCAATGGCTCAGCGCATAGTGGGATCAGCTTTGGTTGTGCCACAACTGACGAATGCCAAGACCCTGAGCAACTGTTTTATCGCGCCGACATGACCATGTATCAGCAGAAAGCGCAACGCAAACGAAAGACCAAACCGCTAGCCATTCAAGAGTCGCTGTAAACTCGCAACGTACTGAGCAAACTTAGCTTGATATTGATTGCGATTTCCGCCGATAAAGTACGCTACACTGGATCTTCTACGACCCTATTCTTGGAGCCATCATGCTAATTTCTCCGCAGCTAAGCGGTAACGTAGCGCGTAATTGCCATCCCCCTGGATGTAAAGCCTATCTTCAGCAGCAAGCCGATTATATTCAGCAACAAGCGCCTTTTAATGGCGCCAAAAAAGTACTGATATTGGGTGCGTCTTCTGGCTTTGGTTTAGCCTCAAGACTTGCCCTCGCTGTTGGCGGAGGTGCTGACACCATTGGGGTATCTTTTGAACGCGGCCCTAGTGAAAAAGGCGTGGGTAGCGCCGGTTGGTACAACAATATCTACTGCAGAGAATTAGCCGAGCAACGAGGTTTAATAGCCAAAAACTTTGTAGGCGATGCGTTTAACCCAGCCATGCGTGAGCAAGTCATTGTCTACATCAAAAATCAGTTTGGTGGCAAAGTGGACTTAGTGATTTATAGCCTTGCCACCGGCAAGCGAAAAACGGCGTCAGGAGTGTGGCAATCGGTACTCAAAACAACCGACAAAGCGATGCATGGTTACAGCATCAATTTGGAAACAGAACAACTAGAAGCGCAATCCGTTGAGGTAGCCAATACCGAAGAAGTAGAAGCCACTACCAAAGTCATGGGTGGCGATGAATGGCGAAACTGGATAGATGCCTTACAGCAAGCAGACGTGCTAGCCGAAGCGTGCAATACCATAGCCTACTCCTACGTTGGGCCAGAGCGCACTGCAGCAATATATCGTGACGGTACCATCGGCCGCGCAAAACAGCACCTGCACGCCACCGCACAAGAGTTAGACACTCAACTCAACAAGCAGCTCAATGGCCATGCCTACGCTTGTGTTTGTAAAGCCTTAGTCACCAAAGCCAGTGTATATATCCCGGTGATGTCACCTTACATCGCCTTGCTCTACCAAGTGATGAAAGAGCTCGGTATTCATGAAGAATGTATTGAGCAAGCTTACCGCTTGTTTAGCCAACACCTATACCCTGAAGATGGCCAAGTACGCCTTGATAGCCTTAAGCAAATCCGCATCGATGATCTAGAGCTCAGCACTCAAGTTCAGCAACAAATCGATCAACGTTATAACGCGATAAGCCCAGCTAATTTTAAACAACTCACTGATTTTAGTGGGTACAAAGCTGCCTTTATGCGCCTGAATGGCTTTGCTGTAGAGGGTATTAACTACCAACAAAGTGTTGATATGAGTGAATTAGAAAAACTACAGCCATGATAACTATTACTCGCATAGACGCAGAGCAAACCTTAGACATTCGTCAGCAGGTACTTTGGCCAGATCATGACCAAGCATTTTGCCGTGTGGCCGAAGATGCCACTGGCCAACATTACGGTGGCTGGCTGGACGGAAAACTCATCATGGTGGCATCTTTATTTGTAGAAAATAAGCATATTCGCTTGCGTAAATTTGCGTGTTTAGCTGAACATCAAAGCAAGGGCTTTGGCAGCCATATGTTGCTACATTTAGTTGCACTACAGCAATCCACCATGCTGGAACTATTTTGGTTTGACGCTCGCTGCAGCGCGATTAGCTTTTATCAAGGTTTGGGTTTCAGCGTGACCAGTGAGGTATTTGATAAACACGGTGTAGACTACGTGAAAATGTCGAAACCACTGCGCTAAGTAATTTTTCACAAAAAAAAGGAGAAGCAATCGCTTCTCCAGTTTTTCTGTCGGTCAACAAAGGTCAGATCTTATTTCTTTCGATACCGCTCCAATCCTTGGCGCGATAAAAATAGAGTAATGATAGCGTTTTCTTGATGCAAGTATTTTCCTTTTCAATCACAAGAAACTAGATCGAGCTCACTTAAAGTCAACCGATACGTGATCCAGATCAAGGAATTGAGCTGTAAGCTCATAGCTTGAACTTAAGCTGCTGTTTTTGCTCATTTATATCAACCAACCATCTGTAAGGGCGATATCGCTATAAGCGCAGGTTAGCGAAAAAATATTGAGAGATATCAATAGATAATGGATTTATTGTGCAACCAAGAGCCGCCAAATACAGTTTTTAAATGACTTTAGCTAACGCTAGTTGATTGAATAAATATCAAAGCGGTGAGTTTTGGTTTCAAGATGATTCTGTGCCGCTTTACCGGCTAAAGGCTCGGCGTAATTAGGCCGTTTTACGACTACACGTTTAGTAGCTGCAGCAAAGGCTTGCTCAAGTAATAGATCTGCATCAACATCGGCACCCACCAAGTGTTGAAAGATACGCATTTCTTTTTTCACTTGCGCCGATTTTTTGCGGTGTGGATACATGGGATCTAAATACACTACATCAGCCTGTAACTGATGCTGGGGTAAATCGCTAATACTACTAGCGTGAATTAGGCTCATTCGTTCACTCACCCATTCACCAATCGTCGAGTCAGCTTCTGCACGGCGCAAACCGTCGGCTAACAAAGCAGCTACCCACGGAGAACGCTCAAGCATGGTGACTTGGCAGCCTAGGTTAGCCAACACAAAGGCGTCACGGCCTAAACCAGCGGTTCCATCAATTACACTAGGGCGTTGACCCTTCTTAACACCTACGGCCTTGCTAACGGCTTCTGCACCGCCATATTGACGACGATGAGCAGCCCTGCCGGCAAGAAAGTCCACAGAGATATCTCCCAACTTGGCCTCATCGCACCAGCGTAAACGCAAGCTATCTTCATCAAGTATCAAGCAAAAACCACTAGCAGGTAGTTGCGTACACAGCTGCAATGCAAAACGCTGCACTAAACACGCGGCATATTCTGGCTTAGCGCTGTCTTCACAAAATAAACGTGGTTGCTGGTTACTCAATCGAGCTCTCCAAGAAAAAATAAGGTGGCTAGTTTATCTAGTCGCGGCTAGTTAAGCACTAACATCTCGATAGGTACTGGCTTACCAAAATGGTAGCCCTGAGCATAATCGACACCAATTTCCGACAGAATTTGATTAATCCCATCGTTCTCAACAAACTCGGCAATGGTTTTCTTACCCATAACATGCGCCATTTGATTGATGCTTTTTACAATTGCCGCATCCATGTGGTCATTCTCTAAATCACGAATGAAGATGCCATCAATTTTCAGGTAATCAATCGGCAGGTTTTTAAGATAACCAAACGACGATAACCCCGAACCAAAATCATCCAGAGCAATTTTACAGCCCAATTGCCTTACTTTGTTAAAGAACTCGGTAGCAATATCTAAATTGGCAATCGCTACGGTTTCAGTGGTTTCAAAACACAATTTGTTCATTGGCAACGCACTGTTTTCTAGCGTATTTAGCAGCCATTCAACGAATTCGGCACTACCTAAAGATTGCCCAGACAGGTTCATTGAACACATGTTTAATCGGGTAAGGTGGCCAGGATTTTCGGCTAACCATTGCAGGCTTTTAGCAATAACGACTTTATCAATTTGGTCAGCCAAATTGTAATTTTCAGCGGCTGGTAAAAAGGCCCCAGGCGGTACAATTCGACCCGCTTCGTCAATCATTCGCAGTAGCACTTCATAATGCAGATAATCATCATCAATAGCGGTAACCGGCACTATCGCTTGCGCGTATAACAAGAAGCGTTCTTCGCGCAGCGCTTGTTGAATACGAGTGACCCATTCCATTTGCCCTTGCCGCTCGAGCAGCATTTGGTCATCCATTTGGTACAAATAAACCCGATTTCGACCAAGAGATTTAGCCGTGAAACAGGCATTATCGGCTTGTGCAATCAGCTCTTGAGCTGAACCTTGTTGCTGCTGAAACAAGGTTAAGCCAATGCTACAACCAAAACTAAACATCCGCTCATCACGCACATAATGACTATCGTTAAGTCTGTCGATAACCCGATTAGCAAAATCTAAACTGTCTTGCTGCGAACAAGCCTCTAATAAGATGGCAAACTCGTCGCTTCCCAAACGGGCAACAATGGCTGAGCGAGGCAATAGCTGCTCTAAGACTCCGGCAACCTGTTTAAGTGCTTGGTCACCCGAGCCATGACCAAAGGTATCGTTGATAACTTTGAACTGAGCTAAATCAATGAGCAACAAAGCGTGCAGTTGGTTATCTTGGCTTGATCCTAGTAGTAGCTCTAAACGCCGCTCAAAAAAGCCACGGTTGTATATACCGGTGAGCAAATCAAAGTTTGCATGAAAATCCAACTCTTCGGCTAGGCTGCGAGTAGCGGTAACGTCTTCACATACCAACATAAATACGTCTTCTTCAGCCATTCTCACAAACGACTCTTTAAACCAAAGTTGCTGGTTTTTACTGTTGCGGTAAGCAATTTGGCGAGTAACTTTGTGCTTGCCCACAGTGTCTAGGTATTCCAACAAAGTCGTTTGCTGCTCTGCCTCATCGTATAAACTGCGTAATTGCGACAGTTCTAGTTGCTTACGGGGATAACCCAAATGCTTAGCCGCCACTTTGTTACAACAAACAATCACCCCCAAGCGATTCACCAACATTAACAAGGCTGGGCTTTGTTCAAACAGTAATCGGTAATGGGTTTCGCTTTGCTTAAGTTGACGATGTTGCTGCTGAATCAGTGCAAGGTTTCTCATTTCCAGTACCACTTGCTCAACCCGATTGCTGTGGTCGAGCTGCGGGCTCATAGCAAAATCATACAGAATACTGTGTTTGCCTTGATCAAACTCGGCTTGAAAATGCACCGCGTCGCCACTCAAACTTTTAGCAATACCTTCTCGCAACTGCTGCTTAAGCGCCGACTGATGTTCCCAAATGTGGCTATCGAGCAATGAATTTCCAATAATAAAACCCGCGCGGTCACCCAATAAATCCATTAGTGCTTGATTGATTAACAAGACATGGCCGTTCTCGTCCAACAGCGCGCAGGCTTGCTCGGTTTTACTAAATACCGACGATAACTGCTTTTTCTGCTGCACCAAATGTGCTCTAGCGCGGCCGTAAGCCCGCCACAAAGCAAACAACAGTAGCCCAGCGAACAAGCTCAGCCCTGTCATCATCAAACTCGTTTGGTAGCGCTGCGACCAAGATTGGTAAGCTTGCTGATTTAAATACTCACTTCCTGTGGCTAAATTAGCCCGAGACACCTTCCAACGGTTTAGTTGAGTACTATCAAACAAGTAGGTTTGCGGACCGCGCGTATTAATCGCAACATCACGTACGTCGGTACCAAGCAATACTTTTAACACCATATTACCAATCGCTTCGCCTAAAGGTTTAGGCTGGGTAACAAATCCACCGACCGCACCATTACCCACCGCATACTCCCAAAGGCTGTACATGGGCGCGCGCGATACCATAGATAAAGACTGAACCCGTTGCTCGGTTAACTGAGTTTTCCCGGTTGGCGCTTGTTGTAAAACCCCCAATAAAATCGCCTCATTGGCACTAAGTAACGACGTTTTAGCTTTTACTTCTTCGTAATCTTGCTCTTGCCAAAGGGTATAGGGAATAGCTAGCTGATCGGCCAATTGAATAAATTCTTTGCGAATATGTTCACTGCCAGGCTGGTCATCAATCAATAAGTGAACGGCTTCTAAATCGGGGATTAATTGACGAATAAGTAACAGGTTTTCGCGAATAGCGAGTTGCTCATGAATACCAGTAATTCGCCGTTCTCGCGGCCCCATATAGGCAGACAAGTCAGCGCCAGCAGCCACAATGGGGGCTTGCAAGATGCCCTCATCTTGCAAAGCGAGAGCAATATTAAGCGCTTGCTCACCTACGCTCACCACTAAATCAAACTGGTAATAGAGAATAATTTCATTCAGTAAATCAAACTGGGCTAAGCGGTAACTGGGGTCTTGATTAGGAGAAGGTTCAATACGGTGGTTAAACATCCATACCGAACGGTCGCCAACTTGCTGGCGCAAGCCTAAGTCAAAACTGGCATCCCATTGCATACCCGCCTGGTAAGAATTGAGCATGAGGACTCGAGCAGTGCGGGCTTCAGCAGAACAAACCAAACAAAGTAACAGCAAGCCAAGCAAACCCAAATAGCTGAACTTTGAGTTGATGAGTGAAGAGCCGCTTGTTAAACACTTACCCACAGAAATAAACCGCCACCTTTGTCACCAACTATCCGTTTTTACTCATATTTTCAGAGCTTGAACCTACTACTAGGCGGAACCAAGCCTCTTCTGTAGAATATGCTATCAAACTACAGCAAGGTTTATCATATTTATGAATATTTTGATGGCTCTATCACAACTCGAAGTGACCGGAGCCGAAGTCTACGCCACTCAAGTTGGCGATCGGCTAACTCAGCGAGGACATCAAGTATTTTACGTCTCTGATACCTTAAGTTGCCCCCATCAAGGACAACACTTTAGATTACGTTTCAATAAACGCAGCTTACCCCGCAGAGTATGGCACGTATTCTACCTTATCTATCTAATTCTTAGATATAAAATTCAACTGGTCCATGCACATAGCCGTGCTTCTGGGTGGTCTTCTTATATCGCCTGTAAGTTAACTAACACGCCAATGGTTACCAGTGTGCATGGTCGCCAACCAGTGCACCGTTCACGCAAAAAGTTTCACGCCCTCGGTTATCATGCTGTCGCAGTATGTGAAAACATCGCTCAGCAAATTATTCGTGACTTAGGCGTGCCTAGCGAACAAGTCAGTGTGGTTCGCAATGGCGTTGATAGCCAACAATTTTCTCCGCTCCCAGCTGCCAATAACGATAAACCCATTATTCAAATCATCGGGCGATTAACCGGTCCCAAAGGCGAGCTTGTTTATCAATTGCTTAAACAATGCATTGATTTAGATGCCAACCAAGTACAAGTGATTAGCGGTAGTAAAGTGGAGCCACGCTTTGCTGAGTTTGAAAACAAAGTAGAGTTTTGTGGATACAGCGACAACATTCGCTCGACAATTAGCCAAGCTGATTTGGTCATAGGTGCCGGGCGTGTCGCAATGGAAGCGCTGTTGTGCCAAAAGCCTGTGTTTGCAGTGGGCGAAGCTAAAGCATTAGGATTGATCAACTTGGATAACCTACCTACAGCACTTGAGAGTAACTTTGGCGATATTGCTTTAGAAGGTAAAACGGAACTTGATATAGATTATGAATCAGTCGCAAACCAGCTTAAGCAAGCGATAGTTAGTGCCAGCGTTAGCGACGAATTAATCACAAATATTAAAGCTGAATACGATTTAGATGAAGTATGTAAGAAGCTATTAAACGTTTACCAAAGTGCCTATGTTTACACCAAAAAGCGTGAAATACCGATCATCATGTATCACCGGGTAATAAATAATGACAGCCAACACGGGGTGTATGGCACTTACGTTACTGAAGAACGCTTAGAAGAGCATTTTCAAACCATTAAAGCTATGGGATTGACTCCAATTACTTTCAAAGAGTTAGCTAAAATAGGATTAGAACATCGCTTCGATCACGGAAAACGCTATATCATTCTCACCTTTGATGATGGCTACCAAGACAATTATGACCTGCTATTACCCTTACTCAAAAAATACCAATTTAAAGCAGTAATTTATGCGGTAAGTGGCACAGATCATAACCAATGGGATGTAAGCCACCCTACAAAACCTGATCAACGCTTTGAGTTGATGAGCCCAGAAACTATGCGCGACATAGACCAAAGTGGATTTGTAGAGATTGGTGGGCACACCCTGAATCACCCCAAACTCGCTGAACTGAGCGAGCCTGAGCAACAGCACCAAATAGAGCAAAACAAAAAAGACTTAGAGAGCTTGCTAGGACGTGAGCTCACTACCTTTGCTTACCCCTATGGCAATCATAACCAGCAAACAAAGCAATTAGCTAAACAAGCTGGCTATGCTTATACAGTAGCCACAGATTCGGGTCCAATAGGCCTGCATCAAGATCTACAACAAATTCGCCGGATTGTAATGTTTCCAAGCACCACTAAGTTTGGCTTGTGGCGCAAAATAAGAGGAAACTATACCTACCGAAAAGCAAAGTACTAAAAAACTATAGAAGCTGAAAATAACATGAGCATTATCTCTAGAATCTTCGATTTAAGACACCCCATTAAACTTTTCTCAGACACATTGAGAAAGAAACTAGCTTTAATGATCTTTGACACAAAGACTATTTCAGAGCTCGAGCCTAAATCATCAAAACGAATATTGTTTTGGAGAACAGATGGAAAAATAGGGGATAGCGTCATTTCTTCTTTTATTTATAAAGAGTTGAAAGCATTTTATCCAAAGCTAGAAATTTCGGTACTCACTCTTGAAAACGCTAAAGGATTATTCGAAACCAATCCCTATATTGACAATGTTTACCTATATAAAAAAAGGCCGAACTTACTTTCTGTACCATCACTGCTAAAAGAAATCCCTCAACAAGACACCATTGTGTTCTTGGGTCGTTTTATGAAACCTCGAGACATTTTAGCATTGCGGTTACTCAAGGCTCACAATTACATTGGACTAGAGAAAGACGCAAAAATCATAAACTATAATATATTGGCTGATTGCGAAAACCAGCATTACCAGCAACAATTCCTTGCTGTGGCAAAAGTTATGGGGTTAAACATTATGGAGCCCCAGTACACCTACAATATAAATCACCGGTCCGAGCTTCGAGTATCCAAATATCTTGATGATATTGACCGCCCCTACATTTGTATAAACCCATTCGGTAGTGCCAATAGTCGATGCTTAACAGCAGATAATATTCTGAAAATAGGCAAGGAGCTCAATATTTACTATCCAAATCACCCGCTTGTAGTACTTTGCAGCCCAGACCAATTACATAAACTAACCACCATAGAAACAGAGTTAAAGTCGATTAATGCTCAGTTCATGAGTAATTCCGCTCATATTGATGACAGCGCCTGTCTTATTAAACACGCAAAACTGTTAGTTAGTGTAGACACAGCTACCGTGCATATAGCAAAAGCTTTCGAAGTACCACTTATTGCTATTTACTTGTATGGCCCCAATGAGTATCAAATGTGGCACCCGAACCACCCCAACTCCAAAACAGTGTTTTGTAAGAAACCGCTCTCGTCGATAACCGAATCAAACATTAACGACTTTTCTCATAAAGAGTTAGAACGGACAATTAGAGAAAACATAGTAACAACCGAAGGAAACGTTTCTATGTAATCAATTCCTTTACACTATGGCTATTAACACCGCTCTAGTCGGATAAATCTACTAAATGCTCAGCCAATGTATCAACGATACATTGAGCAGAGGGGTGCTCTCCACCGAGCTTATAAACGACTTGATGTAAACCGTTTATCTGTGGCCAATAGCGATGAACTGGCGTACACATAAAAATCCCCAAAGTAGGAGTGTGCGTAGCAATGGCTAGGTTTCTAACACCAGTATCTGGTGAAACAAGCACATCAAGGTTCACTAGCTCTTTACGCAGCGACTCTAATGAACCAGCTTCCACTACTCGTAGATTTTTAATACCTTCTGTGCTCAAAAAGTCCGCTTTCTCTTCTTTACCGACACCCTCATAAAAAATGATCTCGGCATCAGGGTAACGCTGATTAACCAGTTTAATTGACGCGAGACAAGTTGCACGGTCAAACTGTTTTTTTACAGTAGACGCACCCACAAACCAACCTATCTTGGCCTGCTTGGCGCCCAACCTAGGCACTTCGTTAACCTCCAAAGCAAAATCAGGAGTAGCCAAGGGTTTATGACCAAAGACTCTGAGCTGGTCAATACAACAATTTAACTCTGTACTAAGGTCACTGCGGAAAACACAAAAGTCATGAAACACTCGTTGCTCAATAACACTATAAGGAAAGCCTACTTTGAATCGACATTGCGCAAACATTAGAAATGCTCGAGAGCGGGCGGTACACGAAAGATCAAAAACAAAATCGAATTGACCTAAACCTTGAATATCTTTCCGCGTTTTTAATAGGCTCAGTTTCTTTTCTCTTGCCGTTTCTACAACGTGGATCTCATCAACAAGATCATCGGGCATACCAATTTTGTAGTGAGATAACACCGACAACACAATTTTCGCATTTGGAAAAAGGCGTTTAGCTTCAACAATAAAAGCCCTTACCAGAATTAAATCGCCTAAAGCAGCATAGCGAATGATAGCGATACGTTCTACTTTATTAAAATCTACTCGCGCTATTTGTTGTTTCGCACTAGCTTTCGCATAACCACCACGCTCAATCCAATATTTCTTCAAAAATACTCCGCTACTTAGCTAATAAACTAAGACTTAAATTCTCTATTTAAACAAACCTGTTTTATGCTTAAACCAATAGCAATAGTTAATCCAATTGCAGGCATATTTGTCTCTATATCTATAATATTCTCGACGAATACGTTTGATAGTGCTCAGCTTTTTTTTCTTCGTATTCACATCTATTGTTTGCTTGATATCTGAATCTTCACCACGCTGAAACACATAGCGTGGTTCAACTCCAAATTGTAAGACCTCACTCAGCTGCTCTTTATCCATGTAATCATCCACCGGATGTATCCAAGAGCTGGCATTTTTTACGAAACGTTTAGCGGCGGAGGGAGTAAGCGCATACGCATGAGCACAATCAGTTTGTCGCATATATTTTACTATCTGCAGAGGTCCAAGCGGCTCTTCCTCTACAAATTCACCAACAGGCCACAAAGACCGTAATCGACCACGGCCCAGTTTAATGTATTCATAACGTGGTAAAACCTCATCTAGCAAGGTAAACACATCGTAAAAATTATCGGGAATAAGTACATCATCTTCGAAAACAAATATGGGCTCATCAAGCTCGATACACTTTTGCCACATCAAATAATGACTAGCAAAGCAACCTAACTCACCAGCATTAAGGCCAGCACCGCCCTGCCACTTAGCTCTTGCTTCGTCATATTTTTGAAATAACGGGTGCTCTCCTTTAACGCCATCTACCGCATCAAAGAACTCAAAATCCAACTCCGCCTTAGCTAATTCTTTAGTAATTAGATCTCTGCGCCCTGTTGAACGAGCCAAACTAATAATAAATATTTTCATTCACAAACCTTGGTAGCCACCCAAAATAAACCATCGCTTTCAAACAAATGAATCAGTGAGAGACAATCAATCAAGTCGATTTTACATAGCGCATATAACGATTAATCGTTGTATTATATCGCACTAGAACTCCTTAAGCCTCAGAATGAGCACTAAAAACTCAAAACTGTTTCTTTTAATAAGCAGAGTGAAGCATGAAAAAGATTGGTTACACCACAGGTGTGTTCGATATGTTCCATATTGGTCACCTCAATGTATTACAACGCGCTAAGCTAGAATGTGACTATCTTATCGTTGGTGTAACTACTGACGAACTGTCGATACAAGCAAAAGGTAAGAAACCCATCATTCCGTTTCAAGAGCGACTAAAAATCGTTGAGTCGATTAAGTTTGTTGATGAAGTTGCCCCACAAGTAAACTACGACAAAATGGAAGCGTGGAACAACTTAAAGTTCGATAGAATGTTTGTTGGTGATGATTGGAAAGGCACCGAGAAGTGGACAAAACTCGAAACCTCTTTCAAAGAAATAGGCGTGGAAATTGTTTACTTTTCTTATACAGAGCACACATCAAGCTCAATCTTAAGAAAAGTATTAGAAAACATGTATAAAGAGCAAAGCTAAGATTAACCAGCGAGACTAGTCGCGCTGGTTAATCGCATTAAACACACGTTCACAGTTTTTTTGGTCCTGAAAACTAAAGTATTCTTTTATTTTTAACAGATGATCATCTTGAGGAATAAACTGGTTAGCAAACACCATTTTAATTTTCTCTTCTAACTCTGCTGGCGTATCTGCCACGTAACCTGGAAGATCACGTCGTATATCGATAAACGCTTTGTTTTTCCTAGCCCCAATAAACTTCTCACAATCAAACTGATAAGAAATAAACGGCTTATTCATATAGACAAAGTCAAAGAATACGCTTGAATAGTCAGTAATCAGTAGCTTACCCATCCTTAACAGTTCAGTGACAGAAAGCTCACCTTGCCTAAGGATATGAATACGAGGAGAAGAGAATGGGTCTAAATATTGAGAATATTTCTGAATATTTTGATGAAGATAGACAGCAATGTGGGCGTCATTGTCTTCCAAGTGCTGTTTAAAGCTGTCACTGTTTAATAAGGCTTTGGTTTGTTTAAACAGCTCGGTTTCTTGAAAAGCATCGCCTAAGTTCTGTTCATCATCCCTGAATGTTGGCATATAGACGATTAAATTAGGCCATTTGGCCTCGGCGCTCAAATCAGTCATGCCATCAAAGCGAGGATAGCCAGCGATTACCACCTCGCTATCTTCATACCCGTATTCTTCAGTAAAAATAGCTTTATGCTTCGGTGATAAAGCCATAATTTGAGAGTTAAGCGGAAATATGGTCTTGTGATAAAACTGCTTGCCATTTTTTAGAAACCCAACCCCATGATTAAGCATCACTCGCTTAGCGTTTAAGGTTTTTCGAGTCAGCTTTTTCAAAATGCCTAACTCATCAGGAATCATCCAAAGACCATGAGTCGAGATAATAGCCTCGGCGTGATACATATAGAAATATTGCTTCCACGAGTCGAGTGCGAGCCACTCTTCATTCGATTGAAACTTGTTAATAGAAGGCGAATCATCTCGAATCACATAATAGGCTTCGATAGACGGCGCATTGCTTTTTATCCAACGAAATAACTCGTAACCATTTTCTTGAGCCTGAGTTTCTGTTTCACATAACAACCAAATTTTCTTCTTGAAAAATGGTTTGCTAACAAAGTACGCAATTCTCGCGGTTTCAGCTAACAAGGTAGCTGTTGAAACTTTAGCTAAATTAGCCACACATTATCCTATAGAGTAACAATCGAGCGGTTCAAGTGATGAAGTTTAGTTGCCCACCACATGAAAACTATAACAAACTAAAGACTAAACACTGACCTAAAGCTCGGCGTTTAGCCGTTCTAACATAGTAAACTAAAAATTGTACGACAAACGCAGCTGCAACAAGTCATAGTCTCGAATATTGAACTCACCTTCTGGGTAACCTAAGTTGTTGTCGGTATCATTTGAAGTCTCGCGATATTCAGCGCTGAGTGACCATGTGTCAGATAAGTCGTAGCGAATGTACCCACCTAATAACATGCCATAAGCTTTATTAAATCGGTTACTGTATGAACCACCCGCAAAAGCACCTATGTGGAATTGCTCATAAAATCGGTAGCGCGCATCAACGGCTTTAATATACCAATAAGAGTTCTGTGCTTCGAAGTCAGTAAGATCGCCGACAAAGCCACCACCAAAACCTAACTCAAATTTGTCTGAAAGAATACCGTGATACTCAACAGCTATGTCACCCGCAGCAAAATTTTCATAACCTCGGTGGTCACCAATTCTATGTACACCTAAACCAACATGAACACTAGGTACAAACTGGGTATCTTTTATCGATAAAGGCTTGGCATTAGAGGCAAAAGTAGCACCTAAGAATACTGCGAGTCCTATTTTATAAGTGATATTGTGCATACAATCGTCCATAAGAGTCTTTAGAAGTATCGCGTCCAGCTAAGAATCCAGCCGTTACATTTTGACCAAATAGCTTAAATCCGTACATCATGTCTAACTCGTAACCAAGGCTGTAGTCAGAATAGTGCTCTTCATTCTTAATAAAGCGAAGAGTAGAAAACAACTGCTCTTGGTTACTTAATGTATATTGATACTGAAAAGAAAAAGCATGTGCACCCGGAGCTTCATTTATATCTTTTCGGTTACCGCCCCCCCAATGCCCCATCACATTTCCATTATTGGTAAAGCCATTTCGATACATCCAATGGTTATACCACTGAGATTGCCAGCTATTCCATTCTAGACGTAAAGATGACTGCTCGGTGAGCAAAGGTAAGTAAACCCCTGCGCCAAAAGTAATATTACCTAAACGATTATCTCGCCCAATAGCAATATCTTCGCCGCCATACTCGAAATAGATGCTCATTGGTTGGCCAACATCGACATTAAAACGACTGTGAATAGCCATCTGTTGGTTACCCCAAGCGTCTTCCCCGGCTTCATTATGCTGTACACAAGTCGGGCAAAAAAGCGCTTCTACTATATCGCCAAAAGACCGGTTCACACCATCACCGCCATACTGAAAATTACGGCTAAAACCAATCTGCCACCAATCTACAGGCATCGCAGTAATTTGATAACTAATCAACTCAGGACGGTCTTTACGACACTCCCCTTTTACGTTGATACAATCGACTTCTTCTAACTTGCTGTAAAAGATTTCATATTGAAAACGCCAAGATGTTAGCGGTTTAGAGTTACTAAGAGTGATAGAAGGAGATACTTGTGCATGTGTACTCATCAACATCGATGAGTCATTAAAAGGGGAATACCAATGCTCACGCATCCCTACATCTAGTTGCATCCAATCGAAACCTAAAGCAACAAATGTTTCAGTGGGGTTGAGCTGATTAGCTTGGGTGTAATGAGCGCCTAAGGACAATGCGGCCCAATCAGTTGCTCTCCAGTGCCCTCTCAAGCTACCTTGAATATTGTCCTCAACCTTTTGCCCTCGCGCATTAGCGATACTCTGTTCACCATTGCCTACAGCTAGCTCTAAGTTGGCATCGGTTAAAGCAAGGTTTTGCTCATAACGCTTTAAATAGCTATCAATACGCTTATACAGTGCAGGATAAACCTCAGTAATCATCTCCGCATAATGCCTAACTTGAGTAACTGGGTAAGGGCGCTTCATACCTGGAGCTGATGTGATAGTGATTAGTTTTTCTATATCAGATTCTATAATCCGATTTTGATTTAGCGGTAGGTACAGGGATACTTGCGCTACCCCGCCAAAACTAATTAAAGCAAGGCACCCCGCCAGAATATAGCGCCTTAAGTGACTAATTTTTGAAAACAAAGGGAAATTCCTTTTTACAACCTATAATGTGGAGTGCGCTTCAAAACAACAACTGCAACACTGTATATTTACCTAAGCTAATGCCTGAACCACCTTAGCAAAAGGTACAACAAACTGTCGATATGATATTTGTCACTTACCTCTAAGGAACAGTCAAGTTAGTTGTCACTTTTGTAAACATTTAGGCATTTAGCGCCAATCCAAAATAACTTTGCCACTTTGTCCTGAGCGCATAGCATCAAAGCCTTGTTGAAAATCATCAACACTATAGTGGTGGGTAATAATGGGGCTTAAATCGAGGCCAGATTGTACCAAAGATGCCATTTTATACCATGTTTCAAACATCTCTCGGCCGTAGATACCCTTAATAACCAAACCTTTAAAGATGACTTGGCTCCAATCAATGCCCATATCACTAGGCGGAATGCCAAGCATTGCCACTTTGCCACCATGATTCATCAGCTCTAACATAGAGCTAAAAGCGCTGGGCACACCAGACATTTCAAGGCCTACATCAAAACCTTCAGTCATTTTCAACTCAGCCATAGTGCCGCTAAGCGACTGTTTAGCTACATTCACTACCCGAGTCGCGCCCATTTGTTTGGCCAAGTCTAGTCGGTAATCGTTAACATCGGTAACCACTACATGGCGGGCACCTACATGCTTGCAAATGGCGGCCGCCATAACACCAATGGGTCCAGCACCGGTGATAAGCACATCTTCACCCACTAAATCAAACGACAAGGCACTGTGAACAGCATTGCCAAAAGGGTCGAAAATAGCCGCTAAATCATCACTAATCTCATTGGGTAACTTGAAAGCATTTACTGCAGGTATCACTAAGTATTCAGAAAAACAGCCGGTGCGATTAACGCCCACGCCTACGGTATTACGGCACAGGTGAGTACGACCACCACGACAGTTTCGGCAATGGCCACAAGTAATATGGCCTTCGCCGGATACGCGGTCGCCAATAGCAAAACCTCGAACTTCTTGACCTATATCCACCACTTCACCGGCATACTCATGACCCACCACCATAGGCACAGGAATGGTTTTTTGCGACCACTCATCCCAGTTGTAAATATGTACGTCGGTGCCACAAATCGCGGTTTTATTAATTTTAATCAGTAAGTCGTTATGACCGAGCTCTGGCATCTCAACTTGAGTCATCCAAATGCCTGGCTCAGCTTTGGTTTTCGCTAAGGCCTTAATGCTCATGCTATTACTCCAAGCTCTTTACCTACCTCGGTAAAGGCTTTAACCGCATGGGCTAATTGTTCTGGCGTATGTGCCGCAGAAATTTGCGTACGAATACGCGCTTGACCTTTAGGTACCACTGGGAAGGAAAAACCAATCACATAAATACCACGTTCTAGTAATTTGTCAGCAAAGGTGCTGGCCAGTTTGGCATCGCCTAACATCACTGGAATAATCGCATGATCAGCGCCTGCAAGGGTAAACCCTACCTTGCTCATTTCGGTCCTAAAGTAGCTAACATTATCCCAAAGCTGCTTACGCAGAACATCTCCTTCGGCAAGTAATTCCAACACTTTTAAAGACGCACTCACAATCGACGGTGCTAAGGAGTTTGAAAACAAATACGGGCGCGAGCGCTGGCGCAACCAATCTATCACCTCTTTTTTGGCAGATGTAAAACCACCCGAAGCGCCGCCCATAGCTTTACCTAAAGTTCCGGTAATAATGTCGACTCTATCCATCACTTGATGGTATTCATGGGTACCGCGACCTTGCTCACCAACAAAGCCCACAGCGTGAGAATCATCTACCATCACCATCGCATTGTACTTATCCGCCAGGTCACAAATGCCGGGGAGCTTGGCAATAACTCCATCCATTGAAAATACACCATCGGTGGCGATAAGTTTAAAACGAGCACCTGCTGCATCAGCTTCTTTTAAACATTGCTCTAACTCAGCAAGGTTGTTGTTGGCATATCTAAAACGTTTCGCTTTACATAAGCGAACACCGTCGATAATAGATGCGTGATTTAAGGCATCGGAGATAATGGCATCTTCAGGGCCCAGCAAGGTTTCGAATAAACCCGCATTGGCATCAAAGCATGAAGAGTAAAGAATGGTGTCTTGCATACCCAGAAATTCGCTCAAGCCTTGCTCTAAGCGCTTGTGAATATCTTGAGTACCACAAATAAAACGCACTGAAGCAGCGCCAAAGCCGTGGCTATCTAGGCCATCTTTGGCTGCTTGAATAAGCGCTGGAGAATTGGCTAAACCTAAATAGTTATTGGCACAAAAGTTAACTACTTGGCCTTGGTCAACCGCAATAGAGGCTTGCTGTTGCGAACTAATGACCCGTTCACTTTTATATAAACCGTCATCTTTAACTTGCTGCAGTTGCTGTGAAATGAATGCTGAGAAAGCGGCTGTCATACCAAACCCTATTTAAATCCAGAAAATTAGCTGAATTATAGTGCTTTATTTGGCAAATACAGCCTTTAATCTCAATTAAAAACTATTCGCTACGTTCAGCACATTTTACGTAGTGGTCATACAAGCGCTGGTAAATACTCATAGACTCTTCGGTAAAGTAAGGCCTTAAGGTAAACAGTATTTTTAGTACTCCTTGGTAGAGCCGAGGCTTAGTAATTTCACCGCCCTTTAACTGCGCACTTTGATAGCCAATCCACGCGCCAATAATGAACTTAACGCTGTCTGCCAACTCAGCCATAGTCGCGTCATCACCACTAATAAAGCGGCTTTCTTTTAACTGCAGCAAAATATCTCGACTCCAGTTAGACAATTCTAGCTGCATGTTTTGGTACTGTGTTTCTAGCTCAGGGTCTCGCGCCAGTAACTCCAATAAGTTGGCGTACATAAAGCGAAAACGCCACATTAACTCGAAACTGGCGTCTAAATATTGGGTTAAATGATCAAGACTCAGTAACTGGTCGGCATGCGGCCTAAAGCTGTTTTCTAATTGCTCTACATACAATTGAAAAATACTGCGGATAATCTCTTGCTTGTTACCGAAGTGGTAATACAAATTGCCAGGGCTAATGCCTAGCTCAGCCGCGATATGATTAGTAGTAATTTGGCGTTCGCCACGTTCATTGAAGAGCTGTAAAGAAGTGTGAATGATTTTATCTTTAGTTTTCATTTGGCTAAAAAGTTCTCCGTTATACTACTGTGATACCTGTAAACGCTGCCAAAATCCAGTTTTTCTTCGCTAGCTTCTGCTGTTGAGGCAATTGCTATTCCCCTCGCCACAGCATAAAATCCTTAGATTAACGGCAATTTTTGGAATGGTAGTATTATGATTATCGTAACAGGTGGGGCGGGCTTCATTGGCGCCAACATTGTAAAGAGCTTAAACGAGCAAGGTCATAACGACATTATTGTGGTTGACGACCTAAAAGACGGCACCAAGTTTGTTAATCTTGTCGACTTAGAGATTGCCGACTACCTCGACAAAGACGATTTTATTGCGCGTATTGTATCAGGTGAAGATATTGGCGCTGAATATGGCCAAAAAATTGAAGCCATTTTCCATGAAGGTGCATGTTCCGCCACCACTGAGTGGGACGGTAAGTACATGATGGAAAACAACTATGAGTACTCAAAAGAGTTACTTCATTATTGTTTAGATCGCCGTATTCCTTTCTTATACGCCTCGTCTGCAGCCACTTACGGCGATACCGATACCTTTATTGAAGAAAAGCAGTACGAAGGACCACTAAACGTTTACGGCTACTCAAAACTACAATTTGATAACTACGTTCGCCGTTTGTTACCAGAGATTGAATCGCAAGTCGTTGGCTTCCGTTACTTCAATGTATATGGCCCACGCGAGCAGCACAAAGGCAGTATGGCGAGCGTTGCTTTCCACTTAAACAACCAAGTAAACGACGGACAAAATCCTAAATTGTTTGAAGGTTACGACGGCTACGGCAATGGCGGACAAAGCCGTGATTTCGTTTATGTTGGCGATGTTGTAAAAGTAAATCTTTGGTTTTGGAAAAATCCTGAACAAAGCGGCATTTTCAACTTAGGTACAGGCCAAGCTGAACCCTTCCGCTCGGTAGCCGAAGCGGTGATTAATTATCATCAGAAAGGTGAGATTGAGTACATCCCTTTCCCTGAACACTTAAAAGGTCGCTACCAAAGCTTCACTCAAGCCAATATTGATAAGCTGCGTGCTGCAGGTTACCCAAACGCCTTTAAAGATGTAGCGCAAGGTGTTGCCGAATACATGAAGTGGCTAAACAAGTAGTTCTCAAAACCAATGGGAGCAACAGGCTCCCTTTTATTTAGGTAAACGATGAAAATTTTGGTGGTGGGCCCCTCTTGGGTGGGCGACATGGTGATGTCGCAAAGCTTGTACAACGCGCTTAAGCAACTGCATCCACAAGCTCAACTTGATGTGCTCGCCCCAGATTGGTGTCGTCCAATGTTAGAGCGCATGCCGGAGGTAGATAACGCTCTGCGTATGCCACTTGGTCATGGTGACTTACAATTAGCGGTTCGCTGGAAGCTAGCCAAACAACTCAAGCAAAGCCACTATGACTGGGCGATAACTCAGCCAAACTCACTTAAAGCCGCATTAATCCCTTGGTTTGCAGGTATAAAACAACGCACCGGTTGGAAAGGCGAAAGCCGTTATGGCTTGCTGAACGATTTACGTAGCAACAAGCAGGCTTTCCCACTAATGGTAGAGCGCTATGTTTCGCTAGCTCACCCTAAAGATAAAATGATCGATGCTAGCGTACTGCCAAGTTATCAACACCCATCACTAGCCGCAAACATTAACAATCAACAACAAGCGCTAGAACAGCTAAAACTTAATACTCAACAGCCAATACTCGCCCTATGCCCAGGCGCTGAATTTGGCCCTGCCAAACGCTGGCCAGAACAACACTACGCTAAAGTAGCAGCCCATTGGATTGAGCAATATCAAGGGCAGGTATGGATTTTTGGGTCAGACAAAGACCAAACGGTAGGCGAGCAAATCATCGAGCATTTGCCAATCGCCTTACAAAGCCATTGCCACAACCTAGCAGGTAAAACCAAACTAGCGGAAGCCATTGACCTAATGGCCTTAGCAAGGTTAGCAATCAGTAATGATTCAGGATTAATGCATATTGCAGCGGCACTGCAACTTCCCTTAATCGCCGTTTATGGTTCTTCGTCACCACAATATACGCCGCCACTGACCGATAAAGCCAAGATTTTACATACCAACATTGAATGCCGTCCGTGTTTTAAAAAAACTTGCCAATTTGGTCATTTAAAATGTTTAACGGAGCTAGCTCCCGAACGAGCTATTTCCGCTATAGCTAAACTTCTTAATTAGCTACACTTATCCCCATTAGCCGTTTAAAAGGAATCTTATGAGTTCTAACACTCCTGTTATTTCAATAATTTGCCCGTGTTATAACGAACAAGACACCGTTGCCTTATTTATTGACACGATGCTACCTGAGCTAGATAAAACTCAACTTAGTTACGAAGTCATCTTTATTAACGACGGCAGCAGAGATCAAACCTTAAGCAAACTAAAAAGCTTACAAACGGAGCACAGCGGTATACGCGTCATCAACCTTGCCAGAAACTTCGGTAAAGAGGCGGCACTTACCGCTGGCATTGATTTATCAAAGGGCGAGGTAATTGTTCCGATTGATGTAGACCTACAAGATCCCCCAGAGCTCATCCACGACTTCATCCGAGAGTGGAACAATGGTTACGATGTAGTGGTGGCAAAACGTATAGATAGAACCAGTGATAGCTTTGCAAAAAAACTTAGTGCTGAGCTGTTTTACAAGTTTCACAACAAAATTTCTCACGTTAAGATCCCGGAGAATGTTGGTGACTACCGTTTGATGACACGTCGTGTTGTCAGCGCTATTCAACAAATGCCAGAAAACCAACGCTTTATGAAGGGTATTTTCTCTTGGGTAGGCTTTAAAACTAAAATAGTAGAATACAAACGCGACCCTCGAGCTGCAGGCGAAACCAGTTTTAACGGCTGGAAACTATGGAATTTAGCCTTAGAGGGCATCACCAGTTTTAGCACTGCGCCACTACGCATTTGGTTATATATTGGCTGCCTTATTTCGTTCTTAGCCTTTATTTATGGCAGCTTAATCGTTATCAAGACTTTGATTTACGGTATCGATGACCCGGGTTATGCGTCGATTATCACTATCATCTTATTCCTCGGTGGTATTCAGCTTATTGGTCTAGGAGTGATGGGAGAGTATATTGGACGACTCTTTATGGAATCCAAACGTCGTCCTATCTATATCGTTGAAGAAGATAACTAGGTTATGACGCAGCTCATCAGCAAATTGCTTACATTAAGAATTGTTAGGTATGGCCTAACAGGAGGAGTAGCAACCTTAATTCACTTCTCAATCGCCTTGTTAGTGTTGGCGCAGCTACCACAAGACTTTGCATTAGCAAATTTTGTTGGCTTTAGCCTAGCCTTTATTTTTTCTTACCTCGTGCAAACGCGTTGGGTATTTCAAAAAGCCTTAGCCATTAACAACGCTATGCGTTTCTTTGCAGTTCAACTAGGGGCATTATGCCTGTCTGTTTGGCTTTCCTCGCAGTTAACCCACTATCCAAACTTTGTTAAAGTGGGATTGGTGATTGTATTGCTGCCCGCCATCACTTTTGTCATTCATCGTTTCTGGACGTTTTCTAAAACTGAAACGTCTAAACAACAATAAAAATGAGTACTACCGTGCCCTTAAATCAACACATCGAAAAACACTTTACTAGCATTTTTTGGCTAATAGTCACTCTAGCAACGGCCTTATCCGTCATTTACGCTTCTCATCAGATCCTTAATGGCGACCAAGACCAGATGTTGATAAAAGGCTACTTGGGTGCTTATCAAGACAACTGGTTGAGTTATGGTAACGCAGCTAGTGTGGTTGGTAATGTGCCAGGGTCTTTGTCCACTTACATTGTAGGACTGCCACTATTGATATGGGATTCGCCATGGGCGCCAATGTTACTACTAATAGCCTTAAGGCTTGCCTCATTTTTCTTATTTGATGCGGTTATCAAGCAAGTCTTTAGCCCAGTAGTACGATTAGCATTTTTAGTGCTGTATTTGCTTAACCCTTGGTTTCTATTTGATAGCTTGATGTATAACCCCGCTTATTTGTGCTTTTTTGCTGCACTGCATTGTTGGACAGCGTTTAAAATGCGCCAACAAAGCTCATTTATCTGCAGCTTCCTACATGTATTAGCCATCGGTTTGACCATGCAATTACACTACTGTTGGCCTATTTTGGCGGTGATGTCAGCTTATCTATATTATCGCGGTATTATCAAAGTGAATTGGTGGGGTTTAATCGCTGGCGGTGTGGCGGTTTTGGCTAGTCTTGTTCCTTACTTTATAGAGATGCAGCAAAACTCTGACATTCAATCTCAACGCAGCGATCGCTATTTGGCTTGGGGAATGGTGCACGTTTACCCTGTTCTAAAGGCGGCCCTATATTGGCTACGCTATAGCTCATTTTTGTTTACCAACCGTATTATTGTCGATGCTAATTTTCTTTGGCTAACCGATATTGAATGGATTAGAGCCCTCATAAACTATCTTTGGCAAGCGCTACTATATACTGTAGGTGGATTTACTGTTATAGCCGCCTGGGCTGTAAACAGAAAAGCATGGCGAGTGATAAAACCTCACTGGCGTTCACGAAATAACGTAGCCTATTCACCTGCTGACTGGCTAATACACTACGCCTTCTCAGCCTTTGTAGGCATTATTATTTCAGCGATGTTATCGCCGATAGTCTTTTCTTACTGGCATTTAATTATTACTTTTGGCTTCGCACTATTTCCAGTGTTGTACTACGCAGAGCATTGGCAAACTAAAAGGCCAGAGCGTTTAGCAAAAGTAAGTTGTTTAGTCGCCGGATACTTCATTTTGGTTAATCTGGTGGCCAGCCATGACAGCAATAAATTCTCTCATACCCATAGCTATCAACAACAGGTAGAAAGCTACATTCAAGAGCAGAATATTGTCAACGACCAAGCAGTAAAGTAAATCTAAGATGGCCCCTTTTATGATGCGTCTGCTCTATAACCTATTGCTTATTCCGCTGCTGCCGCTAGCCATGTACAAGCTCTACTGGCCCAAAGTCGGCAAGCCTAACGTAGGTAAACGCTGGCTTGAGCATTTCGGCTTCAGTCTTAAAGTTAGCCAAGTAGATATTTGGCTTCACACTGTTTCAGTGGGAGAGGTCATTGCGGCTACGCCGTTAATCACGCAACTCAAACAACAGCAGCCCTCGTTGAATATTCTGCTTACTACTACCACAGCTACCGGCACAGAGCAGGTTGGAGCTAAACTGGGTGAGCTAGTGACCCATCGCTACGCACCTTTTGATTTATGGCCCTGCGTGAAGCTATTCATAAATAAACATCAGCCTAAACAGCTATGGATTATGGAAACCGAACTTTGGCCTAACTGGCTAAATGTATGCCAAGGCAATAACATTCCTGTTTCGTTAATTAACGCACGCATGTCACAGCGCTCTTGCCAGCGATACCTGCGTTTCGCTGGTTTTAGTAAGAGCTTATTCACCAAACTTAGTTTGGTATTAGCCCAGCACCAAGATGACGCACAACGTTTTAATCAATTGGGCGTTGCAGCCGCAAACCTGCAAGTCAGTGGCTCGATAAAATATGACTTACCCAATACCGATGCTTTGCAACTACAAGCCACAGAGATCCGAAAGCAGCTATTAGGTGAGCGCTTAGTATGGATAGCGGCAAGCACCCATAAAGGCGAAGACGAGCTAATACTGGATATTATGCAAAAGGTACGAAACCAATTACCCGATAGCTTATTAGTATTAGTCCCCCGCCACCCAGAGCGTTTTGAGCAAGTGGCCGAACTCATTGCAGATCGAGGGTTTTCATACTCTCGCCGAAGCTTGCAGCAAACCGTAGCACCAGACCAAGCCGTTTACTTGGCCGACAGTATGGGCGAAATGATGCTGATGTATGGTTGTGCGGATACAGCATTTATTGGTGGATCGTTGGTTAACATAGGAGGTCACAATTACTTGGAAGCCGCTGCTATGCGTCTACCTTGTGTGGCAGGTGAGTATGACTTCAATTTCTCTGATATTAGCCAACAACTACAAGCTTGTGGCGCCTTAAAACTAAGCGCTGACACCGAACAGCTAGCCAATTGGATTAAAGCATGGCTAAGTGATGAAAACGCTCGAAAAAAAGCGGGAGAGGCAGGCCTTGGCATTGTTAAACAAAACCAGGGAGCGTTAGCGCGCAGTTTAGATGCCTTGCTTAACCATTAAGCGCTTGTTTATAAGCTGCTAGTAGGTGTTGCCAATCAGACTCTAACCAATGACAATAGCCCGGCTTAGCCTGCTCTTTCTCCAGTGAGCGATAAAAGCGAGCAATGTTAGCCTGTTGCCATTTTTTACGCGGGCGACAAAGTCGACCATTATCAAAATCGATTAACCATACCTTTTGCTGATCATCGACCATAATATTACGCAAATTGAGATCGGCATGGTAAACCCCAGAGCGATGAAACAATGCAATGGTCTCGCCTATTTTTTGCCACAAGCTCAATGGTAAACGTCGCTCACTCAGCATCTGTGCTAAATCTCTTGCCCCACTAATCCGCTCAAGAATAAGATCAGCCTGAAAAGTTAAGCCGGTGCGCTTCACTCTGCCCGCAACAGGCACCGGAGCAGGTAACTCCAGCGCTTTTAATTTCATCAGCAAGGCAAATTCTTTCCACACTCGGCTTCTATGCAAGCTGGAATAGAAATAACGATCGTTGCTCAGCTTAGAGACTAAACCACCACGGTGGTAATGGCGCAGTACAAACTCTCGATGCTCAAAACGGAAAAACAAGGTTTTACCTCTACCAATTGCTTGGCCCACTACCGCTCTATTTTGCTGCCAATGGCGCGCTTCAAAATACGCGTCGCTTACTTGTTGCCACACGGTAGAGTTATAGAATAGCCAGCCGTCGGGAGTTTTTTGTTTTTCAATCTGCATAGTTTTCGCTTGTGAAACAAATCCCAACAATTTTACATCGCGCACCGCAAAAAGCATAATACTTAAGAAAATCCGCCACTTTTAGCAAAATGACAACAAACCAGCCTGCCTTGAAAATTTGCATCCTACGCTTATCCGCCATTGGGGATGTATGTAATGCGCTTGCAGTAGTGCAGCAACTTCAACAAGCTCTTCCACAGGTAGAAATAACCTGGATTTGCGGCAAAGCTGAAGCACAACTACTAGCACTGTATAGCGACATTAAAGTTGTGGAATATGATAAAAAACAAGGCCTGAAAGGTTTACTCGCATTAAGGCGACAACTGGCGAATCAGCAATTTGATATCTTATGGCACATGCAAGCGGCACTAAGATCCAGTTTGGTGAGTTGCTATATCAAGGCCAAACGGCGTATTGGTTTTGATAAAAGCCGAGCCAAAGACGGCCAATGGTTGTTCACCAACGAAAAAGTCTTACCCGCCAGTTCCCCTCATGTATTGGATGGCTTCTTGCAGTTTCTTTCGCAGCTAGATGTTGCTCCCAAGCCAGTGCATTGGCAGGTTCCTTTAAGCAAGCAAGATATTGAATTCGCTCAAGACTTACTTAACACTCAAAGTAACGATAAAGGCAAACATATACTTATATGTGCAGCAGCCAGTAAATCCTATAAAAATTGGACTCTTGAAGGTTATGTAGGTATTGCCCAATACCTACTAAAACAGGGCTTTCAAGTGAGCTTAATTGGTAGCCCTGCCAAAAATGAAGTGGTACTTGCCAAACACATCAATCAAGCCTGTAATCAACAACTCAATAACCTGTGTGGGCAAACCTCATTAAGTCAACTGTGGGCTCTTATAGCGCAGTCAGGTCTGCTAATATCTCCAGATACAGGCCCAGCCCACATGGCGGTGGCAGTAAACACCCCAGTATTAGGTTTATATGCTCACCACAATCCGCAACGCACTGGGCCTTATCATTACCGCCAGTATGTGGTGAGTGTATGGCAGCAGCTCATTGAAAAAGAACAGGGCAAACCAGCCAATCAACTCAGTTGGCGCAGCAGGGTGAAAGATGCCAATGCCATGCAACACATTACACTCGATGCCGTCATCGAGATGTTTGAAATCATTAAACAAGAGCAACAACTATGAGCGAAATGAATCAACAAGCCACAGTTACAGCGATCATTATCGCTAAGAATGAGTCGCTCAATCTTAAAGACTGTATCGAGTCATTAGCGTGGGCGGATAAGGTGATTGTGTTTGATTCAGGCAGCATCGACAATAGCCAAGAGATTGCTGAGCAACTCGGGGCTGAGTTTCATCAGCACACCAATTGGCAAGGATTCGGCAGGCAACGTCAACTAGCTCAACAAAAAGTCGACACAGATTGGTGCTTTTGGATAGATGCCGACGAACGGGTCACACCAGAGTTGGCGAGTTCGATACAACAGGTTGTACAAAAAGATAATAATTGCATCTATAGCGTTGCACGACGCTCTTGGGTATTTGGCCAGTTTTTGTCTCATAGCGGCTGGTACCCCGATAAAGTACTAAGGCTTCATCCTACCAAGTTAACTCAATACAACGATGCTTTAGTCCATGAAAAACTGATGCTTCCAGATGAAAGTACGCTTAAACATCTGAATGGCGATTTACTGCATTACACTTATGACTCAATCCATCACTACTTAGTGAAATCAGCGGGTTATGCTAAGGCATGGGCAGATCAGCGAGAAGCAAAAGGGAAGCGGGCCACTATTAGCCAAGGCGTTTTACATGCCATTGGCTGCTTTGCCAAAATGTATTTGCTTAAACGTGGATTTTTAGATGGAAAATCAGGCTTTTTGATAGCGGTACTATCAGCGCATTCTACCTTTGTGAAATACGCTGACTTATGGGCTAGGCAAAACGATCGTCATTACCGAAAATAAGGCTAAGTAAGCCCTAGCTCTAGTAGTAGTTTGGAGGCGTCTATCGTCTCTAAATTTGTCACGTTGACTGCGTGCTCACCCAAACAGCCATACTGCGTAACGTTAGTCACCGTAAATAAGCCTACGCAATAAGCTCCCGCAGAGCTTGCTAGGTGCAATGGTCCAGTATCACCACAGAAAAATAACGGCACTTGTTGCAAAAATGCAGCAAGCTTTCGCAAGTCACCATTTGAATAAGTGAAATCTGCATCGGCTAACGGTTTGACAACATCAGGGCTCAAAATTTCAATGATGTTCAGTTCATTCTTATAGTACTTCTTAAACTTACCTAACAAGATCTGCCAATCCTTGTCAGCGATCACTTTGGCTCCACGAGCACCTCTAAAGTAGGTTAAGCAGGGCTTGTTATTTTCATGGCCTATCAACTCCACTAGCTCGCTACGAGCGAGCGTTTGTTCAGTCTCACTTAACACCAAACGGGCATAATAATCACTAGGTTCGGCTTTGTGTAATTGTTCTAGTAGCTCCATGCAGCCCAAAGCATAATGTTTGTATCGACGAGTTTGCTTGAAGGTATGGCTACAAACTGCACCGTTCACCTTATCATCGTAGCCATATACATTCTTCGCAGTAACTAAGGCAGTGACGATGCGATCACTAGAACCGCTGTAAGGTATAAGCACCACATCATAAGTTTGTTTACGCAAAGCTCGCATGGTGCTAAAAAATCCACCTAGTGTTTTTAAGCCAAATTGTGAATAGTGGATTTTGCTTAGGCCTAAGTTCTCAAACACTTGTCCCTGCCAAGGATCGGTAAGCAATAGCTCAACCTTTGCATCGGGATACATTTCGATCACTTTGTTTACGTAAGGCAGTAAAAAAAACATATTGCCGATACGTTTATTATTGCGAACAATCAACACCCGCTTGACTTGTTTTGGGGGCAGTATTTCTTGTTGTCGGCCTTTGCGACCGCCAATCAGTTTTAGAAAACCAGCTTCTAATGCCACTGAGTTATTACGACGCTTGGCGTCAAACTGGCGTAACGCGGTGCGAATTTTTTTAGTTATGCTCATCGATTTACTCTACCGGATCACTAGCGTGTAGCTTTTGCCACCAAAGATTAATTTTCACTGCTGAATCACTCACATTAATTAAACTCATGTCTTCCTGAGTTAGCTCACCAGCAGGTGGAGAAAATGAAATATGCCGACCTGCACTATTCAGAGGTTGCCAGCGCAACGGTGTGGCGCTGCGTCTGCTAGGGAAAAAACCCACCGTAGGTACATCTAACGCACCTGCGATATGCAGTGGACCCGTGGAGCCAGCAATAAACATATCTGCGCAAGCCAATACTTCACAAAAGGTAGTGAGGCCTTCTTCAGAAAAGTACAGCTGATGTGAGACTTCGGCTTTTGCCAATTGATTCACCAGATCTTGCGCTGCTACCAACTCTCCGGGGCCAGCGGTAATCACAAAATGTAGCTCAAGATTTAGCTTAGCTAAGCAATCAATTAAACTAAAATACTGCTCCACGCTTAAATTATTGGCTGAGCCGCCACTGCCAATGTGCACCATCACCATGGGCTGCGATCCGGTAAATTCGCTATTTTTACGCGCCTCTATTTGTGCGGGCGAAAAAGACAAGAAAGGGGCGTCTGACGCTTTAGCGTCGATTTGGTGTTTCGCTAAAAAAGCCTTAGCTAAATCGAGATTATACTCAAATTCAGGTTTACGTGATTGAGAACGACGCTGTTTTACTCGCTGAGTAAATAAAAACTGAGCCAACTTAGTGGCGGGTGCGCAACGATGCTTAATACCCGCTCTTGCGCCTAGCCAAGCATTGCGCATAGTCGAGAAAAAACACAAGTAACCATCAAACTGCTGCTGTTTAACCTGCTGTAACAAGCTTGCTTGAGCCTGGCCATCAGCCTCTGCTCCACAGTCAATAATCACCTTGTCGATCCAGGGACATAACTCTGCCAAAGGTGCCGTATAACTAGGCACCAAAGCACTAATTTCGCAATTGGGTAGGGAGTTCTTTAGTAAAGCGAAACTGGGCCATGCCAACATGAAGTCGCCTATTTTATCGTTTCGCACTACCAACAGTTTTTGCATTTTTCTACCCTAATGACCAAGCTTGCGCATTGTGACCAATCTTGCAGGTATGCTCAAGAATTTTCCCCAATCGATTGAGCGGGTTATAATCCAGCTAACATTAATTTTTGGCAAATACTCATGACAACTCGGGTTATCTATCCTGGCACCTTTGATCCTGTAACCAATGGCCATAGTGATTTAATAAAGCGCGCTGCAAAAATGTTCGACAAAGTGATTGTGGCAGTGGCCGCCAGCCCTAGCAAACAACCACTGTTTAGTTTAGAAGAACGGGTAGCGTTGTTGGAACAAACCGTAACCAAAGCAAATAATGTTGAAGTGATTGGTTTTACTGGCTTATTGGTTGATTTAGCCAAAAAACAAGATGCGAACGTATTGCTGCGTGGCTTGCGTACCGGCTCAGATTTTGAGTATGAAATGCAACTAGCGGATATGAACCGCCAGTTAGACCCAAACCTAGAAAGCGTATTTTTAACCCCAGGCGAAGGGGTTTCGTTTATTTCATCGAGCTTGATTAAAGAAGTAGCTAAACACGGTGGCGATATTGAACGCTTTGTATCACCACAAGTTGCTCAAGCTGTCAGCGCTAAACTTGCTGCGAGTTAACGCTGGCAATGCGGACAATAAAAGGTATTACGCTGACCAATACGTAGTGCCTTAATTAACTCTCCACAACTATCACAAGCCTCGCCCTCACGGCCATACACCGCCAATGTCTGCTTAAAATAACCGGGCTTACCGTCAGCGTTGGTAAAATCTTTTAAACTCGTCCCACCTTGCTCAATCGCCTCGGCTAATACTTGCTTAATGTTGTCGGCGAGCAGCTCTAAACGCACTTTACTGACTTTGTTGGCAGCGCGTTTTGGATGAATACCGGTTCTAAACAATGCTTCGTTGGCGTAGATATTCCCTACCCCCACCACCACTTTGTTATCCATAATAAACTGCTTAACCGCTACGCTACGTTTAGCCGCGTGGGCAGCCAAATGCTCAAAAGTAAATTCGTCGGTTAAAGGCTCTGGCCCTAAATTAACCAATAAATTATGCTGCTCGATAGGCAACTGGCTAAACAACACACAGCCAAAGCGGCGAGGGTCGTTCAAACGAAGCGCTTTACCGCTGGCCAATACAATATCAACATGATCGTGCTTTTCAGCGGCCAAACCGCTATCTACAATGCGCAGGCTACCAGACATGCCAAGATGAATAATAATGTGGCCGGCTTCAGTTTCAATCAGCAAGTATTTAGCGCGGCGTGTTACCGCCAATACTTTCAAGCCTACACAGCATTGGATAAGCTCAGGCACCGGCCAACGCAATTTAGCTTGGCGCACAATGATCTCACTGATGACTTGTTGTTCGATATGCGGGCTAATACCACGTCGACTGGTTTCAACCTCGGGTAACTCAGGCATGTTTATAAACTCGTAGTAGGAAAAAGGGCGTGGTAGCTGTCTTCGTCAAGGCTCAATAGTTGGCCTTGCCAATTAGTCAGCCAACGTTGCTGGCCTAACTCAAATAAGGTTAACTCGATAGGAGCAGCCGAATTGGCAAGGTAAATATGTACGCCTTGGCTACTCGCGGCGCCACCTAAGGCGTTTTGCCATGGCTCTAGGGTGATATGTAACCAAGCATCTATCACCGCGATAGAGCGCTCTGTAGGCGGCTCACTGCGCCATTGGGTACCCACTCGCTCAATCACCAACTCAGGTAGCTCTATGCGAAGTATGGTCGCGCCTTGAGGCAATAGCTGGCCAGCAAGTTGCTGTTCAGACTCCGATTGCTGATTGTTTAACTCTACGTACTTAAAAATCAAAATCATTGAGGCAACAGCAAATATTATGATGTTGTTCCAGCCACGGCGGCTCATTTTCATCGCACATCTCCCTTTCTCACTTCATCATAAGCGCGAAGTAATTGTTGAGTAAAGGGCAAGCAAGCCTGCAAAGCACTAAAAAAATGACCCGTCCTAAAATAGGTTGACGGTTTTTAGGCCAGCTCCAGTAGCTGGCCTTTTCTATTATGCACCTGATTGGGCGTTTCCATATTTAAACTCAGGTGCGGTCTCATCGTGTTGTATATCGC